>DATHOJ010000046.1:0-118944 GCA_035485055.1 Bryobacteraceae bacterium
CGCTGAACAGAATTTGCGCAAGTTCGTCGACGCGGCATGGCCCGCTCTCACTCAGAAGGGCCTTGCAAAGTCCGCGTCGCGCAACAGGCGAAGTTTTTCACCGGACATGAGGAAGGCTGTCTCCGACGCCGACTTCGTCCAGGAAAATGGCCCGGAACGGCCTGACTTCAAAATCAAGCTCTTCGCCGATATCGACGCTGCGACACCGCCCGGTTCGCTCATCGCGTCAAGTTCGTCCGGCATCACCATGAGTGTGACCCAGTCCGCCTGCAAGCACCCCGAACGCTGCGTCATCGGGCATCCGTTCAATCCTCCGCATATGGTTCCGCTGGTTGAAGTAGTGGGCGGATCGAAAACCTCGGATGCGGCAGTTAAGCGGGCGATTGATTTTTACGCCTCCATCGGGAAGAAACCGATTCATGTTCGCAAAGAAGTGGTTGGGCACGTTGCCAATCGATTGCAGGCCGCCATTTACCGGGAAGTTGTCAATCTTATTCATCTCGGCGTCGTGGATGTCGCGGATGCCGACACGGCTGTCTGCTGGGGCCCCGGGTTGCGATGGGGAATCATGGGGCCGAGCATGTTGTTCCATCTTGGCGGCGGTGAGGGCGGAATCAAGCATTTCATGGAGCATCTGTCCGGTCCCGTCGCGAGCTGGTGGAAGGACTTGGGAAGTTTTTCCGAATGGCCGGAGGGCAGCAAGCAAATCATCGTTGACGGCGTACTCAAAGATGCAAACGGACGCAGCATCGATGAACTGGCAGAGATGCGCGACGAATTGCTACTGGAGTTGGTGAAGCTCCGATTGCAACAGGCAGAAACGGCGGTGCAGGCGAAGTAGCGCCATGAGCGACACAATTCCTCACGTCGTGATCGTGGGTGGGGGCTTCGGCGGCCTTGCGGCCGCGAAAGCTCTCCGTAACACCCCGGCGCACATCACTCTTGTTGACCGATCGAATCATCACCTGTTTCAGCCGCTGTTGTATCAGGTGGCGACATCCGCGTTAACCCCTGGGCAGATCGGGTCTGCGATCCGCAATATTCTTCGCAGGCAGAGCAACACGACGGTTATTCTCGGAGAAGTAACCGGACTCGACAAGGAGAACAAGTGCATATTTGTGGACGGCGCGGACAGGTCGCGAGTTCCGCTCTCGTATGATTTTCTCGTGCTGGCGACAGGCGTCACGCACAGTTATTTCGGGCACAACGAATTCGCGGCGCATGCGCCCGGATTAAAAACTCTTGCGGACGCAGTCGACATTCGCAACAGGATTCTGCAAGCGTTCGAGCAGGCCGAGGCCGAAGAGGATCCGAGCCGTCATCGCGATCTGCTTACGTTTGTGTTGGTCGGTGCAGGACCTACCGGAGTGGAAATGGCGGGCGCGATTGCGATTCTGGTCCGCAATAGCTTGAAGTCGGAGTTTCGGAGGATCGATCCCACCGTGGCGCGAATTGTTTTGTTGGACATGGCCCCGCGCGTCCTCGGGACTTTTTCTGAAACACTTTCCGCCGCGGCCCGGAAGCGCCTGGAATCTCTCAATGTCGAGGTACGGCTAGGTCACGCGGTCGATCAAATCGATGCGGATGGATTGATCGTCGGTGGCGAGAGGATCTTCAGCAAGACTGTGATTTGGACTGCGGGCGTCGCACCATCGCCGGCGGGCAAGTGGCTGGGAGTTCCAACCGATCGCGCCGGCCGCGTGCGGATTCAACCTGATCTTACCGTGCCCGATCATCCGGAGATTTT
Organism: Bryobacteraceae bacterium; assembly: GCA_035485055.1. Classification (GTDB taxonomy): domain Bacteria; phylum Acidobacteriota; class Terriglobia; order Bryobacterales; family Bryobacteraceae; genus Palsa-187. The sequence continues at coordinate 1,748 of DATHOJ010000046.1, forward strand.
CGTGGTGGGCGACACGGCTTCGCTGGATCAGGATGGCCGGCCGTTGCCCGGAGTAGCGCAGGTCGCAATCCAGCAAGGCCGATACGCCGGAAAGTTGATTCATCGACGAACCGGCGGTCAGCCCGCGCCCCCTCCTTTCCGGTATTTCGACAAGGGCAATATGGCCGTCGTCGGAAAAGGCTTCGCGGTCCTCCAAAGTGGAGGATTCCAGGTCTCCGGCTTCGTGGCCTGGCTCGCATGGGCGGGGGTTCATCTCCAATTCCTTGGGGAATCGAGCCTTCGAGTAAGCGTGTTTGTTCAATGGGTCTGGACCTACCTCACAGGGCAGCGCGGATCGCGGCTCATTGTGAATCATCGCGGTTCGGACCCAATAAAACCCAGACCCGAAAGCTCCTCAGTATTATCTACATCGAGCAAATAAGAAGTAAGGAGAAAGAATATGTCAGCAGTCACGACAAAACCAGCCATCCCATTGCCCACGCCAAACGGCGACTTTTATCAAGTCACCGAGTCTCTGGACGATGCCGGACGGGCTATTTTGCAGAAGGTCCGCGCATTTATGGAAAGCAAGGTCGCGCCAGTCATCAACCAATATTGGCTGGAAGACTCCTTCCCCTTCGATTTGGTTCCAGGCTTTCGCGATCTCGGAGTCGCCGGCATGGGTTACCACGGCTACGGATGCGCGGGAGGAAGCACTCTTCTCGCGGGTTTTGTGGCGATGGAAATTGCGCGTGTGGACTGCTCTTTCGCGACCTTTTTCGGCGTCCATAGCGGACTGGCAATGGGATCGATCTTCCTGTGCGGATCCGAAGAACAAAAACAAAAGTGGCTGCCGCCGATGGCCCGCCTGGAAAAAATCGGCGCCTTCGGCCTGACTGAGCCTTTGGTCGGTTCAGGCGCCTCCGGCGGGCTCCTGACAACGGCGCGACGGGAGGGCGACTCCTGGATCCTGAACGGGCAGAAGAAGTGGATCGGCAATGCTACCTGGGGCGACGTTACGATCATCTGGGCCCGCGACGTGGCGGACAACCAGGTGAAGGGATTCATTGTCGAGAACAAGACTCCTGGTTTCAAAGCTGAAAAGATCCAACACAAAATGGCGCTGCGCGTGGTTCAAAACGCGTTGATCACACTCGAGAATTGCCGCGTCCCGGAGGAAAACCGTCTGCAAATAGACACGTCCTTTCGGGACACGGCGCGCGTCTTGCGCATGACTCGGGCTTTCGTGGCTTGGGAAGCGGTCGGCTGCGCGATCGGGGCTTATGAACACGCGCTCGCCTATGCGCAAACGCGCGAGCAGTTCGGCAAGCCCATCGCGAAATTTCAACTCATACAGGATCTGCTCGTGAAGATGCTCGGCAATATTACGGCGTCGCTTTGCATGGTCGTGCGATTGTCGCAGCTCCAAGATGAGGGGAAGCTGAAGGACGAGCATGCGTCGCTCGCCAAGGCGTTCTGCACTGTGAAAATGCGCGAGACGGTGGGGTTCGCGCGCGAACTTCTCGGAGCGAATGGCATCACGCTCGACTATCAAATCGGCCGCTTTGTCGCGGACGCCGAGGCGATTTACTCCTACGAAGGGACGCGCGAGATGAATACGCTGATCGTTGGCAAGGCGATTACCGGAATGGGAGCGTTTGTTTAGGTTAAGGAGGAATACATGAGTCAAACGGCGGCAGGATTATCGCTTGAAACCGTTCTGTACGAGAAGAAAGGCGGTTTCGCTTACATCACCATGAATCGTCCCAAGGTCCTCAATGCCCTCAATCGAAGAGCAGTCGCCGATTTGCGCGAGGCATTTCAGGACGCCAAAGACGATCCGGAAATCCGCGGCGTCATCATAACCGGTGCCGGAGAAAAAGCATTCATCGCCGGGGCCGACATCAACGAGGTCGCCACAGACACGCCCGTCGAAGCGGAGCAGAAAACGCGCGATGGACAGGGCGTCATGGATCTGATCGAGAGCCTGGGCAAACCCACCATCGCCGCCGTTAACGGTTTTGCCCTGGGTGGAGGCTGCGAGACCGCGCTCGCATGCACAGTTCGTGTCGCGTCGGAGAATGCCAAGTTCGGTTTGCCCGAAGTGAAGCTCGGAATTATCCCGGGGTACGGCGGGACGCAGAGGCTTCCGCGCCTGGTAGGAAAGGGCCGCGCGTTGCACATGATTCTCACTGGCGAAATGATCAATGCGCAGGAAGCTTATCGCATCGGACTTGTGAATGAAGTCGTCCCCGCGCCGGAGCTGATTGGCCGGGCCGAAGCGATTTTGAAACAGATGGGCGGGAACGCTCCGCTTTCTGTGAAATACGCTTTGCAGGCCGTGAATAAAGGCCTTGAAACGAGCCTCTCTGAAGGCTTGCTTCTCGAATCGTCGCTGGTCGCAATCTGCACTTCGACCGAGGACAAGAAGGAAGGCACGGCGGCATTTCTGGAGAAGCGTACGGCCAATTTCAAGGGACGCTGAGGAGCCACATGAACACAGATCACATTTTTGCGGGCTTAAAAGTTATCGATTTTGCCAGTTTTCTGGCAGGTCCCGGCGCGGCGACGGTGCTTTCCGATTTCGGCGCTGACGTCGTCAAAGTGGAACCACCGGGGATCGGCGATCCGCACAGGATGACGTACAGAATCCCCCCTCTCCCGAGCGCCAAAGAGAACTATAGCTGGCATCTCTCCAATCGCAACAAACGGGGAGTGGCGCTCGACTTGAAGTCGCCGGCCTCCAGAGAGATCCTCGAACGCCTGGTCAAATGGGCCGACGTTCTGGTGGTTAACTTCCCGCCTCCGGTGCGCAAAAAGCTCAAGCTGACTTATGAGGACCTCGCGCCCTGGAATCCACGTTTGATTTATGCCGACTTGACTGGATACGGAGACGAAGGTCCCGATACCAATCTACCGGGATTCGACATCACAGCATATTGGTCGCGGAGCGGCCTGCTCGATATGACCCGGGACGCCGGCGCTCCTCCCACCTTGCCTGTGCCCGCCAGCGGAGACCACGCGAGTGCAATGGGACTTTATTCCGCGATCGTCACGGGCTTGTACCGGCGGGAGCGCACTGGCGAAGGTTGCTATGTGACCACATCGCTGATTGCCGAAGGAATCTGGTCCTCCGCGGTGTTGGTTCAGGCTGCTCTGTGCGATGCCAAGTTCTACCCGCTTCACGATCGCAAGAACCCGCCTAACGCGATTTTCAACGTGTACAAGACCTCGGACGACCGTTGGTTCCTGATCGTGATGCAACCGAAAGACTGGCCGGCTCTTCCCCCCGCGATTGGCCGTCCGGAACTCGTGTCCGATCCTCGGTTTGCCGATGACTCTGCACGCGGCAAGAATTCAGCGCAGCTTGCGGCGATCCTGGATGAGATCTTTGGCGCGCAAACCCTGGCACACTGGAACGACGTTTTCGAACGTGCTCGCATCACTTATGGAATCGTCAAGACGCCGGCCGACATAACCACAGATCCACAGGTACTCGCGAACAACATCATTGTGCCGATCGAAGGCGGCGGTGAGCATTTGAAGCAAACCGTGAGCAGCCCGATCAAAATCCATGGCGTGCCGAAGGCAGCGGCGCGCCGCGGACCGGAGCTCGGCGAGCACAATGACGAGGTGCTGCGGGAGCTCGGATTCAGCGCCGATCAGATTGAAGGCTTTCGAGCCAGTGCGACGATTCCACAGAAAAGTCACGACGCAGAGGTCGTGGGAGGTAAGCGATGAGTGAAACTATTGTTAAGAAACCGAAATTCCCGAAACCAGTACCGAAGGCGACAGTAGCGCGGTTGTTCTTTCTCGATCTCGCCAGCGGACGCGTGATGTCTTGCAATCCCGACGGTTCGGATCTGAAGACGATCGTGACGGAAGGCCGGAAGCTTCCCGACGGGATCGTCGTCGATGCCGAGGCAGGCCACATCTACTGGACGAACATGGGCATCCCCAGCGCGAATGACGGATCGATCGTTCGCGCGGACCTCGACGGGAAAAATCTCGTGACTGTTGTTACCGAAGGCCGCACCCATACTCCGAAACAGCTCCAGTTCGATAAGAAGAACGGCAAGCTTTATTGGTCGGATCGCGAAGGGATGCGAATCATGCGCGCCAATCTCGACGGCAACAAGCTCGAAACTCTAATCGATACAAGCAAGGGGGATCCCCAGCCCGGGCCCGACCAAACAAAATGGTGCGTTGGAATCGCCCTCGACACGGACCGCGGCCACGTCTACTGGACGCAAAAAGGTAACGACAACGCCGGCGATGGCCGCATTTTCCGGGCCGGAATCGAAATTCCGAGAGGCCAGGATCCCAAGAATCGAAAAGACATTGAAGTTCTCTACGACGCTCTCCCTGAGCCGATCGACCTCGACCTCGATCTTGCCAACCGGATGATGTACTGGACCGATCGTGGCGATCCGCCTCGCGGCAACACTGTGAATCGCGCGCCGATGGATCCGCCGTCCGGCACACGCCAAGATCCCGATATCGTCTTCAATCATTTGATGGAAGGCATCGGTCTGGCGCTGGACCTGAAAAACGGGCGCATGTTCTTTACTGACCTCGGGGGATCGGTGTATCGCTGCAATCTGGACGGTTCAGGCCAGAAGGCGATCCTGTTCGCGGAAGGAAACTTGAGCGGCATCACGTACGCGGAAATTCCCGGGTAACAGTCATGGAAGAGATCACCACCGAACTTTCGGGCAACGTTCTGAGCGTCCAATTCAATCGCCCGTCTAAGAAGAACGCGATGACTCTGGCGATGTACGCCGCCCTCGCGGAGGAGCTTGACCGAGCCGACAAAAATGATGACGTCCGCGTCGTGGTGGCACACGGCGCGGGCGATTCCTTCACGGCCGGCAACGATTTGGCGGATTTTACTAGCCATCCTCCTGGACCTGGCGATAGCCCACAGGCTCGCTTTCTCGACGCGCTGATCCGTTTCGGAAAACCGCTGGTCGCGGCGGTGCATGGCGTGGCGGTCGGTGGCGGCACAACGATGCTCCTGCATTTCGACTTCGTCTACGCCGCGGAAAGCACGAAATTTCAAGTCCCGTTTATCAATCTCGCGCTGGTGCCCGAACTGGCGTCAAGCTATACGCTGCCGAGACAGATTGGTTACCTACAAGCGGCCGAGTTGATCTTGCTGGGTGAGCCATTCAGTGCGGCTCGCGCAAACGAGCTTGGCCTGGTTACGGCCGTGGTTCCCGATCAAAACGTGCTGGCTAAGGCTGACGAGACCGCAAAGAAACTAGCGCAGAAACCGGCCGAGGCCCTCCGAGCCTGTAAGAAACTCATCAAGGCTCCGGATCGAGAGTTCATCGATCAGGCGGTACACCGTGAACTCAGCGAATTCGCCGTCCGAGTCCGATCCGCCGAAGCGAAAGACGCCTTCACGGCATTTCTCGAGAAACCTAAGCCGGACTTTAACAGCGCGAAGGCTAAGGCCTCCTGAACCATGAGAATACGAGAGATCGCCGCTACGGAGCTGCCGACGCGTTGGGGTGTATTTCGGGCGCTTGGCTTTGAGCGCTGGAACCCGGGTCGGCGCTCACCGGAAACGGCACTGGCGCTGGTCCTTGGCAATCCTTCCCTACAGGCGCCGCTTGTTCGAATTCACTCTCAGTGCATCACTGGCGACGTCTTGCAATCCCTCCGGTGCGACTGCGGCGAGCAACTGAAACTTGCGATGGAGGGGATCGCTGCGGAAGGATGCGGCGTCCTCATCTACGAACAACAGGAGGGCCGCGGGATAGGTCTGATGGCAAAATTGCGGGCGTATGCTCTCCAAGACGAAGGGCTGGACACGATCGCTGCAAACCACGCACTTGGTTTTGAAGCAGACTGCAGGGACTATGTATTGCCTGCCGCGATCTTAGAAGATCTCGGCATTCGGGCAATTCGGCTGCTTTCTAACAATCCCGATAAGTGCCGCGCGATGACCAAGGCCGGCATTGTCATCGTGGAGCGGATTCCGTGCGAGGCGCCTCCCAGTTTGTACTCCACCGGATACCTTGGAACCAAAAAACACAGAATGGGCCACACGCTCACACTTGTCTAAACGAAGTCGATGGGAAGGGAGTTCGCCGGATGTTTGCTAATGGTTTCGAAGAGGTTGAAATCCTCGATACCGCTGCGGAGCCAGACCCACTCTTCACATCCGTCCGCGAAGCGCTCATCGAACTCCAAGCGGGACGGATGATTGTGATCGTCGACGATGAAGACCGCGAGAACGAGGGCGACCTCATGATCGCAGCGGAGATGATCACCCCGGAAGCCATCAACTTCATGGCGACTCGCGCCCGCGGACTGATTTGCGTGGCGATTACCAGCGAGAGAGCGGATGCCCTGGAACTAAGTCCGATGGTCGTGCAAAACACGTCGTGGGGCGGCACAGCTTTTACGGTGTCGGTCGACGCGAAGGGACGGGGCGTCACAACGGGAATCTCCGCGTACGACCGCGCCCAAACGGTGCTCGCGGTTGCAGACGCACAGACGCGTCCTGAAGATCTGGCGCGGCCGGGCCACATTTTTCCGCTTCGCGCCCGCCGAAATGGTGTTCTGGAACGGCGGGGTCACACTGAAGCGGCCGTCGATCTCACTCGTCTGGCGGGATTGAATCCTTCCGGTGTAATCTGCGAAATCGCCAACGATGATGGAGCCATGGCCTGCTTGCCCGATCTCATTCGCTTCTGCTGCAAGTACGATCTGAAGATGGTGAGTGTCGCGGATTTGGCGCGGTATCGAAGTGCATCGCCTTTGAATTATGTCTTGGAGAACGCCTGAATGCTTTATATCCATTCCATGGGTCGGGCGGTCCGATATTATCCAGAAAGACCAGCGCTTTCCTTAGATCAATCGACGCTCACTTTCTCGCAGCTTCACGATCGCGTGCGGAGGATTGTCGCGGGATTGAGCAGTGCTGGTTTCAAGAAGGGAGATCGCCTAGGGATCCTGCTTCCCAACGCGCCCGAGTATATCGAGCTGGTCTACGCATGCAGTTGGCTCGGCGTGATCGTAGTTCCGATTAACATCCGGCTTTCTATCCCTGAGATTGATCATGTGCTGACGGACTGCACCGCGCGCGGAATCGTTCGGCATTCGACGCTGCCGCAACCGAAAACGCCCCTTTCCTGGGATATCGTCCTCGACCGTGGTGGGTTGATAGGCGCTGCATTGACGGGCAGCGATGGTCCCTGTCCGGACCCCTGCTACGATCCGGAGGCGATCCTCGCGCTCATCTATACCAGCGGAACCACGGGCCAGCCTAAGGGCGTCAAGCTGACGCATTCCAATATTCTTTCGGACGTAAACAATTTCAATTACTGGATGCGTTATCGCGAAGGCGGTGTTTTTCTGCACGCCGCGCCGATCTTTCATATCGCCGACTTCCCCGCGATGTTTGCGGCGCCCATGTTCGGTGCAAGCCAGGTTACTCTTGCGCGCTTCCAGCCGGAAACGTTCTGTGAGATCGTCGCGAAGGAGCGGGTGAATTATACGGTTCTCGTTCCGACTATGATCAGTTTTCTGGCTCAATACGCCGAATCCAACCCGCACGATCTCGCCAGCCTTGAAGTGCTCGCATACGGTGGATCTCCGATGGCTCCGCAACTGATCCGCAAGGTTCGCGAACTCTTGCCGAACACCCAGCTCGTACAGGTCTATGGGTTGAGTGAAACCGGTTTCCTCACCGGCCTTCAGGATGGAGAACATACCGCCGACAAGTTAATGTCTTGCGGACGGCCCTGCCCAGGCATCGACGTGCAGATTGTGGACGACGCGGGCAATCCGGTCAAGACTCCGAACCCCGGTGAGGTTGTGGCACGCGGCGCGAATGTAATGACGGGCTACTGGAACAACGATAAGGAGACCGCCGCCTCCTTTCGCAATGGCCTTTTTCGGACAGGAGACATAGGATACCAGGATTCGAACGGCTATTTTTTCATACTGGATCGTTCGAAAGACATGATCGTCACCGGTGGTGAAAACGTATATTCGGGCGAGGTGGAGGCGGTGATTTTTAATCATCCCGCCGTCAGGGACGTCGCAATTTTCGGCATTCCAGACACTCGGTGGGGAGAACTGGTGACGGCCTGCGTGGTCTTAAAAGCTGGGACGCAGCTCACCGCGGACGAACTGATCGCTTACTGCCGCCAGTTCTTGGCGAATTATAAGGTTCCGCGTCGAATCGACTTTTCTGAAGCGGACCTCCCAAGAAGCGCTTCGGGTAAGGTGCTGAAGCGAGTTCTGCGGGAGCGTTTCTGGGTCGGCGCGGCGCGGTCTGTCGGCCCTGGATAAGACCACCCTCCCCAAACGGTTGCGGAGACACGCGGAGGCGCTTTCTTCCACGCGCAGCATGACTTCGGGCTCGACAGGCGGCTAGTGCACCACAAATGATTTCCATCGCGCGGGCACACTGGGTATTGCAAGTTGTTCAAAAGAAAGTGGTGGGCGCGACAGGACTCGAACCTGTGACCTCCTGCGTGTGAAGCAGGCGCTCTAACCAACTGAGCTACGCGCCCGACTGGCGGGCAACCCACCATTGTAATTCACGCAGCTCAATGAGTGCTACCTTTAGAAATTCATGCAGGATTCAAACGATTATTTCGTCATTCCCCATCAACCCCTGGCCGACTTTGGCCGCGCCATTTTGGAGGCTGTGCACGTTCGCCGTGAGGCGGCGATTCTAGTTGCCGATTCTCTGGTCTCCGCAAATTTGCGCGGCGTCGATTCGCACGGCGTGCAGCTTCTCATCTGGTATACGCAGCAGATCCAGGATGGCAACATCGACATCGCAACCCGCGGTGAGATCGCGAGCGAAAACGAGTCCTGCATGGTTTATGACGGCAGGAACGGACTGGGGCAGGTGGTTTCGGACGCCTGTTGCGATCATGCGATTCGTCTGGCACGGGAGCATGGAATTGGCATGGTGACGGCGCGCAATTCAAGTCATTTCGGAGCGTCGGCGTGGTGGGCGCAAAAACTCGCGGCGGCGGGATTCATCGGCATCGTCACTTGTAATGCGACGCCGCTGGTGGCTGCCTGGCAGGGGCGGGATAAAATTCTCGGCACGAATCCGATCTGCATGGCCGTGCCCGGACCCGACACGTTTCTGCTGGACATGGCGACTACTACGGTGGCACTCAATCGGATTCACAAGGCGATCCTGAGCGGCGATACTGAAATTCCAGAAGGATGGGCGATGGATGCGGAGGGGCATCCGACGACCGATCCGAAGGTGGCATTAGAAGGCTTGCCGATGCCTCTCGGCGGATACAAGGGAACGGGGCTCGCGTTGATGGTCGAGGTCCTGTGCGCGGTGCTTTCGGGCGGCGCGATGATGACCGGCGTCGGCGGACTGCGCGTCAAACATCGCCCGATGCGCGTCAGTCACTTTTTCCTGGCGATCGATGCCGGGCGATTTCTTCCCATGGACGAATTTCAGGCTCGGATGCAGCAGATGCGCGATACGGTGAAAGGCTCACGGCCGGCGGCAGGATTCAGCGAAGTGCTGATCGCAGGCGATCCGGAATGGCGATCCGAAGAGCAGAGGCGCCGCGACGGCATTCCCGTTTCGCGGGGGATCTGGCAGCAACTCACGCAGCTCGCCGAAGGTCTGAACGTCGCCGTGCCTGTTGGCTAGAATAGAGACTCATGCCTGAAGAAGCGCCATTAAGTTTCGAGGCCGGCTTGCAGCAGCTCGAAGGAATCGTCAAGGAAATGGAGGGCGGCGACCTACCTCTGGAGCGCGCGCTGGAACTTTTCGAAAAAGGAATGAAGCTCAGCGAATTGTGCCGCAAACAGCTTGAAGACGCTGAGACGCGTGTGGAAACACTGGTCAAGCGCGCGGGCGTGGTCACGCCGGAGCCATTCAACCTCGATAAGGGATGACGCTCGCCGACTATATATCCGCGCAGCAAAAAACGGTGGACGCCGCGCTGGAGCGGTGGGTTCCCGCCGAGACTGACGATCCGCCGACGATTCACCGCGCCATGCGCTACAGCCTGTTCGCCGGCGGCAAGCGGATTCGTCCTCTCTTGGCGATGGCTGCGGCAGAGGCAATTTCCGACGCGCCGGTAGGCATCGAGTCGGCGGCCTGCGTGCTCGAATTGATCCACACGTATTCGCTGATTCACGACGACCTGCCGGCGCTCGATAACGATGATTTTCGGCGCGGCCGGCCGACGTGCCACAAAGTGTTCGGTGACGCCATGGCGATTCTGGCGGGCGACGCGCTCCTGACTCTGGCCTTTGAGGTATTGGCAAAACTCGAAGGAGTGGATGCCGAACGACGCATCTGTCTGGTCCGCGAGCTGGCGACGGCTTCGGGCACCGTTGGTGGAATGATCGGCGGCCAGGTCAACGATATCGAGGGCGAAGGGAAATTCCCGACCGCGCAATTGCTCGATTCGATCCACCGCGCGAAGACCGGCGCCCTGCTGCGCGCCAGCGTTCGTATGGGCGCGATCTATGCAGGCGCCACCGATGAGCAGCTCAGCGCGCTCACGAATTTCGGCGAACGCGTCGGCTTGGCGTTCCAAATCGTCGACGACGTGCTCGACGTGGAACAGTCGTCCGAAGCGCTGGGCAAGACCGCCGGTAAAGATGCACAGCAAAAGAAAATTACGTTTCCGGCCGTCTATGGGATCGAGCGGTCCCGCGAAATGGCGGAGCAGGAGCGCCTGGAAGCGCACCTCGCACTGAAGATGTTCGACGAGCGCGCCGAACGGTTACGGGAACTCGCGGACTTGATCGTACATCGCAACGCATGATCACCGCCATGAGCAAGCATCGCCTGGATCAACTCGTGGTAGATCGCGGGCTCGCCGAGTCCCGCGAAAGGGCCCAGGCGCTGATTCTCGCGGGCCAGGTGACGGTCAACGGGCAGAAGAGCTCGAAGCCAGGCCATAGCATCGCCGATGACGCTCGCATCGAAGTGCTGGAACGAATGCCCTATGTGAGCCGCGGCGGATTCAAGCTCGCCGCGGCGCTAGATCATTTTTCGATCGACGTGACCGGATGGACATGCCTTGACGTGGGCGCCTCCACCGGCGGATTTACGGATTGCCTGCTTCAGCGCGGGGCCAAGAACGTCTGGGCCATCGACGTCGGGCACGGCCAATTCGACTGGAAACTTCGCAACGATCCGCGCGTCACCGTGCGGGAGGGCGTAAACGCGCGCTACCTGGAACCTGCGGATTATCCTGTCAAGTTCGATCTGGCGGTTTGCGACGCGAGCTTCATCTCGACTACCATGCTGATTCCGGCCGTCGTGCCTCTTCTTGCGGCTCCCCGCCGATTGATCGTATTGGTGAAGCCACAATTCGAAGTCGGGCGCGCTGACATCGGCAAGGGAGGAATCGTGCGCGACCCCGCGCTTCACGAATTTGCCTGCGCCCGCGTTCGCAATGCCGTCCAAGCGCAGGGGCTCGATTCTGTTATCATTCCCAGTCCGATCCTCGGGACGGAAGGCAACCGCGAATTTCTTCTCTATGGCCACGATTGAGACGGTCGGCATCATCTCAAAGCCTCGCATCGATCACGCGGCGCCGTTGGTCGGCGGGATCGTCCAATGGCTCGAGAAACGTAACATCAAGGTCCGGCTCGATAAGGAAAGCGCTGGTTACGCTGGCAAAACGGAGTTTCTGTCTCGCGACGATGTGCCGCGCGACGTCCAACTGGTGATCGTGCTCGGCGGCGATGGAACTTTGCTATCCGCGGCCCGCGCGATCGGCGGACGCGATATACCGCTGTTCGCGGTGAACTTCGGCGGTCTCGGATTCCTTACCGCCATTACCGTCGATGAGGTGTACGCGCAACTCGAACACGCCCTGCACGGCGATCTTCGCATCGGCCGCCGCCGCATGCTCCGCTGCGAACTCTGGCGCGATGACCAGGTGCTGCTATCTCACGACGCGCTGAACGATGCGGTGCTTTCTAAAGCCGAGATCGCCCGCATGATCGACCTTGAGGTCAACGTCGACAACAAACTGATGTGCGTCTACAAGGCCGACGGACTCATTGTCTCCACGCCCACCGGCTCGACTGCCTACTCACTTTCCGCCGGTGGACCGATCGTCTACCCGTCGGTCGCGGCCTTTTGCATCACGCCGATTTGTCCGCACACGTTAACCAATCGCCCCGTCATTCTCCCCGATGAGAGCGTGATTGAAGTGATCAATCGCGGCGAGGACAGCACCACCTACTTGACGATCGACGGTCAAGTAGGCGAACTTCTCAAGAAGGGCGACCGCGTTGTCTGCCGACGCTCGCAACACTCGATCAGCCTCATTCGGCCGCCCGACAAGCTGTTCTTCGATGTGCTGCGGGAAAAATTGAAATGGGGAAGCAGATGAAACGCCCGTCACTCACCACCTGGATTCTGATCGCACTTTTCGCCGGCATCGCGTTCGGCGCGTTCTTTCCCGGACCCGCTAAAGAAATGGGCCTGCTGGGCACCATTTTCCTGCGCTTGATTAAATCGATCATCGCACCGCTGATTTTCGCGACGCTGGTCTACGGCATCGCGGGAACGGGTAGCGTCAAGACCATGGGCCGCATCGGCGGCAAGGCGATCCTCTACTTCGAAATCGTCACGACCGTCGCGCTTTTCGTCGGACTTGGCGCCGTCAATCTGGTGAAACCGGGAGTCGGCGTACAACTGCCCGATAAGCCCGTTGCGAATCTGGCCACCTCAGCCACCAGCGCCGCGGCCCTCGCCGAGCATACGTTCCCAACCAGCATCATCGACGCGATGGCGCGCGGAGAGGTCCTGCAAATCGTCGTATTCTGTTTCATCTTCGGAACCGCGTGCGCGACCATCGGTCTGAAAGCGAGGCCCGTGGTCGATTTCTGCAAGGGCCTCTCGGAGGTGATGTTTCAATACACCAATTACGTGATGCTATTCGCGCCTCTCGGCGTTTTCGGCTCCATGGCCGCCACCGTGGGCGATAAAGGCCTGGGCGTGCTCGTCAACCTCGGCAAGCTGGTACTGACGCTTTACGGCGCGCTGATTTTCTTCGTCTTGGTGGTCTTTGGCACGGTCATTTTTATCTGCAAGATTCCGCTGGCTCGATTCATTGCGGCAGTGCGCGAGCCTTGGCTGCTGGCATTTTCTACAGCGTCGAGCGAAGCCGCTCTGCCTCTAGCGCTCGAGAACATGGAAAAGTTTGGCGTACCGAACCATATCGTAGCTTTCGTTCTGCCCACGGGATACAGCTTCAATCTCGATGGCTCCACGCTGTACCTTTCCTTGGCGGCGATGTTCGTCGCGCAGGCGGCGAATCACCCGTTGGCTTTCGGCACGCAGATCACAATGTTGCTTACGCTGATGCTCACCAGCAAAGGAGTCGCGGGCGTGCCCCGAGCTTCTCTTGTGATCCTGGCCGGCACGCTCTCGACCTTCGGTCTTCCCATTGAGGGTGTCGCGTTGATCCTGGGTGTCGATACGATCATGGATATGGCGCGAACTTCCGTAAATCTACTCGGAAACTGCCTGGCTACCGCGGTGGTTGCACGATGGGAGGGCGTCGACCTGTCGATCACGCCCCCGGTCATAGCAGACATCCCGGTTGTCGAATCGTCGGCGACGAACTGAAGTTATCTGACACAAAGGCGCTAAGCTCGCTAAGAAAACGAAAGAAAATCTTTGCGACCTTAGCGCCTTTGCGTGAAAAATGCTTTTACGCGGCCGCCGAAATTCCCATCTTCTTCGACCACGGGATCGCGCCGGATAGCGCCGCGTTCACCGCGTTGATGTTCTTCACGCCTTGATCCTGGAGCCAGTCTTCCAGCGCCTTCACGCCCTGTTTCGCGTAAATGCTCATGCCGTCTTTCCACGTCGCGCGCCCGCACAGAACGCCCGAATAATCCGTGCCCGCTTCGGTTGCCATGTGCAGACTCTCCACAAACTGCGCGTTGCTCACACCAGCGCTCAGATAGATAAACGGTTTCGTCGCCACTTCCGCCGCGCTGCGATAGTGAACCAAAGCCTCGGCGCGCGTGTAGGCTTTTTGGCCCTTGTACACAAAGCTGCCCTCGACGAACTCCGCGTTCACGGGTACTTCCACTTTTAGCACGTCGACGCGATATTGGGGCTTCGTGAACTCCGCCATGCTCCCGATCACGATCTGCGGCTTGGCCTTCGCATACTCCAATCCTTTTTCGTCGCCGCCCTTCGGATCGTACCCGACAAACTCCAAGAAAAACGGGATATCAAGAGCTTCGCACTCCGCGCCAACTCGTTCAATAAACGCGTGCTTTATATCGTTGATCGCCGCGGTGTCGAATGGGGTGTAGTAAATCAAGATCTTCACCGCATCCGCGCCCCAATCTGCAATGCGCTTGCCTGAAACATGCGGCAATAGATCCGGCAGACGGCCGGGTTGGGTATTGTCGTAACCGGTTTCTTCGTACGCCAGCAAAAGGCCCGCGTTCGAAGACCGCGCCTTCGCGGCATCCAAACCAAACTCGGGGTCGAGCAGAATCGCTGAAGCGTGCGGCGTCAACACACGCGTCACCGCCGTCTTGAACTCAGACATCATCTCCGGCGTCACTGCCTTCACATCGACACCCTTGGCGGACGCGATGGACTTCTGCAAGCTGCCGCGCTGATCCATGGCGGCGGCGGAGATAATGCCCTTATTGTTCGACAGGGCCTTCAGATGTTTCAGTTTTCCGGGAGAAATAGACATATATATTTACTAGTGTAAACCGCCCGGTAGCCTGCGGAAGAATGTCTGCGCGCGTCCGACATCCAAAAAGATCTGCTGCTTCAGCGCATCGGCGTTCTCGAATTTCCTCTCCGCCCGAACTCGCCGTAGAAACTCCACGGAGATGCGCCCGGGCGTCAGCCCATCGAACGAGGAGAGCAAAAATGTTTCGATCGTGAGACTATCGCCATCAAAGGTCGGCCTGGTTCCGACGTTGGTGATCGAGTTCCAGCGGTCCTCCGTTTCCAGATCCCTGGTGCGCGTGATGTAAACCCCGTTCGCTGGAATCACCTCGGCCGGAGTGCTCAGGTTTAATGTGGGAACGGTTTGCTTGGACCCGATTCCATGCCCCGATACGACGTCTCCCGATAACGTGTAGCACCTTTCAAGCAGACGGCCCGCCATGGCGACGCTGCCTTCTTCAATCAACCGGCGAATCTCGCTCGACGATACGATGCGTCCCCTCCGATGAACTGCATCCACCACATGCGTCTGAAACCCGAAGCGTACACCGAGCTCTGAAAGCGTCTTGATATCGCCGGCCTGTTTGTGGCCAAAACGAAAATTGTCGCCCACCATGACGATGCGTGCATGCAACTCGCCGGCCACGATTCGTTCCACGAACTCTTCGGGCGAGAGCCGCGCGGTTTCAGGAGTAAACGGCAGTACCACCACGTGCTCAACGCCTTGTTCGCGAATCAGCGTCACGCGCTCCTCCACCGTCGTCAGCAACCGAGGCGCACGATCCGGTCTAACTACCCGCGTAGGATGTGGATCGAAGGTCAGTACCGCTGGCTGTAGATTATGTTCGCGACCAAGTTCTACCACGCGGCGCAGCAGCATCCGATGGCCGGCATGAACGCCGTCGAAGTTACCGATGGTGAGCACGGTGTTCAGCATGGGAGCTTCACTTCACGGAGCCGCAGTGCCACGGGTGGCACAGACTTTAGTCTGTGTCTCATAGCTCGGGCTCCACAACAATTTCCAATCCGTCATACGCCAGATGCACACCATCAGGCAGTGCAGCCTCGGTCCGGGCGTGACCCAGATCATGGCTGATGTGAGTGAAAAACGCCCTTCGCGGCTTCAGCTCTTCCACCCATTTCAGACTCTGCGTCACGGTCGAATGCGTGGGATGAGGTTTGTGGCGCAGCGCATCGAGGAACAACACATCCAGATCGCGCAGTTTTTCCTTCGTCTCCTCCGGAAGGTCGCTCTGGTCCGTGATGTAGGCCGCCGGGCCGAACCGGAACCCGAGAATTTCCTGCTCGCCGTGCATCACGCGCAGCGGAGCGATGGTCAAGCCGAATAGATCGAACGGCTGATCTTCGATGGGGTGAAGTTTCAAACGAGGAATCGAGGTCTGCTTCGGCTCCGGCTCAAACGCGTACTTGAATACGCGCCGGATCGCGTCGAGTGTATCCTGCTTCGCATAAATCGGAATCGCCGAGCGCTGCCGGTAGTTGAACGGCCGGACATCGTCGAGGCCCAGAATGTGGTCGGCATGCGCATGCGTGTAGAGAATCGCATCGACGCGTTCGATAGGTGCGCGCAACGCCTGCATCCGGAAATCGGGAGTGGTGTCGATCAGAATTCCGTGTCCGGCATAGCGCACCAGAATCGAGGGCCGCAAACGATTGTCGCGTGGATCGGTGGAGGTGCAGACTTCGCACTCGCATCCAATGGTCGGCACCCCGGTACTGGTGCCCGAACCGAGCACGGTGATGTATAAAGGCAGATCCATTACGACGCCGTTTCGGCGCCGGCGCTCTCCGCAAGCTTCGACTTTCCTACGGTCTCGCTCACCTGCACGAAGCGGAATCGCAACTCGGTAAGCGAATTTTCGATCAGCCTCTGTTCTTCGATGGACAAGTTATTGCGAGTCTTCTCATGAATCATGGCAAGAAGATCGATCGCATGGCGAGCCGCTGAAAGGTCCGGCGCATCGTCCTGGTCCGCGCCAAACTTGAGCAGCCCGAGACGAACTTCGGCCTGGGTCTTCAGCGAAAAAACTAAAAATTCAAAAGTCGGAGGGGGCAAAGGAATCTCGTGTTCAGCCATTTTTTTTCTTTTCTCAGTTTAACGATCTTCAAAGGAACCCGCATGCTGACGAGTCTGTGTGAAAACCTCGGTGAATCCCAAGGTTCGAAACAGAGCCGCGACTAGCAGGCGCGGTCTAAACTGACTTTTCACGCGGACTCGAACGCCAGAGATTAGGGCGGGGAGCTTTTGCGCAAGGGAGCACAGGCTTCAAGTCTGTGCCAGCATTCCACGAGATCGCTGCCAATTGTTCTTTTCTGCGTTGCCGCTTCCGAGCCGCGACCGCAGGAAGCGATCTCTTCAAGCCCGTGAGTCCTCCGTCAGGATGTTGCCGACGCGTTGAAAAGGAACCGGCTTGCATCAATGACCACCGTGTAAGCTATACCTATGCCAGAAGATGAACGGCTCGAGGCGATCTCGGAAGCTCTCGCCCGCTTGATCCGCCGTCAGGACGAGCGCCAGCAGGAGATCGACGCGCGCTTCGCCCGCATCGAGGCCGCTTTGGGCATTCACGCCGCCCCGCCGCCCGTCGTTGTCGCGGCTCCCCCGCCGATACCTCAGGTCGTCCCACCTCCGATTCAACATCAGCCCCCGCCACCGATGCCGCCGGCGCTGCCCCTGGCGCCTCCGCCTTCCGAAGGGCTCGAAGCACGAATCGGTTTGAACTGGATTAATATTATCGGCGTTGTCACCCTGATCTTCGGTGCGGCGTTCTTCTTTAAGTACGCGGTGGACAACAACTGGGTGGGCCCGACTGCACGGGTCGCGCTCGGCATTGTTGCGGCCATGCTGGCGCTGTTCTTCGGCGATCTGACGTGGAGGAGAGGACAGAAAGTATTTGGCCAGGGAATTACCGGGCTGGGGCTGGCTCTGCTGTACCTCTCGTTTTGGGCCGCATTCGGTATTTATCATCTGATCCCGCAGCCGGCGGCGTTCTTGCTGATGGTGTTGACTACCGCGGCATCCGTGGTCTTCGCGATGCGTTACGAATCGCAGATCATTGCGTTGCTCGGAATGCTGGCAGGCTACTGGACGCCGGGTGCGCTCTCCACCGGCGAGCCTCACCCGTGGATCCTGTTCAGTTACGTGTTCCTGCTGAATCTCGGTGGCCTTACGCTGACTCGTTTGCGCCGCTGGCCGGCGATGGAAATTCTTTCCGCCATCGCGACGATCTTATGGTACGGTGCCTGGCTGGGCTTCTCTGCCGGTGCCAGCGATCATGAGGTCGCGACCATTTTTGCGCTCGCCTTCTATGCGCAATTTTGTTTCGCACGGGCGCGGCTGGTATGGGCGCTCGCGCAAGTCGCGGGACCGCTTGCGATTCTCAACATATGGAACGCGCCCGATCGATTTCTTCCGCTCCTGTTCGTCTATGCCGCCGGCGGCTTAGTGGTCGCCGAGATTCGCCTCTGGACGGAAGCGCCTGCCTGGGCCCTTACCTGTTATTGGAGCGTTTATTTCTTCTGGACTGCCGTCATGGAGAAACCCGGCGCCAGCCCCGAGCTTCAATTCGCCTATATCACGGGAGCCTTCGCGATTTTCTTTTTATGGGTCATCTGGTGGGCCGTGATCCGGAAACGCATCCTGCGCAACACAGACCTTCTGGTCATGGTCGTGAACGCCGCCGCGTATTTCGGAGCGTCCTACTATCTGCTCAATCCGAACTACCACGCGTACATGGGACTTTTCTCCGCGCTTCTCGGCGGATTAAACCTGATGTTGGCCAAGCTGGTGTGGAATCCGGAAGCAGCCAAAGAACGGGACACCTGGCCCGCGCTCTTGGCCGTCGCGGTTACATTGACTTTTCTAACTCTCGCGGTGCCGATCCAATTCGCGGGTTTCCGCATCACCTTCGCCTGGGCGCTCGAAGGAGCAGCGCTGGCGTGGATTTCGGCTCGATTCCAAAGCGTCCGGATGAGCATCGGAGCCGGCATCGTCCTGGTTCTCGCCGTCATGCGGTTATTCATGGTCGACACCGTCTTCTATGCGGGACAAAAGGATTTTCCTCTTTTCGTCAATGAGCGATTCCTGACGTTCGCCGTCACCGCGATCGGCTTGTTTGTCGCCGCGAAATTTTTCTCGCAGCGCTCGGGGGCGCTGGTTTCCTACGTCGCCGGTCATGTAGTTACGCTGGCGGCGCTGGGACTCGAACTGGTGTCTTGGATACAGCGATCGGTGGCTCCAGCCGATCAATTTGAGACAATCACCGTATCGATTTCGATTCTGATGGCTTTCTACGGCCTGATGCTCATAACGCTGGGAGTGGTCACAAAATCGTCAATTAACCGTGTGCTGGGACTCTTATTGATGACATTAGTGGTGATTAAGCTCTATTTAAGCGACGTCTGGGAGCTGGGATACCTCTTCAAAATCGTCGCTTTTGTCGGATTAGGCGTTTTGCTGCTCAGCGTGTCCTACCTCTATTCCCGTTTCCGTCCGGCGATCGAGAAGCTATGGAAAGATGACCCGAGCGCCTAAGTTTCTCCTAATCTTCGCCGTTGTCGCAAGCGCGACAACGCTCGATTTGTCGCAGTGGAGGTATCGCAAATCGATTCCGCTGACGCCGGGAACAGGCCTGACCGTAGTTGATGTGGACCGCGATGTGTACGTCGGGAGCGCGACGGCACTAGCCGACCTTTTGGTCATTCACGACGGAAAAGAAGTCCCTTTTGTTATAGATACCCCCGTCGCTGAGAAGCCAGCGGCGGTTCCCAGCGAGGAAAGACTCTTGGATGAGTCAGTCATTCCCGGGTTGGGTTTGTTATTCACGATTCATTTGAAACGGCCAGTGGAACACCACGCGATTCTGCTGCATACCGGAGAGAAGAATTTTCGCAAACGCGTCAGAATTGAAACCAGCCAGGATGGCGTCGAGTGGGCGCTCGCCCGCAGCGACGGCGCGATTTTCAACTTTTCGCAGGATGGCCGGGAATTCAGTTCGATGATCGTCGAATATCCAGTTTCGACCAAGCCGTTTGTTCGGGTCAATATTATCGGCTGGATGAGGACCGGAGATTTCGGCGCGGCGATCGTGGAACATGCGGAATCACGTCAGGTCGCCTATGAGGTTTTCGCTACGCTGGTCCCCCAAGTTACGGAGGATGCTGTAACGAAATCGACGGTCGTTACCGTGGATCAGGGCGTCAGTGGATTGCCGGTGAGCCGGGTTCTACTTCAGGTCCTGACACTCCGCTTCCAGCGTGCCGCGGTGATCGAGACCAGCGGCGATAGCAAGAATTGGCAGTACGTGGGGCAGCAAGTGATCGCGCTTGCGCGTGGGCCGGGATTCACCGAGGAATCGCTGGTGCTGCCGGTTCCGGGCGCGCAGCGTTTTATACGGCTCCGCATCTATAATCGCGACGACCGGCCGCTTCAGATCGGCAAGCTCAACCTGGAAGGTCAGGTCAGCGAGATCAAATTCCTGGCGCCTGAATCCGGATCCTATTGGCTCTATTACGGAAATCCCGCTGTGATTCGCCCGCGAGAGTACGACCTGGGCGCCGTTATTGCGCACCAGACCTTCCGGGAAATCAAAACGCCTTTCAATTCCCCCGAAGTCAACCCAACCTATCGTCCTCCTGCCTCGGCCCGAAAACCCTGGAGTGAGCAGCATCCGGCGATCCTTTATACTGTGCTTGGCGGCGCGATTCTGGCGCTCGGCATCGCTACGCTTCGATTTATGTCGCGCCTGCGCACGCCCGCCTGATTCATGCCTCGATATTTTACACTTGCCGAAGCGGAGAAGGCTCTGCCTGACGTGGAGCGCGCGCTCCGCGACGTGCTATTTCATCGCGCGGAGTATCAGAAAGCTCATGAGGATGTGGAGAACAACACCAAGCGGATTCGCATGGCAGGGGGATCGCGGGTGGATCCGGGCGCGCACCTGGCACTGCGGGCCCGGCGCGATACCAGCGCCGCGGCGTTGAAGGACGCGGCGGACCGGGTGGAGGCAGCGGGCGCGCTCCTCAAGGATGTGGACACCGGGCTGATCGATTTCTTGTCGCGATACCAGGGCCAAGCCGTGTGTCTTTGCTGGAAATTGGGCGAAGATAAGATTCGTTTCTGGCATGGCCTGGAAGAAGGATTCCGCGGGCGCAAGCCGATCGACGACGATTTTATTAAGAATCATCGCGGCGAGATGACGAATTGACGATCCCGTTTGCTATTCTAGATGCGAGGAATGCTGCTCGCACGAGAGTTCGTCGATTACGTTTCGCGCCAAATCGTCAAAAAACTGACGCCGCAGTGGATTGAGACAACAGATGCCCAGGTCGCAGCCGCGTTTATCGCGAACGTGATCGAAGAGGATCTGGCTATTGAAGACAGTCTCAATGACGAAGTTCGCGAAATGCTCAGCCAGTACACGGAATATATGCGCCGTGAAGGCGTGAGCTATCAGGACATGTTCCGCAAGATCAAGAACACCCTGATCACGCAGCGGAAAGTGATCCGCGCGGCCGGCCGCGATTCGGGCGACCACATGAAGCTATCGCGCGACAAGATCAACGACATTTCGCACAAGATTGTCGCGGAGCTGCGCAAGAGCCGGGATTTCCGGGTCAAACGCCAGCCCAACGATGTGCGCCTCGAATTGGTCAAGGTGGTCACCGAGTTGTTGTTGACTGAAGAGAAGGTCGATCGCGCGGCGCGCACGAAGATCCGGACACAGAAGCGGGAGATTCCCGAAGGGACCGAGGAATGGGACCTGCTGCACAAGCGTTACTATGCGGAAGAGTTAAAGAAGCTCGGCATCGATCTTACGCATTAGTAGACCGTCCAGTTGAAGACCACAGTCGCGCTGTCGAAATCACTTGTGCCGCGGCCGCAGGCTACCGATAATCGGCCACCAGAACTTCGACCCGCTCTTTTTTGGCGATGACGCTTTGCAGTTTTTCTGCCAGCGCGGCTGGGTTCAGAGGCTTGGTGAGATAGTCGTCCATTCCGGCCGCGAGGCATCGCTCGCGGTCGCCCTGGATTGCGTGAGCCGTCAGCGCGACGACCGGGATGTGCCTGCCGCTGATCTTCTCGCGTTCCCGAATCCGCGCTGTAGCCTCGAAACCATTCATTTCCGGCATCTGCACATCCATCAAGATCAAATCAAATTGTTCCGCCGTTTGGGCGTCAACCGCTTCTCGGCCGTTCTGGGCCAGGGTGACATGGTGTCCCATTTTCTCAAGCAGCCGCCGGGCGAGCTTCTGGTTGACGGCGTTATCCTCAGCCAGCAGCACCGTGAGCGGGCGCATCTCCGGCCGCTCGGCGGGCGCACCAGCCCGGGGTTCATTCTCGACGCCGTGGAGCGCGTGATCGAGAGCCGCCACCAACTCGGCTTCCCCGATGGGTTTGACCACATAGTCCCGCACGCCAAGCTGCCGGCACCCTGCTGCATCCGCATGAAGGCCGGAGGCACCCAGCATCATGACGATGGCCGGCGGATGCGGAAGTTTGCGCGCGAAACGAGCCACTTCAAAGCCGTCCGCCTGCGCGTAGTCCGCAGACCAGCCGGGCATCTGCGCGTCGACCAGCAGCAGGTCGAACGCCGTCTCCTTCAGTTCCGAAATCGCGTCCTCGCCGCTGGAGGCGGTCTGAACGATCGCGCCCAGACGCGCGGCCATTGCACTTAGGATCGGTCGCGATTTTACCCCGTCTTCTACGATCAGCACCCGGGAGTCTTCCAGTATGCGGGCGCGCGGGGCAGCCGCCGGCTCCAGGACGTCGGCCGGAAGACGGAACCAGAAGCGGCTTCCCTTCCCCGCCTCGCTCTCCACTCCGATTTCGCCGTCCATCAGATGCACCAACTGGGTACAAATGGACAAGCCCAGCCCGGTTCCTCCAAATCTACGCGTGGTCGATCCATCGGCCTGTTCAAATGGTTTAAATATGGATGCGAGCTTGGCAGCAGGGACGCCGATTCCGGTGTCCGATACGGCGAACAATAACTGCGTGGGCCTGGCCGCGGCGTCCGCGACAGAAACCTCGATCGACACCTCGCCCTGGCTGGTGAACTTAATCGCATTGCCGAGCAGGTTTAACAACACTTGCCGGAGGCGCGCGGGATCGCCAACCACCTTGGAAGGGACCGCAGGTTTCACGTCCAGGATCAGCTCGATATTCTTTTCATCGGCGCGGAGGGCGACGGTGCGCATAGCATCCGACACCACGGCGCGAACATCCACCATGGTTTGATCGAGCTCCATCTTTCCTGCCTCAATCTTCGAGAAGTCGAGAATGTCGTTAATCACCACCAGCAGCGAATCCGCGGAAATTTTGACCGCGCTCAGATACTCCCTCTGCTCCTGATCGAGAGCGGTACTGAGCGCCAGATCCGTCATGCCGATGACTCCATTCATAGGCGTGCGAATTTCGTGGCTCATGTTGGCTAAGAATTCACTTTTGAGGCGCACCGCCTCTTCGGCTTTTTCTTTCGCTGTTTGCAATTCGGCCGTGCGCTCGCTGACCACCTCTTCCAGATGGTTGCGGTGGCGGGCCAGCTCCTGCTCCCTGGTTTGAATCTCGGCGAGCATTTCATTGAAAGCTTCGATCAACTGCCCGACCTCGTCGTGAGGTCCCGCGTGGGCGCGAATAGAATAGGTCCGTGTCAGGGAGACGAGGCGGGCAGTGCCGGTGAGTTCCAGAATGGGTTTGATGAGAACCCGCAGAACTTTGGAGTACACCACGATCGCGATCGAGGCCGGAATACAGAGCGCAACTAGCGTGAGGAGCAGGTAGCGTCCAATCCGCGCGTACAGCTCGCTCTGATCGCTGCGAATAAAGATGAGACCGACCGGTTCGCCGTTCAGCTCGACGTTCCGCACCAGGATCAGCGCATCGTGCTCCCTATGCAATCCGACAGGCGGAGCTTCGAGCGGTGGGGGATTGGTTTTTGCGTCGCGCTGATATCGCGCGAACAGCGCGCCACGTTTGTCGTACAAGCCGGCCGAGAATACGGAAGGTATGGTGTGAAGGGCGGCGAGCGTTTCTTTGGCATTCTTACTATCCTCAAACACGAGCGCCGCGGCCGAATTTTCTCCCACGACTCCCATAACAGCCGACAACTGGGCTGCGTTCTCGCTCCGAAAATTGTGAAACTCATTGGTGATCGAGACCAGGCAGGCCAGGCACACAAAAACGCTCGCCGGAAGTGTGGCGGCAAGAATCAGCTTGCGGCGGAAGGAGATGGGGTACCCGGTCACTGTACCCTCCCCAGTTTCAGAAGCTGCGCGCTGATTCGCAGGCCGGCCGAATGAGCCGCCGCGGCGCGAATCTCGAAGTGCACGCGGTTGTCTTCGAGGTAGAAATTGACGATGCCCCCGGACTGGAGAAATCCGGACGCTTCCCCCACGGTTAGCAATCCCTGCTGCGAAGGCGTGCCCAGGCGTTCGTATTCCGCATGATCGATGAAGAGGATATTGCACTCCTTCACGTCGGCGGACTTGGCATAGCGGCGCACCTGGATCGCGCGGCCATTCACGAGCTTGCCGCGAACGGTCTCTTCGAGAGCGCCCCCGAAAGGGTCTCCGCCCAGGATGCCGATCACCCACGGCGAGTCCCCCGTTGCGGCGGGCCACTCGATGAACTTCAGAAAATTGAACAGGAATGCAGCTTTGACGCGATACTCCAGCGGATTCACATTCGCTTCAGCAGGGCAGCGAAGGGTCGACAGCGATAGCATCGCCGCCAGCGCGAAATGTCTCCGGCTCAAAAACGCCACGTCAACTTCCCGTAAAAGTTGCGTTGAATTCCTTCGAGACCGGAGAGACGCTGCGAATACATTTCCGGGTGCTGCGGATCGAGTGCGTCTTTTACTCCAGCCGACAACTCGAGCTGCTGCGTGAGGCGCCAGCCCAACCGCACATCGAGCCGGAAATGGGATGGAACCTTCTCCTCCGGCAACGCGGAAACGTAGTAGACGGCGGCATCAAGCTCCACCTTCCTGGTCAGATCCAGGGTGGATCGAAGTTCGTATTGATAACGCGGACTGGTGCCGCCGTCGGTCACCGTATCGGTGGCGGTCATCCCCGGATAGTCATGAGTGTGAATACGCAGCCAGTCCGACCCGGCAGCGAGCTTCCAGCGCGGAGCCACGCTCCAGGAGGCGCTCAACTCGTAGCCTTCGGAGGCGCCATAGCGGGCGTTGGTTTGAATCTCCGGGAGAACCAAGTGCGCTAAATCGATTCCACTGGCCGGAACAAAGTAAGGCGCGAGGCTCTCCTCGCCCAGCAAATGTTGGTGAACCGTATAAAAGGCGGACAAGTCGAATGACAGCGCGGGACTGACCTGGATCCTCTGGCCGGCCTCGTAGGAGAGCGCCGACTCCGGACGGGCGTCAGGATTACTGGCGAGGGTCAACAGCGCGAAAGACGAAGACTGAAGCGGAATTGCAGCCAAAGTCGTAAACAGATTCCGGTCAAGAACCGAAGGCGTGTGGACCGCGCGAGAGACCGCGGCCCAAGTAGTCAAATTTGTGCGCGGCGTCCACAGCAGGCGTCCCGTGGGCTGTACCTGGAGACGAGCCGCAGTCTCGTAACTGGTGCGCACGCCGACGACGAAGCGCAGTTTATCGGGGATCAACGTTATTTCGTCTTGCGCGAAGATCGCGCCCAGCTCTCGATCGGAGTGCGAAGGCAGCACCTTGAAGTCCAGCGTGGGAGTCATTTCGGCCGAGGCATTTTTGTATTCCAGGCCCCAGATCAGATCGTTGCGATCGTTTAAAGAAATGTGATTCTGGAACTCGGCGTCGACTGTGGTGGCGCGCTGAGGAACATTTGCGTCGCCGTAATCCATGTGGTCCCAGGAAATCCGCCACTCCACACTCGATTGCTCAGAGATATCGTGCTGCCAGCGCGCCATCAGGTTCCCGCTGAAGGAACGTTCCTGATCGTCCATCACGGAGGAGAACGGATTGCTTGCCGTGGGAGCGGTGACATCGTGCCCGAGCACCGAATGATAGCCCTGTCCGGACACCTGCACGCTGTCCTGAGCCGTGGGATTCCAATCCATCCGGAAATCGACGCTGCTGCTGTTCCAGCCGTGAACAGATACTGCCGCGCCGTTGGAGACAAGGGGAGCGGTATCGGCGTAATGGCCACCGATCCGGTAAAACCCGTTGGATCCCAGTTCGCCGCCGAAGCGCGCGGTGCCCCTTCCCTCGGTCTCCGAGCCGCCTTCGGCTGTGATCAGAGCGCCTTGGGTCGCTTTGGCGGATTTGGTAATGACGCTGATGACGCCGTTGACGGCATTTTCGCCCCACATGGCGGCATTGGGGCCGCGAATTACTTCAATGCGCTCGATGTCGTCAGCAGCGACGTGGACCATGTCCCACATGACGCCGGGATTCACATCGCTGTAAACGCTCCGGCCGTCGATCAGCACCATCAGTTTGTTGGAAAAATCGTTGTTGAAGCCGCGGATCGCGACGGCCCATCGTCCGGCCTCGACCCGGGCTACCTGAACGCCCGGGGCTAGCCGCAGAACCTCCGGCAGTTCGAGACCGGAGCGGCGGATGTCCTCAGCGGTGATCACGAAGACGGAGGCGGCGGTCGAGGAGAGTCGCTGAGCTTTTTTCGACACCGAGGTGACCTCGATGTTCATCAATTCTTCGAGGCTCGCTTCGGCGAGGCCTGAGGGGGAGAGTTGAGGCGCCTGCTGCGGAGCGCCAATACACGGCGGAGCAATCCCCAGCAGGATGAATCCGCATATTCGTCGAAACGCCATCTAGTAGCGTTATCGGACTGGGGAATAGAAGTAAGAGGGGTTACTTAGACAACGTCGACGCCCATGGAACGGGCTGTGCCCTTGACCGAGTTCATCGCGGCCTCCACGGTGAAGCAATTGAGGTCGGGCATCTTGATTTTGGCAATCTCTTCGACTTGCTTCAGAGTAATCTTACCCACGCGATTCTTGTTCGGTTCGGCCGAACCTTTCGCGATGCCGACGGCGCGCTTGATCAGCACCGGCACCGGCGGAGTCTTGGTAATGAAGGTAAAGGAGCGATCCGAGTAGATGGTGATCACCACTGGGATGATCAGCCCTTCCTGGTCCTTGGCCGACGTCTTGGCGTTGAACGCCTTGCAGAACTCCATGATGTTGACGCCCTGGGGTCCGAGCGCGGTTCCTACCGGGGGCGCCGGGGTGGCCTTGCCGGCCGGGATCTGCAATTTCACACTGCCAGTAACTTTTTTTGCCATGTTCTAAGCTCTCTTAACTTAATCCTGCCTAAACCTTTTCAACCTGCAAGAAATCCAGTTCGACCGGCGTTGCCCGGCCGAAAATCGTAACTAAGACGCGCAGCGTATTGCGCTCCGGATTCACCTCGTCCACCTTGCCCGAGAAGTTGGCGAACGGACCGTCGTTGATACGGACGTTTTCGTTCTTCTCGAAGCTCATCTTCGGACGCGGACGTTCCGCGGAGCTCGCCTGGCGGTACAAAATCGAATTCACTTCATCGGCGGTGAGCGGCACCGGCGCATTGCCTCCGCCCACGAAGCCGGTTACGCGAGGGGTCGCCTTAACGGCGTGCCACAACTCGTCGTTCATATCCATCTCGACCAGCACGTAGCCGGGATAGAGCATCCGCTTGCTGGTGACCTTTTTCCCGTTGCGCAGCTCGACGACCTCTTCGGTCGGAATCAGGATCTGGCCGATCTGCTCGGCGAATCCGAACGCTTCGGCGCGGCTGCGAAGCGAGCTGGCGACCTTTTGCTC
Organism: Bryobacteraceae bacterium; assembly: GCA_035485055.1. GTDB lineage: Bacteria > Acidobacteriota > Terriglobia > Bryobacterales > Bryobacteraceae > Palsa-187. The sequence goes on from DATHOJ010000046.1 coordinate 29,191, forward strand.
AAATCCCGAGTAGGTGTGGATGATGAACCACTTCTTGTCGGAAAGAGGCAGTTCCGCGGCCGTCTCGTCGAGCACATGCACGGGTTCTTCGTGCTGTTCCGCAGGCTCCTGTTCGGACTCTAAGTGCATCGGCGTCGATTCTTCCTCGGGGAGCATTTCGTCTGGCATACTGTTCGCGCCTCTTACTTGGTAAACGTATCGAAAAGCTTCTGGATCGCGCGGCCGACGATGGAGTCCACCACTTCAAAATAGGCAGCGAAAGCGAACACCGCGACGATCACCACCGCGGTCGTGGCGCGCACCTGTTTCCAGGGCGGCCAGGTGACGCGCTTCATTTCGAGATGCAGCTCTTCGAAATAATTCTTGGTCTCCGCCGGCCAAGCGGCAATCCGCGTCGTCAAACTAGTTTCTTCCGCCATATTTCCTCAATTGAAAACGAGATCTCTCGCGCGAAGTCGCGCAAAATCCGCCGTAAGGCGGGGTGGCAGGGGCGGAGGGATTCGAACCCCCACTCGCGGTTTTGGAGACCGCTGGTCTGCCGTTAAACCTACGCCCCTATCAAACTCTAGTTTACTTAATTTCCTTGTGCGGATGGTGCTTGCGGCAGAAAGGGCAAAATTTGCTCAGTTCCAGCCGCTCCGTCATCGTTTTCTTGTTTTTCATGCTAGTGTAATTTTTCCGCTTACACTCAGTGCATTGCAAAGTAATCTGTTCGCGCGCCATTTCCGGCTCCTATCCTAAAATCTCGCTAACCGTACCCGCCCCGACCGTCCGGCCGCCCTCGCGAATCGCGAAGCGCAAGCCCTTGTCCATGGCGACCGGTGTGATCAGCTCGATTTCCAGCTGCACGTTATCTCCCGGCATCACCATCTCCATCCCCTCCGGCAACTGCGCGACACCCGTCACATCAGTCGTGCGGAAGTAAAACTGCGGCCGGTAGCCCTTGAAAAACGGAGTGTGCCGACCGCCCTCATCTTTCGAAAGCACGTACACTTCGCCCTTAAACTTCTTGTAGCCCTTAATCGACCCGGGCTTCGCCACCACCTGCCCGCGCTCGACGTCGTTCTTTTCGATACCTCGCAACAGCAGTCCTACGTTATCGCCCGCGCGCGCTTCATCCAGCAGCTTCTTGAACATCTCAACGCCGGTCACGACCGTCTTGCGAGTATCCGTGAACCCGACAATCTCCATGTCCTCGCCGACCTTGCCAATCCCCTGCTCCACGCGTCCGGTCACCACCGTCCCGCGGCCTTGAATCGAAAAAATATCTTCGATCGGCATCAGGAACGGCTTGTCGGTAATGCGCGCCGGCATCGGAATGAACTTATCGACGGCGTCCATCAGCTCGTCAATCGTCTTTTCCCACTTCTCCTCGCCATTGAGCGCGCCCAGCGCCGAAACCCGAATCACCGGCAGATCGTCGCCCGGGAAATTGTACTTGGTCAACAGCTCGCGTACTTCGAGCTCCACCAGCTCGAGCAACTCCGGATCGTCCACCATGTCGACTTTATTCAGCGCGACCACAATGTACGGCACACCCACCTGGCGTGCAAGCAGAATGTGCTCGCGAGTCTGCGGCATCGGACCATCGGTCGCCGCCACGACGAGGATCGCTCCATCCATCTGCGCCGCGCCGGTGATCATGTTCTTGATGTAATCGGCGTGACCCGGGCAATCCACGTGAGCATAATGCCGGTTGGCCGTCTCATACTCCACGTGCGCCGCGGCGATCGTGATGCCACGAGCCTTTTCTTCCGGCGCATTATCGATCGAATCGAAGCTCCGGAACTTGTTCTTCGGATTGTGCTTGGATAGCGTCTTGGTGATCGCCGCCGTCAACGTCGTCTTGCCGTGATCGATGTGTCCAATCGTCCCCACGTTCACGTGCGGCTTACTACGATCAAATTTTTCCTTCGCCATATAATTAACGATCTCCCGTTTCCCCGCGCCCTAAGCCGCGGGATTATTTCGCTTCATGATCTCGTCTGCGGTACTCTTGGGCACCTCTTCGTACTGACCGAAGTGCATCGTAAACGCGCCGCGTCCCTGCGTGCGGCTGCGGAGCTCCGTCGCATAACCGAACATTGTCGACAGAGGAACCATTGCCTTGATAATCTGCGTCGAACCCAGAATCTCCGTGCCTTCCAAACGCCCTCGCCGCGAAATCAGGTCGCCGTTCACCGGACCCATATACTCGTCCGGCACCACCACTTCGACCTTCATCACCGGCTCCAGCAATACCGGCTTCGCCTTGCGCGCCGCTTCCTTCACGCAGATCGAACTGCAAATCTTGAACGCCATTTCCGAAGAGTCGACGTCGTGATACGCGCCGTCAAACACCGCCACGCGAATATCCGACATCGGATAGCCGGCCATAATGCCGTGCTCCAGCGCTTCCACCACACCTTTTTCCACCGCAGAAATGAATTCCTTCGGAATGTTGCCGCCGGTCACTTCGTTGACGAACTCGAACTCGCCGCCCGGCAAAGGCTCGACGCGCAGTTTCACGCGAGCATACTGGCCGCTGCCGCCGGTCTGTTTCTTGTGCGTGTAATCGTATTCCGCCGTATTGCGAATCGTCTCGCGATACGCCACCTGCGGCTTGCCAACATTCGCGCCCACACCGAATTCGCGCTGCATGCGGTCGACAATAATTTCGAGGTGCAGCTCGCCCATCCCTGCGAGAATCGTCTGCCCGGTATCCGGATCCGTCGACACTTTCAACGTCGGATCTTCCTGCACCAGCTTGGCGATGGCCATGCCCAGCTTCTGTTGATCGTCCTTCGTCTTCGGCTCAATGGCGAGCTGAATGACCGGCGTCGGGAAGTCAATGGCTTCCAGAATCACTGGATGCTTTTCATCGCAGATCGTATCGCCGGTCGAGACGTTTTTCAAACCCACCGCCGCCGCGATATCGCCGGCCAGCACTTCCGTGATATCTTCCCGCTTATTGGCGTGCATCTTAACCAGCCGCCCGATGCGTTCTTTTCGCCCCTTGGCGACGTTATAGATCGATTCACTGGCGGACAGTTTGCCCGAGTAAACCCGGATGAACGCCAACTGGCCGACAAACGGGTCGGTCATGATCTTGAACACCAGAGCCGAGAACGGCTCGGTATCGCTGGCTTCGCGAATGACCGTGACTTCTTTATTGTCGACGTCGTGGCCATGGATCGGAGGCACATCGAGCGGAGAAGGCAGGTAATCCACCACCGCGTCCAAAAGATTCTGCACGCCCTTATTCTTAAACGCCGTGCCGCAAATTACCGGGAAAATCTTCTGCGCGATCGTCGCCTTGCGAACGCCCGCCCGCAACTCTGCCTCGGTAATCTTCTCGCCCTCGACGAATTTGTGAAACAGGTGGTCGTCCGATTCGGAAACCGCTTCCACCAGCTTGTCGTGATATTCCTTCGCCTGATCCAGATATTCCGCCGGAATCTCGACGTCATCGAACTGCGCGCCGAGCGTCTCGTCGCGCCAGATGCGTGCATTCATCTTCACCAGGTCGATCACACCCAGGAACTTGTCCTCCGCGCCAATCGGGAGCTGAATCGCTACCGGACGGCACTTCAGGCGATCGATAATCGTGTCCACGGAACGGAAAAAGTCCGCGCCCACGCGGTCCATTTTGTTAATGAAGCACATGCGCGGAACGCGATATTTATCACCCTGCCGCCAAACCGTCTCCGTCTGCGGCTGAACGCCGGCAACGGCATCGAACACCGCCACCGCGCCGTCGAGAACACGCAAACTTCGCTCGACCTCCGCCGTGAAATCCACGTGACCCGGCGTGTCGATAATATTGATGGTGCAATCCTGCCACTGGCAGGTCGTCGCGGCCGACGTAATCGTGATGCCGCGCTCCTGCTCCTGCTCCATCCAATCCATAACGGCCGTACCCTCATGCACTTCGCCGATTTTGTACGTACGGCCGGTGTAATAGAGGATACGCTCTGTGGTGGTCGTTTTACCGGCATCAATATGAGCCATGATGCCGATGTTGCGCATTTTCTGGAGCGGGACAGTGCGAGCCATAAACTTAAAAATAATTACCAGCGATAATGCGCGAAGGCTTTGTTAGCCTCCGCCATACGGTGGACGTCGTCTTTCTTCTTAATCGCTCCGCCGCGGAGATTGGCCGCGTCGGACAGTTCATTCGCCAGCTTCTCGGGCATGCCCTTCTCGGGCCGCGTGCGGGCATTGATTAAAATCCAGCGGATTGCGAGCGAAGTCCGCCGGTTGTTCGGAACCTCCACCGGCACCTGATAGTTCGCGCCACCCACGCGGCGCGTCTTCACTTCAAGCAGCGGTTTGCAGTTCTCCACGGCCTTCTTGAACAGCTTCAAGGGATCGTCGCCCGACCGCTCCTTGATCTTGTCCATTGCGCCGTAAAAAATCTTCTGCGAGACGGCCTTCTTGCCATCCCACATCATCGAATTCACGAATTTCTCAGCCAGCGTCGAGTTATACACCGGATCCGGCATAATCTCGCGGGCCTCAGGTCTGCGTCTGCGTGGCATACGATCCTCTTATTTCGCCGCTCCGCCCTTGGGGCGTTTCGCACCATACTTCGACCGGCTCTGCTGGCGTCCGCTGACACCCGCCGTATCGAGCGTTCCTCGCACCACGTGATAGCGCACGCCCGGAAGGTCCTTCACGCGGCCTCCACGGATCAGCACAATCGAGTGCTCCTGCAAGTTGTGTCCTACACCGGGAATATAAGTGGTTACTTCGATTCCGTTGGTCAGCCTGACGCGAGCCACTTTACGCAGCGCCGAATTCGGCTTCTTCGGAGTCGTGGTATAAACACGCGTACACACCCCGCGCCTCTGCGGACAGGCTTGTAGCGCAGGACTTGCAGTCTTATAACGCGTAGGGCGTCGCCCTTTGCGCACGAGCTGGTTGAACGTCGGCAAACTTACACTCCAAAAAAAGGTTGTTGAATCTACCCGGAAGTAAGCAAACTACGCTTATTCCGAAACCTGCGAGGGTAGTAACTTCGGACTAGTCCATACCGGAACGGCGTAGAAACCGTCCAAGCAGCGGGACCGGCCCCCGGCCGGACTTCCCATCAGGAAAGTGGTAGCACGGGAGCAGAAGATCAAAACTCGCGAAACCTTTACGAGAATACAGGATGAGCGCCCAAGTTGTCAAATGTCCCGCGACGGGGGTAGTGGGTCCGTATCTTTTCCACAGGAAAATCCACAGAAAAAACGTAGGGCTCAACTTTTCACCAAGTCTTGAACTTGATGAACTTCTCTCTGGCTTCGAGAATGATCTTGTCCCATTTTTTGTTCAGCGGTTGAACATCTAGCTCTTTGATTAGGAACCAAACTACATCCTCTAGCGGAACTCGGCCGGTGGGAATATGAGCCTTCCGTGAGATGTGGATTAGGTCCATATGAGCGTGGGGATAGTGGACCTTGCTAGACTGATCTTGCCAATGAAAAGCAAGGACTTCTTGCTTGTCGTCCGCTCGCTCGATAGCGTACGTGTACTTGTGGGTTTTAACCTTCCAATCCTTTTCCGTGGCCTGGTGCACGAAAGAGAATTCCTGCAAGAAGAACAGCGTCAGACCAGATTTTGGAATCGTCGCTGGATTTGTCGCGAAAGTGAGAATGCTCTTACGATTTGGGGCGCTATCGTGAAAGCCGCCCTTGCAAATGAGCTTGTCGGGGGTAATGCAGCCAAGCACTCTGAGAATGGGATCGGAGTATTGCTCGTAGGCTTGCTTGGAGTTTCTCCCCGGCAAGACTAGGCTACCAGAGGAAGAAGATCAAGTACCCGTTCAAGTCCAGGTGTGGACGCATCTATCGTTCCCGCATGATATCGCTCTAGGAACTCGTTAGCAGACATCCCAAGATAGTATTTGCAGGCATGTTCGAACGCTTCGAACGCCACCGCATCGGTAACGCATTGGACGCCGTTAGAGCCTCGTAAAGACTGCACTAAATTAGCGAACGCGTTGGACATTAAACCCCTCCAGATCTTAGGATCGGCATCATCCTTAAAAAACTTATCGGAGGAATCTACAAACCTTAACGTTCTACCAAAATGGATGCGAATAGGAAAGCAATCGTTACACGTGTAACGATTGAAGCTAGACATTGTCAGACTAGCAGAAAAACAAAAAGTTTGCAAGATATTGTTTCTACGTAGAAAATTCCTATTGACAGGATTTCCACAGAATAGCAAAAACAGCGGTTTTAGAACTTCACACCCCTCCCGCCAAGTGCATCCCCGTATTCGCTGTAGGACCGCTCTATGCGGCGGCGGTTCTCGACTTTCTTCTCTTCAGCCAGTTCCGCACGATACTCTTCGAGCAGCTTAATCATGTCGTCGATGTCCCACAGCCGCTCCGTGACGCCAGCAGCCATCGCAGGGGTCACGCGAAGGGTCTGGTGGATGCGGACAAAATTGTAATACATAAAATACAACGAAACCGCCGCCGTGTGGTTTTCGAGTTTTTTGGAAAAGGCATTGGTGAGGCGCGTGAACCGGCGCATTCCCATCCGCATATTGAGATTCTGGCGCTCTACGTGGGACGTGCTGATATGCTTCTTATCGGGATTGCCAATCACGCGCTCTTTCCGCGCCCCGATGCATTCTGCGGGGCTGTATCGCTTCTCTGCCTCTGCCGACTCCCCGTAGATCTTTACCAGCATCGCGTAATCGATATTCGCGCCGAAGGCCGCTTCAACGGCGTTTGCGTAGACGTGATGCCCATCGGTGGTCAACTGGATGCGATTAGCGAGACGACCCGCTAGATCCTGCATGAACTCGTGAGCCGCGTCCGCGCCGCGATTGCCGACCATCCAGCTGCACATCAGCTTGGTATCTGCGTCCAGGGCCGTCCAGGTCCACACGGAGCCTACGCCGAACTCGTTCTTGCGATCCGCCGGTACGTTCTTGTCCTTCGCGCCAACGAAGGCCCAGATCTCATCACATTGAACGTTTTTGCACGAAAGGTTGCGGAGTGCCTGATCCTGAAAGCGAGCGCACGCAAAGCCAGCATCGATTAGCAGGCTCGCCACGGTGTTCTTTCCGACGCCAAACATCCGCGTGATCGAACGAATCGAACTTCCTTCGCAAAGAGCCGTAAGGACTTGCGCTTTCGTTTTGGCGTCGAGGACCTTCATATGAACTAGTATGCTTGAGCTGCGCTCGATTGTCAATACTGGCATGCATATTTTTATTGCACTCATGCCAGCATAATGGCATAATACTGGCATGGAAGGCAATGAAAAAGAGAAGGTCGGTGAGAACCTCAAAAGTGGTCGGGTCAGGTCTGGCGTAGCTCGTATGCAAAAATTGTCTCCTTCCGAACGCAGCGAACTTGGGAAGTCCGCTGCGGTGAAAAGGTGGTCTTCAATGCGCAACCAGCCAGTAAGCCTCACAAATTCAGAGGTTTTGTTTTACCAGACAGAAGATGGGCAGACTAGAATCGATGTCCGTCTTGAGGATGGTACGGTGTGGCTGTCCCAAGCCCAGATGGCCGAATTGTTTCAAACGACGAAGCAAAACATTAGCCTGCATGTGAAGAATGTCTTCACGGAACAGGAGCTAGATGCGGGGGCAACCGTCAAGGATTCCTTGACAGTTCAACAAGAGGGCGGACGAGATGTTAAAAGATCTATTGATATCTATAACTTAGATGTGATTATCTCCGTTGGATACCGCGTAAAGTCGCATCGTGGAACCCAATTTCGGATGTGGGCAACCCAGCGTCTCCGAGAATACATCATCAAGGGATTCTCTCTCGACGATGAGCGGTTGAAGAATGCGGGCACCCGTAACGACTATTTTGAAGAACTCATTCAGCGCGTTCGCGAAATCCGAACGTCTGAGAAAAATTTCTATCGCAAGGTCACGAGCATCTACACAACGAGCATCGACTACGATCCAAACTCCGCAATTACGCAAAAATTCTTTGCAACCGTGCAGAACAAATTTCACTACGCGATTACCGGGCATACAGCCGCCGAGTTGATCGCGGAACGGGCGGATGCCGACAAACCCAATATGGGGCTGACACATTGGGAGGGGGAGCGTGTTCGGAAGGCAGATGTGTGCACCGCCAAGAACTACTTACAGCCAGAGGAGATAGAGAAACTCAATCTCCTCGTCGATCAATACCTATCATTTGCTGAACTCCAAGCAAAAGACCGTCGCCAGATGCACATGGCTGATTGGGTCAAGAAACTTGATGCGTTCCTCACTCTCAACGAGCGGGATATTTTGACTCACGCCGGAAGCATTTCAAAAAAGATTAGCGATGAGATCGCAGCGCAGGAATATGACAAATTTCACATGAAGCAAAAGGCCATCGACAAAGATGCCGATGTTTCTGATTTTGACCGATTCGTTAGAAAAATAGAAATCGAGCGATCCAAGAACTAGCTTGCGGCGGAGGATTCCAGCCAATCCGAAACATTGTCTTGCTCGCCCCTTGGGGGCGTCCATGATTTGTCGCACATTGCGCAGTAGAACTGTACGCTCTTATCTCTGAGCGCCTCAGTCAGCATTCCCCTATCGAAAACCTGCGTGGGCGTGTGTCCCTCGGGACATACGGTGGCGATAGAAACCGTGCTCGTATTATCGTCCATTTCCTCTTATCCCTTCGCCCACCGCTTCTCAGCGGCCTTCTTAGCGATTTCCTTGCGCTGTTCAGCCGTCAGCGAGTTCGCTCTAGCCCGACCACCCTTTAACCCGCCCATGCGCCCCAGCGTAACCGCCTTTGGGTTCTTGTTCGGATCGGCAGGCTCCTCTTTCGGAATCTCCCCGATAGCCTTCTGAAACACTTCGTACGCGATTTGGTGGAAGTCCTTCGGACCTTGGCCGCGCTTGCCTGATCTGTTCGGCATCACTTTCAGCGTGGGACCATACGCATCAGATGTCAACCCCTGTGGAAAAGATACGGACCCACTACCGCGACGGGGTAGTGGGTTCATATGATTTCCACACGGCTTGGCGCCAAGCCTGCGTCCTAGCACTTGTGCGTTTTGCGGTGCGCGTCCAACGCCGCAACCGCGTCCAGCTCGGCTGCTCTCGCTGTAGCCTTATCCTTAGGATTTTTTGCCGTGTATACTGCGTTTACGGCTTTTACGATTGCTTCCGAAAGCTTTTGTCTCTTCGGACATGGACTCTGATCGGGCACCCGACCAATTTTAAACACATTTCCTGAAGATTTCCTGAGAGCCTTCGCAAGTCGGTAGTCCGCCCGTTTGATTTATGGCCAATTAAGGGTTCACAAATGTGCCTAAGACAGCACTTTTTGGCAGATTAAGGCCAAGTATCGCCAGCACCGCCTCCGCGCTCTCCTTATTAATGCGTCCATCGACCGAATAAATCGGCTGGGCGAGCCGGATTGCCGCGATTTCCGATGCCGCGTCACCCGTTCGCGATTCGGCCGGGATTCGGGCCAGGACTTCCTCTGCGGAATGCTCCCGAATCCACGCCAAAGACCGCAGTACGGCCCGGGCCATCCTTTTCGCCGTATCCTGATGAGAATCCAGCCATTCCCGCCGTGCTAGCAAACAGGAGGCCGGATAATCGTCCACGTGGAACACCGCCCTCAGTCCTTCGAGAGTTCGAGTATCGGCGAGCACGACTGCGTCAGGTTTCCGAGCCAGATAGGACGGTATCGCCGTCCCGAACAGCACCCCCGCGTCGACCCGTCCATACTCCAGCGCCGCGACCGCTGTGGCGTTAACCCCAATATTCGCAACACTTACATCGGATGGATTTACACCCGCGAGCTTCAGCGCATAGTTCAGATACGTCTGCGAAGGCGAACCAACTGAGGTGACACCTACCGTTTTGCCGCGCAGGTCCGCGAACGTCTTGATGCTCGGCGAGGCGACAATGGCGAAGTTCGGCGATCTGATCAGCGAAAGGAAGCAAACAATGGACTTCCCCTCCGCGGCCATTTGCAGAGTCGATTCATAAACCCCTCCGCCGACGTCGGCGCTCCCGCCCACCACTGCTTCCAGCACTTTAGCGGCACCCGCAACCTGCGAAATCTCGACGTTGACGCCTTCTTCCTTATAGAAGCCTAGCCAGGAGGCGAAATAGCTGGGGTAATTGTTGGTGGAGGTGGGCTGGAGCACCAGGCGCACCGGCTCGGCGCGTCGGCTGCACCCGGCCAGCAAAATGACGGAAAGAAGTATGCGCTTCAAGATTTCCAGCGTAGCAGCCATTTCTCCAGGCGATTCACGCCCAGTCCTACCAGCAGAACGGAGGCGCTGAGCACGGCCATCCCGGCGAAGACTCCGGTGGTATCGAAAACTCCTTCGGCTTGCGAGATGATGTAGCCGACACCCCTCGACGAGCCCAGGTATTCGCCGACCACCACCGCGATCACCGCGAAGCCGATGCTGATGTGGAGGCTCGAAAAGACCCAGGTCAGGGCGCTCGGGATCAGGACGTGGCGCGTCAATTGCCATTCCGATGCACCCAGCATTCTGGCATTATCGATCACCGATTTGTCGACGTCGCGCACTCCTTGATGGGTATTGAAGAACACGATGAAGAAAACGACCGTGACACCGAGCGCCACTTTCGACCAGATGCCCAGGCCGAACCACAGCAGGAAAATCGGCGCCAGCACGACGCGTGGGAGGGCGTTCAACACTCGGATGAAGGGGTCCGCGAGAGCACCGAGTTTGGGCGACCTTGCCAGCGCGAATCCGCAGACAATTCCGGCGCCTGCGCCGATGGCGAAGGCCAGCGCCGCTTCCTCGAGCGTGACGAAAAGATGCGGCCAGATGGAGCCGGTGCGCAGCCAGGTCACGATGCGGTTCGCGATATCGCTGGGCCGGCTGAAGAAGAATTTGTCGAGCTTGCCGGCGGTCACCAGCACTTGCCACGCGGAGAGAAATGCGACGGCGATCAGGATTTGGCCGAGGAGGAGAGAAATTCTAGCGCGCATAGGAAGTCAGCACCTCCTGTTTGAGCTGCGCCCAGATTTGGCGATAGAGTTCGGCGAAGCGTGGGTCCGTGCGAATGTCCATCAGATTGCGCGGACGCGGGAGATCGATAATATGCCGCGCGATAATGCGGCTCGCAGGACCGGCCGAGAGGACGACCACTTCATCGGATAAGGACAGCGCTTCTTCCAGGTCATGAGTGACGAACAGCACCGTTTTGGGCGATCCAGTCCACAAATCCAGTAGCTCGCCTTCCATGCGCATCCGGGTGTGGATGTCGAGGGCGCTGAACGGCTCGTCCATTAATAGGATGTCGGGGTCGACGATCCAGCATTGCGCCATGGCGACGCGCTTGCGCATGCCTCCGCTCAATTGCGATGGGAATTTATCGGCGAACGCGGCGAGGCCGACGCGCTCGACCCACTGCTGAGCTTTGGATTCGGAGAAAGTACCTCGAAAGCGGAGGCCCAGCCCAACATTTTCGAGCACCGTTTTCCAAGGCAATAAAGCGTCCTGTTGGAACATGTACGCGGCTCGGTGGTTCAGGCCCTTTAGAGGCTCGCCGAAAATGGAGACTTGGCCCATGGAGGGCGCGATCAACCCGGCGGCCAGATTGAGCAAAGTCGATTTACCGCAACCGCTGGGGCCGACGACGGAAACAAATTTCCCCGCGTCGATTTCGAGGTCAATGCCATCGACGGCCGTGTAACTGCCGAAAGAGCGGGAGATTTTATCGAAGGTGATGGCGGGAGGCAAAACGCCAGTCTAATCGAAACCCCGGGTCTTATGCATTTTTTTGGGCCGGATTATCCCAAGTGTGCCAGCGGCGCTACAGGATCGCGAATGAAAACGCCCAGGAATCGGCCTATCCTTCCGGTATCCGAGTTGCTATCATTTCGCCATGGCAATCGCGATAAAGGCGCGGCTGCTTCTCGCAGCATCGCTGTTTAGCTGCGCGTCGGCGCAGCCCGTGTTCGACGTTGCGTCGGTGAAGCCGAACAAGTCCAATAACCCACCGACCTTCAACTTCCCCCTCGGCCCTGGAGATACTTATGTGGCCAACGGGGGCTTTTTGGCGGCCACCAATTTCCCTCTGGGCACTTATATCGCATTCGCGTACAAGATGCAGGGGAGCCAGATGCAATCCCTCATGAAGCAACTGCCGGAGTGGGTCATGACGGACCGGTTCGATATTCAGGCCCGCGCGGAAGGAAATCCCGGCAAGGATCAGATGCGCCTGATGATGCGTGCTCTGCTGGCGGACCGCTTCAAGTTGGCGATGCACAGCGAGGCACGCGAGACGTCGGTCTTCGCATTCGTTCTGCTGAAACCCGGAGTAACCGGACCGAATCTTCGACCGCATCCGGCCGATTCATCGTGCCCCGATCCGGCATCGGGAACGCCGCTGACAATCGCCGGCGGATTTCCAGCGCTTTGCGGCGGTCTGTTTCCGATGGCGCCAAGCGTAGCGGGCCGCCTGCGCTTCGGCGCGCGAAACGTGACAATTTCATTTATTGCCAACTCCTTGAGCGCAGGCTCCGGCATAGGCCGCCCGATGGTGGATCAGACGGGGCTTAGCGGAACTTTCGATTTCACGATTGAGTTCACTCCCGAAGATCGAAGAGGCTCGCCGCCAGACGCTGCGGCCGACAACGGAGGTCCGACTCTGGTCGAAGCTTTGCGGGAGCAGCTCGGGATTAAGCTGGAGTCTCGAAAAAGCCAGGTAGACATGCTGGTCGTCGATCATGTGGAACACCTGATTGAGAATTGAGGATCGCGATTATTCTATATTTGATTGGAAGGAGACCGCGATGAAGACGACCAATCGACGCAATTTTCTAGGCAAAGGCGCAGCGGCAGCAGCGGCGGTGACCGCGGTGGCGGCCGTTCCAGCCAAGGCGCAGACCGCCGCCGAGCCGACCAAGCGAGTGATCTACCGCGATGGCAAGAAGCCGGCGAAGCCTCCGCAGCGGATGAACAGCACCGTGGCTTACGGCAATCTGATTTTCATCTCCGGAGTGGGCTATCACAAAGAAGGCGACATTAAGGTGCACACCAAGGCCGTCCTGGACTCCATCAAAGCGCAACTGGAGGCGGCCGGATCGTCCATGAGCAAGGTCGTGAAATGCAATGTGTATCTGAACGACCTGAAAGACTACGACGCCATGAACTCGGTCTACGACGGCTCCTTCGGCGACGAGCCCCCGGCGCGAACCACCATAGCAGCCGCCGGCGGAATCCCCGGAAATTCCCTGGTAGAGATCGACGTAATCGCCGTCATATGATCACAGACTAAAGCCTGTGCCACCCAACGGCAAAACCAATTTAGCCGCTGATGAACGCAGATCGAAAACAAGATGACGTCGCGCCGCAATCAGCGTTCATCAGCGGCCAATGAGTCCTTTTCAGCAATCTCTAAAGTCTCTGCCATCCGGCACGCAAAAATCCCTGCCCGCAGTCCCTCACGTCTGTGGCAGACTACCGCACGGTGGCACAGGCTTTAGCCTGTGGAAGCTAAGGCAACGCGAACGAAATAAAGTTGCTTCCTGCTGCTACCGCTACATATTGCTTCCCGTCGACCGCATACGTCATGGGTGACGCGTGCCAGCCTTGATTGGTGAAGAAATGCCACAGCAACTTGCCCGACTTCGCGTCCGCGGCTGCGAACGCGCCGCTCTCATCGCAGAAAAATACCAGTCCCCCGGCGGTCGAGAGCAAACCGCCCCAGCCTGCTCCACCCCCGATTTGCGGGATTTCCCACACTGTTTTTCCAGTCTGAATATCCAGCGCCCGCAGAAACCGTTCGGGCTTCTCTCCTGGCACCCGCTTGGTCCCGCCTCCGTAAAAGGACTTCCCCGGCTCCCACCAGGCATCGGATTTCGTGAAAATTCCGCATGATTCCAGCGCCATCACATAGAAAAATTTGGTCTCCGGATTGTAAGCGCTTGAAAACCAGTTCGTTGCGCCGACTGCGTTCGGACAGGCCTTCGTCCCTTCCGGCGTCGGCGTCGCACTGGCTCGAACCATGGGCCGCCCCTTTGCGTCGATGCCGTCCGCCCAATCCATTTTTTTGACGAATGGTTCGCCCAGAAGAAATTCTCCGGTGATGCGGTCAAGCACGTAAAAAAAACCGTTACGATTCGCTTGTAGCAGCAGCTTGCGGGGCTTTCCTTTGAACAACGTATCGATCGCAAGCAGTGGCGCGACCGCATCCCAATCGTGCAGGTCGTGGGGAGTGAATTGATAATACCAGCGCAGCTTGCCGGTTTTCGGTTCCAGAGCCACGACGGAATTCGCGTAAAGATTATCGCCCTTACGCTCGTCTCCGTTGTAATCGGGGCACGGATTTCCCGTCGGCCAGTACACCAAATCACTGTCGTAAGTGCCTGTAAACCAAGCGTCTACGCATCCATGCTCGATGGCGCGACCGATCCAGGTTTTGGGGCCTTCGATGGTCGAAAACCGCCACGCCTGCTTACCGGTTTCCGTATCGAAGGCGGCGATAAATCCGGGCGCCCCCTCGTCGCCGCCGGAAGTGCCGGAAAGGACCAGGTTGCCGACCACTAACGGCGCTCCGGTTGCCCCGTAATGGCTATGAAAATCAGCCATTTCCGTATCCCACAGGAGCCGTCCATCGACGCGGTTAAGAGCGATGATATGGGCATGGTCGGTGACCATGAAAATCTTGTTGCTCAGCACCGCGACGCCGCGGTTTATGGCGGACGATGCGTCGCCGATCAGCCCTTTTGTGAGCGGGCGGCCGTAGTGCCAGATTTGTCGGCCGCTTCTGGCGTCTAACGCGTAGCATTCATTGGCAGTGGTGACGTACATCACGCCGTCGACCACGATGGGCGTTCCTTCGAGGCGTTTGGCGTTGGCGATAGGGAACATCCAGGCCGGGGCGAGATGCTCGACGTTCGAAACGTCGATCTGCTTGAGGTTGCTGTGGCGATTGCCGTTGAAGTTTCCGTGATAGGTGGGCCAATCGCCGGATGCGTCGATCGGGCCCCGCTGATCGCGCGATTTGGAGATGACGTGCAAGCGACCATCGGTTCCCAACAATTGCAACTCGTAGTTACTCTCGTTTTTCTTGATGCCGCTCAGCGTTTTACCGTTTTCAAGCGTCACAGTCACGGGCGATTCGATACGCTCGGCAGAAGTGCGGAAAGTGCCGATATAGGCGGTCAAGGCCGTCATTTCGGTCGCGGTGAAGCTGAATGCCGGCATGCCTCGATCTTTGATGCCGTTGGCGATGATGTCGCGGAGATTTGGGCGGTGTCCGATGGCGGGTGCGTGCTCGCCTCCGGCGCCGTCCGCTCCGTGGCATCCTGCACAGCGCGAGGCGAACAGGTTTGCCCCATCTTGGGCATGGGCGCACATCGCTAATCCGGCAAGAATCGCTAATTTCATGTTCTTAGACGCCCATAATATGCCAGAAACATGCTTCAGCGAGCCCTTATGATGCCATAATTATCCTTTTACGGGAGGTTTCATGTTCCATCGACGCGATCTTTTCCGCCGTGGGAGTCTCATGGCGCTGGCTGGAAGTTTCGTAGGAGGCGTGAAGAAACTCGCCGCTGCGCCTCTGGAATTCGGAGCTAATATGTACCGTTCAATCGGCGTGCGGCCGATTATCAATGCGCGCGGGACGTTCACGATCATCACCGGGTCCCAAAGTCTGCCCGAAGTGAAGAAGGCAATGGATGAGGCTTCGCGCGGCTATGTGCAGATGGATGAGCTGATGCACGGAGTGGGGACGAGGCTCGCGGAAATTTCGGGCGCGGAGTGGGGCATCGTTTCGAACGGTTGCTGCGCGGGCGTGACCGCGTGCACGCTGGCGTCGATCGCGGGATTCAACCCGGAGCGGATGCAGAAGATCCCGGATTTGACGGGGCTGAAGGATGAAGTGGTGATCCCTTCTTATTCGCGCAACGTCTACGATCACGCGGTGCGCATGGCGGGCGTGAAGATTGTCGAGTTGAAAGATCCCGCGGAGCTGCCCACGATTTTCACGGAGCGCACGGCGATGGTTTATATTCTCGGCGGGCCCGGCGATGAGGGGCCTTTGGGAACCAAAGCGATTTCGGAATACGCGAAGAAACACGGCGTGCCGGTAGTGGTGGACGCGGCGGCGGAGATTTTGACGTTGAAGCCGAACGTCCACTTGGAGCGGGGCGCGTCAGTGGTGGTCTATAGCGGAGGCAAGTGCATCCGCGGTCCACAGGCGGCGGGATTGATGCTGGGCGAGAAGGCACTGCTCGAGGCGGCGTGGGCGAATAGCGCTCCGCACCATGCGTTCGGGCGATCGCTGAAAGTCGGCAAAGAAGAAATCATGGGCATGCTGGCCGCGGTGGAAATGTGGGTGAAGCGCGACCACCAGGCGGAATGGAAGCAGTGGATCGCGTGGTGCGACCAGATCGGAAATACCGTCAAGAAGATCGACGGCGTGACGGTGGCGATCAGCGAGCCTCGCGAGGGATTGTCGAATCGCACGCCGCAGTTGAATATCAAATGGGACGCGACGAAGCTCGGGATTACGGGGACGGAGGTTCACAAACTACTGGGCGACACGGAGCCGCGGATCATTTTAGCCAGCGGAAACGGATCGCGGCCATCGAGCATGGCCAGTTCGGTGAGCGTGGTTCCCTATATGTTGATGCCGGGCGATGTGAAGGTGGTCGCGGACCGTTTGTACGACGTGTTGTCGAAGCCTCCGAAGTTTGAGAATCCGCCGGAGCCGCAGGCGCCGACAGTGACGGTGGCGGGCCAGTGGACGGCTCGGCTGGAGTATGGGAGAGGGTCGGCGATCCATGATCTGATGTTCGAGCAGAGCGCGGAGAAGCTCACCGGAACGCATCATGCGGAGTTCGATCAAGGGGACTTGATGGGAACAGTATCAGGGAACGTCGTAAAGTTTCAAAGCCGGTATCGGATTCAGGGCCAGGGATTGTCGTACGCGTTCACGGGGACGGTGGACGGCGATAAGATTTCAGGCGTCGTGAATATGGGCGAATACGGGGAGACGACGTGGACGGCGGAGAGACATAAGTATCAGACCGGTGGGCGGCGAAGGGGGTAGGGGAGCGCAGCAGCCGCGTCTAGCGTTTTGTCGCCGTGATCATGCAGTAAGTAACGGGCCCCAGCGGCGCGCTGACCAGCGGAAGCAGCACCGGCGCCAGTACATTGTTCCAGCGTGCGCGGGTCATTTTTCGCTTACCGGATACTACATCCGTCAGCAGGAACTTCAGTGTCACCCAAGGGACGTGCGCCACTGAAGGCGCTACACGCAGCTGCAAGTGCTCGATCCTAATGTCCGTGAAGCCCAGTTGCTCCAGTCGCGCCGTGAACAGGTGAAGCTCGCCAAGCTCCTCGATCACCCAGCACTCACACAGCTTGCGGTAAATGCGTTGCTGGAGCACGCTGGAAAACCGGCCGCCCGCGAGGAAGCCGTCTGCAACGACGAGGTGTCGGCCGCGCCGCAAGAGGCGGTGCGCCTCCGCCAGCAGAGCGCCCTTGTCCGCGCCGTGCGCGTGGCAACTGCTCTCAAGCGCGTAGACCCCGTCATAGCTGCTGCGTGGCAGATTCGTGTCTTCGTAGTCACCTTCTATGACGCGCACGCGAGCTCCGCAGCCGGCCGCGTCGTTGAGCGTATGGGCCCGCTCCACCTGCCACGGCACGCGCGTAAGTCCCGATAAACGCGCACGGGGAAGGCGGCGCGCGAAGCTGCGCAGGGTAGCGCCGACGCCGCAGCCGAGGTCGAGCAAACTCGGTTCCGCGATATTATCCAACTTCAGCCGCGCGAGCACTTCCGCATTCATTTGCTCCAGCATGGATTCACGGTCCAGTGGATTCGCACCGGCGCGGTAATAGCCGAAGTGCATGTTGAACTCGCGGCTCCACGCTGCATAATCCGGGCCAGCCTCGCTGTAGTACTGCTCCAAGCCAATCCGCGTTGCAGCTTGCGTATTAACGGGTGTCTGAGGCACGGTTTCTTCGATGACACCGACGTCTGGCATAATCATTTATCCCCCTTCGCTTTCGGCAGCCACTTTGTAACACCCGCACCGAGATTCATGAGGCTGCGTAGTGTGTTGGGCGGCAGTTTTGTCATCTGCTGGTACCAGCCGTGCATCTCTTCGAGAAAAGCGTGCATGGCGGCGATGCGCGCGGTCACCTGGGGCTGCTTCTCAGCAGGCGCTTCCCTGGCAAGCCGGCCGAGCGCGGCGATCGTGGGCTCAATCTCTCGTTCCACGCGCTGCTGCACAACATGGAGAAAGAGCTGTAACACATCGTGCGAAGTAGAGAAGAAGTCGCGGCGGTCGCCCATCTGATGAGTCGCCTGTACCAATTGCCAATTTTGCAGTTCACGAAGGCTGGCGCTCACGTTGGAGCGCGCTACGGAGAGCGATTCCGCGATGTCTTCGGCGGTGAGCGGCTCCGCCGAAAGGTACAGCAGCGCGTGGACCTGCGCCACCGTACGGTTCACGCCCCATCGGCTGCCCATTTCGCCCCAGTGAAGTATGAACTCGCGCGCGGCCCTTGTCAGCACCATAAACATTTCCTCTATACTGTCATTTCAGTATAGACAGTAATTACAGAATATACAACCCTAAATTTGGCCGCGGTGTGATTTGTAGAAGGCTGCGGGTATTACAAGAAAGCGAACGGGAACGTCGACACGAATGTCGACGCGGCACGCCTGGAGGCGCGCGCCACACACAGATTACTGGTTTAGTGGGCGCTTTGGTTTTGGGGAATTGCCGGATTCCGTTACTTCGAAGATTCGCCCGGCGATGGAGATTGTTCCCACTCGATCCTCGGGGCTGGGATTGGGCGCTACTGAGTACGTATTTCCCGAGACTGTGATCCATGCGGCATTGCTGGCCGCCGACCACGGACATCCGCTCGATGCGGTCACGACGATGTTGCCCGTGCCGCCCGCCGCGGAGAAAATGCTCTTCGCTGGCGCGATAGCGTAGCTGCATAGCAGGCCGAAGACGCCTACGCCGGTGGTGGTGCCGACGTATACTTTTCCGTTCACTACCGTGGGCACGATGAACTTGTTGCCGGTTCCAAAATGATCCCTGCTGTTCGCGGCCTGGTTGCTGTTGTACAGTTCGGTCGCGAGATTGGTAGCGTCGTACGCGTGGAGCACGGCGGGAGACGAATTTTCGGTGATAACTTACTTGACTCATCCCGTGCAGGGTGGGATGATTGGCCTTACAGGTTGGTGAGCCTGCTTGATATGCTGCCAATTTACGCACCTGGATTTTTAAGAATTGCTGAAATCGTAACGGAGTATCTGAAGCGCACGGAGCCAGCAGCCCTTCATGGAAACAAACTGGAGTCGCAAGCGGAATACGACGAGACGATCAGGGCGCTTCGTGACCTGCAAGCCCATTCGTCAAGGATGTTCTTGAGCGTCTCTGCCGCATCTATGGAGCGGACTCTGGAGGAATTTTCGAAAGAAGTTCCTAACGCCGGGCAGATAAGAACACGTTTGTCCGAATGGTATAACTGTTTTTTGTCGGAACTGAAATCGTCTCTGTTTTTGATGGTCCTTCCACACAGAGCACCATACTTTGCATACGAGCAAAACGGACAGACGCGCGGAGGTATCGAAGCCGTTGTCTTACTTCGTGCTCTTGCCAATTTCAGAGACGCTCGCTACGACGCAACAGAAGCCGGGGCGTGTTTCGCTTTTGGCTGTTTTACTGCTTGCGTTCACCACCTCATGCGTGTCACTGAACACGGCCTGATAAGTGTAGCTGCATCGCTAAACGTGCCCGCCGATAAACTGTCAAAAGGCTGGGATGGATGTATTCAGGGAATTGGTTCTGCGATCAAGCTGATAGAGTCCACTAAACCGACACCCGATTGGCAGGATGAGGTGAAGAAATACAATGATTTATCTTCATGGTTTACCAACATCAAAACAGGCTGGAGAAATCCAGTTAGCCATGTCCCCAGGATTTATTCCGAACAAACCGCGAAAGGTATCTTTTCAGCTACGTGCACGCTGTTCGAACATTTGAATATTTACGGTTTTAAACAGACCGTAATGCCTTCTGACCCGTTACCACTGCCGACCAACTAAAAATCTTTATGGGGTATCATGAAATCGATGAAAGCCGATCCGCAATCGCCCGAGTTCCAGCGATTCGACGCGACCATGAAGACGCTGCTGGCAGTGCCGCGCGAAGTGTTCCAGAAGCGTCTGAAGGAGTTCAAGGAACGTCCCGGCACTCGCGGCCCCAAGCGGAAGGTCAAACCTCCCGCTTCCCCCGACCCTGCCGCTTAGATTCCAGCTTCGACAGTTTGCGGTTGCGTCGGAGACTCCTTACCAGTGAGTTCATTCCAAGTGAGCCGCTTGTTGAGGCTCTGACGAATCGCCAGATCGAACCGATCCGCGTCGGTCATGTCCTTGCGGTTGTTGTAGCGGAACGCCTGTTCATCGATATAGCGGAACAGGTGAAAGGGTTCCACCGAGACATAGGTCCCATTCAGGCCGCGCTTCAAGAGGCTCCAGAAGTTCTCCATGCAGTTGGTATGGACGTTGCCGTCCACGTACTTCTCAGCGTGGTTGATGATCGAGTGGACGTACTTCTCATCAAGGCCCCAGTAGGAAATCAGTTCATCGGTGAACACGTTGGAACCAACGGCAACGTTCTGGTTGACGTGTCCGTGAAGAGTCTCCTTGTCGCGGTTCTCGATCACTGCTGTACGGACCTTGCCGCCGCGCTGGAGCATACCCATCACGACGGCCTTACCGTTTGGGCCACGGCCCTTGATTTTCTCGCGGCGCTTCGCAGAGTGCATATTGCGAGCTTTGCCGCCAATGAAGGTTTCATCGATTTCGACTTCCCCGTCCAACATGCCGCCCTCGTTAGATTGCAAGCCAAGGCGGATGCGCGACAGCATGAACCAAGCAGTCTTCTGGCTAACTCCGAGGTCCTTCCCGATCTCATAACTAGAGATACCATTCTTGCAATTAGACAGAAGCCAAACGGCGGGAAGCCATTTGTCCAAGCCAAGCGGAGAGTCTTCAAAGATAGTCCCGAGTTTGATAGAGAACTGGCGCTTAGGGTGTTTGATGGAACACTGCCATACCTTCCGCTCAGCGATGTAGCGGGGGTTCTTGCGACCGCAGGTAGGGCAAGTTACGACACCACCCGGCCAACGTCGCGCAACCAAGTATTCGACGCAGTTGTCGGCATCGGCGAAGTACAGAATCGCTTCTTGAAGTGTCTTTGGTTCGGTGGACATGAGTTAATACTACAGGAGAATCGAGGATGAGTCAAGTAAGTTTTCACCGAATTTTCGGCCGCCCATAGAATTGCACTTTGCGTTCCGTTCGCGGAAATCGACGGAGTCGAGCCGGGCGATCCGAAGGAATGCGTCGATTGTGAGGACAGCGCGAAGCTGCCGTTTGAAAACCGGAACGCCCTCAGCACGTCGCCGACGGCTCCGTAGTATAAGGTCCCGTTGAACCACGCGGGACTCGAGTACACGCCTCCGGCAACGGCAGTCTTCAACGTTTGATAATTGCCGTTGGCGCTCGGGCTAAACTTGCCCATGCTGTTCTGATCCACGACGTAGATGTTCTGATCCTTTCCTGCGCCGACGGCTAGCGAGTTGGGCAGCAGCATGATGCCTCCGGAACCCAGGTCCTGGTCTCCGTTCGATTCGCTGGTGGTATTCGACATGGTGAAATAATCGGCGACGGATAACACACCGGCCGGCGACACCTGAATCTTCACGAAGGCGTTGCCGTAGTCGCCGTGCGCGGGGAAGCCTCCGGAGAGCGTGGTATCGAACGTCCCGTTGCCCATCAGCAGATAGAGATTGCCGGACGCATCAGCCGCGGGACCTCCGCCGGCCATCCAGATTCCACCGTCATTGCCGTTCGGCGTCAGGTTGATCACGCCCGTTTGCACGAGCGTCGATTCGTTGTAGCCGATCACCCAACCGGTATAAGGAGCGGCGTCGCAGTGCGACCCCCAACTGGTGTAGACGACTCCGTTGGCGATCAGCAACGCGGGGCGGTCTTCATGTTGCGCGGGCGCGAACTTCTGCATGCCTCCGGAGCCTTCCGCGCCCGTGCCGGGATAGGTCGCGGCGATTTCGACGGGTCCCGCGAACTGCTCGGCGCCGGTCGTGAGATCGAGCGCGTGAAGCCTCTGATGATAATTCCCAGATGCGTCCTTAGACATGGCGACCAGGTACATGGTTCCATGCGGACCGATATGCAGATCGATGACCGGAGTGCTGGTGATGCCGATTTCCGGTACGATCTGGCTGCAATTGCGCGCGTCCGATGTTGTTTCGTTCGCGGCGAGCATTGAGCTGTGCCACAATTGTGCGCCGGTATCGGCATCGAAGGCGTAAGCGCTATCGTGCTCTGTCGCTACGTAGAGCACATTGTGGAAACCGCTCGCGCGTATCTCCAGCGAAGCGACATAAAGAGGCTGCGCGTCGACCTTGCCGTCGACGGTGATGGTGAACAGCTTGCCGAAGTTTGAAGAATTGACGCTGGCGGGTGTGAGAAGCGTCTCGTTGAGATTTTGGCCGGAACGGAAGTTGTCGTTGTGCCAGGTGAGGACGTTAACTTGTGATTCGCATACTGCCATGCAGAACAGGAATATCGTGGCTTGTCGCATGACTGCTCTTTAGGATCGATGGAGCGGGTGAAATGTTTCAAAAAGGGCAGGTCGGGAACCTGCCCCGCTAGTTCGGCTTCGCCTTCGTCAAAATAAAGATATGCTGGCGAGGCAGCGTTTCCAGCACCTGGTCGAGATGAAAGCCCTCGGCTTCGGTCTCCAGTCTTACTTCTTGCACACTCATCTTGTGCTCCGGGCGAATCGGGATGGACGGATCTTCTTTCCGGTATTCGATCAGCACCAGGCGCCCATCGGGTTTCAACGCCTCGCGCATCTTGCGCAGCATTTTCTGCGGCTGCGAAAGCTCATGGTACACGTCCACCAGCAGGATGAGGTCCAGCGTATCGGGAGGAAGCTTCGGGTCGGCCTCACTGCCAAGCACGGTTTGAATGTTGTTGAGCTTCGCCTCGGCCGCGTTCTGGCGCAGGCGGCGGAGCATTTCCGGCTGGACATCCTCGGAGTACACTTTGCCGGACGGGCCGACCCGCTTGGCCAGACGCAACGACATGTATCCGGTGCCGGCGCCCACGTCGGCAACTACCATGCCGGGTTTGATAACAAGGGCATCGAGCGCACCTTCCGGATTTTCTTCCGATTCGCGCTCACTCCGGTCCAGCCAGTCCGCGCCGCCGACGCCCATCACCGGCGCAATCTTCCGGCCGCTTAACGGATGCTCCGATTGAAAGGCATAAACATGCGGAATAAAAGCGAAAAATCCGATTAGAAATATAATGCGGAGTTGCCTTTGCACCGAATACCAGATAGATTGTGGAGTGGTCATGATGATAAGACGAACGTCGTTCCCATTTCTGCTTGCATTGGCAGTCTCCCTGATGGCCGGCTGCCGCAATGCAGGTGCGACACGCACGGAATATCAAATGGGAGACAAAGTACCCGCCGGTCCACTAACCTACAATGTCGTTGAAAAAGTCTGGCGAAGTCAATTGGGCGAAGGCTTCCAGCTTCATATGCCGGAGAACCGTTTCCTGCTGATCACCATCTCCGCGACCAACGGCGGAAGCGGCGAGGTGTCGGTTCCTCTGCTGCAACTGGAGGCGCCCGATGGTAAGGTCTACCACGAGGTGGAGAACGGGGAAGGAGTGGAGAATTGGTTCGGAGTTCTGCGGACCCTGTCGCCGCAGCAAACCCAGCAAGGCAGCATTCTTTTCGATGTGCCGTTGAGTTCGTACCGCTTGCGGCTGTCCGACGGCGATTCCGCGTCGGGGCACTTTACGTATGTACAGATTCCGCTGCAAATCGACGACGAGCCGCCGCCGGCCTCGCCTGTTCCTGGCAAAGAACCGTGAAACTGCTGGGCCTGATATTACTGGGCTCCTTCCTGCTGCCGGGAGCGGAAAAACTCGAAATCGAGAAGTTCGCGCTGCGTCAGTTCGAGGACGGACCCGCGCTGCCCGCGAGCCACGAGTTTCTTCCCGGTGAGACGATTTATTGGAGTTTTCGCGTGAAAGGCTTCCACGTCACCAAGACCGAGAACGACGTGGGCGATCCGGAAAGCCACATGAAGTTGACCTGGACGGTTCGCGCGACGGATCCCAAGGACGTGCTCCTTGAGAAGGAGCGCGGCGGTAAAGTGGAAGCACGCGTGTTCGATCAGGATAAAGACTGGACGCCGCGCGCAGCCGATAGTTTCGTGGTGCCTCCGTTCGCTCCGTATGGGACTTATCACGCAACAGTGACGGTGAAGGACGAGACTGGCGAGGCTTCCGCCACGCTCGATTTCAAAGTTCGCGGCGATAAGATCGAGCCCAGCGACACCTTGATTGGCCGCGACGTTCGATTTCTGCGCAGCGAGAACGATCCCATTCCTTTACACAATCCTGGTTATGAAGCGGGCGATACTTTGTGGGTGCGTTTCGATATCACCGGCTATAAATTCGGAGAGAAAAATAAGTATGACGTCGAGTATGGCCTGGCCATTCTGCGCGCCAACGGCGAAACGATGTTTACGCAGCCGGTGGCCGCGAAGGAAACCAATGAGTCGTTTTATCCGCAGCATTATGTGCCCGGGATATTGAGTCTCGGCCTGAATAAGGATCTGCCGAAGGGATCCTACATCATGGTGATCACCATGCGCGATAAGATCGGCAATCAGACCTGGGAAGCGCGGGAAAAATTTCAGGTGCAGTGACCTTCGGTGTTGACGATCAGCACGCGCTGGCCCTGGAAGCGGCCGCGGTACGCGAGCAGGCCCGCGAGTCCCGCTGCACCCGATTCGCCGGAGTCGATGCCGGCCGCGGCCAGAAGTTTCATCGCTTCGATCGTCAAATGGTCTTCAATCGCGACAAATAAATCGACGCCGCGGCGGATGGAGGGCCACGCGGTGAGGGAAACTTCGCTGCAATTGAGACCCGCCATGATCGAGTTCTGCGGACCTTTCGAAACCTGCGGTGTACCGTCGGGCGAGGAAATGGATTCGAGGAGAGCGTCGGCGGCTATGGGCTCTACGGAGACGATTTGTAGACCTTTTTGAGCGCCAAAGTGTTCGGCGGCGGCGCACAGGAGTCCGCCAACTCCGGCTTGAACGATCACAACATCGGGAGCGTGGTCGCGCTGGTCTTCGTATTCCAGCAATAGCGTTTCGTAGCCCTCCACCACCCACTTCGGAATTTCCATGTAGCCTTCGTAGCCCACGTCGGAGATGACCTGCCATCCGTGTGCGCGGCTTTCACCGTCGCATAGATGGACGGCGTCTTCATACGATCCATCGACGACGCGAACTTCTGCGCCTTCGCTGCGAATCGCTGCAATGCGCGCGGGAATGGTGATGGAGGGAACGAAAATCTTCGCCGGACGGCCGAGCCTTCGCGCGGACCACGCAACAGCGCGTCCATGATTGCCCGCAGTAGCAGCGCTGAAGATCGCATCGGGACGCGCGAGGCGATGCATCG
This sequence comes from Bryobacteraceae bacterium, assembly GCA_035485055.1. Lineage (GTDB taxonomy): Bacteria > Acidobacteriota > Terriglobia > Bryobacterales > Bryobacteraceae > Palsa-187. The sequence goes on from DATHOJ010000046.1 coordinate 54,688, forward strand.
CCCAGGACGCTCCCAGCGCCTTGAACGCGTTTAGTCCGAAGCGGTGGGATTCATCCTTGACGTGGAGCGATCGAACGCCAAGCGAGTCGGCGAGCGGCCGGCAGTCGATCAGAGGAGTCGGGGCGTAGCCTGGGAGGGAACGATGAAATTCGCGAGCGGCGTTGGATGGCGCGGCGAATGGCCCAGGCTCGCGAAAACGATTTTCGGCAAAGCGCATCGAGTCTCCACTTTAGTACGATCGCTGGAGATGAAGATCGATCGCGTGTACGTTCGGGAAACGCTGGTGCGGCTGGTGCAGATCAACTCGGTGAATCCGACGCTCGTTCCGGGCGCTCCGGGTGAGCGGGACGTGGCGGCGTTCATTGCGGAATCGCTCGCCGGATTTGGACTGAAGGTGGAAATTTTCGAGCCTGAGCGAGGGCGGCTGAGCGTTGTCGGAAGACTTTCTGGATCGGGAGGCGGGCGCAGTCTGATGTTGAACGCTCATTGCGATACCGTGGACGTCGCCGGAATGGCAGAGCCGTTTTCAGGGGCGATTCGCGATGGGAAACTCTATGGCCGCGGGTCTTTCGACATGAAGGGAAGCCTCGCGGCGTGTATGGCGGCGGCGAAGGCGCTGGCCGATTCGAAGATGCAACTGCACGGCGATGTTCTGGTTGCAGCGGTGGCCGATGAAGAGTACGGCAGCCTCGGCACCAGCGATTTGATTGAGCATATTAAGGTCAATGGCGCGATCGTCACGGAGCCCACCGCGCTGAACGTGTGTCTGGCGCACAAGGGCTATCTCTGGATCGAGGTGGAGATCACGGGTCGCGCCGCGCATGGCAGCAAGTTCGATCTCGGCGTCGACGCCAATATGAAGATGGGCGCGTTTCTACATGAGCTCGCAATTCTTGAACGCGACTTGCGCATGCGGCCTCCCCATCCCTTGGTAGGTCCGCCGTCATTGCACGCGGCGATGTTGACCGGAGGATCGGGGCTCAGCACCTACGCGGCGCAGTCGATTGTGAAAATCGAGCGGCGGACGATTCCAGGCGAAACCGAAGCGCAGGCGGTGGGCGAGATCCAGCAAATCGTCGACAGGCTGAGAGAATCGGATAGCGATTTTCATGGCACCGTACGGGCGTTCTTCGTTCGCGATCCATTTGAAGTATCGCCCGACGCGGCGATCGTCAAAGCGGTCGACGCCGCCGCGGAGAAAGTGTTGGGCGGGTGCCCCGCGCACATCGGCGACACTCCGTGGATGGACGCAGCGCTGCTGCAAGCTGCCGGAGTAGAGACAGTAGTATTCGGAGCCACCGGCGCAGGCGCGCACGCCGATGTCGAGTGGGTGGATTTGGAATCGGTCGAAAAGCTCGCGGAGATCCTGGCGGAAGCCGCGCTCGATTACTGCGCCTGAAGGTGCATCTGCATGAACTTCAGATACTGATCCCAATCGGAGGGAATTGTTCCGTGCCCGCCGATATGTTCGAAGTAACCGACGGTGTGGAAGATCCCGGTTCCGGCGGGCGGCATCTCATTCGTATCGAGCCCTTGTTTCCCGAACAGTCGATACACCGGTCCCGCTGCGACCGCGGCGAGAAACTCGCCCTTCGGATCCGACCAGAAATCCTTGTCTCCCGTTTGCAGCAACACCGGCCGCGGAGCCATCAAGGCAACAAGAAGATTCGCATCCACCGGTAACTGATCGACGTGCTCCGCGAATTTGCCGTAATTGGCGCAAAATTGATAGGGGTAGCGCGAAGGCGCGGTGAGGTGCGCGACGGTTTCGCCGTAATTGCGCCGGCTTAACGCGGCGCCGCCTTCTCCCGAGCAGCTCGCGATCACCATGGCGAACCGAGTGTCGTGAGCGCCGGCCCACATCACCGTTTTTCCGAGCCGCGAAACTCCCATAATTGCAACGCGTTTCGCATCCACGCCCTTGTCGGTTTCCAGATAATCCATGGCTCGGCTGAGACCCCAGGCCCACGCGGCAATAGCGCCCCATTTGTCGGGCGCAGGGTTGGTGCCGGCGCGAACTCCATACTGGATGCCTCCTAAAAAGTCGGGATCGATATCGCCGTAGTAAACGGTGCCAAAACCGAACCCGGCATCGACCAAACGGGCCACATCGATTTTGCCGAACTTTCTGCCCTGATTTGCGGGGATTTTCTTCTTATCCGGCCCCCACACTTCCGCTGCGCGAACTCCGGGATCGTCGACGGTGTTGGAGTTGGCGGAGAAGCTTACGTTTAAGAGAAACGGGACCGGTTTTTGGGCTCGGGCAGGCAAATAGATCAATAGATCCATGCTCTTATCGGCGGAGAAATGTACCGTCACCTGGCGGCGGATCGCCTTGCCATCGAACGCCGGGGTGCCTTTATCGAAAACTTCGAAAGTCATTCCGGCGGGACGGCCGGGGGCGCGGCCGTATTCGTTTTCTTCGAACAGGCGCACGATTTCCGGGCGGCGCTTTTCGGTCCAGGTTTTCGCGTCGCGGACCGGCTTTCCGTTCGCTAACACCAATGGATCCGGCAGGATATAGCTTCCGACCAGGGCCTCGTCGTAGTTAACGTGAATGCCCGCGACTTCCGTGGCAGGGGCCTTTTCGGTCTGGGCGTTGGCGGCGGCGCAGAAAGCGATCAAAATTGACCATCGGCACGGGGATGACATGCAGATATCGTATCTTAAATGACCATAAGTGGAGCATTAGTGCGGCGAAAAATGCCTTATTCGATCAAATTTCGACCTCCGTTTGCGCATGTTCTTGTAGATGATGTTCCGATTGTTTGCCGGAATTTTAGGCGCGCTCGCGGTGATGGGACAGCCATTGCCGAGCGAGGCTCGGGTGCAGGAGCGGATCAAGAAGTATGAAGAACTGACGCGCGACAATCCTCGCGACGTGGAGTTCTGGCACATCCTGGGCGGGCATTATCGCGACGCGGAATTGTGGGACAAAGCTATCGGCGCCGAGACTCAGGCGGTGCAGAGGTTTCCGAAGTATGCGGTCGCCTATTATGGGCGCGGAAAAGCTCGCGTGGGGAAGGAGGATTACGCGGGCGCGGTGGAGGACTTCACGTCCTCGATCAAGCTTTATGAAGCGCGCGGCGGCCTCGAGATGTATCTGACCGTCGAGCAGCCGAGCGCGGAGTACATCGACTGCTACCGGACACGCGGGATCGCGCTATCGCACCTTAATAAACTGAAAGAAGGGATTGGCGACGTTTCGACGGCGATCAAACTTCGGAAGGACGATCCGAAGCTGCTCTATGAGCGCGGCTATCTGGAGGAGAAGGCGGGGCTCAAGAAAGAGGCCATTCCGGATTATCATCGCGCGGGGTTGATTTATGCCGATGCGTTTGCGAAGGCGGCGGCGCAGGAATGCGTTACGCGGCTCGATGGTCTGGGGGCGAAGACAGAGGCGGACGCGGTGCGGCTCAAGCTGGCTCCAAAGACCAAAAAGTCGGATCTGCCGAATTAGTTTTTCCGTCCGGAGTGCGACGAAAACGACCCCTCCCAGGCGAGGAGAGCCGTTCGAGCGGCTCCGGACGGACCACGGTTGCTGATAGTACGGTTTGGGTGGTTTATTTGGACTATCGGGGATTCCCTGGTCTTGTAACATTGTGTAAATCGGGGTTTCCCCGACTCCTTGTCGAAGAAATTCAGTCGATTGAATTGAATAAATACGAGAAAACTATCGGCTGCGAGAAGTAGCCGCTGCCAGTACGGATGAACGAATGGGAGGACATCCGTATTGGTCTTGCGCGGCTGGGTCGAGTCAGTGAGGGACTCGCATGCTGGCGAGTCCAATCCGCCATGAAAGGCGGCTGCCGCCAAAATTGGCCGCCCACCTGCGAATCAACCATCCTTGTATAGTGGGGTGTTTGGTGTATCGATGAAGCGGCCAAGAGTTGAAGAGCTTCAGACGATCGTTGGGCAAGGCCGCATCGATCGGGCAGTCGCTATCCTGGAGCGGCTGGACCCGACTGTGGCGGCGGATACGTTCATGAACCTGCCCTACGAAGAACAGCAGGTTCTTTTCGGACGTTTGCCCATTGAGTTCACGGCAAGGCTCGCGCCGATCTTCCCGTACTATCACACGTTCGTTCTGCTGCACACGCTCTCGCGGGATCAGATGGCGGCTGTTGTGGAGAAAATGAGTCCGATCGAGCGCTCGGCCTTTCTCGATGAATTACCTGAGGACGCCTGGCAGGAGATCACACAGGAACTCTCGCACAGCCGACCCTCGATCTCCCGTGAGGAAACACAGGTTCCGGCCCCCGCGCCAGCGCAGGCCATCATCGAGGCGAGGAGAATCGAGAAGAGTTTCCAGCGCCCGGGCGGCGGACAGATTCAGGTCATCGCGCCGACCAGCTTGTCCGTCGAACCCGGTGTGATTGTCGCGCTTCTGGGACCATCCGGTTCCGGCAAGTCCACGCTACTGCGGATGCTCTCCGGTCTTGCCGTTCCCACTTCGGGCGAGGTCCTTTGGCATGGCAAACCGATTACGGAATGCAGCCCGAATGCGGCCATCGTATTCCAGAGCTTCGCGCTATTTCCATGGCTCACCGTGCTGGAAAACGTGGAAGTCCCCCTGCTCGCGCGTGGTGTGACGCACACGGAGCGGCATCGCCGGGCGCTTCGGACTCTACAATCGGTCGGCTTGCAAGGTTACGAAACGGCGTACCCGAAAGAACTCTCCGGGGGCATGAAGCAACGCGTAGGATTCGCGCGCGCGCTGGCGGTGGAACCGGAAGTTCTATTTATGGATGAACCTTTTTCCGCGCTCGATGTACTCACCGCGGAGAACTTGCGCGGCGAACTAATGGAGCTCTGGCTGGCAAAGAAGATTCCTACGCGGAGCATTTTTCTGGTGACCCACAACATCGAGGAGGCGGTGCTGCTGGCCGACCGCATTATTGTTCTGGGACGCAATCCCGCCAAGGTCCGCGCCGATTTTCGAGTCCCTTTCCCGCAGCCGCGTGAGCGCAATTCGGCCGAGTTCCTGCTGTATGTGGACTATATCTACAAGCTGATGACGCAACCTGACTTCCTCGCCGCTGGACCACCTTCCACTGCGAGCCGCGGGGAGAAAAGAGTCTACCAGATGCTGCCTCCCGCACGGCCGGGGTCGATCGCGGGTTTGGTGGAACTGTTGAACGACCGCGGCGGCAAGGACGATTTGTATCGCATTGCCGAAGAACTCCTGATGGAAGTGGACGATCTGCTGCCGATCGTCGAGGCGGCGACCATCCTCTCCTTCGTGAAATCGGAAAGCGGAGATCTTGAACTCACGCCCGGCGGAAAAGCTTTTGCCGAAGCTGATATTTCGACGCGAAAGGAACTCTTCCGCGAAGCTGCTCTGGCCCACGTCACGCTGCTTCAACAGATGAATAGCGCGTTGGCAAGCAAATCCGACCATACGATGCCGCTGGAGTTGTTCCGAGACATTTTAGAAGAGCACTTCTCCGAAGCAGAGGTCCAGCGGCAACTCGACACAGCGTTAAACTGGGGCCGCTACGGCGATATCTTCACCTACGATTCCGAACGCGACCGATTGATGCTGTACCAAGCGGCAAGCATTGGAGCCGAGGGCGAAACGGCAGCGCTGCACTGAATTTTCGACGGAGCGGGGAAGTGAGAGTAAGCCGTATAGCAAGTCCAGTCGCCAAATTGGCGGCCCCACACGACAGAGGCTGTTTTCGCGGCGCGAATCTTCATGAGTTCCTTATGGATTGCCTACGACTTCTTCAAGTCTTTCGATTTATGGTTGAAGTAGCGGTGCTCCCTGTTGCGCGCCGTGCTTATGCAAGACGAAGACGACCTATCGTTTGTAATCCCCACACACCGTTTGCGCGACGTCGGCGAAACGGTTGAGCAGTACGACGAACATTTTTGGCGGAACGGGCATTCACCTCAAATCACCGTATTCGACGACTCCACGCCGGCTAATCAAGAGAAATATTTTCCGCTGCTGGAGAAAACGAAAACGCATAACGACCTGTACTACGTGGGTCCGCGCGAGAAAGAACAATTCCTCACTTACCTAAACAGCAGGCTGCGCGATAAGCGGCTGGAATCGCTGATCAAGAGCCTCTTTCGCCCGAGCTATGGAGGGAATCGCAACCATACGCTGATGTATACGCTGGGCGGCCTCCTGATCAGCTCCGACGACGATATGCGGCCGTATTGCCTGGTGGAATATAGCCCGGAGTCGCTGGGTGATGACGAGGTTTGCCGCGGCCGGCTTCATAAGGCCGGTGAAAACGGGTACACTCGCAAATCGTTCGACATTACGGCCGCTTTCCTTGACGTCCTGGGTAAGCCGGTCAGCGAGGTTCCCGATAATTACGAACGAGGCGAGCTGCTGGTGGATACTGCCATGGACCTTGAAACCAATGCCAGCAAAGGTCTGACGCGAGAAAATTCGCTGATGCTCGAACCCGGGACTGTGCCGGACACCAGCGTCGTGAAGATGGCGCAAACTTTTCGTTCCGGCACCAACGACATTGACGCTACAGACTTCCTGGAGATGTTCCTCGAAGATGAAGAGCAGGTAAGTCTGGAAACTCTGAACGATCTCTATGTCCTGGTGAATTTCCGTCCCGCGGTCACGCGCAAGAACTGGCGGATGGACTGCGGCGTCGCGGGCTACGACAACACCTTCGGGCTTCCGCCATTCTTTCCCACCCGGTTGCGTTTCGAAGATTACATTTATCGCCTGTGGGTGCAGCAAACCGGAATGGTCGCGGCTCATGTGGATGCTGCGCAGCATCACATGAAGAGCAATTACATGCGGAATCCTCCGGCTGCGGAGATCTTCAATGAGGAGGTATGCAACCTCCTGAAGCGCAAGATTAAGTCCACCGTCACCCACATGGACTCGCTTACGATCGCTTTCGATTACGACGGCGAGGTGAGCGCGGAGGACGCGCGCGAAATCCTGGACAAGATCTCGGCGCTGTACCAGCGCGCGGTTGAAGCGGCCGAAAGCGCGCGAACCCCGGATCGGGCGCAAGCCTTACGCGTGTTTGCAGCGAGCCTCGAAAAGGCGTTCTACAGTTTCGAGCCGGACTTCTTCCAACAGAATCTGTTGCGCATTGTCGACGATGTTGTGGGGATCATCAAAGCGTCGATTCAGTTGTGGCCCACTCTGGTTGAGATCGCCTATTTTGAGAAACGGCGGAACGGTTTGCCCCGGACGCTTGTTCACAATCAGAAGAAGTAAAGAGAGGTTTCATCTACCATGCGTATTGCACAGGTTGCGCCACTTTACGAAAGCGTGCCGCCGAAGCTCTATGGGGGAACGGAACGTGTCGTCTCCTATCTGACGGAAGAGCTGGTGCGGCTTGGTCACGACGTTACACTGTTTGCCAGCGGCGACTCCGAAACCGCGGCCAGATTGGTCCCGGCTTGCGATCGCGCTCTTTGGCGTGATCCGAACTGCCGCGAGACCTTGCCGCACCACGTCCGGCTGATGGACTTGGTTTTTCGCGAGGCGCGGAAGTTCGATGTGATTCACTTCCATTGCGATTACCTGCACTTTCCACTACTGCGGCGGTGCCAAACGCCGGGAGTCACTACGTTGCATGGCCGGGTGAATCGCCATGATCTTCAGCCCTTGTTGGACGAGCATTGGGACGCGCCTCTGGTATCTATATCCGACAATCAGAGACGGCCCTTGCCCGAAGCGAACTGGCAAGGCACTGTTTATCACGGTCTGCCTCGCAGCCTCCATACATTTTGCCAGCGCACTGGCGATTACCTTTTATTTGTGGGAAGGATCTCGCCTGAGAAGCGGCTCGACCGGGCGATCGAGATCGCGCGCCGAACCGGGCGGCAGCTCAAAGTAGCGGCCAAAATCTACGATGAGGATCGCAGCTACTATCAGAGTTCAATTGAGCCTCTGCTGCGGGAGTGCGAATCGTTCGTTGAATTTGTCGGCGAAGTAGGCGGAGACGACAAGGACAAATTGATGGGCGATGCGTACGCCTTGCTGTTTCCGATTGATTGGGCGGAGCCGTTCGGGCTGGTCATGATCGAATCGCTCGCCTGCGGCACTCCAGTGATTGCCTGGCATAACGGATCCGTTCCGGAAGTAATTGCCAACGGCGAGACTGGGTTCGTAGTCGATTCTATCGACGAAGCGGTGAGTGCCGTAGGCGAAGTTCGACACCTGAGCCGTCACGCTTGCCGTCAAGCCTTTGAGGAACGTTTCGACGCCTCGCGAATGGCTCGGAATTATGTCGATGTATATTCGCGGCTGGTCGACTGCGCGTATAACGGCGTCCGTACGTATACCGGAATAGAGGTTGGCGATTTGGAGGCGACCACATGGCCGGCTCTCTCTCTCATCTCCTAGCCGATCCGGCCGGCAGCCATCCTGAAGACGCGCGCCATATTCTTGCCGATTCCAGTCTGACCGCCGAGCCGATTCGAGTCCTGAAGCACGGCGACACTTTCGCGGTGTTCGATCAGTACGGGGACATTCGGCCCGGCTCGAGCAAGGAGGAAGGTCTTTATCACGATGGCACACGATTTCTGTCGCGCCTGGTGCTCGAACTGGAAGGAACGAGACCGTTTTTTCTCAGCTCTAACATCCGGGATGATAATGACCAACTCACGGTCGCGCTCACGAACCCCGATCTTTGCCGGAAGGGTCGCGTATACCTTCCGCTTGGTTCCTTACATATTGGATTGAAAAAGTTTCTATGGCATGGAGCATGCTACCAGGAGCTGCGCATCGAAAACCACGGAATGCAGCCTGCCGATGTCGGAATCGGGATTCAATTCGCCGCGGACTTCGCCGATATTTATGAGGTTCGAGGCCTGAAGAGAAAAGCTCGGGGCAAGGATCTGGAGCCTGAAGTCAGCAATAGCCGGGTGACGCTGCGCTATCGAGGATTGGATAGCGTCCTGCGCCGCACGATCCTGCAATTTACGCCCCCGCCTGCGCTGCTGGATAGAACCCAGGCACAGTTTCGTGTTTCCTTGTTGCCCAAACAGTCGATGGTGGTCTACCTGGCTGTCGGCTGCGAACGGGAATCTGGTTCGAGTCCCCTGTTGCATTTCGAACAGGCGAGATCTGCCGCCCGAGCGAGTCTCGATGCGCAGAAAGAGCGGTTCTGCCGGATCGAAGCATCGAACGGGCAGTTCAACGCCTGGGTAAAGCGGGCGGCCTCCGATCTCCACATGATGACTACCGAGTTGCCCAGCGGTCCATATCCTTATGCCGGCGTGCCATGGTTCAACACTCCATTTGGCCGCGACGGGTTGATCACCGCGCTGGAGTGCCTGTGGCTTCAACCGGAATTAGCCCTGGGCGTTCTGGCGTATCTGGCCGCGACCCAAGCGACCGATTCCATTCCGGAGCAGGACGCAGAACCCGGTAAGATTCTGCACGAGACCCGCAACGGAGAAATGGCGGCGCTCGGCGAGATGCCTTTTGCTCGCTACTACGGCAGCGTGGATGCGACGCCGCTTTTCATTCACCTCGCGGGCGCGTACTATGAACGCTCCGGAGACCGCGCGTTCATCCAGCAGATCTGGCCGAACATCGAAGCGGCTCTGCGCTGGATGCATCAATACGGCGACCGTGACGGAGACGGTTTTCTCGAATATAGCCGCCGGTGCCCAGAAGGTTTGGTGCATCAGGGCTGGAAAGACTCCGATGATGCGATCTTCCACGCTGACGGGTCACTAGTTCGCGGACCAATCGCCGTCTGCGAGGTGCAAGGCTACGCATACGCGGCGTGGCGGGCGGGCGCCGCGCTGGCCAGCGCACTCGGTTACAAGGAGCAATCCCAGGAATTTGTTAACCGGGCGGAAACGCTGCGCGCGCGTTTCGATAGCGCATTCTGGTGGAATGAGGCAGGCACTTATGCTTTGGCTCTGGATGGCGACAAGCGTCCATGCCAGGTGAGGACATCAAACGCCGGGCAATGCCTCTTCTCCGGTATTGCCTTTCCTGAGCGGGCTGCGCGCATCGGTCACACGCTTTTAGCGGCCGAGTCGTTTTCCGGGTGGGGCATCCGCTCCCTGGCCGCTTCCGAGCCCCGCTACAATCCGATGGGCTATCACACGGGCGGCGTTTGGCCACACGACAATGCTCTGATCGCATGCGGACTGGCGCGTTACGGAATGGCGGAAGAAGCATCGCGGATTTTCACCGGATTGTTCGACACCGCGATGTATCTCGACTTGCACAGGGTTCCCGAACTATTTTGTGGATTCCCGCGGGATCCCGGTGAAGGGCCCATCTTATATCCTGTCGCTTGCGCTCCGCAGGCATGGTCTGCGGCGTCGGTATTCCTGCTTTTTCAGTCCTGTCTCGGCCTGGCGATCGACGGCGTCGGCTCCAAGATTTCCTTTGTTCGTCCCTGGCTGCCGCCCTTTCTGACTGAGGCGACGATTCTTAACCTCCAGGTCGGGGACGCCAGCGTGGATTTGACCGTGGTTCGCCACGACTCCGACGTCAGCGTAAAGATACTGCACCAGCGGGGAAATGTAGAAATCGCAGTCGTTATGTGAAGGAACAAAGTTGGTATGGAAGACACTGGGGAACTTGAACGCAAGATTCGGGAGCGAGCTAGTCTTTTCGAGGAAGCGACTCGAATCGTGCGCATCGCGGAGGCCCAGTCAAAGGCGCTCACCGTGGAGGAAGATGCGCGCGTCCTGGCGCTAATGGCGCGCGTTCGGAGTTTGGAAGAACAGATCGGGCGCCTGAAGAGGCACGAACATAATCGTGATCCAATGCAGAAGGGGACGCGGACCAACCAGGAGAACCCCCTATCCTGAGGAACTATCACTCGTTCGCTATAATCCGGCGGTTCGTGGGCCGCAAATCATCAAATCCGCGAGTCCTAAGTGGTTTATTTGCAACACCATTTTATCGGATACTCGGAGGGTTTTTCGAACAGGCTCGTCCCGCCCTATGTAGAGGCGCCACGGTTGTAATTTAGCAAAAACGGTAGCGATTAATCTGACCCTGCGCCCACTAGGCTTAAGATGGCTCTCTTCCGCACCCGCTCGGCGGCGATCTTCGGGATCGACGCGCACTTAATCGATGTGGAGGTGGACATGTACCCGGGCCAGAATCGGGACTTCATTACTGTCGGGATGCCCGATACAGCGGTCCGTGAGAGCCGCGAACGTATTAAGAGCGCGCTGATGAATTCCGGCTTCGGTTATCCGAACAAGAGTGTGACCATTAACCTGGCGCCGGCCAACGTGCGTAAAGAAGGCGCCGGTTTCGATCTACCGATGGCTTTGGGAATTCTCGGGGCGATGGGAGTGGTCGGGCCGGTGGAAGACCACCTCTTCGTAGGAGAGCTATCGCTCGACGGGGCCATCCGCCCGGTGCGTGGAGCCCTCTCGATCGCTGCGTGCGCAAGGCGAAAGGGGATCAAGAATTTGCTGGTCCCGGCAGACAATGCGGCAGAGGCGGCAGTGGCCGACGGAGTGCGCGTGTTCGGGATGCGGCACTTGTGCGAAGTGGTCGCATTTCTGCGCAAACCGGAAGGGTTCGAGCCGTACGCGGGCAGCGCACAGATTCCGGTGGCGGATCGGGCAGGGGCGCTCGATTTTCGCGACGTGCGGGGGCAGGTGACTGCGAAGCGTGCGATCGAAGTGGCGGCTGCCGGCAATCATAACCTGCTTCTTGTGGGACCGCCCGGATCAGGCAAGACGATGCTGGCAAAGAGAATCTCCGGCATCCTGCCGCCGTTGTCGTTTCCGGAAGCGCTGGAGACGACACAAGTGCACAGCGTTGCCGGTACGTTGCCGAGAGGTGTTGGCTTGCTGGAAGACCGGCCGTTCCGCTCGCCGCATCATTCGGTGTCGGACGCCGGATTGATCGGCGGAGGAGCAGGAACGCCGCGACCGGGCGAAGTAAGCCTGGCGCACAACGGAGTGCTTTTCCTGGACGAGTTGCCCGAGTTTCCACGCAACGTTCTGGAGCAGCTGCGCCAACCTCTGGAAGAAGGCGCGGTGACGATCGCGCGCGCGAACATGACACTGACCTTCCCGGCCAGATTCTTGATGATTGCTGCTATGAACCCATGCAGAGAGGGGTTCACAATTTGGCGATTTCCAATTCTCCTTGAGTATCAACTCATCGGAGTGCCCCAAACCAGTGCCGACAGCCGTTCCTCTCAACGATCTAGGCATCCCGATTCGAGATCGCTACCGCACTGGTGACGTGTGCAAAGCTCTGAAGATTAGTCCTGATCTTTTCAGGTGGAGGCTCGTCCAAGGCCATTACAAAGGCGTCAAGCCATGCCGTGATGCTAAGGGACGGCTTTTCACACTTGAGCAGATCCGGCTTCTGCTTGGGAAATCTAACAAGAAGTTGGTCAGAGGAGTGTTCCGTTCAGGAACCAAGGAATCTCGAAAGCCTTGATGAAAGGTTCTCGGTATCCTTCACTTCGCATTCCCACACGACAAGGATCGCCCAACCGAGTTCCTTTAGTTTGCTGTGATTGATGCCGTCTCTCCGCTTGTTGCGTTCCAGTTTCGGTATCCAGTAATCCAATCGGGACTTCGGGAAATGCGCTGTGCCGCACTCTTGGTGAAAGTGCCAGAAGCAACCATTCACGAAGATGATTTTTTTTCTGGAGCGAAAAACAAGATCGGGCTTGCCCGGAAGGTCCTTGGCGTGGAGCCGATAACGAAACCCAAGCCTAGAAACGATGCTGCGAACGGCACGTTCGGGTGTGGTGTCGGTGCTTCGTATCCGACGCATCGTCTCGCTTCGTAGCTCTTGGGAGATGCGATCCATCGACTACCATCACAAGAACGATTAAGGAATCGAAAGCTCAAGCTGAGCGTCCGCACGATGCGCCAGTCGTGACGGAGAAACGAGGTCTTCGTATTCATCGCTCAAAATGTCTTGCGCTACTCGACCGACAGCATGGGCGAGTTTGCATGGCACGGCATTGCCAATCTGAGTAAGGACTTGGCTCTGACTTCCGACAAAATCATAGTCAGCCGGAAACGTTTGAAGCCGGATCGCTTCGTCAACTGTGAGTCGGCGAAGACGAATCGGGGCGGCATCGAATGGCAGAGGATCACCGCCTCTCATGAGATGCGAATGGTACGCTTCAACCCAACTTGGTTCGTTCCGGTAAAGATGGTCCTCGTCAATGATCGGAGTCTTGTTTCCGCCCATCGAGGCGTGAAGAGTCGAAGAATATCCTTCGGGGTTGAGCGGTCTACCCTGTCCATTGAACAGCATTCCGGCATACGGTGAGCGCCGTAAAACGGGCCGAGCGGCTATCGTCACCTTTGCACGGCAAATTCGCTGGTTTTGGGCAGAGCCAGCGGGTCCGAGTTCCATGAGAACATCCCGCACCGTTTCGGGCCGCTCTTTGTAGTTGAAGAAGAGCTTTCCACAGGCTCGAACGTTTCGCTTGCTGCGGGAGCCGAGTAGAAACATGCGCTCTCGAGACTGAGGCACACCAAAGGTGCAAGAATTCACCAGCACCACGCAGAAATCGTAGCCAAGCTCTGCCGTCCGTTCAAACATTTTACGCCTGACGTGTTTCCAGCGCTCGAGAACAGCCAGCGCTTTGACATTTTCCAGGACGAAGACCTCGGGCCTGACAATCTCAACGGCCTCAAGGAACCGCCACACGAGTTGGCTGCGACCGTCATCGATGTCCATCTTCCCCGCAACCGAGAAGCCTTGGCACGGTGGCCCACCAAACAGGAGATCCACGCCCTCGAATTGCTTTAGCGTGGGCAAAAAATTCTCGATGGGGCCGCACTCAATTTTGCCGGAATGATTGCGTTCGTAGGTACGGCAAGCCATTTCGTTGAAATCGTTAGCCCAATGGACTCGGAATCCCGCCGCCTCGAACCCTACATCCATTCCGCCTGCGCCAGTGAACAGCGATACGGCGCTCGGTTGCTTGGACGACCGCTTGCGAGTGTGCATGTCTTTATTCCAGTTTCGCATAAATCGGCTCGGTAACGCACAATCGGTTCCGTGCGAATCAATAGCATCCATGATCCCCGTTACAAGCGGATCGTGCAACGCCTTATTAAAGCACGACTCGATGCCGGGTTGACGCAAGAAGAACTCGCCCAATCAACTGGCCTTTCGCAATCGGACATCTCGAAGATCGAAAAGTGTCAGCGTCGGCTGGATGTACTCGAAGCGGTTGATTGGATCAACGCTACAAACACATCCGAACTGGCTGTGGTCGCACGAATCCTGGACCCCGGAAAATGAAAAAAATCAACCTTGACCACGACGCCGCACTGACCGTGCTTCGATCTGCCACGAAACGAGCACGGCTCAAAGACTACACACCACAATCAAAGTACTCGAAGGAAGTTCAGGCGATCATCACCGGATCGCATCTCACCTACAAGTACATCCTCATCACCGCTCTTCTCGCTAAGGCAACAGATGACCGTATTCACCCGCTGGCTCTGCAAGCTGGTGCCGATCTGGATGGAGCATACGATGCTCGGAGCCTTTGCCATTCGGTGATCGTTCCGAACGAAGCGGGTTTGCTGGACAACGCATTGGGCGGCTCGAACGAACCGTACTTGAACAAACCTGCAAGATTCACGCAAGTGGATTTGAAGAATCCGGTCAGGCAAGGAAATGATAAGCGAACATTGCAGACTCTCCACTCCACGTTGAGTGCGATCAAGAATTCCAAAGATGCTCTTCTGGCCTTGCATGACGCAATTTTCTTCGCCACGCAACGGATCGCCAGGGACACCGCAGCGCTCGAGACGGCAATCGAAAAACTGGACGGAGGCCGACAGCAAATCGCTGCTTATTTTGAAAAACTGATCTCGAAATCTGAACACGGAGAAACATGTGTTCTCGCCGTTGGTGGCCTATTTTGGCTAATGGCTATTACGAGAGCCGAGAAATGGAAAATTGCCGTCCATCCGGTCAACGAAAGCGGAACGTCTTCAAACGAGGTCAGTGATATTGACGTGCGGATCGGAAGCAAGTTGATAATCACCGCTGAGGTCAAGGACAAGACTTTCATTGCAAAAGACGTCGCTCATGCCGTCAGCCGAGTTCAGCGAGAGGGATTCCATACGCTTCATTTCATTCAGGGGCCGAGGGCCGAATTGGTTGAAGCCTCGGACGATTACGTTCGGTCGCAGGCAGCGAAGGCTGGCGTCGAGCTTCACTTGATAGTTTTGGAGAATCTGGCCGATGGCATCATTCCGTTTGCGCCAAAAGATGTCACGTTGAAGGATTTTGCGGAGGCCATAGCCGCATTCGCCAAGGAAGCCAGAGTCAAAGACGAAACGCTTCAACACTTGCGAAGTATCACCGAAGAGCTTGAGGAGTGACGCACTCAGTTCTCGCTCACCGTTGTCAAAATGTTTCACCTACTGATCGAAAGATTTCGTCGTCATGTGTTCCCGCACGTTTTCGTAGCTGACCGCCAGTTCCATACCGAGGCGCATCTCGATGTGGACAATCGGCTCGTTGTCCAGCTTCCCGAAAACGAGTAGCTGATCGTCATCGGAGTGGTCCACCCGGAGCCACAGCCATTCGCTTGGTCCGCTTCCCTCATCCCGAATTTCAATTTTTACGAAATCGCCCCGCTTGTATTTGCCCATCATGCCGACTCCCGACTCGTCTGTGCGTCGTGTACATTCCGGCGACGAGCCGCCGCCACGGTCGCTGCGCCCTCTCCTTCAGCCGCCCCGATCACCGAGATCAAGTAAGCGTTGGCAGCACACTTCGCTTTGACGACATCGGTGGCAAGCATCGTGATCGTCGCCCGGTCGAAGCCGTCGTGTCTCGTCAGCGCCTCAAGACAGAGAACGCCATGATGGATGTTTTTGTTGAACTCGTACAGAGCTTCAAACGTCCCAAAATCCAAGGTTGTCGTGGACATCAGCCCTTCTCCTTCAATTGGATCATGCGGTTAATAATTTTGCTGACCGTGGGTTGCAGCCATTCACCGCCGCTCCGTGTTTTCCGGCCTTCAGCCTTGAGCCTGTTTGCGATGGCCGTTGCGGTCTCACCCGAAGCGCCCAATTCCTCGATGCGCTTCAGCGTCTCGGCTTCGCCCGGATAAAAACCGTAGGGCTTGCGCCCCTCGCAGCTACCGCTTTTGATTTTCGTCCGCTGTCGTGCCCCTCGCAACTTCACAACGATCATCTGTTTTTCGTACTCGTGAAATGCGCCCATGATTTGCCGCATTAGTTTTCGTGAAGGATCATCGCTGCACAAGTCCGGTTCAGCCACCGAAACCAGTTGAAAGCCGTGACGCTTCAAATCGTGAAGGATTGACTCCTGAATCATCAGGTCTCTGGCGAGACGACTGAGCGATTCCACGAGGACCAGCTTCACACCGTTCGAGTGCAGAGCTTCCATCATTGCAACGAACGCAGGACGGTCGGCCAGTTCTTTCGTGCCGCTGACGCCTTCTTCCTTGAACACCCTAACCAACTTGATGTCGTGAGCCTTGGCATAGGCACGGATGGCGGCTTCCTGGCGTGCAAATCCATCGCCGTCGATCTGCGATTTGCCGCTGACCCTCAAGTACAGGAACCCTTTCGTCACTGTTTGATTGTGCCAGAAATCGGCTTCAAAAGCAAGCCCAATCTACAGATAGAGCGTAGTGCCGTGTTTTCAATGAGCGTGTTCCCGGCCAACAGAGAGTGGCGAAATCGCCAGTGCCAGGGTCGGGCCGGAAAAAGTGGACCGATGCTAAATACCTTTGAACGAAAACATATGTCGATCACACAACCCACAACAACCCGGCTCCCGGCTGTCCCGATGACCGTTGACGCCTTGATGAATCGCCCGATGCCCGACGTGCAAAACTACGAAACCGAAGTGCTGCCGCTGTTGCGATTGCGAAAGGACTACAAGGATTGGTTCCTTCAGGCGCTCAAGGAAACGCCGGGGAATTTCTACGCCGTCGCAAATTTTAATTTGAGATCGGTGGAGCCGGAATGGTGCGGCCAGAGAATCAATCTGTTCGACATGAAAATTGCCCGGTGCCTGCTCGGGAAAAACTGGAGTCGGCAACCCGAGTCTGCTCGTACTCAGTGGATCGCCGTGCCCGAGATGGCGACGTACCTCCACTACAACATGATCTGGAACGTGCCAATCGAGCAACAGGAAAAGTTCTTTCTCGAAGCTCCAGAAATTTGGCGTGACGTTGTTCCTTCCGGGCAGTTCCATTTGCAAGTGATCGGTGAAGAGGACGGGGAAGCAGTCGCAGCCCGGATTTACAGCGGCAAAACGTTTCATCCACGTTGGACAATCGACAACACGATCACGAGCACCGAACTTCGCCGGAAGAAGTAGCGAAACAAAACATCAGGTCCGGGCTGGATCGAGTGGCAATCGCCTGTAGAGAGACCCCGAACCACATTTGACGAACGGCCAAACGGCGACTTTTGGGATCGCCGTATTGGTATCACTTTGCCCAAAAACAGGAGAACCACATATGAGAACTTTTCACGAATGGCTGAATCACCAGCAACCCAACGGGTCGGAGCTTGCGACGACCTCTTCAAGAACCACCAAGACCAAACGAGATCGAGATCGACTCACCAGGATGGAAGCCTTGCTTCAAGAACTGGTCACTATGAAACAGATCGTTGAACGGAGGACGCATCATGTCAGCCTATAAAACCGACCTGGATCACGCTCTCCAGCTTCGACTAAAAAGCGCAACCGTCGCTGACATTGACGATGCGATTGCCACCGTTCCTGAACTCGACGGATTCAACCGCTCCAAGTTCATTCGCTCGGCGATTCTTTACGCTTTGGACTCTATCGCAGAAGTGAAGGGGCAGGAGGAAGGCGTATGAATTGGGACTACTACAGCGTTGAACTAAACCCACACGATGATGATCCCGATCTCGTTCATGTGCAGCTTTGCGTGCCGAGCGCAACCGCCTTGAGGATCATCTCAGCGATGGAGGACTTTCCGACAAATTCAGACCTTGCCGTGGACAGAACCATATCGGCGCTGCGGAATAGGAATTAGAGCCTGCTGCTGAGAAGGAGACCGATCCCGATGCTCTGAACATCCGGGATCGGTCGTTGTGATTTGGCGATTTCGCCACTCACCCTTTCGTTTGATCTGCGAAGGCTTTCCAGTTCGCCCAGGCTTCGGTGGCTTTTTCGCCGTGGAAGTAGTCAGGCAGAAAGTCTTTGCGTTTGTGGAACAACTCCACGCAAGGCTTGTCGTTGTGCTGGATGAGCCGCACCATCTCAATGGCATCCGTTGCAATGTAGTACGTCTCGGTCAATTTGATGTGTGCCATTATGCTGCAACCTCGACTTCGACGGCACCGATGAAGTCGTATTCCTTCACCAGAGCTTCGATGCCTTCCTTCAAGCGGTCCAGGTCAGCCTTGTGCTGTCCGGCAACCGCCTTGCTCAACACGATTGCGATGCGGCCCTTCGCAGGAGCCGTAGCGACTCCGGTTGCCGTTCCGACACCCTTAAGCGCCGAAGTATTTACCGACGCCTTCAGGACCGCTTGCTGCGTTCCAGGGCGAACATCAGAGACGAGAGGAACGGTAGACGTTGGGGCTTGATCGGCAGCTACCGGAGCGGTCTCCGTTTTCGCCGTCTTCTTTCTTGCCGCCGTCTTATTGCTTCCGGCTTTCTTGCCCTTGCTGCCTTCGACCTGATCACGCAGTTTCTTCAGATCAGCCAGCTTGCAATCGGCGTTGATGATTCCGCTCTTCACGCCCATGCGAAACGTCGCCTCTTTCATCTGCATGATTTCGTATCGTGTCGTCCACGCCTCGGGCAGGATCGGATCGTTGGCCGGATCGTTCAATCGGAAGTCAGCGGCCATCTTGATGAACTTGTACACCAGCGAAGAATCGAACTGGCAGTCGTCCTTGATGAACGCTTGGAAGTCTTCCGGTGATAGTTTCAATCGAGCTTCCAAGAGTAGATCGGCCACTGCTTTTCCCGAGCGGTAGAAGGCGATGGTCGCTTTTTCTATCGCACGGCTGAAGTACGCACGGTCTTTCTTCGGTTCCGGCTTGGCCGGGTTTTTCGCTTCTGTCTTCGCTGCTTCAGGGGCAGCAAGTTGGTTGTTTGGTGCCGAGTTCACGGCCATCGAAATGGGCATGGACCCCGTTGATACTGCATCGAACTTCTCAGTTGTAGGTTGCATTTGTTCTCCAATTTGGAGGGCTTCTTGCCCTCACAATTCCAGGATATTTTTCATGCAACTATGACCGAAATTGAAATTTGCTTGAATTTTGCTTGAACTTTCCTACGTCTGCTTCGTCGGCCAAACGAGGAGCCGCCAATCGATATCGAGGACCGCAGCAAGAGCCTTGGCATTGTCCGGTCGAATGTTCTGCCCTCGGAGAAGCCGGAAGACTGCATCGACCTTGAGTTCGACTTTGACTTTCCCTGTCACGTCTTCGAGGTCTTTCATCTCTTCATCTGCCATTCGTTGCAGGTGCTTTCCGGCCATCTTCGCCAGTTTCGCCCAAGTGACGCCGAGATGAGTTTTCCCGTTTATCAACAGTTGAGCGGGATTGGGCGTGTTGACCGCAGCATTGGAAGAGCGATGGATTGTGTCGCTCGGCTGTTCTGCCTTTGGGATCGTGTTTTCACCGCTTCGCAAGTCGGCCAATGTATCCACGCCTGAATCCAGGAGCGCTCCAATGCTGGCAAGCAAAGCGTCGTTTTTGGCAGCGATAAATTCCGGTCTGTTGCTCCAGAAAAGCGTGATGAAATCGTCATGAGTTTTCTCAGGGACCTTGAAACCGCCGAGTTCCACGGTCGCTGGATAGGGACCGCTGCTCCTGAACTCTGGCTTGAGGAAATATTGATCCTCTGGACCCCACTGCGATATCGGAGCTTCGATCCATCCTGCGTAAACCGCTATTGAGAAAAGGGCGTCGATCAAGAAGCCATCAACTTGGTCTGGCTCAATTGTCTTGCCCTTCTCCAAGACTCCCGGAAGGAAGAGATGAAGCGTGTTCAACGTGCGTTCGAGGGTTGTTTTGGTGAGCGGCGCTTTTGCATCCATAGTCTAAAAGTCCGAAGCAGCAACGGGTCCCGGCAGTTGCCAGTGGCGAAATCGCCAGTGACCCTCGCTGTATATCGGCGGGATGCCTGATCTTCAACAGAATCGGTGAGATGGCGGCAAGGCGATAGCCAGCATGGACGCCGGATAGACGGCTTGGGGCGACTGGCGCATATCGCAGCGAAAGCCCGGAAGTGTGTGTCTCGTTCGGGACGGGCAACCTGATTGCGAGACCGGGATTCGCTCGGGCCGAGAAATTCTTGGAACAGTGTTTTTCCGAAATGAGGACTCCATGCCGAAAGTTATACTAACCGACCCTGGGTGTGCAAGGGAGGGGAAACGTCGCAGTTGGACCCTGGGTGTGCAAGGGAGGGGAAACGTCGCAGTTGGCAAAATTTGAAAAAGGTACTCTGGCGCTGGAATCCGGCCCTTTGGAGTCCCGGTCGTTGCCGTCTCCCATGAATACACAGCACACACGTTCACACTTGTGCGATCCTCAATCCATGCGTGGAAAGCGAAAAGTTCTGTCCCTGCTCAGGGTGAGTTCCATTCAGCAAGCGGACCCGGAGAAGGACGGCATTCCCCGCCAACTGCGGCATATCGCTGAACACTGCAAAAAGTTCGACCTGCATGTTGTAACCGAATATCGCCTCGACGGAATTTCTGGTGCCAAGGTTCAGTACAACCCGCAGTTCAAGTCCATGATTCGGCGTTTGACAGAACCGGATATCGCAGGTGTTGTGTTTTCTCGCATGGACAGGTTTTTTAGGCCGGAACATCTTGACGCCTATGAAATTTTCAAGACGTTCAGGAAGGAAAAGAAACTTCTCTTCTGCGATCTTGCGTCCGATGACGGTCTGGACGTTGCTAATCCTCAAGACCAAATGAAGATCCAACTGTGGGGCATGGTCGCCGCACAGGAAAGGCGCAACATTGCTGAACGAAACCGGGAAGGCAAGGAGGCGTCAAGGCGAAAGGAAGATCGGAAAAGTGATCCCTTGCCCGTTGGTGTTACGTGGGACGAAACGACGGGCCTATTCGCCTATGATCCTGAATACGGCAAGAAGGTCAGGGAGGCGTTCAAGCTCGTTCTAGCTGGCTCAACACTGTCTGCTGTCGTCCTGAAGTTGGGCTTCACATCGCAGACGGGCCTGCGAAAAATTCTTCGCAACCAATGGTGGATCGGAAATAAAACGCATCTAATGAAACGTGAATATCGGGACGAGAGCGACACAGTTGGTCGCAAGGTGCCTCTGAAAAGCCCTGTTATCGTGCCCACGAATCTTGCAAAGAAGCCGCTGATCAACCCCGTTGATTTCGAGCGAGTCCAACGCATCCTTGATGTGAAGGTCCAGACGTGGACTCAGCGCAAAGCTGTGGGGGAAAATTTCTTAGGACCGGGTTTGCTCCGCTGCGAGTGCGGCGAAAAGATGTACTTGAAGCAAGGCACCAGCCACGGTATCGGAAGGGGCATGAAGCCCGACTATTACGTGTGTGCGTCCAAAAGCAACGGACGAAAAGCGTCAGCTTGTCAGAATCTTCCGGCAGAGAAGATCGAGGCACTGATCGCCTGGACAGCGACGAAGTATTTTGTTGACGAGAGCTACATCAAGAACGCAATCGAACGAAATTTTTCAGACGACAATCGAGCCGAATTCGAGGCGGAAGTCGAACGGCTCACCAAGACAATCGTGGCACTGGAACGCCAGAGAGACCGTGCCATGGTCAAGAGCTTGAGCGACGACGGATATGATGCGCTAGTCAAGAAACTGAAAGAAGACATCAGAAGAGAGCAAGCCAATCTTGTCAAAGCGAAAGCAGACCTCGCTTCGCAATTGACCAAGCCCGATATTGCGATGATGGCGACTGAGCTTCGAGAACGGTACTTTACATTCACGTCGGCTGACGGCTGGACCCAAGAGGACCGGAAGAGGGTCCTGAGCGACACGGTGGAAAAGATCACGCTCAAAGAAGACGGTTCGCTCGAATTCATCATGAAGGGTGGGTTGCTGCTCCAACAGCTTTCTGACCATGACCTATTGGGGCTTTACTTTGAAAGCACGTTGGATTTGCTCAAGCATACTGACCCGGCAAAGAAGGAGCGGATGCGAGGTCTGGTCCGCAATGCCGTGGCGCTTGTCCCCGATATTCCCAACCCCGCAACTCTGGCCGGGAGGGAGATCGCTCAAAAAAAAAGCTCACATCTAAAGGGGAACAAGATCGCTAAATCAGAAACCCTTCTTGCTGTGGCTTTTTTGGGGACCCCACCAGGGATTGTAGATGCACCGGCGGAACGATTCAACGCTATCTCGGAAAGATCAGCGGACCCTTGTTGGACCGAATCGATTTGCACATCGAAGTTCCCGCGGTGCCCTATCAGGAACTGCGGAGCAAGGACGGTGGCGCGAGCTCCAGTGAGATGCGCGGACGCGTAGCCGAGACTCGCGCGATTCAAGAGACACGCGGATTCAACAACTCGAATATCCCGGTGCAGGAGCTGCGTAAATTGTGCTCGCTCGACGATGCGGGAGAGAGGACTCTGGAAATGGCAGTCCGCAAGATGGGTCTGTCGGCCCGGGCGCACGACCGAATCTTGAAAGTTGCCCGGACCGTGGCGGATCTGGATCATTCAGACCGCGTAAGCGCGAAGCACCTGGCTGAGGCGGTACAGTACCGGAGCTTGGATCGGAATTATTGGCAATAAGGCTCTCGAAATTCAGATTGCTGGAGCTTTTGCGGTTGGTTTCCTTGCCTAAGGCGGCCCCAACGCGAGGCCGACTGCATCAATCCGCTTAATCAGCGGCCTGGAGCATCAAACGGGCGGGGATCGCCTGGCGATCCGGTACCGCGCTTCGCAACGAACGGGGCTAATGCAGGAGACCCGCATCCTTCAAGCCATTCAGAACGAACTGTACCGCGATCGCGGTCAGTAGCAGGCCCATCATTCGCGTCAGGATGCGAATTCCCGTTTCGTGGAGATACGAACTCACCCGATCCGCTGCCGCCAGCACTAGAAAGGAAATCGCCGACGCTGCGGCAATCGCGCACACAATCACCAGAGCGTGCTGCCAATCCGCGTTCTGGCTCATCAGCACCATCACGGTGGAAATGGAACCTGGACCCGCCAGCATCGGAATCCCCAGGGGAATAATACCGACATCTTCTTTTTCCGCGCCCTCTTCGGTCTCGCCCGGCGTCTCCTTCGTCGGCGATCGCTTTGCATTGATCATGTCGAGCCCGATGATCCCCAAAATCAGGCCTCCGGCGATCTTGAAGGCGGCCAAAGTGATGCCAAACAATCTGAAGATAAGCGTTCCCGCCAGCGAGAACGTGAGCAGCACGATGAAGCAGGTCCAGGCCGCGCGCACCGCCATGTGACGTCGCTGGTCGCGATTCGAATCGCCGGTCATCGCGAGAAAAGCAGGGACGGCCGCTACCGGGTCCACCAGCACGAATATCGAGGTAAACGCGATCAGCGAAAATTGAAGAAGGACCACTGCCTCTTAAAGATGCGCTTGGCCCGCGTTTGGCTTCAGAAGCCCTGCGATAAACCGAGCGCCGCTGTCATTTTTAACTTACAATGTGGGCTATGAAGCTTGTCCTCGCGCTGGCTCTCCTCGCTCCTCTTTATGCACAGGAAACCGACGCCAGACTGGCCATTGCAGGCGACGTCACCAATCCCCTTTCCCTCACGAAAGCAGACCTCGCGAAGATGCCTCGCACCTCGGTCACTGTCAAAGCCGAAGGTTCCGATGAACAGACCACCTACGAAGGCGTCCTCCTGTTCGACATTCTGAAGGAGGCCGGCGCGCCCGTCGGCAAACAACTCATGGGGAAAGCGCTCGCCACGTACGTGCTCGCCGAAGCCAAAGACGGCTACCAGGTGGTCTACGCGCTTCCTGAGTTCGATCCCTCCTTCACAGACAATAAAATCATTGTCGCCGACACCGTCAACGGCAAACCTCTGTTTCAATACCAAGGACCGTTTCGCCTGGTCGTGCCCAGCGAGAAAAAGGGTGCAAGGTCGATCCGCATGCTGGAAAAAGTAACCGTCGTGCGTCTAAGGAAGTAAGTGGAAACGCGCGCTCATCTCAATCAGATCCGGGAACGGCGGGGGATTTCCGCCGCGGCCCTCGCAAAGCTCGCCGGCGTCACCCGTCAAACCATTTATGCGATCGAGGCCGGCGTTTACGTTCCCAATACCACGGTCGCGCTCCAGCTAGCGAAAATCCTGGAGGTGTCCGTCGAAGAGCTGTTCGCTTTGGAAGCGGAATCGGTCGTAGCGCCGAAGCCCATTGCCGTCGATTTCATTACTCCCGCGCGCGCCGGCCAGCCCGTGCAACTCTGCCGGGTCGGCAACCGGACCATCGGAGTCTCCGCCGCCCCGCAGGATCTGATGCTCCCCGCAGCCGACGCCATTGTCATCGACGGTTCGAAAGCGCAGGTGTTCCAGGAAATCGAAGACGGGAAACGTCTGCTGATCGCCGGCTGCGATCCAGGCATTTCTCTCCTCGCGCGCCAGCTCGACATCGTCATTGCTCCTTGCACCAGCCATCAGGCGTTGCACTGGCTCAAGCAGGGGAAAGTCCACGTGGCAGGAACCCATCTGCGCGATTCCGCGACCGGCGATTACAACCTCCCAATCGTGAAGCATCTTTTCCCGAGGGAATCCGTAAAAGTCGTGACCTTCGCTGTCTGGCAACAGGGACTGGTGACGAGGACCGGCAGCCCGATCCGCTCGATAGAAGATCTGACTAGAAAAGACGTCCGGATCGTCAATCGCGAAAAAGGGGCGGGCAGCCGGGAGGTTCTCGATCAGCATCTTCGCGCCGCAGGCATTCCGACGGACCGCGTCATTGGATATGACCGCATCGCCACCGGACACCTCTCCGCCGCGCAAGCTGTCAGCCAGGGTGAAGCCGACTGCTGCATCGCCACCCGCTCCGCCGCCCGAGCCTTCGGACTCCATTTCATCCCTCTCACCACGGAGCGTTACGACCTGGTCGTCCGCCGTCAATATGCCCAGCTTCCCGCCCTCGAAGCTTTGTTCGATGCTCTGAATCGCTCGGCCTTACGCCGAAAATTGGAACTGCTGGCCGGCTACGACACCACTCATACAGGAGAGGTCCTTGTTGCGTAGTTTGCTCTTTTTTCTGCTCACCGCGGCGAGCGCCCAAACCCCTTACACCTGGGATCTACCCGCAGGATTCCCCAAACCAAGAGTCCCCGACGACAATCCCATGACAGCCGAAAAAGTCGAACTGGGCCGCTATCTCTTTTACGACAGGCGTTTGTCCAGCAATGGCACGCAATCCTGCGCCTCCTGCCACGTCCAGAGTCTCGCGTTCACAGACGGCAAGCCCCGCGGCGAAGGATCCACCGGTGAACGCCATCCGCGCGGCAGCATGAGCCTGGTGAATGTCGCCTATACGCGCGTCTTCACCTGGATCGATCAGGACCTTCATTCGTTAGAAGAACAAGCCCGCCTGCCGATGTTCGGCGACCATCCCATTGAACTCGGCGTGACCGAAAAATCTCTAGCGTTGATTCGCGCAGACCCGCGCTATCAGAAACTCTTCGGAGCCGAGCCGATCACCACCGACAACATCATCAAGGCTCTCGCTTGCTTTGAGCGATCCATCGTCTCCGCCAGATCTCCTTACGATCGCTATCACTTCGATCGCGACGAGAGCGCCATCTCCGCCGCCGCGAAACACGGCGAAGTGCTTTTCTTCAGCACGGGATTCTCCTGCTTCCGCTGCCATAGCGGACCGAATTTCACAGGGAAACCGGATGAAGAAGGAGGTTTCAAAGCCCCCACCCTCCGCAACATCGCCGTCACCGCGCCTTACATGCACGATGGCAACGTAAAGACCCTCGACGAAGCGATACTGCACCACGTCGCGATGAGCGACGCGGAGCGAACCGACATCCTCGAATTCCTCCGCACCCTGACCGACGAGCCTCTCCTCCACGACCCCAGATTCGCCAACCCTTTTAGGGAAAAGTAAACCCTCGGACGTTTTGGATGCTCCTCGCACCCGACCTGTGGGCGGCCAATTTTTGGCGGCAGCCGCCTATCCAATTGGCTTATTGCCGGCGATGTTTTCGATCGGAGTCGGAGACGGCAGCGCTGTAGCAGTGCCGGACTCTGAAACCACCGCTAATAACGGCTGTTATTTCTTGGCAACAGTCCGATACTGTACCGAGAGTACCGCTCCCCGCCTCGGCCACTGAACCGCAGGGCTGGCCCCCGTCAACTCCACAGATCGAACCCACTCCAGCCATTGCTCATGAACGGAGCGGCCGACGATTACCGCCGCGATCTCAAAATCGTAGCCGGCATCCTGCGGATCGCCATACTTGACTGGTACACTCCACTGACCGCCAGCCACAGCGATCTCCCCTCCACCTTGGGGCCACCAGCCATTTACATCCTCGCGATGTACGAGAACCCAAAGGTGCGCATCTTCCGCCAGATGGGCCGTGCCTGAAACCACGCCGTTTTCAGACACGCGCTCTCCACGATTCGGGGAGCGAATCTCAACCGAGCAGCCGGAACCGCCATTTGTGGCCCGA
Organism: Bryobacteraceae bacterium; assembly: GCA_035485055.1. Taxonomy (GTDB): domain Bacteria; phylum Acidobacteriota; class Terriglobia; order Bryobacterales; family Bryobacteraceae; genus Palsa-187. Next base: position 81,255 of record DATHOJ010000046.1, read on the forward strand.
GATCGGAAGGCTTCAACACGTCTCATTGAGGAGCGGGGAAGCGCGCCCTTCAACTTCGACCTCCAGTCGTAGCGAGTCAACGTGCGTCCGTTGTAACGCTGCTCCTGCCACCCATCCCCCGTAGGATCAAACGTCGGAGCTTCGGTGCGCGTGAAGAACGCAGTCGAACGAACGACCTCGTCGAGCCGAAACATGGAGTCGGAGCGCAGAAACTCAAAAAGATTGTGGATGCTCCGGATCTGGATGTCGTCCAGAATCAGGAGCGCCCCTGTGTCGAGATGAGGATAGAGAAAGTAATACTCAAGGTCCGGAAATGGATAAGCATGGGGACCGTCAATCAACGCCAACTGGAGCTTTTCGGTGAAGTGATGCTCTGGCAGCGTGCGTTGGGATGGACCCTCAATGAACGTAACGACGTTGGGCTGAAGCATTGCTGATCGGCGCACGCTGGAGACGCTGTTGCCGATGTCGAGTGCGAATACTTTATGGTTCTCGCTGAGATGAGAGAGCAGCAGCGTTGTAGCGCCACACCCCGTTTCCACGGAGTGCCGAATCCGGCGCTTACGCGCGTGCGCCGCTATCGCAGAAAGAGCATCCGCCGATACGGTGCCGGCCCCGTGCAGCGTCGCCTGAGCCTCCAACAGTTGTTGCAGAACTTCGTCGATCGATGGTGTCAAGCATTCTCCAGCGGCGTGTCCCGTCGTCCCACGATTCCATCGTACGAGAATGCCACGAGAATGGCATAACAACCAGTGCTTACCGGCGATATCCGCGATAATAGCCACCACGCGAATAATAACGCGGACCATATCCGTATCCATACCGGTATCCGCCGTAAACACGAACTCCATAAACCGGATAGACGGGGTAAACCGGATACACCGGCGCGGCATAATATCGGGGCCCCGCATACACCACAACCGGAGCAACTCGAACCGCCACATAGGGCCGGGAAACCACGACCACCGCCGCCGGAGCAACCGCTCCAAAAGACATCATCATCAGAACCGCCGCCATCAATCTGCTTGTCATAACTGCCTCCTGAAATACAAGGGCGCGCCAGGAACACCGACATTAGTAAACTTGAAAAAGTGGAAGAGCAGGAAATTTACGCGGTCATCGGCTCCGAAGGCTTTGAGCGCCTGGTCGCGGCTTTCTACCGCCAGATCCCGGGCGACGAGATTCTTGGACCTCTCTATCACTCGCACGATCTCGACGGAGCGGAGCGCCGCCTGCGGGATTTTCTCATGTTCCGCTTCGGAGGCCCGGCCACCTATCTCGAAACCCGCGGACACCCCAGGCTCCGCATGCGCCACGCCCCGTTCGCCATCGGAACCACCGCCCGCGACCGCTGGCTCCAACTCATGAATCGCGCGCTCGACGAATCGAGCTTGCCCGAACCGGTCCACTCAACCCTCAAGACGTTCTTCGCGTCCACCGCGACCTTCCTGATGAACAGGCCTGAATGACCACCGACGATTTCCGACAAATCGCGCTCAGCTTTCCTGGAGCCATCGAAAGCGCCCACATGAACCACCCCGATTTCCGCGCCAACGGCAGAATCTTCGCCACACTCCACTATCCCGATGACGGCTGGGCTATGGTCAAGTTACCGCCCCATGAGCAAAAAGCATTCGTTCAACTCGACCAGTCCTTCACACCGGTCAAAGGGAAGTGGGGCGAACAAGGAGCCACCAACGTCCTCCTCAAAAAAGTGAAAGAAGAGTCACTTCGCGGCGCACTGACGCTGGCCTGGCAGCATACGGGAAGAAGAAAAGTCCGATGACTTCAAAAGTAGCTCTCGTTACCGGCGCCGGCAGTGGAATCGGCCGCGCGGTCAGCATCGCGCTATCAACTGCTGGATTTTTCGTGGTGTTAGCTGGTCGCAGAAAAGAAGAATTGGAAAAGACCGCAGCCCACGGAAACATGCTTCCCGTGCCTACCGATGTGACCGATCCTGAGAGTATCAAAACCTTGTTTTCAAAGCTCGATCGGCTCGATTTGCTGTTCAATAACGCCGGCATGGGCGCGCCGGCGGTACCCATGGACGAATTGACCTTCGAGCAGTGGACCGCCGTCGTCAATGTGAATCTAACTGGTTCATTCTTATGCGCTCAACACGCTATGCGCCTCATGAAGACGCAAATTCCGCGCGGTGGCCGCATCATTAATAACGGGTCCATTTCGGCAATCGCTCCACGACCGAATTCAGCGCCGTATACGGCTACAAAACACGCTATAACCGGGCTTACGAAAAGCATTTCCCTCGATGGCCGGGCGTTCGATATCGCCTGTGGACAGATAGACATAGGCAATGCAGCCACGGAGATGACGGAGCGGATGGCGAAGGGCGTTCCGCAGGCGAACGGAACCATGATGGTCGAGCCCCGGATGGACGTGAAACACGTTGCCGATGCTGTGGTTTACATGGCTAGCCTGCCGCTCGAGGCGAACGTTCAGTTTATGACCGTGATGGCGACGAAAATGCCTTTGGTTGGTAGAGGGTAGGGATTTCACGCAAATAAGGATGTGTTCAGCTCCTTCGCGAGCATATTAAGGTCGAATAAGGGTACTTAGGACTGTCCCTACTCGTCGCGGAGGGCTCTTAGGGGGTCGGTGCGGGTGGCTCTCCAAGCGGGGAGCAGGCACGCGGCCAGGGAGACTATCGTCATGATGAGGAATGCCACTGCGAAGGCGGCGGGGTCGCGGGGGCTCACCTTATATAGGAGGTCGCCCATCAGGCGGGTTAACAGCAGAGCTGCCGCGGCGCCTATTACGATTCCGGCTGCGGTCAAGGCGAAGCCTCTGGACATGACCAGCCGGAGGAGATCCGAGGCTTCTGCGCCTAGAGCCATGCGCAGGCCCAGTTCACGGGTGCTCTGCGAAACTGTGTAGGACATGACTCCGTAGAGGCCGATGGCGGCTAGCACCAGCGCCAGGCCTCCGAAGAGGAACAGAAGGATTACCGCGGCGCGCTGGGCCCAGCTCATCCGATCTACTTGTTCGCGCATGGTGATCAGTTCAGAGGGGGCGAGGTTGGGGTCCAACGCTTTTATTTCGCGCGTCAGGACGGTGATCATTTTCTCCGGAGGTAAAGGGGTACGGATATCGAGGTTCTGCCCGATCGCGTCCTGGCGCAGCGAGGTGTAGAAGTACAGCTTCGGTGTCTCCGTCAACGAACGGTATTTAGAGTTTTTCGCGACGCCGACTACTTGCAGCCAGCGATTCTTCACTTGAAGACGCTTACCGACTGGATTTTCTCCTTTCCAGAATTGAGCGGCCATGGCTTCATTCACGACGGCCACTAACGGAGCGGTTTCATTGTCGGCGCGAGTGAACTCGCGGCCAGAGACCAGAGGGATCCCCATGGTCGCGAGGTAATCGGGGCCGATCTCGTTGTAGTCGACCGTGGGTTGTTCGCCGGGCGCGGTCTCATAGCCTTCTACGGCGACGGGAGACGAAGAATTCATTCGATAGCTAAAGGGAGTGCTTCGCGCGAAGGCTACCGATTCGACGCCGCCGGTGGATTGAAGCCGTTCCAGCAGGGAGTCCTCGAAGGTTTTTATGCGCTGCGGATCGTAACCGGCGGAGACCATGTCGATGCCGGTGGTAAGAACGCCTTTGGTAGAAAAACCGGGGTCGGTTTGCTGCATTACTTGAAGGCTTTTGAGAAGAAGAGCTGCGCCGACGAGAAGGATGAAGCTCAGGGAGACTTGAACTAGCACGAGGCTCGAACGGATCCAGGCTTTTCCACGGCCTCCGACTACGCTCCCGGATTCGGATTTCATGGCGGCGGCCAGGTCGATTTTGCCGGCCTGGATCGCTGGGACTAATCCAAAGACGAGAGTCGAGAAAAGGCAGACGGAGGCGCTGAGGACGAGAACGCGCCAGTCGAGTTCGGCGGGAAGGTTGACGGTGACGCCAGGGCGGGACGGGTAAAGGAGCACGATCAGGTTACGGCACCAGTTCGCTACTGCGACGCCGCCAGCAGCGGCGAGTGCTGAGAGAATCAGACCTTCCGTGAGGAGTTGCTTTAACAGGCGCGTCCGTCCCGCGCCGAGAGAGAGGCGCACGGTCATTTCGTGGCGTCGCGCGAATGATTTAACGAGAAGAAGATTGCCGACATTCGCGCAGGCGATCAGCAGCACGCAGCAAGCGACTACCAGCGAAATGCGGAGGGTCGGCAGGAGCGTGCCGGCTCCATTGAAGGGAGTCTGCCAGAGCGGATAGAGTTTGAAATCGAGCGCGCGATTGGTGGCGGGATAATCGTTGTCTAATCTCCTGGCGACGGCCGAGACTTCGGCTTGCGCCTGCGCGATGGTCACGCCGGGTTTGAGTTTGGCGAAGCCCTCTATCCATCTTGCACCGCGATTTTCAAGTTTGTATCCACCGCTATCGAATATTTCCTCCATGGAGGCGGGAACCCAGAACTGGAAGGCATAGCCGACAAACGTGCCGTAGAATCCTTCGGGCGCGACGCCGACGATGGTGTGCTGCACGCCGTTGAGGATCTGGGTCCGGCCGATGATGGACGGGTCGCTGTTATAGCGCTGTTTCCAGGTGAGATAGGCGATCACAGTCACGGGGTGAGCGTTGCGGCCGGAGTCTTCGCCGGGCTCGAAGCCTCGGCCCATGAAGGGACGGATTCCCAGCGCGTCGAAATAGTTGGCGGAGACGACGCTGCCCGTGGCGCGGTCGGCTCGGTCACCGACGTTCAGCGTGGTGCTCATGATGCGGTCCGTAATGAAACTGTCGATGAGGGTGCAGTTCCTCTGAAGATCCTGAAAATCGGGCCAGGATAGGTCCGTGCGGTCGCCTCTATTCATTCCGGCGAGGGCGACCAGCCGGTCCTGATCGGCGACCAAAGGGAACGGGCGGAGAAGGATTCCTTCGATCCAACTGAAGACGGAGGTGGTGGCGCCGATGCCGAGGGTGAGGCAGAGGATCGCAAGGATGGAGAAGCCGGGGCTGCGGCGGAGCATCCGGATGCCAAACAGGAGATCTTGGAACATATTGAGATTATCGACGAAGCCGGCGGGGGATGGTTACGAGGACGTCAGGCGGCGGATTCGCGGCGGGAACTTCTAGTTGCGGCGTTTGCTACGGGCTTCTTGAGTTCTTGAGGCTCGACGCTTTTTGCCTGCTCCCCGCGGCTGAACTCTTTCCAGTATTTGCGAAACTCTTCGGTCTTCTTATGTTGTCTTTTCTTAAGACGATCCACCAGCCGTTGGCCGCCTTTGTATTCGGAGAAGATTTCGACAGCCGTCACGCAGTCGTTGATGTCGCCGAGGAGCGCGCTGACGTGCTTGATGTTCGCCACCATGGGGTCCAGGGAAGATCCATAGAGGGGCTGAAGCAATTCGAGCGAGTAACGAAACTTCTTCGCGAAAATTCTGAAATGGTGCAACTCCTTCGGCGAGGCTTGTGACGAGGAGGCCCGGTCTCCTTGTCTCAGGAAATCCTTCACCCCGCGCATCAGGAGTCGATGGGCCATTTCCTGGCTAGGTTCTTCGCCCAAATCTTTGGCCGGGGTTGCGGGCGACTTCAGCGTGGCGCGCCATTTAACGGACGATCCGCGCTCCCTCCATTTCCTGAGGTCGGCGACCAGAAGGCGCGCCAATTCGGTGCGGCGGCTTCGCAATTTCGAACGTAGCGCCGGCGCCTGCGGGACGCGAAAGCGGACGATAAACTTCAACGCGATGTCGCAGTTGCGGACGTCTCCCGCCTCGGTCATGATTTTCTTGAGCCGCTTCCGGTTCTTGCGCAGGTCTGCTGCGTGAAAGTAGGGGCGGCACACTGCGACCGCGCGCGTGAAGCGTCGAATTGCAACTCTGACATCGTGGACGGCGCCGGCGCTGCAGGACTTGACGCCGCGGCTGATCTGAACCGTCAAATGCTTTAATTGCGCCTGCGCCTGCTCAACAGCAAACGATCGAGCCTTAACATGGACCGCGTTGGGGGTGCGCGATGGGGCCATTGTTACACTATTGTTACACGGGAGGCGTATTCGAGTCACTCTGGGCCAGATAGAAATCATACTAATAAATTAGTATGATCTAGGGATTATGTCGTTCTCCCAGGTTGAGAGTGTTTGGCAGGACGTCTTTTACTCCCTGCGGGCGATGGCACGAAATCCGGGGTTCGCGCTGACGGCGATGCTAATTCTGGGGCTGGGAATTGGCGGGAATACAGCGATTTTTACGGTGATTCGCGCTGTGTTATTGAGGCCGCTCGAGTACCGGGATCCGGACCGATTGGCGTATCTATCGATTGAGAATCCCCGGCAGCCGCTCCAGAATTTGTCGTTCGGGCAGGCACAATTTGATCAGATGAAGGCAGCGAGGTCGTTCACGTCATTAGGCGCCTACGGGCGGCCCGAGAACTTCGCGTTGTCGAGCGGGGGCGAGCCTGAAGAATTGAAAGGCGCCCGGGTTTCCGCGAATTTCTTGGACGTGCTGGGTGTGCCGCCCGCGTTGGGGCGAAGCTTTCTGGAGGAAGAGGACAAGCCCGGCGGACGCGCGGTGGCGATGATCGGCATACGCTTGTGGAAACGCAGATTCGGGGGCGATCCGTTGATTGCGGGACGGACGATTCAACTGGAGTCGACGGCTTACACGATTATTGGAGTGCTGCCGGAGGGCTTCGATTTTCCTTATGAAGGCGTGGACGTCTGGGTGACGCGGCCATCGGAGTGGTCCGTGCTGCCGCCGCGTTATTGGGGGGTCCCAACGCTCAGCGGATTCGGACGCTTGAAACCGCACATCACGCTGGAGCAAGCTTCGGCGGAAATGAGCGTGTTCGAGCGCCAATACGACATCGCAAATCCGGGTCCGATGAATTCGGATCATAACGCAAGTGTACGGGTGGTGCTACTAAAAGACCGGCTGGTGGCGGGCGTGCGTCCGATGCTGTGGACTTTGTTCGGCGCGGTGGGCTTCGTGCTGCTGATTGCTTGTGCGAATGTCGCGAGCCTGCTGCTGGCGCGCGCGGCATCGCGATCCCGCGAGTTCGCAATTCGGGCGGCGGTGGGCGCGGGACGCGGCAGGCTGATTCGCCAATTGCTGGCGGAGAGCGTAGTGCTGGCGGCGGCCGGGGGAGCGCTGGGTGTGGCGCTGGCCGTGGCGGGTCTGGGCACGATCGGCCGCTTAGATCCGCTTTTTTCGTCCGGTGGTGTGAACGCGCTTTATGTGCCGGGCAGGGGGAACATTCGGCCGGATGCGACGGTGCTTGCGTTTTCAGTGCTGCTGTCGTTAGGGACGGGTGTCCTGTTCGGACTGTTTCCGTCACTCCAGGTCTCACGCCCCGATCTCAGCAAGGCGCTGCGCGATCGGGTCGCTATGGACGCGCGACGCGGCTCATTCGGGGTGAATCCTCGCAGTTTGCTGGTGACTGGACAGGCAGCGTTGTCGGTTGTCCTGCTGATCGGCGTGGCGCTGCTGATCGAGAGTTTTTATCGCCTGCATAGCGTCGATCCAGGGTTCCGCGCCGGGAATTTATTGACGGCGAAAATCGCGCTGCCGCGCGCACGTTACGATACCGACCAGAAAAGGGACGCTTTTTTCCGGGAGTTACTTCCGCGTCTGGCAGATCCTCCGGGCGTGCGCGGCGCGGCGCTCGCGATGTTGCTTCCCACCACGTCATGGATTCGGACGAATGTCACGGATGTTGAAGGAAGGCCGGAATTAGATCCAGCCGAGGAGGCATCGTACGCCGTGGTGCAGAGCACGACGCCCGAGTATTTTCGAACGCTTGGGATTCCACTGCGGAGAGGGCGCGAGTTTACGGCGCGAGACAACCTGCTGGATTCGCCTGCCGTGATGATCGTCAATGAAACCCTGGCTCGGCGCTTGTGGCCGGCGTATCCTGGCGGCCCAAACCCGATCGGGCTGCATGTGAAGGAGGGGTACGATAAGGCGTTGGGATGGATAGAAGTTGTGGGAATTGCGGCAGACATTCACGAGGGCGGGCTGGCAAGTGATGCAGTCGCGGAATTCTATTTGCCGATGGCGAAGCACCCTCCGCAGACCGGATTCTTGATGGTCCGCACGGAGGGCGATCCGATGCGGCTGGCCGACACGCTGCGCGAGAGAGTTCTAGCTGTGGATCGCGACCAGCCGGTTTCCGATATCCGGACCATGGAAGCGGTGTTCGAAGCGACGCTGGGCCAGAGGCGGTTAACGATGGTCCTTCTGGGCGTGTTCGCCGGCGTGGCGCTGTTGCTCGCGACGATTGGAATTTACGGAGTGGTAGCTTTTTCGGTGGGCCAGAGGACCCAGGAGATCGGCATCAGACGGGCGTTGGGCGCGCAGCGCGGCGATATTTTGCGGCTAATCCTGAGTCAGGGCGGGGCGATGGCTCTGGCCGGAGTCGCGGTGGGAATCGGCGGGGCGCTCGCTTTGACCCGCGTCATGAGCAGGATGCTGTTCCAGGTCAGTGCGACCGATCCAGTGACGTTTGCGGGGATCGCTCTCTTATTCGTGGTGGTGGCGCTGGCGGCCAGCTATATCCCGGCGCGGCGTGCCGCCCGCATCGATCCAATGGCTGCGCTCCGAGTGGGGTAGCCTAAAAAGGCGCGGGACGAAACGGTTGCGTCGTCCGTCGATGATAGTATGATGAAAGTAGGCACTGGGAGATCGTCTAATGGTAAGACTGCGGCCTCTGGAGCCGCGTATCGGGGTTCGAGTCCCTGTCTCCCAGCCATAACTTCCCGAAGTATTTCCCGCTCGAGGAATTAACACATGATACTGCGCACGTCCCTGCTGATCCTTCCCATTTTTGCGTTTGCCCAGGAGTCCGTTCCACCAGAAGTGGATCAGGAGTTGCGGGCGCGAGTGACGGCGTTCTATCAGAATTTCCTCGTAGAGTCCTACGCGCCGCGCAAGGCAGAACCGTTTGTGGCGGAGGATACAAAGGATTCCTACTACGAGGCTGGCAAAGCGAAATACATTTCCTTCCAGGTCGGCAAGATTACCTACTCGGATCATTTCACGAAAGCGGTGGTGGTGGTCGTCGGCAAAATGGAGAAGAGGATCGCCGCGCAGAGCGTGGTCATGGACGTTCCGAACGACACGCATTGGAAGATCGAAAATGGCAAGTGGTGCTTTACTTACAATCCTTCGGACTATCCGGTCACGCCGATGAGCGTCAAGAATCCTCCACCAGCGGGTGCGGACACTCGGGGTCCCGTAATCCCGAAAAATAACAGCCCGGAAGCGATGCAGGCCGCGGGAATCGCGGTGCTTAAGGAGCAGACGATGGGTGTCGACAAATCTACGGTGACGTTTGCGGCGGATCAGGCATCGTCGACGGAAGTAGTGTTCAGCAATGGTGCGGACGGCGAGGTTCAGATCGCGCTTGATGGGCCGGTGGTGCGCGGTCTAACGGCGAAGCTGGACAAGAGGACCGTACCGGGACACGGAACTGCGGTATTATCGCTACGCTACGATCCTTCCGTTAAGAACGCTGCCAAGGATGTATGGGAGCCGAAGGGGAGCATTCTTTTCCGGATTGTTGCGGCTCCGTTTGACCGCCCGTTCCCAGTGCACGTTCAATTCGCTGAACCGAAGTGAGCAGGAGGCTGAGCTGAAACCCAGCCTCCCTTTGGAAGTGCCTACTGGACGGAATTAATATACACAACGTTGCCGAAGATCGTCTGACCGTTCGAGATGATGGCGAGCGCCAGGGGCTGATCGGTTCCGGCTGGATTTGTCAATGGAATCGTAAATCCGACGACGTAGATTCCGACGGCGCCAGGTTGATAAATCGCCTCGAAGACCGGAACACCCAGGTTCGAGACTCCGACGATGACCGTCTGCGCTACGTTCTGACCGTTGATTCCGACGCTGTTGGTTCCGGTTGGAGGCGTCAACTGACCAAGGCCCGTGGCGATCAGATAATAGTTCTGTCCACGCTTGGCGGGGTTTGTGGCGGAGAGATAGTTTCCGTTGGAGTCAATCACTTCGCCGTAGGCCGTGCCATTCGCTCCCGTGGAGTAGAAGATGCCGGGCTGGGCTTGGAGAATAGTAACGCTTGGCACTGTTGTACTGGCGCCGTTGAGCGTGATGACGACGGTTCCGTTGCTACTCGGCGCCGCTTCGCAAGGTGTCTGGAAGGTGACCTGTTGTTTGCCGTTGGTGTTGCTGAGCTGATAGATGGGCGCGGGCACTCCATTTACTGTTAAGGACAGGCCGTTGAGTGTATAGGGCAGCGGAGCGAGGAAACTGGCTCCGGACACGGTTCCCGTGATGCCTGGAGCTAGGCCCGACCCGGTGGCGGTGGCTAGTCCGCAGGGCACCAGTCCGGCAGTGAAGCTCGCGGCGTTCTGGAAGTTGGCGGCGCTGACCGAGGGTCCTTGAGCAACGACGTTCAGCGAGAAGGCCGCGCTAACCGACGAGTAAGTTGCGGTGACAGTAAGCGCCCCGGGATTCGATGAAGCAGTGGCGATGGTAGAGGCGCGGCCCTGGGAGTCAGTGACTGCGGACGTCGGGTTAACAGTACCAACGCCGGCAGTAACCGCGAATGTGACTGTGGCGCCGGTAATCGGATTGTTGTTGGTGTCTTTGACTTGGACCGTCAACGATTGGGGGAAGGCCCCGCCGACCGTGACGGTCTGATTATTCCCGTTCACGATGGTCATCGTGCTCGCCACCGCCTGGCTGGTTGCCGTAAAGGTGACAATGCTGGAGGTTCCGTAGGTAGCGGTGACTTGTACTGTTCCTGGAGTGGAGCCGAAGGTGATATAGGCGCTGACTTGCCCATTGGAACCGGAAGTCGCAATCTGTTTCGATATGGTGGCTGAACCTTGCGTTACCGCCCAGGTAACCTGTGCCCCGGTGACCGGATTGCCGCACGCGTCGGTAACGGTTGCAACCAGTGGCGAAACCAAAGCCTGTCCAGCAGAACCACTCTGGTTATTTCCCGAGACGATTGTCAGGTTCTGCGCAGAGCCTTTCGTAATGACTACGGTACCGGGGAAGTCGGCCGAGTCTCCTACCGCATAGTCCACCGAATAGCTGCCGGGCGCGACTCCGCAGGTCGCGACGACGGTGCAGTGCGCGACGCCGGTCTGATCAGACAGCGTCGATCCCTGGCAACTGGCATAGGGCGATTGAGCCGGGATGTTGTTGGGATCGATGATTCGGATCCCGACGCCGGGAATCGGGCAGGCGGTACTTGTGCTGGTGGGACAGTTGAGTTGCGGGATGGATGTCCCACTAGCGAAGATGCTCGCCGTGACGGCGTTCTGCGCGGCACTGCCCACGGCGACCGTGACCGTGCGGCTGCTATCCACCGACGGCGTCAGGAGGGTAATAGCTGGCGGGAATACAGGACTGTTGATGTTTTGCGTAATAGCGTATTCCACTTCCGTGAAGCTGACAGAGCCGTACGGAGTGCTGGCTACTACAGTATCCTGCTCAAAGTAATTCTGCCCGGCCGGTTGCTGGCCGACAAAGTTAATATAAGCGATGCCGGCCGGATCCGTATAAAAACTGTTGGCCGTGCCGGTGATCACGGGCGCGTTGGGATAGGCGCAATCGTAGGCAGTCGTAAGATTTCCAGTTCCCGACGTGACGCTGAAGTTGACCAGGACGCCGGAGAGAGGAACACCATTGACGTCCGTGACCAAAACAGCCAGAGGGTCTCCTGCCTGAACGGTCCCGTTGCAGCCGGAAGAGCCAGTGGCAATTCCGGAAGCCACCAATTGCCCATTGCCGCCTATGATCGTGACTTGGCTGACACCGCCAGGCCCGGTTCCACTGGTTCCACCCGTGCCAGGCACCGTGATGGTGTAGCTGGTGTTGGCTGTACCCGCGGTGAGAGTTACAGTATAGGTGCCCTGAGTTGCCGGGGCGACAATCGTGGTCTGAACATATCCATTGGCGTTCGTAGTCGGCGTCGGCGAGTTGATGACGATGCCGTTGCCTGCGGGCGTCGTGAAGGTTACCGGAAGATTGAAGACGGGGCGTCCTGTTATATCCAGCACCTGGGCTATGAGAGGAAGGGACGTCGCACCCTGTGCGACTGTCTGGTTGCTATTGTATTGAACGAAAGAGCCCGCGCCGGTCTGGGGTGGAACTCCCACGAATTGCAATATCCCTCCGGACAAAGCGGCGCTGACCTGCGTGCTGACGGTATTAGTTGCCAGAGTGATGCGGAACAGAGTGTTCTGCCCACTGGTGCCCACCACCAAGTAGAGGTAAAGAGAAGACGGGATCTCATTCGAAACAGCCGCTGCCAACACATTTTGCGCCTGGTTGTTCAAGACACTGTTCAGAGAACTGACGGCCATGCTGAGCGGCGAGGTCGATACGTCAAAGAGCGTCGTGGTGGAATAGGAAATCGCGAAAATTCGAGAATTGCCCGCGATGAGAACATCATCAATTGGGGCAGGCGTCGTTCCGTTCTCGGGGGGCCAACTCGCGATCCCGTAGGTGGCAAGGGTGATCTGAACGATAGACCCTCCAGTGATGTTCGAGGTGGAATTCGCGAAGTACATCGCTGTGCCGTCGGGCGTAAAGTGAAGGGGGCCTGGAGTCGCGTTGGGAGTCATCGTTCCATTGGGCGTAACGGTCAGCGTCGAAGGATTGATCTCGAACACGCGGTTCGTGGCGCCGACGTAAAGAAGTCCAAGTGGAGAAAATGCGATGGAGGTCGCGCCACCGGTAAGTTGCAGGGGGGTACCCACCTTGGTCTTGGTCGGCAGGCTGATTTGGGTCACGATAGAGCCGTACGGAGCATTGCTCAAGACGTATGCGTTCTGGGAATCCTGGCTGATGGCGATCCCGACAACCGTTCCACCCGTGGTTGTGTCCAGCAGAATCTGATAGGACGAGGCTGAGAGCAGATACACATCTCCTGCTCCCACGACGACATAATTCCCGTCCGGCGAAGCAGCCACGGCCGTCGGTGTCGCGGCAATCCCATTCACGCTCGTAAAGTTGGTAAATGCAGTATTCGCGATCTGAAGCGTCGCGCCTAGAACATAGTAGCCAGTTCCGTCAGGCTTTGCGACAATCTGGTAGGTCCCGTTCGGGCCCAGAGTGTTCACTGTGGCGGAGATCGGGTTGGCGGCGTAGGGATAGCCGACGATCTGGCCGCTTGAAGTGTTCTTGCCCGGAATCTGGAACACATAGCCAACACCAGGTTGGCCAAACGCGGCCACGCTTGCGGCGATAAACACAGTAGCCGCAAGGGTTACTTTTCGAATAAACATGAGGGGACCTCTCGATGACGAGTTGGACGCGGGAGGAACAATGTCGAGTGTACCACACCCAAAGGTACTAAAGAATAGAAAAAAGAACAAGTCCGGCGGAAAATGTTGTAAACAAAAAGCGTGATTAAAAACAAAAAGGGAGGAGCCGAAGCTCCTCCCTTTCTGATTTACAGCTTGAGTGCTTTACTGACCTAAGCTCTCACCAGTGATACCCGTGCGGGGTAGACCGGCGAGGTCAAGCACCAGTGCCAAGTAGCCTTCCGACAGACCGTTGGTGTTGGCGTTCACCATTGGGCCGCCACCGAGGCCGCCGATAAAGGCGAACGCATGGCAGTATTGGAACTGAGCCTGAGTGATCATGTAACCGGTGAAGCCGGCGCCACGATTGTCAAGACCCCACTGAGCGCTGCCATTATACAGCGTGTAGGTGAGGACCTGACCGGCGCCTACCGGCGTCGTTCCGGGGCAGGTTCCCGGGCTTGCAGTGTTCGTACACTGAGTCCCTGGAGCCGCGCCACCGTTAGCGAGCGATCCGTAATACCACATCTGCACGGAGCCAAACTGGTTGGTCGTTCCGTACGGATCCATGGTTGTATTGGCGATTGCAATACCTGTATCGTACCCCGGTGCCTGGGTTACGTACGGGAACAGGAGGTTGCAGGAGCACTTCACGATGCCGAACAGGTTCGATGCGGCGCCGGTGAAGACGAAGCGCGGAATCGGGAGAGTGCCCGAAGCCAGCGTCGCCGCCGAGGTGCTATAGAACGGAGCGAAGCCCGCGGCGTAGGTAGCAACCACGTTCGGTTGCGGCAGGCCGATCGGAGCATTCGAAGACAGGGCCGAAGAGTACGACACAACAAACGGCACATCGGCGTATTCGAGCGAGAACGGATCCGTGAACAGGATTTCGTAAACGACCAAAGCGGCGCCGTTGGTGACGCTCACGAGCTGCAGAGGCTGGCTGGCAACCGTGATTGGACCCGAAGGCGGATTGTAGGTGCCGGAGCCGTCGCTCGCGGTGTTGGTGAGAACCATCACGCCCGTGGCAAGACCAGCAGGCAGATTCTGGTTTGGACCAGACGTGTAAGAGGTTCCCTGACGGAACAGGAAGATTACCGGCGAGACATACAGCGACAGTCCGTTCGGAATATTGGAGAGCGCCGTGGCCAAGCGAGTTCCCTGGTTGGCTACACCCGCTGCGTTGATACCGGTACCTGCGGCATCCGCGAAGGGGTTTTGATTACCAGTGACAATCGCCGAGGTCAGGAAGCCCGGAGGAGGATCGGGATTGGGGTTCTGAGCAACCGACTGGAACTCAAAACCGCTTTCCGTGAAGTAGCTGACGCCCGGAACGTTCTGATTCACATCCGGAAGCGCGACGCCGGCCGGATTCAGGGCTGCGCCCGAGTAAATGTACGGATTCGCACCACCGAGACCGCCAGTGTAAGTGCCATTGGCGAGCGTGTAGGCGACGTTCTTAACTTTCCACGAGCTGGCGAACCCTTCCGAGAAGCGTATGGTCGGAGTTGCGAACCCGGTCGTGAAAGGATTGTTTGTCGTGGAGCCGTTGCAAGATGACGAGCCGCAAGTCGAAGTAGTCCCGAAGATTGGCTCCGGACTTGCTGTCAGTAGACCTTTAGCCTGACTGATGCACTGCGCGAAGGTGGTGTTCGAGAAGACCGTGCTGCTGAGAAGACCCTTCTGGACGGTTGCAACCGCCTGCGCCTGAACGCTGATCTGGAGGGTGCTGTTACCGGCCGAAGCAATACTCATAGTGATCAGCGAGGTCTGGTTCGCCTGAGCGATACCAGCGCCATTAGCGTTCACACGAATATTGGTGAAGCGCAAAATGCGAGTCGTCGTTCCCGGAGGATCCAACGGCACACCATGGAACACGACGACGTTAGCCGTCTGGCCCTGGCGACCCTGGAACACGTTTGGATGGCCCGTGCAAAGCCCGGTGATCGGAGTTCCACCGACGCCGCAATTGTTTGCAGTAGCACCAGAGGGCGCACCATCATAAGTGAACGGCGAAGAGTTGCCATTGGTTGCACCGAAGGCAATAATTTCGCAGACACCCGGACCGGATTCGCCTATCACATTTTGATCCAAAGCTCCCGGCGCACCGCAGTTCAGAATCTGAGTTGCGGGGTTGATCGGGGAGTTCGGCTCATCGATGATGAGAAGCGCTTCCAGGAAGGTTGCGCCACTCGTCGACGCCGTAATCCTGCTGGTCACGTTCTGCGACAGGGTAACCGTGATGTCGGCCTGCGGAACCGGTAGGCCCGCTGCCGTCGGATTACCACCGGTGCAAGTCACGATGAGGTCGCCAACCTGCTCCGTATAACCTTCCGCCCGAGCCAGATTGTTAGTTGCTACCTGAGAACTACACACCGGCGTTGACGGAATCTGAGCGCTGGCCGGTACTGTGAACCCTGCGAGCAGAGCCACTACGGCAAGCGCGAATAACCATTTGCGAAAATCTGCCATTTCCTTCTCCTTGTGAATTTTTGGAATTGAATTGATGGAAGTTCTTTTTATCAACCTGAGCCTCAATTTGCAATCCCCTCAGCTTTAAAGAACCTCGGGAACCGAGCTTCCCAGCCGCAATGCTTCACTCTGGCTGATCTCCGCTCGACTACTCTGTTAACTAAGCTCATCGTTACTTGAAGACTTCTCGTATTTCGACTACTTTTCTTAGTGCTCGCGGGACTCACGGTCAATGAATCCGCCTAAACTGCTTCTGAACCCTGGACGCAGTCAAATTATTGATACCACTCTCCGCCCGATCAAGTCAAGCATAAAGTGGCAGTTGCACCCCAAAAGCTACTGCTGATTCTCTCCCTGGAGCCCCTCCATTCGAGCATGGCCGGCGCCTCGAGGTCAAGCCTCGGCAGGGAATGGATGCAAATTCGCCTCGAATGGAGAATCGGAGGCCTTGAACGGTGGCTTGAGCACTAGCCGGTCTGTTACTGAATTGCCACGTTGACTACGTGACTGGCCACAGTTCCTTGCATTAAATAAAGGGGTAAAGAAAGGCCCGGAGCAAGCGCCGTTGGAAGTGCAACGTTCACTTGATACAATCCGACGGCTCCTGGCGTGAGTCCCGCAAACGCCGGAGTCAGTCGGATTCCTCCAATCACCACCGAAAGAGGCGTCTTAATTGGACTCAGGCCGGCTGCCGATCCGACTGCGCCGAATCCAGTGCCATATATAACGATAGAGGAGCCGCGGAACGCTGGATCCGACCCCGTGTTGAGACTATTGTCCTGATTTGTGAGCGCCGCCTGGCTCGAAGAAATGGTAAAAATTTCAGGTGCCTCGGAGCTGATCGCTGCTTGCGCCGTCGCGCTCCCGCTCGCCGACGTGATGATAAAGGTAGCTGTGCCGGTTGGAATATCGGCAGGGATTTGAAGGTTCACCTGGAACCCGAGCGCCGCAAGAACGATCGCCGCTTCTCCATTCACGGTCACCGCTGCGTTTCCCAGCCCCGCGCCGAAAATCGAGGCGATGCCTCCCGGCGCCAGATCGCTGGTCAGACTGGCCGCGTTGACGATTCCGCCGCTGAATACGGTCGTCTGGAGAGGCGAGATCGTCCAGGAGCCGGGGGACCCTGCGATCTGTTGCGCCGCCGAAGTGCCGGGCAAGGCGATGTGAGTATCGGCCTCGGTGAGGTCGTCTAAAAACCCAGAACCGCTTCCATCGAGCTCATATAAATAGGATGTACCCGCGCACGGGCGAAAATAGAGCGTCCCCGGTGGCATCGATGCCGATAACGAAGCCACCGCCGCAACGCCCGGAAATGCCAGAGTCGTCCCGCACGTCCCGGCGACCGAAGCGAGTTGCACCGCTGCATTGGATACGATCAAAAAACTGCTGGGATACGCCGGAGCTTGCGGCAGCAACCGCACCGCACCGGTCAAAGTCGCTAGGCCGTTCAAGTAACCGTTCAAATTCGTCTGGCCAAACGAGGGGTCCGGATCGGCGATCAGCAAACTCCCATCACCCGCGACCCCTGTGGCAACCACAAAGTGCGATCCCTGATTCCCGGCGATCGCGAGCGCGAGCAGCACCGGAGATCCTCCCGCGACCAGAGACCGCAAGGTGCCCAAATCCGTTTGTTCAATGCTCACGTCGATATTACCAGCGACGAATCCGCCGAGCCGCCACAAATTCACGGTCTGCTCGGTCGACCCGCCTAGCGAGATAAAACCATCGCCTGCCTGTAGGAACGAATTAAGAGTCGCCGGACTAGCTAAGCCGTTTGGTGACGCTAGCTCGCCACGCAACTGATGATAGAGGATGATCCCAGCCGCGGCCGCGAGCAGCGATCCTTTGGCGCGAATCGGATCCGGACCGTTGCCCAGATTCCCGCTCACCACCTGCGAGATTGCCGGAAAATTCGTCAAAGAGGAAGCCGCGCCGTTCGCGCTAAACGTGACCACATTGTGGGCCGCCTGCGCGGTGACTAGAGCTAGACTCGCGGACGAAGGCAGCCGGAGAACCGCGCTGGCCTGTCCGTTCGCATCGGTGGACGTCGATGCCGAAACCAGTTGCGCGCCCGGCGATGCGGCAAACGCCACCGGCTGCCCCGGTGCGGGATTTCCGAGATTATCCTTCAATAAAACTGTCAACGGCGCGGCGAGCAAGGCTCCAGGCGCGCCGGTCTGTCCGTCTCCGCTCAGAATCGCAAGGGTCATGACCACCGAAGACGCCGCTCGAATGGTGTAAGAAGCTTGCGCCGCTGCACTGCCTGACACCTGCGCTGCCCGCACCACGACGGTTCCGCTCGCCGCATTGGGCGGCACAAATACATCCCAGGTGTAGGCGCCAGCGGCAAGCGTCGCGAGAAAATTCGGCTGTCCCGTAATCGACACCTGCACCGGAGTATTATTGGCAAAACCGCCGATCGTCAAATGAACGAAGGAGCCGCTCAGCACCGAAGAAGGCGTCGCTGTAACCACCGGCACACGCGGCGAAATCACGACATTCGCCGCCGCAGCGCCCGGAGCATAAGTCGCGGAGCCGCCTTCAAAATCCTGCTCGCGCAGACCGGCTGAGTTCGTGTACTCATCGCTCAGAGGAGCGCCAAGGTCACCCGCCGCCGCGCCGGCCGCGACGTACTGCGCCAGAATCAAGCCCGTAACCGCGAACGTGCTCCCCGCCAGCGAGCCGGTGGTTTGGGTTAGGATCGTCGCGCCCTGAAATGATTGCGCGGAGCCGGAGGTTGCGCGAAAGGTAATGAAACTCGCGGCAGCCCCGGTGGGCGAGCCCGATACTCCGCCCTCATATCCCAGCGCCGCCCACTTGGTAAGAATGCTTCCATTCACCAACAGGACGGGCGATCCAGCCAGCGCCCCCTGTTGAAAAAGCTGCCGGCCCGCGCTCGTCGCGTCCGCCGTAGGATATCCTAGCGATCCCGAAGGTCCGCCGCGATTCAGGTACGCAGCCAGGATCGCGCCCGTGACCACACACCCCGTGCTCGATCCGTCCGGTACCGCGATTAAATAGGTTACCGGCGTCGCATCGGTGCTCTGAAGCTGCTGCACATATCCGTTGCCTACCCGCAGCGCGGGCGACGCGGCGGGCAAAGCGATATTCAATTTGTCGCGTAGCACGGCCGCTTGAAACGCACCCTGCAATGCGGCGGGAGCACCTTCGCCAATCTGGCAGCAAGGTGCAATCACGGTTACCGAAAGGGGCGCGCTGGTCTTCCCTCCCGAAGTAGCCGTGATCGAAGCGACACCGCCGCCGACCCCTTTGATCGTGGCCGTCAAGCCCGACGTCGATGCGATCTGGACCACATTCCCGTTCGTCGTGTTCCAGATCACCGCGCGATCGGAGAGTTGGACCGCCAGGCTCGATGTCACCGTCGCCGTGACCGTCAACGTGCCTCCAAGATTCAACTGCGCAGAGGTGCTCGGTTGAATCGCCACAGACCCGACTGGGGACAGGAGCGTAGCAACCAGAGTGGACGGATCATACTCGATCGCGCCGCCTTCGAACATCTGCTCCATCATTCCGTTCGGCTCGATTAATTCCCCAGTCGCCGGCAGACCAAGTAACCCTCCCTGCAATCCATTGGTGACATAAAGGTCGTAGATCGGCTCCTTGACCGCTAGCAGACGTCCGCTCAATGTACCCGAGGTAATGTTGTAAATAGCGCCACGGTCGTACGTCTGTAGCGTCGCCTTCGAACTGAAGGAGCTGGTCACCGCCGTTTGCGCCGTCAGCGGAGGCCCGAGCGCGAAACCGTTGTTGCCCGCCACTCCGCCCATCGAAGTCCACAGCGTGTAAAAAGGATCGGCAATGGAAAACGTCTGCGAAGTCAGCAGAAACAACGCCGCATAGGTGAACAATGCGTAGTCATTGTCGAACAACTGATATTGGCAGGAATTGTTACTATCCTGCGATGTGATCAGCGCCGGACAATTCGTGGTGTCGATCGTCGGATAGCCGGCGGTGGAGGCAGTAGTGCCGCTGTAGAAGGCGAACATCGCGGCCTGTTCCTGAAACGCCGCATTCAGATTCGGGTTATAAACGATCGCCAGCTGCGCGCTGGTAGATGCGCCGGAAAATTCCTGAACGTAGCCGGCGGCGCCGAATTTCTTCACATTGCCCAGCGGCGGCAGCGCAACCAGAAGATTAAATGCGTCTCGAGACCATGCCTCGACGAACAGCTCCTGAATGGCCGGGGTCGGCGCGCCCGTTCCCACGTCCACTGTCTGCGCGCTCGCGGAAACGCTCAACACCAACGCGAGGGCGGGCCGCAGACGGGATCGCATAAAGATCCCTATTGTAGACGGTACCCGCGTTTCCCCGTTTACAAGCGCCGGATATCTCTCTTGATCATCTTGACGCGGCTCTTGAGCTCGTCGCTCGCTTCGAGAAGCTGCGTCTCGTCGAAGATCACATGCGGAGTGAAAAACATGATCAACTCGCTGCGCTCTTTCGTAACGGATTTACTCCCGAACAACCATCCGATCCAGGGCAGTCGGATCAACCCTGGGATACCGCTGCTGTTATTCGAATAAGTCTCGGAAATCAGGCCTCCGACCGCGATCGTGTCGCCATCCATCATCGTGATCTGTGTCTGCACCACCTGCTGGTCGAAGGCCGGTGTCGCCTGATTGGTCGTAGCCGCCTGATCGACGTTGCTGATTTCCTGATTGATCACCAGTGTGACCACGCCGCTCGAGTTTACCCGCGCATTCACCTGCAACGTGATGCCGGTGTTTTCCGACGAATAACTTGACGTGGACGTGACATTCCCGCCCGCCGGAATCACCGTCGAGCCCGTGGTCACCGGAATTTGAGTGCCCACGTTGATCGTGGCCGGAATGCTATCGGTGGCGATGAGGCTCGGTTCGGACAGCAGTTTCGTATATTGGCGATTTTCGTTCGCCGTCAGAGTCAGCAGCAATTGGCGGCTCATTCCAACCATAGTCCCGGCCGTGAGGCCGAGCGTCGGCGCGCCGGTCGCGCTTTGCAGCAACCCGCCAAGAAACTGGTGGTAACCCAATCCCCCACCCGCCTTCGCCAGTTGCGCCGTCACATTGCTCGTAAAAGCATCGCTCAGCGTGACCGAATAAATTTTCGCTTCGAGTAGGATCTGGCGCGGAGGAACATCCAGATCCTTGAGAATCTTCAAAATGTTCTGATACTGCTGCGCGTCCGCCTGAATGATTAACTTGTTATCCAGCGGATTGGGAATAATTCGCGGCGGGATAATGGCGGGCACGCCGGCCACTCCCGCAGTTCCGGAGCCTGCGGCCGCCGCGGCCGTGGCCGCGGATCCGATCGGCAATCCTGTCGCGTTGGAAGCCGGTACCTGCGCCGCATAACCTCCAAACGTGGGATATCCATAGGCTTGCGCGGCGTTGTACCCGCCAGCCCCCCCTCCTCCACTCATACCGTTCGCGCTGCATCCTCCCGCTCCACCGAATCCGCTGTTAAAACTGTTCTGATTGCCATAGCCTCCCGCATTCGTCCCAGCGCCGCCTCCATACGCGCCTCCATTACCGTACGCATTGTTGGAGGTTCCATTGTTCGCGTAGGCATTGTTTGCATACGCGTTATTGGCGTTGGTTCCGTAGCTGCCCGCGCCAAGCGCTCCGCGGTTGAAGCCAGGGTTGAACAAGTCGTTGAGCGCTTGTGCCAGACATTCAGCTCGGCCATAGATCACTCGATATACGTTGTTGTCAATCGTTCCGGCCGTGATCTTGACCGGAACATCCAGCTTCTTCAACCATTCCGCGACGTTGTCAAACACCCCGGGATTCGGCGCCACGGCAATTAGCGTATTAATGCGGTCCACCCCGATGAACCGTACCGGAGACGTCTTCGAATCGAGTGAGATCGATTTGAAAATATTGTCGAGATCCTTCACCACATCGCTCGGCTTGACGTTTCTCACGTCATATAGCCGCACGCGCTGATTGGCGAACACATCGCTGTCGAACTGCGCGATCAGCTCCATCGTGCGCCGCATATCCCGCCGGCTGTCCAGCAGAAACAGCAGGTTCGCGGGCGCGTAGGCGATCATCTGTGAATTCTCTCCACTGAATTCGGATAGCACTTTAATCAGTTCTTCCACGCTCACATACTTCAGAAAAACCAGATTGAGAATCGTCTGATCGTCGTCCGGAATATTCTTCTGGTTGATCTCCGGATGCAGGGGCATGTGCGATACGGATTTCAAAGGGATCACGCGATAAAGATCGCCATCCTGAATCAGTCCGAAATTGTTGATGCGCAGAATCAGTTCGAGCAAATTGCGCGGATCGATGTTGGATGTATCGCCGTACGTGTTCAGAGTGATGACGCCCTTAAGCGACGGATCGACAATGATATTCAGCTTCAGACGCTGCGCCAACTGATCGACCACCGCCGTGAGCGAGGCGTTCTCCAAATTCATATTGCCCATGGGCACCGGCTTCGCCGCTGCGGGCACCTGCGGAGCAGTCGTCACTGGAGGAACCACTGGCGCCTGCCCGCTCGCCAGCACCGCCAACGCCACCACAGCGATTATCTTGTTGCTCACGGATTCACCTGCTGCCACATACAAGTCTGTCCAAACATATTCATCGTCACGACTTTCTTATAACCGTCGACCACCGTTCCCACCGGCGTCGTATCCCCTGCAACACACTGACGGATCCCGGCTCCGTTGTCCGCGCCGATCTTCGGCGAAAGCTTGGGCGCATCCGGCGGCGGGTCCGCAATCAGCTTCACCGGCTCAACCCGCATCGAAGGCGCATCGGCAGCCTGCGCGACTTGCTGCGCTGCGGCACCCTCCTTCTCCTTCAGCTCCTCCGGTTTGCGTTCCACGATCTTCCCGTTCCAGTCGAAAACCACCTTCTCCCGATCGAAACTCACCAGCTTGAAAGGACCGACGGCATCGCCCGCATGATATTTTTTCTGCGCGCCCTTCGGCAGGCTCAGCAGCACCACCGGATCGCCGAACAGCGCCATGGTGCCGTAATATGCCGGTAAATCCGGCATCGGCGGCGGCGGAGGCGTAGGCGGCGGAGGCGGCGGAGGATCGACAATCACATTCGGGTTGCGATCCTTCGCAAAAAGATCGTTCTGCACGGCGCCGTTATAATCCGACGGTGCAAACGGCTTGAACAACGGAGGCGGAGGCGGATACAACACGCGGCGTGCGGCAGGAGACAACGTCAACACCCTATGCTCGTGCTGATGCAATTCGAGCCACTTCGCCCGCAGCATCCAGGACAACCACCCGGCCAGCGCGAGCAGCACCACATTCAGAAAGATGATTTTGCGGTTCACGATGTCCCCGCTCCTTTCTTGCCCGGCACCAGTTTTCGTGGCACGATTCCGCTAACCGTCAGCCGCACGCCGATCGTCTTATTCTTCGGACTGGAGCTTGTTACCCGCAGCTCATTCGAAGCGATCAGCTCCGGCCGCGCCGCCAGGCCCACCATGATGTTCACCAGTTGATCGATCCCGCACTCGATCTGCACCGACACGAATACCTCGCCATATACATCCCCCAGAGGCCGCACCGCGCCGCCGAACTCCTGTGAACGGATCTCCACTCTTGGATTCTCATCGTTGCCCAGTTTGCGCAGCACCTGGATAATTTGCGCCTGCGCCTGCTGCGCGGTATCGGCGTTGATTATCCCCTTTTCCCGCACCGCCAGATCGCCCTGAAGCAGCTTCAGAATCTCCTGCTTCTGTGGCACCGTTGCCGCCGCCTCGCGCAGCTTGGCGAGATGTTTTTCCGCCATCCCCACCGTATCGGTCGACGCCACCGCCATCGTCGACGGACTCGACGATTGCCAGTAGCTCCAGATCAACGTCGTGACCCCTGAAACCACCACCCACGCGAGCGTTCGGCGAAAACTGGGGCTCAGCGTCATTTCCCCGCCTCCCGATTCGTGCGGATGCGAAACATCTCGCCCGTCGCCGTGCGCATCGGCTGCATCGAAAATTCGGAAGCCTCAAAAAACGGAGACGCGTCGATCTGCTTCAGCAAAGGCGCCGCCTGATCCGTCTCCCCCGCCACCGTCACCTGCGCGCGACTAATCTCCAGCGTGTTCAGCCAGATTGGAGGCGGCAAAACCTTGGTCATCTCGCCCAAAATGTCGATATCCGCTTTCGTCCGCCTCTTCACCGCATCAAGCAACACGGTCCTCTGGCGCGTCGTCTCAATGTCTTTATCGAGCTTCGCCGCTACCATCGCCTGCGGCGTAATCTTCGCAATCTCGACATTCAGCGACCGCAAATACCGCCGGTCCTCAAACGACGGATAAGCCGCCAACGCGCCCGCCGCCAACAAAGCCAGCCCGCCCGCCACGCTGGTCGGAATCCACAACGCCCGCGAGTTGGACGCCCGCAGCTCGACCGGCAACAAATTCAGTGGCAGAAACAAGTGCCGGCACGCCGCAGCCAGCGCCGCAGCGAAGGGCAACGCCGGCTCGTGTCCCAGCAGGCCGTGAAACGACCGTACCTCCACCGCCGCCGGATCGAGCCGCAGCTCCGCGCACGCCAGTGCAATCGCGCGCTCCGCCGACGCATCGAACGCCGCCGAAAAAATCGGACGCGAAGGGCTTTCTCCATACAATTCCGCGCGTCCGTTCACTTCTTCGAGCGCCAAAACGGAGGGTGGCGGCTCTGACGCGAACAGCCGTCGCGCCGAGTAAATCACCGCCGGCGCGCACGTGAAACTCGCAACCTGGACTCCCGCCTCCGCGAACCACCCGCTGTACCGTTCGAGCACTGCCCTCCGCGCAATCGCCACCAGGACCGTCGACGTCCCCGGCAACCGGGCCCAACTCGATACCACATCCTCGTCCGCGTAAGGATGCAACCCGTCCATCTGAAACCCGATCGCCGCCGGTAGATCTTTGTCGGAAACTCCCGGCACCGCCACCTGCCGCAAAATCACATCCTCGCGCGGCACCAATACCGTCGCCACCGTGTGACTCAATCCCAACTTCTTCGCGAACGCCGAATAAACCTGTCCCCACTCCGCCGCCGGCTGCTGCGCCGCGTTCTCAATCGAGAAACTACCCAGCACCCGGGAGCCCGTGGGTCGAACCCGAACCGCGCAGATCCGCAGCGTCTCCGCCCCGCGTGGACCCGTAATCTCGATCCCTACGCCGCTACCGAACGCCAGAAATTTCTTGATGCTCGCAGGAATCATGGTTGCAACAAACCAGTCGGCGGAGCGATCGCGGACTCGGACCACGCATCGTCATACCAGCGCAGGATATGCACTGGAATCGAAAATCCCCTCGGGTCCAGCAGCTTCACCGTCGCCGAAGCCGTCCGCACTACTTCCGAAGGCGTGCCGTCCGGCCGCTTCAGCCGCGACGACGCCCGTAGCGTCCAGATCAGATTGCCGCCCACCCTCATCCGCGCCGTGGGAATACTCATCGCCCCTACGTCGTTCATGTTCTTAAACGGCGCAACCTTCCGCCGTGCGATCACCGCCGCAATCCCCTCCGGAGGCACTCCGACCGCCGCCATTAGCGCCGGACTCATGGTATTCACGTCGAAAGGTCCCATCGACCCCCACACCGATAAGCAATCTCGCAACCCGCCGCTCGCGTATAACGCGTTCTGATTATCGGAGACGAAATTTCCATAAAATAGCTCGGGGGTCATGCCGCGCACAAATAGCAACTCTTCTATCTCTTGAAAAGACGCATGGCGCGCCCGAAAAGTCGGACTGATGCTGAAGTAATACTGGTCGTACGCCGATCCCGGCGATCCGCCCCGCCAATCGAGAATCGCTCCCGTGATCTGCTGAGCGCGATCGATATTCCCTCCCACCGCCGTGATTACCTTCACCAGATCCCCAGCGTTGGCATGATTGATGTCCAGCTTGGCTGACTCCGGAATCATCTCCACCACCGCGCTTCCGCTCGGGAAGGTCATGTTCATGCGCGGCGCGCCAAACTCCCAGAACCTTGGCGACCCATCGGGATTACGATAAGTCTCTCCCCACAGCATCCATTGAATGCCCCGCTCCACCGCGCCCGTCGCCAGATACCAGGCGCGCAGCCCGTTCGAACTCGCCTCTACCCGATCCGTCTCCGAGCGCACGCTCGATGAAACCGAAAATGCAATCGCCGCCAGACACGCCGATAGCCACAGCACCGTAATCAACGCACTGCCGCGTCTACCGGAGGTCGTCATACCAGGACCTCACTTGACGCGTAATACGAATCGGCACCGTGACATTCATCACTGGCAGCAGCGCCGGACTCGAATCCATCGGCGTCATCTCGATCTTCACCGCCCCCGGCAAATCCGCCCGGTCCCATGACCCCAGCCACTTCGCCGACGGCGCCGCATCCGGCAGCGCTTCCCGGTAAGAAAACGTACACGTCGCCAACCGATCCGCCAGAATCAGGGACGACGGCGTAATCTCTGTCCAAGGAGCCTGTTCGCCCCCGCAAAACGGCGCAGTGCTCGATGGCCCCGTGAACAGATGCTCCGTAACCACCAGCCTAAGTCCTTGTTCGCCCTTCACCACCTGAAACACGTCAAATTGCGGATACCCCCGCGCGCCCTCCGCCATTGAATAACTCGACACGAGCCGCAGCGCATCCGGAGTCCCCAGGAAAATGGGAATCCGCCCCCCGCAATCGGCCAGCACCGGCATCACGCCCCCGATCTGACGCGTAAGAACCCGTTCCATCCCCATCACCCGCCGATTGAATTGCAGCCGCGCGTTCACCTTCTCCATCGACAACAAACTGGTGCGCATAGCCATCAACATCCCCGTAGCCAGCGCCGCGACCAGCGTAATCGAAATCATCAGTTCGATTAATGTAAAGCCTGCCTCCGAACGAGGGATAGCCCGCGAAAATATCGGGACTGACCACTCTGTCCCAAGGCGGTCACCCATGTTCGCAAAAGCATATTTTCGTTCGGCGCCGCGTGGACAGGGCGGTCTGTCCCCATATTTTCGCCCCATCCTTCTGGTGCCGCGGGCTTCAGCCTGCAGCGTCGGCTTCAGCCGGCGTCCGTAAACTCCAGCAACCCTCACGGATGCACATCCCCCGCCTGCAAAACCCCTCGCCGAAACCCCTCCAGCGAGAAACGATGCTGCACCGCCCCATCCATCCAGAAGATCTCCAGCTCGATCCGATCCACGTCCCACGTCCCCGGCGCCCCTCCGGTAACGGTCTCAAACGGCTGGATCACCGCCCGCCAGGAACATGGAACGCCTCCCGTCCGCACCGGCTCGAAGTCGCCCGTCATCGGAACATTGCGCTGTAGCTTAGGCTCAGCCAGCAGCTCATCCATCTTCGATTGTGCGAGCAAAACCGCGCGATCGTACTCCGTCAGCCGCCCGGCATTGTGCGCCGCGCCCGAAATGGTATTCAGCAGCCCCGCGACAGCCACGCCCATGATCGCGGTAGCAACCAGAACCTCCAGCAACGTGAATCCACGATTATCTTTCAAAGTGTCTTCGAGCCTTCAATCACCGATTGCGGAACGCCCGTCACCGGATCGATGCTGACCAACCGCTTCCGGCCCTTCGAATTGCCGATCTCGATCCCGATTTTCGGCACCGCCCCGCCCGGATACACCAAAAATCGTCGAGTCTGATTCTGATCCTCGGCATCCGCCGCCAGTTCCGGCTGCACCGACAAAATCCTCAGCGGATTCACAACCTCCAGCCGTTTATAAAACCCGTGATCTCCAGTAGTCGCAGTAATCGTCCCATCCTGCGGCGAAATCAAAATCTCCACCACCTGCTGCCGCGTATCGGCCCGCGCCAGCGCCGTATTGAGAAACCCGATAATCGCATCCGAAGTCGACCGCAGCCGCAGCGAATCGAGCCCCGCCGATATCGACGGATAACTCATCCCCGCCACCAGCGCAATCAGCGCCATCACGATCAACATCTCAATCAGCGTGATACCGCGCTCGCAAGTGGGGCAGGTTCCCGACCTGCCCTCCGCCGACGTTCGCAGGCCCTCGCCCCGCCTCACTTATTCGCCCAACTGAGAATGTCCGCGTTATTCCCTTCTCCGCCCGGCTGCCCGTCAGCCCCTAGCGAAATCACATCGGGCTCGTCCCCATGCTCCCCCGGATACTTGTATTGATAAGGACGGCCCCACGGATCGAGCGGAACATCCGCCTTCAAATACGGCCCCGCCCATTGCGGGGAGTCTTCCGGCTTCACGCGCAGAGCTTGCAGCCCTTGCTCCGTACTCGGATACGTCCCGGTATCGAGCTTATATAAACCGAGAGCCTGCATAAACGTGCTGATATTAGCCCGCGCAGCCGTCCGCTTGGCGTCATCCGCCTTCTTGAACATGTTGACGCTCACCAGACCGACAAACAGCCCGATGATGACCACCACCACCAGCATTTCGATCAGCGTAATACCGCGTTGAGATTTGCGTTTTTGATTTGTCATGTTCACATCGCTACATCGTTAATACTGGTAATCGCCAGCATCATACTCAGAATCAGAGAGCCCACTAAGATGCCCATTACCAGAATAATCAGCGGTTCGAACACCGATGTAAACCGCCGAATGGCCGTCCGCGTCTCCGCATCATATATATCCGCCATCCGCCCGAACATCGCGTCCAGATTACCCGTCTCTTCCCCCACCGCCAGTAAATGACTCGCCAACGGAGGAAACTGCCCCGCCCGCGCCAGTGGCCCCGAAATTCCCTCGCCGCGCTTCACTCCTTGCGAAACCTGCTCGAGCGTCCCCGCAATTCTTCGATTGTTCAAAATCCCCCGCGCAATCCCAATCGATTGCACCAGAGGCACGCTAGCCGCGATCAAAGTGGACATCGCCCGCGCAAACCGAGCCGTCTCCATCTTCCGCAGCGCATCCCCCAGCAGCGGAGCCTTCAATCGCATCGAATCCCACCACAACGCTCCAGCCGCCGTCCGGATATAAGCCTGAAACCCGATCAGCAGCACAAGCAACACACCAAATGCCGGCAGCGAATACGCCTTCACATAAGCGCTGGTTTGGATCAACATCAGCGTAGGCGTCGGGATCTTCATGCTAGGGTCGGAAAAAATCGCCGCGAATCGCGGCACCACGAAATCCAGCAAAATGAAAATCGAGCAGAGTCCGACCAGCGTCAGCAGCGCCGGATAAATCAACGAACTCACAATATATCCACGCAAATCGTCGCGAGTCCTCTCAAACTCCGCGAGCCTCTCAAAAATCGTTCCCAGCGACCCCGACGCCTCGCCCGCACGCACCATGTTCACGTACAAATCCGAAAAATAAAACGGATGCGAGCCCAGACTGTCCGCGAAAGATTTCCCACCCTTCAAAATCCTCATCACGTCCAGCACGATGGACTTGAAATGCCCCTTCTCCGTCAATTCCGCCGTAATCCCCAGCGCTCGGTCGAGAGGCACGCCGGCATTGAGCAGCGTCGACAATTCCTGCGTGAAAAAAAGAACGTCCTTCCGATAGCTCCGCCGGAACGAAGGCATCTTCAGTTCGAAACCCTGCTTCTTTTCGAACCCGACAAAAACCGGAATCAGCCCCTGCCGCTTCAACTCCTGCGCAACAATCTTCTCCGTCTCCGCAGTAATCGTTCCAGTCCGCAGCTTCCCATCCGAAGCCACAGCTCTAAAAAAGAAGGATGTAGCCATGTGTTCTTTGCGAGCCTGGCGCCTTTGCGTGAAATGTGTTTTGAGAGCTCACGCCTAAAATTCCTGCGTAACACGCAACACTTCGTCGGCGGTCGTAACCCCATTGCGAACCTTCAACCACCCGTCATCCCGAAGATTCCTCATACCGTTCCGCAGCGCCGCCGCAGTAATCTTGGTAGCGTCCTCATTCCGCATGATGATCCCGCGAATTTCTTCACTCAACTCCATCAATTCGAAAATCCCGATCCGTCCGCGATACCCGGTGTTAAAACAATTCTCGCATCCCTTCCCCCGAAACACCGGAATCATATCTCCATCGGGAGTAATCGCCGTACCAGCCGGACCTTTGCACTCTGGGCAAATCATCCGCACCAGCCTCTGCGCCAGCACCGCCACCAGAGACGACGTCAGCAGATAATTCTCGACCCCCATATCCGCTAGCCGCGTAATCGCGCTAGGCGCATCATTCGTGTGCAAGGTGGAATACACAAAGTGCCCGGTCAGCGCCGCCCGAATCGCGATATCCGCCGTCTCCCGGTCGCGAATTTCCCCGATCATGATCACGTCCGGATCCTGACGAACAATATGCCGCAGCCCCGACGAAAACGTCAGGCCGATGGTAGTATTCACATGGATCTGATTAATCCCATCCATCTGATACTCCACCGGGTCTTCAATCGTAATGATCTTCTTATCGCTCTGATTGATCCGCTTCAGCGCCGAATACAGCGTAGTCGATTTCCCGCTTCCCGTCGGTCCCGTAACTAGAAAAATCCCATGCGGCAAGGATGTGTAATACCGCATCCTCGACAGCATGTACTCATCGAACCCCAGCCGCTCCAGATCGTAAAAATCGCCAGCCGACCGGTCCAGCAGGCGCATCACCACGCTCTCTCCGTAAAGCGTCGGCAAAGTGGAAACGCGAAGGTCCACCTCGCGACCCAGTGTTTTCACCTTGATGCGCCCGTCCTGCGGCAGCCTGCGTTCCGCGATATTCAGCTTCGCCATCAGCTTCACACGCGAAATAATCGCCGCCTTCATCTCCCGTGGCGGAGCATCCTGGTTCACCAGCACCCCATCCACGCGATACCGGATGCGAAACTCCTTTTCGAACGGCTCGATGTGAATATCGCTAGCGCGCTTCTCCACCGCCTGAGCCACCATCGCGTTCACCAGCCGGATCACCGGAGCCTCGCTCGCCATATCGCGAAGATGCTCCAGATCCTCCGCGTCGCTGCCCGGCGACAAAAACTCCGTCTCGTTCTTTTCGGCCTGCCCGTAAAACCGGTCGATCGCGTCGAGAATTTCCTGCTCGCCCGCGATTCCCACCCGTACCGCGAGCCCCGTGCACGCCTCCACCGTCGACCGCGTCTCGAAATCCAGCGGATCCGCCATCGCCAGTGTCACCGTATGATCGTGCTGCGCCACCGGTAAACACCGGAACTGCCGCAAAAATTTCGGCGCAAGCGTCTCCGTTTCAGGCGACATCGCCGGAGGCGAATCAATCACCAGCAAAGGAACCTGCAACTGCTCCGCTAACGCGCTCAGAACGTCGCGCATCGCAATGAAACCCAGGTCCACCAGGATCTTCCCGATCTTTTCTCCCGGCCGCTCCCCCTGCAACTCCAGTGCGCGATCAAGATCCTCCCCGGTTATCAACTTCCTCTCGAGAAGAATCTCGCCTAATCTCATAGTATGTGGGGCAGGTTCCCGACCTGCCCTCCTTCATGCTGTAAGATCTGGCTGCGAAACACCATCAATTCTCAGAAACCAGCACAGCCTGCGCCAACGCCGCGCCACCGGCTCGCTTTGCATCTAACAGCGCCCTCTTCTTCCCCCGGAACGTAAGCTGCCCCGGAGTGCCACTGACGTCTTCCCAGTCATGGTATGCCAGATAAACCACCAGCGTGACCTGATCGTCCGGAGGCACCGTTTCAAGAGCCGCCGCGATATCGGCTACCGCCATCGGCATAACCTGTTTCAACTGCGCAATCCGTTCCGCGCGCGCCTTGTGAGCTTTCACCACTTCGTCTTTGGTCACCGTCGTATGCATCATCGAGGTCGTCGAAAGCACTGGGCTCACGTCCACCGTGAACACCGCTCCGTACCCGTCTAAATAAAGGCCGCGCGTCAGCCGGACAATCGGGAACGGATTCTCCGGCCAGAAGCTTCGAATCCGATCGTCAAGACTCGTCTCAATCAGCTTCAGAACATTAGCGCTCACGCGCGGCGCAGTCGCTGCATAAACCGCCGCAGCGCAAAGAGGGACAGCAAGGAGAAGGAAACTCGAAATCTTTTTCATTGATATTTAATCCCCGTAGAATTCACGTACATCGTCGTCATCAATTCCATATTGTGGTGTTCCGCCTCGGCCACCGCGCGCGCAACCGCCTGATTCACCTGCGTCTGAATCACCGCCGCATCCACCGCCGGAGGCCTGGTCACATACCCATGCATCACGATCGCCGCCGCAATCACCAGTGCCGCCGCAAACGAAGGTCGCAAGAACACTTGCCACCACCGCGGCTCAAAAACTTTATCCGATACGAACGCGATCCGTCGCGGAACTTCTTCTTCCCGCAGCGCCGACAGCGTGTCAACGGTCAGCCGAACCTGTGCCAATTCTTCCCGGCATCCCTCACAGCTCGCCGCATGCGCTTCCGCCTCGCGCCGATCCTGCGCCGCCAGTTCGCCGAACGCGTATGCCTTCCAATCGAACGATTCACAACTCATGATTCACCTCGCAAAATTGCCCCCGACACAGGCGACAATGTCGTCTTCAGCAGGTCCAGAGCCGTATAGAGCCTCGATTTCACCGTCGAAACCGGGCAACTCAGGATCTCCGCCATCTCTTCGAACTTGAATCCCTGGTACACCTTCAGCAGGACCGCCTCGCGCTGCTCTTCCGATAACCGCCCCAGGGCCGTCTCGACCGCCAGCGACAACTCTATAGGCAGCAACGCCGACCCGCGCACCGGAGCGCCCGTCTCAAACGGCATCTCCCCCTCCGGCTTCCTTCGCCGCAGCAGCGAAAACGCCTCGTTATGCGCAATCCGGAACAACCAAGCCCCAAACCGCCCCGCATCGTCCAGCTTCGGCAAGCTCTGATACGCCTTCAAAAACACTTCCTGGCTGACGTCCAGCGCATCCTCGCGATTCGAAACCAGCCGCAGCAGATAGTTGAAGACGCGCTTCTCCCACCTGGAAACAAGGAGGTTATAAGCCTCCACGTCCCCTTTCCGCGCTTTCGCAATCAAGTCCCGATCTTCAACTTCCCGGAAGATCAACTAGTGGCTCCGTTCATAAAGACGCAACCTCGATCAAAAAAGTCGAGGCTTTGCCGTTCTTTTTCTGACTATAGCGCCACGCCAGCTTTGTGCGCCGCGACCGGATTTCAAAGAAACAGGATTTTCGCGGCTCGCTTCCGCCGCAGCCCAGCTTCAGCTATGCCTAGGCAGAGTGAACGCTACATAGGAGCCTTGGATGGGTCGCTGGGTTGCCGGGATCAGGCCCTCTTGAGCGGCGGCGCAGAAGACTATATACTCGCGGCCGTTGACTTGGTAGACTGCGGGCATACCTTCGAGCGCAGCAGCCACTTCGGTTTCCCAGAGGAGCTTGCCTGTTTCGACATCGAACGCGCGGACCTTCTTATCGCGTGTGCCGGTGAAGAGCAGTCCACCGGCGGTGATCACGGGTCCGACCTTGGGATAATGCGTCCCGGTGCCTTTTATTCCGGACACGTCGCCGAGCGCGATTTTCCATTTGATGGTTCCCTCGTTCAGGTCGTAGGCCGTCAGGGACGTCCATGGAGGCTTGATCGGCGAGAGGCCGTCGCTCGCGATCATGAAGCCGAAGCCGCTTAAATAACGGTCTTCGTCGGACTTACTGTCGGGCTCCAGCTTCAGCAGCGACGGGAGATCTTTGGAGACAACGACGAGCGTTCCTTTGGTTGGATCGACGGCTGCTCCGCCCCAGTTGGCTCCGCCGTTGTTGCCGGGCATTTGAATCGTGCCTCGCTTCGCCGGCGGAGTGAACAGACCTTCGTTGCGGGCGCTGAGGATCTGATCGCGAAATTTGGCGCGATCTTCGGGGGATAGATAAGGGCTCAGATCGTCGACGGTGAACTTCTGGCGCGCATAAGGTGGAGGCTTGGTGGGAAAGGGTTGTGTGGGCCAGGTGGTCTCGCCGGGCATATCGGATTTGGGGACGGGGCGTTCTTCGATGGGCCAGATAGGCTCGCCGGTAACGCGGTTGAAGACCCACACGAAGCCTTGCTTGCTGACTTGCGCCACGGCGTCGATGGTCTTTCCATTTTGATGAAGGGTGACGAGCTTCGGCGCGGTGGGGTCGTCGTAATCCCAAATATCGTGATGCACCATTTGGAAATGCCAAAGGCGTTTGCCGGTGCGGGCGTCGAGTGCGAGAAGGCAATCGGCGAACAGATTCGCGCCGGTGCGGTCGACTCCATAGAAATTATATTTCGCGCTGGCGGTGGGGGCGTAGAGGATGCCGCGTTTTTCGTCGATCGAGAGCTCGCTCCAGATGTTCGCTCCTCCAACTTTTTTCCAGGCTTCGGGAGGCCAGGTTTCGTAGCCGAACTCGCCGGGATGAGGAATAGTGTGGAAGGTCCAGACCAGGCGGCCGGTGCGGACGTCAAAGGCGCGGAGGTCGCCGGGGGCGGAGCCGTAACCTTGATTGGTGGCGGAACCGAGGATCAGCAGATCCTCGAAAATACGGCCAGGAGTGGTGGACTGGACGAGCGATAAGGTTTTGGGATCGCGGCCCAGGCCTTGTTTGAGATCGACAGCGCCATCGGTTCCGAAGGTTGGAATGGTCTTGCCGGTGCGAGCGTCGATGGCCCGCAGAAAATGGTTGCTGGCGAACAGCAGACGGCGATCTGCGCGGTCCTTACTCTCCCAATAATTGATCCCGCGATTGGTGATGATTTTGATTTCGGGGCCGGATGGGTGGGTCCAGATTTCCTTGCCGGTGGAGGCGTCCAGGGCGACGATCGAATTGTTTTTCGCGAGGACGTACGCGACGTTGCCGACGATAAGCGGATTGAAGAAATATTTGTTGTTGTCGCCGGTTTGATAGGTCCAGGCGAGCTGAAGTTGGGAGACGTTCGCGCGATCGATCTGATCGAGCGCCGAATATTGCGACGAATCGGATGCGCCGCTGTAATCGGACCAAGTGGTATAGGGCTGAGCGAAGAGGGAAGAGGCCAGCAGGAAGACTGCGCGATTCATGAGTCTTCATGATAGCGTCTGATAAGAGGCGCGAATGAATATTTATCGGGGGATGGTCTGGATCGGGGCGGCGGCTTCGCTAATGGCCCAGCCGCAGGCATCGTACAAGTACACCGTGAAGGGCGATGAGAAGACGGTGGAGATTACCAACGTCAGTTACGAACTGGCGGGCGCCGACCTGGTGCTGCGGAAGATTACGAAATCGAAGCAGGTGATCGGGGACATCGATCTGGATGCGTTGACGACTACGGAAGCGTGGAAGCTGGGGACCGATATGAAGGAGAAGCCGCTCTATTCGGTGACGGTGAAAGGGACCGAGAGCCGGACGGTGGAGAATGAGGTGTTCGTGGTTTCCCGGGGCCTGGAAGAGGTGGAATGGTGGTCGCTTTACAGGCTCGCCGATGGGACGCATTTGTTCGATACTCATGTCCCTTTGCTGAAGTTTTCGACCAGCCGGAGAGAAATGATCTTGCGCTATGCAGGATTCGATGTGCCGGAGGACGATTCGAAAGACCCGCGATTGAACGATCGTCACGTGGTGGGAATTTTGAGTTATGCGTCGGCCGAGAAGGTGATCCGGCAAGGGCTGATCACCTGCGACGATCCGAAGCTGGCGGTGCAATTACGGTCCTTTGCGGATGAGACCCGGGTGCTGACGCAGGGCGGGGGTTTTAACGCGCAGATGCTGCGGCTCGCGTTCAGCCAGAATTTTCCGGCGCCGGCGGCGACCATTGCAGCGGTGATTCCGATTGCGGGCGACGATCTGGATTTTGCGCGCGCTACGCTGCCTCCGCGGATGCATATTGCGGAGTGGAAGCGATAGCTGGAGTTTTTTGCGTCTGTCCGCATGCTGACGCATGGCGGTTCGTTAGCGGGCTTTTTCTAGGGCCATTACGGCGAAGGCGGTGGCGGCGTCGCTCATGAAGCGGCCGGCGTCGGACGCGGGGTCGCGCTGCTTATTTAGCGAGGTCGCGGACCAGAGGCCGGTTTCTTTATCCTGATTTTTCGTGAGCCACGCGCGGCCCCGATCGATCGGCGCCCGGGACACGCCTGCTTGCTCCAGAACGAAGGTGACCAGGCCCGTGCCATAGCCGTCGCTGACGGAAGGAAGAGCTGTCGAGTCTCTGCGTTTCCACGTGGACAGGACCAGAGAAGACGCGCTCCAACCGCCGTCATCCTGCTGTTTGCCGAGCAGCTCCGCGACGATCGCTTTCTGCTGATCGGGCGGCAACAAGCCGGGAATTTTCGTCGAGGCCCAGAGCAGCACGGTTCGATTGAGCAGCGATTGGCCGGATTGCTCGCGTTGCAGATATTCGCTGAGCAGCTTCACGTTGTCCTGCACCGTGGCCTGATAATCCTTGGGCGTGCTGCCGACGGCAATTGCCGCGAGCGTTGCGCCCCAATACTGCGAATCGTCGGCTTCCCAGGGCTCGTTGTGAAAATTGAGCCAGGTCCAGGCGCCCTTTTGATCGCCCGATTTGAGTTGCAGACCCCACATATTCTGGAGGGCGAGCTTGGTGTCGTCGTTCAGCTTCGGATTGTAGGTCGCCAGGATCAGCGCGTTGAGAACCGATTCGGTGCCGCGCGATTGCGCAGTCTTGGGGTCGCCGTTTTTGTCGGCATAGAAAGGCTCGACTTCGCTCCACAACCGGACACGCTTGGTGACGTTATCGAGGAGCTGACGCTCGCCGGTGGAAGGAGCTTGTTCGGCAAGAGCCGATCGCAAGGAGGGACGGCCGAGCGCGTAGGGCAGAGCGGTGTGGCAGGAGATGCAGAAGGTGCCGTGATCGCGCGCCGAGGATTTCCAGCCGATCCACCAATCGGCCCTCTGATCGAGATAGCCGGCGGCGCTTTTGGGACTCCAAGTAGCGGCGTCATCTCCGGCAAAGAGCGGAATGGCGAGAAGCGTAAGAGCGATGGTCGTCCTCATTCCGCTATTGTAACGGCAAAAAGGGCAGCGGAATGGCTCCGCTGCCCGTCCCCACGCGCTGCATTAATTCGGAAGGAGAACCGAATCCACCACGTGGATCACGCCGTTGGACTGAAACACGTTTCCCTGGGTGACGGTCGACATGCCGCCTTTTTCATCTTTGAGGACGATCATGTTGCCCTTCAGCATCGCGGTGAGCGTGCCTCCGCTGACGGTTTTGAGCTCGGCTGCGCCGTGGCCGTCCTTGATCATCTTCTTGATGTCGGCGGCGCTTAAACGGCCGGCCACCACGTGATAGGTCAGGATCTTGGTCAACGTCGGCTTATTTTCGGGTTTCAGCAGCGTATCCACGGTGCCTGCGGGCAGCTTCGCGAAGGCGGCGTTGGTGGGCGCGAAAACCGTGAAGGGCCCGGGTCCTTTTAACGTCTCGACCAAGCCGGCGGCCTTGACGGCGGCGACAAGGGTGGTGTGATCGGCGGAGTTTACGGCGTTGTCGATGATGTCCTTATTGGGATACATCTCCTTGCCGCCGACCATCGGGTTCTTGGCTGCGAGCGCGACTGAGGCGGCCGCCAGAGCGAGTACTGAAAATGTTTGGAAGAGTTTCATAGTTTGCCTTTCATGAGTGCATACGCAGGGGAGCGAGGATCGGATTTACGCCCCAGGCGTGTCACGAATGTTATTATTGTGCTACGTTAAAACCGCCAGGCCCCGAACCGGCGTATTAGAGGTAGCATGCACATTCCCGACGGATATCTGAGCCCTTCCACCTGCGCGACGTTATACGCGGGCTCGGCTCCTTTCTGGTATGTGTCGCTTCAGAAGATGAAGCGGCGATTGAACACGCAAGCGGTGCCGTTATTGTCGGTCTTCGCGGCGTTTTCGTTCGTGATCATGATGTTCAATCTGCCGCTGCCGGGCGGAACGACGGGCCATGCGGTAGGGGTCGGCATCGCGGCGATCGTGCTGGGGCCCTGGGGGTCGATTCTGGCGGTTTCGGTGGCGCTGGTGATCCAGGCGATTTTCTTCGGCGACGGAGGCATCACCGCGATCGGCGCGAACTGTTTCAACATGGCGATCGTGGGATCTTTGGTCGCCTACGGCGTCTATCGACTCATCGCGGGAAGGGCGAGCATCGAATCGCCGCGGCGTGTGGTGGCGGGCGCCTTTGCG
>DATHOJ010000047.1:0-2351 GCA_035485055.1 Bryobacteraceae bacterium
AGGAGCACTGCTGGGGTTGGGAGCGACTCCGGGCTCCAGCGTAACCGCACTAAACAGATCGCGGTTGTCGAGAGGCAGGTCCGCCAGGCTCTGCTCTGGAACGAGTCCCTCGACAGTAGACGTCGTGCTGTCAATGGCGGCAGCGTTCGTGTTGACCGTGGTTTCCTGCGAAAGGTCGCCGATCACGAGTTGCGAATTGATCGTTACCTCGGCAGCCGAAGTGAGTTCTACCCCTCCGCGAATCTGCGGTTGGAACCCGGGCTTCTCTATGCGGAGAGAATACGTTCCAGTTGGCAAACCGGCGAAGCGGTATCCGCCGGCCGTGTCAGTAAGAGCGCTCCGTTTCAATCCAGTGCCTTGGCTCGAAATCGTAATGCTGACGCCGGGGACAACGGCGCCACTGGGGTCAGTGATGATGCCGGAAACAGTCGCAAGCTGGGTTTGCGCCCATGCACTTATTGAAAAGACCGCCGCCAGTATTGCTGCTAGCGTGTAGGGTCGGTACGATGCGCGGTTCGCGCCTGGAGGCGCCCCAATATAGTTCTTCGTGACCTGGGCCAGCCTTATCATCGACTCAGTTTCGTTTTTCATCATGGCTCGCTCAATAGCGGGCAAATGGTTTAACCCAAAGTTTTCAGGAAGAGTCGCCTTCATCTCTACATCATCCGTCCTCGATGGGCTTCACAGTAATCTCGCTTATGCCGAGTCGCTACTGACCTGCACCCACTTCGGGCGGCCGCGGTGCTTCGCGCTCGCGTTGCAGTCGGGACCGGATGGGGCAGCGAGTGGCCGCTCGATCTGGCCGGACGCGCTCAGCGACTCCGTCAGCGCGGTCTGAATACAGAAAGACGTCAGGCCTGGAACGCTGGTCGACGACACCGCACTTATGAGTATTGTCTGCCCTTCATGGCGGGTCAGTCCGAAGAGCTTCGCCACACACGATAACGAAGTTATCAAAACGCTCGACTCCGGAGATCACCAGAACCACTGTCACGCAGCGCGAGGTTCCGCTATCCGGCGGGATCCGTTATTTCTCGCGCGAAAACGGATTGCAAATTGCAAGCCCATCGATTGCCTGGCCGTCTCGCATGTCTTCCGTATAAAGTGTGCCGGCGCCAGCATGGAGCGCAGCCGCGATGATGAGTGAATCAAAGATTGAATACCCGTATCGCTCGGCAATATGCACGGCTCTCTCGTGGATCTCGACCGTAAGTGGCACGGGCTCAGGACAGAAGACGCGAAGTATGTCAAGGGCGCGGCGAACTTCCTCCCAGCTCTTGTCAAGCTTGCGCCGCGCCACAGCGACGAACTCATTAAGTACCTGAACTGATAGTGCCCCTCCCGCGGCCAGCAGAATTTCGGCCACCTTACGACCCTGGAAGGCAGAATCCTGGTTCACGGAGAGGAGGAGTCCTCAGGACGTAGCTATCTCATGCTCGAAGGAACGGACGCGCGAATCCACTATGTCTACTACACTCCCGAAATCGAAGGGGCTCGAAATCGCGGTGGCTTGAGAACGAACTCATTTATTCAGCTTCGAAAGTCTACCGCAGACAGCCGCCCGATGCTGGAAAGTGATGACATGGGTGATTCAGAAGCCCTCTTGCATGACAAGCGCCAGCTGCGCCAGATAGGCCAACGTCTTATCCGCCGCGGCATCATGCCTGAGGATGACGGCTGGAGCGGATGGCTCGGTCGGTATCAAAAGGGCTTCGGGACGCCGTGACCACCCTCGAGACTCCAAGCGTAACGAAGCAATCGGAGCGCAGCAAGAATCGGGATCTTGGCCGCTAATGCGACGGTCGATCTTTCGGGCTTCGCCAGACAGATCAGACTGGGTTAATCGAAGGTAGAAGCGAATACAGCCACACTTCTTACGCCAGCCGCACTTGGCAAAGAGGGCGCCTCCGAGAAGGCGTTGCTCCCAGAACTTCAGCACCGCTCATCGGGCGGTGCCCACGGGGATAGATAACGGTATCGAAGTCGTCCGCTTTCACGTCGGCAAGCCTTTTGCACAACGTCCTTCTTGAACCGCGCCATCGCCGGTGTTTGGTTTCCGGCAGATCGTGTTTCGGATCGGAGCGGAGGCTGCCCGCCCTTCGGAGAGGCGAGCGTCAGCTCAATGCCGGCACCCTTGAATACGAAATCGGGGGCCGCGAATTCCTTAGCCAGAAGCCAGTCGGATCGCTAGTATGCCCCAGTTGGTTGTCCGATGTCAGGACCATCAGTATTTTCATATTGTTCTCCTGAATTCTTCGTGACGCGCATCGCGATTGAATCGGCCTTTGCCGACTCGTCAAGTCGCGCTATCCACCCCCTCCTACGACTTGCGGTTTCGCGGATCGTCTTTC
>DATHOJ010000048.1:0-56739 GCA_035485055.1 Bryobacteraceae bacterium
TAGCAACCTCCTCGATACGGGTCTGTGTGCGTTGGATTGCCGCCAGTCAATGTCTGGCCCCAGCTCGTTGCGGGTTACGAAGCGAGCTTCTCCGCTGTGGGAACAGAAACTAGCAGCTAAAGGGAGCGCTCCCGATACTAAATCTTAAGGATGGTCTTGCAATAGTCGAAACACTTCGCCAATGGTAACCGATATCGGCATCAGGAGGGCTGCGTGGCCGGAAACCGCCTGGAAATAGTCACCGTGAGAAATTCGCGCGCCACCTGCGCGAAATCCCTTGCGATTTCCGCGATTTTTGAATTAAACTCAACTCAAATGACGGCGGAAACCACCAGAGAATTCCCCTGTCCAATCGATTTATTCGATCAATCCTTTTTGCGAAATCCGTATCCGGGGTTTCGCATGTTGCGGGAGACGGCTCCAGTTTCCTGGAGCCCGGCTGGATTCTGGCTCGTCGTACGACACGACGATGTTCTCGGTTTACTGCGCGATTCCCGATGCGACCACTGGGGCCAGGATTCCGGCCGCGCCGGATCAGGTGTGGAGGCGGCATTGCGTCGCGCCTTGCACCTGCTTTCGCCGCAAGCCGGCATACGGCTCCGGCAGTCGCTCGCCGGTGGCTTGGCCGCAAATCTCGACGCCGCCTCCGCAGAAATCGCGCGACATGCGGATTTTTTGCTCGCTGGATTGCGCCCGCGCCGGGAGTTCGAC
This sequence comes from Bryobacteraceae bacterium, assembly GCA_035485055.1. GTDB lineage: Bacteria > Acidobacteriota > Terriglobia > Bryobacterales > Bryobacteraceae > Palsa-187. Next base: position 712 of record DATHOJ010000048.1, read on the forward strand.
CTCATGCGGGACTACGCGGGCCCGTTCACGTTCTCAGCGATCGCCAGAATCATCGGCGTTCCTCCATCCGATATGGAAATGCTATCGAATCTGGCGGCTTCTCTGGATGGACAGTTCTTGAGCTGCTTGAACCCGGAGGCACTTGCTCCGGACCTGCGTGCCGTGGCGTCGGAGTTCCTCTTGTACTTGAAGGACCTGATCGCCCGGAAGCGCCGGACGCGGGCGGACGACCTTTTGCAGCGCCTGATCTCAGACGCCGCAGGCATTTCCGACGAGGAGATGATTCCCTTGCTCGTGCTCCTCTTCTACGCCGGGCATCAGAACATGATGAACTTCATCGGCAACGCTCTGGTGGCACTCTCACGCTGGCCCGATTGTCTGGCGGCCGCCAGAAAGTCGCCCGAGCTTCTGACGCGAGGTGTAAGCGAATTGCTTCGCTATGAAAGCCCGGTCCTCTACATCTCCTTGGTTGCACGGGAGACAATTCTGCTGCGGGGATACACGATCGAGCCCGGCGCCGTGATTTTTGCCGCCGTCGCCGCCGCCAATCGCGACCCTCTGGCGTTCCCGGATCCGGATCGGCTCGACCTCAGCAGGAATGCCGGCGCCCACCTGGGGTTCGGCCACGGCGTATTTCGCTGCATCGGCGCGAGGCTGGCGGAGCTCGAAGCAGCGGTCGGATTGTCGCGCTTCCTGGCGCATGTTTCAGATTTTAGAATCGCAGAGGACGCGATCGAGTGGCGATCGAATCCCGTAGTTCAGCGTGGACCGGTCGCCGTTCCGGTCGAAGTGCGCTCTTATGCAGCCGAAAGCTGATTTCATATCGCGCTACGACGCGATGATCTTCCATCCTCAGATGCAGGAAATATACGGGGACGCCGGATTCTTCAACGTAGGCGATTGGAGCCGCGGCGCGTCTTCGATGGCGGAGGCTTGCGGGGCTCTGGTGGAACGCCACATCCATCGCTGGCCGCAGTGTCCGCAGGGCGCGGAGATCCGGGTTCTCGACGTCGGCTGCGGTCTCGGCGCGGGAACCGCTTTGGTTGCTCGCCGCTACCCTTCCGCGCAGGTCTTAGGTTTGAATTTTTCCGTGCTCCAGTTGCAGCACGCTCGAACGCATTACCCCGGCCCCGAGTATTGCGCGATCGACGCGTCGCGGCTCGCCCTCGCCGGCGCGTCTGCCGATTTCATTCTGTCCGTCGAGGCCGCCTTCCACTTCGATGATCGCTTCGCATTTCTGCGAGAAGCCTTGCGCGTGTTGAAGCCTGGAGGATCGCTGGCGGTCAGCGACATCCTTTTTTCGGGCCGGGACTGGACCGGGAAATGGTCGGTGCCGGAGACTCCTTCACCCAGCGATCTTTCCGCCTACGCGCGGTTGTGCGAGGACGCGGGCTTCCAAATCGACTCGCTGGACGACGTGACCAGCGCCACTTGGCGCGGCTTCTGCCGATACCTACGCACACGGGGATTGGACCAGTTGGCCGATAATATCGAGCCGGCTGCCGAGGTCTATCTCCTCGCGCATCTTGTAAAGCCAGGGTGAAGCGATCGTTAGTATCCGAAAAGCGCGACCCATCCGGTCTGTAGTTGGTTTGGGTAATAGGTTCGGAACGTTCCGAACTGGAACAACGTCCTATACCATCTGATGAATGTGCGGCCGCTCACCGAGCCTGTGGTCGTAGCCACATTCGCCGCACGTACGGGTACCCCAAGGTCGTTCGCGAAGCTGCGGGCGACACCGTTGTTGCCGGCCCAACACACACCCGTAAGGTCAATTCCCCTCGGCGTGAAGCCAGGTCCCAATTCCGCGATGATCGTGCTCACGTCTTTCTGAACAACTGCCGGCGTGTGCCATTCCAAGACGAGATCCTCGCCGAAAAGTCGGGCCTTGCCTCCGTGCGCCCGAATAGCGAGTACGCCTTGCTCGCCGGCTGCTCCCCCGATGTTGTTAGGACCGTAGTGCTGCCCCCCAGGCACATTTCGAAACGTGCCGTATGGCTCTGGAACCGTGTGTCCGATTACGCTACCCGGCTGTTTCAGGCCCACGGCAGTCGGTTTATTCAACGCTCCGGTAATCCCACCCGACACTGCGCCCAGCACCCCTCCAATGGCTGCCCCTTGCCACGCGGCCGTTCCCACGCCTTCCCAGATATTCTGCTTTCCTTCGATAAGGTTCACCCCGATCTGGTTGAGGCTGGAGGAGATCGCGCCGTCCGCCGCACCCGTCACTGCGCCCACCACAATGCCGCTCGCGATGGATGTGGACGTGGATACGCCAATGGTGGCCAGCGCCGCGGTCGCCAGCAAGCCCGCGCCATAACCGGCGGCGCCTCCGGCCGCACCCGCTACGAAGCCGACCGCCGCATAGGCGAAGAACTTGCCCGCGTCGAAGTTACCCTGATACGTGACCGCGTAGGTGATCGCTCCGGCGATAGCGCCCACAATCGCGCTGATCAGCACCACAATAAGAAACGCGGTCAACGCCTCTTCGCCGTTCGGATCGACCAGATTGATGGGATTGTTCCCGGTATAGACGTAAGCCGAAGCGTATTGCGCGGCAGGATCCGTCGAGAAGAAGCGGCGCGACTCGGGATCGTACATCCGCGCCTGGTAGTTATAGAGACCGGTTTCCGGATCGAATTCCTGGCCGTTGTAGCGATAGTAAAGAATGTCGCTCTTGCCTTCGCCGAGCCCCGTGATCCGCCCTCCGAACGGTCCGTAATCGAAGGTGGCGACCACGGCGCCGGTCTCATCGATCACCCTGCGAGCCGACCCTTGCCGGTCCTTTATAACGCGATACCGTTTGGAGCCCGCGTGCAGCGCGACCAGTCCATCGGGGCCGTAAATGAATTGAGAATCGCCCATCGACGCACTTCCTGGTTCCGACGCGACCTCCAGCAGGGGAAGATCCTGCATGCCCCGCACATACAACCTGGAGGAGACTTTTGCGCCTCCATCGCCAGTGACAATCTTGGTGGCGCGTTTTCCATCGGCCGCATAACTGAACGCGATGGTCTGAGTCGCCGCTCCGCCTTCAATCTTTTGGATCTCTCGCGTCAGTCCTGTGAACGTGTCGTACGCGATCGAAGGCAGGTTGAGGCGAGTCGAGGCGGTGATGGCTCCGTTGAGATCGAAAGCGAACGTGTCCACCGCCTGGCCATCCGCAGTAATGGAAGTGAGCCGGTTCGTATACTCCGGGTAGTTGTATTGGTAGGTCCTCGCACCCTGGGCGATCGCCACGATATTGCCGTTCGGGTCGTACTCCGTGGTCGAGGCGATACCGACGCTCGCATCCGGATTAGCATTGTCGGCGGCGACTAACAGTTCTGAGACTCCGTCGTACTCATATTGGTAGAGGAAACCTCCGGTTGGATCTTCGGTGGCGGCGCTCGCTATGGTGCCATCGAAGTAAGCGGCTCCGTCAAATCCGCCCTCGGTGTAAGTCAGAGTTTCTTGAAATACCGGAGTTGCCGAATCGATGGAGTACCTGTTGAGGACGGGCCAGCCGGGTTGGTTGTATTCCGATCGCCGCTCCACCAGCGCGGCGGCGGGAAGAGTGCCCGCCCGGATGTTTCCCAAGGGGTCATAAGTATAGGTGGCGAAGGCGGACGAATCCGCTGGCGTTCCGACGCGGAACATTTGGCCGGTAAGATCGTAGCTAAAGGTCACCACCGGCGTAGCGCTTCCGGCGGGATAACCCAACTGCACAGGCTCGCCGATCGTGTTGTACGCGTAGGTGACGGTTCTCGGCGTGTTGTCGAATTCGGGCGCATCGAGTGTTTTCGATACAACTTCGCCGCGGAGATTGTAAGCGAAAGTGTCGCGCACAGGTTGTGCGGCGCCGTCCGTATAGCTGGTGGAAGCTGCCAGACGGCCGAACAGCAGAGGATCGTTGCCGTCCCCATCCCACTGATTGAGGTCTCGCACGACGTGTGGTTGGGACGCGCCGGGCCAGCTTGGATCGTTCAGCGCGTTCTCCTCCAACTCGATTCGCTTCCAAACGGCTTCGAAGTAGCCATGCTCCAGTTCGCGGCCCATCGCGTCGTACTTCAAATAGAGGATCGTGTTCAGAGGTTTCGACGGATTGGCGCCTTCCGCGGTGAGGACGAAGCGTGGGCGGCTGGCGCGGTCGTAAATATATTCCGTGGTTCCCGCGTCGGGAGTGGTAATCGAGGTCTGCTGGCCCAGGAAATCGTAGTTCATGATCGTGGCCCAGCGCCCGGCATCGGGGTCGCCGGCTTGTTGCGCCGCAACGCCCGCGGGCGGCATTTTCCGGATCAAACGACCGGCGCTGTCGTAAAAATAATGAGAAATACGGAAGGCGCCCCCGGGAGATTCCGGCCCGGACATATCCGCGATTTTCTGATCGATCTTGGTGGTCAGCGTGAAGCCGAGATTTCCGTTGGCATCTTGCGTCCTGGTGACGAAATACTGGCCTGGAGGCCACAGGGAACTGCCGAATTGCCCCTCTAAGTTGGTTCCGTATTGCAGCGTCTTAACGTGCGGGTTTTCGGCAACCTCGGTTCCGAACGTGCCGCTCTGAACGATCGCCAGATCCTTTCCGGGCAGACCTTGCATGCGGGCGAGGGATTGCGCGGTGGCGTAGAATTCGGTACGAGTGTAAGGATAGCCCTGATCCTCCGGATATGCATTTGCCGCGCGGCCGGTCAGGATGCCGGTGATGGGATCGAAGGTCTCGACATAATCCGTGACGTAGCCGAGCGGAGCGCCTTCCATCCGGATGGTCTTCACGCCAACGGCGGCGCGACCGATGGAGTCGTAGAGGCTGCCGCCGACGTCGATTCCGGTCCCGGCGAAGACCTGCCTCTGGCGCTCCTTCGCGGACCCGTCCACGTACGTCATGGAAATGCGCGGCGATCCGAACGTCGCGACCGATCCGAATGCGACGCCGGCTGTTTCCGTAAACAAGCCGACCATCCCCGTCACCGGAATGGTGCCGACACGCCCGAAGATCAGGTGTCCGTCGGTGAGGAAAAATAAGGACGTCAATCCGCTAACTGGATCGACGGGCGCGAGGACCATCCAATCCGTGCCCAGCGCGGCTTGGATCGCGACAGCTTCGGCGCCGAGCGTAATATTCCATCCCGACGCCGAATCCCATTGGGCGGAGAACGCATCCCCAATTGCTATGCCGATGCCTTGCTTCGGGAAGACCGCCTGGCCTTGCGCGTCGAGCGGCGGAAACATGGAAACCCGGACGCCGAAATCGCGAGCCTCCGTGGTGGGCGCGAACTGGATGCGGTCCGGTTGCGAGCCGGGATGGATCAGGCGGCCGTTGCGTACTTCCCAGTTGCCGAAGTTCGGAGAGGTCCATTGCAGGCGCCACGCATCCCCCTGGTTGAAGTCGGCGAAAGTCCCGCCTCCTGGCGCATCTACCTGGCAGCCGCAGTTCGGATCGTTCGCGGGAAAGGTGAAGGGGCGCGACCGGTCCACCTGGCGCACCAGGTACAGGGCGAAGCCGCTCGATACCTGGCCGTCCGGCCCGATGGTCACGACGCCTCGCTGATAGGTATCGGGAAGGGTGCGCGCTGTGCCGCCGTTCGAGGAGACGGAAGCCGTCACCGCCGTGGTCAGTGCGTCGTACACCACTGCCGTACCGCCGCTATCCAGCGGCGCGACCATAAGATCGTCAAGCAGGAACATGCTTGCCTGAATCGTCTTGCGGTTCTCCGCGAGGAACTTCGCATTCACCAGCGAACCCGCTGTACCGGGGACCTCCACTCGCTCATGACGATACTGCCAGGCGCCGCCGGTGCCGGTGATCTCGAACGTCCGCCACGATTGCCCGTCGATCTTCACCGTCCACGACGCCGTTCCCGGATCGGAATCAAAGGACGCGGGCGTCTTGATCCAATACGACAAAATGTAGATGCGGCCCGCAACAAGCTGGAAATCGCGCTCCAGCGCCGCATCCGGATCGGGGCTCATGCCCAGCGACCGCGTGCCGGTATGCGCATCGCCCGAGACGATATTCTCCGCAATCGGACTATTGCCGGTCAGGATCCAGCCGTCGTCGTTTTCGTAAGACTCAAAACCGGCGTAGCTGATTTCAGCGCGGCGAGCGTTGCCGATCTCCGCGATGCGTAGCGTGTCTTCGCGATTCATGATCGACGTGGTCGGCATTCCGCTCACATCGATGGCCTCGATCACATTCCCGGTGGGCAGGCGGGAGATCACCTGTCCCACCAGCCTCCACTGGCTTTCGGGCGGAGCCTGCTGATTATTCCAGTCGCTGAAGTTCACTGGAATGGCTCTCGTGGCATCGTACATAGCCTCCGTGCGTGCCTCGTAGGAGCGCGCCGGACCAGAGCGCGTTACCGCCGGGTCCTGATCCTGAAACCATCGCTGATAGGTGGTGAGCGCGAGATGTGTTGGATGGTACAGCGTGGGTAGGCCGCCCTGGCGGCTAAGGCGGATCGACACGGCCACCGGCGACAAAATGTGCCGCTCTTTGAAAATCTTGTACTCGTCAATCTGCCAGGCGTAATAAATTTCTCGCCGAGCGATTTCGAGGAAGCCTTGCGAGTTTCGGCTATCGGTGGCGTCGGCGGTCAGCAGTCCCGTGGCGAAGGAGTACTCATAGCTGACCTCGCGATCGACGGGGATTCCCGCGACCAGGGCTCCGCCGCGCTCCGCGATCGGGATGAAGAAAGGTTTGGAGCGGCTCGGAAACAGTCTCCACTGTCCCGGGATGCGAGTTCGGACAAGGTGTTTTTCTCCCACGTCGATTCCGCGGACTGCGAGCGCGCCGATCACATCTTCGGGAACCGCGACTCCATCCGAAACTTGGGTGAGGCTTGCGGGGACGGGAATTGCTTCTTCGAACACTGACGTCGTCACGCTCTTCGGCTTGATATAAGCGCCGAAGAGCGGCACGCGCGTGCCTGGGGCATCCAGCGGCTCGCGCTCCGTGCGCACATCGTACAGCGTGATGTCCCTTTGTTTCGGATCGCCGCTCGCCGTGTAATCGGTCTTGTCGAAAACTGATCCCGCCAGGTAGCTGTAGTAATAGACTTCGTTGCCGGGAGAAACGCCCTCGATCTCGTCGTGCAGCGGAGTCCGGTTGTTGTGATACCGGTATTCCGTGCGCCCAAACGGAGTGGTCGCGAGAGGTGTTTCGCAGATGGATGGAGCGGCTCCGGGTACTCCGTAAACCGCGGTTGCTGCGGAGTACTCGAACACGGAACCGTCGGGCGTCACCGTCAAGCTCTGGCAATCGTAGTAATAGCGTGTATTCCGTGAAAGTCCCCCGGCGGCTGCCTGTCCCCAGTAGGAAGGCATGCCATCGTCGATGCTCAGTGCGGCCACGGGATACGCGGTCACCGGTCCGCTTACTTCGCGGTTGACGTATTGGTAAAGATGCAGCGTCTTAGGATCGTTGAAATCGCCTTCGAACGTTAATAGAGATACGTTGCCCACCAACTGCGTGCCGGAATCGTTGATTTCCGTCACGATCTTCTGGCCCGGCAGTTTTGTTTCTGCACCCCCATTCACGCCGCCGTTTTCCAGAGGAAAAACGTGCGTGCTACCGCCATCGTCCTGATACGCGATAAAGTTCGGAGCCCGGTTGACCAGGCTCTTCCGGTCCATATTAGGGTCGAGTTGCGCCACCACGTGCAAAGAGCCCTCGCTGTCGCGGAAGTAGACATTCCGGCCCATCGTCATGTAATTTCCGTTGATGGTGGGGGCGATTCCTTCCGACGGTCCGCTCACGGATTGGAGCTGCCACTCGCCTGTATAAGGATCGAACAGCGACACCGCGCTTGAGGCCTCGCCCGAAACGACGGCGGCGTCCGATCCGTAAATGAAACTCGGGGGTGGGTCCGAAGCCGTGTAAGGAAGTTGTCCCTCGATCCAGTTAAGACCGTCGTAGCGGAACAGATTGCCAAGATTCGCGACCACGCTGCCACTTGCGATCGACTGTGCAAAAGGCAGCTTCGTATCGCCCGGCAGTTTGTATTCCTTATCCACGTTCAGGTCCGCCTGAAACGTCTGGTTCCATTGCTGGACCTGGATTTTATAGCGAACCTCGCTCTCGCTTGCTTCCGTGACGTAGGTGGTTGCGGCGTAATCTGTTCCCAGCGCCCAGAAACGGCTCGGCGTTCCGGCTTTATCCCACAGAAGGTGCGGGATCTGGTCGACCTTCAGTTGGATCGGCTCAAACGCCCGGCTATTGGGATTGAGGCGATACATTTCGAGTTTGCAAGCACCGTTCGAAGTGTGGGTCGCCAATGCGAAATGGCTCCGGTACGCGGAAAGCGCGTAATCCGCATTCGGATTGAGCTGAAATTGATTGCTGCGGTCAATCCAGGTCTGCTTGAGTCTGTCCCAGACTTTGGCGGACAGCGCGCCGCCGGACGCGATCGCGATGGCGAACTCGTCGCCGGTCACCGCAATTCCCTGATCGCCTCCAGAAATCGGCAGGACGCTGAATTGTTGTTCCACGAACCACTGCCCGTAGCGTCCTTTCTCCTTGTGAAACAGACCAACGAACAGGCGCGGCGTCGATTCTTTGGTATGGAATTTAATGGCGAAGAACTCCGGCGCGGGAGACACTTCGAGCGTCGAAAGATCCATCTCCACAGGAAAGTGGTAGCTTGCCGGGCACAGCGCCCACATGCCGTTCCACATGTAGATGTCCACCGGAAGGCCTCCACCTACGCCTTCGTAGTGGGTCATCACCGCATAGTCGGAGCCGAACCACACCCGGGGGATTCCGCTTTTCGACACTTCCCGCGTCCGCTCCGTTCCCCCGGGCTGCGTTTCCTTGTAGGTATAGAAAACACTCCCTCCCTGCGGATAGGTAATCCGCTCCACCGCACCGCGATTGAAACTGGGGTCGCGGTGCTTCTCCTGGTTAAAGTAAGAGAACGAAAAGCTGGGCAGGGCCAGGCCGTCATTGGTCCGTATGATCACTTCGTTCAGATAGCGTTTGTAGAAATCCGCGTCGGACGGGTGATCCAGGGAAATGTTTCGCAATTCGTAATCAAATTCCAGGGTCAGGATTCGTCCGGAGTCTTCCGGTGGTCCCGACACTTCAATGCGGTCGAGATATTGGGTCTCCAGGCGAAACTGATAGGCCACCAGATTCGGCGCGGTGGGGTGGATTTGGGGATACTGATACTCCCGGACATCGCTGTCGTAACGTTTGGGTTTATAGAAGTAAACGAACGTCCGCCCCACCGGATCGCTCACCCGCTTCAGCCGCGAAGAGCGAGTGTATTCGAGACCTGCGTTGCCTCCGAGTTGCGCGACGTCGTTTTCGTACTCCAGCACGATCCGGTTTCCCCAGGTGGAGCGGATCTCCGACAAATTCCATCCCATTTCATAAGGCCGCTGACCGGTCGTGATGGTGCTGCTGTCTACCCAGTTGCCGTTTGCTCCGCCCCACTTGATTCCGTACTGCACCGGACTCGCCGCGGCGGGAAAGCCGCCTCCGCCGTAGCGGTAGCGGCTGCCGTCTTCCTTCACGATTTCCCATCGCTCCTCACCGGGGTAATAACGGATTTGCCAATATTGATAGCTTTCAATCTCGAATTCCCGGTAAGAGGATGTTTCCTCCGTTTGAAACAATTGATTCGACGCGCCGTTCGCGACCAGATAATAAACCGGGGCTTCAAACCCCTCGTTCTGCCCCACCGATAAGGCGATGAACTCATAGCCAAAGGACCATCCGAGGCCCAGTGGTCCTGTCGGCGCGTCCAGGTTCCAGGTATCGACCGACTTCCCGATGTTGCTGTGATAAAGGATCGAGACGGATGCTTCCAGTCCGCCCGGCGCCTGGAAAGAAATCAGGTTAATAGGAACGTTCACGTCTCCCCGGTAGAGGTTAACGCTCTCGGCAATCCCTCCCAATCCGGAAGGATCGATTTGAAAGGTCTGAATCGCCGGTATACCGGATGCGGCTCCTAAGGAGAGTCCGTCGTTCTGAATGGTGTTCGACATAGAGGCCTCTGGGATCGGAAGTACGACGCGAAATCCCCGTCCTTATGGACGGGGTTATAACCCAACGAAATGACCGGCAGCCGGACGGGTTCCCAGCCGGTGAGTGAGATAAAAGGAGTCGTCCACTTCAAACTCTTCCAGCTCCTGATTTCCGGCGCCGCAATGGTAGTACATGATCGGCGCTTCCCGCGGCGTTAAAGGCGCCACGGCCACCGGCCTCGCTTCGCCACACTGGTAGTCCCCGGATGCATGTAACGTTCCCCCGTCGAGAAACAGCGCCTGACCCGCGCGCATCGGCAGGTTCACCAGGCGGCCGGCGGAATCTTCCGCACCGGTACCCGCCATACCAGCCGCTCTTGGATGACCACCGCCGGTGCGATGACTTCCGGGTAGGACTTCGAGGCAGCCGCTACCGGGCTCGACATCGACCAGAGGCGCCCAGAAACTGATCCCCGGCCGTTCTTCCGGGCGCACCATCGAGATATCCCGGTGTAAAGGCATCGCTCCGCCGGGCGGTTTTTTTACCGCGAAACCAGCGCAAACCAGGCGATAATTGCGAAGCGCTCCGGTTATTTTCGCTGCCAGGACTCCGCTCACCTCCGCGTTGACGGCGCGGCGATAGTCCAGATCGCCACTGAGAATCGTCGCGGAGAACCCGGCCGGATGATAGTCGCTGAAGCGGTCGAATATTTTCTGCAAGCGCGCGATCTCTTCCTGCGACAACAGGTCGATCACGACAAATCCGTCTCGCGCGAATCGAGCGTCTCGCGCAGCATCGAGAAAAATGGAGCGAGGGTCCATAGAATTATCCCCGCTTCACCGCGGCCCTCATCAGTCTCCGCACCACGCACACCGGCAACGCGGCGTAGACCATCCGCTGAAACGAGACCCGGCTCCCATCGACCAGCACTAACTGTCCCTCATGTCCGGGATAGAGGGCATAAAGCTCTGCCGCCTCCCGCGAATCGAGAGGGATACGCCGGATCAACCCCAGCGCGAAAATGACCGCGAGCCGCGACATGATCCGGCAGGGAGGACAGCTCTCCTTATAGAACAGCGCCGGTTCGTGTTGACTATCGAGTACATAGCTGGACATCGCTGACCTCCAATAAGACGGTGATGGCGCTAGCGGTAGTGATCGTGCCGTATTCGTCGGCATAGAGAGTTCCTCGAGGATCGTCCCAGGGCTGCGCGCAATCCGGTTCGGTAACGCGAAGATTGAATCCGCCCTCCCAACTGCCGTCCTGCTTCTGCATATTGAGAAGGCGATCGATCAGCTCCCTGGCCTGCTGACCGGGGCTCTGGCGGAGGTATCCGATTCCGGCCGCGTGAGCAACCTCGAACGCGGAGGCTTCATCGCCGGGGTCCCGCAGCGGCGCAGGCTCGGCGTAACGGTCCGACAGGCCTAGCTGCCGCAATAAAAAACGATGATGGAAGGTGCTATAGAGATGATTCCGCCACCAATACGAAGGCCAGGTGCCGTCCTGGCGAATGGTTCTCGAAAGGTATTGTTTCAGGTCCGGCAGAAGGCGCATGCGTACGTCTGGCGAAAGCCCCAAGTACGCAACCGATGTGACACACGGATGGACCGCGGCCCAATATCCCGGCTCGTTGTAAGTCGCAAAGCCTCCGCCGGGCCGCCATTGCCCCAGCAAAAATCGTTCATCGCTCGACTGAACTTCTTTTCCGAGTGCATGGAACAGACGGAGGACCAGGCCGGTGGAATCGGCATCGGCGCCTGTCCTGTCGTTGTATCCCCATCCGGCCGGGTACGTACGAACGCGGTCCAGCCACACCGCCGCACGGCGAGCCGGTCCTATGGCTTCCCGATAGCCTTTGCGTGCAGCCGACGCAAGGGCGACGCCTGTAAAAGCCGTCACCCACTGCGTCGCTTCGCCGGCCGGAAGACGATAGTCGCACCAGGACCCGCCCGGGCGCTGCAACTCCGTGAGGTACAGGATCGCTTCGCGAATGCGTTCTTTCGCTGCCTCGCTCGCCTGCCGAGTACGCTTTCGACCCGGAGGCTTCAGATAGAGATTCAACCGCGGTCTGCGGCGGGCATCGAGGCCTAAGCCGAGAAAAGCAGCATCGCAGCGCCCCGTCATAAGATCTTCACCGACCGGCATGGGCGTTAATCCGAAACGGCCGGTCAGTGAATTGACCGTCGAGATCCATCGATCGGCTTCCTGCGGCAGGCAATGCGCGCAAAGATCGATCTTTGCGCTGGAGATCGCGCCTGTAGTATCGAATCCGGCGCTGAAAACAGTTCCGGACAGACGCATGGGGCGCGCCCCGACAGCTTGCGCCAGATAGATTTTGAACGCGGGGTCCTGAAGAAGGTCGAGCCCTGTCTCGGAGAGCGCCCGCGGCGAGCGCAGTCGCCAATATATCTTCAGCGTTACGGCGTCCGGCGCCGCTCCCTCGATCGCGAAGCTGGCAATATCGCCGTACTCCGCCAGTCGATCGAGAAACGCGACTGCAATGCGTGAGTCGCTCAGCTCGCGGACTAACCATTCCCGGGCAATCTCCCAGCGGGATGTTCCTTGCGGCTTAGCATCCACGTAGAGACCGAGCCAGGTGATTCCCACACCGGTTCCGATCCAGCAAAATCCGCGCCGAAATCGGTTGGTAGTCTCGGCGTCCTCCGGAATGGCAGCTTTGAGCAAAGCGTCACACCACGGCCCTAATCCCGTCGGTTGCGCCCGCAGAACCTCGGCGAGCGCTGCTCTCGATCCAACAAGTCGTTCGCTCGCGATGCCTCTCTGCCAGCAGGGGTCCGCAATCAGGCGTACATTCACGCCGGATTCGGAGGAGGTAAGGCAGATCTGAAGAGGGTCTCCGTCGTTATTCAATTCGGAACGGCCGCCAAGCGTTGTTCCACCAGCCATCGGTAGGCCCAAAGCAAGATGGCCGAGGGACAAAGCATCGCCCTCGGCCACGCCAGCCAGGCGAGCGCCGATCGATAAGAAGGTGGGGATACGATCCGCGCCGGCCATGTTCGTTTACGGATTGATCACGTACTGGGAGGTGCTCCCGAACTTGGAGCCTGCGCGCCCCGCCTGACCGGGACTTCCGGATGCGCCGGCCGATCCGGACGGCGTTCCTGCTGCACCGCCCGTGCCGCCGGAGCCTCCCGCGCCGCCCACCCCGGTTTCCGCCGCCGCAGTCTTAGGCAGAACTTTCCCGCCGGTGGGCGACTTGTAATAGATGGTCACTTTGGTCCCATCGCCGCCGTTGCCGCCGGCGCCGCCATTGCCGCCCAATCCGCCTTGTCCCCCGTTTCCTCCGTTCGATCCGGAGCATTTATAAGCTCCGTCCTTACCGGAGGAGCCGCCGGGACCGCCCGCGCCGCCCTGGCCGCCGATTCCGCCCGGACCTGCGTTCCCACCATTCCCGCCGCAGCTCATGAACGTGACATCGCCGATGAGTTCCTCGATCTTGAACGTTGCCGGGAATGCTCGTAAGCCGTCTCCCGCGTCGTCCCCGCGAGACCCGTTGCCACCGGATTCTCCATTCCCGCCGGCAGTCGAGTCCCGGCATCCGCTGGCCCAATTGCAGTCACAATTGCGGCCTGCGCCACCTGGATTGCCTGGAGGCCCAGGCAGCCCCGAGTTTCCATTCGGTCCGCGCTGGCCGATCACGAATACATCGGCGACAAATTGTTCATCAACGAGCATGTTTGCCTCCCTTGGCCGGAACCGGAAGCTTTTCGAGCTTGCCGAAGTTCGTGGTGGTTTCCACCTTTGCGATAATGTCGCCGTCTACGATCCGCACCCACGGCAGGGTTAATACGACGTCGTTAATGATGAGCGGATCGGACGCCGTGACGTTCCGTGGCTCATCGGTATTTACCGCGATCACCTCAAAAGCTTTTCTCTCTGGCATTGTCATCTGCTCCTTATTAATTCCAGCTCCGCGCCGGCGCCGGATGCTTCACCAGACGGCCGATCGCAGCATTGCAGGGGGTATTGAGAATCAGGCGGCCACCGGCGTTGATAATGAGGTCGTCGAATTCGAGAATTGCGGCGCAGCCCTGTACGATGAGGTCGCCGTGCGCCTCGATTCGCACCCGCGACGCTTTGTAAACCGCCGCCTCAAAGGGCGCGAAGCAGTTCTCCAGGATCTCGCGATAACTTTCTACCCGGCGCGAATCGCCGAACACGTACGCGTAGTAAGCCAGATCGAGCGCGGTCCGTTCTTCAGAATCTAAGTCCTGCTTCTGGATAAGGCGGCCATTCCAGGGTTTGGAGGGAATTTCCCACTCCATTTCGGCGGGGTGGGTCCGGTGCACTTCATCCGGGACCGACATCCAGGACTTGAATTCATCCAGCGATTGAGTTCGCAGGATCACCGGGCGAATCAGGGAAGCGGCAGCAGGATCCGAATGCAGGTAGGCCTTGTGGCCGCTCGCTATCGTCACTCGGCAGTGGGCCGAGGTGGTCAATTCGGAAATGGGCTCCGGCTGGCAGGCGCCTCCCGGCGGAAAATGGTTCACCAGGCACGCATATTCGCCGGTGATCATCTCATTAGACGGCATTCACAAACCTCCTTTGGACGGATTACGCGGGGTTTTTCCCCCATCAAATTATTTGTCCGAAAGTTCCCGGCTGCAATGGATCATTTATTATCAACTTGTGATCAATTTCTAAGCATATGTTCATACAATAATTTCTCCTTAGTTCGTCATTTACCAATTAATTTCCTGGATTTCAGGAAGGCTTTGCACTATAATCGACTTCTCGTTAAGGCCCTTGGAGTGCAATCGTGATCATCCGATTCGGCGATTTCGATTTGAACCTGATCTCCGGCGATCTGTTCCGCGACCGGAGCCTGATCAGTTTGAAGCCTCAACCGACCCGGTTGCTGGTTGCGCTCGCGTCCCAACCGGGGATCCTCATGACCCGCAAACAGATCCGGGAACGAATCTGGATGCGCGAGATTTTCATCGATTATGAGAACGGCATCAACTCCTGTGTGCGGCAGCTTCGCCGGGCCTTAGACGACGACTCTCGCCGTTCCATGTACGTGCAGACGGAATCGCGGCGAGGGTATCGCTTCATCGCCCCCGTCAAGACGCTGGATTCGGGCGGCGCTCCGCCGGCGTTGGTAGTCGCGCAGAAAGCCGTGGTAAATCGCCCAGTCGCGGCGGGCGGCGCCATCAAACTGCAAGTAATGCCATTTCGCGATATCAGCGACCACGAAGGCGCGCTGCATCTTGCGGAGGGTTTGAGCGAGGAGTTTCTTGTGCAGCTTGCGCATACCTGCGGGAGCCAGGTTGCGGTTATCGACGATCCTGACGAGGACACCGCTGCCTCCCGCAACACCTACATATTGAAGGGCACCGTCCGGCGCGAGGGAGCACGGCTGCGGGTGACGGTCCGCGTTATGCACGCTTGCGATCGCCAGGTGGTCAGGACGGAGATTTTGGAGCGTGAATTGGTATCCGTTCTGGACCTGCAATTGGAAGTCGCGAAGTTCCTGGCCCAATCGGTGGGGGAATTCGCGCTTCGATCGATAGCGTGAAACTCAATCCGATTTATTCCATTTGGAATATCCGATTTCGCGTTCTTAATGTAAAGAAATGGTTTTGATTATTGCTGCGCTTTATGTATTCAATTCGACCGCAGCGCCGCCATTGGATCGATCCGGGAGGCGCGCCGGGCCGGAATGTATCCGGCGATTGCCGCAACCGCGATCAGCAATGCACCCACGCCGGCATAGGTGACCGGGTCGCCGGAAGCTACGCCGAACAGCAGGCTCCCCAGCATGTTGGACAAAGCTCGCGACGCCGCGATGCCCAATGCGAGCCCTAATGCCGTCAGTCCAAACGTCCCTAAAAGGATGCGCCGTTGCAAGTCGCCCGGCGACGCCCCCAGAGCCATCCGAATCCCGATTTCCTGTACCCGTTGACTTACCGAATACGAAATCAGCGCATAGATACCGAGCGAGGCGAGTACCAGCGCGAAGACTGCGAATCCGCCCAGCAGCATCACCAGAAAGCGTCGCGGAGACACCGCCTGGTCCACCAGATCCTGCAAGCTTCGAACGTCACGGATGGGCAGATTTGGATCCAGCGGACGCAGCGCAGTTCGGATTGCCGATGCGAATACATCCTTCGGCAGCGTCGTTCTCGCCACCAGTTCGATGTCTGAATAGTCTCCGGTCTGCCGCAGCGGAATATACATTTCGGAACCGCCTGACTTTTCGAGCGCTTCGTGACGGACGTCGGCCGCCACGCCGACTACACGCCTGCCTCCATCTTGTGTCACCACCTGTCCAATCGGGTCCTGTCCAGGCCACAGGGTGCGGGCCAACGTCTGATTCACGATCACGACCTTTTCGCTCGATGCGCGATCCTGCTCCGTGAATCCTCTGCCGGCCTCTAATCGGATCCCGGCAGCGTCGAAGTAGCCATCGCTAATCATTCGAATGTAGGACTCGGGATGCTGGTTCTTGGGATAAATCACTCCCTTGGCGCCGACTTGCCACGAACGGTCGCCGGCGAACGGCAGGACGTCGCTCACGCCAGCCGACCGGACGCCCGGAATCGATCGCGCGCGCTGCAGCATGTCATCCAAGAAAGCATTCTGTTGAGCGGGGTTCGCAATCCGGGTAGAATCGACCCGCAAGACCGCCGTATGCTCAGGCTCGAACCCCAGATTGACGTCGAGCACGCGAACGAAGCTTCGCACCAGCAGTCCCGCGCCCACCAGCAAAACGGAGGCGAAGGCGATTTCGGAGACAACCAATCCGTTGCGCAGCCAAGCACGGCTCTTGCCCGCGCTCAGCCCGCGTCCGCCCTCCTTCAGCGCATCCTGCACCTCGAATGCGGGAGCTTGCAGCGCGGGCAGCACGCCAAACAAGACGCCGGTAAAAATCGCCGCGACGAGGGTGAAGGCCAGCGCGGTTCCGTCGATGCGAACGCTGTTCAGCAAGGGAAGATTGAAGGCGTTCAGATGCGCCACCACCCTTGTGCCGGCCGTCGCGAGAGCGAGTCCGAGCACGGCCCCGCAACAGGAGAGCGCGACGCTTTCGGTCAGCATCTGCCGAAGCAGCCGGAGTCGGCCCGCGCCGAGCGCCGCCCGCATGGCCAATTCCTTTTGCCGCGCTCCCAGGCGGGCCAACTGGAGGTTCGAGAGGTTCGCGCAGACGATCAACATCACTACGCCGACCGCGCAGGCGAGCACCAGCAACGCCGGCCGCACCTGGCCATTAATGCGCTGATCGAGCGGAGTCAGCCTCGGAACCACCGGGTTGCGTTCGGGATGCTGGAGCTCCATCTGTTTCGCCAGCAGAGTGAACTCCGGCCGCGCGTTCTCTAAGATTACGTTGGGGCGGGCGCCGGGTTTCAACCGGCCAATGATCGACATGGTGTTGCCCCACCGGTTCGTCTCGTCGGTCAGCGGCCAGGGGATAAAAATATCTACCGGCGTGCCGGGCGCGAAGAGTGAGGCGAAGTCGAAAGACGCAGGCAGCACGCCCGCCACGGTGACGGCGCGGTTGTTGAACATCAACTTACTGCCTACCACGGAGGGGTCTGAAGCGAATCGCCTTTGCCAGAATCCGTGACTGAGAATCACGGCCTGGGGAGCGGACGCTCTCTGCCGGCATTCGTCAGCGGTAAACAATCTGCCGAGCAGCAGGTCCACGCCCAGCAGCGAAAAAAGATTCTGCGTCACGGGAACGCCCGTCACACGTTCGGGCTCGCCGGTTCCCGTCAATTGCCAGTCTCCGGTGCCATGGGTGCCCCAGCCCGCCAGATCGGAGAAGGAGCGATTCTGCTCCCGCAGGTCGAGGAAGTTGCTCACTTGCGTGTTCCATTCCTGGTTCGCGATCCATACCAGACGGCCTGGATCGCGGAACGGGAGGGGCCGCAGCAGGAGCGCATTCACGACGCTGAACACCGTCGAACTGGCACCGATGCCGAGGCCGGCGATGAGAATCACAAACGCGGTGAACGCAGCATCGCGCCGCATCCCTCGAAACGAATAGCGCAGATCCTGGGCCAGATCGCTCCACCACCGAAGCAGCCACACGCCGCGGGAATCTTCTGATTTCTGGGTCATATTTCCGAACTTCCTCCTTGCCGCCGCGCGCGCCTCGACCTCAGTCATGCCCTGCGCGGCGAAGTCCTCAGCCAAGGACTCGATGTGAAAGTCCATCTCTTCCCACAAGAGCCGCTGCCGCTCGCTATGGGAGAGCAAAAAACGTAAACGGCGTCGAAACCGTCCCCAGTTCACTTAAGCGAACCCCATAATGCGGGCGACCGCGCCGGTTACCAGCCGGTAGCGAGCCGACTCCTCCGCCAGTTGCTTCCGCCCGTCGGGCGTCAATTTGTAGAAGCGCGCCCGCCGATTATTCGCTGACAGGCCCCACTCGCCGGTGATCCATCCATTCAATTCGAGCTTTTGCAGCGCCGGATAGAGAGAGCCCTCCTCCACGCGCAGCAGTTCGCCCGAGAGTTGCTGGATCAGTTGCGCGATCCCGTATCCGTGCAAATGACCGCTCATCAATACTTTGAGCACCAGCATGTCGAGCGTGCCCGGTAACAGGTCCGCTCTATTTTTCTCAGCTCCCATAGGTAGTCTGATTATAGAACGTCGAATTTTTCCTTTGGTTAGGAAGAATCGCGATTTTTTTACTCAGGCAGCCTGTTGAGAGCGGTCTTCACTGCTTACTCTTACGCGCTTTGTTCTTTAGTTTGAGGTGATTGTATTCAATGGCGGCACGAACCAGATCTTTTAGAGGGCGCTCCTTGATCTTGTCGCCCTCCAAAAAATCGATCGCTCGCCACTTGTTGCCTCCGAGGCCCGCATTGAAGAGCCCGTCCGGATCCGGGAGGCTCGCCCCGTCGGCGAAGGTAACTTTCACTTTGTCTTTGTGGGCATTGGCGACCGCGATCATTCCGCCGCGAGACCACACTGGACTTCCCATCCACTTCCATTCCTCGATGATTTCCCGGTCGGCTGCAAGGATGTGCTTGCGGATGCTGGCAAGAGTCTTGCCACGCCAGTCCGGGAGTTGTGCGATCAGTTGGTCAATACGTTCCGATGGATTCATAGGGCCTAGA
This sequence comes from Bryobacteraceae bacterium, assembly GCA_035485055.1. Lineage (GTDB taxonomy): Bacteria > Acidobacteriota > Terriglobia > Bryobacterales > Bryobacteraceae > Palsa-187. Next base: position 19,748 of record DATHOJ010000048.1, read on the forward strand.
CCTCCAATTGTCGTGTTTTCATGCCTGTGGTTTTAGCCAATATCTTTGAAACAAGTCGTCGAACCACATAACCCTTCCACATCCAAAGTCCCGAAAGAAATATCACCGGCACGACGAAGAACCGGACCCGGTCGGCGAACTTTGGAAGTTCTTCAAACGGACTATAAATATAGCCCAGTATCGGAATGCTAAAGATAATGTGAATCCAACGGACAATCGAACGTTTCGTGGCTTCTTTCATATTTGTACTCTCCTACTTCAGAATATACTCTACAGAGCATATACTTGTCAAGGCATATAAACAGATTTTTGCCGGCGTGCGGAGGAACAACCGGGGTGATCGGTGCGTAAGAGCAAGAGGGAGGATCCATTGAACTTTCACCGCGTTGTAGAAGAGATCCAGGTGATGGGCTCAAACCTGGTAGAGAAGGTTAAGGAACTGATTCACGAAGGAAACGTTCAGCGAATCATCATCAAGAACGAGCAGGGGGTTACTCTGGTCGAGATTCCAGTCACCCTGGCCGCTATCGGTGTTGTCGCCGCGCCGGTGTTGGCGGCGGTGAGCGCGATCGCAGGCATCGTCACCAAGTGTACGCTCGTGGTGGAACGTCGCGAACCGCCGCCCACGCCGTAGACAGTCCTGAGGGTGAATCGTTATATCATCGATCTACCCGTATGAGAGCTGCTGTTCTCCTGATTGCAATTGGATCCTCCATCGTGTCGGTCGCAGCCGATTGCGACAAGTTGATGTCGCTGGCGCTGAAAGATGCCACTATCACTTCGGCGACCCTTGTGGCCGCAGGCGCTTTCACCCCGCCCGAAGGACCGCAGAATGGACCCTATAAATCCTTGCCGGCGTTCTGCCGGGTGCAGGGAGTCTCCAAGCCATCGGCCGATTCGCAGATCGGGTTCGAGGTATGGATGCCCGAAGCGGGATGGAATGGCAAGTATTTTGGAATCGGTAATGGAGGGTTCGCGGGATCGATTCAGTACAGCCTGATGGCGGCCGCTTTGCATAACGGATACGCCAGTTCGTCGACCGACACAGGGCACAAGGGGCCGGCTACCGCGGGCGATTGGGCTCTGGGCCATTACGAAAAAGTGGTGGACTTCGCGTATCGCGCGATTCATGAGACGGCGGAGAAATCCAAGCTGGCGATGCGGAGTTACTATGGCCACGCCCCCAAGCATTCCTATTTCAGCGGTTGCTCGAACGGGGGGAGGCAGGCGCTGGTGGAGGCGCAGCGTTACCCGGCGGACTATGACGGGATTATCGCGGGCGCCGCGGCGAATTTTTGGACGCACAACTTCGCCGGCTTTGTGTGGGACCAGCAGGCTTTGGATGCGGCTCCGATTCCAGCGGCGAAAATGCCGGCCATCGAGAAGGCCGCGCTGGCGGCCTGCGATGCGCTGGATGGAGTGGAAGACGGCGTGATCGACGATCCGACACGATGCCACTTCGATCCCGCGGTGCTGGTATGCCACGGAGCGGAATCGGATAGCTGCCTCACGGCGGGGCAGATCGGGGCGCTCAAGAAGATCTACGATGGCCCACGGAATTCCAAAGGCGAGCAGCTTTTTCCGGGCTATGTACCGGGAGGCGAATCGGGTCCCGGAGGCTGGAGCCGTTGGGTCACGGGTGCGGATTCCCAGCAAGCGATCTTCGCCAAGGGCTTTTTCGCGAACATGGTATTCCAAAACGCGGCGTGGGATTTTCGAAGCTTCACGTTCGACCGCGATATGAAAATCACCGACGATAAATCGGCTCGCCTGTTCAACGCGACCGAACCCGATCTTAAAACTTTCAAGGATGGCGGGGGCAAGCTGTTTCTGTATCACGGATGGAGCGATACCGCGATCGCGCCCACGAATGCCGTGATGTATTACGAATCCGTGGTGGCGAAGATGGGGCCGAAGCGGGCCGGCGAGTTCGTGCAACTATACATGGTCCCGGGAATGCAGCATTGCGCGGGAGGTCCAGGACCGAATAGTTTTGGCACGAATCCTTCGGCTATGCCGTCCGATCCGCTGCATAGCATGGCTGTGGCGCTGGATCGATGGGTGGACCAGGGCGTGGCGCCGGAGCGGATCGTGGCGACAAAATTCAAGACCGGCGCGAATCCCGACAGCGGAGTGGTCCGCACGCGTCCGCTTTGCCCGTATCCACAAATCGCGCGCTATGCCGGCTCGGGAAGCACAGACGATGCGGCGAATTTTAAATGTGAAGTTCCGAAGCCGCGATAGCGTTCACTCTTTTTTCTTTAAAGAAGCGTCGTTCTGGACGATGAACGCGCGGATTTCGTCGGCCATGCCCAGCAGCTTTTCCCACTGCTCGCGATAGAGCGTTACCGGAAAGCGTCCGAGCCCGTAAACGGAGAGTCCGCCTTTTTCGCTCACTTTCAGCGAGGTTTGGCCGCGGACGGGTTTTTTGAGAGCTTCGTTTTCGGCGCGAAGCCGGTCGATTTCGGCCTTCATTTGTTCTTCAGATGTCATATGCGTCGCCTCAGGCCGGGATCGAGCCTTTTTTGATAATCCTGGTCATCACTTCGGTGAAGGTGTCGATTTCCTCAAGTGTCGTGTAGACGTTCGGAGTGATGCGCAGGCCCTGATATTCGCCGGGCGTGACGATCGCCACCGTCCAGATGCGATGTTTCTCCCACAGATACTTCGATAGCGCGGGAGCTTCGATCTTATCCACGCTGATGAAGCCGATGGCGCAGGATTGCTCCGGATCTTCGCTGTTCAGGATTTTTACGCCGGGCAGTTCGCGCAACTGACTGGACCAGCGCTTGCGGAGGTAGCGGAAACGCTCCGCTTTGCGCTCCGGGCCGATGCTCTCGTGGAAGTTGATGGCTTCGGTAATGGCGTTGCGCTGCGACGCGGGATGGGTGCCGATTTCCTCGAACTTGCGGATGTTGTCCTGCATGGAATCGGGCGCGGCCATCATCGGCCAGATGGTGGGGATTTTTTCCTTGCGCACATAAAGCATGCCGGTGCCGATGGGCGCCAGAACCCATTTGTGCAGCGAGGTGCCGTAATAATCGCAATCCAGATCGGCGTGCGTGAACGGGAACTGCGCGAACGCGTGGGCTCCGTCGACGATGGTTTCGATGCCGCGGGCGCGCGCCATCTGGCAAATCTTTTTCACCGGGAAAATCTGGCCGGTGCGGTTGGTGATGTGGCAGATGTGGATGACCTTGGTCCGCGGCGTGATCGCGTCTTCGAACATCTTCGCCAGATAATCCATGCTGGGCGGAGGAGCGGGCCAGGTGAGCTGCTTCAGCTTGATGCCCTCGCGGCGCTCGCGCTGCTGCCAGGTGGTGATCATGCGCGGATAATCCTGATTGGTGGTGATCACCTCGTCGCCAGCCTTCAGCTTCATGCCGAGCTGGATAATTTCGTTCGCTTCACTGGCGTTGCGCGTGATCGCGACCTCTTCCGTGTCCACGCCGAACATACGGGCCAGACGGCGGCGGACGGTTTCGACGCCGGGGTCCAGCACGTTCCACATGTAATAGGACGGGCTGAGATTCTCCATCTCCAGATAGCGGACCTCGGTGTCCATGACAATTTTCGGAGCCGGAGAGACGCCGCCGTTATTCAGGTTGATCATGTTCCGATCGACGGTGAAGGCGTGGCGGATGTTGAACCAGAAGTCTTCGTCGCGGGCGACTGTATCCGCCGGACGCCCATTTACGGAGGCGAGGGCGTCCTGCGCTTTGGCCAGCGAACCGGCTTGAAAGGCAGTAAGAATGGAAGCGGTGGTTCCGAAAAATCGGCGACGGTCCATAGGTAATCTTATACCTCTTTTGTAACAGCACATGGAAAATCGTCGCCCGCGCCTGTGGTTGGGCACGCAGGCAGCGCCGCCTGCCATCGAGTGGGTTATCCTATTCGTCATATGTTCGCCTATGGATGTTTATCCGTAAGGCCGGCGCAATGACCCACGCGAGCTTGGTCGCGCTCGGCGTTCGCTGGCTCAGTCGCCAGTCTTCCACCGTTTTCTACGAGTTCGCAGCGTCGAAAAAGGAAAATCCGGATATCATCGGCTGGGCTACCGGTTTCTCCACGCTGATCGAGTGTAAGGCGACGCGGTCCGATTTTCTCAGCGATTCGAAAAAAGCCGTGCGCAAAAAGCCCGCGGCCGGCATGGGCCAGAGGCGCTATTACTTGTGCCCTTCCGGAATCGTTAAGGTGGAGGATCTGCCCAAAAAATGGGGCCTTCTGTGGGCCGAAAAAGGACGCGTCATGGTTAAAAAGGAAGCGCGGGGGCATCCCGAGCGGAGCTTGATCGCGGAGCTGCGGTTTCTGAACTCGATGCTGCGCAGAGCGCAGATCCGCATCGGGACCAGGCCTCTTTCCGAATGGCTGCGCGGCGAGAATCGGCTGGAAGCAAAACGCGGCCGCACGCCGAATTTCGTCACGGCGCCGGAACGTACCCGGGTCCGCGAATAATCTGCCCCGGCAGCGCCCCGGTATGCTTGCCTTCGCGAACCACCGCGACACCGTTCACGAACACATATCGTATGCCGGTAGAAATCTGATGCGGCTGCTCATAGGTCGCGTGGTCGATGACGGTTCGCGGGTCGAACACCGCAATGTCGGCAGGGAGGCCTTCCTGAAGCAGCCCTCGATCCTGAATCGATAGCCGGCGCGCCACGGCCGAGGTCATTTTGCGAACCGCTTCCTCGATCGGCATCACGTTCTCCTCACGCACGTATTTCCCCAGGATGCGCGGATACGTCCCGTAGGAGCGTGGATGCGCCAGGTCCTTCGCCTGCTCCGGGTCGATGCCCGCGGCATCGGTGCCGATCTTAATCCACGGCTGCTTTAACTGGAGCTTGACGTTGTCTTCGCTCATCATGAAGTAAATCGTTTCCACACGCCGATGTTCAGATAGGATGAGGTCCATCGCGGCATCCATCCAATCCTTGTGCATCATGGACGCGATTTCGGAAAGGCGCTTGCCGACGTACTTTTTGTTCTCGTCCTTATCGATGCCGACAATCAGAATGCCATCGGGCCCCGCGAGCTGGCCCATGTTTTCCCACTCGGTTTTATCGCTCTGAATCTCCGCTCGAATTTTGGCGCGTACCGAGGCGTCGGCCAGATTGTCGAATAACTTGCCGTCGGCCGCGGTCCACGGGGGAAGCACTGCCGTCAGGCCGGTGCCTCCGGCGGTGTATGGATACATGTCCGCTGAAACATCGATCCCGGCCGCCCGCGCCGCGTTGATCTTCGCGATCGCCTGCGGCACTTTCGACCAGTTGCGCTGGCCTCCGGCCTTCAAATGATAAATCTCCACTGGAACGCCGCCCATCCGCCCGATCTCCACGGCTTCGTCGATCGCCTCCAGAAACTGATCCGCCTCGGACCGCATGTGCGTGATGTAAAGGCCGCCATAAGGAGCCATCGCCTTCGCCATCGCGCCCAGTTCCCGCGTGGTCGCGTAGTTTCCCGGCGGGTAAATCAATGCCGACGCGATTCCGAACGCGCCATCCTCCATGGCCTGCCGCACCAGCGTCTGCATGGCTTCGACCTCGTCGTCGGTGGGCGCGCCCTGCGCCATGCCCTTCACGTACTGGCGGATCGTCGCCGCTCCCACGAAGGATCCGAAGTTGACTGAGCCGCCGTGCTCCTTCATCGCGCGCAGCCACGCATCGAAGCCATGGGGACCCTCGAACGAACCATTGCTAGTGCGCCCCGTATCGCGCTGCGCCGTCGAGGTCTTGTCGTTCGAAGGCGCATTGGTAACGCCCTCGCCCATAATTTCCGTGGTCACGCCTTGCGTCACTTTGCTGATCACGCGGCCGTCCTGGGTCAGCAGAGGAGCCCGCGACTGGCTCTGAATATCGATGAAGCCCGGTGCGACCATCAGTCCGCTCACATCCAGCCGCTCCCGCGCCGCGGCATTCTTCAGAATGCCTGCGGGAGCGATGCGCGCGATCTTCCCGTCCTTCACCGCGAGGTCGCCATAGAACCATGCGTTCCCCGTTCCATCGACGATGCGTCCTCCCGTCAGGATCACGTCGTAGGAGGTTTGCGCGAACGCCGCCAAACAGAAGATCAGAGCGAGCAGAAATCGACTCATAGGTTTAAGGTTCCACCGATACATCCGAAAAGATGACCGTATCCGACGCATCCGCCTGATGCGAGCACACCACCAGTCCCACCAGCACGGGATTATGAAGCGATACTTCGGTGTGCGCGAGCTCTTTCAGCTCCGCGCCGTTCTTGCCGATGTACATGTATATTCTGACTCCGGTGCGCACCAGCTTCACCTTGAAAGTGCCCGGCCCGTCGAATGGAAAATCGAAGGTGTTGGTATCTTCGCCCGTTTTGCTCCGCCATTGGAGTCCGGGCATGCCGTTGCCGTGGATCACCACATCTGCGTATGCCGCGTCGGCGTCCAGGGACTGGCGCACCATGATACCGGCCTTGCGATGATCGTTCCCCTTGCCGAGATATTGCAGGGTGGCCGTCACTGTGAAGTTGCCGGTCGCCTCCCGCCATACATATTGGAACTGATCCTGCTTCGCCCAGATGTTCGCGCCGGAGCCGGTGATCTTGTACTGTCCGTTCGAAAATTCAGCGGACCCTTTGATCGCAGGCGCGCCTACGTCGCCGGAATTGGTGAAGATTCCCAGGTCCGCGGTCTGCGCGAATGCCGAAGCGGCGAGCAGGCAAACCAGCAAGCGCATGGAAGACATTACTGTTCCACCGATACGTTCGAAAACAACACCGTGTTGCTCGCTTCCTGGGTATGCGAACTCACCCCAAGCCCGACCAGAATCGGACTCCCCAACTGATTCAGCGTGTGTCCCAATTCCCGCAGAGGTCCTCCGTCCTTGGCGATCCACACCGTGATGGTCGTGCCCTGGCGCGCCAGCTTGAGCTTCCACGTCCCCGGACCTTCGATGGGAAAATCCACGGTGTTCGTATTGTCGGCCTTCGTGTTCCGGAACTGCACCGACGGCGTCCCGTCCCCGTGAATCGCGAGCTGGACGAACGGCGAATCGGTGTCGAGGCTCTTGCGCAGCATGATCACGGCTTTGCGGTGCGCGATTCCTTCGGTGAGAAATTTCGCGGTTGCGGTGACCGCAAAATTGCCGGACATCTCCCGCCACACGTAATGGAACTGATCCGCCTTGCCCCAGATATCGGTGCCCGAACCCGTGATTTTATACTCCCCTGTGGAACCGTCAAACTCAGCGGAGCCTTGGAGCGGAGGCGCGCCGACGTCGTCGGAATTGCTGAAACCGCCCAGCTTGCCGGACTGCGCGAAAGACGCCGCAGCCAGCAGGCCGATGAGCCACAGTTCACGCATCCCAAGATTGTATCGCTATGCCGGTCTGCCCATCCCTCGAACTGCCGTGGCAAAAGCGGTGCGGCGACGGCGCGAGATGGGAATTTTTGCGCCGCTCGCAAGCACGGTCATCAAACCGCCGTCGTTCGACCAGATCAGCTCCCGCACGCCGCTGAGCCGCACCAGCGCGCGGCGATGAGCGCGCAGAAATCCGTAGTCGCGCACGCGGTCCTCCAGCACATGCAAAGACTCACGGAGCAGGTAGCTCCGGCTGCCGATCCACAACCGCGCGTAGTTGCCCGCGGATTCCATCCAATCGATCTCCGGCACGCGCAGCACGGTCGAGCCGCGCGCCGTGCTCACCACAATGCTTTCGTCGGAACGCACCAACGGCGCGCGCAACTGGCGCATCAGCCGCTTCATCGTCGCCGCGAACCGGGCCTCCGTCACCGGCTTCACCAGGTAATCCAACGCCTGCGCCTCGAACGCGCGAATGGCGTACTGATCGTACGCGGTCAGGAACACCACGGCAGGCATGCGTTCCGGCGTTCGGCGGCGAATCACTTCGAAGCCGCCCATGCCCGGCATCTGAATATCGAGAAACACCACATCGGGCTGCGATGAATCGAGCGCGGCCAGTACTTCGGCTCCATTGCGGCATTCTCCGGACACGCCAAACTCCGGAAACGCCGCCAGCAGTTGGCGGACGCCGCGGCGCGCGGACGGCTCGTCGTCGGCGATCAGTGCTTTCCAGTCAGCCATAACATCTCGCGATACGGTACCCGAAGAATCGCCGTCGTTCCGCGCTCCACGCCTTTCTGAAAAGTGAGGGAAGCGCGGTCGCCATAGATCGATCGTAACCGCTCCCGTGTATTTTCGATCCCGCGCCCTTTGGGAATCGCAGCCTCGTCAATCCCTCCTCCGTCGTCGATCACCGCCAGTTCCAGCATGTCACGACCGCGCCGCGCTACTACTCTCAGTAGCCCCGCCTCCGGATGCGGAGCGATGCCGTGGCGAATCGCGTTCTCCACTAGGTGCTGTAGCGCGAAGCCCGGCACGGCGGCGGACAGCACGGAATCGTCGATCTCAAATTCCGCGCGCAGGCGATCCGAAAAGCGGGCCTGTTCGATCGCCAGGTACTGCCTCACCAATTCGAGCTCCTCCTCCAGCGTCACTTCATTGGTCCGGTGCAGGCTGAGCGTGCGCCGCAGAACTTCGCTCAAGTGCTCGACGATCTGCGTGGCCCCTTGGCGGTCGTTGTCGCGCACCAGGACGGCGATGGTGTTCAGCGTGTTAAACAGGAAATGAGGATTGAGCTGCGCCTGCAACGCTGCGAATCGCGCGCTCGATAGCTGCTCCGAAAGCCGCGCCAGTTGAACTTCACGGTCCCGCGCTTCGGTGAAATAGCGGATGGCGTGCTCCACGCCGACCATGGAAAGATACACCGCGACGCCGAAAGGGAAGGTCACGAACATCCAGCTCGCGAAGGATCGCCACACGTTTCCTTCGAGCGCCTCCGGTTGCAGAAGAGCCCGCAGCACCGTTCCCGCGCCCGCCCACGCCGCGCAAAAACCCAGCGACGCGAGGAAGTGCAGCACGATTCGTCCCCGAAGATGCGGACGCGTGAGAGGCCAGCGGCGGGAGATCGCGAAGACTCCGGGCGTCAGCAGCGCGTACAGAATCCAGTCTCCGGATACGAACAGAATCGCCCGTAGAGGCGCAGGTTTGCCGCCCCAAAGATGCGGCTGCACCGCCGCGTCGATGCCTCCCAGGATCGCCGGAACGATCCATGCAGCGGACACGAACATCCACGGGCGAACCCGGTTCCGGATCGGCACCCAGCCACGGTATCGCGAGGCTCGCCTTGCGCGCAATGGCCGAGCGACCGTTTACGTACCGGGAAACACCGCTTGCGTATTTGTGATTGCGCGAGTCGCCCGAACGGCTTAGCATTCCTTGAATGCTCGCGTTGCTCGCCGCTCTTTTTCTAATGCAGGCCGTTCCCGAAACGCTGACTCCGGCGGCCCGGAAGGCCTTGCTCGACGCCCGCGAATCGGTCTGGCGAGCCTTTTTCACCAACGACCGCGCGGCGCTCGAGAAACTGATCCCCGAAGAAACCATCGTGATGGATTCAGGCTCGGCGGCAATGGGCCACCGCGCCAGCGTTCTTCAAGGCGCGGCGCAATTCGCGAAAGGCGGCGCGAAGCTGGCGCTCCTGGAGTTTCCCACCACCGAAATTCAGTGTTACGGCAGCGTCGCCATCGTCTATTCCACTTACCGTTACGAAGTGGAAGACCACGGCAAACGCACGCCCTCCGCCGGCCGGATCACCGAGATTTTCGTGCGTAGGGAAGGCCGTTGGATCAATCCCGGCTGGCACATGGAGCAGCTTCCTTGACCGCGGCCAAGACCTCTAATCGCATCGCATCCATCGACGTCGTACGCGGCATCGTCATGGTGCTGATGGCCATCGATCACGTCCGCGTCTACTCGGGCCTTCCCGCGGGCGGACCCACGGCGGGGATTTTCTTCACCCGCTGGATCACCCATTTCTGCGCGCCCGCGTTCTGCTTCTTCGCCGGAACCTCCGCTTTCCTTTATGGAAGAAAATTGGGGGGCAAAGGCGCTCTCGCGCGATACCTCATCGTGCGCGGCCTGATCCTGGTCGTCCTGGAGCTGACCGTCATTCGCTTCACCTGGACCTTTAACTTCGACTACGCGAACTTCACGCTCGCCGGGGTCATCTGGATGCTCGGCTGGGCCATGGTGGTGTTGGGTGCCCTGGTCCAGCTCCCGACGAAAATAGTGGGAGCGGTCGGCGTGGCGATCATTTGTTTCCAGCAAGTCTTCTCCCGAGTCCCGCGCGCGTTCGGGTCGATTTGGGAGTTCGTGTATCCCTCCGGTCTGCCTGAACCGCACGGCATCGCCATTCTTTACGTGCTGGTGCCGTGGATCGGTGTGATGGCCGCGGGCTACGCATTCGGCGCCATCATGATTCGCGATTCGGCCTCGCGCCGGAAGATCTGTCTGCAAATCGGCTTCACCGCGACGGCGCTGTTCCTGCTAATCGGCCCCTTCTTCGTGCGCCCAGGCCCGGCCCCGTTCCTATTCCGCCTGCTAAACCAACAGAAATATCCAGCGTCTGTTCTCTTCCTGCTAATGACGCTAGGCCCTACCATCACCCTGCTAGCCCCAGCGGAGCGCTGGCGGAACTGGTTCGCCAGCGCCCTCGCGACCTTCGGCCGCGTCCCTCTGTTTTACTACCTGCTCCACATTCCAGCGATTCACATCGCCGCCCTCATTGTCATGAAGCTCCGCGAGGGAACCATCCACCCCGAGTGGTATGCCTCCGCGCCCTACACCTCCGTCCCCCCAGACCACCGTTGGAGCCTGCCGCTCCTATATCTGGTCTGGGCGATCGTAGTGGCCGCCCTATACATCCCCTGCCGCTGGTTCAGTGGGGCAGGTTCCCGACCTGCCCTTTGCAATTTCCCGAAGCCCTCTCCGCACGGTCGATAATAATGATCTCGATCGGCGCTGTGCAGCCCTCCCATCCGTCCTCTCCGTGACCCTGTTATTATGTGATTTCGAGTTTTCACCAGGGAGCAAACACAGAAAAACATGGCGGTTACAGGCGCAGGTCTTGAAGGAATTATCGCTGCCGAGTCGCAGATCTGTTATATAGACGGCGATGCAGGAATACTGAGTTATCGCGGATTCAACATACATACATTGGCGGAGAAAGCCACTTTTGAAGAGGTCGTCTTTCTGCTCTGGCACGGCGTCCTACCCAAACAAGCCGAGCTTGATGAGCTAAAAAAGGAGCTGGTCGCGCATCGCGAAATCCCCTCTGAAGTCACGGCGTTTTTGAAACAGGTCGGCAAATCGGCCCCCATGGATGTGCTACGCACTGCCGTTTCCATGCTGTCGCTGTACGATCCTCAGGCGAAAGACATGTCGCCCGAGGCGAACCAGCTCAAAGCCGTCAAGCTGATGTCGCAGACCGCGACCATCGTCACCACCTTCGATCGACTCCGTAACGGAAAAGACGTGGTAGCAGGCGACCCCAGCCTCGGCTTCGCCGCTAATTTCCTCTACACGCTCACCGGCAATAAGCCCGACGAGGTAATGGAGCGCGCGTTCGACATCGCGTTAACGCTCCACGCCGACCACGAGTTGAATGCATCGACCTTCGCCGCTCGCGTAGTCGCCGCCACTCTTTCCGACATCTATTCCGCAGTAACCGCCGGTATCGCGGCGTTAAAAGGTCCTCTCCACGGCGGCGCGAATGAAGACGTTATTAAGATGTTGCTCGAAGCCGGAACGGCCGCCAAGGCCATTGAGCACGTAAAATACCGCCTCGCCAACAAAATCAAAATCCCGGGCTTCGGCCATCGCGTTTACAAAACCACCGATCCGCGCGCGACCCACCTGGCGGCGCTTTCTGAAGAGGTCGGCAAACGAACCGGCCATGTCGATCTGTACGAAACCTCCGCGCAAATCGAAAAGTACATCAAGGAAGCCAAAGGCCTGAACGCGAACGTAGATTTCTACTCCGCGTCCACTTATTATTCGCTGGGCATCCCCATCGACATCTTCACGCCGATTTTCGCCGTAAGCCGCATGTCCGGCTGGACCGCGCATGTGCTGGAGCAATATCACAACAACCGCCTGATCCGCCCCCGAGCCGAGTATACCGGCCTGCCCGTAGGCCAACCCTGGGTAGACATCGCTAACCGTTAATGCACGATCTATCAGCCTTTAGAACCAATCTCGACGCCATCGCAGCTCGCCTGGCCGATCGCCCGTTCACGCTGGACGTGGCCTCCTTCCGCGCCCTCGACGAACAGCGCCGCGCCGCGCTCACGCAATCCGAAACGCTGAAAGCCCAAAAGAACGCCGAATCGCAGGAAATCGGCAAACTGAGAAAAGCAGGCCAGGACGCCTCAGCCCGTCAAGAAGCCGTCCGCGAAATGGGCGAAAAAATCTCAGCGCTGGAAGAACAAGCCAAGCAGTTGGACGAGCAATTTCGCGAGCTCCTGGCCGGCGTCCCGAACCTCCCTCACGAATCCGTCCCCGTCGGTAAGTCCGCGGCCGATAACCTAGAAGTCCGCCGGGTAGGCACGCCTCCGCGATTTGATTTCACTCCCAAACCTCACTGGGATTTAGGCCCCGAATTAGGCATCCTCGACTTCGAGCGCGCCGCAAAAATCACCGGAGCCCGGTTCGCCGTCTATTGGGGATTAGGCGCGAAACTCGAACGGGCGCTGATCAACTTCATGCTCGACGTGCACACCGAAAAGCATGGATACATGGAAGTTCTGCCTCCGTTCATGATCAATTCGGCGAGCCTTTATGGCACCGGCCAGTTACCTAAGTTCGGAGCCGATCTGTTCAAGATCCAGGACACCGATTATTATCTGGCGCCCACCGCCGAAGTACCGGTGACCAATCTCTATCGCGACGAAACGCTGGATTGGGATAAACTCCCTATCAAACTATGCGCTTACACCCCTTGTTTCCGCAGCGAAGCCGGCTCCTATGGCCGCGACGTTCGAGGCATCATCCGGCAGCATCAGTTTCAAAAAGTGGAGCTGGTGAAATTTGCGCGTCCCGAGTCCAGTTATGAAGAACTTGAGGCTTTGACCGCCGACGCCGAAGACATCCTGGTGCGACTGGGATTGCCGTTCCGCACCGTTGTCCTATGCACCGGGGATATGAGCGCCAGTTCGGCCAAAACCTACGACATCGAAGTGTGGCTGCCGGGGCTAAACGAGTACAAGGAAATCTCTTCCTGCTCTAATTTCGAGTCGTACCAAGCTCGCCGCGCGAGCATCCGGATGAAGGGCGGAGCCAAGAAATCGGATTTCGTGCACACCCTGAACGGCAGCGGTCTGGCCGTCGGACGCACTTGGCTGGCGATCGTCGAAAATTACCAGCAGAAGGACGGCAGCGTGGTAGTTCCCGAAGCCCTTCGGCCCTATTTAGGCGCGGAAGTGATCCATAAACGTTCTTAAATCGACACGCAAGAGGCTCCACGGAGCCTTAAATGAGCATAAAATGTCAAAAATGCGAACTCTACAGTTTTTCCTCGTCGCTGCACTGATTTTCGGTCAGGGCCGCGGAGGTGGAGCGGATCAGGCGAAGGTCCGCGAGGAGCGGAATAAGACGGAGAAGGAGCTGGAGTCCATCGCCATTATTGACCGGAAAGTGATGGTTACCATGCGCGACGGCAAGCGGATGGCCGCGGACATCTATCGTCCGAAGGACTCGTCGAAAAAGTACGGCACGATTTTCGTTCGCACTCCGTATAACTTCAATTACTGGGACGTTCGCACGGGCGCGCCGCGCAACATGGCGGCGGAGCTCGAAGCAGTGAAGCGCGGCTATGTTTACGTCGAAATGAATGAGCGCGGTCATTTTTTCTCCGAAGGAAATTACGACATTCTGGGACCGCCTCTGACCGATGGCGTGGACGAATTTAACTGGATGTCCTCGCAATCCTGGTCGAACGGAAAAGTGGGCACCATCGGCTGCTCCTCGACGGCGGAGTGGCAGATGGGCGTCGCGGGCACCGGCGTTCCGTCTTATGCGGCGATGATCCCGCAAGGATTCGGAGCCGGTGTCGGCAAGGTCGGTCCTTACTATGAGCAGGGCAACTGGTATCGCGGCGGAGCGGTGCAGATGCTGTTCATCGCCTGGATTTACGGCGAGCAAAATCAGATCCGCCCGATGTTTCCTCCCAATACTTCGCAGGAGGATTTGATCCGCGCTTCAAAGGCGTTCGACCTGGCGCAGCAGTTGCCTCCGGTCGACTGGGCGAAGGCTCTGCGGTACTTGCCGGAGATGGATATTATCAAGGCGGTCGACGGCCCGCACGGAATTTTCGCCGACAAAATGCCGGTCGATACCGGCGGCGCGATGATCAAGCGCACTCCCAACGATCCGGCCTGGTACAAAGGCGGATTGTGGCATGAAGATCATCCTATCAACGTGCCCGGATTCTGGTTCATGTCCTGGTATGACGTGTCCGTAGGGCCGAATCTGGCGGCTTACAATTCCACTCGCAAAAATGCCCGGCCGGAGATCGGGAATCAGCAATATGCGGTGATCGCGCCGACGCTGCATTGTTCCTATACGCGGGCGACCGAAAATACCGTAGTAGGCGAGCGCAGCATGGCTGACGCAAGGCTGGACTACTCCGCGATGCAATACGCGTGGTTCGACCACTTTTTAAAGGGCGAGGATAATCACATTCTTGAAACCATGCCCAAAGTGAAGTATTTCGTGATGGGCGCGAATAAGTGGGAGACTTCCGACACGTGGCCTCCGAAGGGCGCGACGCCGACGACGTTTTATCTGGCGAGCGCGGGAAAAGCGAACACGCTAAACGGCGACGGCCAGCTTGCGGGCGGGCCTCCGAATGTCGATAAACCGGATGGGTTCATCTACGATCCGCGTGAGCCGGTTTCCTCCTACGGAGGTAACGTCTGCTGCACCGGCAACGCCGTCACGGGCGGCGCCTGGGATCAGCGCAAGATGGAAGAACGGCCGGACATCCTGGTCTATACGACGGAGCCTTTCAAGGAAGGGACGGAAGTAAGCGGGCCGATCGATGTGACGCTCTACGTTTCGTCCGATGTGAAGGACACGGATTTCACGGTGAAGATCATCGACGTGGCTCCGAACGGTCCGGCCTATAACCTTGACGAGACGATTCAGAGGGTGCGGTATCGGAATGGGTACGACAAACCGATCGCGATGATGGAGAAGGGCAAGGTTTATAAGGTCACTCTTCAGCCAATGACCACGTCAAATTATTTCGCGGCGGGGCATAGTATCCGGATAGAAGTCTCGAGCAGCAATTTCCCGAGATTCGATAGGAATATGAATACGGGAGGGAATAATTACGATGAGACGGAAGGAGTGGTGGCGCATAATGAAGTGCACCATTCGCGGCAGTATCCTTCGTCGGTTACGGTGAGTGTGGTGAAGAAGTAGGGGTGGAATCATGCTTGACAGACAAAGTGCGTCTGTCCCGTTTTCCCTCCTTATAACCCCGGATAGCGGGGACAGCTAGCGTTGCTAACATGCCATTTATCCAGCAAGAATGCTTCCCGAAACAATGAATGTAACGCGTTATTGCCTGCTCTGGTTGGTTTCAATCGGCCTTTCTAGTGGTCAGACGCCAATCGCGGTTAATGTCTGCGAGTTGTTTGCAGATCCGTCCGCTTGGAACAATAAGCTGGTGAGTCTCGAGGGAAGCCTCACCGCCGGAGGCGGTGAGAGCGAGCCCGCGCTTTCTGGCAAATACTGCAGTGTTCATATTGAGGTGAAGGGGCTCAGCTTTCGCAACGTGATAGAGCTAACGGAGCCGGGCTCTAGATTTGCAGTACACCGTGTGAGCTTCGAGTGGGATCGCGATAGCCGGAAGGCATACAGAATAGCCATCAATAGTATTGATAGACATACCGAACACGTAGAACTAACGGTGATCGGTGTATTCGAGACTAGAGAACCGCTGGACAATCTTGTGCGCAATGGAGTACGGCTAGGTTTCGGACATCTAAACGAATCACCTGCTCAGATCCTCGCGAAGACCGTGACCGGCATCGCAGTCCGAAAAAATCAATGAAATGGTCGAAAGGGTCGAAAGAGGTCGAAAGGTCGAGGTCGAAAGGGACGGGTCGAAAGGTCGAAAGGGACAGACAGAATCGACGCACTCGAAAATCGGAAAAACGGGCGCGATAAACGCTAGCAACGAAGCCGCTTGCAAAGACGAGTGACAGACAGCTCCGTCCCCTTCGCCAAAACAGCCCTTTTAGCCGCTAAATCTTCACCCGGCGCGCGCCACGCGTTTGCCGGGGGGTCGAAAGGGGTCGAAAGGGACAGTCAGAATCGACGCATAGGAAAATCTGTCAAACGTGCAGGCAGCTCCGTCCCCTTTACGGTTTTAGCCCGCTGCCGCCGCTTTTTCGAAACTCCAACGTCGCCAATTGCGCTGAAAATGATTTTCCAGTTCCGAGAGAAACTTCTCGTCTCCGAACGGGCGCCCGGCATAGGTGCACCGCCGCAGCAGGTTCAGATGCTGTTCGGCGTCAGCCGAAGCATGCAATTCGCGCCACGTTTGGACCCCGCCGGAGCGCTCCCAAAAGGCGATATCGAGCGCGCCGGATCGCTCCGGCTTGTGCTCTCCCAAATGAACGGCGGCACTCGACCAACGATACTGCTCCGGCCGGGTCGACACACCGGCGCGGACGGGGTTGGCCTCCACGTAGCGCAAGGCGATCCACAGGTGGTGCTCCGATAAAGGACAGGAATAGAAGCGGTTCTGCCACAAATGTCCGGTGCGGCCGAGCCCCGCATTCACGGCCTGAGCGTAGGCTCCGTGCACGCGGCGAAACAAAACGGCCAGCGAATCGGCGCGTTCCGGAACGACCACCAGATGCACGTGATTGGACATCAGACAGTACGCCAGAACGCGGACCCCGGCGTCGGGGCAATTCCGCTCGAGAAGCCCGAGATAAATCTTGCGGTGAGCCGTGGAAAAGAAGACCTTCTGCCTATTAGTCCCGCGCTGGGTGACGTGGTAGGCGAGACCGGGGAGGATACAACGGGCGTTTCGTGACATAACGACGCTGGGTTAGTAGAACGAGGAGGCGATTTTTCTCACGGGGACAGAGCTGTCTGCGCGGTTGGTCGGAATTTTTATTGGGTCGATTCTGACTGTCCCCTTCCGGGGGGCGGTTCCTGCGGTCGCGGGTTGTTAGATAACCTGCGTCGCGACGGTGTCGTTTTCCTTTGGAGTCTGTTGGTTGGCGTTTTCATCCGGTCGACGGAAATTAGCTTGCGGCCTATCCTGGGCTTGCTTGGGAGGCAAGGCGGATGCTCAGTTTCAGACGATCGGCGATGTTATTGGTGGCGGCGGCGATGATGATCGAGGCGCAACCCGCCTTGACTACGATCCAGGATATTCTCTATCGCGCGGACGGAACGCGCTTTAACGGCGAGATTTTCATTAGTTGGAATGCATTTACGGCGGGCGATTCGTCGAACATCGCCACGGCTCAGGTGAAGCTGCCGATCGTGAATGGCGTGCTTAAAGTACAACTGGTGCCCACCACCACGGCGTCGGCGGGCGCGAATTATCAGGTCACTTATAACAGCCAGGGACAGTTTCAATTCAGCCAGGTGTGGGCGGTGCCCCCGAGCTCGATTGCGCTACAGGTTTCGGCCGTGCTGGTGAGCTCCGGGACGGTGTTGGGAGGGGGCGGAGGCGGCGCGGGGAACGTCACGGGCACCATTCCGATTTCGGGAGTCACCGGTTTAGCCAGCGCGCTGGCGGTTCTCGCGATGGAAGGCGTGGGGTACGCGCCGGGGCTCGCGGCGGTGATTAACGCTTCCGGGCAGCTTACGGGTGCGACGGGAAATCTGGGGGATTGCGTGCGGGTCGACGGCAGTTCGGGGCCGTGCGGGGGCGGAGGGGTTCTGCCGCAATTTTCCGACGGCGAGACGCCCGCGGGCGCGATCAACGGAACGAACACTGCGTTCACTCTCGCGTTCACGCCGTCTCCCACATCGAGCGTGCAGTTGTATCTCAACGGGCTGCGGCAGGACCAGGGCTTGGATTACACGATCAGCGGATCGACGATTTCTTTCACTACGTTTTCGGCTCCGCAAACCGGCGATGTGC
Organism: Bryobacteraceae bacterium; assembly: GCA_035485055.1. Taxonomy (GTDB): domain Bacteria; phylum Acidobacteriota; class Terriglobia; order Bryobacterales; family Bryobacteraceae; genus Palsa-187. The sequence goes on from DATHOJ010000048.1 coordinate 37,747, forward strand.
TGCTGGCGAGTTACCGCTACGGGAATCCGGGGAACACCTTAGGGACGTTGACTACGCCTCAGGTCGTCTGTAGCTCGGTGGGAACTTCGACGTCAGGAACTGTTTCATCGAGCCTAGCGACCTGCACGCTTCCGGCGGGATTGCTGAGCACGGGAGATCGCGTCGAAGTGCGATATCTGTTCACGCACACCGGGACGACGACGGGATTCATACCGCAGCTTACTTGGGGGACTACTCCCGTCCTTTCCAGAGCGGCATCCGCGGCGGACACAGCTTTTGCAGGAAGCTTGGAATTTGCGATCGACTCTTCCACGCAACCATTTAGCGGGCAAAGCTGGGGAAGCAGCCTGGCGCTGGCCACGGTGCTGGGTTCGGCTAGCGTGAACACGGCGCTCAGTATAACCATCACTTTCCTGGGGCAGATGGCGGCGTCTACCAGTGACGCGGTGTCGCTCAGCAGCTTCACTGTGATCCGGTATCCAGCCCAGGTGAATCCCTAAGAATCCTAGGTGCATTTCCCTTAGTACCCGGCGGCGAGTAGTACATCGGGTGTTCCCCCTGCTCTATCACTACGGCTAAATTTTGCTTGTTTGTGGAGACAGGTTACTGCAATATAGAAACAGAAGAAAGGGCAAGTCCCATGGTCAAACTCTATTACGGAGCATTTCAGATCTGGAGAGATGTACGGGGCCAGGACATGATTGAGTACGCGCTCCTGGCTGCTGCGATCGCGGTGACCGTGGCGGGGTTCCTTCCTACGACTCTCATGCCCGCCGTCAGTACGATCTTCTCGAAGATTGTTTCGAGCTATAACGCGAGCTAATAACCCGGCGCGGTTATTGAAGGTACTTTTTCAAGTCCGGATTGACCTGCGCTTGCACTTCCGGCGTTTCCAAATTTTCCTTGTCGATCAGCTTGGGCGCTAAGGCGTTCATCTTAGTCACCGGCTTGTTGTCGAGCTTTTCGACGGCGAGCCGCACCGCTTCCTGACCCATTTTGAACGGATTCTGAACCACCAGCGAGTCGATGACTCCGTTCTTGACGTCGTCGAGCAGGCTGGGGCTCCAGTCGAATCCCACCATTTTGGGTCTCGTTTTGCGATCGCGCAGAGCCTGGGCGAATCCCATGGAGCTGGATTCGTTGGAGGCGAAGATTCCGTCCAGCTCAGGATGGCCGGTGAGAATATTTTCCGCCTTCGTCAGGGAAGTGGCGACTTCGGCGTTGCCGAACTGTTTGTCGACAATCTGAATCCCCGGGTTGTTCTTCCTAATGAAGTCTTCAAAACCGGTTTCGCGAGCTACGGTGGACGCGGACCCCGGCATATTGGCCAGCATCGCTACTTTCCCTTTGCCGCCCAGGAGTTTCGCCAGGCGTTCCGCTCCCATTTCACCTGCATGATAATTGTCCGTCGCTACTTGCGCAACGAATTTTTCAGTGTCGATGCCGGAGTCGAAAATGATCACCGGGATTCCTTCGGAGGACGCGCGCTCGACCACGCCGACCATCGCCTTGCTATCGATGGGGGCGAGGCAAATCGCGTCGACGCGGCGATTGATCATGGCGTCGACTACTTTGAGCTGACCCGTATAATCGGTCTCCGAAGCTGGGCCGTCCCAGATGATCTCGACACCCGATTCGCGGCTGGTGGAGACGGCTCCGGCGTGGACGGATTGCCAGAACAGGTGCGCGTTTCCCTTGGGAATCACGGCGATTACTTTTTTCTTGTCGCGATTGCAGGCTGACAGGGCAAGGAGGGAAAGCGCGATTATGGTTAGCTTCTTCATGAGAGCTTTTGAGTCTTAAAGAAGGACAGGTCGGGGACCTGTCCCTACTTTACTTGCTGATGACGCCGCAGGCGATGCGGGCTCCGGCGTTGCCGGCGGGATCGGATTTCAGGTCGTCGGCTTTTTCATGAATCACCAAGGCATGGCCGAAGATGGAGTGCGCGTCGTCGTCCATATTCACCCGCTGATCGGTGACGGTTTTCTTGGACTTGCCTTTTTCGTCGACGGTGAAGTTGGGCATGTCGCCGGCGTGGGGTCCATCGGGATTATCGAGGCCGTGCTTCTTGTTGTCGGGATTGAAATGGCCGCCCGCGCTGGTAAACGGAGCTTCACAGGCGGGGTTCTGATGGATGTGGATGGCGTGTTCGCCGGGAGGCAGGTTCATCACGTCCAGCTTGATGGTGATGCCGGCGCCACCCTTGACCTCTGAGATGACGGCTTTACCGACGCTTTGTCCTTTCGCGTCTTTTAATTCGACGGTGACGGGCTTGCTGGCGGCGGAAGCAGTAGCCAGGAGCCAGCAGCCAGTAGCCAGAATGCTAAACGTACGGAGTTTGTAGGTCGACATGGAAATAGTTTACAGGAATTCAGGCTGTCTCTTGTTAGACTTGTGATTTACATGTTCAGGTTTGAGACAGCGGGAGAATCGCACGGGGAGTGCCTGGTGGCGACGGTTACGGGGATGCCCGCGGGAATTCCGGTGTCGATCGCGGCCATCGATCGTGAGTTGTGGCGCAGGCAGCAAGGGTTTGGGCGCGGCGGGCGGATGAAAATCGAGACCGACCGGGCCCACATCGTCAGCGGCGTCCGGCATTCGAAAACCATCGGGTCGCCGATCGCGATCATTATCGAAAATAAGGATTGGAAGAATTGGACCGAGGTGCTTCCCGTTGAGGAAAACGGCGGGGAAAGAAAAGCGGTGACGCGTCCGCGTCCAGGGCACGCGGATTTGGCGGGGGCGATCAAGTACGATTTTCAGGACGCGCGATACATTTTGGAACGGGCGAGCGCGCGCGAGACGACGGCTCGGGTCGCGGTGGGCGCGCTGGCGAAGGCGTTGCTTGCGGAATTGGGGATTCAGGTATTGAGTCACGTGATCGCAGTCGGCGCGGAGCGATTGCATCGCGCGGCCGAGTGGCAAGAACTGGTGGCGTTGAGCCAGCGCGACGACGTGCTTTTGGGCTGCGTCGATCCGGAGGCGGAGCAGCGCATGAAAGGCGTCGTGGACGAGGCTTATCGCACCGGCGACACGGTGGGCGGCGTTTTTGAAGTGGTCGCGCATGGAGTGCCGCCGGGTTTGGGCTCGCACATTGCGTGGGACACCAGGCTCGACGGAAAACTGGCGCAGGCGATCGTTTCGATGCAGGCGGTGAAGGGAGTCGAGGTCGGCTTCGCCGCGGACGGCGCCGCTTCCTTTGGATCGAAAGTGCAGGATACGATTCACTACGACAAGGGCGAACGGAAATTCACGCGCGGAGCGAATCGCGCCGGAGGGTTGGAAGGCGGGATGACGAACGGCCAGGATATTGTTGTTCGCGGGCTGCTGAAACCGATTTCGACGCTACGTCGGCCGCTTGAAAGTGTGGACCTGACGACGCGCGAACCGGCGCTGGCGGCATACGAACGGAGCGACGTCGCGGTGGTGCCGGCCGCGGGAGTGATCGGTGAAGCGATGGTGGCGATCGTCCTGGCAGGAGCGGCGATCGAAAAATTCGGCGGAGATTCGCTGAAGGAGATGAAGAGGAATTTCGACGGATATTTGGAGCAGGTGAAGAATTTTTGATGTATGTATGATTCTGTACATACAACATGCTACACTTTGAGTGGGACGAGCGAAAGAACGGAGCCAACGAAAAAAAGCATGGTGTTGACTTTGAGACGGCTCAATTGGTTTTTGACGATCCGTTTTGTGTGACCTGCGTTGAGCGCATCACCGATGCCGAACAGCGCTGGCACGCAATTAGTGCGGTGGAGAACCTGATCGTTCTGGTGGTTGTTCATACATACCGCGGCGAGGCGATCCGCATTATTTCAGCACGCCCCGCGAGCTCGTATGAAAGGAGGCTTTATGCAGAAGCGGCCGGCTAAAAAGCTATCTGGCGAAAAACGAAAGGCGCTTGAGGCGCTCGCAAAGCTACCGGACGAGAGGATCGATTTTTCAGATGTTCCGGAGATCCGGGAGCTCCCTTCGGATCGAGTGATCGGGAAGTTTTATCGTCCGCGGAAGACGGCGGTTACGATCCGGCTCGATTCGGATGTGTTGGCGTGGCTGAAGGCTTCTGGGGGCGGGTATCAGACGCGGATCAACGACTATCTGCGAAAGCGCATGAGCCGAAATCGGAAGAGCGCGAACCGGGTATGAACGGATTATCCTGGAAGGTCGGCGGATCTGCGGATCAATTTAAAAGCGAGCAAATTTTCTGATGACTCATCCCATCACGAAGTATGGCCAACCGGTGCTGGAGCAGCGGGCGGAAGCGATTACCGAGTTCGACACGGCGGAGCTGCATAAACTGGTCGACGACATGTTCGATTCCATGTACGCGGCGCGCGGCGTGGGTCTGGCGGCTCCGCAAATCGGCGTCGGCAAGAGGATCGCGGTCATCGACCTGACCACTGGCGAAGATCCCGCGCAAAAAATCGTGTTGATCAATCCGGAGATCGTGGCGAAGGAAGGCTCGCAAACCAGCGAAGAGGGCTGCTTGAGCATTCCCACATTTCGCGAGCCGGTGACCAGAGCGCAAAAGGTGACGGTGCGCGCCAAAGATGCGTCGGGGAAAGAGTTCGAGATGACCGGCGAGGATCTGCTCGCGCGGGCGTTTCAGCATGAGACCGATCATCTGAACGGGACTCTGTATATCAGCCATGTGAGTCCTCTGAAGCGCGATCTGATCCGGCGGAAAATTCGCAAATTGCAAAAAGCCGGCGAGTGGGGATGAAGCTGGTTTATCTGGGCACGCCCGCATTTGCTGTGCCGACCCTTGAAAAAATTGTCGGCGCGGGGCATGAGGTTTTGGCGGTCTTCACGCAGCCCGATCGGCCGAAGGGCCGGGGGCAAAAGGACGCAATGTCGCCGGTGAAAGAAGCGGCGCTGCGGCTGGGCCTCACGGTGCATCAGCCGGAGCGGGTGCGCCGGCCCGAAGCAATCGAGCAATTGCGCGCGATGATGCCGGACGCGATGGTCGTGGTGGGTTACGGACAGATTATTCCGCAGGCGATTCTCGACATTCCTCCGCAGGGAATCATCAACGTGCACGCGTCGCTGCTGCCGAAGTATCGCGGCGCGGCACCGATCCAGTGGGCGATCGCGCGCGGCGAGAAGACCACCGGCGTGACCACGATGAAGATCGACGCGGGTCTCGATACAGGCGCGATGCTGCTGAAGTGGGAGACGGCGATCGGCGAGGAGGAGACCGCGGTCGAGCTGGGAGCCCGGCTCGCGCCGGCGGGCGCGGATCTGCTGGTCGCGACGCTGGAGGAATTGCCGCGCATTGTTCCGGAACCGCAAGACAATTCGCAGGCCACGCTCGCTCCGATTCTGAAACGCGAGGATGGGCATATCGCCTGGACCATGAGCGCTCATGAAATATTGAATCGCGCGCGAGGATTCCAGCCTTGGCCGGGCGCGTACGGATTTTTGCGAGGGCAGCGATTTCACGTGTGGCGCGGAGCGGCCGCCGACAAGGAACTAGCGCCGGGAACGCTGCTGGCCGAAGGGAAACGTCTGTTCGCGGGATCCGGCGGAGGCGCGATTGAATTGCTCGAGGTTCAATTGGAAGGGAAAAAACGGATGGCTGCGTCGGCGTTCTTGAACGGATTTCCGCTTGCGGCGGGTGAGGTGCTGGGATGATTTTGCCGCTGGGTTATCGCTACTCCGCGACGTTTGCAGGAATTCGAAAGGTGATCAAGGACGACCTGGCGCTGATCGTGTCGGACACGCGCGCGACGGCCGCGGCGGTGTTTACGCAGAATCGCGCAGCGGCGGGGCCGGTAGAGGTCGCGCGGAAAAACGTGCGCGCGGCGCGCGGGCGGATGCGCGGGATTCTGGTCAACGCGGGCAATGCGAATTGCGCGACCAAGACCAGCCAGCGCGTCGCGCTCGAAACGTCGCGCGCGGCCGCGAAAGCCATCGGCGCGAGAGCCGAGGAGGTGCTTCCGGCGTCGACGGGCGTGATCGGCGTGGAGCTGGACGCGCGGTTAATCATCGACGCTCTGCCTGCGCTGGTAGCGGGATTGAGCGCGGATCGTTTCGAAGACGCGGCGCGCGCGATCATGACCACGGACCTGGCGATGAAGACTGCGTTCGCGCAGGTGAAGGGCGCGCGGATCGCGGGCATGACCAAAGGCTCCGGCATGATTCATCCACGCATGGCGACCACGCTGGCCTTCGTGACCACCGACGCGGTGATCGCTCCGGACGCTTTGCGGATGGCGCTGAAGCGCGCGTGCGAGAAAACGTTCAATCGAATTTCCGTGGACGGCGACACGTCGACCAACGATACCCTGGCCGTGCTGGCGAATGGAGCCTCAGGCGCGCGGCCCCGCGTGACCGCGTTCCAGGATGCGTTGACGGAAGTGCTGGAATCGCTGGCGCGGCAGATCGTCAAAGACGGCGAGGGCGCGAAAAAGTTGATCACCATCGATATCGAAGGCGCCACCAGTGAGCGTGCGGCGGAGAGAATCGCGCGGTCGATCGCCAATTCGCCCCTGGTGAAGACGGCGATCGGCGGGTCCGATCCGAATTGGGGCCGCATACTGTGCGCGGCCGGAAATTCCGGCATTGCGTTCGATCCGCGCCGCGTCGACATCGATCTGCAAGGCGTTCCGGTGTGCCGGGAAGGACTCGCCGCGGATTTTTCGGAGGAGGAGTTGAAGGCCAAGCTCGATCAGGCGGAGTGCTCCGTGAAGTTTACGATTCGCGGACGAGGGCGGGGAAAAGCGCGATTCTGGACCTGCGATTTCACGGAACAATATATTCGCATCAACGGGAGTTACCGGACCTGATATGGGCGTCGCCGTGCTGCTGGCTGTGGTGCTCGCGTTCGAAGATCCTCCGAAGGACGTGATTGACTTTTTTCGATCGGTGGCGGCGACCCTGGCGGACGGGGATCGCAGTGCGCACGACGCGCAGCTCGGGATGCCGCGGCACGCGACGGAATTTCTGGACCATTTCGACAAGGCGATGCCGGGGTATGAGGAGCTCAGTAGCCAGGTCGAGAACATGGTGGGCGCGGGCGAAGTCGCAACCAACATCGATTTCATCAACACCGCGGGCAACGAGAAGAAACGCACGCTGGACCTCGATTGGGTGCTGCATTGCGAGGGGCAGAATCCGAAGCGGGCGGTGATTCAGTGCACGATCGAGAAGCGGGGGAAGAAGTGGAAGATTACTGCGATCGCTCCGATTGAGTTTTTTAAGAGGGAGTAGAAGAAACTGGAACACAGACTAAAGTCTGTGCCACCTAAGAAATTGCCAGGGGTGGCACAGGCTTTAGCCTGTGAGTTCAATCGCTCCGCAGAGCGGTCATCGGATCCAGGCGCGATGCGCGGCGGGCGGGAATAAAGCTCGCCAGTGCGCCGATGGCGGCCAGGAGTCCGATGGCGGCGGCTAGTGTCAGAGGGTCGGAGGATTTCAACCCAAACAGCAGAGACTCTGCCGTGCGCCCAGCTATCAGCGAGAGCACGGCACCGACGACGACTCCGATGGTTAACAGGATTCCCGCTTCCCGCATCACCATGCGAACCACTTCGCCGCTGCCGGCTCCCAGGGCCACGCGGATTCCGATTTCGTTGCGGCGCTGCGCTACCAGGTAGGAGATGACGCCATACAATCCCAGCATCCCGAGCAGCGCCGCGAGGAAACCAAAGAAGCCTGAGAGCATCGCCATCAGGCGTTCGCGCAGCAATCGACTCTGAATTCTTTGCTGAAACGAAGTGGCATAAACGGTCACCTCCGGATGCTTTTCGCCGAGGCGAAGCTTGATCGAATCTGCCACCACCTCCGGGGGCAGGCTGGAACGGACCAGCATCGCGGTGCCGGGGCGCGGGTCTGGGAACTGCGTGGAGGGCGCGATGACGAGGGGCGGCGTTTCATCGCGAAGGTTTTCATATTTCGAGTCCGCCATCACGCCGATGATCTGGTAAATGGTCGACGGGTAGCCGGGCTCCGGATGAGTACGCAAAGTGCGGCCGATGGGGTCGATTCCATTCGAGAAGCGGCGCACGAAGGTCTGATTCACGACGCAGACGCGCTGCGAAGCCATCGTATCGGTATCGGTGAATCCGCGGCCCCGGACCAGCGGTATGCCCATGGTGTCGAAATATTCGGGACTCGCCCAGGTGAAGCTGGCGCCGCCTTCCATCTTCCCAATGGTGATCCCGTGGCCCCAGGAGCCTCCGATAAGAGGAACATGGGTGGTGTTCGCGGCGGTCAGCACTCCCGGAATCGAACGCACCTCGTTCGTCAACTCGCGCTGGAATTCCTCCAGGTGATCGCGAGAAATATTCGATTTCTGAAATCCGATGAACGCCACTGTGATTCCCTCTTCTCTCATTCCAGGATTGAGAGTCATCAGATTGCGGAAGCTGCGGACAAACAGCAGTGCGCCGACCAGCAGCACCAGCGAAACGGAGATCTGCGTCACCACCATCGCGCGCTGGAATGAAAAGCGCCCGCGTCCCGCGGTCATGCCTCGGCCTCCGCTCCGCATCGCGGTCACCGGATCGGCAGCCGACGCTCTAAACGAAGGAGCCAGGCCGAAGACGATGCAGGTCAGAATCGTCATCGTGGCGGCGAACAGCAGCACGCGCCAGTCGATCCCGGTCATTAGCGTCACGCGGTCCCCTTGTGTATCGAGCGACAGGACCAGGGCGCGGCTTAATAGTTCCGCCAGCCCGACGCCGAGGGCCGCTCCGATGGCCGCCAGCAGGAAGCTCTCCACCAGCAACTGCCGCAGCACGCGAGTTCGCGCCGCGCCCAGCGCCAGCCGCACCGCGATTTCCCGCTCCCGGGTGCTCGCGCGCGCCAGCATCAGATTGGCTAGATTCGCGCATGCGATCAAAAGCACCAGGCCGGTGATCGCCAACAACAGCGTGAGCGAAGAATCGTAGGCGCGGCGGAGGTCGCTCACTCCATGCGAGGCCGGGTATGCGGCCAGCTTGAATTGCCGGTATCTCTGAACCGTGTTCGCATCGTAGCCGGTGATTTCGGTCGCGGCCATGATCCCCGCGCTCATTCCCTCCAACTGCGCCGATGCGGCCGCCAGAGTCCAGCCCGGCTTCAGCCTCCCCATCACCGATTCTTCAAACGAATTGCGGCTCAATTGTTTCGGCTTGCATTCGGCCATGGCGATGTCGAACCGCTTCCCCACGTCCAGACCGAGAAAGGAAGGCGGCGTCACGCCGACGATCTGTCGGAACTGGCCATCGATAAAGAGCTTGGTATTCGAGCCTATTTCGCGCCCTCCGAGCTTGCTCTGCCAGAACGAATAGCTGACCACGGCGACGGATTCAGGACAAACCTGCTCATCTTCGGAAGTGAGCAAACGGCCGCGCCACGGCTCGACCCCCAGCACCCCGAAAAAATCGCCCTCGACCATAATTCCGGGCACCTCCTGAAAGTCTTTGCCCTCGCCCACGGCGACGCCTTGCTCGCCCCACGCGAAGACTCCGGAAAACGGCGAATGGTCGCGCCGGATCTCTTCCCACATCGGCCGCGTCAGCGGGAAATCCGGCCCGTCGTTCAGGCCCATGCCATGATTGCCGCCGACGATTTGGATTTGTGCTAATTCATGCGGATTTTGGACCGGCAAACTCCGGAGGCGAACCGCGTTCAGCAGCTGAAAAATCGCCGTATTTGCCCCGATTCCCAGGGCAAGCGAGAGAATCGCCACCAGAGAAAAACCAGGATTGGCGATCATAGTCCGCAGGCCGTAACGAATATCCTGCGCAATGCTTTCGAGCCAGGAAACGGTATTCATACGATAAATCTCTTCTCTGACCAGCGTTGGATTTCCGAACTTGCGCCGCCCCGCATCGGCGGCATCGGATGGCGTCATGCCGCGCGCGATGTTATCGGCGGTTTCGATTTCGAGATAACTTTCAATCTCCTGCGCTCGTTCCCGATGCCAGTGAGATCGACGCAGAAATCGTATCCAGCTCATGGCGTTATTCCTCGGCGGGACGAAGCACCTGGTTGACGGCGCGGACCACTCGCTCCCAGCGGGTGGTTTCAACGCGCAATTGTTTGCGCCCAGTCGCAGTGAGGCGGTAATAACGAGCCTTGCGATTGTTCTCGGAGGTCCCCCAGAACGACGCGATCCAGCCGCGGTCTTCCAGGCGATGGAGGGCCGGGTAGAGCGAGCCGTGCTCGACAAGTAGAACATCATCCGAACGGCGCTCGATGACGTAAGCAATGGTATGTCCGTGCGCGGGCCCAGGCGCCAAGGCTTGTAAAATCAGCATGTCGAGTGTTCCTTGCAGGATATCAGGTCGCTTTTTCATAGCAGACTCCAGATAGAGAATATAATACACCACTAGATGTTCTACCTGGAGGAGAGAGTCGCCGCTTGCCTGAGTTTTGGAGTTGTGCAAGATTAGGATCGTGGACCGCGCCCAAATTATCGCCGCCTTGAAAGCGCACGAACACGAACTCCGGGCGTCCGGTGTATTGAGCCTTTCCGTGTTCGGGTCCGCCGCGCGCGGCGAGGATTTCGCGCACGACGTCGATGTGGCCGTTCGCCTTGGTGACACGTTTTCGGCGCGAGGGCTGGCGTACATCAACCGCTTAAACCAGCTCGAACAGCGTTTATCCGGAATCTTAGGATGCAAGGTCGACGTGGTCGAAGAACCGGTCCGCAAGACACGTTTTCAAATGGAAATCGATAGAGATCGCGCCGTTGCCTTCTGAAAAACCTGAGCGGCGTCTGGAAGACATTGTCGAAAACGCGGGTGCTATCGCGCGTTATACGGCGGGTATGAATGCTGACGCGTTCGCACGGGACGACAAGACCTATGACGCCGTCGAACGCTGCCTCGAACGAATCAGCGAAGCCGCATTCAAGCTAGGCGATTTAGCCCCGGAACTCATGCCGGATCAACCATGGAAAGAGATCAGAGCGCTCGGCAATCGCTTGCGGCATGAATACGATGTCATTCGCGAGGATCGATTATGGGATATCGTCGAAACCGATCTGCCGCCACTGCGGGCCGCTTGCGAGGAGGCGTTGCGGCGGTTGCGCGAAGGGTCTAAGGATTCTGGGAACTGAAGAAAGTTATTTTATCGACGTTCGTTTCCACCGCGACGTCGAAAAAGCCGACCATCATTTCTTCCCAGCTCTGCTCGCCCCAACGCACTTCTGCTTTCGGATCCGGATTGCGCGGATTGTTGGCGGAGTTATCGAAATAGCCGGTCCACAATAGCTTGGTGCCTTTTGGGAGTAACCTCGGCGTCTTGAGCGGATAGCTCATCTGCCAGAAAAAGTCGTACGGCTTCACGCGCAGCAGCGTTTCCAGCTTGCCGTCGGGATGGACGATCGCGTATTCGAAGGCGCTGCCGCGCAGGTGCATGTGGGGGAATAAGCTGATCAGCGTGGCGTCGCTCGGCATTACTCCGGAGACCGAGGCGTGATAATCGCTGGCGCCCGGAGGGATCACGATATCGCGGTTCTGCATCTGGAGCGTCAACACGCGCTTCTTCGGAGGCTCTTTCAGGAAGTTAATACCGATGGAAGTCCGGTCGCTCGCCGCGGTTTTCTTCGAGGTGTAGTGAAGTTGCAGGACCAGATCGGCGTGCACGGGAAGCTTCTTGGCCATCCCGGCGGGCCACACCGCGGCGGGACTTCCCGGCGTGTAGACGGCGAGAATATCGGACGCCGCCTGACCCGCGAGCTCATCGGCGGACATCGACCCGGGCGGTGGCGCATACATCGTGAGAGGAGGCACGTTGCGCAGCCACTTGGATTCCTTCGTCCGTACATACACCACGGCGTGATGCACAATGCTGCGGTCGCTGGGATGAATTTCGACGGCGCTGGCCCAGCGGTCCTCCGGCAAATCGACCGGAAGAATCACGTATTGATAATCGATCTTGGAGTTCGCCGGAACTTCGAAGGCGCGCGGCAGGCTGACCACCACGCTGGGTCCGTCGATCCTCCAGTTATTGGTCCAGCGCAGCAGGGGTCGCGCGTCTTTTTTCTTTCCTTCCGGCGATCCGGCAGTGACCCAGGCGTCGATCAGCGCGATCTCTTCGGGGCGCAGGGATGGGTTGGTGGAGAACTGGCCGCAGCACTGATCGGCGAACCAGGGGGGCATTTTGCGGGTCTTCACGGCTTCCGCAATCGCTTTGGCCCACGGCTTGGTCTGCTCGTAAGTGATGAGAGGCATGGGCCCGATTTCGCCCGGCCGATGGCAGGTCTGGCAGCGGCTTTCAATGATCGGGAGAATATCCTTATTAAACGTTGGAGGGACAGGCGGAGTCGCCGCGCTCGCGAGCAACGTCAGCAGGAAGGATAAAGCCAGGAACAGTGTATTATTCGGACGCAATGTTAGGAGACGTAAGAGCGCAACTTTAGGATTCCCTTATTCTATCCCAAAATTTGACTTCTAGAAGAGATGCTAGGCTGATGGCTTGAGTCCCCTGACTCTCTTCGGCCTGTTCGCGGTTACCGCGATGCTGGTTACTTACGCGCTTGAAAAACGCAGCCACTGGTACATTCTGGGGTTCGCCATTTCGTGCGTGCTTGGTTCCACTTACGGGTTTCTTCAAGGCGCGTGGCCCTTTGGACTGGTGGAAGCTATTTGGGCCCTGGTGGCCGTTCGGCGGTGGTGGCGGGAGCGCCCTTAAGGCACGACCACTAGCGGCGCGCGCGGGAATGCAAATTTGCGGCCTACCTCATCGATCACGTTGATCTGGCAAACATAGCGGCCCGGCGCGAGGTCTTTTAGGGGCACTTGAAATTTCACCGGCACGGCTTCGGGACGCGTCGAAGCAATTTGCGATTCCGCCAAGGGGCCGATCTCGAAGGCTTTCGCGCCCTTCTGATTGAACAGGCTCATGCTGACTTTTACGCGACGGGCCTTGGCGTTGGCCGGGTCCGGCCACGCGTCGTAGACATCGAACGTAATATAGAGAGTCTGATTGCGGCGGAACACGTGGGTGATATTCGGCACCATCTTTTCTTCGCCATCGATCAAAGGGTCGGCGGAGACTTCTTTTTTCGTCACTTTCTCAGCCACGCCGACGGCGGTTTTGAGGGGCTCCTTCTGGCTGCTCCAGACGATCGAACTCAACTTGAGCCCGGTGGTTTCAGCGCTCAGATCGGGGACGCTGAAGCGGGTTTCGAACGTCCCCATCTTGCCGGTGATGTTTTCGCGGACCAGGAATTTCATGTGATACTTGCCGGAGCCCAGCGTGTATCCGGCGGTGTACTGGAAATTTTTCCGATTGGATTTCGCGGCAGGGTCTTTATCCAGGTTGACCTTGATATTATCGGTGACGTTGCCCACCACGTTGCGCTGCTCGTCCTGAATCTGGCCCACGAAGTCGAATTGCGTGACGCTCGCGCCGCCCTTCGATGCGAGGGCGATCACGGAACCGGGGATCTTCACCGAGACCGGAACAAAGTAGCTGAGCGGGGAGACGCGGAAATAATCGACTTGCAGCGCGAGCGGAATATCGGTGATCGGATCGCCCGCCGACATCGCTTCTTTCAATTGCTGATTCTTATCCTGGCCGTTCAGCTTGCCCCACGATTTCGGGCCGTAATAGCCGGGGCGATGCTCCAACTTCGCGTTCATCCCGTTGGTCAGCTTGACCTGGATGCGCCTATATTTTCCGTTCTCGGAGTTGTTCGTAGTGTAGTAGCCCAGGATGTAATAACTGTGCATCGCCTGCTGCGCCTGGGTGATGCCGGCGGTGATGTCGTTGCTGTCGAGAAACGCTTTGCCTCCGGTTTCCGCGGCGAGTGTTGAAAGAGTCTCCTGCGAATCGTTGATCGTGGCACGCTGCGAATTGTAAACAGATCCGTTAAAAATGCCGGTGCCGCGCGATGCGGCTTTGCTGGCTCCTCCACCCGGAGGGTCGGCCATCAGGCCACGGGTGTCGATCGGATAGATCGCCATGTTGGCCTTGACGGCCGCATTGATCGACGCTTCGAGCTGCGCCTGATTATCGACGCCGGTTTTGCTGACGCCGGCCGCAAAATAGATCAGCGCCTTTTTCTCCGGCAGAGGCGACAACATGCGCGCGGCCTGCTCGATCGCGGCCAGTTTTTGATCGGTATTGAAAATGTTGAATTCGGTTTCGTCGGCGACGAACGCTGCGCCGGTGTCTTCGCTGTTGGTGTCGCCGGTGTCGGCGAGGCCGGCCATTTCGGACATTTCGCCGATGGGAAGATCCTTGATGATCTGGGTCAACACCTCGCGATCCGCAGTGAAATCGGTTTTGACGTAGATCTGGCTGGTATAGAGCAGGATCGCCACCATGTCGTCTTTGGTGATGTGCTTGTCGAGATATTCGAGCGAAGCGTCCTGGGCGCGCAACTGTTCGGGGATGCCCATGGAGGAAAAATCGAGGAAGAAGACCAGCAGGCGTTTATCGTGATAAGTGATCTCGCCGGGCTTTTCCGCGGTGATCACGGTCTTCGGAGCTTGCGGCAGCACGAGTTGATCGGACAGGGAAAGCGTAGGCGGAGGCTCGGGGTCCATCGCAAGTTTTTGGTATTCGAAGACGGTGATCTGCTGCTGCTTGCCGTCTTCGAAGACGCTGAAATCTTTTTGCGTAAGCCCCTCGATGGTCTTGCCGGCTTTATCTTTGACGCTGACGTCGACGATGACAAGGTCGCGGCGAGTGGAAAATTTAGCGACGTCGGAGCTGTCGGATTTAGGAGGCGGTTGTTGGGCGGGGAGCGCGAGCAGACCGGCTAAAAACCAACACAAAATTAGCCGCCGATGAACGCGGATGAACGCAGATAGAAAACAGAAGAAGTTTCCGGATCGGCGTTCATCGGCGTTCATCGGCGGCCAATAAATGTTTTTGCGCATCAGAAACTGAACCTCAGCAGCAGGGTTACCGCTCTCGTGGCGGACGCGCCGGTCGGCAGGCCGTACATGTTGGAGTTTACCGTGGTGCCGATATTCGTGATCACCACGTGATTCAGCGCATTAGTCGCGCTCAGGCGGAATTGAAGCTGACGCCGCGTGTCTCCGAATCGAAAGGCGCGGTTGAGGGACGCGTTCAGCGAAGTATGAAACAAGCCGGGAATCGTATCGACACCCGCGTTGCCAAACTGGCCTGCTGAAGGCGTCGTGAAGGCGAGCAGGTTGAAGTACGGATATCCAGGCGCTTCGATCGGCAGGCCGGTGGCTTGCGCGCGCGGATTGCTGAGCGCTCCATTGCCTCCGGTATTCGACAGATTACCGCCGATCTGCGCGGTCATCGGGGTGCCGGAGGTCGCCGTGAACGTTCCGCTCAGCATCCAGCCGGCGAGCGCGGCGGTTTTCCATCCTCCGTTGCGCATCATGCCGTGAACGCCAACGGGCGAGGATAGCAGATAGGTCGTCGAAAGATTGTGGCGCTGATCGAAACTCGAAAGGCCGCGCTCCAGTCCCCAGTTGTTGATGAACTGCGCTACGTTGCCTCCGGTGCCGGTGAAGCTGGATGCATCGTCGATCGACTTTGAATACGTGTAGAGAGCCGTCGCCGACATGCCGCGCTGAAAGCGGCGGGTGATGCGGGTTTGTCCGGCGTTGAAAATCGAATTGGCTCCGTAGGTTTGATAGGTGAAGCCGGTGGAGTTGGCGATTCGCAGCGGCGCACCGGCGACGGAGGAATCGACCGCTTCGTTGGGCGCTTCGACGACTCCCAGGTCCGTACCCTTGGTTCCGATGTATTCGAGCTCCAGGACGATGGCGTGGGGCAGCGTGTTCTGAATCGCGAAGGACCACGTCTGCGCGTAGCCGAGCTTGTAATTCGGATTGATCGCGTAGGTATTGGTGATGGTTTGCGAGGGGGAAGCGGCGAATCCGTTTTCGAGCGTCAGAGGATTCGCGACGCTGGTGGTTAAAGTCGCGGTGGTTGCGAACGGGGGCTGTGCGGCCATGCTGCTGGCGATCGTGCCGTAGGGCGAGCCGCTATAAAAGATGCTATAGCCTCCGCGAAAGATCAGGCTGTGCTTGGCGAAAGGACGGTAGGCGTAGCCGAATCGCGGGGAAAAATTGGCCTTTTCGGGCCGCACGAGGCTGGTGGGTAAACCGCTCTGACCGGCGAGCGCGACGGTTACGGAAGTGAACTCGGGATTGATCAGGAGGTTCGCGAGGTGGTTGTAGAGCTCCGTGTAGGGCGCGAAGTATTCGTAGCGCAATCCGAAATTGAAAGACAGGCCGCGCGAAATGCGGAAGTCATCTTGCGCGAAGGCCGCGGTGGACCAACTGCGGAGATAGATGGGATTGGTTCCGAAACGCACGGAACTTGACTGCGGCAGGCCCAGGAGGAAGTCGGCGAAATCGTAGCCGGTGCCGGAGACGGGCTGGCCGTTCGCGTTCAATTCGCTGGTAAGCAGGCCGCTGAAGCTGAACGATCCGCGCGCGTTCTGATCGCTGAGACTGTTCTGATCGAGGCGCCGGAATAGATAGCCGAACGTCAGGTTGTGCTTCTTCTTGAGGACGTAAGTGATGTTGTCGGTGAAGTTGTAGGTCTGGTTATGGGTGGATGTCGCGGCGCTGTCGGTGAGGCTTCCGAAGTTGGTGAAAGAAAGATTCGGAGGCCCGTAATTGAGCGGAAGCTGCGAGGTTCCGGTGATGCCCAGCTCTTCGGCCACATTGGTTGAATAGGCGAAGTAAGGATCGGTAATGCTGATGTTCCGGCTGAAGGTGAGCGTCCCGCTATTGTTGAAGCGGCGGCCGAAACTGTGGCTCCAGCCGGCGGCGGCGCTGAGCCCGTAGCCGGTGGTGGAGTCGCGATATCCGAAGAGTTGTTCCGATGCGGCGTCGCGGTTCTGATATTGAATGTTGAATGTGAGGCGGTCTTTGTTGGTGATGGGCGCGTTCAGCCGCACGCCGATATTGTTGTTGTTGTTCGGGGTGGAGGCGACGTTGCGGTAGTTCTGGACGACTCCGGTGTAGCTGGGCTGCGGGAAATATTGGAGTAATCCGAGAGACGCGGAATTGAATCGCGAAGTGGGAATGACGTTGCCTGGGAACGGCGCGCCGGTTAGAGGATCGTAAATGATGTTCGGAAGGGAGGAGAAATCGCCCATGCGCTCGGCCGGCGTGGGGACGGTGGAGACGCTGCTATAGGGATTGCGGCTCTGTGTGCCTTGATAAGTGAAGTAGAAGCTCGCGCGCTGCCAGTTGAGAATTTTGGGGATCACCATGGGTCCGCCGATGTTGACGCCGAATTTCGCGTTGTCCGAGGAAGGCTTGGGCTGGGATTGACCGTTTAAAGAAAATGGCGCGGCGTTGAGCGCCGAGTTCTGGAGGGTGATGAAAACCGACCCGGTGTACGCGGGCTGCTGGCGCCGCCGGTTGCCGAAGCTCGCGAATTGGCCGTTGTAAGGACCGCGGCGATTCTGATTTCCACCGCGACCACCGCCGCCGCCTCCACGTCCACCACCGCCACGTCCACCGCCTCCTCCGCCTCCGCCAGGACCTCCTCCAAAACCGGGGCCACCCGGTCCTCCGCCACCGGGGCCACTCCCTGGACCGCCTCCGAAGCCGCCTCCGAATCCACCGTTGATTGCGCTGGCGCCCAGGCCGCCGAGGCCCAGAGTATCGCCGCCTGGAGCGGTCATGCCGGGAGGTAAACCTAGAGTGCTGTTCAGGCCCATCGCTCCGGGGCCGCCGCCGCCATCGGGACCGCCGAGGCCGGGAGGTCCGCCGCCTCGTCCGAGCATTCTTTGGCGGCGGGATTCATCGTCGCTTGACTGGGCCAATCCGCCGCTGGTGCTGCCGTTGACTAGAAATGCCTCGTCGGCTTCGGAGGCGTTCAAATCGCCGAGGCCTGCAGTGGCGGCGCTCGCTGCATCGGATAGAGCTTGTTGGCCGTCCTGGGTTGCGGTCACTGCGGCGTTTTGAAATCCCTGGCGCTGTGCGGGGGCTGCCGGTTGGCCGGGCTGGGGCGGAGCGGCAGGGCGATTTCCAGGAGGGCCTCCGCCTCGTCCGAATCCTCCGCGGCCTCCGCGATTCCTGGTTTGCGCGACAGGGCCGGGCGCGGGGGCTCCGGCGATGCGGGGCATTTCCACGGTCCAGTTTTTGAAGGTCGGTTCGGAGCCGACGGTGATCTGCTCATGAACTGGCGTGAATCCGAAGACTTGGATCTGGACGTCCCAGACGCCCGGAGCGAGATCCAGAGTGTAGCGGCCGGATTCGTCGGTAAAGGTGGTGATTTTGGTGTCGCCCTGGACGGCGGTTACCGAGGCTCCGGGCAGAAACTGGTCGGCGGCGCGAACGGAACCGCTTTGTTTTGTTCCCGCCGGGAGCGGCAGTGCGAAAAGAAAGATGAATAAATAGTGTCGCACCGGTGGAAATCGGTAAGACGTATTTTCAGGGCAATAGTTGACCTATTGAGGATATTATGCCGGAGGGCAGGTCGGGTGCCTGCCCCGTTTATTTCAGAGGCGCGGCGGGAACGCAGAATTTGTCGAAGGCGTCGGTTAGGAGCGCGGCGATCTGCCCGGCATCGCGACGTTCGATCTCATGGCGATGAATCATATGGACGGGCTTACCCTCCTGGAATATCGCGATGGAGGGCGAGGAGGGTGGGAAGTCTTTGAGTAACGCCCGGACGTGGGCGACCGCGGCTTCGTCTCCGCCGGCGAATACCGTGGCAGATTTGGAAGGACGCGTAGGATGCTGGAGGGCCATTCCTACGGCGGGTCGAGCGCGTCCCGCTGCGCAGCCGCAAATCGAGTTGACGACCATCATGACGGTGCCGCCGGACGCTAAAAGGCGGTCTACTTCTTCCGGAGTTCGAGTTTCCTGGACGCCAAAGCGGGTTAGCTCGGCACGCATGGGGGCGATGAAGTGTTCTGGGTATGCCACGTTTCTATTCTATCATTCGATTTGCAAAGAACTTAGTATCGGGAGCGCTCCCTTTAGCTGCTAGTTTCTGTTCCCACAGCGGAGAAGCTCGCTTCGTAACCCGCAACGAGCTGGGGCCAGACATTGACTGGCGGCAATCCAACGCACACAGACCCGTATCGAGGAGGTTGCT
>DATHOJ010000049.1:0-139791 GCA_035485055.1 Bryobacteraceae bacterium
TACGGCGAATCGGATCGATTTGCTGCCGGCTGAGATGATTCGCAAGGGGCGGTTCGACGAAGTATTTTTTGTGGACATTCCGCTGGAGGACGAGCAGATGGAGATTTTCAAGATTCATCTGGCTCGGAGGGGTGTGGATCAGACGGGGTTCGATCTGGAGCAGTTGACGAAGTTCACTGTGGGGTGGACGGGTGCGGAGATTGAGCAGTGTGTGATTGCGGCGGTGACGAAGGCTCGGTTGGCCGATTCGGTGGTGACTTTGCAGGATTTGATTTTGATTGCGGCGAAGATGGTGCCTTTGTCGCGGACGATGAAGGAGCAGATCAATCAGATTCGAGGGTGGGCGTTTGAGAGGGCGGTTAAGGCTTCGGCGCCGGCGGTTAGGAGGTAGTTTTAAGAGGGACAGGTCGGGGACCTGTCCTACTTACTTGTGTTCGTGCGGGGGCGGAGGAAGGGGGCGCGCGAAGACTAGCCTTTGGCCGGAGCCGGGAGTGGCGGCGGTGTAGGTTACTTCCTGGCCGGGAGTTGTTGCCAGAGCTCGGATGACCGGGTCGGGGACATTGTTGGGGAGGAAGTTCTTGGCGGCGGGGTCGTAGAGGTAGCTCATTATGCGGCCGTTTTGGACTACTTGCACTACCAGGTCGCATTCGGTGGTCGCGCCGTTCAGAGTTTTCGAAACGAATGGGGCGCCGGCGCGCTGGATCAGCAGATCGATGCGAGGGCCGGCAGAGGCGCTGTTGGTGGAGGTCAACGTCACCTGCTGACCGACGATCGGCGCGAGGTCCGTATCGAATGCTAAGAGATATTGCTCGACGCCTTGACGAGTGGCGTCGGCATTGGTTTGGGGGAAGCCGGAGTTCGACGTGGGCGCGAAGACAGCGGCGGTGAGGAAGCGGAAGATGGTGTCGGTGGAACCGTCGCCGGTGAAACCGAAGCCTCGGATCTGATCGCCCATCGGGCCGCTGTCGGCTTGCTGGAAGAAACTTACGACAGGGTTGCCGAACATTCCGATTTTGTCGTACACGTTACGCAGGTGAGGGATCTTCACGATCTGCGTCAAGCCTTCAAAACTCTGATTGCCTCCGGTGCCGAAGAATCCCCGCGAGGAATCGAGCGTGTGGCATCCATTACAACTGAACGAAGACTGGCCGACGACTGCGCTGAGAAGCGCGTTGTTGACTCCATCGGCGGGGCGCGGGCCGGAGTAGAAAGATTGACCCTGCTGCTGCGCGGCGGTGAGGGAATTATCGAGATTGCGAACGGGGTTCGGAGGGGGAACGATTTGGAGCGCGAAGTCGGCGAAGGTTTGCATCTGGGCTTCGGAGGGCTGGGTGGGGCTGCCGATCAGGGTTTGAAAGGCGGCTCCGAAATTCAGGAAAGAAAGATTGGAATCGAAAGGAGCGGTGCCGTAGATGCCGACGGAGCGGTCGCCGCGCCAGTGCATCGCGCCGGAATTTTTCAATCCGCGGAGGGTTTGGGTGGTGAAGGGGCCCTTCATGGGATGGAAGTCGGCGGGTTTGTTACTACCGTTGATCGGCGTCGAGACGGTGGAGGTTCCGGTGGCGATTAGGAGGTTCAGCAGGCCTCCGAAGTTGATCGGGATCGGACTTTGGGTGACGGAGTTGTCGGGATTGCCGAGGTCCCAGGCGAGGTCGTCTTTATCCGCGAAATTGTGGCAACTGGCGCAGGCGGCTTCGCCGTTGCCGGAGAAATTGGTGGCGTCGTAGAGGAGGGGACGGCCGGCGACGATCGACGGAGGCTCGGGGTTGGGGAGGGCGAAGCGGGCGATTTCCTGATTGGTTTGAAGATTGATGGTTTTGACGGCGTCGTCGAAGCGGGTCATCACGTAGAGCTGATGGCGAGGCTCGTCGAGGACGATTCCGCTGGGGCCTCCGCCGGTGACGGGGATGTAGTTGGCGCTGGCCGTGACGGGATTGAAGGTGTCGGTTTCGAGCGCGGTGGTGTTGAAGACTCCGATTTTGCTGGAGCCGAAGGCGGCTACGTAGAGGGTGCTGCCGTCGGCGGTCAGGGCCATCGCGAGGGGCATGGAGAGGCTGTGGGTTTTCGCGGTGGGATCGAAATTGGGGGAGCCGGCGAGCTTAGTGTAATCGATGTGCTTGTTCAGGTGATGCGCGGTGACAGTCGATCCGGAAAGCACGGTGATGCGGGCTTCGGCCAGCTGGCCTTGCACGGTGTGGCCGGCGTAGGTTCCGGGACCTTCGAAGCGGACGTTGTTGACGGCGTCGGTGTTCGAGACGTAGATTTTGCCGGTTACGGGATTTGCAGCCATGTTGAACAGCGTGGTGCCGACGTGGGCGAAAGAGGCGATCGGCTTGAGGGTGTTGGCGTCGAAGGAGAAGACGTCGGTGTCGGGAAGATTGAAACGCACGGAGCTGTCCCAGATGCGATTCAGCTCGTCTACCCAGTGGCCGTTGATGAATTTTACGATCAGGCCGACTTCGGGGGCGGGTTCGCCGGTCGCGTCGGTGGCTGGGCCGGGATTGCCGCCGGGGCTGGTCGAGCCGTCGGAAAGAGTGCAGGGTTTGTTTTGGAACCCGGTGCAGACGCGGCCCTGATTGATGGTGGTGGTCTGGTTACCGGTTTTGAATCCTGCAACGTAGACCGTGTTGCCATCGGGACTCACGGCCAAAGCTCGCGGGGTGTCGGTGAAGAAGCTCAGGATGGTTAGGGGCGTGCCGCCGGCGGTGGTTCCGAGGTTCGAGGGATCGAAGACCCAGACATCGGCGCGAGGGATTCCGGGGATGGTCAATTGCGGGTCGCCCGCTCCGGGGATGTTCGCGATGGAGGGGTCCGTGCGCTGCTGGCCGCGATGCGCGGTGGTGATGAAGGCTCGCGTGGGGGTGCCGGCGAAGACGATATCGCGGGGTTCATCGCCGACTAACAGGGTGTGGACGACGTGAGGAGTGCCTGTGAGGGTCACGATGCTCACGCTATCGGAGAGAAGATTCGTTACCCAGACTTCGGTGTTCGATCGGGCGGCAACCGCGACCGGTTCCAGGCCGACTGGAACTCGAAACTTTAGGGTTGGCTTGCCGGACGTCAGGTCGAAGACTTCGAGGGTTCCATAGGGGGTGTTCACCGCAAAGAGCGTCGTCGAGTCCGGAGAGATCGCGACGGGACGGACGTGGCCGCTTTCGAATTCGACGAAGGGAGGTCCCGTCGAGGAAGCGGAGGCGCCGGAACGGTTCAAAGCTACCGCAATAGTGAATAGAACCAGGGCCGGGAGGGACAGATAAGCAATTCGGCGCATGGAAATATTCGATCCTTATGATATCAGGCGGGGAAAAGTCGATCTTCGATGGTACGCCGCTCCAGGCGTGCCGGGTATTGCCGGTGCGTATAGGAGATCAAACACAGTTCCGCCGCAACCTGGCGGCGTGCGAACGTTCGACACCAAAAAAAACGGCAGACAGCCTTCGATCGCAAGCTCGCAAGCTACCTACCGCTCTCCCAACGTGTTTCGGGTACCCGGTTCCCAATGATTTGGACGATTGCGCTTAGTGACTCGAGTACTTTTACGCATCGCAATCCAGGCTCCACTGGGATACCCCTGGACTCTTGACTGCATGGTAATGAGGAGTTTTTCGCCGCACGCGCGCGTGAAGTACGTAAAGAATTGAGGGGCATGGAAATAGAGTTTGAAATTGGTGTGTTAAGGCGATGGCGCTTCCACAAAACTCGAATGGCGAAGGGGGGAGCAGGCGATCGAAGTCGGATTTGTTCAACTGTGTTAGCGCCTTCGTTTATTGGTCGCGCAGGACGGTCATGGGATCGACTCGCGTGGCGCGGCGGGCGGGAACAACGCACGCGGCTAATCCGACCACGGCCATGGTGAGGATAACGGCGGAAATTACCGCCGGGTCGAGCGGCTTCACTCCGTAGAGTTGGCCAGCGACAAGGGAGCGCAGCGCCACAGAGCCGGCTACGCCAATCACCAAGCCGGCGCCGAGCAGCCACAACGCTTCGCTGACTACGAGTTTCACCACGCCGCCGGCGGTGCATCCGAGCGCGGCTCGGATACCGATTTCCCGCTGGCGCTGCGTCACCAGATACGCCAGTACGCCGTAGATCCCGATGGCCGAAAGGAAGAGAGCCAGAGACGCGAATACCATGGCCAGCGTCAGCGAGGCTCGCCGGCCCGCGAGCGCCAGATCGCCGCGCTCTTCCATGGTATGGAGATCGAACAGGGCGAGGTTCGGCGCTACGCCGGAAAAGCGGGTCCGCACGGCGCTCAGGATCGGTCCGGTATCGCCGGAGGTCTTGATCGCCAGCACGAAGCCTCTCTGGATATGTTGCGCGTAGGGCATATAGTATGCGCCTACCGGACTGCCGCTGCCTTCCACGTTCGCTGAGTGGACAGGATGGATAATGCCGACGACGGTCATCCAGCGCGTGTGCTCGTCGGTCTTCAAGAGGCTGTTGATGTTCTGGGGGAAAAACATGCGCCGGCCGATCGGGTTGCGATCCGGCCAGAAATGGTGGGCCAGCCGCTCGTCGACGATGATTGTTTCGGGCGCGGATTCGCGGTCGCGCTCGTCGATCGCTCGTCCTGCCACGATCGGGATATGCATGGCCTCGAAGTAGCCCGGAGTGACGATCACTTGTTCGGGCGAAACGATGGATTCGCCGGGCTTCATGACGTAGCCTTCCGCGAGGATCACGCTGTCGCTATGGTCGCCTCCCCAAGGGATAATTGTGGTTGCGCCAGCGGAGGTCACGCCGGGGATGGACCGGATGGCCGTGAGAGTGCGGTCCATTAACTGGCTCACATCGGAGTTTTTAGGATAAAGAGAGGCCGGTACGCTGGTTGCGGCGGTTACTACGCCTTTCACGTCGAAGCCGGGGTCGACGTGAAGCAACTGTCGGAAACTTGCCAAGACCAATCCCGCACCGGCCAACAGCACGAAAGCCAAGCCGACTTGCGCGACCACCAATCCTTGGCGCACGCGGCGCGCGCCTCGTCCACTGGTGCCGGAACGGCTTTCTTCGCGGAGCACTTCGTTGAGCCGCGCGCGTATCACTTGCATGGAGGGAATCAGACCGATGCCAATCCCGACGATCGCCGCGGTGACCAGCATCGCCAGCACGACCATGGCATCCACGCGAACCTCGCCCGCGCGGGGCAGTGTTTCGATCCCGCTGTGGACCAGGGCGTTTAACAGTCCCACGCCCAGCGCGGCACCGGCCGCTCCGCCGGCGAGCGCAAGGAGAACGCTTTCGGTGACCAACTGGCCCATCAAACGTCCGGCGCCGGCGCCCAGCGCGAGCCTGGTGGCGAACTCTTTGCGGCGCAATGTAGTTCGAGCCAGCACGAGGTTCGCAACATTCACGGCGCCGATCAACAGAACGAATACCGCTCCGCCCCATAGCAGATAGAGCGCTCCCCGACTTCCTTCACCAGCATGTCTTCGAGTGGAACCACGACGGTATGAAAACCCGCGTTGATCAGAAGCTCCTTGAAATTCGGGAACCGATCGAGGTTGGCGCGGTTGAGTGCGTCCACCTGAGACTGGGCCTGCTGAAGGGTCGCGCCCGGCTTGAGACGACCGATGTATTGCCAGTTGTTGGAATGCCGAAGCTCATGCTCCGCTGGAGTAAATGCCGCGGGAATCCAGAGGCGGACCTCCGGGTCGATGAAGTTAAAGGCAGCCGGCATCACACCGACGACGGTGAACGGTTGGCCGTTGACGCGCACGTCGTGGCCGAGCGAGGCCACAGGGTTTCCAAAGAGTGCGCGGCTCAGGCTGTCGCTCAAAATGACTTTCTGGTCCGCGCCAGGCTCGCCCTCGGCATCGGAAAACGCTCGGCCGTACGCGGGCGACACGCGCAATAGCCGGAAGAGAGAGGGCGTCGCCAGCATGCTGGTGACACGCTGCGGCGTACCCTGAATTTCGATGGTGCGAGGGTTGGACTTAAAGAGCGCCTGCTCCGAGAAAACGTTCACGTCGCGCAGGCGGTCGTAATAGTCACCTGAAGAACTGTTGTAACCGGAATCGGCGCCCGCTTTGGGATAACGATTCGCCATTAACAGGATCGAGCGGGCGTCCTGGACCGGAAGCGGGCGCAACAACACCGAGTTCACTACCGCGAACGTGGCCGTGTTCGCGGCGATACAGACCGCAATGGTCAGGACCACTGTGACGGTGAATCCGCGATCGGCCAGGAGAGAGCGGATCGCGTGCCGAAGCTCGCGTAAAGCGGAATCCATACTGACTAATACGCAAGGCGACGACGCCAGTTCGCAAAAAATGTCCGCGGGTTGAGTTGCACCCTTGTACCCATAGCGTCGAGAATGTGAGTCGGAGGCACGCGATGAACAGAAGGCAACTTCTTCGCTCGGCTGCCCTGTTGCCCACAGCCACTGCCGCACTTTCCGCGGCGACCGCCCAGCAGAAGCAGATCAAGATTACGGGAATCGAAACCGATGTATTGAAACGTCCGCCGGGAGTTCCTTATTACGATGCAATTCACACTTTCGGGACTGAAAGCGGCTCGCTGGTATTGCGTGTTCGCACCGATGCGGGAATCACCGGGTGGGCCAATAGCTCGTTTGGCATGATCGCCGGCGGCCCTCGGGTGGTTCAGACAATTCTGGAGGAGGAAGTGAAGCCCGTGCTGGTTGGGAAGGATCCGGCGTTTCCCCGCCGCATCCGCGCGGACTTGTGGAAGGCTCTGGAGTATCAGGGCGTAGGCGGCGCGACGCAGTTTGCCATCGCAGCCGTCGATATCGCGATATGGGACATTCTGGGGAAGAGCGCGAACCTGCCCGTCTACAAAATGCTGGGCGCATTCCGCGACCGCCTGCCGGTCTATTCGATGTGCGGCTGGTATTACGACAATGACGACGATCTTTCGCACTTGAAGCGCGTGATCAGCGAAGCCGTCGAGCAGGGCTACCACGCGGTGAAGATCAAGGTGGGTCGAGGATCTCTTGACGAAGACGTCCGGCGGATCAAGCTCGCGCTCGATGTCCTCGGCCAGGGCAAGCGTCTGATGGTGGACGCCAACCAGGTTTTCAATCGCAACGAAGCGCTGCGGAGAGGCAGGGTCTATCAGGAGCTGGGTTGTTTCTGGTACGAGGAGCCTTTGCCTCCGCAGGAAATGGAGGGCTACGCGGAACTAGCGCGGGAGCTGGATATGCGCATCGCTACGGGTGAGAATCTCAACACCAAGTATGCCTTCGCCGACCTGATCGCCCGGCGCGGCGCGGACGTCGTGCAACCTGACAATCGGCGCGCCGGCGGCGTGACGGAGTGGATGGAGATCGCGGCGCTCGCGGACGCTAATGGATTGGAGCTCGCTAGCCACGGAGGTGGAGCGACCAATCTGAACATGCTGCTGGCAATGCCAAACGCCATTTACATGGAATCCAGCGGACCTCAAAAACTCCAAAACGGCGAGGTGGCTGCGCCGGAAGAAGCTGGGATGAGCAGCGAGGTATCCGCGGCTGAGATCAAGAAATATAAAGTGTGATCCTTAGAGCGCCCTCGGTTGTGATAACTTCGGATTCGCACACTTCAGAAAGCGAGGGCGTCCACGATGACCCACAATACGCTCGGTTTTGGTTGCCTGGTATTTACTCTTGCCGGATTGGCCGGCTGTTCCAGTGAGGCGCCCCCTAAGCAAGCCGCGGCCCCACCCGACAAAATTCAGGGCAAGGCCCTGGTTGCACTCAACGAATCGACCGCGATGGATGCGGCTCTGAACGCGGGTGGACCTTCCGTCTACCTCGTCAATGGCCTTACTCGCTACCGGCTCTTCTTCAACAAGCCGTTTCAGGTTGAAGCTGGGAAAGAATACAGTGCCGAAGGCGTCTATGCGCAGAAGGCCATCGATGCGATTGGCGATCCAAGCCAGGGCAAGAGCGGTTATCCGCTGGAGGCAAGCTGCGGCCGCGTTGTAAGAACAGCTTGGCCCGGATTGGCCTTTGACGTAACGGATTCCTATTCCAATACGCTGCGCGCCAAGGTGAATCGCTTTCCCGCCAGGGCCGTATTCCTGGTGACGAAGATCGAGCCCGTTACCGGTCCCGATTCCGGGAAAGAGAAGAAGGATAGCGAGGAGAAGGATGCGGCGGTAGTCACTGTCGCGGCGGACAAACAGCAGGCTCTGCTAGCTGAGGGTCCCACGGTCCTGCCTGCGCCTCTTTGGGAGCCGAAGGGCGGGACGGCTCGCTGCAAAGTCGTCATCGACGAGGACGGCAAGATCGCGGAGCTCAACAGCGGCGCACAGCTCTGCGAGACGGTGCCATGGTCTCAGTTTCGTTATAAGCCCACGCTCAAGGGCGGCCACCCGGTCAAGGTGAATACCGAGGTGGAAGTGCACTTCGACCCGCGGAAGTAAACTCAATTTTGGCGAGCATCGACGCCCTTGCAACAGGGCATGACCTGAAAATCTTGTTCGGTCCAAGCCTCCTGAAGTGCCGTCAGCGAGTAGAGGTGAAGCTCATTCTTGACGAGTAGTTCGGGGCATTGCGCAGAAACATAATCCACGAACGCACCGCGTTCCCGCATTTGAGAAGCGTCGGCACACTGAGGGTTATGAACCTGCCAGCGCGAAAGTTCCGGGTTGTTGGTTAGAACCAATGCGAAATGCCGCTCCGCGGTCCGGGTAGGGTGATCGTGTGCGGCGGCAATCGTTTGGGCATATTCTGCCGTCAGCGTCATGGTTCGGCGTTGCCTTCTCACTTCGGCACATCGGTGGCGGCGAGGCATCTAGCACCGCCCTTCCGTTTTGGGCTCATGACATTGTTTCATGCCCACCTTACGACCAGTCCGGCAATTTAGATCCGCTGCCGCGAAGAATGAACATCCGGGGCGATCGGTAATAGCAGAAAGGTTCTACGGTGGTCAGTAGAGCCTATTTTCGCGACTACCGGACCTCAATCCGAGATGAAGTCCAACAGGTCCGACATGAAGCGTTCGCGGGGAGTCAGTACAATAGCGTGCGGCGCATCCTTATTAACCTGGAAACGGCAGTTCGCGATGAGGCGTGCGGTTCTCAAGCCGGTTATCGAAATAGACGCGCTGGGATACAGGTCACCGTGGACGATGAGGGTGGGCGCACGATCCTCGCGAGGTCGGACCGCAGATCGGCTGTGGCGATGGTCCGGCGGCACGCCAGCCCAGCCGGCAGCGGTACCTCCAGCATCGTGGCTTTGATCCAGTTTCGCATCTCGGCCACCGTATCCGGCGTGAAGAAAGGCCCTTCATTTTCCGCAATCCACTTTGGGTGATCCCTCGCGATGGCGTCGTAGTGTGACAACGGATATTGGATTAGCGCTTCGATGCTCGCAGGGTCGGAAAACACTCCCCACCGGTTTAGTGAGGCAGCTACGCGCCGAAATCTTTGGGACTCCATCACATGAGATTCCGCGTGTGGAGGGCAGAGAGTTCCTGTGCCTCCGCAGCGTTAAATCCGATGTGGACCATGCGCTTTTGCCGGAGTTCGTCCATTTCCTGAAGCAATTTCATCACATTTTGATGGCCTTGCCGCAGGTCCGAAGGAGCCCAGCTCCCCGACGCGATCAGCAATAGTGCATCGAAGACTTCGCCGTTGAGGCCGGCGGTATTCTGCAACACATCGTGACGCCGCCGCACCGCATTGGCCAGCTTGGGCAAAACGCCTGGGTCCTGCGCGATATGCTCTCGCAGATGCGCCATGCCGAAGGCAACGTGGCGGGCTTCATCCTGCGCGGCGAGCCGGCACACCGTAGCCGTGACAGGATCCGACGCATGACGGTCGAGGAACCAGAGCAGCGATAGGAACGTCCCCTCGCCCAGTACGGAAAGTAAAAACGAGGCGACGGCAAAATCGGGCTCCTCCACCAGCGTTTTGAGCGACGCTTGTCCACCTGCGGTGGAGAGCCCCAGCTCTTTGCGCTTCAGCAGCGCGCGCCGCGTGAAGACTTCGATATGCCGCGCCTCGTCGGCGGCCTGGAGCGCGAGCACCTGCATCACCTCCCGAAAATGAGGATGCAATTGCGACACCAGCCGGCTGGGCACGATGAGCGCCGCTGTTTCGTTTTCGATCAGATAGGTCATGATCTGAACGACGGCGTCCTCCACTTCGGGCGGCAGATCGAAGTTCGCGTTCCAGGGAATCGCCGTCGTGGGATCCCACTGCGCCGCGGCGCCCTGCGCGTAAATCCGGCCTGCATCGGCGGACCACACTTCGATCTTGTCGGCGAGTGTGAACGCGAATTCGGGCGACCCGCTTTCAATCAGCGCTCCCCGGGCCGCCAGTCCCCAAAATTGCGGCGGGTGTTCGGCGACGGAATTGGGCGTGGACGGATCCGGCGAACCGCTGCGCTCCGCGCCCGACCAGCGGGCGGCCACATTCGATGCTCCTGTAATCAGAGCATCCGCATCGAACCACTGGAGTTCGTGACCTTCGCTGCGGCACCAGGAACGAAGATGCAGCGCCAGGTCCGGCGCCGAGCCCGAAACTGAGATCTGGCCACCTGGACCGGCGACGCGCAAAGCGCGCTTGATCAACAGCCCGCCGCCCTCGTCGAAGCCGAGCTCGCCCAGTTCTACCCGCATGACGCGGCGACCTGCCGCACAAAAGGCTCGACGTAACCGAACCGGTTGACGGCCTGGTTCAAGGCGGCGTAGCCTTCGGTACGGCCAGCGCGCCACTGTTTCAAGCCTTCCAGATCCAGCAGCGGCCGGATGCTCGGATCCGCATAGGACATGTCCAACAGCAAGTCGCGAAAGCGATCCACCAATTCGCCGGGCGCGCCATCGAGAACGGTGAAATTGCAATGGTCGTACGTGGGCGTGGTAGCGAGCACCCTGGTCGTACCCGATTGGATCACACCCTCCTGGCTAAAGAGCAGGTGATTCCCATCGATCATGCAAGCTGCGTCGGCCTCACCGCGAAGGAGAGCTCGCACGGCATCGCGCTCGCCGCCGATGTGGTCCCCGTGCTTGCCCGGCAGCTTATCGAAATAGATCACCTCGAAGTCTGTTCCAGGATCGAGTCCCTGCGCGCCGAGGAAGTTAAGCGGAATCAGTGTCGCCTGCGGAGAGTCTGCCGCACCTACGGCCACTCGTCTACCCTTCAGGTCTGCGACGGCATGGACGGGGCTGTCCGAGCGGACAACAATGATAGAGGTGAGGTCGCAATCGGTGTCCCGCATGACGATGGCTTCCGCTTTGCGGCCCGTCGCGGCGGCGATGCGTTCGGACTGAATCCAGGCGAGCGGAGAGTTCCAGGCCACGTGAATCTGGCCCGCGAACTGCGCGGCGACCTGACGCTCGTAGTTGGAGTACAGAATGTAATCGAAGCGCAAGCCTTGCTTTGCGAAATAGGCTTGAAAACCGTCCCAAATAAGCACGACTTTGGGATCGTACGCAACGGCTCCCAGCAGCAGAGTATTGTTCGACATAGATCCTCGCTCAGAACAGCGGCAGGCCGCAGACAGCTTTGCCGATGAAGTCGTACAGCACATCGGTGGTCGGCGCCATGACGCCGGCGGCGCGCGCGTCGCGGAAGTAGCGCTCCACGCCGACCTCCTTGCGGAACGCCGCTCCGCCGCAGACGCGCATCGCGAGATCTAAGACTTCATTCGCGGTCTCCCCTGCGCAGGCCTTCGATTCGAGAACGCGAAGGGACGCATCGGGCCGGGCGGTCTCGATCGCGGCAATCGCGTCGTTCAACAGCGCCGACGCCATATCCGTCTTGATCTGCATGCGAGCGATGTAATTGCGGATGGTCGGGAGTTCTGCTAACGCCGATCCTGTATCGGAGTGCTTGGTCTGCGCGGCGTGCGCCGCCGTTCGCGCTGTCCCGGCGTTCATGAATCCCACAGAGCAAGCGGCACTTAGGATAGAGAACGCGGGAAGGACGATCCCCATCATGACCTCGAAACCTTTTCCATCCTCGCCGAGGATGGAGGAGTGAGGCACGCGCACATCGTTTGCGGAAACTGGACAAGAATCGTTGCCGCGAAGGCCAAGCCCTTCAAACGGCCCTTCCACCACCAAACCCGAAGTATTCGAAGGGACGAGCCAGATGGTGCTGATCCCGTCAGCCCCAAGGGGCCGCGAAGACCAGACGTAAGCCGTGGCACGAGATGCGGACGTGACCCAGCTCTTACGGGCGTTCAGAACAACTTCGCCTTCCCCGTTTGAAGCAGTGCTCTGAGGCGCCCAGAAGTGACTGCGCGATCCTGCTTCGCTGAACGCGAGGGTACTCAAATCTCCCGTGGCCGCCGCTCGCCGAACGACGACGGGGGCATGCGCCTCCAGAACTGCGACCCCGCAATAGTGCATGCAGAGCACCATGGCGGTGGACCCGCATTCTTCGGCGACGCGCCGCACGATTTTCGCCGTGCCGCCGAGCCCCAAGCCAAGGCCGCCTATTTCAGGAGAACTCATCGCTCCCAGGAAGCCGGCGGCTCTCAAGGATTCAATCGCTTGCTCCGGAAATGCGCCATTCCGATCGACGGAGGGTGCATTCGGGGCGATACTCTCGCGGCAGATCCGCTCGAGTGACTCTTCATATGTCTGCGCAATTGTGCTCATTGTTCCTCGCATTGCCAGCACCTCGGGCAACGCGGGGAGCGCCAGCCGAGACTAGTGGCGGATTTCTTGCTCGACAACGTCGAGCTTGTCCACTACTCAGAAATGGTGTTTCACAAACATTCTTACGGCAGTGTATCACTATCGAAAACATTCTTTTCCTAATCGTTTTCGACTATTGCGGACCGATCGCCGTGCCAATACGCTAGTCCAGAAACGCCATGTCGATACCCACCGAACCGATTGGTAGCATCCCACGGCCGCCTGAACTCCTCGCAGCCTTTCAGGATCAGCAGGCCGGCCGGATTTCCGCAGCAGAATTCGACGCGATCGCCGCACGCGCCCTCCACGATACGATCCGGAGCTTGGAGCAGACCGGCTCCGCCGTGATTACGGACGGGGAACAGACGAAGCCGAGCTTCGCGACCTATCCGATCGCTGGTCTTGCGAACCTGGCCCCCGACGGAGCGGTAATTCCCTTTGCCGACGGACACACTCGCCAGTTGCCGCGGCTCACTTCCGGTCCGTTCCGCTATGCACGGCATGCGTCGGCCTATCTGGTAGCCGCGAAGCGCATCACGTCCTTCCCCGTGAAACAAGCGGTTATTTCCGCATCGGCGCTGAGTCTGCTCTATCCGGCATCCGGCATCCCCGGCTATTCGCGCGATACATTCCTTTCCGATCTTGTTGTCGAGGCGTCGACCGACATCCGCCAATGTTTGGAACAGGGCGCGGATACCGTGCAAATCGACTTCACGGAAGCGCGTCTTTCTCTGAAGTTGGACCCGAGCGGAAGCTTGCTGGAGGACTTCGTCGCGCTGAACAATCGGGTTCTCGACCAGTTGACGCCCGCTGAACGGGAGCGGACCGGCGTCCACGTCTGTCCCGGGGGAGATCGGGATTCGACTCATAGTGCCGATGTCGACTACGCAGGACTTCTCCCCGCTCTGTTTCGCATGCGCGTGAGCCGGTTCTATCTACAGTTAGCCAGCGAAAGTGAGCCGGAGCGTGTTCTACGGATTGTTCGCGAGCATCTGGCGCACAATCCAAAGGTGCGCGTCTTTGTCGGCGTCGTAGACCCGATTCATCCCACAGTGGAAACACCCGAGCAGGTATGCGATCGAGTGTTGCGGGCAGCCGAGTATTTGCCGGTTTCTCAATTGGGCACCACCGACGACTGCGGCTTCTCGCCGTTCGCGGATGACGCGTCCACTTCGCGCGAGATCGCCTTCGCGAAGATTCGCGCTCGCGTCGAAGGCACTCGTTTGGCGGCCGAAAAGTTAACGGGCCGGTAAGCCAAAGTACCTAATTCTCTTCGACTATTGCCCGGAATCGGTCTCCGCATTAAAGCTGCTCCACGAATGCCTCTGCTCAGTCGATAGTCGCCAGAGCGCGCCGTTTGCATGCCCTCAAGTGACCATAAATTGTGCACTGGGAGCCCTTACTCGACCATAATTACTGAACCGTGAGGAAGCGTTGGGGGGTGAGGAAATGCCGCCGACGGTGATGACGGCAAGAGGTCCGGGTTTAAATTCCGGCAGCCCGACCAAAAACCTCCTGGCTTCCCGCATAATGGTTCGAGGACCTATGCCCGATTCGATTTTGCTTCACTGTCCATCGTGCGGCGTCACGAATCGAATTCCGCGCGAAAAAACAGGAGCGGGACTCCAGCCTGTTTGCGGTCGGTGCAAATCCCCTCTTCGAGTTCCCGGCTCCAGCCAGCCCACCGACGTCACAGACGCCAACTTCGCCGCGCAAATCGAGAAGGCATCTCTTCCCGTCCTGTTGGACATGTGGGCGCCCTGGTGCGGTCCTTGCCGGGCGATCGCTCCGATATTCGATCAACTTGCCGCTGAAATGGCAGGGCAGGTTCAGTTCGCCAGAATGAACGTCGATGATAACCCTATCACGGCGGAGCGCTTCAGGATCCAAAGTATTCCCGCGTTGCTGATCCTGAAGGCCGGCAAGGAGGTCGACCGGATCGTCGGCGTCCAGCCCAAAGCTGAGATTTCACGCCGGCTCATGCGCGCCATTGCCTGAGAAGCGCGGTGGCGAGCGTTTTCAGTATCATTTATCGAGTTGCAGACCAAGGTCCAATAGAGGAGAGCCTCTCATGGTGAGTCCGCGGATTTCCTTGCTTCTCAGCTCGCTTGTTTCCTGCGCCGCCTTCGGCCAGACCTATACCATCTCCACGATTGCCGGTAGCGCGCCACAGGCCAACGTCTCAGGTACTTCAGCGATCCTTGGCGGACGAGTCCTAGGGGTCGCGCCCGATCCGTCAGGGAATGTCTATTTCTCGGCTCAGGATTCCATCATGCGATGGGCTGCCGCTACGGGCGTATTGACCCTGGCGGTTGGGAACGGGACGGCGGGCTTCAGCGGCGACAGCGGCCCTGCCGCCAGCGCCCAGGTAAGCGATCCTCAAGGCGTCGCTGTGGATTCCAGCGGCAACCTGTACATCGCCGACGCGACCAACCACCGGATTCGCAAGGTTTCGAGCGGCACGATCACTACCATAGCGGGAAATGGAACGGCAGGCTTCACGGGCGACAACGGCCCAGCCACCAGCGCCGAGTTGAACGGTCCCATTGGCATCGCGGTGGACTCCTCGGGCAACTTATATATTGCGGACTCTGGCAACAACCGCGTCCGCAAAGTGACCAACGGAACCATCACCACCATCGCTGGGAACGGGACGGCCGGTTTCACCGGCGACAACAGCGGAAATGGAGCGACCAACGCGGAGCTGAACGATCCCGTCGGTGTTGCCGTGGACTCATCCGGCAATGTGTATGTCGCCGACTATGCCAACAACCGCATCCGCAAGA
Source organism: Bryobacteraceae bacterium (assembly GCA_035485055.1). Lineage (GTDB taxonomy): Bacteria > Acidobacteriota > Terriglobia > Bryobacterales > Bryobacteraceae > Palsa-187. Next base: position 15,377 of record DATHOJ010000049.1, read on the forward strand.
TCTCGAACGGCGTGATTACGACCGTGGCGGGCAATGGAACAACCGGCTTCACCGGCGACAACGGTCAGGCGTCTACCGCCGGTGTCTACGAGCCCCGTGGCGTCGCCGTGGACTCCGCCGGCAACGTTTATATCGCCGACTCCCACAATTACCGCGTCCGCAAGGTCACGGTTTCGACGGGAGTGATCAGCACAGTCGCCGGAAATGGAACCCCTGGATACAGCGGCGACAATGGTCCGGCTACCACCGCTCAGTTACGCTACCCGGTGAGCGTCTCTCTCGACTCGGCCGGAAACCTGTACATCGCCGATCTGGGGGCCTCCGTGATCCGAAAAGTTTCAAGTGGCACGATCACTACTCTGGCGGGCACCGGAAGTGCCGGTTTCGCAGGCGACACCGGCCCAGCGACCAGCGCGCTGTTGGATCAGCCCAATGGGATCACGCTCGACTCGGCCGGCAACTTGTATATCGCGGATTATTTGAACGCCCGCATCCGGGAGATTTCGAGCGGCGTGATCACCACAGTGGCGGGAGACTCGATCCTTGGCTTTGCCGGCGACAACGGCGCGGCGTTGAGCGCCGAGTTGGACGATCCGGTCGGCGCCGCCGTGGACTCCTCCGGCAACGTGTACATCACCGACGAGGCGAATAACCGCATTCGCAAGGTTTCGAGCGGCGTGATCACAACCGTCGTTGGCACTGGGAAGGCCGGTTACGTCGACAACGTCGCCGCCACCAGCGGGGAGTTGAACGATCCCCTTGGCATCGCCGTGGACTCCAGCGGTAACCTGTACATCGCCGACCGAAGTAACAACCGCGTCCGCAAGGTCTCGGGTGGAATCATCACTACAGTGGCGGGCACCGGGACACAGGGTTCGGGCGGCGATAATGGTCCGGCTACCAGCGCCAATTTGAATTTGCCCGCGGCCGTCGCGGTGGATTCCAGTGGTAACTTGTACATCTCCGAAGCGGGAGGGAACCGCATCCGCAAGGTCTCGAACGGAACCATCACCACCATCGCCGGGACCGGAAAGGCCGGTTATAGCGGTGACAATGGGCCGGCCACTAGCGCCCAGTTGAACGATCCAATTGGAATCGCTTTGGATTCCGCGGGCAACATCTATGTCGCCGACCACACCAATTACGTGATACGCAAAATCTCCAACGGCGTGATCACCACCATCGCAGGGAGCAACGTCGCCGGCTTGAGTGGCGACGGCGGATCAGCCACCACCGCTCAACTGGACAATCCCTACGGCATTACGGTGGCCGCCAATGGGAACGTCTACTTCTCCGATGCGGCTAACAATCGAATCCGGATGCTGACGCCTGTCGCTGGTTCTGCGTGCGCCTACTCGATCAGCCCGACCTCGGCTCAAGTTCCCGCCGCGGGAGGCAACTTTACGGTGACCATCCAAACGACGGCCGCTTGCTCGTGGACGGTCACCGGATTGCCTAGTTGGATTACGATTCCCGGGGCGACCTCGGGAACCGGATCGGGAAGTGTCACGCTGGTGGCCGCGCCCAACACGGCCACCGCGGCCTTGAGTGCCACTCTTACGATCGCCGGGGTTTCTTTCGCGGTTACGCAGGCGCCCGCCACCGGCACCGTGGGCCCAAGCTCCACAATCACTTCGGTCAGCACTGCGAGCGGCGGCTCGAACATCGCGCAGAATACCTTTATCGTGATCAAAGGCACGAACCTGGTTCCCGCCAACACTCCGGCGGCGGGCATAATCTGGAGCAGCGCTCCCTCGTTCGCAAACGGCCAGATGCCGACCCAACTGGGCTCCGTGAGCGTCACCGTGAACGGAAATCCAGCCTATATTTACTTTTATTGCAGCGCCGCTACCAGTACGGTTTGCACCAGCGACCAGATCAACGTACTGACGCCGCTGGACAACACGATCGGGTCGGTTTCGATCGTAGTCACCAGCGCGACCTCGGCGGGTACGACTGCGAGTTCGCCGTTTAGCGCCAACATGGCGGCGGTTTCCCCGGCGTTCCTGCTGTTCGGAAGCAGCAGCTATGTTGCCGCGACGCATTTGAATTACAGCCTCATCGGCCCGGCAGGCCTTTATCCCGGATCATCCACTCCCGCCGCGCCCGGCGAGCAAGTGGTGATCTACGCGGTGGGTTTCGGTCTGCCGACAACACCCTTGGTAGCGGGATCGGCCACGCAATCCGGGAGCCTTCCCGCGCTGCCGGTATGTACCGTGGGGTCCAATGCCGCGACAGTTGCCTTTGCGGGAGTGATCAGCCCCGGGCTTTATCAGTTGAACCTCATTATTCCGGCGGCGACTTCGAATGGGGATCAATCCATAGCGTGTCTATACGGCGGCACGGCCACTCCGAGCGGGGATTTGATCACCGTGAACTAGTCTCCTGTCCGGGCAGGAGACTAGCGTCCCGTATCTGAAGTTCGAGGTACCGTGCGAGCCTCCGCGGCGTTTTCGAACATTCCCAAGATCGGACGCATGTTGTCATTGCCGGTCATCTAGCCCGGTCATCCAGCGGCCCAAAGCAGCGGCGAATCATCGAGTTATCATGGCAACAAGGTTGCTGCGGAAAGGTCAATGCTGGACGATCTGCGATTCGCACTTCGCACGTTCGCGAAGAGTCCGGGATTCGCGATAGTTGCGGCGCTCACGATGGCGCTTGGCATCGGCGCGAATACTGCCGTCTTCAGCCTGGTCAACGCGGTTCTGCTGCGACCGCTCAGTGGAGTCGCCGAACCGGATCGCCTTGTCTCCTTCTATCGTGTTCTCAAAGCGGAATCGTTCGATAATCTGGATTACCCCGACTACGCGGATTATCGCGACACGAATCAATCCTTCAGTGGGATCGCGGCGCATTGTCCCGCGATGGTGACTTTCAATTTGCACGGGGCAGAGCGGATCGCCGGCGATCTGGTCACGGAGAATTATTTCGACGTGCTCGGAGTAAAGCCCGCGATCGGCCGCCTTCTTCTGCCGGGCGACGATGCCGCCGTGATCAGCTACGCGCTGTGGGAACGGAAATTTGGACATTCCCCGGATGTGCTGGGATCGCGACTCCTGTTGAACGGATCGCCATTCGTCGTCGCCGGCGTCGCCGCACGTGGATTTCGTGGCACGGCCGTGAACGAAGCGTTCGACGTGTGGGTGCCTCTGACATCGCAACCAAAGCTCCTCGCGCGACTAAGTCCGGGGATTCTCCAAGATCGCGCCGCCGGCTGGATCCAGGTATTCGGGCGGCTCAAGCATGGCGTGGAACTCCGCCAGGCCCAAGCCGAAATAACCGCGCTTTCGGCGCAACTGATTCGGAGCCACTCCGAATCGAAGCCCGTGGCGCTCGCCGGAAATTTTGGCATGTATCCTGACGACCGGGCGGAAGTGAGCGGACTGCTAGGACTGCTCTCGTCGGCGGTCGCGCTGTTGCTGTTGATCGCGTGCGCCAACGTCGCCGGATTATTTCTGGTGAAGGCTTCGGGAAGAACGCGCGAAATCGCGGTTCGCCTCGCGATCGGTGCGACCCGGGTGAGAATTTTCCGCCAGCTTGTCACCGAAGGGCTGCTGCTCGCGCTGATGGGCGGCGCTATCGGCTTGCTGTTTTCGCAATGGGCTTCCGCGGCCGTACTATCGATCATCGATCGTGTGCCCATGTTGCGCGCGGTAGAGGTCGCCGTTGATTTCCGAGTGCTGGGCGTAACGCTGCTCGCGTCTCTGATCGCGGGCGCGCTATTCGCAGCGGCTCCGGCGTTTCAGTGGCGTAAATTGGACCTCATCGAATCACTCAAGTCCGGATTGCCCGGCTCCGGCCAACGCCGCGATCGATTGCGAACCGCGCTTATCGGCGGACAAGTCGCGCTGGCCTTCGTTCTGCTTAGCGCTTCCGCGGTTTCGCTGCGCGATCTTTATCGCATCCTTCACGCAGCCCCCGGATTCGAGACGAAGCGCGCCGTCATTATGACGATGGATCTCACCGGCCTGAACTACTCCGCGGAGCGCGGGCTGGCTTTTCAGCATCGCCTTCTCGAACAGATCGATTCAGTCCCCGGCGTCTCCTCGGCGAGCCTTGCTTCGACGATTCCGCCCTACGATCTGAGTGGCCGTATTTCGCTTTTCTATCCAGGCCAGGAGCCGCCGCAGAAAGTTTTTCACGGCCATGAATTCGAACTCGGGCTGCGGGTTGACTTGGAGACGGTTGCGCCGCGGTATTTTGAAACGCTCGCCATTCCGATCCTCCAAGGCCGCGACTTTACCGATCGCGATCGAGGCGTCGCGATCGTCGGCCGCCGCCTGGCCGATCGTCTATGGCCCGGCGAGGACCCAGTCGGTAAACATATTTCCTGGCCGGCATGGAGCGGACCGGCGCGCCCTCCGCTTGAAATCGTCGGCGTCGCCCGCGACGTCAAGTACCGATCCCTGATCACCGATCCCTCCCTGCTGATTTACGTTCCCATGCAGAGCAATTACGACGGCCGCGCGAAAATCGTCGTTCGCACCGCCTCCGATCCGCGCGCTGTGGCCGCCGATGTGGAACGCGCTGCTCGCGAACTCGACAAAGATGTTCCTCTATTTAATATGGAGACGATGACGGACCACATCGCATCCTCGCTCTGGCAACAGCGCATGGCTGCGAACTGGATTACCACGTTCAGCCTGATGGCGATCATCCTCGCTGCGGTTGGACTCTACACCGTGGTCGCACGCTCCGTGGCACAGAGGACAAGGGAAGTCGGTATCCGCATGGCGCTCGGCGCAAAACCGCAAGCCGTCGCCAGGCTGATCGTCCTCGAAGGAATGCAGGTGGCAGTATTGGGACTCGCGCTCGGAATCCCCGCTGGATTTGGATTCCATCGGATGCTCCGGAGAATGATCTCCGGTATCGGAAGCGAGGATCCCGTAAGCGTCATTGCCATCGCGATCTTGGTCACTGGAGTTCTTCTATTAGCATCCTGGATTCCAGCTCGGCGCGCGGCACACGTAGATCCCATGGAGGTTCTGCGGGCTGAATAGAATTGCCGACCCACAGCCAAAGGTCCAGAATCGGCCGAGAAACAGTTTTGCTCGTCGTGAATCCTATTAGATTAGGCATCTAACAGGAGCTGAGATGTAATGAGAGCGAGCGCTGCCAGGGAACCCTTCTTTAAGAAAACAAGCGAAACGATTCCTTTTTCATCACCGGACGGTAGCGAGGCATGACGCCGCAATACGGCCACCGTGGGCCGTTGGCCTCCAAAGAGCCTCTGGCTTTTCTACAGGGCGGAGCTGCCGCGGGAGAGCTCATTCGACAGAAAGACTGGTCCCAGACTCCGCTCGGCTCCACCGATGGCTGGTCCCAGAGTCTGCGTTCCGCGGCGAGCATCTGTCTTGGCTCGGGCTTTCCGATCGCAATCTATTGGGGACCGGAGCTTGTGCTCCTTTATAACGACGCGTGGAGTCCGATTCTGGGGGCGAAGCATCCCTGGGCGCTGGGCCGGCCAGCCCGCGAAGTGTGGCCTGAGATCTGGAGCACGATTGGGCCACTCTTTCAGCATGTGACGACCACCGGTGAAGCCACTCGCTCCAAGGATCAACTCCTGGCGATGCGCCGGCACGGTTACACCGAGGAGTGCTACTTCGACTACACTTTTAGTCCGGTTCGCGGCGAGAGCGGTCAGGTAGAAGGCATTTTCAACGCGGTTATTGAGACTACGGAACGCGTGGTGGGCGAGCGGCGTTTGCGCACCCTTCGCGAACTGGCCGGAAGCGTAGCCGACGCGCGGACCATCGAACTGGCGTGTCGAACGACGGCACAAATACTAGGCCGTGCTGCCGCCGACATCCCCTTCGCACTTATCTATCTCCTTTCGAGCGATGGTACGGAGGCAAAGCTGATGGAAACCGCGGGCCTCGAAGCCGGCACCGTCGCCAGCCCGTTAAGAATATCGGTTTCAAAAACTGAGAATGAAGGAGCGTCCTGGCCAGTGGCGCAGGTGGTCCGGACTACCGAGGCGCAGCTTGTTGACAACCTCGGCACAGCATTTCCTCCGCTTCCGGGCGGCCCCTGGCCTGAGTCGCCGGGTTTAGCGATGGCGCTTCCTATTTCGCGCGTCGGCAGCGAGAGGCCTTATGGCGTGTTGATAGCGGGAGTGAGCCCGCGGCGGGCGCTCGACACGGAGTATCGCAGTTTCCTGGATATCGTGGCCGGTCATATATCGCAGGCCCTGGCAAATGCCGAAGCCAATGAAGAAGAGCGGAAGCGCGCTGAGTCCCTCGCCGAACTCGATCGAGCGAAGACCGCATTTTTCTCCAATGTAAGCCATGAATTCAGAACGCCGCTCACATTGATGCTGGGTCCATTGGAGGAGATTCTAGGTTCGAGCAGCGATCTACCACCCGCTGTGATCGAGATGGCATCGGTCGCGCACCGCAATGGCCTGAGGCTGCAAAAATTGGTGAATACGCTGCTTGATTTTTCACGGATCGAGGCGGACCGGATGCAGGCAGCCTATGAAGCGACTGATCTGACGACTCTCACAGCCGATCTTGCCAGCGTTTTCCGCTCCGCGGTGGAGCGGGCCGGCCTGGAGTTGGTGATCGATTGCGCCGCGCTTCGCGAACCGGTCTATGTCGACCGCGAGATGTGGGAAAAGATCGTTCTCAACCTCATCTCCAACGCCTTCAAATTCACGTTCGAGGGAAAGATCGAAGTTTTATTACGCGAAGCCGGGGGTGCGGTGGAGTTGACCGTGCGCGACACCGGTACCGGCATTCCCGACGAAGAAATTCCGCGGCTATTCAATCGTTTTCATCGCGTGAAAGGCGCGCGCGGCCGGTCTTGGGAAGGCAGCGGGATCGGGCTCGCTCTGGTGCAGGAGTTGGTCCAGCTGCACGGGGGAAGGGTGCGCGTCGCCAGTGAGGTGGGCCGCGGCAGCAGCTTCATCGTTTCGATCCCGTTCGGCACAGCGCATCTGTCCGCTGACCGCATCGAGAATGAGCCGGTACCCGCGTTCGGAGGATCGCGCGGCGAGGCCTACATCCAGGAGGCCCTGAGATGGCTTCCGGATACCTCAAGCCCAAGTCTGTCGAGGAAGCACACGAGAGCACAGCGAATCCTCCTGGCGGATGACAACGCGGACATGCGGGACTACGTTCGGCGGCTTCTGGTCCATAGTGGTTATGAAGTCGAAGCCGTCGCCGACGGGCTAACAGCACTCCGCAGCGCGCAGGCACGCAAGCCGGATCTGGTTCTGACGGATATCATGATGCCCGGGTTGGGCGGCTTCGAGGTCTTGCGCGACCTTCGTGCCGATGCACAGTTCCGCGACGTTCCGGTCATTCTGGTTTCGGCGCGCGCCGGCGAAGAAGCGCGGATAGAGGGGATGTACGCTGGAGCCGACGATTATTTAACCAAGCCTTTTAGCGCACGCGAACTACTGGCCCGCGTGGAGTCCCACCTGAAGATGGCGCGCTTCCGCCAGGAATCCGCCGAGGCGGTAAGAATCCGCACAGCCCAGTTCGAAACTCTCCTCAACCGTGCTCCTCTCGGTGTGTATGTGGTGGATGCCGAATTTCGGATTCGCGAGATGAATCCGATTGCATCGTCTCTATTTGGAAATATTCCTGGTGGTGTCGTCGGCCGCGACTTTGATGAAATTGTTCACATTCTGTGGGAGCGAGCCTCTGCGGACGACCTCGTAAGTTGCGTTCGCCGAACGTTGGAAACGGGTGAGTCCCACATCGTGCCGGAACGGGCTGAACACCGTGCTGATCGAAACGAAACAGAGTATTACGAATGGCGGCTCGATCGCATCCTGCTCCCTGAAGGCCGCTTTGGCGTCGTCTGCTACTTTCGGGACATCGGCGACCACAAGAGAGCCGAACAGACCGCCCACTTACTGGCATCCATCGTGGCGTCTTCCGATGACGCGATCGTGAGCAAGAATCTGGATGGCGTCATCATGAGCTGGAATCGAGGCGCGGAGCGCCTGTTTGGCTATACCGCGGCCGAGGCTGTGGGCCAACCGATTGCCATCCTGTTTCCGCCCGATCGGCTGGAGGAAGAACCGAAGATTCTCGAGCGGCTTAGGCGCGGTGAGCGGGTTGACCATTTCGAGACAATTCGAGTGCGAAAAGATGGATCGCGCCTGAACATCTCGCTGACCATTTCGCCGATTAAAGATCACCATGGGCGAATCGTTGGCGCGTCCAAGGTAGCGCGCGATATCACTGAACGAGTGCGTCACGAGCAAGCGATTCAAGAGGCGAACGCCGCGCTCAAACGCGCCAACGCGGACTTACAGCAATTTGCGTACTCCGCCTCCCATGACCTTCAGGAACCCCTACGCATGGTGGCGGTATACAGCGGGCTGCTGCGCGAGGAATTCGCCGGCAAGCTGGGCTCGACCGGTGAAACGTATATCGGCCAGACGGTGCGTGCGGCGATGCAGATGGAGAACCTCCTTAGAGATCTGAGAATCTACACGCAGGTATCGACAGCAGAAATAGGGCCGGCCGAGGAAATAGACGCCGGTGAAGTTCTCAACAAAACGCTGTTGAACCTTGAAGTGCTGATCACGGAAAGCGGAGCGATCATCGAGAGCGCCCCTCTGCCGCGCCTACGCATCTATGAGTTTCAACTACAGCAGGTCTTGCAAAATCTGATTGGAAACGCGATTCGATATCGCAGCGAGTTGACTCCAAGTATCGCAATCGGCGCCGAGCGTCTGGGCAAGGAATGGCTGTTTTCCGTTCGGGACAACGGAATCGGTATTGACCCTCAATTCAAAGAGCGAATCTTTGGGATCTTCAAACGTCTGCATTCCGCTCACGAGTACCCCGGAACGGGCATGGGCCTGGCTATTTGCCAGCGAGTCATCGAACGAGTCGGAGGACGGATCTGGGTAGAATCGGAACCTGGAAAAGGTTCGACATTCTACTTTACGATTCCCGGCGCAACGCCCGCGCAAAAAGAATCGGAGCATCCATTCGATTCTTCCGATAAAAGATAGTCCGGCCCGGCGCTTCCAAGATCGACGACGGAAGCCTTCAGAAACAAGTTGCGGATTCGGCAATTTTTGGGGGCTTTTGGCCGATTATTGGGAGGTAGGCCGGCCGCTTTCAAACATGATATTGTCGAGTCTAGCTTACCGTGTCGTGTAAGCAGACAGTCCGAAAGGAGTATTCAGAATGGCCTCAGTTATGTCATCGCCTGCGGAAAACCAGGTTCGAATTTCCGCCACCAAACTTCTGATCAACAACCAGTGGGTCGCCAGCGAGTCCGGCAAGACTTTCGGCACCATCAACCCGTCCACTGGAGAAGAAATCTGCCAGATCGCCGAAGCGGATGCCGCCGATGTCGAGAAAGCGGTCCGGGCGGCGCGTACCGCGTTCGAGCGTGGCCCGTGGAGAAAAATGGCAGCGTCGGAACGAGGACGGTTGATGAACCGCCTCGCCGATTTGATTGAAACCCACGCGGACGAACTCGCGCGCCTTGAATCTGTAGACAACGGCAAGCCCTTCACGATTGCCAAGGCTGTGGACGTGGCGGCGACCGTTGGGTGCTTCCGTTATTTCGCTGGATGGTCCGATAAGATTCACGGCAAGACGATCCCCGTGGACGGCGATTTCTTTTGCTACACCCGGCATGAGCCGGTGGGCGTGGTCGGACAAATCATTCCCTGGAATTTCCCCATGCTCATGCTGGCGTGGAAACTAGCGCCCGCGCTTGCGACGGGAAACACGGTCGTGATGAAGCCCGCCGAGCAAACGCCGCTCTCCGCACTTCGCATCGGTGAGTTGATCGTAGAAGCGGGATTTCCGGCAGGTGTTGTCAACCTGCTGCCCGGGTTCGGTCCGACTGCCGGCGCTGCGATCGCCAATCACATGGATGTGGACAAAGTGGCGTTCACGGGCTCGACTGAAGTCGGTCATCTGATCATGGAAGCGGCCGCAAAATCCAACCTGAAGCGCGTCACGCTGGAACTTGGCGGCAAGAGCCCGAACATCGTGTTCGCGGACACCGACCTCGAGGAGGCGGTCGAAGGCGCTCACTTCGGCCTGTTCTTCAATCATGGCCAATGCTGCTGCGCCGGCTCGCGGGTGTTCGTCGAAGAGAAGATTTACGATCAATTTGTGGAAAAGTCCGGCGTTCGGGCACAGAACCGCACCGTCGGAGATCCGTTCGACCCCAAGACTGAGCAAGGTCCCCAGGTGGACAACGCGCAATTTGATAAGGTCATGGATTATATCGGTTCGGGTCGAAACGAGGGCGCCAAGTTAGTTTGCGGCGGCGAGCGCGTCGGGGAGAAGGGCTACTTCATTCAACCGACCGTGTTTGCTGATGTGCAGGATGACATGAAGATCGCCAAGGAAGAAATCTTCGGACCCGTCATGAGCATCATTCCCTTTAAGAGCGTGGATGAAGTGGTGCAGCGCGCGAATCGGACGGAATACGGTTTGGCGGCGGCCGTCTGGACTCGGGACATCAAGAAAGCGCATTCGATCGCGGATAGTATTCGTGCCGGTACGGTCTGGGTAAACTGCTACAACGTTCTCGATCCCAGATCGCCGTTTGGCGGGTTCAAGCAGTCTGGCATCGGACGGGAACTCGGCGAATATGGATTGCAACAGTACACCGAAGTGAAGTCTGTGATTATGAAGCGCTAATAGAGCGCCTGCGAGGGCGATCCTTTTCTTGGGCTCGCCCTCTCCGTGCCCCCAAGTTCGGCGACTTCTCTCAGCGCGCCAGGTCTTCGTCGGCGAGCACCGGAGGCGCCGAAAGTAACTGCATGGCAAGCCGCTCCTGCTCATCTGACGTCAGAAGCCAGAATCCCAATTGGTGCGTTTCGTCGAATGGATCCAAATAGCGGCCGTCTTTGCGTGTTTCGAAATGCAGGTGCGGTGCAGTGGAATGTCCGGTCGATCCCACGAGGCCGATCATGTCGCCGCGGGAGACGTGGACGCCGGCCTTGATCCCCTTTTCGATCTTCGATAGATGCGCGTAATAGGTTTGATAGCCGCGTCCGTGATCGAGAATGATCAGGTTGCCGTACCCTCCCTGCCTTCCTACGAAACTAACCTTGGCATCCCCCACCGCGTGCACATCCGTGCCCTTGGGCGCCATCATGTCCACTCCGAAGTGGTAAGCCGGAACCTTGATGGTCTGTACCACGGTGCTTTTGGCGCTGCCCTTCTTGGCCGGCACGCGCCGGCGCCACGTGGTTGTCGACGCTCCCACGCCGCGCGATGTGCGAAGGTACTTCACCGGCGAGTCCCACAGCAGTCGTTCGTAGGCGACGCCGTCCATGCCGATAATCACGCCGGGGCCATCCGGCCGGTCCAGCCACCATGCTCCGTTCACTCGTCGTCCCGTACCTTGCTCAATGATCTCGACCGATTCCAGCCGCTCCTGCTCATCGCCGGCGTAACGTCCGACGACAACGCGCACCGTGTAGCTGTCAACCGGGGCTTCGGCCTGCTGCGGCTCAGACGGACTGGCGAATGGTCCGGCTTCAGGCTCTCCATCGGACACGGGTTTGCCGGGGTCCTTCGCGGTGGTCCTCTTTGCGCTTAGCCCCCCGATCATCCGGGGAACCAGGATATCCAACTGCCAGCGGATATTAGAGGGAATCGACGCCGAAACAGGATCGATCGATGCCGTAAACTCCTGAGCTGGCAGGCTCAGGACCCGGCGCGTGGACTCGCGGCAATCGCAAACCGCGGGCGTCGTGACCACCCCGTCCGGGGTCTTGTGCAATGCAAGCGTGTGCGATTCGCCGCCCGGTTCGGTGTGCCGGAAAATCACGGACGCAACACCAGCATCGCCTCCGGTTGCGGCCACATAGGCGATACAGCCGCCCCCCTGACTCGCCGACGGACCGATGTCCTCCAGCAGCTCGGCGAGCCGGGTAGGTTCTATCGCGAGGCTCGACGCAAGCTTGGGAAGGTCCTGTGATTCCAGGCACCCTCGCCAGACCGAAGCCGATTCTACGACCGCAGGGATGTAAGCGGGAGGGCGCATGGGCTTTCGTGCAGGTTTCCGTGCAGTTCGAGCCTTGGGTTTCTTGATACTGGTCTTCCGGGCGGACTTTGTCGACGGGGGAGTCGTGGGGCTGGCGAGCGAGAGGAGGGCAGACAGCGCCAGCAGACTCACCAGCGCCATCGAGCCGCTGCGCCTGATGTGAATTGTTTTGTGCAAACCATTCAGTCTACACGATTAGCAAAGCGTCTGTCGGCATAGAGCTGAAAAATGGCTTCAAGCGTATGGGTGCTATAACATACGAATGCGCCTAAACGATGATGCGCCCCGGCCCGCGGTCCTCAAATGGCTTCTCGATTCTGACCCGGCCATCCGCTGGCAGGTCATGAAGGACCTTTCGGGCGACCGCCCCGCTGCGGTTGCAGGGGAGCGGTGTCGCGTCGAAACCGAAGGCTGGGGAGCCCAACTCCTCGCCCTCCAATCTCCTGCCGGCCACTGGGGTGGCCCGAAGGAGGACCGTGGCTGGCTTATTACCCTCTACACGCTCGTCGTCTTAAAGGACCTGGGTCTCGATCCCGCGAGCAAGCTGGCTCGTAAAATGATCGACCGCGTCGACAAGCTGGTGTTTAAGCCGCTCAACAACCGGCCGTTCCTTCACGGTGAAACGGAGCCCTGCATCAACGGCCGAATCCTCGCCATCGGTTCGTATTTCAAAGAACCAAACGACGCGCTGGCCAATCAACTGCTAGGCGAGCAGCTCGACGATGGCGGATGGAACTGCGAAGCATGGCCGTTCTTGTCTCCGAAGCATCCCCCAAGCCGGCGCTCTTCGTTCCATACCACCATCTGCGTGCTCGAAGGGCTTCTTGAATACGAACGCGCGGTGCCCAAATCGGCCGCCGTCGCCCGGGCTCGCAAGAAGGCCGAAAAATATCTCCTCGATCGCGGCATGTTCCGCTCGCTCAGAACCGGCCAAGTCATCGACCAAAGATGGCTTCGCTTCTCCTTTCCGCCGTTTTGGCACTACGACGTCTTGCGCGGACTCGATTATCTGCGGAACGCAGGAATAAAACCTGACAACCGGGTCCGGGATGCCATTGAAACGGTGCGGGAGCGGCGCCACCAAAACGGACGCTGGCCGCTGAACCTCCTCCATCGCGAACTTATTCCACTGGAAATGGAGGCCGCCGTCGGCAAGGCAAGCCGATGGAACACGCTCCGCGCTCTCCGGGTTCTGCGTTGGTACAACGAATCAACCTGATAGTTGATTAGAACTGCCCCTACCGACAAACATATTTGTCTTGACAGAAATATGTTCCGGTGTTTAAATCGATCCATGCCGGCGACGTTGCAAATCGTACAGAGCCCCGAAAAAGCGGGCGTCTTGCTCCAGCCCGGCCGGCTTCGTCTTCTCGAACAATTAACTGAGCCCGATTCCGCCGCCGGACTTGCCCGCCGCCTCGGCGTCCCTCGGCAGAAATTGAACTACCATCTGCGCGAACTGGAGCGCGAAGGCTTCCTGGAGTTGGTCGAGGAACGCCGTAAAGGCAATTGCATGGAACGCGTGGTGCGAGCCGTGGCCCGCGAATTCCTGATCGCTCCCCGGACCCCCGATCGCATCGCAGCCACTGCCGACCGTTTCTCCGCCGCTTATCTCGCTTCTACTGCCGCGCGCATGATTCGCGAGCTGGCCTCTTTCTGCATCCGCGCCCGCCGCGCCGGAAAACGCGTCGCCACGCTTACTCTCGAAACTGAAATCCGCTTCGCCAGCGCCGAATCCCGCGCCGCCTTCGCCGAAGAGATGACCGCCTCCATCGCGCGCCTCGCGGCGAAATATCACAACGAGCGGGGCGAAGGAGGGCGCCGCTTCCGGGTGCTCTCCGCCGTTTATCCCGCCGTCAAGATGGAAGAATCCGCCAGCGAATCCGCAAATTTGGAGTGAACTATGAGCAGATCCCATGAGACCGTCATCGATTTAAAAGCGACCCCCGAAGAAGTCTTCCGGGCCATCACCGACCCCGAAAAGATTGTGAAATGGTTCTGCGACGAAGCCCGAATCGATCCGCGCGTCGGCGGAGAATATTACTTCGCCTGGGGAGGGATGGGCGGTACCACCACGATCACCGCTTGGGAACCCGGTCAGCATTTCGGCACTCAAAGCGAACGATCCAAAACCTACGGCCACAAAGGCCCGGTGGATACCGGCGTCGTACAAAAAATGTGCGTCGATTACTACATCGAAGCGCTGGGCGGAGGGATGACGCGCCTCCGTCTGGTTCAGTCCGGCTTCGGCCCCGAAGCAGCTTGGGACGACGAGTTCGCCGACACGAAATCCGGCTGGGGGGACTTCCTGAAAAAACTAAAGGAGTTGCTCGAAAAATAATCCCCATGCAACGAATCGCACTCAGCGGACTACTACTCATCTCGGCCTGCCTAATACGAGGACAGGAGCCTGTCAAAACAGAGCAGCGCGGCCGCATCCTGGGAATCGGCGGCATCTTCTTCAAATCGGCTAATCGTAATCAGATGCGCGAATGGTATTCGAGCCATCTCGGACTCGCTGATAAAGGCGGAGGCGCGATGCTTCCGTGGCGCGAACACGACGACCCGCAAAAGGAACACGTAACAGTTTGGACCATTTTCCCCGCCTCCACCGACTATTTCCCAGCCACGCAATCGTTCATGATCAATTACATCGTGGACGATCTGGATGCTTTGCTCGACCGCTTAAAACAAGAGGGAGTGAAGATTGACGCCAAACGAATGAATGAGTCCTACGGTCGCTTTGCCTGGATCTATGACGCCGATGGAAATAAGATTGAGCTCTGGCAGCCGGCGCCCGCAAAGCCCTGAAAGGCTATAGAATGGGTTGACGGCGATGGAGTTCGCCACAACCGCCCGCGAGGGCTGATGACTCCTACCATTTTGATGGTTGGAGTCTATCTTGCAAACGCTCCTCTTGATTTCACTCGGCGCAATCCTCGGCGCGAACCTCCGCTACTTCGTCGCGCAGTACGTCGCCAGGCTCATCCCTTCGAGCTTCCCTTTCGGCACGCTCATCATCAACATCTCTGCCAGCTTCATCCTCGGCTTCTTCCTGATCTGGAGCAGTGAGCGGGTGTTGACAGATCCGCGCTGGCGAATTTTCATCGCCGTAGGCTTCTGCGCAACGTATTCCACCTATTCCAGTTATGCCTTTGAGACGTTCGCTCTTATCGAGAAAGGGTTATTCTCCTTGGCCACTTTGAATTTTCTGGCTACGAATGTGGTTTGCTTTATTGCCGTTGCGCTTGGGGCGATGCTGGCTCGAAGTCTGTAAGGGAGAGAGTTCCTGGCCGCGCCATTTGTGTTTTCCCGCGGGGTTAATATGCTGATATGAAGTTACCTTTTGTCTGCGCGTGTTGCGTTTCGCTCGGCCTCGCTTTGGCCCAGCAGCCCGCAGACAAAACCGCCTTCGAAGTCGCCTCGATCAAGCTCTTCGATCCCGATTCTTCCCGCCAGATGTGGACAGGGATGAGCGTCGACGCGGGCATGGTTCGGTACACCAATATCTCCTTAAGACAGTGCATTCGTACCGCTTACCGCCTCAGGGACTTCCAGATCGAGGGGCCGGAGTGGATGAACGACGCTCGCTTCGAAATCACCGCCAAGCTCGCTGCTGGGGCTCAACAGAGTCAGATTCCCGAGATGCTACAGGCCTTGCTCGCGGACCGCTTTAAGCTGAGCCTCCGCCGAGACAGGAGGGAACAATCGGTCTATGCGCTGGTGGTCGGCAAAGATGGGTCGAAGCTGAAGCGCGCGGAGGTAAAAGCCGACAATCAGGGGCCCACATCCTTGGGACCGGATGGCAAGCCCAGGCCACTCATGGGGTATCAAGCCTTACCGGCCGGTCTCCGCATTGACGCTCCCGCAGCTAGCCTCGGTAGCTTAGCGGACCTGCTGTCGCGATTTACGGAACGGCCCGTCGTGGATATGACCGCTCTCGACGGTCAGTATGAGTTCCTTCTGACATTTACTCCCGAGTCGACTCGAAACCTGCCGCCAGCCGGTACTCTTGCTCCAGACGGCAGGGAGATTTTCTCTGAGCCAACAATATCCATGTTCAAGGCCGTCGAGCAGTATGGCTTGAAACTCGAACGGCGCAAAGCGCCTATCGAGATGCTCACAGTAACTCACCTCGAACGGACGCCCACCGAGAACTGAGCGTGGACGACGCCTACTTCAGGATCGGCCGCAGCACGCGCTCGAACTCGGCAGCCTGCCGTGTGAAGCCCAAGTCTGTAGGATGCGAGCCGTCCACCGTCCCTTCGCCGTCATCGCCCAGCAGGTTGGCGCCTTCCAGATAGTAGACCTGAGGCACGTTGTCCGCCTTGAGCGCGGCGTACGATTCGCGCAACGCGGCGTGGTTGGCTTCATTTGCGGTGCGCCGCGCTTCCACCAGGAAACCGGTCTGGATATTGCGATCCTCCACCAGCAGAATCGGCGTATTGGGATGAGCCTCGCGCAGCATTTTCACGCCCGGCACGATGCGCTCCGTGATCTGTTGCGGGTTCATATTCGGCAGGCAATCCAAGACGAAGACCGCAGGGTCGAGTTCAGCCACGAACTTTACCACCTCCGGTTCCATGCGCCCGTTGCCGGAGAAGCCGAGATTGATCACCTCGCGATTAAAGGTCCGCCCGAGCATCGCCACATGCGTCATGCCCGCGCGCGAAGCCCCAATCCCGTGCGTGATGGAAGTGCCATAGAAGACGATGGACTTCGACCCCGGCGCCCGCGGCGGTCCTGGTTTGATAGCGGACCCTTTGGGAACACCAAACTCCAAGGACGTCACGCCATTGCGCAGAGGCAAATAAACCATGAACTCGCGCTCCGTCGCAGGAATGCCACTGACCAACGACGCGGTGGTATCGGGAAACTTCGGCTGCCCGATGCCAAGCCAGCGCCACTTTCCGGCGTCCGTCCTGGCGTAGAGATCCAGTCCGCTCGAAGCGATCGCCGTGATGTTCGCCGCGGCAAGATTTTTGTTGGTCACTGTCCAGCGCGCCTGAATTTCGGTTGTCGCGGCGGTAAAGCGCACCAGAGCGCCGGCCGAATCGCGGCTCAGGTTCCAGACCGGCGGTGGCACGACGGTTTCCGCCCGCCCTGGCAGGCGGTCGTATGGCGATTTGACGTCCTTGAAGCCCAAACCTTCCACCGTTAACTTTTTGGCATCCACCCATTCCAGTTCGGGCGCGGGAGCAGTCGTCTGAGCCAGCAGCGGGACGCTGCTTGAAGCGATCAAAAATTGTCTGCGGTTCATCTAGCAAACCAGTCTACCTACTTCAGAACTTCGGCCGCGTTGAGCCGGATCAAACACAATTCCGCCGCAACGTGGTGGCGGGCGAACGTTCGACACCAAAAAAAACGGCAGGCAGCCTTCGATCGCAAGCTCGCAAGCTACCTACCGCTCTCCCAACGTGTTCCGGGTACCCGGTTCCCAATGATTTCGACGATTGCGCTTAGTGACTCGAGTACTTTTGCGCATCGCGATCCAGGCTCCACTGGGATACCCCTGGACTCTTGACTGCATGGTAATGAGGAGTTTTTCGCCGCACTCGCGGGTGAAGTACGTAAAGAATTGAGGGGAATGGAAATAGAGTTTGAAATTGGCGTGTTATCCGACGCGGACCACTAGAGATTGGTGAAAAAGGTCGGGCAGATCGCTTCCTGCGGTCTCTTCGAATGGTGGCACAGGCTTCAAGTTTCCTGTCCCCCTAACCATGCGACTAGTTCTTCGATTTACCGACCGGATATCCCTGCCAGATATATTCGAGGGCTTCGGGCAAGGTTTGCTGCTTCACTGTTCGGTCGGTGTGGCCGGCGTTGCGCGCGAATAGGAATTGATAATGATAGCCTTTGGCAGCCAGAACTTTGGCCATGTTTTCGTTCGCCAGGACCCAGTCGTGGTAATCGTCGCGGGTGATGAGATTGTCCCGGTCGCCGACTTCCATCCATAGGCGGATCGGTTTCACGGGGCTTGCCGGGATGAGGTGTTCATGGAACTCCCATGCTCCATGCGGAGTCTCCGGATTCGCCGGCCATTGCTGGTTCACGTAGGTTCCGGAGTAAGTGAGAACGCGGTGGTAAAGTTCCGGGTGATACCACGCCATGATCAGCGCGCAGGAGCCTCCGGAGCTGCCGCCCATGGTCGCGCGGCCCTCGGGATCTTTGGTCAGCTTCACATTGTATTGTTTCTCAACCAGCGGTAGGACTTCTTTTTCGACCCACTCCGCGTACAGGCCGGACATGGTGTCGTATTCCAGGCCCCGCTCGCTTCCCTGGGCGTCGCCGCTGCCGTTGCCGATGGAAATCGCGATCATGACTGGCACGCGGTGCTGCGCGATCAGATTATCCAGGGCGGTGAACAGCGCCTTGTCGGGTCCGTCGGCGCCGATAATGAAGGGCGCGGCGGTGCCGGGGACGTATTGTTTGGGGACGTAGACGGCCATTTTTCGGGTGTAGGGAGCGGGGTGGCTGGAAACGGTGATCTTCCCGGGATTGTCGGG
Organism: Bryobacteraceae bacterium; assembly: GCA_035485055.1. GTDB lineage: Bacteria > Acidobacteriota > Terriglobia > Bryobacterales > Bryobacteraceae > Palsa-187. The sequence goes on from DATHOJ010000049.1 coordinate 33,871, forward strand.
GTCGGGGCGGACCTGCGTATTGGGCTCGCGCGCGATGCCGGGATAGATCTTACTATCGATAGATTCCATGGTGAATTCGAAGACGGCCCCCTGCGGCACGCCTTCCTGTACGGCCATCTCCGGCGCGGGATTATGCGTGGGGCCGAGGATGAAGTTGCCGTCGGCGTTTACGGGCGGGACTGCGCCATCCGACAGGTCCTTCGCGGTGACGTAACCGGGGGTGTTGGGGTCGCGCGTAGGAGGCGCGGGACGAGCGGGACGTGGTGCCGCGGTTGGCGTTTGGGCGATTGCCGGATGTAATCCGACGACCATGACGATGGCGAACGCGGTGTTTAGACGGAGCATTCGGGGCTCCTCCTTGTCAGAAATCTCGATTTCAGGACTATGTTACCTTTTCGGGGAGCGGTTATTCACGCCCGTATGAAGACACACGGCGGATCGGTGGGAATCATGGACGGCCTGGAAGTTATTCCCGCGGCGGCGGAGGACTCGCCGATTCTGGCGAACCTGCTGGAGCTGTATGCGCACGACTTCAGCGAATTTCTCCATTTGGATCTTGAGGAAGATGGCAGGTTCGGATATGCATCCCTTCCTCTTTATTGGTCTGAGGCGGACCGGCATCCGTTTCTGGTCAGGTTGGACGGCAAGCTGGCTGGGCTGGTGCTGGTGTGCAAGAACGAGGCGGTCTGGGATATGGCGGAGTTCTTTATCGTGCGCGGATGCCGGAGGCGTGGGATCGGAACGGAAGTGGCGCACGAGGTATGGAGGCGGTTTCCGGGGATATGGGAGATTCGCGTGATGCAGGCCAATGTCCCAGGGCAGCGCTTTTGGGCAGCAGCGATTACGGCGTTTACCGGTGAGGCTGTTCAGCCGGTTGCCGTTGAGAAGGAAACCAAGCTCTGGTTTGTTTTTCGGTTTGAAGCGGTAGACGGATAAGCTCTAGCGGAGGACGGCGGCGTGGATTCGGTTCCGGCCATTGTCCTTGGCCGCGTACAAGGCATAGTCGGCGCGGCGGACCAGGTCGTCGAATTGAACGGCCTCCTGCTCTAACGACTCGATGGAGGCGACACCGACGCTGACGGTAACGCGAATCGGGCCGCCATCATCGTCGTACACGACAATGTCCTCGATCCCTGCGCGCAGGCGTTCGCACACCAGGGACGCCACGCTGCTACCCGAATCCGGCAGGAGGACCACGAACTCCTCGCCGCCCCAGCGCGCCACATCGTCGGAAATGCGCACCGCGGCGTTGAGCGCCTGCGCCACGGCCAGCAGCACGCGGTCTCCGGTGGCGTGGCCGTAAACGTCATTGATGTTCTTAAAGCGGTCGACATCGATCAGCGCGACGCCATAGGGAGACCCGCGGCGGGCGGCGAGAGCCAGTCCTTTCGAAGCATTCTCAATGATGGAGCGCCGGTTGAGCAGATTGGTAAGCGGATCGCGAAGCGCCAGATCCTCCATGCGGCGGTAGGCCTTGGATAATTCCGAGGTCCGCTGCCAAACCCGTTTTTCAAGCTCCCTCGACATGGCGTCCAGGCCTTCGACCGCGTGATGAAACCGGATGCCGAGGGATAGTGCCATGCCAACTACCATCACCGTGAATCCGTAGGTCGCGAAGGTCGGCCCGACCATGGCGCCCCGGTCGAGGAGGCTATCGCGGGTCATCGCGACGGTCAATGCGAGAATGCCCACACCAACCATGATGGCGTTGCGATCTCCCCGATAGGCCCAGTAGCCCAGCCATCCGAGGCACGCGACGGCGGCTCCCGCGGCATAAATTTCGAGATAAGGGAGCAAGGTGAGTGCAACGTGGAGTCCGGAACTCAACGCCACGGCGAGGCCTCCGGCGGCAAAAGGGATCTGAAGCAGGCGGAACCACAGAGGCACGGGCCGCGCCAGGAACGCCCACACGAATTGAAACAGGAGAATGGAGGTGACGTGCAGCAGGAAATGCTCAGTCTTCTTCATCGCTACGAAATCGGAGAAAAGGGCGTATTTCCATTGCGTGAGCAGCAAGCTGTAAGCGCCCACCGCCAGGGCGACGGCTGCGAACCATCCGAATTCGCGGGCTTTGGTCCGTAGGAGCCACAGCGCGAACATATAGAGCGAAACGACCATGAACATCGAAGAGAGCAGCAGCCGGTCGACCTCCGACAGGTTGGCGCGGGCGATCACGGCTGGGAGCGGCCCGATTTCAAACGGTCCGCTAGTGGGTCCCGCTTCGCCGGGATGACGGCCCGCCGGCCGCCAGATGCGAAGTGCGAGCGTCGCTGTGCGATTCGCCGCCTGGAAGGGCAGAACGTAGGTCGCGTGGCGGTCGTATTCCTCCCGGGGCGTGGGCTGCAATTGCCCGACCCCACCGAGTTTCACGCCGTCCACATACAATTCATAGGCCGCATCGATTTTGCCGATGGTGACGCCGAGTGGCAGGTCGGCAGGCCAGTCCCGGTCGACGCGAATGCGGTACCAGGCCATGCCCGAGACGTCCTGATGGCCTTGCACTCCCCAACTCAAAGGAACCTGGAGGCGAGCCCACGAGGAATCATCGAAGCCGGGCGCGGCCCATCCGGGATTGTCCCCGGGATGGAAGGCCCACGATCCGGCGAGCGACCGCACGCGATCCTCATGATTGGCATGGCATGCCGATAAGAGCAGCGCGCCGGCGGCAACGACGAGCGTACGAAAGGCTTTCGCCACTGAATATCCTGGACAAACTTTAACAGGCCACCCGGTTTTCGGAAATTGAGTTTAGTCCGTAGAGTTGGAGGCAAAACTTACTGCGTTTGGCACATAGATCAGGATGGCGCCGGTTACTTTCGCCTTAGAGAAGATAGCTGCAGGTTCCGCACGAAGGGAGGAAATAATTACGCTTCTCCTTCAGGTGGGTGCTCGTTATCAGCTACTTACGGAGTTTTGACGATGGGCCTGTACCTGCATTGCTGAGGGTTTGAGGGAGGAGATCCAAAAGATGGACTCAATGAACCTAAATCCAATCTTGTTGATCGTCATCGTCGCGGCGGTCGCGGCGATTGCTGTCGCAGTTTTCATCTATATAAAGAAAGAACGGACCCAAAAGCTCCGTTCGAAATTCGGCCCCGAATACGATAAAGCCCTCGACGCACATGGGAGTCGCGCGCACGCCGAGACCGAACTGGAGAGGCGAGCCAAGCGAGTCGCCAAGTATGATATCCATCCGCTGAGTTCGGCGGAATGCTCCCGGTTTGCGGAGGACTGGCGCCGGGCGCAGTCCTTATTCGTAGACGATCCCCGGACCGCTGTTCAGCAAGCTCATGCCCTGGTGCAGGACGTGATGATACGCCGCGGTTATCCGGTGGGAGACTTCGACCAGAACGCCGCCGACCTTTCCGTGGATCATCCCCGCGTGGTGGAGAATTACCGGATCGCCCATGAAATGGCGCTGAAAGATGAACGAGGTAGAAGTACAACGGAGGATCTCCGCAAGGCGATGGTTTGTTATCACGCTCTGTTCGATGAGCTTCTGGACCAGCCAATCCGTGAGGAGGTGCGAAAATGACGCCGCAACAAATCGATAATGTTCCAGAGCAACGGGAGAACCGGTTGTCGACCGCCGCTCTGGCTTCGACGCTGACCGCAAACAAGACCCCGCAGGAGACGAATGTGCCATTGTTTGCGCAGAACGACACGCAGGATTTTCGGGCTCGTTGGGAAAAGATCCAGATCGGCTTCGTGGATGAGCCACGAAAAGCCGTCGAGCAGGCGGACGAGCTGGTGGCGTCCGCGATCAAGCGGCTGGCCGAGGTATTTGCCGCTGAGCGGAACAAGCTCGAAGGAGAATGGGACAAGAGCGATAACGTTTCTACGGAGGATCTGCGAGTCGCTCTGCGGCGGTACCGGTCGTTCTTCGATCGGTTATTGTCGGTTTAGCGAACCCTTTCTTGCGGTCTCAATTTCCTCGACGCTGTCGGGGAAATTCAGGCCGTGGGCGATCATTTTGTCCCATTCCTCGGTCGCAGTGCGATTCCATCCGCGCGCCTCCGCGGGCTGACGCAAAGCGCCCAAAGTAGCTGCCTTGGCGGCGTAAGCTCTGGCTAGTTCACGCCAGCTTTCCTGATTGGAGCCGGTGTCGGATTTCAAGACGTGGGCTCGAGCGATGGCATCGTCCGCCAAAGCGATGGCTTCCGTTTTCTGGCCGGAGCGTGCCAAGGCTAGCGAAAGCCACTCTTGCACGCGAAGGAGTTCCAGCCGGTCGGTCGCATCGGCCGGATTGCTCGCCACCAGTTTCATCAAATCCAACAGTCCGCGGCGCAGCCAGCGAATCGATTCCTTGCGAGCATTCGCGCGGCCGAGAAATTCTCCCATGTCCGCCTCAGTGAGGGCGGAATAAAGGCGCAATTCGCCGTTATCCGGTTCTTTGGCGAGAAGGGTTTCGAAAATCGGAAGGGCGCGGCGCAGGTAACCCATGGCTTCCTGGGCTTCAGCGGGTTGACGCAACGTTTCCGCACCGCTCGAGAGATACTGGGCCAGCTCGCTTTGGGCCGTTTTGTCCCACGGGTCGAGCGCAGCCAGATGCTCCGCAATCGTGATCGCGTTGCGGACGTGGAACTGAACCTGGTGCTCGTCGTGGCCGGGCATCCGGACCACCATGTCGCCGAGAATCTGGTGGGAGCGCGCCATTTCACGTTGCAGGCTGGCGCTGCCCGGCTCGGCCAGAGCGCGCTGTTCGGTGTCCGCGAGGACCTTTTGATAGGTCGCCAGAGCTTCCTGCCAACGCCCCTGCCTTCGCTGAGCCGCGCCGAGCACATTGCGCGCGCCGGTTAGAATCTCATAAACCTGCTTGGTGCGAAATCCACGTCCCACGATCTCCTCGGCTGTGGAGATGGCCGTGTGGGCGTGCTGCTCGGCATCCGGAAGCCGGTATTGCATCCGGCAGAGACGCGCCAGGCGCCAGTTGGCGAACGCGATAACCAGCTCGGGTTCGGGATACAAGTTAGTTTTTTTGGCCAGGTCGTTCGCCAGCGTGGAGCCGGCCGTCAGATTTTCCACGCCTTCGGGTATGCGCCCGAGATCGAGCAGCGTAGAGCCCTCCCGCACACGCAGGCGAGCCAGCACCAGCGAATCCGCGGCGCTGGGACGCTTGCGCTCCAGGAGCCTGCGGCCGTTTTCAAAGCTCGCGATGGCTTCGGGGGTGGTGCCCTGCATCTCTCCCAGGCGAAGATAAGTGGTCGCGAACTCGGTGGCGAGTGCAGCATTGTCGCCGGCGTGCTGCGCGGCCACCCGCTTCAGGTATTGTTCGACATACATCACCAGCGCCTGCCGGGCTTTCGCGGTTCCCGGAACATCGCTGAGTTGCGCGTGCAGGTCCACCAGAACTGTTCGCGCAAACCCGCGCAGCTCATCGAAGCGTTCGCGCGTGGCATTCGCCTGCCGGATATCGATCACGGTTCCGGCGATCACGGATGCGGCCACAAGAAATCCAGCCCCGGCTGCGGTCCGGTTGCGGCGCAGGAACTTGGCCGTGCGATAGAACAGAGTGTCGCGCCGCGCTTGCACGGGAAGACCCTCTAAATGACGGCGGAGGTCCAGCGCCAACTGCTCGGCCGAACTGTAGCGGCGCGACACGTCTTCGCGCAGAGCCATGAGGACAATATTGTCGAGGTCCCCCGCCAGCCGTCTGCGCGCGCGGGCCGGAACGGATTCGAGGGTGCTCGGCTTCCCGGGCTCCTTGCCGGCAACGCGGCTGGGGCGCTCGCCCGTCAACACTTCGTAAAGAACCACGCCCAGAGAATAGACATCGCTGGCCGTGGTGACGGGCGCCCCTTGAATCTGCTCCGGGCTGGCATACTCCGGCGTGAAAGGCATGAAGAAACCGACCGTCAGCGGCTCTTTGGTTCCCGCCTCTTTCTCTCCCAGCAGCTTGGCGATCCCGAAGTCGAGCAACTTCGGGTTCCCGTCCGGCGCAACCAGGATGTTCGAGGGCTTGAGGTCGCGATGCACCACCAGGTGGCGATGCGCATAGGCGACGGCATCGCATACCTGGGCGATGAGCAGGCATCGGGCTTCGACGGTGAGATGGTTTTCCTGGCAGAAGCGATCGATGGGCAGGCCCTCGATGTACTCCATGGCGATCCACGGACGACCTTCGGGCGTGGTTCCGCCATCGAGCAGGCGGGCGATCGAGGGATGTTCGAGGGCCGCCAGGATGCGGCGCTCCCGGCGCAATCTCTGGATCACGGACGCAGTATCCATGCCGCGCTTGATCAGTTTTACGGCAACTCGCTTCTGAAATTCGCCGTCCGCGCGCGCCGCCAGATAAACCACCGCCATACCGCCGCGGCCGATCTCGCGCTCGATCCGGTAGGGGCCCAAGAGAGGTCCGATGGGCGATTCGTCTCTAAAAACGCTGGCGGCGCTGGCGTTGATCGCGTCGATTAGAGGAGGTTCTTCGGCGGTGTTGTGCCGTAATAGGGAAAGAACTTCCTCGCGCACTTGCGGGTCGTCCTGGCAGCGCCCTTCGAGAAACGCTTCCCATTCTTCCGCCGGCAAATCGGCACCTGCTTGAAACAAGGTCTCGACTTTCGTCCATCTGTCCGCCGGCAACAGGCTCCGCAACGTGGTCCCCTTTAGATTATTATGCGGAATCCGCTTGATTTTCTAGCGCGAGCGCGCTGAGTTTCATCATGGCGGCGAGCATGAGCACCAGCATCGCGTCCGTAACTTCGGCCGAACGTCCGGGCAGATAGACCTGAAGGAGGCGTAACCCGAGTTCCAAAATAGCTCCGGAAGCCGCTGCCACGCCGATCGAGAATCCGGCGCGCACCGCGAGCCATACTAGTCCGCCATAGAGGAACGATTTTTCGAAAAAAACGCGGATGGCTGGGCCGGGAGGCGAGCCGAGAAAGCTGCCGAACGGCACCCAACTGAAGGCGCGCGGCGTCGCCAGGAAATGAAAGGGCGCCAACGCGAGCAATATAACCAAGGCCGTCATCAACGCGGCTACGATCGTTGCCCGAGCTTCGAGGCGCCACAACCAACCGCTCCACAAAAGCACGGCGGCCGCTCCTCCGGCGATCTCGGCAGGCTCCGTATACGCGGTCAACGCCCGAAGCAGCAGCGATGCGGCCAGAAATACCGGAAGCGCCACGCGGCTGCGGGACAGATTGGCAAAGGCTTCGAGCATCAATCCAACGGCGAGCCAGGCGGCGAAGTACCGGCAGAAATCCAATACCGGAATCGAAGCGGCCGCCGGACGAGACGCCGGGTAACAGCGGCTCGCGAACCAGCAGGCAAGTAGCAGCGCCAGGTACACGGATTTCACCCTGCGCAATGCGACTGCTGCCCCGATTCCACCCAGCATTGCGCCTAACGTGTTCGAGCAGACGTCGGTTAGCTCCTGGAAGCGTCCGAGATCGTAAAACTGAAACACCTCCACAAACAGCGATAAGGCGAACCCAGCCGCAGCCGCGGAGATGACGGCTCGCCTCTGTAGCGCGCAGGCGACGAAAAACCCGAACGGGATATAGAGAAGGATGTTCGAGACGACATCGTCGCGGGAACTCGGTCGGAATCCGCTATGCAGCAAGATTCCTAAAGGGCCGCGCGGATCGTGATTAAGGTAGAACCCGAATGGGAAAAACGAGCCGTAGAGGATGGCCAGCGCGATTCCCGCGGCGATCCATGCATAATGGGGCTCCAGAGTTCGATCGATCGCGCGAGGCAATCACCAGCGTAACGTGTTTAAGTTCTCTCGTCGGCCTTCGTTTTCAAGGGCGCTGCACAGCCGGACCGTGGGGTCCGGCGCGGACGAGGCGTCCGCCCCACATTTTTTAGTTCGCGGACGGCCTCTCGATACGTTCGATAACCAACATTTCCACCGGGCCTTTCTGCGATTCAAGCTTCAAACCGAGTTGTTCCTCGAGCGCGGTGAACAGGGACGGTCCATGCCAGTCCGGCGGCGGTGCGCCAGCCCCTTCCGGCACTCCCATCCCGCCGAACATCGCGATCTGATTTTCGTCAGGCACCCACTCCAATTTCAAATCATACTTGCCTGTCAACCCAGTCTTATCGATCACGGTGCGGCCCAGAAAGTTTGAAAGCATGTCGGCGAGCAACCTCGTCTCGCCTTGTGGCGCGGTCAGCAAGCCGCGGCGGATCCTGATCACTTTAGGCGCCGCTGCGTCCGCCGCTTTCAGTTTCGGACCGTTCTTCGCGACCACCAGCGCGTATGCCGGCATTTCCTTAGTCTCACGCCGGATCGCGAGCTGGAATCGATCCGCCAATAAGGACTGGATCATCTTAAGAACCTGCTCACGGTTCGCGGGAGCCGGCGGCTTGGCAACGATATCGTAAAGGTCCGAGCCGATCCAATTCGGTCCGCCCGCAACTTGAAAATCCTTGATGTCGAATGCAACCCGGACCAGCCTTCGAACGTCGATGTTGCGCGCCGTGAATCGTCCGCCATCCTGGAAGTCGAAAAAGGGACGGCGATCCTCCGAGTTACTCGGCTTAATCGACGCCACTTCGAACTGAGGCGGCGGCGCCTGGCCGAAGCCAACCGCGGCGAGCAATAAGATCCGGAGCGTCGTCATGGCTTCAGCCTCCAGGAGACGTTCTGGACTGTCGCGCAATTCCTTAATTTGAGAAATCCGTGCGACGCCTTGCCGAGGGGAACATCATACGCGGTTTCCATGTGGAAATGGAGGCCGATCTTATTTGGGTCGGAATAACCGGCGTATAACTCGGGGATCGTGTAGCTCTGGTCGGTATCATCCCTCGGCCTGATCTCCACGGTGCAAACGTAGTCGTTGACGGTCCACTCCGACTTCCATCGGTATTCGAAGCGCGTATCCTGAAAATCGTTCGCCTCAACGTGCCGCCACATCATGCCGGGTTTTCGTTCCAGCGGAACGTTTTTCCACGCGGAAAAGCCGGCAAGTGTCGCAACGCTTTGGGATGCGGCATTTGCCGCCAGCGCGATCGAAAGTATGGCGCATGATCTGAAGTTCACGCGTTCCCTCCAAACCGGGACTCACCAGATTAGACGTTTTAAGTTAACATTTAGTCGGTTTCCAAATGGCGTCGATCCGCCGTCAGCGCTTGGGCGGAAAATAATACAGCAGCACCGTTTTTCCCACGCGCTGCTGTTCCGGCACCAGTTCCGGCCAAGGCTTGATTTCGGGATGTCCCGGCACGCGTAGCGACTGGTCGATCTTCAGCATGGTGAGGCTCACCGCATTCCATCCCGGCGATGGTTGCGCAGGATCCATCGGATTGATGGGCGGAAAACCATGGACCTTTTCGAGGTGGGCGATCACGAAAGGATTGAAGGCCACTTCGGTCGCGCCGACCTCCTTGAGACGCGCGCCGAGCCGCTTCATGTCCTGGCCCCAATCGAGGTCGGAATCGACCAGGATGTTCTCCGGATGGCTGCCCGCCAGTTCATTGAAGTAGGCAAGGTAATCGGGATGGCTTAGCGCAGAGGAGACCATCATCCACAGCAGCAACCCGGCAAGAATCCAGCGCGCCTTTCCGCCCTCCGTCCACAACCACTTCGCCCCCACTCCTGCCACCAATGAGAGGGCAAGATACACAGGCAGGATGTGACGCACTCCGATATTGATCCGGCTAAATGCGCCCACCGCGAGAATTCCGAGCACAAATGCAAAGGGGATCCAGTAAGCGCTTAATTCCCGGCGGCGTTTCCAGCAAAGCCATGTACCCACTCCGATCAGGCCCAGCAGCGCCAGTGGAGTCTTTACAGCCAGAACGACTTCGTAGTAACACCACCAGCCCGTGTCGTTATAGGAGCCCAACAGATAACTCGGATTTCCAAGGGCATTATGGTTGCGCACTTCTTTGATTCCTGCCCATAGCTCCGGCGCGGGAACTTTATTGAAGCTGAATCGATAACCCGCCCAGATAATCAGGCAGGCGAGCGCGGCTGCGAATGCCAGCGGCACCAAGCGAGCCTTCGCCAATTCCAGCGCGTGGGGGAGGCCGGGCCGTTCGAATACGAAATAGCCCAACACTGCGAACGCCGCGGCCGCTGGAAAGAAAACCAGCACTGAGAATTTCGAGAGAACGGTCAACCCAAGGCACAAACCCAACAAAGCGCTTCGCTGCCAGGTCGGTCTTTCGAGCCACGAAAGCATCATGACAAACGCGGCCCCGAATGTTGCCGTAAGCGCCATGTCCGTCGTAGCCAATCCGCCGTGCGCCAGGGCGGGCGGCAAAAAGGTAAAGGACAGCGTCGCGAAAAACGCAGTCAATTCGCCGAAGCTTCGCCGCGTCCACCAGTACACCACCCAGCACGCCAGCCAGAAGAACGGCAGGATTCCCAGGCGCGCCAGAGCCAGCGTCAAATCGTATTGATCGGCGGTATAAAGGATCGCGGCGCCTTCGTTGAACATCGACGGCCGGTCCCAGGAATGAGCTTTGACGATATAGTGCGGAAAAACCGCCGTCATGATGCGGGATAAAGGAGGGTGTTGCGCTTCATAATGATAGGTCCCGCGATCCAGCCATTCCATGCCGCACGCAATGTGCGCCGGCTCATCCACCGTGTGGTTGAAGACGGTGTACGTGGTGACGATCCGCACGCTGGCAACCGCAACCAATGCCAGGAAGATCGCCAGAGAATATCGGCCAACGAACGCCTCCGCACGCTGCGGCCAGACGCTGGCTGGTGGGGCCGCCTTCGGCGCCACGACTTGCGCGCCCCGTTTTTTTGACATCGAAATCTATTCTAGTACGGGCGATCCAATCCTGCGAACCTCCACACGCATCTCCTTGATTTCACATTGGGCGATGCGATGTAACATAGGTTACCAACCTGTTGTAGCTTCATTCCGCGTGCTATTTCGGTTCATCCTTTACTTGCAGATTCAGAAGGGGGAGCGGAAGTGGCAGTCCAAAAACCAGCAGGCCGGACGGTAGCAACTACCAGCATGTCTTACGTCTATAAGTTGCTGAAATCTGTCGCGATCGCCAAAGTAATCTCCCAGGGCACGACCGAGCGATGGGTCTCAACCAAGAGTGTGGCGCTGGATATCTTCTATGGCTTCTGGAAAGAAAAACCCGGCTCCGAGGAGGTAGACGTCCCCCGCCTGAAAGAAGTCGAGCCGGAGGTTCTCACGGAGTTCGCCCGCCTCCTGAAAGGCTATACGGACCTGACCAATCAGGTTCTCGCCCAGCAGGCTTATCTCCAGCGCATGGTGACGATCCGCGCTCAATTACTGGACAACCTTACCTCCCGGATCCATGGAGCGCAGGCGGTAAACCGGACAGTAGGCATGGAAGCGCTGGCGTTTGCCGAAGAGTTGAGAACGATCGTGGTAGTCTCCACGGTGGCTTTAGCGTGCTGCAGCTTTTACATCGCCGTCGGAGCTTTAACCGGGGGAACGGTCCTGGTGCTCCCGTGCGCCCTGGGCCCGATGGCCGTTTTGCCGGCGACGGCCACCGTTGTATCGGGCGGAATGTCGGCGGGAGGAGCGGCTGCGGCCGCGGGCTGGCTCTCCGCAGCGGGCGCGGCCGCGAACGCGTTTACCGAAGCCAAAATGTCTGCTTATATCAAGGTTACCGTCGCGCGCGCCACCGACGTGCTGGGTGAAAAAGTTCCTGAGCTGGTCGAGCACTACGACGAGACGATTAAAGGCGAAAAGAACATCATCGCCAAGGCGGAAGAAGAGATTACCAAGGCTGAAGAGGCTACGGGAAAAATCGTAAGGAATTTTCACAGCTCGCGGACAGCGCTCGCCCGGACAGTCGCTCAGAACCGCCGCATGATCAATTCCGCCGATGAAGTGATCGCAAAGAAAGTTGCGCCATGGGCAGCTGGAGCGAAATTCGTCCCGGTACTGTGCAGCGCCTACGAACTGCAAGACTCCGTCGGCGATCTTCTCAAATTGGCGGACGAGAAAACGGTGGACGAATAGTCACTCCGGCAATCCGAGCCTCCGCTCCAGCGCCACGAACCGTGGATCCTGGCGGATGGACTCGAAAACGCGGTCGTATTTCAGCATTAGCAGTCTCGGCTCGCGCAGTTCGGCGGACTTTTCGAGATATGGCATGACTGTATCCGCGTTACCGCCGAACGCGATCGCTCCCGCGATCGAATACGGCGACATGTAGCCCGTCAAGTGCTGAAACATTTCCGTCGCGGCGGCCCGCGCTTCATCCGGACGGCCGCACACGTAATCTGCGGCGAATCCGTTCAGGCGCGCAGCGGGGGATTTTGGATACAACTCCATGAGTTTCCCACTCGCCGCCTTGGCGCTGGCGCAGTCCTGCTGCCAAAACGCTACCGATGTCGCTTCCGTAAGCGCGACAGCGTTGGTGGGGGCCGTGCCCAGGATCTGCTCGACCCTGCGCTTGGCCTCGGGATAATTCCGCTCCTGCATCAGTTCTTCGACCTGATTCAATTGCGGACCGAGCGATAAAGGATCCAACTCCGCGGCCAGTTGCAAACGTCTCCGCGACTCCTCAAAACGGCCGCGCGTGATCAGGCACCAGCCATAAAGATTCTCGGCCGAACCGTGCGAACCGGCGGCCAGCGCCAGCTTGAACTCCCTCTCCGCCTGCGGCCAGTCCCAATGATCGGTATACGCGAGCAGTGCCTTCTGCGCATGCGCTCCGCTATTGGACGGGTCGAGCGCCAGCGCATTCGCAATATACTGCCACGCGCGTTCCGCCCCCGCGCGCGGATCACCTGCCTGTAGCTGCGTCAATTGCGATTCACCGGCCGCCATCACTACAAACGGCTGCGCGAAAGAAGGATCTTTTTCGGAGGCCTCCCGCGCCAGATCCATGGCCTGCCTGGTCGACGCTTCGGTGCGCAGGTTGAACTCATAAACCGCCCGCATGTACAAGTCATGCGCTTCCGGATTGCGCGCCGCGGCGACCTCTGTAACCGCCGCCCGCGCCGAGGATGGAGCGAGTTTCTCCCGCGCGGCCTGCGCGATGCTCGTCTCCACCGAAGGTAGTCCGGCGAGACTCACGTCGTACGAGTGCGACCACAAATGATACCCGTCGCTGGTGCGGACAAGCTGCGCGATCACCCGAAGCTGTTCTCCGCGCTTCGCGATGCTGCCCTCCAGCACGGCTCCCGCTCTAAGGTTCCGCCCGATCTCGCCGACATCGACGCCCTTGCCTTTGTACTGAAATGCGGACGTTCGCGCCACTACACGCAGATCGTTGAATTCCGCCAGCGTTTCCGTCAGTTCCTCGCTGATCCCATCGGCCAGGTATTCATCGGAGGCGTCTCCGCTCAAGTTGAGAAAGGGCAGCACGGCGATTGCGGCCGGAGTCGGCGGGGTCGAACTCCGTATCTTCCATACCGCGAAAATCGCCACCGCCGCCATGGCCGCAACACCGGCCGCGATCCACCTCGTGTGTCTTTGCCGGACCGGCGGCTCCACAGCAGGTTCGGGAACGACGATTTCCGGCGCACTCTCGCGAAACACAAATACCGGCCGGTAAGCGCCGCGCGGGATCTCGATTCGCACCGGCGCATCGGCCCCGGCCTTCTCGTAATACTCCGCTAGCCGGGCGCGTAATCGTCCGATTTCTACCCGAACTACCGAATCGATTTGCGGATCGTACCCCGGAGCCCGGTCGAAAACCTCGGTCGCAATTACCGATTCCTTGAGGGATTCAGACCGGTCTTCGAGCGTCTCTTCGACCAGGTATCGAAGCAGCCGGCTGCGTCGATTGGCTCCGGACGTCGCAAAATCGGCGAGGATGCGATCCAGTTGTGCCCGCACCTCCACGCTTTTCCCGGGTTCCACTGTGACGCACCAGAAGGCAATCTTAGCAGAATTCGTTCCCCAGCCATCGCAAGGCTCCTACGAGCCGCGTCCACAAGAAACGGTTTCTGCCCACCGTAACGCCCCTAACTCGAGACCAGTTACTGGTCGAAGTTTTACCCCTCTCGCAATGCCACTAAAGGATCCACCCTGCTAGCCCATCTCGCCGGCAAATAGCAAGCCACTAATGCGACCCCCACCAACAGCGCGACGGCCCCAAAGACGCTAACCGGATCGCTGGAACTGACCCCATACAACATCCCGCTCAAAAGTCGATCCACGAACAACGACGCTGCGAGCCCAATCGCGATGCCCGTCAGCACCAGCGACATCCCCTGCTTCAGGATCAGTCGCAGCACACTACCCTGCGCCGCTCCCAACGCCATACGCAGTCCGATCTCTCTCTTTCTCTGATTCACCGAATACGCCAAAATTCCATACAACCCAATGCTCGCGAGCCCCAACGCCAGCAGCCCGAACACTCCCAGAAGGGTTACGCCGATCCGAGCCTGGAACAATCCCCCATTAACGAGCTCTTCCCCAGTCCGCGCGCCGCTCACCAGAATCTGGGGAGCCGCCGCCTGGATTTCGCGAGGTACCGGCAGCAACAAATCCTTTGGATCGCCTTTGCTGCGTACGTACATAGTCATGGCGTCGGAATAATTCTGTTCCAGAGGCACGTAGACGCAGAACTGCGGCGGTTCCGCCCAGGAGGTATAACTCGCATTCCTGGCGACTCCCACAATCTGTCGCATCTGCTTGTCGCCCGGCAATTGGATCCTCTTCCCCAAAGCGTCTCCACCCGGCCAGAAATCGTGCGCCACTTTCTCATTCACAATCGCTACTGGACTCGATTTCTCCTGATCGAGATTCGTAAAGCCCCGCCCTCGATCGATCGTCACACCCGCAGTCTCGAAATAATCCAGATCAACGGTACTGAGGATCGACGAGATTTTCTCCACTTTCGGGGTCTGTTCCCGGCCCTCCACTTGCAGCCCGTTCACCGTGCGACCCCATAAAGGCAAATTCGAAGACCACGACGCCGAAGCAACCGCCGGCAGTCTCATGACGCGCTCGCGAGCATCCTTATAAAACGCTTTCGTCTGCGCTTTCCCATACCCCGCCTGCCCCGGATTCGTCATGAACGTCGCCAGATGAGCCGTCTGAAATCCCGGATCGATGTTATAAGCCCTCTGAATGCTTCTCAGAAACAAAGCCGCCGTCATCAGTAGCAGAAACGAAAAGGCCACCTGCCCCACTAGCAGCGAATTCCCGAGCGTGACCCGCTTCCGCCCCCTCCCCGTCGTGCGCGCCTCTTCTTTCAAAGTCTCTCCGACATCCTCGCGCGTAGCCTTGAGCGCCGGAATGATGCCGAACACGAATCCCGTTGACAGGGAAACGAGCAAAGCAAAAATAAAAACCGTCGCATCGAATTTCGGCACGATGAAATTGGAAGCCGAAGGCAGCATTCCGAACAATAGCTGCAATCCCGCATATCCCATCAGTAGTCCCACGGCGCCGCTCAGAACTCCCAGCAGGACGCTCTCGGTCAGCAGTTGGCGCACCAGTCTCCTCCGGCTCGCTCCCATCGCCAGACGCACCGCCATCTCCTGCCGCCGCGCCGCCGCACGCGCCATGAGTAGATTCGCCACATTGGAACAAGCGATCAGTAGAACGACTCCCACCACGATCAACAGCATCGCCCCGGCGAAGACTACCGCGGAGCCTCCCGTGTTGGCGCCGGCGAACAGCACGTCACCAATGGAGCGCACCGCCACCGTGCGATTCTCGTTAGTCGCCGGATAAGCGCGCGCCAAAGCCGATGCAATCGTCGTCAGATTCGCCTGCGCCTCGGCCCGCGAAACGCCGGGTTTTAATCGTCCTATGCCTTGAAAAATTCCCTTTTCGCGGTCGTGGAGCGCATTCTGCATCTCGTTCGGCAGCAGCTCTTCGGTCAGCGCCGCCGGCACCCATACGTCCGGTCCCATAATCCCGTTCACGCCGATGAAGTGCTCCGGAGCCACGCCCACAACGGTGAACACTTCGTTGTTGAGGCGCAAAGTCCTCCCCACAATATCCGCCGCGCCGCCGAACCTTCCCTGCCAAGTCCCGTAATTCAGCACGGCGACGAATCGTTTTTCATCCGGCGTAAAGAACCCTCCCCGAACCGGATTCAAGCCCAGCGTCGAGAAATAATCCGCCGTCGCCAGCTCGCAGAACACCCGCTCCGTCCCTCCTGCGGCCTGCAATGTCACCACACGCGGGGACGTGTAACCCGCCACCGAGCTGAAAACTTGATTCTTATTCCGATAGTCCTCCAGATCAGCGTACGAGAGTGGCTTCGGCGGACCCGACCTCAACCCCTCGATTCCAATCGCCGCCAGCCTGCCCGGGTCATGCACCGGCAGAGGATTCAAAATCAGAGTGTTGATCACCGTAAAGACAGTGGTATTCGCGCCGATCCCCAAAGCCAGCGTCAAAACCACGAACAAAACGAACAGAGGATTCTTGCGCATCGTGCGAAGTGCAAAGCGGAAATCCCTCCACAAATCGTCGCCAATCCGCAGCCGGCGTTCTTTCGGCATGCGCTCACTCCTTCTCAAAGGGTAAATTTCGTTCAATTCCGATAGGGTGCAGCGGTAAGCTTCCTGCTCGCCAACGCCGCTAAGTTGTTCCCGGTAATGATCTTCCAGGTGCTCCGCGAGCTCGTCTACTAGCGCCGACTCCGCTCCCGGCAGCCTTTCCCGAACCAGGCGTCTCCAGTCATGCATGTTCGATCCCCGTTACCTGCTTCATCACCGCAACGAAGTCCTTCCAACTCTGTTGTTTAGAAAGAAGTGCTTTCTTGCCCTCCGCGGTGAGGCTATAGTATCGCCGCCTGCGCTGCTCGGCTTTCTCCACCCAGCGACCTTCGATTGCCCCCTCCTGCTCCAGCCTGTGAAGCAATGGATACAAAGAAGTTACGTGAAATTGGAGAGCCCCTCCGGACCGCGCCGCAATCAGCTTCGAAATGTCATACCCATGCCGCGGCTGATCTTCAAGCAGCGACAATACCAGGAGCTCCGCGCTCCCTTTCTTCCATTCAGATTCAGGCGGCATATTGTTCAGTCCCTTATATGGGACGCAACAATAGAGATTTTGTTCCGGGGAAAATTAAAGCTTCCGCAATCGCACTTCTTCGATGGAATGCCCGGTCCCCTTACGCAAAATGAGCTGAGCCCGCTCCCGCGTAGGCTGGATGTTGTCCCGCAGATTCGGCCCATTAATCTGCCTCCAGATCGAATGAGCCTTTGCGGTGGCTTCTTCCCTGGTTAACTGCGCATAGCGATTGAAGTACGACTCCGGATTCCGAAACACCGTCTCCCGGAGCTTCAAGAATCGCGAGACATACCAGTTTTCGATGGTCTTCTCATCGGCATCGATGTAAATCGAAAAATCGAAAAAATCGCTGACGAAGATTCGCGACCCTCGCCGCGCATGCGCCGATTGCAGCACGTTGAGTCCTTCGACGATCAGCACATCCGGCTGATTCACTACCTGTTCCGCGTCCGGAATGATGTCATAAAGAAGATGCGAATAAACCGGTGCTCCAACCTCGCGCTTGCCGCTTTTTATCTCGGTAAGAAAATGCACCAGGCGCCGCTGATCGTAGCTTTCGGGAAATCCTTTGCGATCCATCAGGCCGAGCTTTTCTAAAACCGCCGTCGGAAAAAGAAATCCGTCGGTGGTCACCAAATCGACCTTGGGATGATCCGGCCAGCGCGATAGTAGCGCCTGCAAAATGCGCGCCATCGTGCTTTTTCCCACCGCGACAGATCCGGCGATGCCGATGATGTACGGAACTTTCGCGGGCAGGTGGCCGAGAAACGTGTCGGTGGCTTTATGCAGAGATTGAATCGCGCTGACGTACAGGTTCAGCAGCCGCGATAAAGGCAGATAAATCCAAGCGACCTCATCCAGGGAAATATCTTCATTGATACCGCGCAGCGTGACGAGATCGTTCTCCGTAAGAGGCAGAGGAGTCGATGCACGCAGACTCGCCCACTCCGTTCGCGAGAAACGAAGGTACGGACTGATCGGTTCCACGTCGACTGGGGTGACCGGCAACAACTTCATCATAAACAAAAGGCCGGTCCGAGCCTTGGAGGGGAGCTCGAACCGGCCGTTGATCCCGGGGCCAACTTGCGTTTACACCGCCAGGAACAAAGTGTTACCGCCGCGATTTACCAGCAACAGGACAGAGTCGTCCCGCTTCGCTGCGCCGACGGCTTCGGTATAGTCTCTCATATTTGTTACCGGCTTGCGATTCACCTGCTGAATCACGTCACCGGGCTTTAAACCCGCGTCAGCCGCGTGGCTGCTGGGGTCCACTTCGCTCACCACCACCCCTTTGGTTGTGGCCGGAAGCTTCAGCTCCTGGGCAGTTTCGGGCGTCAGACTTTCGACGTTTACACCCGAAAGGCTGCTGTTGGAGTCGGATTTGTTGACGCTGGCGTGCTCCTCTTTAGAAGGATACTCGCCCAGCGTAACCGCCACGTCCTGCGTAGTTCCATTGCGCAGAACCTTCAGCGTGACGGTCTGGTTGGGATCCATCATGCCGATCTTCGTGCGCAACTGACCTGCATCCGTAATTGGTTGGCCATTCACCGCGACAATAATGTCGCCCTGTTTCAGGCTGCTGTGCGCGGCCGGGCTGTCAGGCGTAACTTCGCCCACCAGCGCGCCGTTGGTTTCCGCATGGAAAGCCTTGGCCAGCGCCGGCGTCACATCCTGCGGAAGGATACCGAGGTAGCCATGCTCCACCTTTCCATGGGCCAGAATTTCGTCCATGTCATGGCGAGCCATGTTGATCGGAACCGCGAATCCGATTCCCTGATTGCCGCCGGAATTACCGGCTAAAATCGCCGTGTTGATGCCGATCAGATGACCTTCGTCATCGACCAGCGCGCCGCCCGAATTGCCCGGATTAATGGGCGCATCGGTCTGAATGAAGTCCTCCACCTGTTCGATGCCGAGGTTCCCGCGCCCGGTCGCGCTTACGATACCGGCTGTCACGGTTTGCCCCACGCCGAAAGGATCGCCGATGGCCAGCACGATGTCACCGACCTCGACCTTGCTCGAATCGGCCAGCGTCAGCGTCGGGAAATTCGCACCTTCAATCTTCAGCACCGCGATGTCCGTGCGAGGATCGGTGCCGACCACCCGTGCCTTGAATTCCCGCTTGTCGTGCAGAGTAACGGTGACCACCGTAGCTCCGTCCACAACGTGATTGTTAGTCAGAATGTAGCCTTGGGGGCTGATGATAACACCGGATCCCAGAGCTTTTTCTGCCCTTGGACGCGGCGTTTGAAAGCCCCGCCCGTTACCGAAAAACTGGCGGAACATATCGTCGGACCCATCGGGCATCTCCATCGCCGTCTGTTTCACCATTTTCGAAGTTGAAATATTCACCACCGCCGGAACGACGCGCTTGACGACCGCGGAATAACCGCGTCCGGCAGCAGCCTCAGATCGAGCAGCCGTTTTGATGGTCGGCGCAGGATTGCTTTCCGCCGCGCGTAGGCCATAGAAACCGGTAACCGCCAGTGCGGCGACCATTGCAGCCGACGCGATCCAGCGGCGACCCCTAAAGAACTCGCTTTTCATGTCCACTACCTCCAGTTCCAGGGTGACGTATCGGGCTCTCCCAACCCATAGCCCCGATCGGCTAAATCACCCCCCCAACATCGGCTAGAGAAAAGCTGTTCCACCGATATCAATGACTTAGCGGGAACTGGCATTTCAATGGCCACCCGACTGTATATCGATTCCCATCCCGCTTAGCTAGACTGAAAACGGAGGAAGCTTTGCCTTCGACACCCGACGACGAATATTCCGGCCGCGGTCTTCGTCTCGCCCTGATCGCCGGTCTGGGCGGCATCGCGCTGATCTTCCTCGGAGCGACCGTGGACGCCGTTCGCCTCCTCAGCGCCATGCGTGCCGAAAATAAAGTCCTGCGCGAATCCGCCGTTCAACGCACCACGCAACTCGCTGCCATTCGTTCCTCCGTTCTGCTCTGCCACAGCTATCTGGGCCGCGAACTGACCGCCGACTCTCTGGCTAAAGTCGAGGATGCCCAATCGCGCTCTTCATCCGAGCTGAAAAACTACCGCCCGAGCACCATCGATGAGCAGATCCTGGTAACTCATCTCGGCGACCTCCTGAATGACCACTGGCAGCGCCTCGGGCGTGCCATGACCTCCATGTCGAACGAACAAGCTGAGATGCTTCCCCTCCAAACGTCGTTCGTCGAGATCACCACCCAACTCGACGGCATCGACGGTAAGCAGAGCGCCTGGACCGAAGCCCGCATCGAAGGCGAATTTGAAAAACTTGGCTCGCAGCTAAGCACCGCCCTCGGCGTCGGCTTGGCCGCCGCGCTCCTGCTGGCTGCGGGATGCTCGATTTACATTTTTCGAATTGAGCAGCAAAACGGCCGGCGCTATCAGGAGGTTCTCAAAGCGCGCACCGCTCTTGAACAATTGTCAGCAAGATTGCGGGACGCTCAGGAAACCGAACGCCGCACCATCTCCCGTGAACTGCATGACCAAGTGGGACAAACGCTGAACGCAGTCTTAGTTGAAGCCGCGAACCTCGCCAAGCGCATCCCTCCTGAAGACTCCGCCAGTCTGCGCTCTCTCGACAACATCAGAAATTTCGCCGATTCCAGCGTCAATTCCATCCGCGACATCGCCCTGCTGCTGCGCCCTTCCATGCTGGACGACCTGGGTCTCATCCCAGCATTGGAGTGGCAGGCGCGCGAAATCTCCCGCCGCAGCGGAATCAAAGTCACGGTGGCAGCGGACAATATGCCCGATTCGCTTCCCGACAACGTCACCACCGGCGTCTTCCGAGTGGTCCAGGAGGCTCTGCTAAACGTGTCCCGCCACTCCGGCGCGAAATCCGCTCTGGTCACGGTAAAACAGGAAGGCAGCTCTCTGCTTCTGACGGTTGAAGACGACGGCTCCGGCTTCGACGCGCAAAAAACGCGAGGTCTCGGAATGCTCGGCATGGAAGAACGTGTCCGCCAGCTTGGAGGCCAACTCGAGGTCAAGTCCACTCCCGGAAAAGGCACCGAGCTGCGCGCCCGCTTGCCTATTGGATGATCCCCTTCCGAACCGCGTAGAGAATCATCTCCGGCACGCCATGCAGATTCAGCTTCTGCAAAATGTTCCCGCGATGCGCGTCCACCGTGTACACGCTCAAGTGGAGAATATTCGCGACCTCTTTATTGGTCCGGCCCTCCGCCAGAAGCTGCAATACCTCGCGCTCCCGCGGAGTCAGCAGGTCGTAGCTATCCTCCACGTGCTTATCGCGTATTTGCCGGACGTAATCTTCGAGCAGCATCTTGCTGATCACCGGGCTGAAGAACGATTTCCCCTCGGCCACCGTCCGCACTGCCCGTATCAGATCCGCCTCCGCCGAATTCTTCAAAATATAGGCGCGAGCCCCCGCCTTCAGCGCCTTCAGCACATATCCTTCGTCTTGATGCATGCTGAGGATCACCACTTTGGTGTCGGGCTCCTGCGTAGCGATCTGCCGCGTAGCCTCGATCCCATTCAGTTGCGGCATTCCGATGTCGAGCACCGCGACCTCCGGATGAAGCTTCGAAACCTGCTCCACCGCCTCCCGCCCATCGCTGGCCTCCGCGACCACCTTGAAATCCGGCTGTTGATCCAATAGCAGACGCAGCCCAGACCGGATAATCGTGTGATCGTCAGCGAGCAAAATACGAATCGCACTCACAATAACAGTGTATCGTCGGCCCTCCAGCCCGGACAGGATTTACATCGCCCTTCCCGCGGTCTCACCATGGAGACAGAGAGGAGAATGTAACATGAAACCCTCCGTGAAAGCACTTTCGATGACCTGCGCTCTGCTCTGGGGCGGATGCGTCTTAATCGTGGGATTAATCAACCTGGCAGACCCAGCCTATGGCCGCGAATTTCTTCGCATCATGACTTCGGTTTATCCCGGCGCGGATGCGACGCGCACGCTCGGCAGAGTGCTATTAGGCGGTTTGTACGGATTCGTAGACGGCGCGATCGGCGGCTGGCTGTTCGCCATGCTGTTCCGAATGTTCGCCCGCACTGCCTGAAGCGGTCTTGTGGGGAGCCGCCTTTGGAAGGCGGCTCAGCCCTTCTTTTTCGGGATCTTAGCCCCAGACTTCCGAGCCTCGCTCAAAGCGATCGCCACAGCCTGCTTGCGATTCTTAACCTTGCCGCCTTTCCCACCCTTCCCTGACTTAAGATCGCCATGCTTATACTCACTCATCACCTTCTTGACTTTCTTTTTCCCGGTTGCTTTTTTCTTAACCGCCATGCACTTTCCTCCACTTAGAGAACTTTTTCCGGAGTAATCGGCAAATCCCGGACCCTTTTGCCTGTCGCATGGTAAACAGCATTCGCCACTGCCGCGGCTGAACCGGTGATCCCGATCTCCCCAATCCCCTTCGCCCCCATGGGACTCACATGCGTATCCGGCTCCTCGACCCATAACACGTCGATCTGCCCCACATCGGCATTCGTGGGCACATGATATTCGGCCAGATTATTGTTGACGATCCGTCCGAGCCTTTCATCGTAAGCCGTGTGTTCCAGCAATGCGAAGCTGATCCCCCAGATCATCCCGCCCATAAACTGGCTTCGCGCCGTCTTCGCATTCAAGATCGTCCCCGCTCCGAACGCGCCCACCATCCGCGACACTTTCACCTGCCCCAGATCCGCGTCCACCCGCACTTCCGCAAACTGGGCTCCAAAGGAAAACATCGAATATTGCTTCGTGTCTTCGTTCTGCTTGGTGGACGCCTGCGCCTCGATATACGGCTGGCTGCCCACCAGCTCCCGAATCGCTTTGCTTTTTCCGCGCACCGTAACATTGCCGCCGGCGATCCTCATGTCCGCGACCGTCGCACCCGATTGAGCGAAATTTGGATCGGACATGGTCAGATCGAATATCTTCTGTCGCAGCGCTTCCCCGGCTTCTCTCACCGCGGTTCCAGCGGTGGCAGCCGTCTGCGACCCTCCCGAAACCGGCGTCTCCGGATAACGCGTATCGCCGAGCTTGAACGTCACCGCCTGGACCGGCACGCGCAAAGCATCCGCCGCGATCTGCGTCATGATCGTATAAGTCCCGCCGCCGACGTCCTGCGATCCTGCCTCCACCAGGAACGTGCCATCCGGATTCAAACGAGCCAGCGCCGAAGCCGGACTCCTGCGCGCCGGATAAACAGCCGTTGCCATTCCCCAGCCGATCAGCGTGTGCCCTTCCCGCATGGAGCGGGGCTCGGGCTTTCTGCCGGCCCATCCGAATTTCTCCGCGCCCTTCTGATAACATTCGCGCAGCGATTTTCCCGACCACGGAAGCTTCTTTTCCTCGTCCCGATCGGCATAATTCTTCAGTCGCAGTTCCAGCGGATCCATCTTCAGCTTCACCGCCAGCTCATCCATCGCGACTTCCAGCGCAAATGTCCCCGGAGCCTCGCCCGGCGCGCGCGTATAAGATGGCGTGCCGATGTCGGACCGGATCAGCTTCTGCACCGTCGAATTGTTCGGCACCGAATACAGCATCCGCGTTGGCAGCGTCGCGGTCTCGGTGAACTCGTCAAACGTCGAAGTGTGGGAGATCGTCTCGTTTTTCATTGCAGACAATTTCCCGTCTGTCCCCGCGCCGATCGAAATTGTCTGATGCGTCGCGGACCGGCAGCCCACCGGACCGAACATCTGCGGACGCCTTACCACCAGCTTCACCGGCCTCTTCACTTCGCGCGCCGCCAGCGCGCAGAGCGGGGTGTGAGACCAACACGGCCCTTTGCTGCCGAATCCTCCGCCCAGAAACAGCGAAATCACGCGAACATTTTCGGCGCCGAGCCCCAGCAGCTCCGCAATACGCTTCCGGTCTCCGAAAATGCCTTGCGAAGTGTCGTACAACGTCAGCTTGTCGTTGCCTTCCCACACCGCGATCGTTGCATGCGGCTCCATCGGCGAATGGGTTTGAAATGGAGTCGTATAGATCTCCTGCATACGCGTTCCCGCGTGCGGAAACGCCGCATCGAATTCTCCCCGGCTGCTGGTTCCCGGATCTCCAGCGCCGCCGACTTTCTTCGGGATGTAAGCGTGCGGCAATCCTTGCTCCAGGCGAATCGATGGAGCCAGCTCTGCGTACTGAGCCGTCACCAGCCGCGCGGCTTCAGTCGCCGCCTCGAATGTTTCGGCCACGGAGATCGCAATCGGCTGGTTCCCGTAAAGAATCCGGTCGTCCTGCAACAACTGGAGCGCGCGGTCCGCCGGCGCCCCTGGGGAGACCGTGCTCGGATCCTTCGCGACTTTGAGTTTATTCTTGTGCGTAAAGACCGCGATTACACCCGGCACTTTTTCGGCCTTACGTGTATCGATCGAAACGATCCGCCCCTTGGCAATCGCGCTGGTCGTCAGCACCGCGTGCGCCAGATTCGGAATATTTTGGTCTGCTGTGTACGGAGCTTGCCCCGTCACCTTTAAACGCCCGTCCACGCGGGTCAGAGGTTGGCCGATCGCGTCAGGCATTGATTTCCCCTTGTGCCGCGTCTCCCAGGGAACGCACGATGCTCCGCCGCGCCAATTCTACTTTGAACGCGTTGTACCGGAACGTCTTGGCACCGTGCAGAATGATATCGGCGGCTTGCAGATAGCTCGCGTCATTGGCCGCCTTTCCCGTCAGCGCCTGCTCTGCCTGCGTGACCCTCCAGGGTCTCGAAGCAACCCCACCCAGCGCGATCCGGACTTTGCGAATCCGGTTTTCCGAGTCGACGTCGATGATGCTCGCCACCGAAACCAAGGCGAATGCGTAGGAATTGCGGTCGCGCACCTTCAGGTAGTGCGACTTCTGGCTCACCGGCGCGGGCAGATCTACTGACGTGATCAGTTCGTCGTGTTTGAGTGTCGTCTCGATATGCGGCGTTGTTCCGGGAGGACGGTAAAACTCGGCGAGCGGAATCGATCGCGCACCCGCCGGCCCTTTCACCTGGATCACGGCTTCCAGTGCCGCCAGTGCCACGGCCATATCGCTCGGATGCGTCGCGATGCATTGCACGCTGCCGCCTAGAATCGCGTGAATGCGGTTGTATCCGGTCAGCGCGGCGCACCCTGAGCCGGGCTCTCGTTTGTTGCATTCTCGATAGCTCGGATCGTAGAAATAAAAGCATCGGGTGCGTTGTAGCAGGTTCCCCGCCACCGTCGCCATGTTGCGAATTTGCGGAGAAGCGCCCGACAGCAGCGCCTGGGACAGCACGAGGTATTTCTCGCGTATTAAAGGATGATCCGCGACTGCCGAATTCCGCGCCATTCCGCCAATGCGCACTCCGCCATCATGCTGTTCGATATTGGTGAGCGCAATACGCGTGACGTCGACCAGGGCAGCAGGATGCTCCACGCCATTCTTCATCAGATCGACCAGGTTCGTCCCACCTCCAACGAATTTGGAGGCCGGCGCCTTAACGGCATCGAGCGCATCGTCCACCGAAGTAGCTCTCTTATAAGTAAATGCGTTCATGAGCTTGCAGTCCCGTCCTCAAACACCAGGCATCCGCGCCGCCACAGCCCGCACCGCCGCAACGATGTTCGGATAAGCCCCGCACCGGCAGATGTTGCCGGACATCCTTTCCCGAATCTCCGCGTCCGTCAACTCCACTCGGGACGTAGCCTTATGCGCCTCGTCGAGCATCGCCACCGCGGAGCAGATCTGACCCGGTGTGCAGAACCCGCATTGAAACGCATCGTTCTCGAGAAAAGCGGCCTGCATCGGATGCAGTTGATCGCCCTTTGCCAGTCCTTCGATGGTGGTAATGGAATCTCCATCGCGCGTCACCGCCAGAGTGAGGCACGAGAGCACACGTTCTCCGTTAACGATGACCGTGCACGCCCCGCACTGACCGTGATCGCACCCTTTTTTCGTGCCGGGCATATGAAGGTGCTCGCGCAGCAGATCGAGCAGCGTGACCCTCGGCTCGATATGCAAGTCGTGCCGGACATTGTTGATGGTCAGAGAACACGGCGCAGCGTCCTCCGCGGCCTCAACCTCTCCAAGTGCGATTCCGGAAGCAACCGCGGCGCCGATAAAAGTTCGCCTGGTTAAATCGTTGGCGTCCACGTAATTTAGAGACGGGGCCAAACAGCTTCGTTTCGGTGCGTTCTGACCCTCGATTTATGATCGATTAAGGTATCGCACACGTCGAATTATGGTCATTTAAGGCTTGCTAAGAAAGCTCAGTGTCTTCAGGTTCCACCCGCCCTGGGTATACACCAGCGGTCCCCAGCCGGTTCCCCGCCGCGTCGGCGGCCTCCGTTACCGTGTCGTCTACGACCTCAGACTCCAGTACCAGATCGGAGTTTTGCAAAGCGTCTTCAAACTCCCGCTTGCGGGCGTCAACTACCTCATATTCCCAGACTTCCGCCGCCGCACTGCCGAGAAATGAGTCGTCTTCGTCGAGTCCGTCCTCGCCGTGCTCCGCCTCCGAGTCCAGTTCTTCCACCAGAACCTTCTCCGCAACAACGCCATCCGAAAGATTCAAATCGAGTTCGCTGCTGGGCCGCATGGTCGATTCCTCCCGTTTGGTGAACGCAACACGGTATCTCATACCCGCGTAGATGCCGCCAATCGCCCTTGGGTTTCGCGGCTAAGAGCCTTTGTGTTCAGGATGATCGCACGCCGGGGCCGCGGTGAGGTGCTGGTTTCCGATATAGCCCATTTCGTCGTGGATGCCAATGGTCGAGGTGTAATAGCCGTCGACGGTCATGCGCTTTAATTCAATGAAGAAGTGAGCAAGCTCGGACTTCGGCGCGCTCTCTTCGGCGGCGGCTTGGGCGAGGGCAGCTTCGGGATTTTTTGCGAACGCTGCAAGACCCGAGCGCCAAGCTGCTTTGACGCGATCCGAACTGGTGGAGATCATGAGATCGGCGAAGGCGGGGACGCGGGCGGCTTTTGCGCCCGGCGAGTGATCGTCGGCGGGGATGATCAGTTCCATCAGACGCTCGACCAGCGCTTGTTCGTCCGCGGTGAAGAACGCGAACTGGTAGCCTGCCAGGTCCGAACTGGTGCCACACTGATTTGCGGCGCGCAGGGTGGAGGCGGTCAGAACTTTGAGAACAGTGCGGCGATCCATCAGAGTTCTCCTCGTTTTCTGCGCTCTTTGATGTAATCCGCGGCGCGGAGCGAGAGGGCCATAATGGTCAGCGTCGGATTCTTTTCCGAGGAGGTCGGAAAGGTGCTGCCGTCGGTGACGAACAGGTTTTTCACGTCGTGCGACTGGCAGAAGCTGTTGAGAGCGGAGGTCTTCGGGTCGTTGCCCATGCGCACGGTGCCATTTTCGTGACTGGCGAAGCCCGAAGGTTCAACGGACGGGAGTTGGGTGACGTCGGCTTTCAAACGTTCCGTGATGGCGAGCGCGGAACTACGCATGGAAGAGTAAATTTCCCGATCCGCTTCGCTGTAGCGGAAATGGACGACGGGGATGGGAATTCCGTGCGCGTCCTTGCGGTTTGGATCGACCGTCACGCGGTTTCCGGAATTCGCGGTGACTTTGCAGAATCCACCGAGCATCAGGAAACCCGATTGCATTTCGCGTACGCGGCGCTTAAATTCGGAACCGTAGCCGGGGACGGTGCGAGCCTGAAAGGGAAACATGTAGCCCGCGTTAGTTCACCTGAAAATCATAGGCGCCGCGGTAGGATTTGGAGTCCCAGCGCGGAACGATGCACTGATCGAGCGCTCCGTCCTGATTCGATGGCGGCTTGCCTTGCAGTTCTTTCAGGTACATATGTACGCCACCGGACGAATGGCCGTGAAGATAGCGTCCGATGACTCCACTCGAATTCGCGAGGCCGGGAGTTGAGCAGCAGGCGCGCGGTTTCGATGGTTGCGCAACAGACGACTACGATGCGCGCGCGTACTTCTTCCTCGCGTCCCGTCGTTCGGTCAACGATCGAAACGCCGCGCGCCAGACCGTTTTTGTCGACTAGTATTTCCCGCGCCAGCGCATTCTGCCGCAGGGTTAGATTTCCGGTGCGCCGGGCCTTCGGGAGCATGCTGCCGGGAGTGGAATAGATGGCCGAGACGTCACAGCCGTCCATGCAGTGGCCGCAGTAGTGGCACGCCGGGCGATTATCGTAGTCACGCGTGAGCAGCGCTTTGCGGACGGAGATAACTTTCGCGCCCATCCCGGCGATGTCGCGGCGCAGGATCTGCTCCGTGCACCGTAAAGGCAGAGGCGGAAGATAGTGGCGGCCGGCGGGCAGAGTTTCAATGCCATCGTCATTGCCGCAAACGCCGATCATCTGCTCAATGCGTTCGTAATAGGGAGCAAGCTCATCGTAGGAGATGGGCCAATCGACGTCGATGCCGTTCAGGCTGTATTCGCGAAGGTCCGCGGGCGAATAGCGGAGCACGACGGCGTTCCAGTGAACGGTGCGGCCTCCCAGCACGCGAATGCGGTCTACGCTGATGTTGTCGGATTGCTCATACCGGATTGAATCCTTGAGGTCCGGCGGATAGAAAAGCTCCTGTTTTTCAGTGCGGTAGCCGCGGAACTGCATGTCGGACGGCCAGGAGTGGGAGCGGAAGCGGCCGGGCTTTACTTCCTCGCCGGCTTCGAGCAGAATTACTTTCGCGCCGCCTTCGCACAGTTCCTTCGTGACGATGCCGCCAGCGGCTCCGGAGCCGATGACGCAGACGTCGTAGAGGGGAGTGGGCATGGGCGACGACGGTTATATCATATCCATCGGGGACTGTATCCACTTGGGAAACCGCTTCCTGTGGTCGCGGCTCTTAACAAACGAGGGGCGTGAAGAACCGCTCACTTCCCTCCGTCGAGCAACTGAAGAAGGTCGTTGAACCGGCGCCGGCTGACTTCCAGGCGGCTGCCGTTGGAGAGCAGCACTTCGCCGCTGCCGCCCGGAAGCGGGAAAACCTGGTCCACGGCGTTTAAGTTGATCAACGCGGCTCGTGAAATGCGGAAGAATCGCGTACGATCCAGGCGTTGTTCCAGCTCGTTGAGAGTCGGGTCCATCCAGTATTGGCCGCCATCGGCGATCAGTTTAGTGAGTCCATCTTCGGAGAAAAAATACAGCACGCGTGCTTCGCCGACAACGAGATAATGCGACGCGTTCTTCACAAGAAATCGGGCGGGAGAAGTCAACTGCTTCTCAGGGCGAGGAGCGGCGGCCAGTGTGCGGACGCGCTGAAGCGCTTCGGATAAACGCACCCGGCTGATGGGCTTCAATAAATAGTCGACGGCATGCAGCTCAAAGGCGTCGATCGCGTGCTGGTCGTGGGCGGTGCAAAAAATAATCTGCGGACGGGGATTGGGCAGGCTCGCCGCGACATCGATTCCGCTGCACCCCGGCATCTGGATGTCGAGCAACAGGACGTCCGGCTTGAGCTGGGAGACCAGCTTGATCGCCTCCACACCGGTGGATGCTTCGCCGGCAATCTCAAAGCCTTCCTGCGATGACACCATTTGCCGAAGCCGCGCGCGCGCCGGCGCTTCGTCATCCACGATGAGAATACGCATTGCCGCCATTCTTTTTCACCAGTTCCGGAATCGGGCCGCGGGGGATGCTCAGTAACACCCGGGTTCCTGTGACGCCGCTGTCCCACGTGAGGCAGGCGCCGTTGCCATAGTAACCCGCGATTCTGTCCGCGACATTGCGCAATCCGTGACCACCGTTGCCAATCGAAAATCCGGGAGGAAAGCCGGGGCCGTTGTCGGAGACCTCGACGCACAAAAGGTCCGCTCCGAGAGCCACTTTCACGCTTACCATCCCTGTGCCTTCCAGAGCCGAGATGCCATGTTTGATGGCGTTTTCGACCAGCGGCTGAATGCTCATGGCCGGAACGGGCACGGAAGCGGCCGCGCGGTCAACGCCAAACTCCACACGCAAGCGATCGCCGAAGCGGGCCTGTTCGACGCGCAGATACGCGGTCACGAATTCGATCTCTTCGTCGAGGCGAACCCATTCGTTTTCCGAATGCCGAAGAGCGTAGCGAAGAACGTGCGCCAGTTGCTCAATGGTTTCGTCCGCTAGCCGGGGCTGGTCTTCGATCAGGCCTGCGATGGCGTTCAATGCGTTGAACAGAAAGTGAGGATTCATCTGCGCGCGCAGGGCTTTCAACTCGGCGCGGCTGGCCAGCCATTTGAGTTGATGCTCGCGCTCGCGAAAACGGACGTTTTCGAGAACGACTCCAAGCGTCCCGGCGAGGGACTGGAGCAGACGCTGATCGTCGCTGAGGAACGGCATGCCGTCGGGGCGCGGCTCGACATGAACGCATCCGGAGGTGAGGCCTCCGACGTTTGGCGGAGGCCCCTCAAACGAAACGCAGGCCGGGGCCTGGAAAATTTCGTGCAAACTCGCCGTGGCGCGCATCCGCAGATCGTCTTCGGTGGAGGCCACCTGCACGTCGCGGACGAATCTCTGTTCGGCTTCCGGTAGCGAGAATCTGCGCCGCAGCCATCCGCGGTCGATCGCATGCTCGATACGCCGGTATCCCCATGGAGCGATCAGCCAGAAAGGCGCCAGCGCCAAGGAGCAGATCCAGCAGCGATACCAATCGCCGGGCGCGCCCGCAATCCTGAAGACGAGCATGAGAATCGGCGGTAAGCCGAGGAGCGCCACAGCGAAGAATGCTCCGCGCTTGATCAGTAGATCGAAGAACATCAGACGCTCTTCGTAGTAGAGAGTCACAGAGAAGAACGCGAGCAGCAAGTAATCCGGCAGGAGGCTCACCCAGGGATTGGCGACCTCGAGATTTACCACCGCGGCGGCGAGCATCGATGAGAGCAGAAGTAGATTCCATCGCCGCTGATTACGCGAATCCGGCGGGCGGCGGGAGAAAAATTGCGCGACGAGCGCGAGCGCCGCTGAAATTCCGAGGCTTACGGCGGGAGCGCCGCTCAGCCACTCCTCGACGCCGCCGGCCCAGAGATTCGTTTCATCGAGGCCTTTTAGCATTGCGGCCCCGGTGCTGGTAGTGTAGACCGCCACCAGTAGAAATTTCCAAACGGCACGGCGCGGAAGGTCCTCCTTGGCATAAATCAGGTGAAACACCAGAGGAGGCAGCAGACTGGTGGTCAGCCCGAGCAGGAGCGCGAGAACGGCGACCAGAGGCGAATCGGCGGCTCGAAGGGTTGCGAGGCGCAGAGCAATGTTTATCAAGAAGGCCGCGGCACAAGCGGCGGTGAACGCAGCGAGCAGTCTCGATCCGGGCCGCGACGCGCGCTGACGGAAGTACATCAGCACGAGGACGGAGAAGGCCAGCGCACCGAAGGTGAAGCTGATCGACGAGACGAGATCCAGCACCTTGTGGTCGAACATACTAAGGCGTGATGTCCACCGGCTTCCCTGTCGCGGCTTTCAGGGCTTGCAAAATACCCCAGTAAAGAGGGGTTTCGAGCAGGATCGCTCCGCGCTTTCCATCGTCCGTATGATATACGATGCCGACCAGATTATCCGTGGGATGGCCGAGGAGACCGAATAATGCCAACGGTCCCAGCACCAGGCTGAGCGCAACGATATCGCCGACGCGCCGATGAGCCTCCTGGCCGTAACTGATCGATTCCACCTGGCTCGGCCTGATGTGGATGGTGGTCGTGCGCGGTGAAAAGAGCACCGTGATGTCGTCGGGCTTCACGGTCAGAGTGGTGTTCCAATCCCACGAATCGACCTTGGCGGCAACGGTCCCGCCGCGGTAGCGAATTTTATTCCAGGAATTGCGCGGAGGTGCGGCTTGCGCGGAGGAGATACTCAAGATGACGCACGCTGCAAGGATTCGACGCATGAACGCGTTCAGTATAGGGCCGCTTCGCTTCGGGCACAATCCTTTCCCGATGAGCGGCAGCACTCGCCGATGAGCGGCGTTTTCCTTCTTTCCGCCGCCCACCGGCGAATCCGACCACTCATAAGAAATCGCTGGCTATTGCGGGCGAACGCCCCCTATGATGCATCATGCGAGTTGCTTGGATGTTCCTCTTGACGGGGTGCATGGGCTGGGCTCAGGGCGTACAGAACGCGGAGATTATTCTAATGGTGGGAGGGGTCTATAGCCACAGCGCAGTGGTGGAGAGCGGCAATGTCGTGCTCTCGGGCACCACGATCGTGGAGGTTCCCACAGTCGTGCTCTCGGGGTCCTCAGGTTTCACAACGCAATTAAGTTTTGGCTACCAGGTGGCGTCGACGAAGCTCGGCAACGTGTTTATCGAGACTCCCTTCACCTATACGTGGCAGGGAACGGGCAGCATCGCTGGAGCGACGATCGGGGGTTTCAGCAAGGATGTCACTTACATCACTCCAGGTCTGCGGCTAAAGACGCGGACCTTCCGGCGCGTTTCCTTTTACGGGGCGGCCGGTGGCGGTTATGCGGGGTTTTGGAGGATCGACGGCGTCACAACCGGGCCGAACGGAACGATGGTGGCGGCGAACACCAGCTTTCATCCCAGCGCGGTCTTCGATTATGCCGGTGGCGTCGATCTACGTTTGAGCCGCTTACTGAGCCTGCGCGCAGAGGCGCGAGATTTTTTCAGCGCCGCTAATCTGGGCGGCGTCACGGGGCATAATCATCCAGTGTTTCTGATCGGTCTCGTATTTCATCGTTAATCGTGGCGCAGAGCAGTCACGGGGTCCAGCCTCGCAGCGCGATAGGCCGGCAAAGACGAGGCGATCAGGGCTACGCTCGAGAGGACCGCGACCACCATCAGCACCGAGAGTGGATCGAAAGCTGTGCCTTGAAACACCTCGAAGCGGACCAATCGCACCAGCGCGATGCTTCCGGCGATGCCGATGGCGAGTCCGATGGCTACGACCGATCCCGCCATTCGGAGAACCATTCCGAGAACATCGGCGCGGCTGGCTCCCAGCGCGAGGCGCACTCCGATCTCGTGAATCCTCTGGGTGACATCGTAGGAGATGACGCTGTAAATTCCCGCCGCGGCTAACGCAAGACCCAAAGCGGCAAAGGCTCCGAACAGAGCCATATTGAAGCGGGGCTGCACGGTCTCAAAGCCGAGGACTTCCTGCACGGTGATCGGCCGGGCCAAAGGCACCTCGCGATCCATCTGCTGAACCACGGTGCGCAGAGTGTTCAGCATCGTCATCGGCTCGCCCGCGGTGCGAACAGCCAGCACCCGCCCAGGAGGTGCAAGCAACGTATAGGGAACATAAATGCCGGGCGTGGTCGCATCGCGAAGTCCCGCGTTTCTGGTATCGGCGAGGATACCGACCACGGTCACATCGGCGGCGCCTGCCGACGGGACGAGCACCTGCCTGCCGCCGGGTTTCGTCAGCAGATCGAGAGTGACGTGTTTGCCGATCGGGTCCTGTCCCACGGGCCACAGCTTCGCGGCGGTTTCGTTGATGAGCGCGAAGTGGTCTCCACGCATTACGTCTTGATCTGTGAGTTGTCGTCCCCTGCGCAGAGAGACTCCGAAGGTTTGCGCATAATCGGCACTGATCAATCCGACGGTTAATCGCTGCGCCTCAGTCGACGGGAGGCCTTCGATGGAGAATGAAGATCGAGGCCCTCCCCAGGGCATCCCGCCGTTTCCGATGGTCGCGGACAGCACGCCGGGGAGATTCTTCACCCGTTCCAGCAGGGTTTGCGCGAATATGTTGCGCTGCTCGATGGTCGAATATTGCTTGGGTGAGAGTTGCACATCTACCATCAGAGTCCTCTCCGGATGGAAGCCGGGGTTGATATTGAGCAGTGCCTCGAAATTGCGAATGGTGAGGCTGGAGGCTGCGAGCAGGATCACCGCGAGGGCGACTTCCACCACCACCAGTGTGCGTCGGGTCTTTTGTCCGCGAACGCTGCCGCCCGCTCCTCGTGAACCTTCCTTGAGTGAATCGACAAGATTCGGGCGGGAACATTCGAGAGCAGGCACCAGTCCGAAGAGGATTCCGGTCAGCACGGAGATTATGAAAGAGAACAGCAGGACCCATCCGTTCACGGTGATCCGCGCTTCGTTGGGAACATAAAACTCAGGGATCAGTGCGGCAATCGCCTTGGTGATGCCGATCGCGAGAAGGACGCCGAAGATGCCGCCGAGCATCGAGAGCAGCACGCTTTCGGTGAGCAGTTGGCGCACGAGCCTGCCGCGATTGGCGCCGATCGATAATCGCAGCGCGATTTCGCGCGCTCGAGTGGTGGTTCGCGCCAGTTGAAGATTCGCGACATTGACGCAGGCGATCAGCAGCAGGAATCCGACGGCGGCGAGAAGCATGTTCAGGCTCGATTTCATTTCGCCGCTGGCGACGGTGATATCCATGTAGTTCAGGAAGACCGTCCGAAAATCGCCCTTGGGGAAATTCTGCGGCGCGACTCGCGCGAACTGTTGATTGAGGGCCTGCAATTGCTCCTCGGCGATCTGTTTGGTGACCCCGGGCGCGAGTCTCATGATCACGTTCAGATAGCTTTCTTCTTTCGGGTCCATGGACAACGGGAGCCAGAAACCGTCGCTGGTAAACCAGCCGAAACGCGGAGGCATCACGCCGATGATGGTATGCGGCACGTTATTCAAAACGAGCTTCTGGCCCAGGGCGCTTTCGCGTCCATCAAACAGGCGCTGCCACAGGCGATAGCTCAATACGACAACCGGAGCAGGCTCGCCTCCCGGCCCGATGTCGAACGGCTGAATGGTCCGCCCGATCACGGGTTTTACTGCAAGGAAGTTAAATCCGTTCCCGGACATGAAAACGCCGCCGAAACTCTCGGGCGCGTGATCCCCCGTCATCAGTACCGATTCGAGCGCGGTCGCCATGCCCGAAGAGAACGCCGGCAACTTCTGGATTTCTACGAATTCGCGGGGGGGATAGAAGTGCGGGTACTTGGGAGTCTCCTTGGGGCCGACCACGGCCGGGGCCCAGATTTCGCCGGGCTTGGCATAAGGATAGGGAGCGATCAGGACTCCGTAGACCACGCTGAACAGCGCCGTGGTCGCACCGATTCCCAGGCCCAGCGACAACAGGGCGACTACCGCAAATCCAGGAGTCCGCCGCAGCCCGCGAACCGCATACTTCAAGTCCTGCCAAAATTGTCCGAGCAGAATAAATCCCCACATATCGCGTGTCCGCTCCTTTACTAAGGTCGTGTTGCCCAGTGCGCGCTGCGCCGCATAGCGAGCTTCTAGAGGAAGCAGGCCTGCCTCTCGCTGCTCCTCGGCTTCCAGATCGAGATGCGCCTGCAACTCGCGATCCAGGTCGTTTTCCTTCTTGCGCCGCCAGAATTTCATACGGGCCACATAATTCGTCCGATCGCGCCGGACATCCGCTTCCATTTCGATTCTTCTGCGACCAGGTGCTTCTTTCCGGCGGCCGTGAGCCGGTAATACTTAAATTCCCGCGTCTGGTTACCGCCCGCGCTTTCCCATTTCGCGGCGACCAGGCTCTTGCGCTCCAGGCGATGAAGCGCCGGATAGAGCGAGCCGTGCTCCACCTTGAGCACCTCTTCGCTGGTGCGCTGGATGTGTTTGGCGATTTGGTGGCCGTGCGCGGGTCCAAACAGAAGAGTACGCAGGATCAACATATCCAGCGTTCCCTGCAACAGGTCAATGCGGTCGTCAGTAGACATTCTACCCTCAAGGGTAGACGATCAATCCCGTGCTTTGGTTCGCCCTAATTTTAGGTTTTTCGCTATGATTCTCTCATGAGGCAGGACCTTCGCTTCGCTCTCCGCCAACTGTTGAAGAATCCAGGGTTCAGCATTGTTGCCGTGCTGACGCTGGCTCTCGCCATCGGCGCGAACAGCGCAATTTTCTCCGCGATCGATGCGGTGCTGCTGCATCCCTTGCCTTACCGCGAGCCGGATCGCCTGGTTTTCGTGGGGGAGGATCTAAAACACTTCGATCTCTCTAAAATCCCCGCATCGCCGCCGGAGGTTAACGATTATCGCACCATGGCAACCTCCTTCTCCGCGATTGGGGCCGTGGAGAATAGTACGGCATTCACACTGACCGGCGGCAATAATCCTGAAATCATACCCGGGATGAGCGTCACGGCCAGCATGTTTACGATGCTCGGCGTCAAGCCGGTGGTGGGAGGACTCTTCACCGCGGAAAATGAGCAGCCTGGCAAGAACCATGTCGCGGTCATTTCCGAAGGATTGTGGAAACGCCGCTTCGGCGGCGACCCTTCGATTGCCGGAAAGAGAATCGAGATCAACCAGGAAAGCTATGTCGTCACGGGTGTCATCCAGCCGATTCTTGAATTTCGTCTCGCCGGCGATCTCTGGACGCCGATCTCGTTCACGCCCTCGCAACTCGCGCCGGACGCGCGGGGATCCCAATATATCGATGTCCTCGGACGATTGAGGCCGGGTGTTACGCTCGCTCAGGCGAATGCCGAATTCCAAACCATCGCCTCTCGACTAAAGAGCCAGCATCCCGATTTTTACAAACCGGAATTCGGATATTCGCTGGCGGTCTATCCGCTCGCGGAAAAAGCGATCGGCGGTTTGAAGACGCCTCTGCTGGTGCTGATCGGCGCCGTGGGTGTCGTCATGCTGATTGCGTGCGTCAACGTTTCGAACCTGCTGCTGGCGCGTGCTATGGAGCGAAGGAAGGAAATCAGCATTCGGGTCGCCTTGGGCGCCGCGCGCGGACGCGTAGTTCGCCAGTTGCTCACCGAAAGCGTCCTGTTGGCGATGCTGGCGGGCGCGCTCGGACTGGGGCTGGCATTGTGGGGATTGCGTCTTTATGGACAATTCGGGCCCCACAACTTGATCCGCGGTCCACAGCCGGCGATCAACGGATGGGTAATGGCGTTCACCGTGGCTCTCTCCTTCATTGCGAGCGTGATTTTCGGACTGGCGCCCGCGCTCGAAACCTCGCGCATCGACCTGAACGACGCGCTGAAGGAAAGTTCCCGCGGTGTGACCGGAGGACGACGGTTGTTGCGCGAATCGATGGTCGCGATCGAAGTGGCGGCTTCGCTGATGCTGTTGATCGGGGCCGGCCTACTGGTTCGCAGTTTCGTTCGCCTGGAACGCGCCGACCCGGGGTTTCGCGCCGACAATGTTTTGACCGGAGCGCTGGTGCTTCCGGTTAATCAATACAAGCAGCCTGCGCAGATTGCCGCTTTCGAAACTTCGCTGCTGGAGCGCGTGTCTTCGCTTCCTGGAGTTGAAAAGGCCGCTGCCATCGATCTGCTGCCGTTTTCCGGGCAGTACTCGGCAGGCGCCTTCGAGATCGTAGGCCATCCGCACGATCCGAACACACCGCAACCGGTGGTGATCAAGAGCCTTGCCGCGCCGGGCTATCTCGAAGCGCTCGGCATTCGGCTGATTCGCGGCCGCTGGTTCACGGGCGCCGATGTTTCCGGCTCGACGCCGGTCGCCGTCATCGACGAGACTGTCGCCAAAAGGTTTTTTCCCAATCTCGACCCGATCGGGATGCAGATCACCAGTCCGAAAGATGGAATTAACGGCACCATCGTCGGCATCGCGGGCGCGACCAAGTACCGGGACCTGTCGGCTCCGCCCGAACCGACGATTTATTATGCCGCCGCGCAAAATCCGAGTCCCATGATTCATCTGGCGATCAAGACCGCTGGGGACCCTTTGAAAATGGTCGCGGCGGTGCGCCATGAGGTCGCCCAACTCGACCCGAACCTGCCGTTGTCGCGAGTCAACACCATGGAGAGCGCTCTTGCCTTGTCGTTAGCGCAGGAACGATTCTCCATTCAATTGATGACCGTGTTCGCCTCGCTTGCGGCAGTCCTCGCCGCGCTGGGAATTTACGGCGTGCTGGCGTATCTGGTGGACCAGAGGCGCCGGGAGCTAGGCATCCGGATCGCTCTCGGCGCGACCCGGGCGAACGTGCTCGCACTCGTGATGCGGCAGGGATCGACCCCGGTGGCGATCGGAATCGCGGTGGGAATCGCCGGCGCTTTCGCGTTGACGGGCGTATTGAAAAGCCTGCTGTTCGAGGTGAGCGCGACGGACCCCGTGATTTTCGCGGCGATCACGATTGGATTGACGATTGTGTCCCTTGCCGCGATGGCGATTCCGGCAAGGCGCGCGTCGAGGGTAAATGCCACAGAGGTTCTGCGGCACGAGTAATAATTCACAGGCTCAAGCCTGTGCCACCTTTTCGTTAGTGTCTTAGTTATGAACGGTTAGGTACATCGTCTGCGGCACCGGAACGCCATTCTGCGTCACGTTGATCTGATAATCGCCGTTCGCCACATCCGGGACGGTGATGTAGAACTCGTACAAGCCGACGAATCCACCTGCCAATCCAGAATAGGTGAGAGTCGCCGGAGTCGAGCCGAAAGACAGGGTGATCGGGTTGACCAGCGCATTCAGAGATCCCACGATAACACCGGGCAGGATCGCCGGTGTCACGTCGCCAAAACCAATGCCATACGCGACGATCAAGTCTCCCGGTTTCGCCGGGCGGCTGTTGAGCCCGAACGACGCGCCGGTGCTGGTGTTCAACACATACGCTCCCTCCGACGAGAAGGTTGCGACCATGTATTGCATACCGTTGGCGGTGTAGGTCGTCGGCGCAAGAAATCCTGGAGCGAGCGTCTTCCGCATGAACGTAACCGGCGAACTGGCCGCGTTGCAATTAGTAACCGTAATGGAAACCGATCCGGTCGCCGTATCCTCCGGAGCTTGCACGTTGAGCTGGCCCGTCGATAGATACCACACATACGCGGACTTTCCGTTAATCGTCACGCTGATCCCGTCGAGCACCGTCGGGGCGTTCGAACCGCTAAAATCCGCCGAGGTCCACTGGCCGGGATTGCTCGCGGCCGTCAATCGAGGATCCTTCGGATCGGCCAGATTCGAGCCCTTGATCTCCAGCCATGATCCCGAGGCGAAATAGGAATATCCGCCATACGCGCTCGCCGAATCGATGGAAGTGATCACGGGCGCGGTCGTGTTGGTGCAGAGGTAGCCGTTCTGGGGCGGCTGCAAGCGTCCGATCTTGCTCGCGTTCCGCTCGACAAACCACAGCGCTCCGTCGGGTCCCGCGGTAATATTCCAAGGCTCGCTGGAGGCGGTCGGCGGCGAGTAAACGGTGGTAACACCTGTGCTCGTGATTCGCAAAACAGTGCCGTGACTCCACTCGGTGAACCACATTGCCCCATCCGGACCCGAAGTAATACCCTGAGCATCGGAACTGGCCGCAAACTCCGTCAAAACTCCGGCGGTCGTCAAGCGCCCGATCCCCCCGCCGCCGCCGTTTTCGGTAAACCACAGCGCCCCATCCGGCCCCGCCGTGATTTCGGCGGCATCCTCGCTCACCTTATAACTGGTGACGACCCCTGTGGTGGTGATTCGCCCGATCTGCGAATAACCCGGCTGTGTAAACCACAGCGCCCCGTCCGACCCCAACGCGAGGGTCCCGGTAGAAGTGCCCACCGGTATGGGAAACTCGGTGATCGTACCCGATGTGGTAATCCGGCCAATCCTGCCGGCCGTTTCGGTAAACCACATCGCGCCGTCCGGACCCGCCTTAATGTCAGTGGGAGAGAAACCGGTGGTGTTTGCCGAGAAAGTGGTCGCGACGCCCGCAGTGCTGATGCGCCCCACCCTCTGGGGGATCGTAAACCACAAGGCTCCATCAGCTCCCACGGCGATGTTCAAAGGAGAGCTGATCCCTGCCGGCAGCGCGAACTCCGTGATTACCCCGGCGGTAGTGATTCGCCCGATTTTGGCGCCCGTATATTCCGTGAACCACATCGCCCCATCCGGCCCGGTCACGATACCAATAGGCCCGCTTTTGGCCGTGGGCACCGTGTACTCGGTGAAGGTGGACGCCTGCCCCGGCAGCCTGAGGCTCGATACAGCCGCCCAACACAGGATGATCGCCCTTTTGTCCACGCTAACCTCCCGTCTTATTTTCCAATGCGCGATCGTACCTCGAAAACTGTCATAGCGGACGGATATAAGTGGTAAAATTTGAATCCGGATAAAAGTCGCGGTCGATGACTCAGGAACCTGAACGCGCGGAACTGGACTATCTTTTCAGCGTCACTTACGAAGAGTTGCGCCGTCTGGCCTCCACGGTGAGGCGCGGCGACCCCAGTGCGACGCTGAATCCTACTGCCCTGGTGAATGAAGCCTGGATCAGACTGGCGGGAACTCCCAAGGTTTCGAACACATCGCCTCTTCATTTCAAACGGATCGCCGCGCGCGCCATGCGGCAAGTGCTGGTCGAAGCCGCGCGCCGGCGGAACGCGGACAAACGCGGCGGCCGCGGCGCCAGCTTCGTTACCTTCGACGAAACGCAAGCCATGGTCGCCTGCGAACGCGAACTGCTGGGGCTCGATAGCGCCCTCGACGAACTCGCCCGCCTCGAGCCGCGCCAGGCCATGATGGTCGAAAGCCGATTCTTCGGAGGCCTCGAAGTCGCGGAAATCGCGCAAATCCTCGAGGTATCCGAAGCCACCATTCTCCGCGACTGGCGCGCCGCCAAAGCGTGGCTCGCCCATACGCTAAAGCAATGATGGACAGCGCGCGCTGGAGCCGCGTCCAGAATCTGTTCGGCGACGCAGTCGACCTTCCGCCCGCGGAGCAGCAATCGTTTCTCGACGCGGAATGCGGAGCCGACCAGGCGCTGATGGATCAAGTGCGAGCCATGATCGAGGAGGATTCGAAAGGCGATTCCTTGCTCGATCGCGGTGTCTCGCAAGTTGCCAACCATTTCTTGGGCGACGCGCCGACATTTAAACAGGCTGGCCCTTACCGGATGGTGCGGATGCTCGGCGAAGGCGGCATGGGAGTCGTCTATCTGGCGGAGCGAGACGACTTGGGCAGCGCCGTCGCGATCAAAATCCTCCGCGATGCCTGGCTATCGCCCGCGCGGCGCGAACGATTCCTCACGGAGCAGAGGACGCTCGCACAGCTCAACCATCCCTCCATCGCGCGCCTCTACGATGCGAATACTCTGCCCGACGGGACGCCCTGGTTCGCCATGGAGTACGTCGAAGGTGTCCCTTTAACGAAATACTGCGAGCCTCTCGCCACCAAACAACGCCTGCAATTGTTTCGCGAGGTCTGTGAAGCCGTGCAGCATGCGCACCTCCACGCCGTCATTCATCGGGATTTGAAGCCGTCCAACGTCCTCGTGCGGCCGGACGGCAGCGTACGTCTCCTCGATTTCGGAATCGCCAAGCAACTGGACCGATTCGATACGCCGGCCGATAAGACCAGAACCGGCTTGCGTTTAATGACGCCCGCTTACGCGGCTCCGGAACAGATCCGGGGTGAACGGATCGGCGTCTACACCGATGTTTATTCGCTAGGCGTGGTTCTATACGAGTTGCTCGCGGGCAAACTTCCCTTCGACCTTTCGGATCGCACGCCCGGCGAGTCCGAAAGGATCATCCTGGAGCAGGAGCCCGAAAAACCGTCCTCCATTGCCGACCTCAACGTGCTCTGCCTCACCGCGATGCACGAGGATCCCGAACGCAGGTACAGCTCGGTCGAGGCGCTGATCCGGGACATCGATCATTATTTAGGAGGCCAGCCTTTAGAAGCGCAGCGCGACACCTTGCGTTACCGCGCTCGCAAGTTTATCGGCCGGAACCGGCGCGCTGTGACCGCCGCAGCCGCGGTCCTGACGCTGGTAATCGGCATGGTGGCCTTCTTCACGGTTCGTCTGGCGGTTGCCCGCAATCGCGCCTTGGCGGAGGCCGCGCGAACCCAGCGCATTCAGCGCTTCATGCTGAATCTGTTCGAGGGTGGAGACAAGGAATCCGGCCCCGGCGACAATCTGCGGGTGATCACCATGATCGACCGTGGTGTGCTCGAAGCGCAGGACCTCAGCAATGAACCTGCCGTGCAGGCCGAGCTTTATCAGACGCTCGGCAGCATTTATCAGAAGCTGGGCAAACTCGATCGCGCGGATACGCTCCTCAACTCGGGTTTGGAGCGCCGCAGGTCGCTGTTCGGGAACGACAGCGCGGAAGCAGCGGAAAGCCTGATCGCCCTGGGCCTGCTTCGGGTCGACCAGGAGCGCTTGCCCGAAGCGGAGCGGCTGGTGCGCGAAGGGCTCGATATGACCAGACGTCGCGCCTCGCGCTACGATCCGGCGCTCGCCAAGGCGACCACGGCGCTCGGCCGCGTGCTCGAAGAGCGAGGTTCCTATAAAGAAGCCGTTCCGGTCCTGGAGGAAGCCGTCAGGTTAAGTGCGAAGGAAGGTCCGGTCAATGCCGACCTCACCAACAGTTTGAACGAGCTCGCCAGTGTAGACTTCTACGCGGGACGGTATAAGGATGCCGATGCTTTGTTTCGGCGCGTCCTCCAGATGCATCGCCAGCTTCACGGTGACCGCCATCCTCTGGTTGCCGACGATCTGATCAACATTGGAGCAGTCCAACTGGACCTGGGCTACTACAGCGAGGCCGAAAAACTGGAGCGCCAGGCGCTGGAGATCAACCAGTCTTATTACGGCAGCGACCATCCCCAGATGGCGCATAATCTGACCGTTCTCGGCCGCACGCTGATCAACGAAAAGCGGTTCGACGAAGCCGTGGCCGTACTTGAAAAAGCGCTCCCCATCGAGGAGCAAGCGTATGGACCCGTGAGCCGGCAAGTCGCCTCCGCTCTCAACGAACTGGGGAATGCCGCCATGAAGCGCCTTCAGTACGATGAAGCCGAGCCGCGTTTTCGCCGTATGGTCGATATCTATCGGTCGGTTTACAACAATCACCACTACCTGATCGGCATCGCGTTGTCCAACCTCGCTGGCGTGTACATGGGCCGCAAGGAGTATGTTCGCGCCGAACAGCTTTACACGGAGGCGATTCAAATGTTCGCCGAAACTCTGCCCACTGATCACATCAACATGGGAATCGCGCAGATCAAGCTGGGCCGCACCTTGCTTCGCGAGCTGCGCTACACCGAGGCCGAAGCGCATCTCACGTCCGGATACGCGATCCTGGCGAAGCAGGCGAGTCCGTCGCTGGTTCATTTACAGAATGCTCGTCAGGACTTGGCCAGCGTATACGACGCTCTGAAGCAGCCCGGAAAAGCTCAAAAATTTCGGGAAACAGCCGCGAAGTAGGACAGGTTCCCAATCTGTCCGTTTGCTCGTAACCCAAGCCCCGCTAACCAGTACTGCCCTAGATGAGCACCCTCTTCGGAACGTTTCTTCAGGATGCGAAATATGCCGTTCGGAACCAGGTGCGCAGCCCCGGCTTCACCATTGTGGCCCTGCTGACGCTTGCGCTCGGCATCGGCGCCAATACAACTATTTTCAGCGTCATCAACAACACCCTCCTGAAACCGCTGCCCTTCCCCGACTCGGAACGGCTGGTCATCGTTTGGGAAACCTTCGGCAAAGGCCCCGATAACTGGAACATCGTCTCCGCGCCCAACTTCTGGGATTTCCAGCGGCAAGCCCATTCCTTTGAGAACATGGCTATCTTCGATTCCGCTGGCCGCGGTTACAATCTCGCCGCAACCGGGGACAAGCAGCAGGCCGAGCAAGTGTCGGGCTTGCGCGTGTCCTCCGGATTTTTCCCCGTGCTTGGAATCAAGCCTCTTCTGGGCCGCACTTTCCTCCCAGAAGAAGAAACCTTGGGCAAAGACCACGAAGTCGTCCTCAGCTATGGCTTGTGGCAGACCCGCTACGGCGGCGATCCGGCGCTCCTCGGAAAAACCATCCGCATCGACGGCGCGGAATTCACCGTGATCGGCGTCATGCCGCGCGAGTTCCAGTGGCAATTCTGGAGCAACGCGCGCCAGCTTTGGGTACCCGTCGGCTATACCAAAACCGACTTCGGCCGCGAGGATAACAGTTTTCTTTCGATCGCCCGTCTGAAGCCCGGCGTGACTCAGGCGCAGGCCCGCGCGGAGATGGAGGCCATCGGTGCTCAGATCCAACAGCAGTATCCCAAGGAAGACGCGAACATGGGCGCAACCGTATCGTCGCTAAACGATTACGGCATGGAAGGCCTTCGAACCACCATGCTTGCCCTCCTTGC
The DNA here is from genome assembly GCA_035485055.1 of Bryobacteraceae bacterium. GTDB lineage: Bacteria > Acidobacteriota > Terriglobia > Bryobacterales > Bryobacteraceae > Palsa-187. The sequence continues at coordinate 77,651 of DATHOJ010000049.1, forward strand.
GGCAGTCGCCTTCGTACTCTTAATCGCCTGCGTCAACGTCGCGAACCTGCTGCTCGCGCGAGGCGCGGCCCGGCAAAAAGAATTCGCCATCCGCCGGGCTCTCGGCGCCGCCGGCTGGAGGATCGCGCGCCAGTTGCTTACCGAAAGCGTCCTGCTCGCCATCGTGGGTGGCGCGGCCGGCCTGGTTCTCGCAAACTGGAGCACCAAGCTGTTATTTGTCGTTTTCAAACTCGGTGCCTTGCACCTGCCGATGCGGCCGGTCGATTCAATTTCCATAGACGGCCGCGTGTTCGCATTCGCGATGGCGGTTTCCACGCTGACCGGCGTCCTGTTTGGCATCGCACCCGCCCTCAGCGCATTGCGGAGCGGCGTGAATGAGCCTTTGAAGGAAGGTGGCCGGTCGGTAAGCAGCGGCGGCAATCGACTGCGTCATGTGCTGGTGGCTTCGGAGGTCGCCTTGGCTTTGGTGGTCCTCTCCGGCGCCGGCTTAATGATCAAGAGCATGATGCGTCTCCTGGGTGTCGACCCTGGGCTCAATCCAAAAAATGTGCTGACCATGGAGATGTCCGTGCCGCAGGAAGAGATTTACGTCGGTCCTCCGGATTTACCGCGCTACTGCCAGGATTTGACGGAGCATATCGCCGCAATTCCCGGAGTGGTTTCCGTAGGTGCCGTCGGCCATTTGCCTTTCCGTGGGAACGCCGGCCGCGGTTTCCAGATCGAAGGCCAGGCTCCCGCCGACCCCGGCAAAATGCCCGGCGCGAATTATTCCGTCGCCTGCCCCGGCTACTTCCGGGCGATGGGCGTTCCCGTCGTGAAGGGGCGTGAGTTCACGGATCGGGACACGGTGAGCGCCCCCGGAGTCATCGTGATCAATGAGCGGATGGCAAAAGTCTTTTGGCCCAACGAAGATCCCATTGGTAAAGCGATCCGGCTGGGGGGCTCGAACGGCCCTCGCCTGATCATCGTCGGTGTAGTGGGAAACGTCCACCATCTGGGTCTCGACGTAGCAATGCGCAGCCAGTTCTTCCGGCCGTACATGCAAGCGGGCTGGCCGATCATGAATGTTGTCGTGCGGACCATCAGCACGCCGGGCAGCTTCACCGTTTCTGTGAAAAAGGCGATTGCTGATATCATGCCGGACCGGCCGGTCTCGGGTGTCGAAACCATGGAAGACATCGTCCACAACTCCACCGGCTCCAGGCGCTTCCCAATGCTTCTGCTCAGCGTATTCTCCGCGCTCGCTCTGGTGCTCGCAACAGTCGGTATCGTCGGCGTCGTGAGCCACTCCGTGGTGCAGAGGACCCAAGAGATTGGCATTCGCATGGCGCTCGGCGCTCGCACCTTGGACGTGCTCCGGCTGATGGTGAACGCAAATATGGCGTGGGTGCTGGTCGGCCTATTGGCCGGCGCAGCCGGGTCTGCCGGACTCACACGTTTGCTCAGCGGGATGCTCTACGATGTGCGCCCCTTGGATCCTCTAGTGCTGGGCTCCGTATCGGTGCTTCTGGCCGTGGTAGCTCTCCTCGCCAGCTACCTGCCCGCGCGAAGAGCGGCAAAAATCGACCCGATATCAGCGCTGCGCTGCGATTAGTGGAGCCTGCAAACGATTCCCAGGCTTGGCGTACCGTAAGAGCGGGGAAAGTTGACGTCTTCGAGAATCTCCTTGACAGAGACTACTGTGTGCTATACAGTGTACATAGTACAGTATGTAGTCCAGAAGAGGATATCGATGAAACAACTACTAAGCACTCTATTCATAATCGCCGCAACCGCCCACGTAATCCTCGCCGCCGATAAACCCGATTTTTCCGGCACTTGGAAGCTCGACATGGACAAGAGCTCGTTCGGCCCCATCCCTCCACCCGAATCGATGACGCGCAAGGTCGATCACAAGGACCCGGATATTTCCGTGGAGATGTCGATCACCGGTCCCGACATGTCTATGAGCTTTCGATACTCTACCGATGGCAAGGAAACCTCCAACAATTTTATGGGCGCGGACTTCAAAAGCAAGACCACTTGGGAAGGCAAGGCTCTGGTGATACACAACGTTGTCGACGCCGCCAACAAGTCCACCAACAAATGGTCCCTCTCGGACGACGGTAAGACGCTCACCGACGTGTGGACCGTCTCGTCTCCGAACGGCGACTTCGAAGTCACCTACGTGTTGGTCAAGCAGTAGCCCGGCCATGAACGAAAGTCCCTTCGAAAATCTTCGTCTGGAGTTGCGCCGCGGATGCCTCGTGCTGGCCGTGCTCGCCCAGCTACGCGCCGAACATTATGGCTACACCTTACGCAAAGCGCTCGCCGAAGACGGGTTGGAGATTGAGGAAAGCACGCTGTACCCACTTCTGCGGCGTCTGGAGACGCAAGGGTTGTTGGTGAGCGAATGGCGCGAGGAAGACAAGCGGAACAAGCGCTTCTACCGTCTCTCGAAAGACGGAAAAGTGGTTCTCAAGCAGTTGCTGGAGGAATGGCGCGGCATGGGCGAATCCTTGGATCGGATCTTAAAAGAGGTAAAAGTATGAATCTGCTGAATCGATATCTGCAAGCAGTGGCAAGATTATTGCCCAAAGCGCGCCGCGACGACATCATCGCAGAGCTTCGCGCAAACATCCTGTCGCAGATGGAGGATCGCGAACAGGAACTGGGTCGATCTCTCACCGAAGACGAGCAGGCCGCTATCCTGCGGCATCACGGAAACCCCACGATTGTCGCCGGCCGGTATCGTGAGGATAACCTCGGGCTTGCATTCGGCAGGCAATTGATCGGACCGGAACTGTTTCCGTTTTACAAGATGAGCCTGACCGTAAATCTCGTGATTACGGTCGTCGTCCTGGCCGCGTTAATCCCGGCCATCGCGCACGCCACAGGCGGAGCGATCACGCTGACCCGCGCCCTTATTCCCTTGGTCACGCAGTTCGTCGTCGTGACACTGATTTTTGTCGTACTCGACCGGAACAAGGCGCACGTTCTCGACAAATGGGATCCACGCAAACTACCTGCTGTGAAAGCAAATCCGGATGATGGTCCGACCGCGGCGAATATCTTCACCTTCATCGTTACGGCAATCGGAACGCTATGGCTTGCCCTCACGCCGCGCTGGCCGTATTTGTTGCTCGGCCCCGGCGCACTCTACTTGCCGCAACTGGGTCTCCAGGCCATGCCTTCGTGGCCGATTTTCTACCAGGTAATCGTGGCGGCCCTCTGCGCGAGACTGGCGTTGCAATTCTTCATCGTGTTCCGCTGGCTGGCTCGTCCGAAGGCCCGAATGGTGGACGTTATTTTGCGCGGCGTGAGTCTGTCGGTCTGCGTTCTCCTGCTGCTCAAGGCGCCGAACTATGTAACCTCGCCCTATCCGGATATAGCGTACTGGGCGAATCTCAATTTCGAAATATGCGTCATCGTTGGAGGCGTGATCAATTTGTGGGGAACTGGGCGAGCGTTATTCTCCCTACTTCGTGAGCGTCACCAGATGCTGCCCGCGCGGCAGTATTAGAACGTTGCCGGCAAATTCGGGCTTCGCTTCCGCCCCATCGATTTCCACCCGGCGCGGAATATGTTCCAGCGTCGCCATAGCGCGAGCATTGCTTTCATAGGCGAACTCAACTCCGTCGCCCGCCACTTTCGCCGACTTCAATTCCCCATTGAAGTCCAGCAGTCTAAGCGAGATAGCTCGTAGAGACGGCTCAATCGAGTGTGGCCCGCGCGGCACCCACAGCGTTCTTTCATTCAAAACCGGCCACGGTTTTCCGTCCATCAGCGCCGGCCCCTGCCAGGGAACGCCTGCGCCGCGGCGCGATTCGATGACCAGTTTTCCGGCGACGTTTTCCGCGCGGTCGACCTGCGATGCGGCCGCGGATAGAAGCGCCAAGTCTGGGGAAAGAATGGAGTTCTCGAAGTAAAGAGCAACTCTGGGAAAAGATGCGGCCGCGGTGTGGACCAGTTCGAATAATTCTGTGCCGGTTTGTTGTTTCGTGGGGTAGACGTCCTGATATCGCTCTACGACATTGATATCAATGGCCAATTTGTCTTGCGCGGGCGTCAAACCCGCGTAGCGCGCCGCGATTTGGGGGTAGCGCTGTGGACCCAGGTTCCAGATGGTCGCCGGATCCTCGATGAGAAACGTAAAGTCATGAGAATTCAGCATCGGGAGGACCTTTGTGGCGTCGGCGCCGATTTTCTCGCGCATGGTGGTGTCGAAGCGATCGTCGACATGGGTCAAAGCGACGTCCAGATAAGGCTTCGTTTTTCGAGCTTCCTCGATCTGCGCCAGCCATTCCGCTTGTTGACGCCGCGCTAAATCGGCCCTAAAGTCGATAAACTGCGCCAGTGCAGACCCTTGTTTGACCTTAATCGAGCTAAATAAATCGATGGGATCAAACCCTTCCTTGGCGCGGAATTCGGAGCGCACGTCGTCGTTCATCGGGGTCATGCGCGCCGGATTGTCGAATCCTTCGAGCGATTCGAAATAAAGCTCGGCCAGATTGACGCCATCCCAATCGAACCGGCCGATCAGGTCGCGCACGCCCTTCGATACTTCGGCGAAGGCTGCGCGATTGGTGAGATTCATGAGTTTCCGCCAATCGAGCTGCGCGTCTTGCAGCAGGGCCGTTTTTTCGCGCCACTCCGGATGCCGGTCCCAGAATTTCTCGCTGACATGAGGCAGCTCAAACCACGCATAGATCTCGATTCCATTGCGGTGGCAGGCATCAATCAGCTTGCGGAGATAGTCGTCGGCTTGCGGATCGCGCTCCCAGTAATGCCAGGCGGCAACATGCAATGCTCCGATGCCGGCCGCTTTCCAGCGAGCGGCGAAATAATCAATATCGACGCGCGAACGGTAGGCGGAATCGAAGAATGCCCACAGACGCTCCGATCGGAAAGGAGCTTCGAGCCCCAGGTCGGCGAGCGCCTGCGGGATGTAAGGGAAACGCTCGTACCCATGAGGGCCGGGCGAGGCAGCGATCCACAGCACGGCGCCTTTTGAGCGTTTGAAACCGGCCATGAGCGGCACACCTTGCCACCGCTCCATCGCGAAGAGGCGGGCTTCTTTCGGGATTTCGAAAACTGGCATTTCGAGAGGTTTTTCCCAGACGATGTGCAGTTTCGATGCTCGGACATCCTCGACACTGCGTACGATCACATGCGGTTTGGAACTAGGGCGAAAGCCGAAGGACTCAGCGACGGGCGATGGTCCTTCGAGAATGAGAATCGCTCCGCGGTCCAGCCGCAATTGGCACTCTTGAACGGAGCTTTGCGCGCCGCCGGGAATTACGACGACGTCACCGTTTGCAGTATCTCGGAGCCCGATCGAAGAAAGGATGGCGGACCAGGGGCCAGGGGCGTCGCCCACCACATGGAAAGAAAGTGTTGGGGCTGCCATTGCAGAGGCTGCAAAGAGAACACTAATGAGTAAACGCATACCACACTCCGATGCGCAGATCGTTGAAATTCGGGCCGCGCGGATTTCCTTGATTGATCAGATAGGCTCCCCGGAGCAGGTTGACGGAGAACAACAGCGGAACGCGCGATCCTTCAAATTTGAATTTCATGCCGGGGCCAGTCTCGACGTAATTGGCCCAATACTGGCCCAGCATGTCGACCGTCGCATTCGCGTTCCAAAAAAGCTGCGCATGAAATCCGGCAAACGCTTCGAGTTCGCGCAGCGTGTAGCCCGCGCGATTCTGCGAATAAAGCATGGTGTCCTTATCGAACCGGCTGACGTAAATTCCGTCGTCATTCGTTTCGGCGAACAAACCGTGCGCGCCCTTTGCTAGAAGGTTTCCGAACCCTTTCACGTAGGACACTCCGCCGCGATAATCCGGCAGCAGGCGCCCCGGGTCGGCTTGCGTCGGATTCAACCGCAGCGATTCGCCCGCTTCGAACCATCCCGTGGCTCCGTAGAAGGGTTTGGTCGCGACGCCCAGACCGAGGATCACGCTACGCTCGCTCAGATATTGCGGACCATAATTGGCGAGATCGACCGCGCCCCGGGTATCGCCGACCAGGCGCAGGGAAAGATAAGGATGCAGCCAGGAATTCTTGAGCCGCAGCTCGGTCTTCGCTTGGGCATACGCAAAAACATCATCCCAGCGCGTGGAGTACATCGGAAAAACCCAGACGGTGGTTTTGAAAAGTTCGATATCGGCCTGCAAATTGCGAGCTGCGCGCCTGGCTTCGGAGGCGATGGCCGGATCGCTGCTCACGCTCGCCAGCTTGAACCAATGCACGGCTTCGCGGTCGTCCTTCAGCATGTTGTAGGTCCAGCCGAGCTTCAGCATCACGCGGAAATCCTGCGGATCGTTCTCATAGGCGACGCGAAAATACTTAAGTGCATCTTGCAAATACCCTTTTTCCAGGCTCTTTTCGCCCATCATCTGAGCCTGATCGGGACTCGCGGCCTTCGGCTCCTCCGCGCGCTTCTGAAGATTCTGCGGCGTCTTCATCGCCGCTCGAACGCGTTCGACCAGTTCCAGATCGCCGCTCGATAGCACGCGTTGCAGCAGAGGCAGAGCGCCTTCCTCATCGCCTCGCGTCCACCGCAGCAGGCCGAGCTGCGCCACCGACAACAGGTCGTTGGGCGAGCTCTCCACCACCGCGCGAAATTCCTTCTCCGCCTCCGCGCGGTTCTTCATTTCGAGGTGCAGATACGCGAGTTCGCGGCGCAACTCGACGTTATGCGGGTCGAGCGCGAGCGCGCGCTGAAACTCGTATACATATGGATACCGCTTCGGCAGCAGTTCGCGGGCCTCCTCGGCGACACGAGGCTCCGCCCCGCGCGAGGCCGCGAGCAACGCCGCATGGGCTTCGTTGTTGCGCGACATTTGCGAGAAAACGCGCCCTAGATCCACGAGGAGAGTGCGGCGATCCGGGCGAAGAGCCCAGGCTTTTTGATAATGCTCGGCCGCGAGCGACAGCTCGTCGCGCTGCTCCGCGAGGCGTGCGAGTTCTTCATGCGCGCTGAAATTATCGGGCGACAGTTCGAGCGCCTTGGTCCAACGCGCGATGCCCTCTCGCAGAGGGCGGTCAATGTTTTCGAAGGCGTCAGCAGCAGTCTGGTTGCCCGATTTGCGGATGCGATCGAAGATGCGGCGCGCCACAAGTTGCTGCTTCGTCTCATAACAAAGGAAGGCGTATTCGAGTGCGATATGGTCGTCGCGAGGATCGAGGCGCATAGCCTCCGCAAACTGATCGCGCGCGGCTTCGTTCTCGCCGATCTTGAGGAGCGTGTAAGCCAAATCTTTGCGCATCGCAGGCCGGTCCGGCGCGATTTTGACGGCCTCTTGAAAAGCGGCGATGGCAAGGTTGTAGTCTTTGACTTTCAAAGCCGCGTAGGCTCTTTCGAGCGGCCCATAAGCGGGATCAGGCGTTTGCGCGGCGGCGAGCGCGGCGAGGAGGATCAGGATAATTCCTACCATGTGCTGCCCTTGTGGGTACTAAGTAGTGGGATGAGGGGAGAAGTTTTCTCTCGGGGAATTTATGGATATCGACCCTGGTTTCCCGATCTCCCATCCGGGCCTAACGCGTGCCCCTGTAAAGCTTTCTGATGAGCCATTTGGGCGGTTCAATCTGTATGATTACAGCATGGATCGGCGCTACCAGGTTTTTGTGAGCTCGACATTCGAGGACCTTCGCGAAGAGCGGGCTTCGGTGATCGGCTGTTTGCTCCAACTGGATTGCTTTCCCACTGGCATGGAACTGTTTCCAGCAGCGGACGATGATTCATTAACTCTAATCAAGAGCGTGATTGACGATTCAGACTACTACCTCGTATTGCTCGCGGGAAGATATGGGTCGTGCCCGCCTGGCGACGAGAGAAGCTTTACTCATGTCGAATACGACTATGCTGTGACCTCTGGAAAACCGACTATTGCGCTTCTACACTCTAATCCCGGGCTACTTCCCGCAGACAAGACCGAGAGGTCCGATGACGGGCGACGGCGCCTCGATGAATTTCGGGAAACGCTCAAGAGAAAGAACTGCAGTCTATGGAAGGATCAGGCGGAACTGACGTCGGCGGTGTTTACTGGCGTACAGCATCTGAAGAAGACCAGGCCAAGCGTCGGTTGGATCAGGGGATCTGAGTTAGACGGCGAAGGGTTGAAGGACGAACTAATTCGCCTTCGGCGCGAAATTGATTCTTTGAACGGTGAACTCGCTGTCGCGAAGCTCAGAGCCGCTCCGGAGGGCCTCGAAGAACTCGCTCAAGGAGCGGATGCTACCAAGATCACGATCGAATTTGAGGGATCGTTCAGTCTGTCGGTTCGGTGGGACAGCTTGATGCGCGCCATCCTTCCGCTGACTTTCGGAGGCGGCGCACCCCCAGAGGCCATCGATGCGGCAATCATAAGCACAGTTCGCAAGGAGGCGATTGAAATGGAGCTGCCGATGTCCGGATACTTGGGCTTGGGATCTCGGAGTTGTGTCCCGAAGCGACTACAGCAAGGTCTTTAATCAAATGGTGGCACTGGGCCTGATCGAAGCACGCGGCGATCCCGCTAACGTGTTAGCGACGAGATGGTGCGTGACGCCCTACGGGATGCAGACGGGGTCCCGCCTGTTGGCGGTCAGGCGCACGTATCCAAGGTGACCGCTCTTGATCCAGTCCGCCTGCTTGCATAGAGTTGTGCTGCGATCTTCGGAGAGTCGCGCGGCGGTCACAACGACTTGCTACACTCGCAGTGGGTGCTTTTTATGGTCGGCCGAATTGAGATTGATCCTTCAATCATGCTGGGAAAGCCGGTCGTGCGCAATACGCGCATTCCGGTCGAGCTCATATTGCGAAAGCTGGCCGAGAGTGCTACGGTTGACGAACTCCTGGATGCTTATCCAAGACTCGTTAAAGAAGACATTCAGGCTTGTCTGGAATACGCTGCCGCCGTCATCGCTCACGAAGACGTCTTCAGCTTGACTTCCAAATAGCCCACGTGAGATTTCTCGCAGACGAGAATTGCGATTTCGTTATTGTCAGAGCCTTGCGTTCGGCCGGGCACGATGTCCTCGCCGTCGGCGAGTTTCAACGACGGTCGGTCGACGAGCAATTGATGGAGATGGCGTATGCCGACGGCCGCATTGTGATCACAGAGGATAAGGATTTCGGCTGGCTTGCCTTTGTCAAACACGTGGACAATCCGGGCGTCATTCTGGTGCGCTTCCCAAGTAGTTCTCGCAATACAATGGCCGCCGCCATGACGCGTCTGGTGATTGAGCTAGGTCCTAAACTCGCCGGGGCTTTCGTGGTGCTGCGTCCTGGCTCGGTGCGTATTTCGACCGCGCTACCCGGCGAATAAAAGCCAACATTCACAATCCTTTTACACCATCGCGGAACATATCCGCGCTGCTACTCGCTCTAATGAGCGTATGAGACAATCGTTGTTCATTTTTATGCTTTCTGCCGCCGCCGCATTCGGCGCCGACAAGACTTATACCGGCGAGATCATGGATAGCCAGTGCGCCGACATGGCCTCGCACGACAACATGATGAAGGGGGAAAACGCTCACAACGCCAAGGAATGTACGCTTTCGTGCGTCAAGAAAGGCGGTTCCTACGCGCTTTACGAATCAGGCGAGAAGCGCGCGTATAAGCTCGACAATCAGAAAAAAGTGGCGGCCTTTGCCGGACAGAAAGTCACGATCACGGGAAGCTACGATTCGAGCAGCGATTCGATTCACGTCGCCACCGTCAAAGCCCAGTAATTATTCGTCGCCTGGATCTTTCGCGGGAGGCATTTCGTAGACGTAGATGACGTGGCCCTGCTTCCCGTCGGTCCGCTCCGTGCGCGTCGCTTTCCATCCCGGGACCGCGTAATCGTGCGAGACCACTCGTGCGCCTGCGTGGAGATATTTTTCCAGGCGCGGACGCAGTTCCGCGTTTAACTGGGTGCCCAGGTAAATGGTCACCACGTCCGCGCCGGTTAGATCCGCTTCCAAAAGGTCGCCCTGGATGATGCGCGCGCGGCCTTTCAAGCCTGCTTTATCGATTGCGGTAGTCGCCTGGGACGCCAGTTTGGGAGAAATCTCGACGCCGATGGCTTTCGCCTTATAGCGCAAAGCCGCCGCGATCACGATCCGGCCGTCGCCGCATCCAAGGTCGTAAACGGTGTCGCCGGGCTTGATATTCGCCAACTCCAGCATCCGGTCCATGATGCGATCCGGCGTGCGCACGTACGGCGCGAGTTTATTGCTGAAACGCCCGTCCTGGGCGATCGCCGGCAGACACGCCAGCGCCAATACAAGACTAACCCTACGCATATTCAGACTCCCCTGCCCCTAACCCAAAGACCGCGAACGCCCCTATTGTTCCCTGTCGTTTACCCCTACCGCGAGCGGAACGTGGCTGTGCCTCGATTTTACAATACGCGACACCATCTCCGTTACGGAGAACCACAAATCCCTTGGACGGCTGATGGTGTATTCGGTTCCCCGAAAAACCTTAACCGCGCGGCTGATCGAGTCTTTCCACGGCGTGGCGTTCGGATTGAGGATGTAATTCATGTAGAAAACCGGATAATCCACGTCGGTGGCGATGGGCGTGAGCGTTTCCTGCGGAACGGCCGCGTCCAGCATGATTTTGGGACCGGCAAAGACCAGCGCGTCGGGATGGTCGTCAGCGCTCATCTCCTTTTTAATCAGGTCGGTAAGGAAATCCGTGTCGCCGTGCTTCTGCGCCAGGCGCTTCATGTCCACCGTCCCCAGCTTCATGGTCTCAAGCGCATGCCCCAAAGCCGGGAAATCGATCCGCTCCGAACTCGATTGCCGGTAAAGCACCCTTTGTTCCTGAATATTGAACGCCACTAAGGAGAATTTCCCGAATTGGGGTTCACGGGAAATGCGCCGCAAAATGGAAACCAGGGCGACTGTATCCATGGGCTGTAGCGTCGGAGAATCGAAATTCTGCGGTGCAAAATTTACCAAAACCTTAATATTGAGAGGCGCCCCGGCCGAGGGGGTACGTTCCACGGGAGGGTCTTCGATAAACTGCTCTTGCTGCGAGCGATGGACGGTCCCGGCAGCCATTTCGAGCGCGATCTGTTTGTCCTTGGCGGGCAGCGTCGCTTCCGAATCCCAGTAAAAAGAGCAGACCCGTTCGGAGCGGTCGCGCATTAGCCAGTCGATATGATAATTCCCCTCGCCCAAGTCGAACGCGCCGCCCAGTGTGGCGTCGCCCTTAGAATCATCCTCAATCGACGGAACGTGGACGTGCTGGACGAAATAGACGGGATCGTCCTTATGATTATCGGGGGTCACGCGAAACAGGATGGTCAGCTTATTTTCGGCGCCGGCCAGATCCTTGAGCGGAACGTTCACTTCATAACCCGCATGAAAGCGGAGGTCGAAACCCAGCACGGGCTTGACGGGAGTGACCGTACATTGCAGGTCTTTGCGAACATCCTGCGCTTCGAGCACAGCCAGGTCGGTGTTCATCATATGCAGCGCGCTTCCGCCCGAACCGCCAAGCTGCGCCTGCGCTCCGAGCCGGACATTCAGCAGCACCGCCGCCAACGGAAATAACGCCAACCGAACCCGCAACGACATTGGCTTCCCTCGCCTCTCCGGTTAGATCAGCTATCGGGAGAAAGCGTACTTTGTATTATGGCTGAAACGGAGCGAACGTCAATAGCTAGGATTAGCAAAAAGAGTATGCTGCTGTCATCGTCCCCACTCCGTCAATTGTTGCAGGATTTGCTGGGCGGCCTTTTGTCCAGCGCTCTTTTTGGACATCCCTTGCGCCTGGCTGACCCACTCCTTGCCGAGGCGTACTTCAACTGTAAACGTCTTAGAGTGCTCCGGCCCGTCTTCATTAATAATGACGTAACGCGGTGGAGGCAGCTTCAGCGCCTGCGCCATCTCCTGTAGAGAGCTCTTATGATCCGCCACTGCGCCGTCGATCGCGTCGTCCGGCGGTTGGAACGAGCCCAGCACCTGATGTTCGATAAACGCGCGCGCGGCATCGAGATCCGCGTCCAGGTACAGTGCCGCGATCAGAGCTTCGACCGCATCCGAGAGCAGCGCCTTCTTTTCGCGTCCACCCGACATTTCTTCGCCGCGGCCCAGCAGCAGGAACTCGCCCAGTTTCAGATTTTGCGCCACTTCGTAGAGGCGCGCGGCGCTCACTAAATGGGCTTTCAGCTTCGAGAGCCGGCCTTCGGGAGACGACGCATAGCGGCGCACCAGACAGTCGCTCATCACGAAACCGAGAATTGCGTCGCCCAGGAACTCCAGTTGTTCGTTGTCGGTAGCAGGCTGGCCCTCGGCGGACTTCTCATACACTCTCGACTTATGGGTCAGAGCGCGCTCCAGCAATTTTTTGTCCCGGAATGTATGCCCTAGGGCCGTTTCAAGAAGCTGGAGATCAGCACCCATCTATATGTAGTGTCTCTGATCCAGGTAACCGTTTCGCGGAAATGTTATTTTTTCAGCGCCTTCATCGCTTCGGCGCGCTTTTTTTCCTTCTCGACGAACGGCGCAAGCTGTGGATTCGGGGGCATTTTGGCTAGTACTGCTAGAGCTTCATCCGGCTGCCGGTTGTCGGTATAGGCCGCAGCCAAGCGGATGAACGTCGGTGGGTCGGGCTGCTGGGGGATCTCGACAGCCTGTTTAAACTCGGCAATCGCCACGTCATATTTTTTTCGAACCGTGGCGATCATGCCCAAGTCGCGATGCGCATCGCCCACGAATTCCTTCTTCACCTCGTCCCATTGCGCATCGGTGATCTGCGGATTCGGCTTGACGGCGCTGGGCGCAAGTTCCATGGCCTGCTTCGCCAGTTTTTCGGCCTTGCCCAGCTTCTCATCCTTGTCGAGATCGTTCTCCCTTGTGCTCCGCGCCAGTTCCGCGGCTTCCATCAACATCGGGTGATAGGCCTTCGGGTCCGCCTCGATCGCCAGATCGGAATAGATGATCACTTTGGGGCCGTCGTTTTTCTGTTCAGCAGCCTCAGCGGCATGGGTGTAGGCCCAGCCCTTGAATTCCGAATCCGCGAACTTCGCTACGAAGGCGTCGACTTTGGCCATCAGCGCGGTAGGATCCTGTTCGGACTGGATCGCCTGCAACGCCTCGCCTTCCGACTTCGATTTCACCTTCTGCGCCAATCCCAGCGCGGCCACCGCCAGAAAAGCGGCCAAGATTCTCGTCTTCATCCAAACACTCCTCGTTTATTTTTTGTCGAAAGCTTCTTTTAAACCTTTTTCGGCGGCTTTCCGGACCGAATCCGGCGCGCCTTCCACTGCGAGGGCGGCCTTATAGTAACTCAACGCCTCATCGCGGCCATCGGGCTGGGATTCAGCCAATCGAGCCAAATATAACAAACTCCACGACTTGGTGTACGCGTCGGGCTCCAGTTCCAGCACTTTGCGGAACAAACGGTCGCCTACCTCGGGATCGCGCTGGAGGATCGCGATGCGCGCCAGACCATAATACGCCTTCGCGTGCGTCGGTTTCACCGTGGTTTCCGTCAGCACCCGTAGATAAAGGTCCTTAGCGGTCGTTAAATCGCGCTTTTCATAGCTCGACTCGGCCTTATCGAGCGTTAATTCGGCTCCTGTAAGCTGGAGCGGTTTCTCGGCGCTGACATGAACGGTCCGGCCGCTCGCCTCGCTGACGAACTCAAAATTCTCGAACCTCTTCTCCTCGCGCCGGAAATCGAGATGCTCGATCAGATCAGGAAAGTACAGGCGCAGCACCACATCCTGCTTCTCATACACGTCCGCAAGAATCTCGGCGAATGCGGGGGTCAGCACGAATCCCTCTTTAGCCGCTTGGAGCGGAGCATCGGGTTTCTTGTCCATGCGGCTTTCGATCGCTTTGATGAAGCACTCGGTCGCGAGCAGAACAAAGTCGGTTTTGAAATGATCGGCCAGTAGCGGCGAGCCCAGCGCGTAATCGCCGAGCGGCGCTTTCTCCATCAACTGTTTCGAGAACTTCATTCCCAAGGGATCGATCAGATAGTGAAGATAAGCGTGGCGGATATCCTGAATGCGCGGTTCCTTCGACGGTGTGACGACCACGAAGCTGTCGTCGGCGTAGCTGCGAGTCTGCACCTGGTTCGGCGCGCCGAGCAGATCGAAATAAATCTGAAAATGCCGGCCCAAAAACCCGCTGGTCGGATTGCGTGCGTACGCGTTGGCCAGCAGCACGGCCCGGCTGACGGGTTCGTGATACTGCTCGATGACGCCGTCGAATATTGGCTGAGCGCGCTTCCACAGATTTCCAATGTTCGCCTCGCGATAGAAAGCGACCAGCAGCGGCGTGAGTCCATCAAGCTGCGCGGCGTCCGGCGGCATCATATTATTTAGATACCGAGGTTCGAATAAAGGCGGACCCTGGATGGCCAAGCCATACGAAATGTACTGGCTGAGCTCGGCCGAAGGGTCTTTCTGCTTGTGCTCCTTCACGAAGCGCTTCAGATCCGGCAGACACTCGAGCTTTTGCGCGGCCAGGTAATCGCGAATAACCTTGCGCTCCGGGTTATTCGACGGCGAATCGATTTCAGCGTCGTAACCAGCGGCGTTGATCGCAGCCAGGACCGTGAAAAGCGCCTCACTGGCGTCGAGCTGATTCTCACTCTGGTTACCCGCTTGGCTGCTACCCGCTTGGCTGTTGTTCGGCTTGGGCGCCTGAGGGTACGCAAGAACAGCGGCGGAAATCAACAGGAGAGCTGCGGCGCGGGGCAAGTTACTTCCTATTCACCCAGTATATCGAGCGCCGCTTCCAGTTCGCTACGCGCATGCGCATCGCGGGTCACGGCGATTCCCCGGCGGTAAAAATCCCGCGCTTCGTCTAGCTTGCCGAGTTTTTCCAGCGTCTGCCCGCCGTGAAAATAAGCGGCAGAGTAATTCGGATCGGTTTTCGTAACTTCTTCGAAGGCCGCGACAGCACGATCGAGGTCGCCCGACTTGACGTACTCCATGGCTAGTCCGTAGCGCGCGAACGTGCTCCCGGGATTCTGATCGAGCAGTTGCTGGAGGATTTCGATACGAGTGGGTTCCAACCTGTTAGCATACCGTTTAAGTAGTAAACATGGCTTGTCCCTTTTTCAGACCCCTGCGTCCAATGGAGTTCAGCTCCGGTCGAGTGCCGCTGGGCGCGATGTTCGAAGGGGAGTGCGAACGGAACGGAACGGCGGAAGCGCGGTGCTGTAATTTTGGATATGCGCGAGGCTTGTGCTCCCATTTCCCCGATGGATCAGCCGCGGATGCGGTGCGATTCTCGGTCGCGGGCAGCGCGGATGGGATCGTGAAGATCGTCTGGATTCTGGAAAAGGATCACTCGCCGGTTGAGCATGGGTTTTTGGAGTACGCGGAATCGACCGGCGCATTTGTTGCGGAGCCGGCTGGGGTGCTGGCGTTCCAGGCTCGAGTTTTCATTGAGAATTATCTGCGGCGTTGACAACTGCTTAGACGGTGGCATCGGCTCAGATTGTCCCTGTAGAATTCATTGAACGTAAAATCTACCTGATTCGCGGCTGCAAGGTCATGCTAGACAGTGACTTGGCCGAGTTGTATCAAGTCCCGACCCAGCGCTTGAATGAAGCGGTCCGACGAAACCATGGGCGTTTTCCCGCAGATTTCATGTTCCAGCCTAGTGCGGATGAACTGGAAAACTTGAGGTCGCAGATTGCGACCTCAAACGTTGGGCGTGGCGGCCGACGTCTTCCGCCCTACGCTTTCACCGAGCACGGAGTAGCGATGCTTTCTTCCGTGCTGTCCAGCGATCGCACGGTTGAGTTGAACATCTTCATCATCCACGCGTTTGTTCGACTACGGGAGTACCCCGCCACCCATCAGGACCTGGCTCGAAAACTGGGAATCTTCGAAGCGCCGTTTAGGCTTTCCAACAGGAGAGGAATAGTATGACCTCGATTGAGGCCATCCCGGTTGAAGTCATTGAACGCAAGATTTACCTGATCCGCGGCTGCAAGGTCATGCTCGACAGCGACTTGGCGGAATTGTATCAAGTCCCCACCAAGGTTCTGAATCAGGCGGTCCGCCGGAATCTTGACCGGTTTCCGGCAGACTTCATGTTCCAGCTTAATGCGGATGAGCCTCGAAAACTTGAGGTCACAGATTGTGACCTCAAACGTCGGACGCGGCGGGCGCCGCTACACTCCCTACGCTTTCACCGAGCATGGAGTAGCGATGCTTTCTTCCGTTCTGTCCAGCGATCGCGCCATTGAGTTGAATATCCTCATCAACCGCGCGTTTGTTCGACTACGAGAGTACCTCGCCACCCATCAGGACCTGGCTCGAAAACTAGAAGATGTCGAGCGTACCCAGCAGGCGCACGGAGCGCATATTGAACAGATTTACGCCTACATCCAACAGCTTATTGAGCCGGCTGCCGAATCTTCGAAGCGCCGTATAGGCTTTCCAACAGGAGAGGAATAGTATGACCTCGATTGAGGCCATCCCGGTTGAAGTCATTGAACGCAAGATTTACCTGATCCGCGGCTGCAAGGTCATGCTTGACAGCGACTTGGCGGAATTTATCAAGTCCCGACCAAGGTTCTGAATCAGGCGGTCCGCCGGAATCTTGACCGGTTTCCGCCGGATTTTATGTTTCAGCTCAACAGGGAGGAGTTGGAAAATTGGAGGTCACAAATTGTGGCCTCCAATCCGACGGCGAGGATGGGACTCCGGCGACCGCCTTATGCCTTCACTGAGCACGGCGTCGCGATGCTTCCCTCGGTTCTGGCCAGCAAGCGCGCCGTTCAACTGAATATCCTGATTATCCGCGCGTTCGTTCGCTTACGGGAGTATCTTGCGACCCACAAGGACCTAGCCCAAAAGCTCCAGGATGTCGAACGCACGCAGCAGGAGCACAGCGTGCATATCGAGCAAATTTGCGGATCTATCCAAAGGCTTCTCGAGCCACCGGAGTCTCCGGAACGCCGCATCGGGTTTAAGGCGCAGGCCTAGCGCGAGACCGGCCAAAACAGTTCGGTTCTCCAGTCTTTCGGATCGGGATGATCTCCTGGATCGGTAATGTACAATTCCCAAGGCGCGCCGGTGGGCGTCAAGCCTTGGTCTTCGATCCATACCTCCAGGGCGGCGTGCGCTTCCGTGAGCTTTTCATAAGGGCCGCAATGCGTGGTGAACGCAGCCGGACCGCCTGGCAAGCTGTCATGGATCACGCCGGAATCCTTGTTGGGCGTTGCCCCTTCGGGCGCGGCAGCGATCCGTACTCCAGGTTCGATGGTGACGAATCCCAGGCTCGATTCGGCGTACCGGGCAAACGGCGGTCCTGCCAATGCAATTCCGTTTTTCTGCGCATAGAGGAAGATCGCATGGAGGGACTGCGCGATGGTCGGCGCGATCTCCGATCGCTTAATGCGCTTCCGCACGATCAGCACCGGCTGTTCCGTAAGCTCGCGCTTCGCGATGGAATAACTCATGAGACTCCTTTTGTCTTCCTTGGTGCGATGAAGCTCGGTGTGATACAGCTTGGTGTGATACAGCCCTATGCAGGGACCGGCTTCGTCGATGGCCGCGAAGTGATCCCTGGCGGCGCGCTCCCCTGCGGCTGGGACGAAGCCGCGTTGCCGATAGAGGCTCGGCGACATTCCGAATCGCCTTCGAAAAGCCCGGGTGAAAACCTCGTGGCTCTGAAAACCGCAGGAGAGCGCCACATCCAGTACCGTAACCTTGCTGGTTAGCAGCATCGCCGCGGCACGCCCCAGACGAAGCCGCAACGTGAATTGTTTTGGCGTTTCTCCGGAGGCGGCGGAAAATGCCCGTTGCAAGTGATAGACCGACAGTCCGACCTGCCGGGCGAGCGTGGCAAGCGAGACGTCTTCATCCACGTGCGCCGCGGCGTAAGCCAGGGCCGGTTGTATGCGCTTCAACAGTGCGGCCATTTTACGCCAACACGCTCACTTGTGCGCGCCTGCTGGTCACTCGTCTGGAGAAGATCAATCCACCGAGCCAAGCCGCCGGAATCACCAAAATCATCGATACGATCCATGCCCACGGCCGCGCCTTATCCCCAAATTCAATCATTGCCGGAATAGTTAGCGCCGACTGTAGCAAGCCGAGAATGACTGCGTGGCGCACGGGGGAACGAGCCGCGAGCCGTGCGGAAACGTATCCGCCCGCAATGACGCACAAGAAAGTGTAGGCAAAGGTGAATATCCATACCGGCGTATTGTGACTGAGCGCGGCCTCATTGGGCAGGGTTTCGGGGAACATCCGCAGCATCAGCAGATCGACCGCTGCCTCAATTCCGAAGGAAGTAACAACAATCACGATTAGACCGGCAAGTACCGCGAGGATGCTGCGAATCATCTTGCAGTCATTCTATTAAACGTCGAACCGGTTGTCTTGATGTTTCTTGCTGTTGTTAAAAGAGGTTCAACGCAGTTTGAGTTGAGCGACTTCAAGAACTCTTTGAAGTCCCTCGCTAGCACTGGTATCGCCATAGAAGGTCCTTCGCAAAAGTTCAAGGGCCCGCAAGCGCTCTTCGACGGGTGGGGAAAGCCAGTACTCAACCGCATCGTCCTCATCGGTTAATCGCGCAACCGAGATTCGCGTCCGGTCTACCTGGAAGTCCTCCATGCCGTCGTCAGGCGCGCTGGCCATGGTCTTGGTTTACCCCTGGAAAGGCCGGATCGTTGCGCACCTGCTCGGCTTGCCACAGATGCCGGCGGTCGTGAGTGGTTGTCAATAAGAGTTGTCCACCCAACGGCATTTTCAAGAATGGGCGCAGGACCGCGGGCAGAGCCGCCATCTCGATCTTCACGCGCGCCAGGTGCAGGCCGTTTGCTTCCTTGGCCAGTCGTCTTAATTCGCCTTCGATCCGCCGGTACTCGGCCAGTGTTGCATCCGGATCGATATCCGCGGGCGGCAGGAGCGATTTCGGGGCGCTAAATTTCTTCTTCGCGGGAGGCTCCTGGCTGGCGATGAATTTACGCACCAGGAAGCCGTATTGAAACGGGCCTTCTCCTTTTTTATCGCGCCCTTTCGCGATGCCCCTCTCGAGGGCCCCGATGGTGTAGGAGTTGGTTACGTTGATGTGGGCGAAACACTCGGCGATCGACCAGCGGCCGGCCCCGGGACGCCATTGAAATTGTTCGCGCGTCAGGCCGTGGGTGATCGACTCGGCGTGGCTGAGATTGGCGTCGATCTCGATCATCAGCATCGCGATATCGGGATCGAGCGCCATATCGCTACAATATAAGATTCCAATGCGCATTGCTCTGGCGCAGATCAATCCCACGATTGGGGATCTTTCGGGTAACGTGAATCGGATGGTGCGGGCCGCGCGGGATGCGGCAAGCCGCGGCGCCGAAGCGGCGGTGTTTCCCGAGCTTTCTCTCACCGGCTATCCTCCGCGCGACCTGGTGGAAAAGCCCAGCTTCATCGAGGCTAGCGAACAGCAGTTGGAACGCCTGGCACGGGAGACTGCGGACCTCGATTTGAGCGTCATCTGCGGCTACGTCGCCCGGTCACAGGCCGACACCGGCAAACGAGCGATGAACAGCGCGGCGGTGCTCGAACGCGGGCAAATCGTGTTCCGCCAAAGCAAAATGCTGCTGCCGAATTACGACGTATTCGATGAAGCTCGCTATTTCCGTCCGGGCGAACGCGAGGACCTGTTCACGCTGCGCGGCCAGCCGATGGCCCTGACCATCTGCGAAGACGCCTGGAACGATAAGCGCTTCTGGAAGCACCGGTTGTATCAACGGGATCCGGTGGAGGAATTGTTCGGAGCGGGCGCGGAGATCATGATCTGCATTAATGCCTCCCCCTTCAACATGGGCAAACGCGAAGTGCGGCGCGCCATCTATCGCGCAGCGGCAAAACGTTATTCCAAACCAGTGGTTTACGTGAATCAAGTCGGCGGCAACGACCAACTGGTTTTCGACGGGTCGAGTTTTGCGATGGACGGAAAGGGCGAAATTGTGGCTTCGGCGCGATCGTTTGAAGAGGACCTGGTGATGACCGGCGATCTTCATGAAGATTTCACGGATGAGTGCGAAGCTGTTTATCAGGCGCTGGTGCTGGGAACTCGCGATTATATTCGTAAGTGCGGGTTTTCAAAGGTTTTAATCGGACTGAGCGGCGGTATCGATTCGGCGCTGACGGCGGTGATCGCGGTGGAGGCGGTGGGGAAGGAGAACGTCACGGGCGTGGCCATGCCGGGTCCGTTTTCCTCCGACCATAGCGTGCGGGATGCGCAAGCGATGGCGAATAAGCTCGAAATAAGCTTCGAAACCATATCCATTTCGTCAACTTATGGTCATTTAACGCATGTATTGGAACCTGCATTTCACGGCAGGGGGCCTGATGTGACGGAGGAGAACCTGCAATCGCGACTGCGCGGGGTCACGCTGATGGCTCTGTCGAATAAGAGCGGCGCGCTGGTGCTGACCACCGGAAACAAGAGCGAACTCGCAGTAGGGTATTGCACTTTGTACGGCGATATGTGCGGGGGGCTCGCGGTGATCAGCGATGTGCCGAAAACGATGGTTTATGCACTATCGAGGATCGCGAATCAGAGGCATCACGGGGCGATTCCGGAGAGTGTTTTCACTAAGCCTCCTTCGGCTGAACTGAAGCCGGATCAGAAGGACACGGATTCGCTGCCGCCTTATGAAGTGCTCGACCGGATTTTAGAAGATTATATCGAGCAGTACAAAACGCCGAAACAGATCGCAGAGGCGCATGCGCTGCCGGTCGCGCTGGTTCAGGATATTGTGAATAAGGTTGACCGGAACGAGTACAAGCGGCAGCAGGCGGCTCCGGGTCTGAAGGTTACCACTAAGGCTTTTGGGGTGGGGCGAAGATTTCCCATCGCGCAGAGGTTTTCTCAATGAAACAAATTATAAGTTTTCTGTTTGTCCTGATTTTCGCGGTGGTACTGGGATCGCAGCCGTCGGGGAGGGAAACTGTGGGCCGGCAGGCGGATGGAACGGTGCTGTTACCGAACGGATGGAAAATCGCGCCGGTGGGCGAGCAGGTTTCTCTCGATACGCTGCCGATGTCGTCGGCGATATCGCCTAACGGGAAATTCGTTTTGGTGTTGAACGGAGGATACAAACCGCCCAGCATCAGCGTGATCGATGCGGCGACAAAGAAAGAATTGTCGCGGGTCAAGGTCGCGGACGGGTGGCTGGGGTTGACGTTTTCGCCGGATGGGAAATTCGTGTACGTCGGTGGAGGGTCACGGTACCGGGTGTTTGAGTTTTCGTTCTCGAACGACGGCGAGTTGAAGCCGACGCGGGAGTTCGAGATTGCTCCGGACGCGCCGCACAATGTCCGCGACTTTATCGGAGATGTGGCGATATCGAAAGACGGGCAGTTGATGTATGCCGCGGATTTGTATCACGACTCCGTGGTGGTGATCAATGTGCGGACGGGGAAGGCGAGCGATCGCTACAAAACGGGCCGGCGGCCGTATCGGATTTTATTTCATCCCGACGGGAAGACGTTTTTCGTTTCGAGCTGGGCGGATGCGACGGTGTATGAGTACAACGTTTCCTCGGGAACGGAGGTAACGCGGCTGCGCGTGGGACCGCATCCTACGGATATGATTTTCAGCGACCGGAATCCGGAAGTGGATGAGGCGGAGGAGAATTCGCGGAAACCAAAGACGCCGGAAAAAGTCCTGCGCCTATTCGTCGCGGCGGCGAATACGAATACTGTGTTCGTGGTGAACGTGGACGAGAACAAGGAAATGAAGATTACGGAGACGCTGAACGTCGCGCTGACGCCGAGGCATTCTCTGGGGATGACGCCGACCGCGCTCGCGATTTCGGCGGATCAGAAGGCGCTGTTCACCGTCTGTTCCGACGCGAATGCGGTTGCGGTGACCGATATTTCCGAGCAGAGGAGTCGCCTCGCGGGCTTTATTCCAACCGGCTGGTATCCGACGGCGGCGCGGGTTCTGAAGGATGGCACGATCCTGGTGCTGAACGGCCGCGGGTTGCAGAGCTTTCCGAATCCCAAGGCTCCCGGGCCTTTCGGCGCGCCTGCGATTGAAGGCGGAGGAGATCCGCGGCGCGAGTACGTAGGCAATTTGCAAACAGGAACCATGTCGGTGATTCCGCCGCTGACCGAGGAGGCGCTGGCGCAATATACGAAATCGACGGTGGCTCTATCGCCCTATAACGATTCGAAACTCGACGTGGCGGCATTTGCGGACGATAACGTGATTTATACGAAACCGGGAAGGCCTTCGCCGATCGAGCATGTGATCTACATCATCAAGGAAAATCGCACCTACGATCAGGTGCTAGGGAAGCTCGGGAAGGGCAACAGCGATCCTTCGCTCGATCTGTTCGATGAGAACAGCGCGCCGAATCACTATAAATTGGCGCGCGAATTTGTGTTGTTCGACAATTTCTACGTCAACGCCGATGTGAGCGCGGACGGGCATAATTGGGCGACGGCGGGGATCGCTCCGGACTATACGCAGAAGTTCTGGCCATCAAGTTACGCCAAGCGGCGCAATTTTTATGATTACGAAGGAGGCGAGCCTGCGAACACGCCACCGGCTGGCTATATCTGGTCGAACGCGGTTTCGGCGGGTCTTTCGGTTCGTAACTACGGGCA
Source organism: Bryobacteraceae bacterium (assembly GCA_035485055.1). GTDB lineage: Bacteria > Acidobacteriota > Terriglobia > Bryobacterales > Bryobacteraceae > Palsa-187. Next base: position 100,207 of record DATHOJ010000049.1, read on the forward strand.
TCAGGCGAACAACAAAAAGGTCGCGGGGCCGGATGGAGTGCAGATCGACGGAGTACGCGACCAATCGCTCGCCGGGATCACGAACACGCACTATCGCGGGTTCGATCTCGACTATCCGGATGTCGAGCGGGCGAAGGTTTTCCTGGGAGATTTGAGAGAATACGAGACGTCGGGGAACATGCCGCGGTTCATCATCATGCGGCTGGGGAACGATCATACGTCGGGGACGGCGGCGGGACACGTTGCTCCGTTGTCGTCGTTTGCCGATAACGACTATGCGCTCGGGATGGTGGTAGAGGGGCTTTCGAAGAGCAAGTTTTGGGCGAAGACGGCGATCTTCGTGATCGAAGACGATGCGCAGAACGGGCCGGATCATGTGGACTCGCACCGGTCGCCAGTATTCGTGATGTCGCCGTATACGCGGAGAGGGATCATTGATAGCTCGATGTACAACCAATCGTCGGTGCTGCGGACCATGGAACTGATACTGGGGTTGCGGCCGTTAACGCATTTCGATGCGGGGGCGAGGCCGATGGCCATGGCGTTTGCGAGCGCGCCGAATATGGCTCCTTATGAGGCGGAGAAGCCGAGGATTTCGTTGACGGAGAAGAATCCGGCTAGCACTGCGTCGGCGGCGCGGTCGGCGAAGATGGATTTCAGCGACGCGGATCTGGCGGATGACGATGAGTTGAATGCGGTTTTGTGGGAGGCGATCAAGAAGACTCCGGCGCCGGTGCCGGTGCGGAGTTATTTTTCGAAATAATGGTATGCCCCGCAGGGCGGGCTCTTGTTTTGAACAGTGGTGCTGATGACTGAAGGCGCCGGCTGGAGCCGGGGCTGCAAGCTGAAGCTCGCGCCACGAACACAGGCTGAAGCCTGTGCCACCTAGTGTGGGATTGAAGCGTCTCTTCTGCCTTACGGCACGGGGTTATAACCCCTGGCGTCAGCCAGGGGACAAGGCTGGCGTGTTTCAGCAGTCTCTAAAGCCTGATTGGCTAGAAGCGGAAGCCGAGGCTGATTGGCATGTAGTCGATGTGCCCGAGGGAGCCTCCGAAGACGCGGATGTATTTCGCCTCGGCGTACAGCTTTACATTCCATTTCACGAGGATGGAGGCGCCGAATCCTACGTCCAAACCTGGTTTATGAACGGTGTAATCCAAGTTCGTCATGCTGGCCGGGTAGCCGGGCGTGTTGAATCCGAAGAAGGGATTCGTGCCCGTGGCAGTGGCGACAGTCGGCCTGGTTAAGCTCTGCGTGCGCGAGAAAGCTCCACCTCCGCCGATGGCGTAGAAATCCCACGATCCTTTGGGATGAAAATGCCAGACGGGATCGATAGTCACCGATTCGTTCTTGAGCTTGCCCCCGGGATAGCCTTGCGGGGTTCCCAGAGTGTTCAAGGCTTTGTCGGTTATTCGAAACTGGTCGTACTCGATTTCAACCATGACGGCCAGATGGCGGGTGAAATTATAACCCACGCCGCCCTGCGCGTTCCAGCCCAGCGAAAGATTGGTCTTAGTGGTGAGAAACGGCACTTCAACACCGCCACCCACGTTGAATGCGAACTGATTGAGCCACGCAGGCTGTGCATGGAGCGCGCCTCCAAAGAAGAATGCACAACAGGACGCAGCAATTATAGTCTTCAATGGAAGCAAACTCCTCATGGTTTCGGCTTGAAACGGCGCGATTGTCCGGTGGATGAAAACTGGGCGGTGACGCTCAATGGTCCCGTCATGGTGACCTGACAGGAGCCGGTGCCGGTGCAGGCTCCCTGCCAGCCGGAGAAAATGAAGCCGGCCGAAGGCGTCGCGGTAAGCGTGACCGTCGCGCCCGCGGGGAAATACCCCGATGACTGGGATACAGTGCCGCCATTCCCTGCGGTGACGGTCAATAAGTTCTGGGCGGTGAAGGAGACGCTGGCCGAAGCGCGTGGCGCGCCACATGCGACAGAGATGGTTTGCGTGGTCCCACTTCCGACGTATACGGTCCCGGAGGAGCCGGTCTGCGTGCTAGGCGCACCGAGAGTATGAGAAGTGCCGGGGAGCCAGTTCAGCACGGCCGGCGTTTTTACGGTCTGACCATCCGCAACAACGGACAGTCCGGGAGGGTTGGTGGTGATGGTGTAAGCGACCGCTGGAAACACCTGCCGGATTCGCTCGTTTGCGACATCGGCGACCAGCACGCTACAGGAAGGCCCGATGGCAACCGCGCTCGGCTGGTTCAGTTGAAAGCTGGTGGCCGGACTCCCGTCGCCATTGTAACCGGGAGAGCCGGTTCCGGCGACCGTACTGATGATCCCGTCGGCGCCGACCTCGCGAACGACGTTGTTTCTAGTGTCCGCTATGAATATATTGCCGAAGGTATCGACGGCGACTCCGGTGGGGTTGCGCAGGGTGGCTGACAGGGCCGGCCCGCCGTCCCCGGTGTAGCCCGAGCCGGTGGTTCCAGCCACGGTAGCGATGTTGCCGTCGGTGGTAATTTTGCGGATCAAATTGTTGCCGGTGTCGGCGATATAGAGCGTTCCCGAGGAATCGATGGTCATCCCTTGCGGAGCGTTGACGGGTTGCGACAGGGCGGTTCCTGTAGGTGAAGAAGGCACGCCGGGAGAGCCGGTTCCGGCGTAGGTATTAATGTTGCCGTTCGGAAGGATCACGCGGATTCGAGCGCCCGATAGCTCGAGGATATAGAGGTTGCCGCTGCCGTTCGCGAACGCGACATCCACGGGTCCACTGAGTTGGGCCGCGGTGGCCAAGGCTCCGTCGCCGGTGTCGATGTTGGTCGCGTTTCCGGCAAGCGTGACGAGAGCGCCCTCAGGAGTGACCTTGCGCACGGCCTGGTTCTGGTAGTCCGCAAAGTAGATGTTGCCGGCGCTATCCATAAAGAGACCGCGGGGGGCGTTCAGCCGCGCCGTGATCGCGGTGTCGTCGGCTGCGTCGAACGTCTCTTGCCCATTGCCGGCGACGATCGCGATACTGGCGGCGCCGGAGGAGACATTAAAGTCCCGAATCCGGTTGGCGCTGCTGTCCGAGAAATACACCGTGCTTCCATTGGAGATCAAATTGGTGGGGTTATAGGCGATGAGTCCGTTTCCGCCGATGGTGTTGATGAATCCGTTCGAAGCGGTCACGAATCGAACCCGGTAATTCGCGCCGTCGGCGATGATCAGATTGTTCTGCGGATCGATCGCGATGGATTGTAAATTGATGTTCGCGGCGATAGCGTAACCGCCGTCCCCGCCCGCGCCGACCGTACCCGAGCCCGCGTAATTGGCGATGACGCCGTTAGAGGTGATGCGGCGGACGCGATCGTTGCCGATGTCTGCGATGTACAGATTGCCGGCCGAATCGAATAGCAGGGCCCCTGGATTGTTCAGCTCCGCAGTCGATGCTTGGCGTCCGTCTCCGAAAGATCCCTTGGTGCCGTTGCCCGCGATCACGCTGGTGACTCCGTTGGTCGCGAGGAGCCGAACGCGTTGATTGCCGCTATCGGCCACGTAGATGTTCCCCAGAGGGTCGACCGCGATGCCGCTGGGCGAGGAGAACGCCGCTGTGGCTATGGTGCCATTGGGGCCGTCAAACGCCGGATTGCCGGTGCCCGCGACTTTGGTGATGATTCCCTGCGGCGAAACTTTGCGGATATTGTCGTTGCCGGTGTCGGCGATCAGGAGGTTGCCATTGCCGTCGAAGCAAATGGCGGAGGGCGTGTTCAGACTAGCGTTGATCGCGAGACCGCCGTCGCCGCTGTTGATGTTATTGCCGTTGCCGGCGTAGGTATGAATAATGCCGTTGGTATCAATCATGCGGATGCGATTCGAGCCCGCATCGGCGATGTACAGGTTTCCCGAAGTATCGAAAGTAAGAGCCAGCGGAATGGAAAGAGTGGCCGCCGTTGCCGGGCCTCCGTCGCCTGACGCTCCCTGGGAGCCCTGCGCGCCGGTTCCCGCAACGAGATACAAAATTCCGGAGGGATCGATGCGCACCACTTGATGGGACCCGCGGAGCGAAACGTACACGTTGCCTTTCCCGTCGCTCGCGACGCCGGAGGGCAGGTTCAGACTGACGGAAAGCGCCGGGGTTCCGTTGGGATAGCCGGGCACCTCGCCCAGGATCGAGGTAATCACCGATTGGGCATGCCCGGAGGCGGCCGCGACGGCGATCGATAGGGCGATGTTAAGCGATTTGTACTTCATAGGATTCCGAGAGTTTGGATGGACGCACTCAATACGAAAAACTCAAGCCAATCTCCAGTTGATTCTTCTGCGATTCATAGGCGGGCCCTTGGAAGGTGTATCCGAACCACCGCGTGTAGCGGAATTCGCCCATCGATTTGAACTTACCGTACTCAAACAGTTTGTATCCCACGCCGCCCACCACTCCCAGCAGATTTCTATTGTTCGGCGTGACCGGGATCTCGTTATAGGTGGTCGAAGTGTCCGGGAAGGTGGTTGACGTTCCCGTCCGGATATTCGAGACGTGGCGGTAGGCGCCGCCGCCGATCAGAAAGGTCTGCGACAGCCATCCCAGGCCGCGCGGAGCTTTGCTGCGGATACCGTAATAACGGGCGACGATCGGAACGTCCCAGTAATTCGCGCGCGTATCCTGGGTGATGGATGTCAGCGGGCGATTGTCGTAACTCGAATTCGGATCCTTCAAACCGCTCTTGATCTGGGCGAGTTGGATGTATTCTTCCTGATGATAAAAGAAATCGAGGCCCACCGAGATGCGTCTGGTCAACAGGTATTCTGCGGTCAGCCCCAGGGTGTACTTCGATCCGGCCGAGGTTCCGAAATACGCGGAGTCCTGGATGGGATTGGTGGTGCTGGTGGTCACATACTGGGTTTGAAAGAAGCGCTCCGGAAAGTACTCGATGCGAACTCCGAAGGAAATTTTCGGCGGCGTCGCGGTGATGTCGGTACCGGGCGTATTGTCCTGGTTAGTGGACGGTGACGTCGTGGGAGGCGGCGTAGGCGGAGGCGCGGTCGGCTGCTGAACGGTTTGCGCCAGTCCTGCGGAACCAAAGATCGCCATGGCGCAGATTGTGAAGCGAACTTGCTTGCAGATATTGTTCATTTGTGGTCTCAGAACCGCAGCCGCACCGCAAGCTCAATCGACCGCGGTCCACCCGTTCGGAATAACGAGTTTACCGCACCGCCAAACGACTGGTTCAACATCTCCGTGACGACACCAAAGTTCGGACTGGCCAGATTTGCTCCTTCTAACGGAGAGGGATTTGCAAAGTTCGGATGATTAAATACGTTGTACGCCTGAGCGGATAAGTTCAGGGAGATTCGTTCGGTGATCGGAATCGTGCGGCGCACGCCTAAATCCAACTGCTGCTCGCCGAAGCCGCGGAGGACGTTGCGCCCCAGATTTCCCTGCTCAAAACCCGACACGATGTTGAAGGCCAGCACGTTCAACTCCTGACCGCCCGGCACGTTGGGGTTAGGGATCCACACCGGCAGTCCGTTGTAATTCGGACGAACCTGCGCGAAAAGGCCGACGGTGGAATTATAGTCGCCGTTGGGATTGGTCGTGGTGCTGACCGTGGTGCCGTTGATGCTGACGGCTCCGCTATTCGAGCTGATGGTCTGAAGGTCGAAAGGCAGGCCGGTACGGGCCGTCTCCACCCAATCCAGGTACCAGTGGCGCAGAGGGGCGCCCAAAATACCACCAGGAGCGGGCAGACGGTAGGAACCGGAGAGACTCAGATTCTGGCGAATGTCGTAATCGGAGGAACCTTTTTGTCCGCCGCCATACAAGTTGGCGAATCCACCACCACCGCCGTCGTTCGACGCGGTATCGATCGAGTGCGACCAGGTGTAGCTCAACTGCATCTGCAAGCGGTCGCTCAGGCGTTTGCGAAACTGCATCTGCATTCCGTTGTAGGAAGAAGTGGCGCCATTGGTGGCCTGGGACACGATATCGAAGGCATCGGAATACTCGGGCGACGTCTGCACGCGCAACAGGTTTTGGCCGCGGGTCGCGGCATAGCCCAGGCTCAACACGGACCCGGAGCCGAAGTGTTGTTCAATCGTGGCGTTCCACTGATAGATACGCGGCGTCACCAGACCGAGCGCGGCCGTTGTGATTTGGCCATAAGGACGCGTCGGTGGCAACTCCGGGGCCCCGAGATAGATCGGCAACAACGGGAATTGCGCCTGCGAAATCGTGGTTACCGATTGATAGGGCGCTCCACCAAATGCGCCTGGGGTGGTGCCATAACCCAGATCGTAAAAGACGCCGAATCCGGTGCGGAACATGGTTTCAAAACCCGGAGTCGTATTCATTTCATAGGCCAGGCCAAAGCGAGGCGCGAGGTCCCACCACTTGGTCGGATAGATGGGGTCGTTCTGCGTAACGCCCGCGACTGCATTGTTCGAAAGGGCGAAAGGCTTGGGACCTTCACGCGCGGTCGGAGCCGGATTGACGTCCCAGCGGATACCGTAGGTGACCGTCGTCCTCTCCGTAAGACGCCAGGTATCCTGGCCGTACAGGGAGAAGTTTAGATAAGTGGGATAAACGACCGGCAGGCTCGCCGTAACCACCGCGTTCAGGGCGCTGCCGGAGGTCAAGGAGTAGGCGTTGCTCGCAATTCCGTTAAACGAAACGTTCTCCGAATAGGGAACCCGATCCGTGGTCACCAGAATCCTGCGGACGTCGATACCGGCTTTCTCGTGATGATTTCCCACCACCTTGGTAATCGAATCGACGACGTTGAACTGCTGCTGTTCGCTGGCGGAATGGCCGCCGTAGGAATACCCGGCCACGCCCAGCATGTTCAGATTGAAAGTCGCGGTGTTATTGTTGAATCCCGCAGGAAACACCTCGGCCGCGGTTAACGGCGTCGCGCCGCCGTAGCTATCCATGATGGAGTAGCTCGAAGCGGTGGATCGCGAATAGTTGACGCGCAGATCGTTCACCATTCCGTTGGGGAGAATGTGGCCCAGCCCCGCGGTTACCAGGTCAGAGTGCGACGCCTGGTGCGTGAGAATGTTCGGGGAAACAGTTTCCGAGCCGCGCCGCTCCGTCGAGGACGGCGACAACGCGAACCTCACGAAGAAGGTCGTTTTCGCGGAAATAATCTGGTCCAGCCGCAGGCTGGCGGACTGGCTGAATGCCGGATTTGAAACCACTGCCTGATATTGCGCCGCACCGTCCGTAAGCTGTACGCCGTTAGCAATCGGAAACGCGTTCAAAAACGGCTGCAACGGAGCCGACGTGGTTTGCCGCGTGGTGGCAGAGGGTACGTTGGCAATGATGGTGAAGGGCGCGGACACACTCAGTTGATCGAACTGGGCGAAGAAAAATGTTTTGCCCTTGATCACCGGCCCGCCTACGGTCCCCCCCGGGCGATTTTCTCGCTCTTTGCCGCGTCCTAGCCCGAGCGAGTTTGCGAACCAGTCGTCGCCGTCGAGCCTTTGGTTGCGGAAATAGTAATACAGCGATCCATGAAAGTCGCTGGTGCCGCCGCGGCTGGTCATCGCGATCTGCGCGCCGGGCGATCGGCCGAACTCCGGCGCAATCGAAGCGGTTTGGATGTTCATCTCCTGCATCGCGTCGATATCGATCAACTCCGTCGCCCCACCGGCCGCCGGTGTCGGGCCCGCCACTCCTCCGCCGAAGCCTCCAAACCCTCCTCCGCCGCCGCGTGCTCCAGGGCCTGCGCCCACCGACGTGTTCAGGCTAACGCCGTCGAGCGTATAGTAATTGGTGTTCGACCTAAGGCCGTTCGCATTGATGCCGCCATCTCCCAGGCCACCCGCGGCCGTGCTGATACCTGGCGCCATCAGCACCAGCGTTTCCGCGTTTCGCCCATCGATCGGAAGGTCCTGAAAAAAATTCTGGCCGATCGGCACTCCTTGGGCCGCGTCATTCGAAATCAGATCGACCTTCTCTTTTACATCGACCGCTGTAGACTGGGCTGCTGCGACCTTTAATTCCACCGTCAGCGTTTTGCGGTCACGAACGCCCACCGGCAGGCTCCTGATCTGATATTGCTGGAAACCGGTCTTCTCGATCTGCACCGAATAATCGCCCGGCGTCAGCGAGTCGAAGATCACATATCCGGCCGTGGGCGTCTGCTGATGGTAGATCGTCCCTCTCTGGCTGTTGATGAGTGTTACGCTCGCATCCGGCACCATCGCATCGGTGCTGTCGGTAACGGTGATCGTGAGAGATGCGAAGTCCTGTGCGAAAAGCACGCCGGAGAACAACGACAAAGCGAGCCATCTAGACATGGATTACACCTGATGAAGATCTCTCCACCATGGTGCGGGCGCACCAAGACTCTAAGGGGAAAACAAATAGATTTGACAACAAAACTCTCCCACTACGGTGCAGTCCAAAAGGAGTTCATCCGGATTGCACATGTTCTAGTGTACCCAAAAGACGCTTACCTGGTTTGGTTCGATTCCACGCAATTGTGAAGAAGTGTGACAGCGCAGATCGAAGCCGCAAAAAGCGGGTTAAAGCGTGCGAATCTGATACCCTGTGCCACGGACGCTCACTATCATCCCCCGGCCATCCCCCAACTTTCGCCGTATGCGGCTGACGTGAGTATCGACGTTTCGCTCGAACGGCGCCGCCAAGCGATTGTAAAGCCTCAAACTCAGCCGGTCGCGCGAAACCACTTTGCCGAAGGACCGCATCAGGCATTCCAGGATCTCGACCTCCATCGCGGTCAAATCGAGCGGTTTACCCTGAAAGCAAACCTCCCGCGACGCCGGCATCAACCGCAGTTCGCCGATCTCGATCGGCTCCGCCGCCGCATTGCCGTTGATTTTGGTGCGGCGAAGGATGGATTGGATCCGCGCCAGCAGTTCGTCCGGATCGAAGGGTTTCGCCAGATAGTCGTCAGCGCCCGCCCGCAGACCGTTCACGCGGTCCGACCGTTCGGCCTTCGCTGACAGGATCAAAACCGGAATCTGCGACAGGTCCCGGACCCGTTTTAAAACCTCAAATCCGTCCGCCGCTGGAAGCATGACATCGAAAATCAACAAGTCATACGACCCGGTTCGCGTCCGACGCAGACAACCCTCGCCATCCGATTCAAATTCCAGCAGATATCCGGATTCTCCGAGAAGCTCTTGCAGCATCCCGCAGTTCTCGACATCGTCATCGAAGACTAGAAACTTCATCCGTCACAAAACTTCACAAAGCTTAGTCTCCATCATACTTCAGAGATTGCGGGAGAATAGAAAAGGGGAACGAATGCTATCGAGAAGTCTCTGGGCCCTGTTCGCCGCAGCCGTCTCATTGCACGCGCAATCCGGGCCCGCGCTCTCGGTGGACGCGGCCGCCAACCGGCATGCGATCAGCCCTTGGATTTACGGCATCAACCAATGGAGCGACAACGGCATCCAAGGCATCATGCGGATCCCGCTCATTCGCTGGGGCGGCGACGACGCCACCAGTTTCAACTGGTCCGCCAGCATCAAGAACAACACCGGCGACAATCCCTGGGTCTATGAAAACTACTCCATCTCTCCGGGATTCGATTCCTTCCACCTGCGTAATTTGAAGACCGGCTCGGCCAGTCTGAGCACGTTTCCGATTCTCGACTGGCTCCCGAAAGCCGTTGGCGAGTGCAGCTTCAGCGTCAAAAAATACGGCGCACAAAAAGCCACGGCCCCCGACAATCCCGATTGCGGAAACGGCGTCCTGACCAATGGAACCAACGTCAATAACGATCCCAACGACGCCTACATCCCTGTGACTCCGAGCTTTTCGCAGCAGTGGATCCAGCATGAACTCGCCACCTATGGACCGGGCAACGGCGGAGGCATCCGTTTCTGGAGCCTCGATAACGAACCCGAATGGTGGGATTCGGTCCACTACGACGTCTACAAGAACGCGTCCAATGGAAAGCCCGGAGCCAGCTACGACGACATGCTGGCTCGCGACATGACGGGCGCGCTCGCCATCAAGCAATCCGACCCAACCGCTCTGGTGACGGGTCCGGTTCCCGGAGGCTGGTCCGGCATGCTGTTTTCAAAACAGGATATGTACGCGGGCTGGGGCACGGCTCCCTATCAATACTGGGACAACCCAACGGATCAGAACGCGCACGGCGGCGTGCAATGGATTCCCTACTTCTTGCAGCAGATGAAAGCGGCCGAGGCCAAGAACGGCTTCCGTCTTCTCGACGTTCTGGACGTGCACGCGTACATCACACCCAGCGGCCTAAGCAGTTCCGCAGGCGATGCCACCATGGAGACTCTGCGCATGACCTCGACCCGTGCGCTATGGGACCCCAGCTACACGGTCCCTGGCGGCGGTTATGAAGACGCGACCGGTACGGAGCAGGCTCCGCAAATGGTCCCGCGCATGCGCCAGTGGGTTGCCAACAACTATCCCGGAACCATGACCGGAATCACCGAATATAATTGGGGAGCGCAGGACACCATCACCGGCGCGATTGCGCAGGCCGACATCCTGGGTATTTTCGGACGCGAAGCTCTGGACCTCGCCACCGTCTGGCCGAACACTCTGACGCCTGCGAATCCTGCGGCCTTTTCCTTTAAGTTGTTTCTGAATTACGACGGCAATGGCAGCCAGTTCGGCAACACCAGCGTGTCGGCGACCTCCAGTAATCCTGACGTGCTCTCCATTTTCGCCGCGCAACGCACGGATTCCGCGCTGACCGTGCTGGTGCTGAACAAAACCACCGGTGCGATCACGGACACCATCAACCTCGCGAACTTCAATCCCTCAGAGACGGCGCAGGTGTGGCAATATACGACCGCGAACAGCGCCGCGATCGTTCGCCTACCCGATCTTTCCTTCAACGGCACCACGCTCAGCGCGACCTTCCCGGCGTATTCGATGACGCTGCTCGTCATCCCGCAATCGCAAGGCTCCATGATCGTCGGGCAGCCGACCATCACCTCAGTAAACAACGCGGCTTCCTACAGCACCACGGGCGTTTCTCCCGGCGAAATCGTGACCATCTTCGGCATCGGTCTGGGTCCTGCCAACCTCGCCTATTTGCAGGAGGATTCGAACGGACTGGTGAGCACGTCCACCGGGAATTCGATGGTGTACTTCAACGGCATTCCCGCGCCTATGGTTTACGCATTGAACAATCAAGTGTCGGCCGTGGTCCCTTACGAAATGGCGCAATACTCGACGGTTTACGTCGTGGTGGAATACTCCGGCAACGCGTCGTCTCCATTTCCCGTGACGATCGTGCCCGCGATACCCGGCATCTTCACCAACGACTCCTCCGGCTCCGGCCAGGGAGCGATTCTAAACGTGAAAGACTCGACCAGAAACGGCCCGCAGAATCCGGCGGCTCGCGGCGATTATGTGACCCTATACGCGACCGGTGAAGGAGCCACCTCGCCTCCTGTAGTCGATGGCCGAGTCAGCGGAACGCCGTTGCAAACGCCCGTGCTCTCCTGCTCCGCCTCGATCGGCGGTCAACCCGCGCAAATCCAATATTGCGGCGCGGCTCCCGGCGAAACCTCCGGCGTGTTGCAAATCAATGCCCAGGTGCCACAGTCAGTGGTCCCCGGTAACAGCGTGCCGGTTGTCATAACCATCGGAACCGTTCAAAGCCCCGCGGGCGTAACACTAGCCGTAAAGTAGGGACAGGTCCCGACCTGTCCCCCCGCAAAGCCTCTCGCATTTTTTGTGGCGCACGCGTCCACGCGTGCCGCGTCGACATTCGTGTCGACGCCCGCAGCTAATCAAAACCCACTATTGCCCCAAGCCTCCGAAGCCGTTACCATTCTCCGATGACGACCCCGGCGAGACCCGGCCGAACATTCCTGATCCTCTTCGTCCTCGCCTTCCTGGCGGCCGCCGCAGCCCTGATCTATCCCTTATATGTAATCCGTCCCTTCCGCCATCAGGGCCCGACAGAACTATTGGTCGCCCTGGCCGTCCTCCGTTACCGCCCAGCATTAATGATCCTCGCCGCGCTCTGCTCGCTAGCCGCTCTAATTTGGTATTGGGCCCAGGAAAAACGCATCCTCCGTCGCACATTCTCATTGCTTTCCGTAATGGCCGTAGCAGCGATAGCCGTCCTTTCCCGCGTGAACGTCTACGAGATCATGTTCCATCCGTTCGACCATCCTTCCTTCTCAAGCGCCGGCCAATCGAAGCTCGATGCCGACGAGAAGGTCATCGCCGTGGCCGTAGGACAGGAAGCGCGAGCCTATCCGATCCGCATCATCTCCTATCACCACGTCATCAACGACCTGGTGGGCGGCGTCCCCATCGTCGCCACCTATTGAACGCTCTGTCACACCGGTCTGGTGTGGAGAGCTGAGAGCGAAGGTCTGCGGCTGAAGTTTCACTTAGCCGGCATCAACAACCAGAACTTTCTCATGCGTGACGAGCAAACCGGCACCTACTGGCAGCAGATCAGCGGAGCCGCCGTCTCCGGGCCGTTAGCCGGCCGCCGGCTGACGCTCGTTCCCTCCGATGAACTCACCTGGGGTTTATGGAAAACCGAAAATCCTGGCGGCACGGTGCTCGATGATCTGCCCAAATATGTTCAGGGTTACGCCCGCAAGGATTGGGACGTCCGCATGCGCCGCGCCCCAACTGTCCTGAGCTATCCCGAAAACGGAGTCGCACAGCGCGACGTTATGCTGGGCATCCAAGCGTTCGGCGCCAGCCGTGCGTTCCCCTTGGACTCGGTGCTCAAAGAAAAGCTGATTGAGGACCACGTTGGATCCGAGCCCGTAATTTTGGTGGTTGGCCCAGACGATCAATCGGTCCGAATCTTCCAGGGAAGAATTTCCGGCGTTTCAGAAACTCCAGAATTTTACCGCGTATCCGCCGCTCAGTTCATGGACGACGTCACCGGAAGCACGTGGAATTTTCAAGGATGCGCCGTCTCCGGCAAGTCGATGGGAAAATGTCTGTCCCGCGTTGAAGCAATCAAGGATTACTGGTTCGACTGGCGTCACTACAACCCAACCACGACGCTCTACCGGCCGCGATAAACTGCATACAGAACCGCCATGCGTAAGCATGCGGACAGCAATGGACAATCCTCCAATCAAGCTCTTTAAATCCAAACAGGATTGGGCCGCGTGGCTCGAAAAGAACCATCGGAAGAGCCCCGGCCTCTGGCTGCGACACGCGAAAAAGGATTCACCCGTCCGATCCGTAACCTACAAGGAAGCACTCGAAATCGCTCTCTGCTACGGGTGGATCGACGGCCAGAAGAAACCTGAAAGCGAAGAGGCGTGGCTCCAGAAATTTGTTCCGCGCTCGGCTCGCAGCGTCTGGTCGAAGATCAATCGCGAGAAAGCTCTGGCCTTGATCACTACCGGCGAAATGCAGCCCGCCGGCCTCGAAGCAATCGAAAATGCCAAGAAAAACGGCCGCTGGGAAGGCGCCTACGATTCGCCCGCCGGAGCAACCATCCCCGAAGATTTCCAAGCCGCCCTAGACGCAAATCCCCGCGCCGCCGGATTCTACAAGACGTTAAACCGTGCCAACACCTACGCAATCCTGTGGCGAATCCAAACCGTGAAAAAAGCCGAAACTCGCGCGAGGAAAATCGAGCAATTCATCGGAATGCTGGAGCGCAAAGAAAAAATTCACCCCTGATTCGCTCCGGGTGGCGCAAGCTTCACCTGCAGCGTCGGCTTCAGCCGGCGTCCGTTATGATTCCCCGATACCCTTCAATTCCGTACAAACATAAACCCCTGCCGCGACATTCTTATACTCCTCAACCGCTCCGCCGGGCCACTCAATCACCACCCGATCCGCCTTCTCCCGCCGACCGATCCCGAACGTCAGCGCCAACTCCGACTGCGATAAATAGCTCGACCCCGTCTTCACCGTTCGCGATTGCGTGCCCTCTGGCGTAATTAGCCGCACTACCGCCCCGATGCCATCGCGATTCGATTTCGTCCCCACCAGCCGCAGCCTCACGGAGCGATTCTTATTGGTCACATCATTCCGATACAGCAGCGCTGGCCCCCGATTCGTCGTGATCAGCAAGTCAACATCGCCATCCCGATCGAAGTCCCCATAAGCAATCCCCCGCCCAACTTTAGGAGCCGCAAAATCGGATCCCGCATCCGCCGCAACATCCCGAAATGCTCCATGCCCGTCGTTCAAAAACAAGTGCGGAGCCTGCGCATACCCGACATTCCGCAGCACCCGCGCCGTCTCATCGATATGCCCGTTCACGGCAACCAGGTCAAGCCACCCATCCAGGTTCACATCGCAGAACGCGCACCCAAACCCCAAACTGTTGCGCGAAGCCTGTCCGATCCCCGCCTTCCCCGATACATCCGCGTACGCAGCCCCGTGCAATTGATACAACGCCATCATTTCGTTGTCGAAGTTGGTGATCACCACACCCGGCGTGCCGGAATTCTCATAATCGGCCACGTCGATCCCCATGCCCGCCCGAGCCTTCCCGTCCTCGCTGAACGCCACCCCCGCTCGCACCGCGACATCCTCGAACGTCCCGTTCCGCAAGTTCCGATACAACTTATTCGGCTGCGTATCGTTCGCGACCAGAATATCCGGCCACCCGTCGCGATCGTAATCCACCAGCGCCACCCCCAGCGACTTCGACGTCGTATCGAAAATCCCGCTCTTCGCCGTGACGTCTTCAAACGTCCCGTCCCCGCGATTCCGAAACAGCCAGCAAGTCGAGCCGTGATAAGCTTCCGGCGTGCAATACGATTTGCGCTTCCCGTCGACGCTGCAATAAATATCGTGCTCCGGCGACCATTTCACGTAATTGCACACGAACAAATCCAGATGCCCGTCGCGATCGAAATCGAACCACATCGCCGAAGTGCTGAAGGAGCTTCTCCCTCCCAGTCCCGCCTTCTCCGTAACATCGATAAACGACCCCTTGCCCGTATTCTTAAACAACCGGTTCTGCCCCACCGCGGTGATCAAAATATCCGGAAACCCATCGTTATCGTAATCCGCGACCGCAACGCCCATCCCATACATCTCGACCGCAAGCCCCGCCCGCTGCGTCACATCGGAAAACGTCCCGTTGCGATTATTTCGATACAACCGCAGCGTGCTATGCCGCTTCTTATGCCCCGGCCAATCCATCCCATTGACCAGCAGAATATCGAGCCATCCGTCGCCGTCGTAGTCCAAAAACGCGCAACCCGACCCCAGCGTCTCCGGCAAATACTTCGCATCGAACGCCCCGCTGTTATGCTGAAAATCGATCCCCGCCGCCGCGGTAACATTCGTAAGCCGAAACCCCGGATCGTTCCCAGCCGCCATCGCGAACGGCGCGCCCAACAACAATTCCCGCCGAGTCATGAAATACTAGCCAACCCGTTGCGAATCGCGTACACCACCAGCTCCGCCGTGTTGTGAATCCCCAGCGTCTGCATCAGATTCGCGCGATGCACCGCCACCGTATTCGCGCTCACCCCCAACACCACCGCAATCTCTTTATTCGATTTTCCATGCACGATCAGTTGCAGCACCTCGAGCTCTCGAGTCGTGAGCTGCGGAGCCTCCTCGCCCTTCGGCAGTTTCGCCAACCGTGGATCCAGCACCTCGATCCCCTGCGCCACCTGCTTCACCGCATCCACCAATTCCAGATCGACCGCGTTCTTCAATAAATAACCGCGAGCCCCCGCGTCCAAGCATGTCCGCACGAAATTATTCTCGGAATGCATGCTCAGCATCAGCACCTCAACCTCGCTCGACGCCTTGCGGATCATCCGCGTCGCCACCGCGCCATTCATGCTCGGCAACGCGAAATCCATCACCACGACGCGAGGCTTCAGCGATACCGCCAACTCCACCGCCTCGTGCCCGTCCCCCGCCTCGCCCACCACTTCGATCTGCGGATCGTCCTCCAGCATCCGCCGGAATCCGCGCCGCACCAGAATGTGATCGTCCACCAGCAAAACCCTAATTCTATTCATGCGGCACCGTAAACCTCACCAGCGTCCCGCCGCCATTCTGCCTCACGAATTCCATGGTTCCCTTCACTAATTCCGCCCGCTCCCGCATCGACACCAGCCCCATTCCCCGCCCGTCCTTCGCCGCCCCGAATCCGACTCCATGATCCTCCACCTCCAGCACCAGCGCCTCCGGACGAAACCGCAATCGCACCTCCGCCTCCGAACTTTTCGCATGCCGGGCCACATTGTTCAGCGCCTCCTGCAACACGCGATACACGTGGATCGCGACATCGCGGCTCACCTCGCGGCTCTCTCCCTCTTTTTCGTAATGCACCACGATCCCCGTCTGCTTCTCGAATCCCGGCAAATATAAATCGAACGCCCCTTCCAACCCCGCATCGTCCAGCACCACCGGATGCAGCGCCTGCGACAACGCGCGAATCTTGTCGAGCGTCGCCTGCACAATCTCACGAACCTCCTCGAAATCCCCACGCAGCTTATCGTCCAGAGGAGGAATCCTCTTCCCTGCCCGATGCAGCATCGCCCCGATCGCCGTCAGGATTTGCCCGAACTCATCATGCAGCTCGCGCGAAATGTGCCGGAAGGTATTTTCCTGAATCGTGATCAACTGCCGAGCCAGTTCACTACGCCTCTCTGACAACGCAGCCACCTGCGCGAACATCCCCCGATTCCACTCGACCAGATACAAACTAGTCGCCGCGATCAAAATCAACATCGCCGCCAGAAACACATAAGCGTTCCGTTCCGCCCGAGCATAAATCCGCTGCGTCTCCTCCGCCGCCGCCTGCTCGCTCTCATTATTCTGAACCAGCAGCCGCGCGACGGCATTACTCAAAGCCTCTTGCCGGGCCTGCAATGACAATCGAACCCGAGTCCGCGCCTCCTCTTCCTGCCCCTGCTCCGCCAGCGCGAAAATCCTCTCTAACCCGTCCCAAAACTGTGTGACCGATCCCGCCAGATACTTCCTCTGATCCTCCGTCACCCGCGAAACTTTCTCTTCGCGCGACAATGCGTCCGCCAGGTCGTACTGAATCCTCTTCAGTTGCCCCTTCCAAGCGATCAAAGGATACGATTCCGTCTGATCGAGCATGTCGCGCATCGTCAGTGCCAGCGAATTGAGATTATTTTGAATGCGCAGCAGCAACAGCGAATCCGCTCGATTGCGATCAATCGTCTCCGCCTGCAATCGCCGCAACCCGCGCAGTTGCGTGACCGTATAACCCGAGTACACCGCCACCGCGGACAATGTAACCACCATTCCCGCCAGCAATCCGAAGGTAGGCGATCGTCGCGCAGCCACCCCTAAAGATTACAGCCACAAACCGCCGCCCATCCATCATTTTTGAGCCTCTAGTACAAATCAATTATTTCTCCCCCACCGCTCCCATGCCATAATTTCCCGATGGTCGCAGCGCGAAGTCTTAGGCTGATCTGCGCATGTGCGATCTCCGTAGCCGCCATCATAGTCTGGCGCTCTCCCCCGCCCATCTCCGCCGCGGACAACCCAGTCATCGAACGCCACCGCAACCTGGGCAAAGCCTTCTTCGAAAACCCCACCACTCACCTGGAAGCTATCGCCGAATTCAAAAAAGCCCTCGACCTCGCCCCCAACTCTATGCGCGAGAAACTCAACTATGCGCTAGCCCTGATCCACGGCAACCGGGTCCCCGAAGGCATCGCACTCTTAGAACAGGTCCAGCGTCTCGACCCGTCGCTCCCCCACACCTGGTTCAACCTCGGCCTCTATTACAAAAAATCCGATCAGCAGGAAAAAGCGCTAGCCCAGTTCCAGCAGTTCGCGAAGCTAGTCCCCAATGAGCCGATCGCCCACTATCAGCTAGGCACCCTCCATCGCTCGGCAGGCCGCAATCAGGAAGCCGTTCAAGAATTCGAAAAAGCCTCGACGCTAAATCCCGACCTCGCCGCCGCCCACTTCCAGCTCTACAATATCTATCGCCAATCCGGACGCCCGGAAGACGCCGCGAAACAACTCGCAATTTTCAAGGACTTGAAAGCCAAAACCGAAGGCGCAGCCATCCCTGAAGATGTCGATTGGTGCAACTATGCCGAAATTTACGACCCTCCTCATCCCACCAGTAAGGTCGCCCCTGCCAAACCCATCTTCGACGACCATGTTCTCGCTGCCGCCACCGGCATGTTTACTATCGACGCCGCGAACATCGGTCACACCGACATTCTTGCCTGGTCGCCCGAAGCAGTGCACCTTTATCGCAACGGCGTCCAAGAAGTCCCGAACACCGGCCTCGAACAGATCACTGGCGCAACCTTCATCGCCGCCGGCGATTTCGATAACGACGGGTTTAACGACCTCTGCATTCTCACCGAATCCGGCCCGGTCCTCTATCGCAACAACCACGGCCACTTCGAAAAATTCGACGCGAATCTCCCGCAGCGGAAATTCGTCCGCGCCGTCTGGATCGATTACGATCACGATTACGACCTCGACCTGATCCTTTTAGGCGACCAGCCCGCGCTCATGCGCAATCAAGGCAAGTCCGGGTTCGATGACCGCACCGCCGATTTCCCCTTCGTCAAAGGCCATCCTCTCGGCGCCGGCAAGCTCCGCAGCGATCCGGACAGCAAAGCCTTCGACCTCGCCGTCTCCTACTCCGACCACGAGGCAGTTCTCTATAGAGATCAGCTCGGCGGTAGATACGCAGCTTTAGAAGGTGCTGTCTCACGCGCCGATATACCGATCGTGGAAGGCGATTTCAGAAACGCCGGCCGCCTCGACCAGGCCATTATCGAGAACGGCAAGCTCCACATCCACTTCAACCGCACCGTCCCTTATCCCCGCTGGATCAGCATCCGCCTTACCGGCGTCAAGAACCTAAAGCTGGCCGAAGACGCTCGCGTCGAGGTAAAAGCCGGCAGTGGATATTGGTACACCACCTACAGTGGCGTGCCCCTACTCTTCCCGGTAGGCATCGAACAAAAGGTCGATGTAGTCCGCATCACCTGGCCCAACGGCCTCATCCAAAACGAAACTAATCAGCTCACCAACAAGACGTACAACTACGAAGAAGCCCAGCGCCTCTCCGGCTCCTGCCCCATGATCTGGACCCAAAACGGCGCGGGCTTCCAATTCATCACCGACGTCCTCGGCGTAGCCCCTCTAGGCGCCAGCGACGGCGAAGGCAGTTATTTCCCGGTCGATCACGACGAATACGTGACCATCCCTTCCAAGTCTCTCCAACTCGTCAACAATCGATACGAAATCCGCATCACCGAAGAGCTAAGCGAAGTCTCCTACCTCGACCAGATCCAGCTACTCACCCTCGACCATCCCTCAAGTAAGGAAGTCTTCACCAACGAAAAATTCAAAGGCCCTCCCTACCCCGAGTTCCGCCTCTACGAAGTCCCGCGATGTATCTATCCAACCTCCGCGCACGACGACGCCGGCAACGATGTCCGCGACCGCCTCCTGAAGCGCGACCAAAAATATCCCGACCAATTCCCCCGTACTGAACTAGGCGTAGCCAAACAACACACCCTCGAACTGGACTTCCCGAACACTCCAACCGACGCCGTCCTCCTAGCGAACGGCTGGGTAGATTGGCCCGACGGCAGCACCTTCCGCGCCGCCTCCCAGGAATCGAAAGCCGGCCTCGTCATGCCTTACCTGCAAATGCAGGACGCCGCCGGAAAATGGATCACGGTAAACGAAGACATGGGCATGCCCGCGGGAAAGCCCAAAACCATCGCCGTGCCTCTGCACTTCATCTCACAGTCCCGCAAGCTCCGCATCGTAACCAGCCTCTGCGTCTACTGGGATGAAATTTTCTTAAGCGAAACCGCTGCTCCCGCCGAAGCCCATCAGCAACAAGTCGACCTAATCTCCGCCGACCTACACTTCCGGGGCTTCTCCGAATCCGTAATCGATCCCCAGCGCAAACAACCCGACACCTTCCTCTATAAGAATGTCGAAACCACATCGTATTGGAATCCCACTCCCGGTCTCTACACCAAATACGGCGATGTCCGCGAACTAGCCAGCGAAGTAGACGACCGCCTCATAATCATGGGCTCCGGCGACGAACTCCGCCTGGTCTTCGACGGCTCAAAATTACCTCCACTCTCCCAAGGCTGGACCCGCGACTTCCTATTAAAAGTAGACGGCTGGGCCAAAGACCGGGACCCTAACACCGCCTTCTCGCAATCCGTAGAACCCCTCCCCTTCCACGGCATGAGCCAATACCCATACCCAACAACCGAACATTTCCCCGACGACGCCCCACACCGCCAATATCGCGAAAACTACAACACAAGACCCGCCCTAAAGCTAATCCGCCCCCTCACCTGGAATCAGAAAGCTCAACGCTGCGAAAAATGGGGACAGACCACTCTGTCCCAAGGCGTGTCACCGGCAAGCGAAGGCACTGTAAATCTCGACGCCGCGTGGACGGAGGGGTCTGTCCCCATTTTTCGCCCAGTCCCAAGCCTAGATGTGCAACCGTCCCTACCGAGCCGCGACCACAGGGAGCGATCCCAATGATGACCGCCCTCCTAATCCTCCTAATCGCCAACTCCGCATATCTATCCGCCCTCCCCGCAGCCAATCTCTTCTACATCGCCAACATCCCGTTACATCTGGCCCTAGGCACACTG
The DNA here is from genome assembly GCA_035485055.1 of Bryobacteraceae bacterium. GTDB lineage: Bacteria > Acidobacteriota > Terriglobia > Bryobacterales > Bryobacteraceae > Palsa-187. The sequence continues at coordinate 120,716 of DATHOJ010000049.1, forward strand.
GTAACCGCAACCCTGATCTGGCAATCAAGAAAATCTCCGAAAACAATCCCGCTCTTCCTAGCCGCCCTAATCGGCATCTACCTGATCTCCACCGGCGCCACCACCGGCCGCTACAAAATCCTCGAAGCCCACATCGCCCTGGCCGTACTTGGCATAGCAATAATAAAACCGCGCTACACACTAGCCCTGGCGACCCTAACCTTCATAGCGGCAGCCCTAAGATTCGGCCAACCCAAAGACCGGATCGTCAACCCGAAAACTGTCCCCACCGCCATGACCGAAGAAGGTGAAGGACCCCGCTCCCCCTTCTGGCCCTCCTCCTCCCGCACCAGCGTCGGAGGCATCATGCCCTCCGATTTCTTCATGGAATCCCAGCAATGCGGCGAATGCCACAAAGATATTTACGAGCAGTGGAAAAGCTCCATGCACCACTTCGCTTCGTTCAACAATCAGTTCTATAAAGCCAGCATCCTCCATATGCAGGAGCTCAGCGGCACGCAAGGCAGCAAGTGGTGCGCCGCCTGCCACGATCACGCGGTCTTCTTCAATGGACGCTTCGAAATCCCCATCAAGCAGCAGGCCGACACTCCGGAGGCCCAGAACGGATTAGGCTGCGTCTCCTGCCACTCCATCACCCACGTGGGCAGCACCATGGGTAACGCCGATTTCGAAATAGCGTACCCGCCATTACATCGCCTGGCCTCCAGCAAGAACTCCTTCGTTCAGGCCAGCGAAAAATTCCTCACTTATCTAAATCCCGAACCCCATCGCCGCACCTTCATGAAGCCCTTCATGCGTGACGCCGAGTTCTGCGCCGCCTGTCATAAGGTTCACCTAGACGAACCCGTCAATCACTACCGCTGGATTCGAGGATTCAACGATTACGACAACTGGCAAGCCAGCGGAGTCTCCGGCCAGGGCGCGCGTTCTTTTTACTACCCGCAAAAATCGCAAGCCTGCGCCGATTGCCACATGGCCCAAGTCCCTTCGAACGATCCCGGCAATCGCGATGGCATGATTCATTCCCACCGCTTCGCCGCAGCCAATACCGCGATCCCCACCGTCAATCACGATGACGCCCAGCAAAAAGCCACCGAAGCTTTCCTTAAATCCGGATTCATCACCGTCGATCTATTCGCCGCCAGCCCCGTTGAAACCGCCCAAAAAGGCGATGTCCAAATGAAGCGCCGCGCCGACAATCCGACTCTCTCATCCACCTTCGCAGTTGGCGAAGAAGCCGAACAATCGGGACCCGTCACCCTGCGTGAAGTAGGCAAAATCGCCGCCCCCATAGATGCCCCCGGCGTAAGCTTGTCTCCCGGAACCGTCCGCATCGACGCGGTAGTCCGCACTAGAAAAATAGGCCACTTCTTCCCCGCCGGAACCGTCGACAGCTTCGATGTCTGGCTGGAATTTTCCGCGCGCGACGCCAAAGGCCGCATCCTCGCATTAAGCGGAGCAGTCGACGGCAATGGCCCAGTCGATCGCTCCGCGCACTTTTATCGCTCCTACCTGCTCGACTCCGAAGGCAACGCTATTAACAAACGCAACGCCTGGCAAGCCCGCAGCGTTTTCTATGTGCGCCTCATCCCGCCCGGCGCCGCCGACACCGTTCACTACTTGGTCAACATCCCGCAAGATGCAGTCGGCCCCATCACCTTCGAAGCCAACCTCAACTACCGAAAATTCACCGACGCCTACACCCGCTTCACTTTCGGCGCCGCCAAGCCCGGCCTCGCCGATGTTTCCTACGACAACCGTGAATATGTTTCAGACCCCGCAAAAACCCCCGTCCTCCCCATCGTCACGCTAGCCAGTGCCACCGCAACCGTCCCATTGGGTGACCCTTACTGGCAACCGGTTATCCGCAAACAGGATCGCGAACGCTGGAACGATTGGGGCATCGGCCTCCTCCTCCAAGGAGATCTGAAAGGAGCCGAATACGCGTTCCACCGAGTCACTGAAGCCGAGCCCTCATACCCAGACGGCTACGTAAACATCGCCCGAGCCTTAATCCAAGAAGGAGAAACCGAGGCCGCTCGTCCTTTTCTTGAGAAGGCTTTACAGCTTTCTCCAAAACTAGCCCGCGCCGAATTTTTCCTGGCCACCGTTCAAAAAACCGCAGGCGATTATGACGGAGCCCTGGCAAATCTCGCCGATGTTCGCCGCCAGTATCCGCGCGACCGCGTCGTCGTCGATCAAGTTGGCCGCATCATGTTCCTTCAGCGTCGCTACTCCGAAGCTATTGCAACTCTTAAAGATACGCTCACCATCGACCCTGAAGATTTGCAGGCTCATTATAATTTAATGCTCTGCTATCGGGGCTTAGGCCAGAACGAAAATGCCGCGCGGGAACAAAAACTATTCCTGCGCTTCAAAGCTGACGAGTCCGCTCAATCGCTTACCGGAAAGCCACGTCTCGAACACCCCGAGGAGAATAATGAAAGGCAATCGATTCACGATCACGACGCTCTGCCTCCCTTTGCTGCTAAACGCCTCTGAACCCGTTCATTTCTCGGATGTTACCGCGGCTGCGGGCGTCAAGTTCACGCACAATGCCGGACGGAGCGGGAAAAAGTGGTTGCCCGAAACCATGGGTCCAGGCTGCGCTTTCTTCGATGCCGATGGCGACGGCTGGCTGGACATCCTGATTGTGAACGGCAAAGATCTGATACCAAAAGGCCGGCGTACCACAGCCGCCCTTTATCGCAATAATCACGACGGCACCTTCACCGATATCACCAAAGGCAGCGGTTTAGATATTGATATCTATGGAATCGGCGTCAGCATCGCGGATTATGATAACGATGGGCGCGAAGACGTTTATATTACTGCACTTGGCGGGGATCATTTATTTCACAACGAGGGTAATGGGCATTTTAAAGATGTAACCCGCGAATCCGGGTTGAGCAATTCCGCATTTGCCGCAAGCGCCACCTGGTTCGATTACGATCGCGACGGCAAGCTTGACCTCTTCGTAGCCAATTATGTCCAGTGGAATCAGCAGAATGACTTGTGGTGTTCGCTCGATGGATCAACTAAGTCCTATTGCACGCCAGAGTCTTATAAAGGCACGTCATCAAAGCTTTATCACAACCTCGGCAACGGGAAATTCGAGGATGTTACTGCAAAAGCAGGACTCGCCGATCCTACCAGCAAGTCGCTCGGAGTCGCAGTGATCGATTATAACGGCGACGGCTGGCCTGATCTATTCGTGGCCAACGATACGCAGCCGAATAAGCTCTATCGCAACCTGCAAAACGGTGCATTTAAAGAGGAAGGGCTCGCGGCGGGAGTAGCCTTCGGGGAGGATGGAGTCGCCCGCGGAGCTATGGGGGTCGACGTCGCCGATTATGACCGGTCGGGGCGCATGCACCTAGTGGTTGGCAATTTCGCCAATCAGATGATCGGCCTTTATCACAATGAAGGCAATGGGCTTTTTGTCGATGAAGCTCCTCGCTCGCCTATTGGCCGGTCTAGTCTATTGAGCCTCACGTTCGGGTTGTTTTTCTTCGACTACGACCTTGACGGATACCCCGACATTTTCGCCGCGAACGGCCATATCGAAGAGCAGATTGGGCGGGTGCAGCCGAAAGTGCAATATGAAGAACTGCCCTTGCTTTTTCATAACGTTGGGGGTGGGAAGTTTCAGCCGGTCAGCTCCTTTTCGAAACCACTGGTCGCTCGCGGCGCCGCTTACGGCGATTTCGACCGGGACGGCGACCTGGATATTCTAGTAGCTACAAATAATGGCCCTGCTTATCTTTACCGAAATGACGGCGGAAATAAAAATCATTGGCTGCAAATCCGGCTGAATGGCACGAAAAGCAATCGCGATGGGATCGGCGCGGTGGTCAAAGTAGGGAATCAGATGCAAATGGTGCATAGCGGATCATCCTACTGTTCTTCCAGCGACTTAGCGCTGACCTTCGGCCTCGGCAGCGACATCAACGCGTCGATCGACATTCAATGGCCCAGCGGCATCCATCAGAAAATGAGTAACATAAAAGCCGATCAGCGGATGAATATTCAGGAACAATGAACGAAATTCTCGCTCTCTCCGGAGTCGCGCAGGCTGCGCTGATCCGCAATCGCAAAATCTCGCCCGAAGAACTGTTCCAGCTGCATGTTGAACGAATTGAAGAAGTTAACCCTGGCATTCACGCCGTGGTCGAGGTAATGCCGTTTTCAGCCCCCCAAGACGGTCCGTTCCGCGGTGTGCCTTTTTCGATTAAGGATTCGATCGAGGTCGAGGGAACTGTTTGCAGTGCTGGGACTTGGGGTTATCGAAATGCTCCTAGATCGACGCGCGATGCTACGCTGGTGGCTCGTCTACGGGCAGCGGGGGCGGTTCCGGTTGCGCGAACTAATCTACCGGATCTGCTTTTTGCCTTTGAATCCAATAACTTGATCTTTGGGCGGACCAATAACCCTTACGATCATTCGCGGACTTCTGGTGGCTCGAGCGGGGGCGAAGCGGCGTTGATTGCTTCCTGCGGATCTCCGTTCGGTTTAGGCAGCGATGCTGCTGGCAGCGTTCGACTTCCGGCTCATTACTGCGGGATTGCAAGCCTTAAACCGACTTCCGGAAGGCTGGCGAGGACGGGGCATGTCCCCCCGCCGGGGGGTTGGGTCGAAGGTCTTTGGCAGATTGGACCGATGGCCCGGCATGTGGAAGATTTACAGGCGCTTATGCCCATTTTGCTGGGCCCGGATGAGCTGGATCGTACCGTGATTCCGATGCCCTATCCGGGCGTTCCCCTGGAGAATCTGCGGGTTGCGTATTTCACAGACAACGGATTCGCGGAGCCCGATTTGGAGACTCATATAGTGGTTTCGGGCGCGGGACGGGCGCTTGGCGGGGTGGAAAGCCGGCCTCCAGGAGTGGAGCGAAGTCATGAGCTGGAAATGAGGTTTCTGGGCGCCGACGGGGGTGACGGGGTGAGGGAATTTTTGACGTCAATTGGGAGTGACCGGACGCATCCTTTGCTCGATAGCTGGCTCGAAAAACTCGAAGAATACCGCACGGATTTAGAAGGATTCGCTTCTTGTTGGGCCTTAATCGATCAGTTAAGGGCCTCCATGCACGCTTATTTGAGCTTATATGATGTCATTTTGTCGCCTGTTTCAGGCAGTCCCGCGCTGCTTCACGGTACGTCGATCGAGGAACAAAATTTCAAAGGGTTCAGTTATACGATGACCCACAATTTGACGGGGTGGCCGGCGGCGGTGGTGCGATGTGGAACCAGCACGACTGGCTTGCCGATCGGAGTGCAGATTGCGGCCGCGCCTTGGAGGGAAGATATCGTGCTGGCGGTGGCGCGGAGGTTGGAGGAAATTTTTGGGGGATGGCGGCCGGCGCCAGACGCGATTCTAGTCAACCCCTAATCTGACCGCTCCGGGTGGTCGCGGTTCTGTTCGAGCGTTACGGCTTCGGAGGCTCCTTGACGGGGATCACTCGGTCGGCTGCGACGTTTTCCAGGCGCTGCTCGGTTCCGGAGGGCCAGCGGATTTCGACGGTTGCTCTATCGTCGGCGCCCAGGCCGAAATGCACTGGGCCTGCGCTCGACGAGGCGTAGCAGACGCTGGTGGTCATGTGGTTGAACTGGGTTCCGCTCTTGGTGGTGACTTTGACCACCGCGCCGATACCGTCGCGATTGCTCCTGGTTCCTTCCAGCGCGAAATCCAGCCAATGACCGCTGGCCTCGCTGCGGTTCATCCAAATCTGCGCGGGTTTGCCGAGCGCTGTGGCGACCACGTCGATTCGTCCGTCGCCGTCGAGGTCGCCGAAAGCGCAACCTCGGTTGCGGGCGATATCGGCTGCATCTAAGCCAGCCTGTTCTGTGAATGCCTGCCACTTGCCGCTGGCTCCGGGATTGCGAAAAACGGTGTTGTGCTGATCGACGATGGTGCCGGGCAGGTTGCGCGAAACGGCGTCGCCCCGGGTGACGAACAGATCCTTCCAGCCGTCGTTATCGAAATCGTAAAAGGCGGACCCAAAGGCCGACATCGACAAGGTGAGGGCACGCATGCCGCTCTCTACTGTCACTTCGCGAAATTCTTTGCCCTGGATGTTTTTGAGCAGAGGGAAGGTCTGTTTGGTCAGAGCCACGTAGGAGATGTCCGGCCAGCCGTCGTTATCGAAGTCGCGGAAATCGAGACCCATGCCTCCGATGAAGGTGCCGTCTTCGGGCAAAGCGACTCCGGCGGGAAACGCGACCTCTTCGAATTTAGCGCCCAGGTTGTGAAACAGGAAGGTGTAGAACGTGTCGTTGGCGACGAAGATATCGGGACGCCCGTCGCGATCGTAATCGGCGACGCCCACGCCCATGCCTTTGCCGATGTGGCTGCGGATGCCCCACTGTTGGGAGACATCTTCAAAAGTTCCGTCGCCTTTGTTGAGGTAGAGTTGGTCGGGCGAGCCCTGATAGGATCTCGGGTTGCAATATTCGGAGAAGCCTTCGTGATTGCAGCGGGGCTCATTTTCGTAATTCCACTGCACGTAGTTCACAACGAACAGATCGAGCAGGCCATCGCCATTGACGTCGACCCAGGCTGCCGCTACAGCCCAGCGCGGGCCGAATTCGGGGTCGGGCCGATTGAAACCCGCTTTCTCCGAAATATCGGTGAAGGTGCCGTCGCCGTTGTTGCGATAAAGAGTGTTGTGATGGACGCCGGCGACGAACAGGTCGGGATATCCGTCATTATTGAAATCCCCGACGGCCACGCCCATGTCATAACCGGTTCCGGCCAAGCCTGCCTTGGCGGTGACATCGGTAAAGACTCCATTGCCGTCGTTGCGGAAAAGGCGGTTTGAGTATTTTGGGTCGTCCTTTTTCAACGTTGCAAGGTTCGCTCCGTTAGCGAAGAAGATATCGGGGCGGCCGTCCTTGTTGTAGTCGAAGACGGCGACTCCACCGGCCATGGTTGCCGGGAGGTGGCGGGATTCGGTTTCGGCGTTCTCGAGGCGGAAAGGCAGCGATTTTAGGGAAAAGAATATCGGCGAGTGGGAGCCGGCTGCGGCGCAGCAGATAGCGAGCAGAGTGGCGCCAGCCGCGACCGTGAATTTACGGTGCATAAACCTCAAGAATAACGTGCCCTTTAAATGGGAAAAAGGGGCGGCATTGAGCCCGCCCCTTGTGTGAAAACCCGGTGCTGACCGCTCCTGCTAGTCGCGGCTCCGTTTATGTCGCGCCTAGAAGTTGTACTTAATCGCGAACTCGATGACACGGCGGTTGACTGTAAACAGCGGCTTTCCCGTCGTGCTGGCGTTTTGATTGGTCTGGGTGAGGTTTCCGTTTGCGTCGGAGAACCTCAACTGGACGTCAGCGTTGCTCCCAGTGGCGTTGAACTCCGGCAGCGGATGGTTCAGGAAGTTGAAGGCTTCAAAACGTAGTTGAAGCTTCTGCTTCTCTTTGATTTTGAAGTTCTTGAACAGCGACAAATCGCTATTGAACAGTGCAGGTCCCTTGATATACGGCCAGATGACATTCCCTACCTGGCCGGGAGCCGGCGGTGCGAAACAGTTCGGGTTGAAGTATTGTCCCGACTTCAGCCCCGATGCTGGATTACAGGTTAATACCGGAAGCAAGGAGATGGAATTCGTTCCAAGATACGTCGTGGCGCTGGTGGGCCCATTGGGATTGTTTCCATAGGTCGCGTTCAGATCGGCATTGCTGTTGGCGCCAGTCAGAGGCTGGAGCGGCGGGCCGCTCTGGAATTGCGTAATGCCGGAGAATTCCCATCCATTCACCACGCCTTCCAGCAAGTGATTACTATGGATCGGATTGGGGAGGTTCACGACATAAGCCGCGTTGAAGATATTGCTGCGATCGTACGCCAGCACGCCGTAATTGGCGCCGAGGCTATACGGATATTCGGCTGCGCCAGCCTGGTTGCCGTTGGTGGTCTGGCCATCACGCGTACCAAGCACCTTACTGAAGGTGTAGTTGGCGGTGAAGGTCGCCCGGCCCGTTTGCTTCTGCCAGGTGGTGATGAACGCATTGTAATTCGAAATGCCGCCGTGGGAGAACAACTGGATTGTGGAGTAATTGTGGAACGGATAGTAGTCGGAGGCGTTGAAACTGGAACTGTATGGGCTAACGATTTGCCCCGTCAGAGGATCGGGCTTGAAGAAAGCCCCGAGCGGGATCAGGTTTTGATCCGAAAGCGTTCCAGACAAGATCTCATCGCGGGTGGCGCTGCCGGAATACTGGACTTCCCAGACCGACCTCCAAGGCGCCCGCTGTGAAATCGTGAAGTTGTACGTCATGCTGTACGGCTCTCTGGTGTCGCCTTCCTGCTCGACGCCGTTGAGGTTTCCTCCCAGTCCGGGCGCTCCCAGTGCCTGAGAGAACTGCTGGAATGAACTGTATCCAAAGCAGCAGCCATTTCCGGTTGTCCCCAGGCTCACGACGCCGAGAGGAACGGCGTAGTTTTGGGCGCTAACGTTGTTGGCCGAAGCGGCGTATCGGTAGACTCCGAAACCACCGCGCAGGACGGTCTTGCCGTTTCCGAACAGGTCATACGCGACGCCGACGCGAGGCTCGGGGAAGAAGAGCTTGGACGGGAACCCCGACAGCGGGATGTTCGAGTCTATGCCGTGCCATTCCACGCCTGTGTAGCCGGGGGCATTGGCGCTGTTATTGTAGGTAGCCGGATTCCAGACCGCCAAGCCGAGATTGTTGTTGGTCGGGACCCAGTTGCCGAGGTGGTCGAAACGGATTCCCAGGGTCAACGTCAGCCGCCGGGTTATTTTCCATTGGTCGTTGGCGTAGAAGGCGTACTGATAGAACCTGACATCCTGCACCGGAGCTGAGCTCTGTTGAAAGAGACCCGCCAGGCGAGCGGTCGCAAAATCGGCCGCGCCGTTGCCGGTGGAGTTATGAGAGTAGGTCTCATATTCAATGGTGCCCTGGTCATTATTCTGGAAGCTGCTGTTCGCCTGCCAGTTGCGCGCATAATCCCAATAGAAGCCGAACTTCAACAGATGGGTTCCCTGTACTTTTGTAATGTTGTCGGAAATGCTGGGCGTCTGCGAAAGCTTTCCGAAATCGCCACCCTCGAAGGCCTGTCCGAAGGTCGGCGCGAAGTAGCCGGGGACAGCTTTGCTCCAGCTGATGGTGTTCGGAATCTGCGGCAAGTACGTATCGTTGAAGATGCCCGTCATGGAGAAACCGAGCTTCGTGGGGTCCACGGCGGCGGGGTTCGCGAGAGCGATCGGATTGAGGAACGAAGCGTCCGCGAAGACGAACTCATTGGTCAGCGTGGGAGAAAAGATGTGGGTCACGTTCGCGCTGTAAACGTTCGATACCTGATTCGCAGGCATTTGGGACGGATAGGGCAGATCGTTACCGGTACCCCACCAGATGTTGTTGGGGTTCAGGTCGGTTTCGTCCTGGCGATTCCAGGAGAAGAACGCTTTCGTCTTTTCGCTTAGATTGTAATCCCCGCGGAGGCGCAGTTCCCAGCGGTTCACAGGCAGGTTCAGAAGCTGGGTGTAATTGGCGCCAATCGGATTCGACTGCGGATTCGTGTTCGGCTGGGGAAACGTCTTATAGAGCGCGAGTGAATTCGGGTCGATTTGCGTCAGTGGTATCATGCCGCCCGGGAAAGTGACACTCTGGTTGCCGTTTTTGTCGTAACAGGCGCTCTGGCAAGGCACGACAGCATTATTCGCAAACGTGCCATTCGCGAAGTTCGATCCCAGGCTTGCCAGATAAGACGGGCTGAAGTTTCCCTGCATCATCTGCGATGTGGGAATAAACCGCTGATTGATGCTCCCCTCGGGATTCTGGCGCATATTCTCATAAGCAGCATAGAAGAAGAGCTTGTCGTGATTGCGATTGAATTTGGTCCAGGGAAGGATTACCGGTCCGCCGAAATCGCCGCCCGGGTAGTAGTAGGAGTCATCCGGCTTCGCCACGCCGTTGGCTTTGAAGTAAGAGTCGGTCGTGTTGAAAACGCCGTTGCGGGCATAAAAATATGCTTGGCCATGGTAAGAGCTGGATCCGCTCTTGCCAATCGCCTGGAACACAATCGGGCCCTTGGCATACTCTGCTCCATATGCCGAAGTGAGTAGCGAAACCTCCTGGATCTGGTTCTGATTGATGTTGGCCGTCTGGGTTCCCATGTTGCCCGGATCCAGCAGGCTGGCGCCGTCTGCGGTCATCGTCATGCCGCCGTAGAGGGGGGTCCCCTGAGCCGACATCGTTCCGATCGGCCCGGTATTGCTCTGCGTGGTCAAGCTGCTGAACATGTTCTGGCTGAGCTGCCCGGCATTGCCGCCGTTGCCGCCGGCGTTGGCCATTCCGGGCATGATCTTCAGTAATTCCGCGGCGTCGCGGCCCTGAATCGCGAGTTCCGTGATCATTTGCTCATTCAGCGTATGGCTGACGGCGCCGGTGTCGGTCGGCACGATGACGTCATTTCCCACCACCTGGACTTCCTGCTTCGAAGATCCAACCTCCAGCTTGATGTTGGGAACATTGAGGTTGTTCCCCTGCGCCATCGGGATCTCCCGCTGCTCCCAGCTCCGGAAGCCGTTCGCCGAGATGGTCAGCGTATAGGTCGCCGGAAGGACGGCCGCAAAGTTGAACACGCCGGCTCCGTTCGAAACCGTCTCGCGCTTGCTGCCGGTAGCCTCGTCGGTCAGCGTGATCGTGGCTTTGGGAATGATCGCGCCGCTCGCGTCGGTGACCGTGCCGCTAATGTTTCCCGTGGCGCTCTGCCCAGGTAGCGACAGGCTGCAAACGACTAAAGCGAACAGAAGCGCTGCAACGGTGCATGCGCGGGAGGTGAAGATCCTCGTGGATCCAACTGCTGCTGACATAGTTATAAATCTCCCCAAAAAGTTGTGCCAACCAAGCAAGCCGTCTCTAGTCGTGCATTTAGAGACATTTAAGCGACCTGAAGAGCTTTAAAAATAATATAGATAGATTAGTCGGGAAAAAAGGCTAATGCGGTTAATGTTATTGGTTCATAGGAGTTACCTAGGTTAACATCAATGTTTTCAATAACGTTACCGGGCAGTTAACGATTCGGTTTCACCTCTTGTAAGTGCACGTGACAATCAGGTATACTCAAACGCGAAGTACAGAAACCACGAGGTTTTTCTCGTAAAAGCGGAGTTTCGGCGGGTGGGATCGCTTTGGGGGAAGGCGATGCTGTCGAGGCTTTCGTTTTAGCGATTTAACTTATGCCTTCCACGGTGGGGTTGCGTGAGGAAAAGGCTGAACTTGAGGCAGTGTTCGCCTCCGGCATCTTCAGCCGGGCGCCGGGTCTGGCGCACATGCTCAACTATGTCTGCACGAAGTATTTTGAGGGGCAATCGGACCAGGTAAAAGAATACAATATCGCGGTCGAGGCTCTGGGGCGCCCTGCGGATTTCGATCAAAAGCGAGACTCGATCGTCAGGGTAGAAGCGCACCGCCTACGCCGCCGCCTTAACGAATATTACGAAGGCGAAGGGGCCTCCCATCGCATTCGGATCGTACTGCCCTCCGGCCAATACGTCCCACAGTTTCTGCCGACGGCGCCGTCGCCTAAGCAGGAGGCGCTGGAGCCGGGAACGGAAATTGTCGCCTTAAACCCGGTGGTTGTCATCGAGGAACCGTCCGGGCTGGAGCGCGTCGCTTCGGGGGACCGTCCGCTGTTCCGATGGTCGCTTGCGCTGCTCGCAGGTCTACTTGCGACGGTTGGGATCATCTACATCGCGATCCGGTCGCCCTTGCGCCCGGCAACCATTGCGGCGGCGCCGGCTCTGATGCCGGAAGGCGAAGAAATCCGGATCCTGGCCGGTCACACCCACGCTCCGTTTAAAGACCAACTGGGGCGAAGCTGGGAGCCGGATCGCTATTTCACCGGTGGGTTTGTGTCAACCTCGCCCGGCCACGTCGTTGACGGCACCCGGGATTCGATCATGTATCAAAGCGCGCGGGAGGGGGATTTTCAATACGACATTCCTTTGAAGCCGGGGTCTTATGAACTGCATCTGCACTTTGCCGAAACGGTATATGGGGAGCATAACCCGGGTGGGGGCGGCGAAACCAGCAGGCTGTTCCAGGTGGTGGCAAACCATACGCTGCTGCTCGATTACTTCGACGTGATCTCTGACGCCGCCGGCGCCAGCCTAGCGGACGAACGGGTCTTCAAAGACATCTCGCCGGACTCCGACGGCAAGCTTCATTTACATTTCAATCATCAGATTCGAGACGCCCTGGTGAACGGGATTGAGATCCTGCCTGGGTTTCCAGGCCGCCTCCGGCCAATCAGGATCGTTATGCGAGGGCAGTCCTACACCGACCGGAAGGGCAATCTGTGGATGTCCGATCGCTATTACCGCGGCGGCCAAGCGATTTTACGCACTTGGTTTTCGAGCGGCATGGACGATCCGGAACTGTATCAAGGCGAGCGCTACGGCAATTTGAGCTACGTCATCCCCGTGGCGCCCGGTTCTTACAGTGCGACATTGAAATTCTCCGAAGCCTGGTTCGGACCCGACAAGGCGGGTGGCGGCGGCGTAGGCAGCAGAAGATTCGATATCCTTGCCAATTCGCAGATGCTGGTCCACAACTTCGATATTTTTAGAGAGGCCCACGGACCGGAACGTCCGGTGGACAAGATCTTCCACAATCTCCACCCGAACGCGCAGGGCAAACTAGTGATTTCCATGGTGCCGGTAGACAACTATGCCTGCATAAACGCCATCGAAGTGATCGACGAAGGCCGCTAGTATTTTTCTTCTATTGCCTCGGTTCAACTAAACGAGCTAACGTTCTCCAGATGAAGCCCATGTTCCTGCCGGGAGTGGAGGCGAATCCTCAGCCCGGTCCTTATGCCGAGACGATTCGCACGATGAAGGAAGCGGGCAAGGAATATCCGCAGATCTGGCATATGTTCGCGTTTCGCACGGAGATCACCGCTCATCTGGCGCGCTTCACGCAAGAGATCATGCATGGGGAAGCTCCGCTGAGCCCAGGGTTGCGAGAACTGATCGCCGCCTATACTTCCTATCAGAATGATTGTCCGTTTTGACTGAAGTCCCACGCCGCAGTTGCGGCGGAATTACTGGGTAGCGAAGAGCTGGTTTGGGGCGTGCTGCGCGACTTGGAGTCTTCGGCGTTGACTGAAAAAGACAAGGTGCTGTTCAGGTTTGTCGGGAAGGTGAACCGCGATTCGCCGCACATCGGTCCCGACGATATGAAACCTCTTTATGAGGGGGGTTGGGGCGACGACGCGATTTACTACGCGATCACGGTTTGCTCGCTATTCAATTTTTATAACCGATGGATCGATGCCTCCGGGGTACACGCGCTGTCCGAGGAGGCGCATCGGGAGGGCGGCAAGCGGACGGCGCTTCACGGCTACGTTCGTAAATAGGAAAACGTTTCAACCTCGATTTCTATTGCAAGCCGCGCATCTTCGGGTAACATCGATTTGATGAAGCAACTCTTTCTGCTGGCGAGCATCTCCGTGGTGATGGCCCAGACTAAACCCGTCGCTCTTTCCTCCTTCGACGCCAAGGCTAAGGGACTGCTGGCGCGCATGACGCTGGACGAGAAAATCGGACAGATGACGCAGCCGGACCAGATGTTCCTGAAAGATCCCTCCGATATCGAAACCTATTTTCTAGGCTCGGTGCTGAGTGGCGGCGATTCCGATCCTAAAGCCGGAAACAGCCGCGAGGCGTGGATCAATCTTGCCGCTATGATCGAGGGGCACGCGCTTAAGACGCGTTTAAAAATTCCCCTGCTCTACGGCATCGATGCGGTGCATGGACACAACAATATTCTGGGCGCGGTGGTGTTCCCGCACAACATCGGGCTGGGCGCCACGCGCGATCCCGCTTTAGTCGAGCAAATCGGCAAGATCACGGCGGAGGAAGTGCGCGCCACGGGCATCCAGTGGGTTTTCGCGCCGTGTGTCACGGTTCCTCAGGACATCCGCTGGGGCCGAACCTATGAAGGATTTTCCGAAGATCCCAAGCTGGTTGCCGAACTGGGCGCGGCTGCGGTCCGGGGATTGCAAGGCAACGATCTATCCGATCCTCATCACGTGCTGGCGTGCGCGAAGCATTACGTGGGCGACGGCGGCACGACCATGGGAACCGGTGGGTTCGAAAAACATCTTCTGGATCAAGGCGACACGCGCGTGGACGAAGCGACGCTGCGGCGCATCCATCTGCAAGGCTATCTCTCGACGGTTCCGGAAGGCGTCGGCACCATCATGCCTTCGTATAACAGTTGGAATGGCGTAAAAGTCTCCGGTTCCAAGCATCTTTTGACCGATATTCTGAAAGACGAAATCGGATTCCAAGGTTTCCTGATCTCCGATTACAACGCGGTCGACCAGATCACCAAGGATTATAAGACCGCGATCGGCATTTCCATTAACGCCGGGATGGACATGGTGATGGTTCCCGATCACTACCGCGAATTTATCAAGAACCTGAAGGAGTTGGTGAACGAAGGCACGGTGCCGATGTCGCGCATCGATGATGCTGTGACTCGAATCCTGCGGGTGAAAATCGCTATGGGTCTGCTGGATCAGAAGCCGTCTCCGCCGCCGTCGAATTTTGCTTTCGGAACGCCCGAGCATCGCGCCGTGGCCCGACAGGCTGTCCGTGAGTCTATCGTTCTGCTGAAAAACGATCACCACACGCTGCCGCTAAGAAAATCGGCGCGCATCCACGTCGCGGGCAAAAACGCCAACGACATCGGCAATCAATGTGGAGGCTGGACGATTACCTGGCAAGGAAAGAGCAGCGACACACTCCCGGGAGGAACCACGATCATGTCGGCTCTTCATAACGCCGGAGCGAACGTGACCACGGAAGGCGCGGACGTGGGAGTGGTGGTGATCGGCGAAACTCCATACGCCGAAGGCAACGGCGATCGCACCGATTTGTCGCTTTCCGAACAGGACATCGCCGCGGTGAAGAAGATGAAAAGCACGGGCGTTCCGGTGGTGGTGATCGTGATCTCCGGGCGTCCTCTGATTCTGGATCCGATCCTGGATCAGGCCGACGCGATTTTAGCGGCTTGGCTTCCCGGAACCGAGGGCGAAGGAGTTACGGACGTTTTGCTAGGAGCGTATAAGCCTACGGGCAAGCTTTCTTTCACTTGGCCGAGTCAGTTCAAGTACGGGTTTGGGCTCAGCTATTAGCGGGTGTCCCTCCTTTACAGTCGGGGCTCAGCCAAGTCGGCCAGTGCGATCTTGTACCACGGCCAAGCCTTCCGAACCTCGACCGTTGACCGCTCCTGCTAGTCGCGGCTCCGCTTATCTCAATGAAACAGAGCGTGACTAACAGGAGCGGGCTAAATTGACGTTTCACACAGACTCGATCAACGGTCGGCGTCGGGGCCCAGCTTTTTTCCTTGCATGTATAGCTTGTCCACGATGGCTCGTTCTTTCAGTCCGTCTTCCGGACGATTGAGGCGATAGTAGAGAGCGGCTAGTTCGATATGCGGACGCAGCCATTCGGGTTCGGCGGCAATCACTTTTTCGAAGTTGAGGACGGCTCCTTTAATATCGCCGCGGGAGCGCTCCACGCGAGCCATTTGATAGAGGGCCAAAGGAGATGACGGACGGAGTTCGAGGGCACGTTTGGCGTGGCGCTCCGCGCCATCGACGTCGCGATCTAAGTTGAGGATGGCGGCCATGGTGACGTGCGCCTCGAAGTCGTCGGGATTTTCGGCGAACGCTTTTTCGAGATCGGCCTTCGCGCCCGGAAAATCGCCAAGGTATTGTTTGATGCGGCCGCTCAAGCTATGCAGACCTTTGAGCTGCGGATCGAGCTTGAGGGCTTCCTCGGCGTAGGCGTGCGCGCGCTCGAATTCACTTTTGGCGAGGAAGGTTTCGGCGGCGAGGGAATTCGCTTCGGCGCTGTGGCCGCGCTCGGCGACCATGACGATGAGAGGCAAGCCTTCGGCCGAGCGGCCGGCGTGCATCAGAGCGGAGCCCAAGGCCCACGCCAGGTTCAAATCGTCGGGATGTTTCGCTTCCAAAGGCGTGAGGGCGGCGATGGCATCCTGATCGCGGCCCATTCGGGAATAGCAATCGCCGAGCAGGATTGCGACGCGGGTATCGTTGGGGTCGGCTTGGTGGAGGGCTTCGAATTTTTCTGCCGCCTGAGGCAGATCGCCCTTCTTAAAATAGGCCAGGGCCAGATTGAGGCGCAGGGCGGCGTTATCGGGGAGTTTCGCGAGCGCGGCCCGATATTGCTCGATGGCTTCGTCATAGCGTCCGGCATGGGCGAGGGCGGCTCCGAGATTCGCGCGAACTTCCACGACCTCTGGGCGGACCTTTATGAGTTCTTGATATTTCGCGATGGCTGAGGCATCGTCGCCGTGCTGCTGGGCCGCGACGGCTTCGCGAAAGAGCTGCTCCGGGGTGGGCGATTGCGCGAGCGCGGCGGTCGAAATCAGGATTGCGATCCCGGGAAAACGCATCAATTTTTATCATAGACTGCGTTACGCTGAAGGAAAGGTTGCCATGAGGCTTTTCTTGACGTGCGCGGTGCTGGCTCGCATGGCCGCAGCACAGGCGCAGACCGACAGCTTCGAGGATCTGGCGCAGCGAGCCCAGGCTGCTGTGGATAGCGATCCGGCGCAGGCGGCGGCGTTATTCAAACAAGCGCTGGAACAGAAGCCAAGTTGGCCAGAGGGATGGTTTTATCTGGGCGGCGTGCTGTACCGGCTGGACCGGTATGCGGGGGCGCGCGATGCGCTGAATAAGGGGATCGAGCTCGCCCCGCGGAATGGCGTGGCGTGGGGTTTCCTGGGCCTTACCGAGTATGAGCTGGGGCATATCGACAGCGCGCGGATGGCGATCGACAAAGGGGAAAAACTAGGACTCGGGCCGAACGTGGGGTTCGAAGCGGCGGTGCGGCAGCGGGCCGCGATGATTCTGATTCGCTCGTCGTTATTCGACCAGGCGATGTCCCAATTGCAGCCCCTTTCGGAGCGTGGAATCAATTCACCGGTGGTGTTGGAGACCGTGGGGCTATGCTCGCTCGCGATTTCGACCGATCCGGCGAAGCTGACGGAGAGCCGGCGCAAAGTGGTCGATATGGCGGGGAAGGCGATGTGGGCAGCGACCAGTCAGCGGCCGACGGATGCGAAAAAGGGATTTGACGAGCTGCTCGCTACCTATCCAAATGAGCCTGGAGTGCATTACGCGGCCGGACTATTCCTGATGGATAGCGATCAGCATTCGGCTCTGGAGGAGTTTGAGAAGGAGCTGCGCGGTAATCCGGATCACTGGCCGACGCTGCTAGTGGCGGCGTTCTTGGAGACCCGGCAGGGCACTCCGGATATCGCGTTGCAGATGGCGGAGAAGGCTCGGAAACTCACGCCCGCGAATTATTTCTGGTTGTGCGATGCGGAGATGGGGCGTGCGCTGCTGGCGAAGGATCAGCCGGATAAGGCGGTCCCTTTGTTCGAACAGGCGGTGAGGCAGCAGCCGGACAATGCACAGACTCACTTCTATCTGGAGCAAGCTTACCGGCGTGTTGGCCGGAAGAGCGACGCCCAGCGCGAGCGGGATGAGTTTACCAGGTTGAAGGCATTGCAAGACCCGCAGAGTTTGCCGGGCGCCGGCAATCGCTAAGGTTTGAGCGGTATCGTCAGCGATCCAGCGATGTTCGAGGCTTGATCGAGGACGATCACGCGAAGCTTCTGAACGGCGTCGGTGATGGGATGAGCTTGAGAGATCGGGATGCCTTCCTTCATCGCGGCGGTGTACTGCTCGCGCGTGAGGTGGATTGGAAGGCCGGTGAGCATCGGATCGCCGACGGGGCCGGTTGCGCCGCGGTCGGCGATGAGCCAGGTTACTGCGCCAGAATATGCGTCTCCTTCCTCGCGCAGAAACAGGTCCGAGGGATCGACGCGGAATTGAACCTGAACGGTCTTCGCATCGGCGCCGGGGGTAACAGTCGCCCGCAGCGCGATGCCTGGATCGTCCGAGGGAGCCTGGAACGCGGCGGCCAATACCGGTTGCTGCTTCGCCTGATCCGGACGCTTGTCCGGCAGGGCGTAGTAACGCTGCTTGACGCGAAGCTTCAAGCCCTTTCGTTCCGTGGTTACCCGAACCTTGTGAAACTTGGAGTCCCAGTTATCGGCTGAGGGGTCGTAAAAGAGCGAGTAGCTGTGAGCAGCATCCCGATCCAGTTCCTTGAGGACGGAGCGTATTTCGTCGCCGAAGTAGGACGATCCGCCGGTCAAGAGGCCGATTTGCTCCAGGTCGCGCGTTATGGCGGGATCAGGGCTGCTGGTATAGGAAAGCGGATTCACCGCGACGTTGTCGGCCGCAAGCGTAACGCCCAGGTGCGCCACATAGAGAGCGCAATCGACCCAATCGCCATTGCACGGCGTTTTTGTGTTCCACACGTTGGGCATCGTATTGGTGATCCAGACAATATCCCTGCGTCCGGGGAACGGAACTAACTGGTTGGCGAGCGTTTCGAGCCCTACGTAGGTTTTCTTGACCACCATTTCCTGGTCGTTCATCTGCACGGGACGCGCATGGCTCGCCGCCTTCATCGCTTTGTCGAGCGTTTTCTCGACTGTCTGGGTCCAGGTTTTGTCGTCGCCGGCCTTGCTCCCGATTTCGTGGATCGGAACCAGGTTGCCTTCGAGCGTGAGCAGATAGAGATACAGCGAATCGCCGGATTCGAGCTGCTGGAGGGATCGGCCTAGCTTATGCCACGCGTCAAGGCGATCCGTCTGATTCTGATTGAGCAGATCGAAGAGGATCACGGTGGAGTGCGGAACGGCGCCGGTGCGGTTCGAAAATTCGTGAGGCGCCAGAGACGCGGCGGAAGTTGCGCCGGCGTTCTGGCGGAAAAAAACGATCTTCTCCGGCTTGCCTTGATCGGAAACCTGGAGGTCCGCGAGCTTCAAGTCGTCGACGGGTGCGCCGCCTGCGTCGAGAGCCGTGACGTTCAGGCGCATCAGCCCCATGGGGCCCTGAGCGAAAAGCATCGAAGCAGCCAGCGCGAAGCTGAAGATTAATTTTTGGGATAGTGCCATCATTCCTCCTTAACGGCCCGGCTCCGTGATCTCGATGACGCGATC
>DATHOJ010000050.1:0-2457 GCA_035485055.1 Bryobacteraceae bacterium
GATGATGGTGCACGGCGAAGTTGTCGCCGGAATTGATTTCTCGAATCTGAAGCCGGGCGATGTTCAAGTGGAGGGCAAACAGATTCGCCTGCATCTTCCCGTGTCGCAGGTGTTCAGCACGCGCATCGACAGCGCGAGGACGCGGGTGTATTCCCGGCAGACCGGGCTGCTGGTGCCTAGCGACCCGAACCTGGAAACGCAGGTGCGGCAGGAGGGGGAGCATCAGCTGCAAGAGGCCGCCCTGGCCGATGGCATATTGCGAACCGCCGAGGACAATGCGGCGTCGACGGTCAGGAGCCTGTTGCAGGGGCTGGGATTTGAGAAGATTGAGTTCTACTGACGGCGGGCGGGTGGTTCGGGCAAACGTCACGAGGCGAACCGCGGCCGATTGTGTCCTCGCGATATTTCTCCTGCAGTATTGTGGAACGCTCCTCTGGCGTGTGTGATGCTGAGGGCAGCCGGAGGATCGCGAAGCGCCCCTCCTGCGGAGTCGAAGCATCCCTGCCGAAACTCAAATCTGGCTAGGTGGTAACTGCGCATATGCCCATGTGTGGGGGGAGCGACGGTGGATCGTGGTGATGATAGGACTGTGCGCTGCGTATCGCTTCGCTCTCCGCAACGCTTCGCTCAGCAGGACAAAAATCTAAGACTAACTCCCTACATATCTTGCGTAGAGGCTGCGCGCGACGGCAGTGTCGGTGGTGCCTTTGATAATGGCGCGGCCGTCGGGGAAGAGGGTCATTTCGTAGGGGTCGTGCCAGAATTTCAGGACGAAGTCGTTGTGGCGGACGGTGCCGTGGGGTTGGAGGCGGCGGTCCATTTCGGTGAAGTCGATGGGGCGTTGGCGTTCATGGATTTGCACGGAATTCCTGCCACAAAGGGTGATGTGCGGACGGCCTTCGCCGGCGAGATGGATGAAGTCGCGGTTGCCGCAGGTGCGGCAGTTGGGACGAGGCTTGGCGGCGGTGATCTCGGCGTGCTCGTTGGTCCACAAGTCGAAACTTAGCAGAGTCTTGCGCAGCGTTTTTGGCAGATGCGGAGCTTTTATTCCGTCTGATCTGTCGGTTCCGTGCGTTTCGTCGCCCACCAGCAGCTTCAGCGTTTCCGTGGCGGCTATGGAAGCGACCAGATTGACGGCTGAATTCAGAATGCCGGAAGTCTCGCAGGTGTCGACGATTCCTCGCGGCGAATCCGGGAAGATGCAGGCCAGGCAAGCTGTTTCACCCGGCAACACATTCATGGTCGCGGCGTAGCTGCCCACGGCTGCCGAGTAAATCCAGGGTAGGGAATTCTTAACTGCGAAGTCGTTGATCAGGTAGCGAGTCTCGAAGTTGTCGGTTCCGTCGAGGATAATTTCCATCCCTTCCAGTAGAGCTTCGATGTTCGCGGGAACCACGTCGTCTACCTTCGGTTCGACCACAATCTGCGAGTTGAAGGCGGCAATCTTGCGGGCGGCGGCGATGGCCTTGGGCAACGACTCGGAGGCGTCCTGCTCGTCAAACAGCGACTGGCGCTGCAGGTTGCTGGGCTCAACGTAATCGCGGTCGATGATACGGAGCGTGCCTACGCCCGCGCGCCCGAGCAATGCGGCCAGCGCGGAGCCGGTGGCGCCACAGCCGACGATTGCGACCTGGGAGCGGGCGAGGCGGGCTTGACCCTCGGTTCCGATCCCGCGGAATAGAATTTGGCGGGAGTAGCGGTCGTTTGTGTGCACGTCTGTGGGCGCCGCGGGCTTATGGGGATGATTTTCCTGAGCCAAAGAGGTCACCAGTGCAAGGCGTTAAAACCTTTATTATAAGTGTCAGGGGTGGGTGACGCCGGCAGGTAGGCATGGGGAAGCGCCTTAAATTCTTCCATCATAATTCTTTAACCACAGAGGACACGGGGAAACACGGGGTAGAACCGAAATCGGGCTCCATGCGAATGGCGCCCCGTTGCCCGGGAACACACAGTGAGGCCAGCGCAATTCGCTGCAACCGCATCTAAGCACATTCCGTAGAGATTACTACCGGGCCTTGAGGACAATATTTGGTGAGAGGGTGCGCGCCAATTCTAGTTGCGATGCTACTGCTGCTGTCGTCCCCGCTGGCCACGGCGGGGCCGGCGGGGCTTTCCCTTCAGGAGCCGCAGGCTCCGCAGGCGCAACCGGCTCCTCAAGAACAAGCGACTCCGAAGGAACAGGCTGAAACCACATCCGGAATGATGGCGGAGTATGAGGGGAAGCTGGTGGAAGCCATTCAGCTTCCGGGGGTTCCCGATCGCGATCGAGAGCATCTACTCGAATTGCTGGCGCAAAAAATGGGACAGCCGTTGAGCCGGGACCAGGTTCGCGAGAGCATTCGCGCGCTTTTTGCCACGGGCCGTTTTGTGGACATCCAGGCGGAAGTGGAGCCCTCGGCCAGCGGCGTGGCGCTGACGTTCGTCACCTTGCCAAACCTGTTCGTGGGCGCGGTCAGT
>DATHOJ010000051.1:0-26959 GCA_035485055.1 Bryobacteraceae bacterium
CGAACAGCCAATTCCCTCGTGGGGCTGGTCCGGCGCGCCCTAACCGCAGCGGCGCTATTCCAGTCGTAGGGCGTCCATGGGGCTCACTTTCGAGGCTCGCCATGCGGGGATGAATGCTGCCGCGAGCGCGCCGGTGGCCAGGACCAGCGCGGCGGCGGCGACGGTCGCGGGATCGGTAGCAGTGACGCCGAATAACTGGGATTGGATGAGTTTACCGAGTGCGGCGACACACGGGAGCGCGATGGCCATGCCGGCGGCGATCATGACGACGGCGTCGCGCAGCACCAGGCGAAGGGCCGAGGCGCGCGTAGCGCCGAGCGCCAGGCGGATGCCGATTTCGCGGGTGCGGCGGGTGACCACGAAGGACATTACTCCGTAGAGACCGATCAACGAGAGCGTCAGCGCCAGAGCGCCAAAGCTGCCGGAGAGCGCGGCCAGAAGACGCTCGGTGCTGAGCGAGCGGTTGACCTGATCGTCAAGAGTGCGGAACCAGAGGATCGGCAGCCGTGGGTCGTCCTGGCGGACCAGGCGGCGGATGGAGGGAATGGCCTGCTCGGGAGCGCCGCGAGCTTTGACATAGAAAGTTGCGCCGGTGTCGTCGTGTTCGAAGAGCGGAAAGAAGACCTGCTCGGAGTTATCCCGCACGCCGCGATAGCTCATGTCGGCGACGACGCCGACGATGACGCTATTGGGCTTGACGTTCGAGCTACCGCCCCGGGCGATGAGGACGCCGAGTGGATCGCGGCCGGCGAGATACCGCTTGACGAATGCCTGGTTCACGATGGCGGAGCGGGGACCGATTTCTCCGATCGGACGGGAGTCGCTTTGGTCGAAATCGCGGCCGGCGAGAAGGCGGACGCCGAGGGTAGCGAAGTAACCGGGGCTGACGGCGTTGAAGTAGACGATGCGATTGCTGACGATGCGGCGATCGGTCTGGATGGTCGCATCGTTGGACCAGGACCAACCGTTGAGGAAGGCAAATCGGGCTGCGGCGGAAGAGCGCGCCACGGGCAAAGCGCGGACCTGCTCGTCGAGGCGGCGGATGAGGCGCGAGGCGTCGGCATCGGAATAGCCATTCTGCGCGGGAGCGATAGCGAAGGAGAGGAGGCCTGATGTTTCGAAGCCGGGCCCTTTGGCAAGCAGACCGGTGAGCGTGCGTAGGAAGAGGGCGGCGCCGATGAGGAGAATGAGCGAGAAGGCCACCTGGAGGGTGACGATCGCCTTGCGGAGGCGGACGCCGCCGAAGCCAGTGCCGCCGCGCTCGCGGAGTGAACTGACGAGGCTGTCGCCGCCGGCGCGAAGGGCGGGAACAAGGCCACTCAAGAGGCCGGCCGCTACGCTCGCCACGAAGGCGAAAGTCAGCAGGCGAAGGTTGAGAGTATCGCGCAGGGCGTTGGCGGCAAGCTCGTGCGGCAGGAACGCGATGAGCCCGCGAACCGCGAGTGGAGCCACGGCCGCGCCAAGAACACCACCTGCCACTGCAAGGAGCAGGCTATCGGCGAGGAGTTGGCGCCCTATGCGGCCTCGGGAAGCGCCGAGAGCGAGACGAGTGCCGATCTCACGGCCCCGTGCAGAACCGCGGGCGAGAAAGAGTCCGGCAACGTTCAGGCAAGCGAGGCCGAGCAGAACACCGGTGGCGGCAAACAATAGCCAGAGCGGCTGAGCGAGGTTATGGCGCAGGACCGAATGGCCCTGCGGCGCGGAGGTGAGCTCGAGAGTGGTTGCCATGTACTCGCGGCGGTGGTCGGCCGAAATCCTCGGGAACAGGGGGGAACGCGTGCTTTCCTCGAGCCACGCCTTGAACCACGGCTGCAACCCGGTCTGCGCCTGAGCGAGTGTAACATCCGGACGGAGGCGGGCGAGGATCTGCAACCAGCGGACGGGGCTGTTGAGGAGATCATCTTCGTCGAGGTTCGCGTAGGCGTACATGGACGTGGGCATCCAGAAAGCCGGCACGGCGCCCACATCGACGCCTCGAAAACCGGCGGCGGCCACGCCGACCACGGTCATGGGGTGATTGCCGATCAGGACCTTGCGGCCGACGATATCGGCAGCGCCGCCGAACTGCGCCTGCCAGAAATCAAAAGACAGCACCACGACCGGACCGGCGCCGGATGCGGCATCATCTTCGGGTTCGATGACGCGGCCGAGCGCGGGGCCGACGCCGAGCACTGGGAAGTAGCTACCGGAAACGATCTCTGCGGCGACGGGCCTGGGATCGCCGCCGGCTGTGAGGATGACCTGAATTTCGGCGCGGCAGAGGAGGCCGTCGAGGAAGCGGGTCTGCTGCTGGAGATCGCGGCAGACAGGGTACGGCATCAGGTTAAACGAGCCATTGGCGTAGGTGATGAGGTCGTCGCCGTTCCAATCCACAAGTACCAGGCGCTCGGGCTCACGGACGGGAAGCGCGCGAAGGATCACCTGATCGACCAAGGAATAGATTGCGGTGGTGGCGCCGATACCCAGGGCTAACGAGAGCAGCGTGGCGGCTGTGAAGCCAGGACTGCGGACAAACGATCGGAGGGAGAAGCGGAGATCGTAGAGAAAGTCACGGATCCAGCGAGTGAGCCAGATGTCTCGGACTTCCTCGCGCACCCGCGTGATGCCGAGTTCGACGGCGACGCGGCGGCGGGCTTCAGACTCGGGGATCCCGAGGGCGGTGAGATCAGTGACGCGACGATCGAAGTGATATTGGAGCTCGCGGTCGAGGCCGCGCTCCAGGGACCTGCGCCGAAACCAGTTAAAGAGCGATCTCATCGGTTGCCCTCCTCGAAGATCAGGTTGACTGCTCCTAAGAGACGCGCCCAGCTTTCCTTTTCGACGGCAAGCTGGCGGCGACCGGCGAGCGTAAGGGAATAGAACTTGGCCTCGCGTCCGGTCTCCGATTGTTTCCACTCGGCTCGCAGCCAACCTTTCTGCTGCAGGCGGTGAAGGGCGGGATAGAGTGAACCCTGGTTGACCTGGACGACCGAGCGCGAGATCTGCTCCAGCCGCTGCGCGATCCCGTACCCATGAGCGGGCCCGAGCGAGAGGATCTGGAGGATCAGCATATCAAGCGTGCCTTGCGGGATGGGAAAACGCGGAGACGGCATCGATACCTCAAGCTTCTACAGTTCAAGATACGCCACGGATAGGTCGAAGGTCAAGGTGTGAGGGCTTAAAGAGCCGTCGACGTATCGCGTCGGCGGCCTCGCTCTCAGGCGACACTCGTATATTGATCCGACTTCGAGTACGACGGAGTCCTCCAGTGAAACGCCGCTCACGGAAATTCACATAGGCCTGACTACATGCGGAAGTGCTGAAACTTTCTCCCATTTGAGGATGAGTTTCGAGTATCAACTCATTGATACCGCAGTCTAGCGTCGCGACCCCAAAAAATGGCTGCTCGTATCTGTGGCGCGCCTAGCGGCTGAGAAAATGTACGGCAAACGGCGTCCCCTTCGCACGCCCTCCGTCAATCAAGCTTCACCAGAAGTTATCCTGGACGTTGTTGATAAGACTACCATCGTCTCAAGGCTGATATCCCTCATTCCTCCACTGGTCAAACAGATCGAGCTGGGCTTCGGTCCAGAATGGGCCGCCAGGAGGCATAGTTTGACCCACGAGAGTATCCTGAACCGCTCGCGCATTCGCATAGTTGTTCGTCGCGTCGGACATATATCCGTAATCATCCAAGTGCACGCCGTGAGGCTTCATGTGATTGATATCGATTTCGCGAAACATTGGCTTAATGTCCTTTGAGAACGATACGGGCATGCTATTTCTCCTTTTCGACTCTCCAAACGATGTTAACCAATTAAAGGCCGCGCCTGCGGCCACCTCATCTTGCGAATCGCCTCGGCTTGGTCTCCACTGATGTCTTCCGAACTCAGGAGAACCTCGAGGGCGCGGTTTCGCCCGATGAGTTGGGGCAGACGGGCTATGGGACCGCCGGCCGGCGACCATCCCCACGCCCACCTCCCATTGCGAGATGATCGTTTTCTCGCGGCTGGCGCGCGGGTCAGCCGCACCAGAAAGTCCGGCCAGGGCGGGCAGGCCTGTGGGACCGGCGGCATTGAGGTCAGATCTTCGAGCTTGGCCCAGGAAATCCGAGTGATTCAGGAATTAGCCGTCGACCGCGCTGTCGAAGAACATCACTTTAACTTGCTCGTCGGCTTCGAACGCGCCGATAGTTTGTGGATGTCGACAGCCGTTGCAGACGGGCTACGCCGCGTTGCGAAACTGGAGGACAGAGAGGGATATCTGGGTTGCTACCCAGGATGGACTGGATCGGTTCCGAAGCAAGACTGTCGTCGAAGGTCCATTCGTAGCTCCGTCGACTGCATACGACCCTTTTCTGGCGCAGGATGGGAAGGGGAGAGCGTTTGGAAGTACGCCGGTAGATTGCTGACGAGGTTGGCGAGCGATCGAGCATCGGATCGCGGAGCTGCTCCAGGCAAGCCATCGACGAAGCTTCGGGACCGCTTGGATCCGTTGACAAGCGGGTGGCGGGATTTTGAGGGCACCATTTGGTTAGGAGGCCGAGGCATCATGGCGCAATGGATCGGAGGCCGACTGGAGAACGTCGAGTCTTTCGACCGGGCTTTGGCGGGTAGTCTCTGGGAGGTCCAGGCGATGACCGGCAATCGTGCCGGCGATCTGCGAGTTGCGATTCCTCCTCGAAGGCCGTTTTCGTGAAGCGCGCGGCAAGAGCACGCAATCCCGGGTACACATCCGACCGGATAGCTTCCGGATTCCCGACATTCGGGAGTGAACTACTATTACGGCTTATCTGCCATGATAGGCGTTCGCCGCGGAACTCTCCGATTCTAGCGAAAGCCTTCTACTAGCATCACATCCACGTGAAGGATTGTTTCTTCCGAGAACACAAGGTGCTCGGAATCGGGTGAGATCGTCATCCCAAAATACAAGGAGTGTCCCTCCAGCTTCGCGACGGTGCGGATCAGTCCGGTCTTTTCATCCAGCAACTGGAGGGTCTGGGTGTCGGGGAAGAAATACACCCCAGTCGCGGTGACAGAAAAGCGTTCCCATCCTGACAGATGAGGAACCACCTGCTTCTCCTCCCCGCCGCCCACGGGCATCCGGTACAGGCCCGTCGTGTCCTCGGAAAAAAAGTACAGATTCTTGCCGTCAACCGATTCAAATGCGGCGCCGCCGTGGGAATGGGTGACCTCGAGGGCTTCGCCCCCAGCGGCCGGCGCTTTCCAGACCCGCCACTTGCCGTCCCGGTTCGACGCGAAGTAAATCCAACGGCCGTCACGCGACCAGCTCGGAATCATCTGTTCGGCGCTACCGGTGGTCAGGCGGCGCGGCGCTCCACCGCCGGACGCAATTACGTAAATCTGCGAGGTGCCCTCCCGGCGGGAATCGAACGCGATCCACTGTCCGTCCGGAGACCACCGCGGAGTCCCACCCGTGCCTCCATCATAAGACGTCAGTTCCTGGCAGCTCTCATCGTCTGTTCCGCACGTCCATAGCCCGGATTGCCCTGAGCGATCCGAGTCAAATGCGATCCTGCGGCCGTCCGGCGAATACTGCGGGTGCTGCTCTGAATAGCTGGATTCCACGATTTTCTGGTAATGCCCCGTGCGCAGGTCCAGCCGAACAAAATCGTCGGTGAACAAAATATGGTTGTAGACCAACCGGTGCTTCGAACGCGAAACTGCGGGCGCGTCCGAGGGTCGCGCCGCCCAGTTCAGCCGCTCCGGCGTGCTTCCGGCGGAAACCTGCATTCGGAACAAAGTGCTGTCGCCGCTGAATACGATCTCCCCTTCGCTGGCCCAACTGATCTCTCCGATGCATGTGTAGTTGCGATCGGTCAGCTTTTCCGGCGGTCCTTCCGGGCGCAGATCCGGCGTTAAGCGAACCTTATATAAGTTAAGCTGCCAGGTGACGACGCTCCGGCTGAAGACCAGGACGTGGCCGTCCGGCGAGAGGCTGGGCGAGAAATCTCCGAAGTTCCAGGTGATGGTAGTGGGCAGGACGGAGAGGCGCGGGAGCAGGCGTCTGCGCTCCCCTGTCTCGGCGGAAAGCAACCACAGGCCATACGGCTCGTCTGGGGACTCCCGTCCCGACACAAGTAGCCATCGCGAGTCCGGCGTCCAGGACATGCGGCATAATGGTCCGTCCAATTTCGCGAGTTCCCGTGGAGTACCCCCTCCAATGGCCGGAATCAGCATGACCGATTTGACGGGACCGGCGCCGCGCAGGAAAGCAATGCTACGGTCATCCGGGGACCATGCCGGCTCCAGATCCGATTCGTCGGTCGTGAGCCGCACCGGCGGACCCCCTCCTACCTGCTTGATGTAGATACCGGACTTGTTGTCAGCATCGGGTCTGAAGTAAGGAAACGCCACGCGATTCCCGTCCGGAGAGAACGTCGCCGCGTCGGTGCGGCCCGACAGCGAAACCAGCGCCACTGGCGCGAGGTCCTCGCGACGGTTCGAGCCCCGCAGCCAGATCACCAGCCCGGCGAGGGCCACCATCGCGGCTACCAGGCCGATCACGATCGCGACGCGCGGCAACCCTTTCTTGCGGATTGCCTCCAGCGCCGTCCCCAACTCACCCGCGCTCTGCCACCGAATGGCCGGATCGACCGCCAGCGCCTTGTTGAGGATCGGCGCGAACTTCTTCGACGGCGCCAGTTCTTCCAGCACCTTTCCCAGCGAATAAATGTCGGACCTCGCATCGAGCGGTTCGCCGCGCGCCTGCTCCGGCGACATGTAACCGCTGGTCCCGGTCACCGAAGACTGGATAGCCCCGCCGCTTTCTTCCTCGACCAGTTTCGCCAACCCGAAATCCATCAGTTTCACCACGCCCCGCCTGGTCAGGAACAGATTGTCCGGCTTGATGTCGCGGTGCACCATCCCTTGCCCGTGGGCCGCCTCAAGCGCCTTGGCTACCTGCACGGCGATATCCAAGAATTCGTCCGTGGATAGCGGCCCTCGCGCCATCCGCTCCCGCAGCGATTCACCCTCCAAATACTCCATCACCAGAAAGACCCGGCCGGAGCCTTCGCCCAGTTGATATACGGTGCAGATCCCGGAATGATTCAGCGCCCCAATCATGCGCGCCTCGCGTCGTAGCCGCTCCAGCGCTGGCGGATGGTCGGCCAACTCATCGGGCAGGAACTTCAACGCCACCATCCGGCCGAGTGTGATGTCTTCAGCCTTGTAGACCACCCCCATGGCGCCTCGCCCGGCCTCGGCGAGAATCCGGTAGTTTGAGATGAAGGTGCCCGGCGTGAGCGCTTCCGGATCGGGGTTAACAGGATCCAACGTCCCAATGAACCGGTAGCCCTTGCGTGGCAGAGTTTCAATCGAGCGTGGGGTGGAGGCGGTATCCAATAATGCCTGCCGCAGCCGCTTCACGGCGGAGTTGACGCTGTGTTCGAACTCCACCACCGTTCCGTTCGGCCAAAGCCGAGATTGGATTTTCTCGCGAGTGACGAGTTCACCCGGACGCTCCAGCAACATGGCCAGGATGGCCAGGGACTGGTCCGGCACACGCAGCCGGGTTCCGCCTTTCCGAAGCTCCCGCAGAGACAGATCGAACTCAAATCCGCCAAAACGTAACCAAGCCATGTGACCTAGCCGGAGAGTATATCACAAGCAATTATCTTCCTTTTCAATAACTTGTTCTATCAGTTCGATGTCAGGCGCGTTTCAGACGCTGTGCATCGAGGTTCCGGCGCAATCGGCCCAAAGTCGGGCCATGAACACTTCATGGACCGCCTTATTGATCGCGGCTATCAGTGCCATGTGCATGGCCGACCCCAAAGAGACTCGGAGCCTGACGGTCATCGTTCGCGACTACGCCAGACTCCCGGGGAGTTCGATCAGCGAACTGGAGAACGTCAGCACGACATTGTTCGCACACGCGGGTATTCGGCTCGAGTGGGTCCACTGCACCGGACATCGGCAGGGTCCGAGTTCGCCGGAGTGCGACGCCTACCTGAAACCGGGTACGGTGTTGCTACGAATCCTCGAAACCCGGCTCGGCCCCCCGAATAAGTTCGGCGATCCGTTGGGGGCAGCGATCGTCGAAAGCGGCTATGCGTCCATCTACGCGTCTGCGATTCAAAAGTACTCGGATCACACCGGCCTTTCGGCTACTACGCTAATGGGTTACGCCGTCACCCATGAAATTGGCCATCTACTGCTTGGTAAGGACCACTCCTCTTGGGGGATCATGCGCGCGGGTTGGGGAAAGCCGGAATTCTTTGAAATGGCTCGGTTCTGGCTTAACTTCAGTTCGTCCCAGCAGAGGGCTCTGTTGTTAACCATTCCCGCAACGGAGCCGGCGCTGGAAGCCTCGAAATAGTGCTAATTCGAGAGCGTGGCAGAGACCTTTCCTGAACGGCGCGTCAAATCCGCGCTTATACTCAGCGAGGTGTCGCGTGGGGAAGACGCCGCCTTCCCTCCTCGCGGCCGATCCGACGTCCGCTTCGCGCTAACACCTGCGTTACGGCACACTCGGAATCTGTCGCACTTGACACACATCGCCCACCTTGCGGAAATGCCTACCGAGGCTCGCTGCAAGTCCCGGCCCTGGAGGCTAACATGCCTGAGAGCGCTTCTGAAATCAATCCCCGTTTGCGTTCATAATCGCTCAGAATCGCTGTTTCGATACACCGGAGCGACCGGAGTGGAGGATAGACTCTGCCGGGAAGCAGCATTACCGCCGATTCCGGGGCCAAAACCAAACTGGGGCTTGGTGGAACGCTGAGTACCAGCACGAGCCTCAGTCACTGGGATTGGCGGTTGATAAAGTGGTCGGACGCGCCAACTCGACTATCAAACACTCCAATCTTGAAACGAAGAAGCCGCTGGCTTCGAACCGGCGGCGAATGGATCGGGCTAATTACCTTGCGACCCTGTAGGCGGGCTCGCCGGCATCGTACTTGGCGGAACTATCTTGCCGCCGGGCTTCCGTTCTGCGAGAAGCGACTTCAGATCCCCCCGCCTCGAGCTCGAGTTGACGCCGTTTCTGTAACGACGCCAAGTGCAGCAATAAGGAAAGAGGAACGAGAAATGCCGGAATCATCGCCAAAGGAAACGAACTGATGAGTTCATTCGGCCGATCAAGCGCCAGCAGTTGCAGCGGCGAAGGCGACGTCAGGAAGCCGGTCGTCACGGCCACAACCAGATCGGCGATCCCAAGCAGATTCCACGCCCGAAGCAAGCCGGTTGATCCGCGAACCCCACCCATATAGGCAATGCCTACGACCGGGGCAAGCAGTCCGACGATCACGTCACCGACTCCCGCTGGCCATGCAAACGCGCCTGGCAACCATCCTCCTGCATAGAGCGTGAGGAAGATTAAATCCTCCACCCGATAGGCCTGGACACTCGCGATCTAACTCTGCGGGACGGACTCAATGATGCGCCTGAGCGGGCGCCAGAGCCAAAATAGTACGACGCCGGCGGCGATCGGCATTAGCAGTCCAAAGGGTATGGTGGGAATGCGGGATCCCGATGCCTGGTAAAAGCCGGACCATGGGAGGATCAGAGCAGCGAAGAACCACGTCACGAGCAGCGCCGAAATGCTCCACAACGCGTTGCCCCTGTCACGAACGGGCAATCTAGCACGGCTGAGAGCACGGTACATACCAAACAACACAGCGGCGAAGACCGCGAAGGATCCGACTCCTTTGTAGCTTGGATTTCCTGCCGATACGGATGTAGATATATGTAAAGAAGTCGCAGGAAATTGCAATCACGGCATTCCGCCTTGGTATAAATGTAGATACAAGTATTCCAGGAACGAGATGCCAGAAATCTCGACGACCAGGGCAATGGCAGTGGTTCGGCTACTATGCGCATGTGCCAATCTCCGAAGGGCCGGCAGGGTGGTCACCAAGTATTACGACGCCATGTAGCGCCCGAGCGGCCTGCACGTCAGTCAATTCACGCTCTTGCAAGCCTTGAATATTGCGGCGGAGATCACCCAGAAGCAGTTAGCCGAATTGCTTGAGATCCACAGTACAACCCTGACCCGAACACTCGCTCCGCTACGCGAAAAAGGATGGCTGCTTTCCGTGGCGGGAGCCCATAGGCGCGAACTTCGGCTTTCCCTGACCGCAGTGGGAAGGCGGAAATACAAGTGAGCACTTCCGTATTGGCAAAGTGCTCAGACAAGCCTGGAGCAGGCGCTGGGGAAGGAAACCTGGAATCGGTTAATAGATGTTGCAGTGCGCACAGTCGAAGTCGTGCCTGAAAAGGATGAGTAAGCTCGATATTTCGAGCAGGTAGGTTCGGCGGAAGAGGCGCCATGCGCTTGAAATGAGAAAAACTGCCGGCTCTGGACCGGCGGCGGAGGGGATCGCGTACCGCAGACTACTTCGCAATCTTGTAGGTGCGCTCGCCCGCCTCGTTCTTAGCCGACTCGATCGTGACGCCGTGCTTCTTGCTATCGGGCGAGACGAATCCCCGCGCAATGCGCCTGCAAGGCCGCCGCCTTCATGATTTCGGCAAGAGTGTCACCCTTGGCGCGGCCGATCATCTCAAGGATCTCCGCGCCCTTGCTTTCGGCGCTGGGGGCCACAGCCTTGCCCTTGAGGTGATAGCGTTCCTGTTGGCCTTCCCTTCCGGCTTGGCCGCCTTTTTCGGCGCGGAGATCGCGGCTTTGGCTCGCTGCTTAGCAGCGTTGGCGGCTGTTTTTGTCCTGGGGCACGCCCTTCTTCTGGCTGGCAGCCTTCCTGGCGGGAGCCTGCTCCGGCGCAACGTGCGCGCCCTATGCCGCAAACCCGGCGGCTTTGACAGTCATGGTGGTTTCTGTGGTCGTCAGGTGTTCGGGTGTCCTTTTCTGCGCTCGTCTCGCGCATGACGACTCATCGTTCTGGTCGAGGGAAAAGGCAAGCGGAAAAATAGGCGCGCCTCGCGAAATAGTCGTTCCAGCGGAGACGTGACGAGGTATGACCGATGGAAGGTCGCGCGTCGGGGCGATGTTTGAGTTCAAGCGGCGCAGAGCTTCGTTTATTCGGTCCGCAGCGCCACCATCGGTTCCACGGCTGCCGCTCGCCAGGCCGGAATCGCGGATGCAAGAAATGCCGCCAAGGCGAGCAGCAATATGACCAGCGTCAGCATGAACGGGTCCCACGGATCCACACCGAAGAGTTGAGCGGCCATCAGTTTCCCGGCTCCTATTGCGGCCGGAATGCCAAGCGCAAGTCCGATTCCCACCTGTGAGAATGCGCCGCCGAGCACCATTCCAACGATACGCCTGCGATCCGCGCCTAACGCCATCCGCACACCGATTTCACCGGTGCGACGCTCCACGATGTAAGCCAGGACTCCATACAATCCGACGGCAGCCAGCACGAGCCCGAGCGCTCCGAACAGCGTTGTCAGGGTGGCGATCATATGCTCTTGCTGGAAATCTGAGCTGACGACTTCGGCGTAGGAGTCGACCCCATAGAGCACCAAATTCGGATCGACGCTTGCCAGTGCCTTGCGGACATTCTCTTCGATATTAGACGGAGTGGAAGATTGGGTTCCGGGGACCCAAATGACGATGTTATACAGATAGTGCGACCAGATTTCGCCGCTAGTGAAAGCGGGATCGTCGTAATGCACAGGTTGTGCTTCGGGCACCCAAAACATAGGATGCACGGCTTTCTTGTATTCGTAGGTCATATACCGCACGTCATTGGTCACTCCGACGACTTCAAACGTTGCGGAATACTTGACCTTGCTGATTCCGAAGTGCTGCCCGATGGGATTCTGGTCCTTGAAGAATTTCTTCGCGAAAGCCTGATTCACAACCGCGACTCTGCGCGTGGCCGGCGTGTCCTGGTCTGTAATGGGCCGGCCCATCATAATCGTCGCCCCGATGGTTTCAAAGAAGCCCGGCATCACCCGCGACCAGGCGGCGCTGGTGTCTTCCTTCGGGCCGGGCTCCGGCCTGCCCTCCACACGAATGGCGTC
Source organism: Bryobacteraceae bacterium (assembly GCA_035485055.1). GTDB lineage: Bacteria > Acidobacteriota > Terriglobia > Bryobacterales > Bryobacteraceae > Palsa-187. The sequence continues at coordinate 11,928 of DATHOJ010000051.1, forward strand.
GTTCCAGCTATCGCCCGTCATCGGCGCATAGAGCGCGGGGGCGGCCATCCGGACGCCGGGAATCCGGAGCAGATTATCGTCGATTTGGCGGAACATCGGTTCCATTTGTTCCGGCTTGTAGTTACCCAACAGCGGATTGATCCAGGCGATATACCGGCCCTCGGTTTCGAATCCGAAGTTCTGGTGTTCCAGGTTGCGCAGGCTCCGACTGAGCAAGGCCGCGGCGGACAACAAAATCAAGGACACAGCGACCTGCCCGATCACCAGCGACTTCTGCACCCAGGAGCGCCCGGCGCCCACTGAGCGATTCGCTCCCCGCAACGCGTCCGCTGGATCGATTTGCGAAGTGATCCACGCCGGCGTGATTCCGAAGAGGACTCCCGTCAGCACGGAAACGGCCAGCGTGAACAACAGCACGGGCCAGGACGGTGTCGCGTCGATCGGGACGTAGTTATTGGGTCCGCCGATCCGGAATGCCAGGTGTAAAATCAGCTTCGTTCCGGCCAATGCGACGCCGATGCCCAAGACTCCTCCCATCATCGCCAGTACCGTGGACTCGACCAGTACCTTGCGGACCAGGCGTCCGCGCGATGCGCCGAGGGCGACCCGTATCGAAGTCTGCGCACGATCCTTCAAGCCTCGCGCGAGCATCAGGTTCGCCAGATTCGCGCAGGCTACCAGCAGCAAACAGCCTGCTGCGATCAGCAACAGTTTCAGCCCGTCCTGATATTGATTCCTCATCTGCGCCACTCCGGAGCCGCCTGGTACCAAATGCAGGGTCTGCTGCTGCCAGAGTTGCTTTTCCCCAGGCTGCATATCGGACACATGGCTCGCGAGCCAATCATGCAGTTCGACCTTCAGCCTTGCTTCCAGCGACTTCGAGTTGACCCCCGGCCGCACTCGTCCAAGAAGGTCCAGGAAGCTCCCGTCCGGTCGTTTCAATCGCGATGTCGCTCCATTGATCAATGGCTCCATCGTAAGCGGGAGCCAGAAATCCGGCATGCCCCAGCCCGCTAGCTTAGCGCCATAAAATCCCGGCGCCGCTACGCCGATCACTGTGAAGGGATGTCCGTTTATCTGGTAGCCTGCGCCGACTACGGAGGGATCCGAAGCGTACTTATCCTGCCACACGTGGTAGCTCATGACCGCGACCGGTGGCGCACCCTCCTGGTCGTCCGCATCGGTCATCAGCCGTCCCATCCACGGCCGCACGCCGAAGGTTCTAAAAAAATTGCCGGAAACGTACTCACCGTTGCGCGTCTCCGCCGGGGTCTGTGACCCGGTTCTACGGACGCCGAGCGGAGCATTGCCCGCTTGAAGTGCGGCGAGGTCGGTGAATTCGCTGGTGTTGGCGCGAAAGTGCTTGTATGCCTCCCAGGAGAATAGCGAGAAATCCCCATCGTCCCCTTGGGTGTACCCGCCCCAGTTGCAGCAGCGGACTTTGTCTCCGATCGCCCAGAGATCCTCCGGTTTGGTCACCGGCAGCGAATTCAGCATCACCTGGTGCACCAGAGTAAAGATCGCCGTGGTCGCGCCGATTCCCAAAGCCAATGTGATCACCGCCGTCGTGGTAATACCCGGCGCTCTTCGCAATTGCCGTAACGCTTCTCGCAACTCAGCCAGCATGATGTGCCCTTCATGAGATACCGCCCGAGCCGTCTGAAGTTACCGGCGAAATCTCGGTGATAGCGCCGGGGTGATGGGGCGCTCTACTCGATCAGGTTCGTCTGCTTCGAGCACGTGGGGCGAGGTCCGAGTCCCGGAAAGGACTTTACGGGATGGATGTTTCAAACCGTCTATCACTCTCCGAGACGCTCAGGTCACATCCAGGTGCATTCTTAAACAACGTCGCGCCCAGGCCCCGCGACCTTGCCGCCAAGAGCTTACGCAGGTCAGACGGCTTCCAGGGCGGGTTATAAATCGCCCGCAGCATGCAATGCACTCCCTCATTGGTTGGGCTTGCATTGGGCGTCGCGATGTCCAATCCAGGGCCCCTATTTAGGGGCTATCAGCCTCTCAGGATGCACAACCAGATTGTCGATGAAAAATTCCATCATATGCTGGTTGTTCACTCCGCTGTGACCCTGATCAGGACCAACCTGCACTTCGAAACTCTTGCCGGCGCTTTGCAGTGCGCGAATCAGCTGCATCGAATTGTTGGGATGCACGTTATTATCCGCGGTCCCGTAATAGAGCAGCAGACGGCCGCGCAGGTCCTTGGCGAAGTTCATGGCGCTGCCGGCCTCGTAGCCCTCTTTGTTCCCCTCGGGGATCCCCATGTAACGCTCTGTGTAAATAGAGTCGTAGTTGTACCAGGAGGTCGGAGGCGAAGAAGCCGACGCGGCCGTAAACACGTCCGGGTGCCGGAGAATCTCCATGGCCGACGTGTAGCCGCCGTATGAGGTGCCATAGATCCCCACGCGCGTCTTATCGAAATATGGCCGGTTCCATAGCGCTTTGATGCCCTCTGCCATATCGTCCATCTCGGTGACGCCAAGCTTCAGATAGATGGAATCCAAGGTGCGCTTTCCCATTCCCGGCATGGCACGGGAGGAGAGGGAGACCACTAGAAACCCGTATTCGGTCGTAGGGCTAGGAGGCGCGAAATTTTCGGTGGGCACATTATTGCCGGCCGCAGGACCGCCGTACACCGAAACCAGCGTGGGATACTTTTTTCCGGGGTCGAAGTTAGACGGAAAGGCGATGGTTCCGAATAGCGGAGTCTTTCCGTCGGAGGCCTTATACGTGTACATCTCGACCTTCTTCAGGCCAAGCTGATCGAACTTAGACGTGTCCGCCTTGGCCAGTTGCGCCACAACCCTCCCCGACGCATCCAGAAGCTGTGTGGCGGGCGGCTTGTCGTGAGTCTGGTAAACATCGACGATAAACAGATTGTCGGAAGAAATACTGCAGTTTGCCACGAAGCCGCCCGCTCCACCGCCTCGGCCGGCGCGACCGCCTCCACCGCTTTGTCCGCACGCGCCGATGGTGTGGTTGAATTTCGGATCGGTCAGGCGCACGTCCCCTTTGCCGTCCAGTCCGACGCGGTGAAGCTGCATCTTCATGAAGTTGTCGCCGTCGCGCGCCATGTAGAACATGACGCCGGCCGGCTCGTCGACTTTCACGATATTGCCCGATTCAAACGTCGTGTTGTTGGTAAGGGTCGCGAGTTGTTTGCCAGCCAGATCGTAGAGATAGAAGTTACGCCAGCTGTTGCGCTCCGATTCCCAAATGAACCGACGATTATCCTTCAGATACTGCATGGCGGGGCGGTTGTTCGTCCAACCGGTCGGCCAGTCCTCATGCACGACCACCCGGCACGTCCCGTTGGCGGGGCTGCAAGCCACGAACTCCATGATCTGCTGGCGGCGATTGCTACGGTTTAGTAAAAGCTCGGCGCCGTCGGGGGACCAGCGCACGTCGTAGGCATAATGCCCGACCACGTCATCGGAAAACGGCTTCCCGCTGCGGATATCCATCTTCACCGACTTTCCCGCGGCAGGGTCGTAGATGAAGATATCGGCGATCGGATTCGGCGCGCCCGGCTTCGGGTAAGCCTCGACATCCATGGTGTCCTGCACCGCCGTCTGGTTCATTTGCAGGTAGAAGTCTTTTACCTGACTTTCGTCGAAGCGATAGTATCCGATCTTGGAGCTATCGGGCGACCACCAGATCGCGGTGGTCTGGGCCAGTTCCTCGCCATAAACCCAGCTACCGGTGCCGTACTTAATGCGTCCCTTGACGCTGCCATCCGTACTGATGGCCTTTTCGTTGGATCCGTCAAAATTGGCGATCCACAGATTGCGATTGCGGTAGAAGGCCTTCAGCTTATGGTCGGGAGATTCGACGCAGAACGCCTGCCGGCCGCGTGCTGTGGCGCCGGTAGGGCAGCCATCCACCGGGGCGGTCGCCATCTCGGATTGTTCCTGTTCCATGCCGCCGCGGCCTCCGCGCGCCGCCTGCCCCTGCTGTCCCTGGCCGCCTCTCCCGCCACGCCCGCCGCGCCCGTTGCCGGCAGGCTCTGGGGCGTCGCCAGTAACCGCAGCTTCGCGGGTGGCTGTATCGTACTTGTACGATTTCCCGCCGAAATCGTAAGTAAAGCTCTTGCCGTCGGCCGCCCAAGTCACGGCTAAGGATCCGGGTGTAACGGAGCCATTGATTTGGGGCTGCATCTTGGTGAACTGATCGTACCCCGGCATCTCCTTGATGCGATCCTGCGCCAACATAACGGTGGCGCCGGCAAGCCCGAGCAGTGCTGTTGCGATGACTGCGCGCATGAACATTTCGGGATTATAGCAGCAGGGCAGCGCCGGAATTTCAGAATCACAGGATTTTTCCACCGCCTGAACCGGCTCTCACGAATTTTCTGAGGTACCGGAGTTTTCATGCGCCGCTTCACTAATCTTCGTCAGGTGGACTGGCTCCGCGAGGGAGTCCCTTTGCCGAGGCTTCGGCTCCAGGTGGTTCGCGGAACGGTTCCACTGAAATGCGCTTGTAACGAACTTCCAGCACGTCCAGGTTTTCTGTACCGCCCGGCGCCTGGAGCACAACGCTGTCGCCCGCTGCCGACTTCAGCAACGCGCGCCCCAGAGGCGACACCCAACTGATGTGGCTACGGTCGAGATCGACTTCGTCGGTGCCCACGATGCTCACCACTCGCTCCACTCCCGCGGCATTGGCATAGCGCACGGTCGCGCCGAAGAATGCCCTCGTCGCCATTTGCCCCACTCTCGGAGTTTCCGGGTCCACCACCTCCGCAGCTTCGATTCGCTTCGTGAGAAAGCGAATCCGCCCATCGATCTGCCGCAGCCGTCGCTTGCCGTACTGATAGTCGGCGTTTTCACTGCGATCGCCGTTGCTGGCTGCCCACTTCACTACCTCCGTCACAGCCGGACGTTCCCTGGTGAGCAGAAACCGGAGCTCATCTTGGAGGCGCTGGAGTCCCCTCGGCGTTATGTAGTTCTTGCCTTGCGTCGCGGGCTCGTCCGGTTTTGGTTTTCTCGTAAACCCTTTTTGCATCTCGTTGTCCTTCCAGCGCAAATCCAGTGGGCGTCACCACGCTCTCAGGAAATCCAGACGGCAAAGCTGCCTCAAGATTGATTTGTTCTCCGGTGACGGGGTGATGGAATTTCAGATATTGGGCATGCAGGAAATATCCTCCATCGCCGGGAAGGCCGGGGAGATTTTCAAGAGGCTGCCCGGTTAAGCCGTACAGAGGATCGCCTACCAGCGGATGGCCGATGGATGCCAGATGGATTCTGATTTGATGAGGGCGGCCCGAATTTAGGCTTACCTCAAATGTTGTGGTGCTAGTGGTTCGTGAGATCACCTTTGCCCATGACTTTGACGGTTTGCCACTAAGGTTGGCGGCCCACACAGAACCGATGAGCGGGTGCGGTACGAGGCCGATGGGTGTGAGGATTTCGTAGGCGTCGCGCTGTGCAATATTTTGAGCTAGCGCCCGGTAGATCTTTCGGATTTTGGGTGTGTTCCAGTTTACGAACAGATTAGAGGCTGCCTGCGGTGTTTTGGCGAAGAGGACGATGCCGGTGGTGGCTCGGCCCAACCGGTGGACAGGGTTTGCGTTGGGGGTTTGCTTTTGCACCAAGCGCAGGAGCGTGTTTTCCATGAAGCCGCCGCCTGGGAGGGTGGACAGCCCGCTGGGTTTGTTGACGGCCAACAGATGGGGATCTTCAAACAGGACTTCGAAGCACTGAGGTGAATCTTTTTCGATCCAGGGTGGACGGTTCCAGACAAGGGTTTGACCTGAGGTGACAGATTCGCTTCCGGTGCCGGTGACGCCATTGAGGGTGACTTCGCCGTTGTTTAGTTTTTGTTGCCATGCTTGTGGAGTTGAGTGGGGGTAACGGCTAGCCAAGTGGAATAGCAGGGTTTGTCCATGGTATTTGCTGCTGATGATTGTGGTGTAGGCATAACCCCGGTTCAGCATGTAGTTTGAGTGTAAGCTATGGCGTCTTCGGCGCGGCGGCCAGAAGGATTTTTGCGATCCAATCGGCCCGAGGGAGCCCAGACTGACCGAGTGCTTCGTTTCCCTTTCGATGTCACATTCGACGCGGCGAATAGATAGTGTGACGCCATCGATCAAGAGGTATGATGCAAACTTACCAATAATGATTTGCGCCAACAGAGTCGCGCCCACCGGGCTCTTCTCGATTGGCTGCGCAGGCTTACCTCCCGCAATTCGTCGGTGTTGGGATCCTGGCGCGGCGGCAACGAGCAAAATATGACCAAGTCACTCGCCGACAGGTTCTGAGAGTATGACGCGCAACTCGGAAGTTGCTAAGATGCGCGTCGAAGGTCGCGCAGAGAAACGAGATCAGTGCCGGTCGAGGAGCCTGATCCGAGCGCCTGCTATTCTCATTGGACAGGTCGATAAAGTCGACCCTCCACGGGAGTGCCACTAAATCGAGGCGCCCGACCGTGATCGGCAAACTAGAGCGCTGAGTCCTGACACACCCCTGGATTCACATATATGACGCCATCTCGTTCAGTATGGCCAGTCTTGTGCGAGTGCCCGCTGACAACCGCGTCAATTGAGCCGCGACGGGATCGAGTGAAGAACATATACAAGGGCCTAACCTGCCTCAGCCACTGCTGTCAATGGCAGTTGGAACGCCCAAGTGCCCTTATCGATGTTCCCTCTAACGATGACCACGGGCGCCAGGGCGCGTAGCCGCTCAATGATCTCAGGCTTGCCAACATCCCCGACATGGATGATTAGGTCTGAACCTCGCGGGGCCACTAGAGCTTCCGCGCGATAGGTGTCCGAACTCAGACCAAACGGACACCACCGCGCACATGTCCGATCCTACCGGATCCGATCAGCAGCCGGGTGCTAATGCTGGCCTTCGCATCATGGGTTACCCTGCCGGCGATCTCGAACCCGCTACGAGGCTCTCGGCATTGAGGAGGACCTCTTCGTCAACTATGGCTTCATGATTCGTTCTTGGCCCGCCTGATGGTCCTCGATAACAAGATTGCTCTCTTTGATCCTGTGGCGAAATACATCCCGACGGTCGCAAAACATGGAGTCGGACTGCGTATCGAACATCTGGTGTACATGACCAGTGATCTTCACGAGTACACCAACGCGCCGCGCAAAAACGGTGTGCCGTTGATGGGCTTTTACTATTTCACTCGCGACGAAGCGATCGCGCGGCACTCGCGCCAGTTCAGCTTGAATTTGCCCCCAGGACTAACCTTCATGCGGGACGCGTTTTTGGCCCCTCGGAGTGTCTAGCGAGATCAACGATGACAGCACAGAGGTCGTCCCACATCGCGCAACTGGTATGCGTTGCGCGCTGATCCGAGCGTTCTCAAAGAGCTTGTGAGCGTGGGGATTTTCCCTCAGCCCTGGCGATAGATCGGCGCGGCTGGTCCGCGTCGCTCCGCACTTCGTCGGCAGCGGCGTCTTCACTACACTCGATGATCTACTGCGATGGGACAGGAATTGGTACACAGCGCTTCGGGCCGGCCCCCAGTTTACCGAATTCATGAACAGCGAATGAAGTTCGAGCACGACAAGGATAACGACGCCTTTGGACTAGTATGCCGCTCCCTCTATTGCCATCCCGTGCTCGATTACTCCAGCGCTGACACGGACACGTCGACTCATATGGCCCGCTTCCCGGAGCGGCACTTCACGATCATTTGCCTTTCGAACATGCCTCTCGGAGATAAGGAGAGTAATGCGGACGCAGTGCTAGAGCTGCTCCACGGATGGAGCAAGTTATGAGGGAATGGCCCCGTCCTTGTGTCCACTCCGCGAATTCGATGTCGACATGCCTGGGCCCGCCAAATGTGGTTCTACTGGTTGAGTAAAAATGGATCATGGACATCGAGAACTCTATTGCTCTCGTGACGGGCGCGAATCGCGGCCTCGGAAAAGCGTACACGGAGGCACTCCTTTTGGCAGGTGCCACGAGGGTCTATGCGGGTGCCCGCGATACTGCGTCGATTGACATCACGGACCAACGTCTCGTGCCGATAAAACTCGATGTCACCCAGGACGAGGATGTCCGCGCGGCAGCTGCAGCATGCCCGGACGTGAACCTCCTCATCAACAACGCCGGAATCATGCTCGGGAGCCCGATGTTAGCTGAGGACTCCGAGACCGCCCTCCGGTCAGAGATGGAAGTGAACGTCTTCGGAATGCTTCGCATGGTGCGCGCGTTCGCGCCCGTCCTGGCCAAAAACGGCGGCGGCGCGATCGCTAACATGCTCTCCGTGGTGAGCTGGTTCGTCTTCCCGTTCAACGCGACCTATTGCGCGTCCAAGCACGCGGCTCTCGCACTGACCGAAGGCGTGCGGATCCAACTCAAGTCCCAAGGCACGCAGGTCGTCGCCGTTTACGCCGGGTTCATCGACACCGATATGGCGGCCGGATTCGAGCGCGAAAAGACCCCGCCAGGACAGGTGGCCGAGCGCACACTAGACGGAATCCGGAATGGTCTAAACGATGTGCATGCGGACGAGCGGTCCGAGGCGGTCTGGCAGGCGGTGAGAACCGATCCCGCCGGGCTTCATGCCCAGATGCAACAGCAGTGGGACGTGCGCGCGACCGCCGGCGATCCATTCGAGCAAGATCCCGACACCTCGAATGTATCCGAGTAATTCGACTCGGGCTTAGCGGTCCCTCAAGCCAACAAACCGTGGATGCCGAAGGTGCTTGTCCGGCAGCCACTCCACGAATTGCACCTCCGCCGGGAATAGGGCCGGATGTCGCCCGCCTTACTTTGGCGCGCCCAGCCGGAACTGCTTAACCGCCTTCTCCACAAGACGGCCGAGTTCCTTGATCGGCTCAGGATTGTCTTCCACCTGCAACCGGAGCACAACGTCATTGTGCAGCCACACTCCGCCATCCTTCTTCACGATCAGCATCGCCGCCGACTGCATCCCTCTCTTGTCTCCTCCTGCCTTCTGCCCCGCGCCGAGCGCGGCCAGCAGCCGCAGCGAGAGGTGCCCCGTGGTGTTCTCGAACGCCTCCACCATCCCGTTCACCACACTCTCGCCCGTCAGAATGTTTCCCTGGGCCGTGCAGAACCTTCCGCCTTTGCTCCCCGCCCACACCGTCGCCTTGGGGCCAGTGTACGCGGCGTATTCCCCCTTAGCGTTCATCACGGCGAACTGCCTGCCTTCCTTGGTCCACCGCTCTGGATCCGGATCAGGATCGGATTCGTGGATCATCCTGACGATCTTGTCTGGCGCGTAGCCGAGCTTCAACAACGCGAGCGCCTGGGGACCATAGCTGACGTCGACGATTGCCTGGGTTGCCGCCATGCCGGTGCCAGCTTCCGCCCATAGCACGCCGTTGCCGACCGAGAACACACGCGACTGGACCGCTCCCCCGATCTCGCCCGTCGATGGGTCGTAGCCCAGAATCGAGAACGTTGCGACGGGACTCCACAACTCGACCGGGATGCTGCCCGGTTTAGCCGGTTGCGCGCCCTCGGCGGCGACGAGGAATCCTAATACAGATCCGAGAATGACCCAACGTGACATGTGGTGGCCTCTTCGAGATGTTCGCACGGCTCCATCCGAGGTTGTGAACCTGCGTCCACCGGCGCGGGCTGCGACGACTTTAGCTGTGCTCAGCGTCGCGCGTTCTTCCCTTCGATCAATCCGATAAACCGAGCATGGCAGTGATGCCGTCCGGCCAGCATCTCCGGTCGCACCTAGACGCACTCCTTCATCTTCTCCGCCGTCAAGCCCTCTCGCCACCGGCCGGAGCGCCCCTCGGGTAGATTCGCGAACGGGCACTTGGCGATCTCGAGTGGCCGCACCTTCGCCATCAAACGCTCCCGGCTTGCCGGAGTGAAGCCCACTCGCGTCTTCGCGACGTAAACGAGCGCTCCCCATCGTACCCGCCGACGACCACCGCGTCGACTGTCCGACCGTCCCTGAGCGTATCCGCCGACCACGAACTTCTCCGACCAGTTGAGCCGCATCTTGCGCGACGCCCCGGATCGCACGCCGGGCTCATGGGCGCCATCGAAGACATTTTTCGCTCCTCCATGAGGTGATTTAGAAGAATCTTACGCGGTGTTATTTGAGAAACCAACCCATGTCAACGCCCGGCCTCCTATTTGACGCTCCTAGCTTGTACGTCGATCTACCCATAAGCCCAAGGCCGCTCAGGGACCGCCCCGCAGAGATCCACTGTGGCTATGCGTCGACCTTTCCAGGCCAGGAAGTGGGCGATCAAATCAATCGCGCCTTATGCGGACCTTCCTAGTAGCGGCGGCGTGATCGGGACGGGGGCACGTTCGCGTCGCCGATTATTTTCGTGACTAAGACAAGCCGGTCTTGCCGATTGGCATTCCGTGAGACGTCGTGACGTTAACCCACGCCGGCCGCAAGCGGGGTCGCCATCACCTTCGATTACAGTACGTCGCACCGCATCGGACAAGGTTTGCGCGACCTGACTTTGACGGGCTCAGGAAGCTCGACGGCGACCACCAGCGTGATTCTCGGAGGAAACAGCGGCGCCGAGAGCATCGCCTTTCGCGATTTCAAAATCCAGAGTTTCGGCCCAAATATTCGCCTGGCTTCTCACACCTGGCTTGCGTTTTTCGAGCACGGGATGATTCGCGATGGCGGGCACAACGCCGTCTTGCCGGCAGGCCGAGGCCGGCGAGCAGATTTAATCACCTAACGTTTGCGGATACGCCCCGCCGCACACCGATAGGGTATGGGTGCAGGGTGGTGCCAGGAGGTGATCTTCACCGAATGCTCCTTCGACCAAGCGCAACTCCGGATCGGAAATGGGACGATCAGCGCCGCACAAATCGTCGTCCGCGGAACCACTCTGAAAATCCGAATTACGCGTCGCGGGGCGCACGCAACTACGACTACATCGTCCGACTTCGAGGTGTCTCCAGCCAACGATCCCCATAGCGGGAGAACGAATGACCGTGTAGCTGAGATTGCGCTGGGCTTGTTTCAACTGGGCCTTGCGCTGCAATACCTGCGAGTCTCCGGCAAGGGCCTCCGCCAGCTTGGCGTGCCCCTGCAGTAACCAACCACCCCCGTTACATGCTTCAACGCAGCTTCATCCGCGCGTAGCCTGTGCTCGCCGGCCTCTACTTCGACTGAGGTATTCTTCACCGCGGCTTGTGTCGGCCTGAGGGCGCCGGAAGGGCTGTACTCGTGATCCCCGCATTAAAGTACAACGCGGCTGTGGCGTTCTCGGCATAGGCAAGATTTGCGAGGGCATCGAGGACCGCAACGCTGCAGTCCCTTGGGTCTCGAGATCCGCGTCGCCGGCCTGCCCCCACTCCTGGCATCAGAGCGCTTCGGCGGTTACTGGTAAAAGGCTCGGATAATCGGCGAGGACTGATGCAATTTGGTACCGATTTATTTCATTCCTACTCTTGGCTCCTTGTGCATCTTAATTCAGGGCCACCTTGCCAGCAACCGTTCTCATTCCCAGCTCTGATCAGGTTTCGTGGCGATCGCGAGAGCGAATAGAGAGGCCGTCGCGCCGCAAACGATTGTCAACACGAACATATGCTTGAAATCTATCACTCCCGCGCTTTGTGCTTGCACACGCAACAAAGCGAGGACCAGCGCAACGCCGAGCACGCTGCCCACTTGCTGTACGGCGCTGTTAAAAGCACCTCCAATCGCATAGCGAGTCGCGGGAAGGCCATATGCAGCAGGCGCAGCGATTCGGGTCAGCTCCAACCGCAGTTACGCATCGCCAAGGAAGAAACCCCTATCTGTCGAACAATGTTGGTGGAGCACATTACATCCTCAGCCGTCACGGACCCCATAACGATTTGAAACGCTGGGGGCTACACTTGGCAGAACGAGGCGCCAAGCGCGGAAAGAAGAAAGCGGTTGTGTAAACTCGGCATCTTGCTTCATCGGCTGTGGGTAACAGGCAGGATGTATAAGCCGTTGCGAAATCACAATCTACGAGAGATGCCGAAGAAGTAGGAGCCTAAATGAGTTAACCAATTCGCGAGTTCGGGTACTGCGGCGTCGGCCAAGGACGACTTTCTGAAGCAGAGCGTCAGTTCGCGTCCGAGACGGCAGCACCCGATCCAAATTGAGGACACCTAGGTGTCGCCAGAGCGATCGCTCCATAAAGAGTGCGAGTGGAAGTAGGGCGAGCCGGCGGAAGTGGAATTGAGAGACGACGGAATTGTGGATGAATTTCAGTAGCTCAGAACTCACCAGCGGGAATCAGTTCCCGCTCCGCCGCTCGTCAATCGTAGTGGGAATTCCAGAACGGTGCTCGCCGGCAAGGATTCGCTTCGACGGGGTGACGCGCGTCCTTGCCTGCTCCGGTCCGTTCCGGCCGATTTCGACTTGCGCCGGCCGGCTCTGGCGGGAACATCTCTCGGACTCGGCTCTTACCAGTGGCTGAGAAGAAAAATGTTGACAGCACCGACCTTCGGAAGACGATCCGAACAGAGCTGATCAGGAGCCATAGGGATTTATGGGGAGTAAAGGTCGCCGCGTTGAATCCGGTGGAAATCGTGTTGCGGCCATCGCGCCTTCTGTGCTCTTTTTCGTAGCGGTCTTTTTTGCTTTGATTCGCTCTGGCGATTCTCGATTCTCCGATGGCGAGGCCTAGAGGAGGCGATCTCGGTTCGAAGGGCGGTACGCTTGCCAGATGTGAGATTAGAATCGGTAGCATGGGGTGAAACTGAGGGAGATGGAACAGGAGCATCGTTTGAGGGATCTTCATAGGCACGATTTGAGTGTGCAATGCGCGCTCACTTGGCTGGCGTTCCTCTGTGTACCCGTGTCGGCTTGGGCCGTCAGTCCCAACGTACGCATATCGCAATATGGACATGCGACCTGGAGAATCGAGGATGGATTCTTCGGCGGCCGTCCCAATAGCATTACACAGACCGGCGACGGCTACCTCTGGGTTGTCGATCCAAGCGGACTCCGCCGCTTTGATGGAGTCCACTTCGTTCCGTGGACGCCACCGACCGGAAAGCAGTTAATGGCTACTGAAATCGTCCGTCCTTTGGCTGCGCGGGATGGAAGTCTATGGATCGGTACACTGCGTGGCCTGAGCCATTGGACCCACCAGGACCTGATCAACTATCCAAACGTTCGAGTCAATCCTCTCGTTGAGGAGGAGGACGGAACCCTATGGTTCTTACGTGTTGGAAATACGGACGAAACCGGGCCGCTCTGCAAGGTCAGGGGCAGCGCGGTGCGATGTTATGGAAAGGCGGATGGTATTCCTCCGGACCAGTACACTTCGCTAGCTCGCGACCCGGAGGGAAATTTTTGGCTTGGAGCCAGCACGAGCCTAACCCGCTGGAAGCCAGATTCCTTTCAAACATACTATCCGGGCGGGCTGAAGTCGAATGTCGGTCAAACGGGGGTGTCCTGCTTTGCCTTCGGACCTGACGGCTTGGTCTGGGTAGCAATAGGTAACCCTGGTCCAGGATTGGGATTGCAGCAGTTTTCGCACGACGAGTGGAAGCCGTTCGTTGTGCCCGGATTTGATAGCAGCACGCTGAAGGCTAGGAGAGTGTTCCTGGACAGCCACAATACTCTCTGGATTGGGACCGACGGGCAAGGCCTCTACCGCATTTCTGGTGGGCAAGTCGATCACATTGGCTCTTCCGATGGATTATCCGGCGATACTATATCTGATTTCCTTGAGGACAGGGAAGGCAACCTATGGGTGGTGACAGACAGAGGCATCGATTCATTCCGCGACTTACCGATCACTACCTTCTCGGAGCCAGGAGGACTGTCCAGTTCATCGGTTTTTTCGATCCAAGCAACGCGCGATGGCGCGATTTGGATGGGAGGCAACGATCATACCTTTGACATTCTTAGTCCAAGCTCCGATCCCGACCGCGTTCGTTCGCTTCAAACGGTAAGAAATTTGCCAGGAGGTCAAGTTACATCGCTCTTCGAGGATCATGCCGGCCGGCATTGGGTGGGAATCGATAACGGGCTGAATATCTATGAGAACGGACGACTCACAAAAGTTCTGGGGCGGGACGGCGGTCCCACGGGAATGATCCTGGGAATTACAGAGGATAAAGACAACAGTCTCTGGATGCTGAGCTATAAGCCGCCGAGATTACTGCTCCGCATTTCCGATCGGCGAGTTCAGGAAGAGATTCCCATGCCTCCCATGCCACAGGGGCGTGCTCTCGTAGCTGATCCCCGAGGCGGCATTTGGCTTGGGCTCACCAATGGCGATTTGGCGCGATATCAGGATGGGCATGCGGAAACTTTCCACTTCGAGCATCCACCAAGTTCTATCGTGTACCAGGTCGCGATGGGTTCAGACGGTTCGGTATTGGGGGCGACGAGCTACGGACTCATCGGCTGGTCGAACGGAAAACAACGAACGCTCGGCACAAGGAACGGCCTTCCTTGCAACGGTGTGAATAGCTTCGTGGAGGACAATCGGGGCGATCTGTGGGTCTACATGAGATGCGGTCTGATGCAAATCGAAAGAAGTGATATACAAAGATGGTGGGTCGACCCGAATGTCAAATTGCAGCCGAAAGCGTTCGACGTATTTGACGGTTTACGAGCCGGCATTTCCACTCCCTTCGAGAGGAGTGCAGTGAGGGATCGGGATGGCCGATTGTGGTTCACTAACGGCTCCGTAGTGCAATCGGTCGATCCCGCTCATATTGTTCGAAACGTCACGCCGCCGCCTGTGCACTTGGAACAGATCGTCGCCGACCACAAAATTTATTTGCCGGGTGGCGGTGTCCGTCTGCCTGCCCACACGCGCGATGTGGAAATCGACTACACCGCCCTGAGTTTTACCGTCCCGCAGAAAGTTCACTTTCGGTATAGGTTGGAAGGCCGCGATCCGGACTGGCAGGAAGCGGGAACTCGGCGCCAGGCGTTTTATACGGATCTTCGTCCGGGAGCGCATCGGTTTCGGGTCATCGCCGCGAACAACAACGGAGTCTGGAATGAAGCCGGCGATTTCCTGGATTTCTCCATCGCCCCAGCCTACTATCAGACCACCTGGTTCCTTTTGTCGTGCGTGGGGGCTTTTTTCG
>DATHOJ010000052.1:0-7235 GCA_035485055.1 Bryobacteraceae bacterium
GCAGCACGCGGCGGATCTTCTGGAGTGAAAATCCTTTGCGACGGAGCTCGGCGATCACGGTGATTTCGATCACTTCGGCGGCGAAATAGATACGACGATGGCCCTCGTGGCGAGGCGACACGACTTTCCGCTCATCCCACCATTGCAACTGCCGCAGGCTCACCTGCGCCACGTCGGCGACCTCGATAGACGAATAGGTCCGTTCCTCAATCTGGGTCTTGATCTGCGCCCTGTCAGGGGACGCAGAAGCGGCGGGGCGTGGTTTGCGGGCTTTAAACATAACGGGGGTTTTCCGTTTCGGTCGAAATCAGACTGCTTAACGATTGTACTCGACTGGACGGGCGTGTCAATAGGGTGTCGATCCAGATTACCGGTAGACCCCGCAGCCCACCAATTGGCCTCCACATTTCCAACCGAGCCCCGACCGTCAGGAAGGGGATTGTACGGCGCAAAGAGGACAGCTTCTGTGGGCGGATCCGCCTGAACATAAGCGTTAGATGTTACCGGTCTATCCCGGTTAGGTAACGCTCTCTCTTCCCTGAAATCTGAAGTCCATAGGGAGCGGTCAGCTCCGACGCCGTCGAATTTCCGCTAGGCTAGACTTTAACTTGGCCGCCTCTCTCCACGAACGCGTCGAAAAACTCCTCGGTCCCCGCGGCTATCTCTACAAACCCGAAGACCTCGCCCTTTACGAATACGACGGAGGAGTCGACAAATCGCGGCCTGACCTGGTGGTGTTTCCTCGATCCACTGCGGACGTAGTCGCGGTCGTCAAACTGGCGGCCGAATTCAGCCTTCCGATCGTCGGACGTGGCGCGGGCACCGGCCTTTCCGGCGGAGCCATCGCTCGCGCCGGCGGGATGGTCATTTCCTTCGCGCGCATGAATCGTATTTTAGAAATCGATCTGGCCAACGAATGCGCCGTGGTCGAGCCCGGTGTCGTAAATCTCGACATCACCATGGCCGTCGAAGGCGACGGCTACTTCTACGCGCCCGACCCCTCGAGCCAGCGCGCCTGCACCATCGGCGGCAACGTGAGCGAAAACGCGGGCGGTCCGCATACCCTTTGCTACGGCGTGACCACCAACCACGTGCTGGGCATCGAGGCCGTGCTGCCGGACGGGACCGTCATCGAAACGTCCACTGAAGGCGAGGGCTACGATCTCACCGGTCTTCTGGTAGGCTCCGAAGGAACCATGGCTCTGGCGACCAAGGTCGTTGTGCGTTTGATGCGCAAGCCGGAGATGGTGAAAACCATCCTTGCGATCTACGATCGCGCCGAGGATGCCGGCGAGACCGTGGAAAAAATCACCGCGCATGCGATTACTCCCGCGGCGATAGAAATGATGGATGGCGTCATGCTCCGCATGATCGAGGAAGCCACGCACGCCGGATATCCCATGGACGCGGCGGCCGTTCTGTTGATCGAGCTCGAAGGTTTGCGCGAGATCGTGGAGGAGCAGGTCGAGCAGATTCGCGAGGTCTGCCTGACGTGCAATGCGCGCGAGTTCCGTGTCGCCAGAAATTCGCTGGAGCGCGAGCTGTTGTGGAAAGGACGCAAAAACGCCTTCGGCGCGGTGGGTCGCGCCAGTCCTTCTTACTATGTGCAGGATGGAGTGGTGCCGCGCACGCAAATCGCACCGGCGCTAAAATTCATGCATGAACTGGGCGAGCGCTACGGGCTCACCATCAGCAATATTTTTCACGCCGGCGACGGCAATCTGCATCCCCTTATTCTGTTCAACCCCCGTGTGCCCGGCGAATTTGACAAAGTGAAGCAGGCAAGCGATGAGATTCTCGATTACTGCATCGCCGTCGGCGGATCGATCACCGGCGAGCACGGGGTCGGGATGGAGAAAATGGAGATGATGGGCCACCAGTTCGCACCGGATACACTGGAGATGATCGGGCGGTTTAAGAAACTGTTCGATCCGGGCTGCCGTCTAAACCCTGGAAAAGTGCTGCCGACCGGGCGAGGCTGCATGGAGATCCGTCAACGAGTAGGAGATTTGAGCCTATGAAGCAATTTATTTTTGTGGGCGTAATCGGCGCGCTGCTGTGTCTGGGCGGCGAACGCAAGCAACTTCCCGGACAGGCCGGCAATAACGACGTCGATCTCGAAGGCAGCGTCATCATTGCCCACGACGAAGTGACCGAAGCGATCGGCAGCGATATCGGCGAGGGATACGTTGTGGTGCGGATGAAGGTGATGCCGAAAGGCGAGGCGCCTCTGCGTGTAGGCCCCGACGATTTCACCATCATCTGCCGAAAGGATGGACAGCGGTCCCAGGCGCTCGCTCCATCGGAAATCGCGGGAAAAGGCGCGATGGTGGTCAAACACGGCACCGCCGATGGCGGGAAATCGAGCTGGGGAGTGGGTGGAATGGGCGCTGGCGTAGGATCGAGCCCGGGAACGGTTCAAAGGGACGTCATCAAGAATACGCAGATCGACGACACGGCAAAAGAAGGACCTGGACTGGCGGCGCTGACCGCGAAGATTCTGCCGGACAAGGAAACCAAGACGCCTGTCGAAGGATTGCTCTATTTCTCGGTCAACGGCAAGTTGAAACCCAAGGACCTAGCCCTGGTGTACAACGGCGCTGCCGGGAAACTGGTGATGGAGTTTCAGGCGGGCAAGAAATAAGAATGGCGCGGCTGGTTAAGGCCGCGCCATCCCAAAATTACATTTTAATAGAATCGACTTTGAGGGTGTCGCCCTCGACCTTACCGGTTACTGTGACCTTGTGACCATAATGCGGGGTCACCTTGTCCATGGAGTCCTTGTCGATTTTAAGGACCTTGTTATCCGCGGTTACGAACACCGGATCGGCGCCGCCCTTGATGCACTTTGCGGTGCAGGCGACGTGCGCTTCAGTTCCGTCAGTGTGCTTGCACTTGGAATCGGCAATATAGCCGGTCCATTCGCCGGCAAAAGCCGACAGGGATCCAATCGCCATTAAGGCAGACGCGGCGAGAAATTTCTTCATGGGGTAGCCTCCTACCAGTCCTAACAATACGACATACGTAAGCCCGCCCGCAATCGGATTTACAGTGCGACGGTCTTGGCATCGCGCCAGAGCCGTTCCAGGTCGTAATACTGGCGGGCTTTCTCCGTGAAAACATGGATCAGGTAGTCGCCGTAATCGAGCAGCACCCACTCGGCATTCTGATACCCCTCAACACTATGCGGGTATTCGCCGAGCTGTTTTAGCTGAATTTCGATCTCGTCGGCAATGGCCTGGATCTGGCGGGCGTTGGAGCCGGTGGCAATCAGGAAAAAATCGGCAAAGGAGGTAATTTCGCGGAGGTCGAGAACCCGTAAATCCTTGGCCTGCTTCGATTCGGCAGCTTCAACCGCGGCCAGCCACAACTGTTCGGGCGCTAATGGCGCCTTCTTCTGCAAAAGCCCCAGGTACGTTCTCCTACCCCAAGCATACTATAATTAAGGCAGTAGAAGATGAAGTTGACGCTCTTATTTGTCGTTTTATGGTCAATTAAGGCCGAGGAATCGCAAGGCGTAATCGCCGCGCGCCAGGAAATGGAGCGGGTCCAGCGGTTGATCAACACCGGAGCCCTGCCTGCGGCCAAAATCGCGGACGCGCAGTTAATTTTGGATGACGCCCTGGACGAAGAGGTGCTCGAACGGACTCTCTATGGCCATATCGAGGAAACCGACGAGCAACAAGCCGCCGATATGCTGCGGGCGGCGCAAAGCCGGGTCGATCGGCAGCAGACAAAAGTCACTAGAATCAACGATTTGATCGCAAGAGACTTGGCGTCCCCTGTAGACCGTGTGGATCTCGAAAGGGAGCTTTCAAATCGCGAAGACGCGCTCCAGCAAGCGACAGTGCGGGCGGCTCTGCTGCGCGAAGTGGCGGGGATGGCGCATGCCGAACAAGCTCGATTACCGGGCTTGGCGGAAGAAAAAACCAGCGGCGATCATCTGATCGAACCGAAGGAGTTGAAAGCGCTAACTCTAGCATTCGAAAAGCAGTTCTCGGAGCCATTTCCGATCAGCGCCAAGGGGATGACGGCAGTTCACCGGGCCTTGGGCCTCGACCACACTGGCCGGGTGGATGTCGCGGTCAATCCGGATTCGCCCGAGGGAATCTGGCTGCGGGAATATCTGGACCAGAAGGGAATTCCGTATTACGCTTTTCGGGTCGCGATGGTGGGTAAGGCGACGGCTCCGCATATTCACATAGGTCCTGGCAGCACAAGACTTTAGTACAATCAGCGAATGTCTTCGCTCCGTGTGCTGATTAGCGCCGAACAGATTCAGACTCGAATTCGCGAATTGGGCGCCCAGATCGACCGCGATTTGCCGGGTGGGCCGGTTTACCTCATTGCGATTCTGAAGGGCGCCTGCTTTTTTCTTGCCGACCTGGCGCGGGCGATGAAAACGCCGGCGCGGATCGAGTTTATCGGCATATCCAGTTATGGGAAGGGCAAGACCAGCTCGGGTGAAGTGAAGCTGACCAAGGATCTGGATGTCTCGATTGAAGGCTTCGACGTGATCGTAATAGAGGATATCGTCGATAGCGGGATTACGTTGAGTTACCTGATGCAGTTGCTGGCGCAGAGGAAGCCGAAGTCGCTGCGGGTGGCGTCGCTGCTCGATAAACCGGAACGTCGGCAGAGGCCGGTGGAGGTGACTTACCGGGGGTTTCAGATTCCGGATGAGTTCGTGGTGGGGTACGGGCTCGATTATGCGGAGGATTACCGGAATCTGCCTGATATTTGCGTGCTTAGCGATATAGGATAAAAATTTCACGCCAAGGCGCTAAGCTCGCCAAGCTTCTAGTTGCTCTTTCAATTGACGCGCTGCGTCCATTACCCAGTCGCCTTTTCGTCCATCCTGCATTGAAAACCAACACCTCTTTTGGGAGGGCCACAGGGTTATTTCGAGCGTTCCGCGCTCGCGCCCCTTTTTCAGATGCCAGTGAATCGAGCCGGGGAATTTGGCCGCGGTTGTTTTCATCGTGATTGAAAGGCCTAGGGCCTGGCTTCGATCTTCGATGGTTTTTTCCAGCTTGTTGGTGCTGGAAATGTTGACCTCGATGTTGGTCATTTTATGCCGACGTGAAACGGGTTGAAGTCGCTGTGGTAGTCGAAGGCGTCCAGGCCTTCGCTGCGTTTCAGGAAGCCGACTACTGCGTAGGTCAGCGGGGTTGCCACCACTTCATAGATTACTTTGCCCAGGTAGGCGGACAAAGCCAGCGTCGCCAGGGTCATGGGCGGTGCGGTGCCTCCGAATCCGATGACGACCAGGACGATGGTGTCTACGAATTGACCTACTACAGTCGAGCCGACCGTTCTGGTCCACAGCATTCTTCCGTTGGTCCACAATTTCATCCTTGCCAGCGTGTAGGAGTTAGCGAATTCTCCGCACCAGAAGGCGATCAGGCTCGCGACGATCAGCCGGGGGATTTGATAGAAGACTGTCGCGAAAGCTTCCTGGTTATGCCAGCCGGGAGCGGGCGGGAGCCAGACGGTGATCAGGCCCATGATCGCTAAAAGGGCGTTGGCTATGAAGCCTAGCCAGATGGCTCGGCGGGATGCGGCGTAGCCGTAGACTTCGGTGAAGACGTCGCCGAAGATATAGGTCAGAGGGAACAGGAGCTGTCCGCCGCTGATGACGAACGGTCCGATGGCGCACAGTTTTTGTCCCACCAGGTTGGAGATCAGCAGGACTACGATGAAGATGGCCAGCAGCAGATCGAAATGCTTGTAGGTGCGGAGGTCGCGGGCTTCGACTGCGGCGGGCTTGGGAGACATGAGGTTGTTATTTTAGCAGTGCGCGCAAGAAAAGAACCGCACACGAAGCGACCCGGTATATAATCCTGCCATGTACCTTCTTCTGCTTGCTTCCACGTTGATCGCGCAGACTCCGCCGGCTGGGCGAGGAAACGCTCCGCCTCCAATTGTTTCCTGCGACGTGAAGCAGGATCGCACGGTCATGTTTCGACTGCGCGCGCCGGATGCTACCGACGTGAAGGTCGGTGGGGATTTCGTTCAGGGGCCGCAACAGATGGCCAAAGGGGACGACGGCATTTGGACCGTCACGCTGGGTCCTCTGAATCCCGCGATTTACAGCTACACGTTCCGGGTGAACGGCGTCAGCGTTCTGGATCCGATGAACCCGATGATCAAGCTGGGGGAGCGCTCCGGTGAGAGCATGTTCGAAGTTCCGGGCGACAAACCCGCGCCATACGATTACGCGAAGGTGCCTCATGGGACGGTGCATGTGCAGTATTACGATTCGAAAACGCTGGAGGCGCCGCGGCGGATCGATGTTTATACGCCTCCGGGGTATGAGTCGGGGAAGGGCACGTATCCGGTGCTGTACCTGCTGCACGGTTCGGGCGACACCGAGGCGGGATGGACTACCATCGGGCGCGCGAACGTGATCCTGGACAATTTAATCGCCGAGGGGAAAGCGAAACCGATGATCGTGGTGATGCCTTACGGACGGGCGCGTCCGGATGTGTATCTGGCTCCGTTCGCGACGGCGAGTACGCAGACGGATGGTTTCGCGAACGATCTTCTGAACGACGTTGTTCCGATGGTGGAGAAGTTTTACAGGATCTCCGGCAAACCGGATCAGCGAGCGATTGCCGGGCTATCGATGGGCGGCGGGCAGGCGCTGCAAATCGGATTGCATCACCTGGATCAGTTCCACTCGATCGGCGCGTTCAGCGCGGCTCTACGGGCCCAGAATATCGAAGAGCAGTATAAAGAGGTCCTGAACGATGCTGCGGGGACCAACAAGAAGCTGAAGGTGTTTTATATTGCGTGCGGCAAGGCGGATAGCCTGTTCGCTCCCGCGCAGGCGTTCGATGAGACGCTGACGAAGCACGACATCCATCATGCGTTCGCGCCTTCCGAAGAAGGGCATGTGTGGAGGAATTGGCGGAATTATCTGGCGGACTTTGCGCCGCAGTTGTTCCGGTAGTGGATTACCTGGGATCTGACCGCTCCCGGTGGTCGCGGCTCTGTAAGGGCGAAAATGGCGCGGCCAATTTTGGCGGCAGCCGCCTTTCGCCAGGATGCTGAAAAAGTCATTCGCAGGGCATGGCCCCGCGCCACGTGGTGCGCATCTTGTTGATGCCCTGATGTACAATCTAGCCGGTGAACCACTCGCATCCGATGCTTCGGGCCGTGCTGAAAAGCCAGTATCACGCGTCGCTGGCGATGCTCCGCGAAGCCGTCGAGCGCTGCCCGCCCGAGGAGTG
>DATHOJ010000053.1:0-52818 GCA_035485055.1 Bryobacteraceae bacterium
CCGCAGCAGAACACCGTCACCACCGGCACCACCTCGCTCGTCACCACCAGCACCGTAGCGAACTTCAATGTGCAGCAGAATTTTGCCACCGGAGGCTCCGCGACGCTCAGCTACAACAACACATTCTCCGACCAGAATTCCCTCCTGAACTCCTTCAATCCCGTAACCACCGCCTATCTCGATCTCACCTTCACCCAGCCTCTGCTCCAGGGCTTCGGCATCGCCACCAACAACCGCCCGATCCGCGTCGCCAAGAACAATCTCAAAGCCGCCGACATCGTCTTCAAGCAGCAGGTGATCGTCACCGTGCAAACCGTAGTCCAAGCCTACTGGCTGCTGGTCAGCGCCAATGAAGACGTCGAGGTGAAGCGTAAAGCCCTCGCCCTCTCGCAAAAGCTGTACAGCGATAATCAGAAACAAGTCGATGTCGGCAGCCTCGCGCCCATTGAGATTGTTCGCGCCGAAGCCGAGGTCGCCTCCGACGAACAAGCGCTCGTCACCTCGCAAACCACCGTCCTCCAGCAGGAGACCATCCTTAAGAACGCCCTCAGCCGCAATGGACTCGCCAATCCCGCCGTCGCCGCCGCCCGCATCGTCGCTACCGACCATATCCGCATCCCCGCCCAGGAGAATCTCGAACCGATCCAAGCCCTCTTCGCCGTTGCCGTCGAAAATCGTCCCGAGCTTCAGCAAAGCCGCATCCAGCTTGAGAATCAGAAAATCCTGCTGACCGGCACCCGCAATCTGATGCTCCCCACCTTGAGCGCCTTCGGGGACCTCCGGAACACCGGACTCGCCGGCGACGCCAACGCGCTCGCAGCGGCCGGCACACCCCAGAATCCATTCTTCCTCGGAGGCTACGGAAACGTTCTCGGACAAGTCTTCTCCCGCAATTTCCCGAACTATTCGGTGGGCCTCCAGTTGAGCATTCCCCTGCGCAATCGCAATGCGCAAGCCAACTACACCACCGCTGCCGTCAATCTGCGCCAAAGCGAGTTGAGCGTCCAGCGATTGATCAATCAGATCCACGTTGACGTCCAGAACGCCATGATCACGGTCGAGCAGGCCCGCGCACAATATTCCGCCGCCGTCAAAAGCCGCATTCTCCAACAGCAGACCCTCGATGCCGAACAAAAAAAATACGCTGTCGGCGCTTCGACACCCTTCCTCGTCATTCAGGCACAACGCGACCTGGCAACCGCCGGCGGCACTGAAGTCGTGGCGGAAGCAACCTACGTCCAGGCCCGCCTCCAGCTTGACGTAGCCACCGGCCGCGCCCTGAGCGTCTACAACATCGAAATCGATGAGGCCAAGAAGGGCCGCATCGCTAAGTAACAACAAGTTGTGGACACACTGTCGGGCCTCTTTTCCTGCAATTTTTTGTAAAGACGAAAAGCCCGTTTAGGACCGGTCTACTCCAGCCATCACCGGTTGAATACAGCCGGTAAAACGCGGCACCGTTCGCATCTCAACCAATGCAATTCCGGTAAGTCTTTCCAACTTGGCACGCCAAACCGGTATTTGCCGAAACGCGAAAACCGGGAATCAATCACTTGCGAGCTTGGCACAGCGATTGCTTCAGTAGTTGCCGTGACGGATAAGATGAGTGCTCAAGGAACCGAGGTTGCTCCTCTCAAAAACTCTTCCAATTTTTTCCCCACCCTTACCCTCTAAAAAAGACCCCTGTTTCCTGCCCAACCTGGTTCCCTGAGCCCTCAAAGGGCTAGTACTACCCGAGATCGGTACTTGACTTGTAACATATCTACAGCGATACTCGGGAAGTTTATTGCACCATCTCTAAGGGGGATTCTCTACACAATGAAAAGCAACGTGATGAAAATCGCGGGATTTGCGCTCCTCGGTATCGGCATGTCGAGCGTATGTTTCGCGTCCGTGGTTCCGGAAATCGATCCGGCCTCGGGAGCAAGCGCCCTGGCAATGCTCGCCGGCGCCATGTTGATGATCCGCGGGCGCCGCCGCCGCTAGGTACTAGAACTTTTTCCATCATCCAGGTCGCTCCAGCAGCCTGGATTTTGCGTATTACCTGTTAGTAACTAAATTTCCATCGGAGACCAAAATGAAAATGAACTTGATGAAGATTGCTGGCATGTCGCTGCTCCTGATCGGCGCCTCCAGCGCCGCGTTCGCCTCGGCTGTACCGGAGATCGATCCGGCGTCGGGCGCCAGCGCCATTGCCCTGCTCAGCGGCGCAATGCTGATGATCCGCGGACGCCGCCGCAAGTAACAAGTAAATAGATTCTCCCCCGATTTACTAGAGAGCCCCTGGCGCAAGCCAGGGGTTTCTTTGTCCCCCACCTGTCTACGTCCGGTCGGGGATTTGCGTCACAATGCAAGCCCAGCTCACCCCCGTTGTCGAAACCGCACCTCCCGCTGCGCTCCGTCTTCCCGCCCGCTTGGCACTTCTGGGGATTTTGTTCGCAATTGAGATCTTACTGATTTCGTATTGGCTCGACACGGAACTACTCCGCGGCCGCGGCATTCTCGCCACGATCCTCCACGATTGGGGAGCTTGGTTCGTGCGGCTTGGTGTTGCGATCGCTCTCGGGTCCTTGATCTTCGCCGAATCCAGAGCGAAGACTGATCTGAAGCGCATCTCTGCCGAATGCGCGTCCTCTCCAATCGGTTGGTCCATCTTCGCGGCGCACGCCGCCTCCATGCTGCTGTTTATCTGGCTCTCCTCCGCAATGTTCCACGCTACCGCCGGAACATTTCTGAATTCCCAGGTTCTGGTGTGGGGATGTACCGGTCTCTTATCATTCGCGCTGGCAGCCTGCGCGCTGATTCCGGCGCGCGTCTGGGTCGAAATCGCCCGCAGCACCGGTGATGCGTGGATTTACGGCCTCGGCGGCGCACTCGTGGCCTGCGCCTTCGGAGTGCTGGCGCAAAAGCTCTGGATCCCTCTCAGTCACGGGACGTTCAACCTGGTCGCTTTGATGCTGCGTCCATTCGTTGCGGTGCTCCTCGTCGATCCCTCCAACATGTCGATCGGCACTCCCACTTTTCATGTGGAGATCGCCCCCGAATGTTCCGGCTATGAAGGCATGGGCCTGATCCTGGCGTTCAGTTCGGCG
Organism: Bryobacteraceae bacterium; assembly: GCA_035485055.1. Lineage (GTDB taxonomy): Bacteria > Acidobacteriota > Terriglobia > Bryobacterales > Bryobacteraceae > Palsa-187. The sequence continues at coordinate 3,093 of DATHOJ010000053.1, forward strand.
TGGCTATGGTTCTTCCGCCGCCAGTGGCGTTTCCCGCAAGCCTTAATCCTAATTCCAGCGGGTGTAGCGCTCCTATGGATCGCAAATGCCGTGCGCATCGCGGCTTTGATCCTCATCGGAAATGCCGGCGCGCCTCAAATCGCCATTGGAGGATTTCATTCCGAAGCTGGCTGGATCGCCTTCAACGCTGTTGCCATCGGCACCTGCCTGCTGGCTCGCCGCATCCCGGCGCTGGTTCACGATCTTCCCCAATCCGATACCACCAATCCCACCGCTCCCTATCTGATGCCCTTCCTCGCGATCCTCGGCGCAGCGATGATCGCGCATGCCCTGTCCGCCGGCTTCGAATGGTTCTACTCCCTGCGCATCGTCGCAGCCGCCGGAGCGCTCTGGTATTTCCGCGAGAGCTACCGGGATTTGAACTGGCGCTTCGGTTGGATCGGCGCCGCCGCAGGCGCGCTCGTCTTCGCCATCTGGATGGGATTTGAGAAGACCTTTCATTCCCCCGCGCCCGCCGCACTGATGCAGGCATCCGGCGCAGCGCGAATCGCATGGATCGCCCTGCGCATAGTCGGTGGAGTACTCATCGTGCCAGTCGCCGAGGAACTCGCGTTCCGCGGATTCTTGCTGCGGCGTTTAGCTTCGCCCGATTTTGAATCGGTGAGCTGGCGCACTTTCTCTTGGGCGCCGTTTCTCATCTCGTCGATCGCCTTCGGCATCATGCACGGCGACCGCTGGCTCGCCGGAACCATCGCCGGCGCTATCTTCGCTCTGGTTCAGATTCGCCGCGGAAGAATCGGAGATGCCGTCCTCGCCCACTCGGTCGCCAACGCTCTGGTCGCCGCCTGGGTTTTAGGCGCTGGAGACTGGAATTTATGGTGAAATAAGGGCTCGTATAGTATCCTAGCCGACGATTTAAGGCGTTTTAAGGATCGATAAAGTAGTAAGTACCTATCGATCCCGCCGCATATGCCCGATATAAAGGATTATGCACGTCGCACCTGAAATCCAGTTCCAGATCAGCCTCCTGAATATTGCGTCCCTGGGTGAAGCCGAGCGCCAGGCACAGGAACTGGAAAAACTGCTCGACCAGCAGCTCACGGCCGAAAATCGCTAACGCTATGTTAGGGAGGCCGAACTGTCTCCCTCATAGTCAGCGCCGCCAATTATCCCCCTTGGCTTTCTAGCACTTCCCGTTGCCCCCCATTGTCGACATCCGGCCAAATCTTATATCCTGAGGTGGTTTGAGCGGAGAAATTCCAATGTCAAAACTCGTGGTGTCTTTCGGAGAAATCATGCTGCGCCTGGCGCCGCCGAGGTTGGAACGATTCTTCCAAACCCCTGAATTAATGGCCACTTTCGGCGGAGGCGAAGCCAATGTCGCGGTCGCCGTCGCGGGATTTGGATTGCCGGCGCGATACATCACGGTATTGCCCGAAAAACACCCCGCAGCCGACGCAGCTATCCGCGAACTGCGCGGCCTGGGCGTCGATACCTCGCACATCGTCCGAGGCCAAGGCCGGATGGGCGTTTATTATGTTGAAGCTGGCGCAAATCAGCGTCCGTCGGCGGTGACTTACGATCGTGACCGCTCTGCGATTTCTTTAGCAAAATCAATCGATTGGGAAACATCGTTCGAAGGCGCAAACTGGTTTCATATCACCGGGATCACGCCCGCAATCAGCGAATCCTGCGCCAAACTGGCGATGGAGAGCGTCGCGGTGGCGAAGGCAAAAGGGCTGACTGTGAGTTGCGATCTCAATTATCGAAAAAACCTATGGAAGTGGGGCAAAAAGGCGCACGAAGTGATGCCGGAGCTATTTCAATATGTGGACGTGGGCATCGCTAATGAAGAAGACGTGCAACTGGCACTGGGCATCCGCGGCGAAGCCGATGTCGAAAGCGGCCATCTGGATCGCAGTGCCTATGAGAAGTTGGCGGAAACCGTGCTGGCTAAGTTCCCTGCCCTCAAGATGATCGCGATTACACTGAGAGAATCGAAAAGCGCCTCGCACAACAACTGGTCCGCTTGTTTGCACGACCGCGAAAAATTCCACCTGAGCCGCTATTACGAAATCACCAACATCGTCGATCGCGTAGGCGCCGGTGATTCATTCGGCGGCGGACTAATTTTCGGTTTGCAAGAACTCGGATCGCATCAAGAGGCTCTGGAGTTCGCAGTGGCAGCGTCGTGCCTGAAACACTCAATTCCAGGGGATTATTGCCGTTTAACGCGCGGCGAAGTCGAGGATTTGCTGAAGGGCGGAGGTTCGGGAAGAGTTAAAAGATAGCGACGGTTACTCCGGGTTGAGAAGAAACTCCGCCGATGGTCAGCAGAACCGGCAGCGCGGTCCCGGGAGTTACGGCTTGCGGAATAATTGCGTTGATTTGCACAAGTCCTACAACCTCGCCTGGGGCGTTGCCTGCATAGAGAACTTGCGCATTCACTCCGCCGATGGTCAGAGATACCGGAAGCGTGAGGCTGGCGGCGGCTGTCGCTACGTAGCCGGCGGATGAGGGTGGCGACGTTGGCCCTCCGCCGGTGGCATAGATCTGAATTGCGGTGCCGCGCGACGCGGGGTTCGATGGGCTGTTGATGGAGCCGTCCTGGTTCACGATTGCGCCGGGGCCGACTCCGGATCCGCTGAGGGTGAATATCGACGGGGCGGATGGCGCGAGAGGGATCTGCCAAGCTGCGGTTGGAGGGCTTCCCAAGTTGTATACCTGCAGCATGGAAGTGCCGGTGGAAGGAGTTCCGGATGGCACGATTACATTTAATTGTTTGGATGAGGCGTATATTGGATCCACCGTGCTGCCGTCGATCTGGACGGTGGTATAGGGGACATTAAAGCCCGGTCCGATGGTGAAACCCGTCACTATTCCGAGGCCAGTGCCATAGATGGCGATGATCTCGCCGGGCGCGATGGGTCCCGGAAGCCCCGAGGCGGCGCTGACTACCGAGCCGAGAATCGGCGGCGATGGGGCGGTCGCCATTACGGTTAGGACGATGGGGATAGTCACGGCGTTTGAGCCCGAGGTGAAGATTGCACTGCCGTAATGAATGCCGGGCTGCGAGGATTGAAGTGTGAGAGTCACGGTCGAGGGTGTGTAGGGGGAAGTCTGACTGCCTCCGGGCGACCACTGTTCTGGGCCGGGGGTTAAGACATTGAAGTTGAAGAGTGTGCTCGGAGTGGAGCTGACGTTGAAGATTTGTGTTACGGATTGTCCGGCTTCCGTCGTGAGCGAGACGCTCGCGGGAGTCACGGTCAGAGGAGCGGACGGCGTGACCACGGTTAGTGTGACTTGAATCTGCGAGGTGGCGCCACTTGTTGAAGTGAGCGTGATGGTTCCGAGATAGGTGCCGGGGCTGAGCCCAACGGCGCTCGCGCTGGTAAAAAGATTATTGCTGCCCATGAGCGAGGCCGTAAGCCAGTTTCCTCCGGATTGAGTCGTGACTGAGACTGAGGAATAGCTCCCATTCAAGATATTGGACTGTGGACCCGGAGTAGTGGTTCCGGCGGCAAGCGCGAAGGTCAGCGTTGACAGGTTCGCTCCCGGAGAGCTCAAGCCGACATTTATTTGGACCGGGACGATGACGGAGTTCAAGGGTCCATAAACGACGACGATGCCCGCATAGGCTCCGGCGGCGAGGCCAGTGGGATTTACGGTGACGGTCACGCTGCCTGGAGCGAAGCCCGTGGTTGGCGCGGCGGAAAGCCAATTGCCGCCGGAGCTGGTACTCTCGGCGACCGCTATCGAAGCTTGAGCTCCAGCGGTGGTGACGCTGAAGGTCGCGGTGATTGGCGTTGTGCTCCCGGCGGGTACGCTGACCAGGCTGGGGGGGTCGACGGTGATGAACGCGGTGGGGCCCACTTGCAGGGTCACCTTCAACACGATGTCCTGAACGAATGATGCGAGGGCGGCCGGGACAATGTTGTGGATGGTGACACTACCCGAATAGGATCCGGCTCCAAGCGCGGAAACGTTGGGGGTCAGGGTTAGTCTTGCAGGCTCCGTGCCTTGTGTTGGCGAGACGGAGACCCAGGGAACCGACGAGACGGCGGTGAAGGGAAAGCCTCCCCTGATATTGGTGATCAATGGCGCAGGAGCCGGGGCGCCGATCTGCCAGGTCCATGCGGCGGCGGTGGGTGAAACAGTGGGTTCGATCAAGGCTGAGAGTGGCGGCTCGGTCGCGGTCAAGAGGGTTGGAGGTTGAAGGTTGGTCTGCCCCTCCTGCACCTGATATTCGAGCATTCGTATCGGGGCCGAGGAGAGCATTCCGAGTAATCCCAAACCATTGCTGAACGTGGTGGCGTTGAGCCAGTAGAGCTCGCCGGGAGGAATCGTGAGGGGTGAAGATTCGGTCGCGATGGAGGAAGAATTAACGAAGAAGAACGTCACGGTCACGGGATTGAGAGTCTGATTCAAGAGCGCGACTTCTTCCGCGTAGGCGCCCTCCACGACATACTGCCACGCGACATTCGTGTAGGTGGCCAGTGGCAGTAGAGGAAAGATCGACGATGCGACGTTGGCTGGAACGGAGGGGAGAGAGCAGAAGAAGTCGGACTGCAAGCCGGCAGCCGTCGTGACATGGAGATGTTTGCCGGTTAGCTCCGTGGCCCCGCCGAGCGCGACGTTGATCTGCTGGGCGTTGACGAACTGCGTCGAGACTATACTCACGCCGTCGATCGTGGCGATGGTCGATGCGTCGAATCCGGTGCCAACGATCGAGACCACGGTTCCTGACGGTAACAATCCTCCTCCGGGGGTCACGTTTTGAATCGACAGGCTGCCGCGGAGGGTTAGGGTTCCGGGATTCACGTTGACCGTATACGTATTGCCCTGCTGATCCTGCCAGGGCGATTGCGCCGGGTCCACGGTGACAGGTGCAGACGGGTATCCCGCCGGTTGCGCCGGGACTGCGGCTCCTGGTGGAGGCGGTGGAGGAGGCGGCTGCGGTTGTGGGAGCACTTGAACGGTCACGATGAATATCGGCAGATCGGGTAATTGACCGAGGCTGGCGGAGGACGAGGAGACGGACGCGGTGAGCTGCTGGCCGTTCACGTTGGCGTAACCCGCCTGATCCCCGGCGGCGCTGAAGGCGGCTACGTTGAGGATGGGACCGAAGATCGTGGGATCGAAGGTCATGGAGATGTTCGCGTTGGAGACTAGCGCGGGCGCGGTCAGCGAGATTTTGAATTGAGCAGTTCCTCCGGTAGAGGGCGCCGTTTCATTTGAAACTTGCACGGTGATGGTGGGGTTGGCGGCACGGAGTGAACTCGCCAGGAGCAGGGAGTGGGTAAGAAGAATCCAGCAGGTGTGACGAAAGGGTGCAGGCGCGGCGGGGAGCTGGGTTGTCATTGCGGCACTTTTGGCTCGGGTAATACGCAGAGTAGCAAGCGGTGGGCCGGGAAGACACGCCGGCTGACGCTCCAAGCTGAAGCTTGCGCCACCATTTGGATGTTTTGGCGTAGTACTAAGAGCCTACGGTGCTGCGGGTGAAACTTTTTTGGTGTTGGGCGATCTACTGCATGAGGTGCTGCGGGAAGCTCCAGGCCAGCTTGTTTTCGGGGCTGAAAACGGCAACGCATGGCCGACGACAAGAAAGAACCCAATCTGACGGACGGCGAGATTCCATCCGAGCCGCGTAAAGAAGAGCACGAACAAACTGCACCGGAAGAGCCGCCGAAAAAACCTAAGAATCCGCGGAGGAAATGGTTTTGGGCAGCGGCCATCCTCCTATTACTCCTGGTCCTGTTGGTGGTCCACCATTTCCGCAGCAAAGAAGAGGCGGCGAAGAAGGCGGCCGCGGCGAAACCTCAGGGTGCGTCGATCACGACAGGGCAAACGAAGGCCGGCGACATAAATATTTATGTCGATGCGCTGGGGACCGTGACGCCGGTTTTTACCGTTACTGTTTACAGCCAGATTACAGGGAGGGTGATCGCGGTTCACTATACGGAAGGGCAACTGGTCCAGAAGGGCGATCCTCTGGTGGATGTCGATCCGCTGCCGTACGAAGCGACGCTCAAACAGGCGCAAGGAAATCTGGAGCACGACGAAGGCGTACTGGCACAGGCAAAAATGGACCTGGCGCGGTACCAGGCCGCGTACGCGCGAAACGCGATTGCAAAACAACAGCTCGACGATCAGGAGCAGGCGGTGCGCCAGGACGAGGGGACGGTCAAGTCGGACCAGGGCACGGTGGATTTCGACAAAGTGCAACTGGACTATTGCCACATTGTCGCGCCGATCGCCGGCAAGGTCGGACTGCGGCTAGTGGATCCAGGGAACACGATTTTTGCGGGAAGCAGCTCCACGCTGGTGGTGATTACGCAATTGCAGCCGATCACAGTGGTGTTCAATGTTTCAGAAGACGACCTGCCATCAGTCCAGGCGCAGTTGAAGGGCGGACGGACGCTGACGGTGGATGCGTTCGACCGGGCGAACGACAAGCAGATCGAGAGCGGGAAGCTGACGTCGCTCGATAACCAGATCGATACGACGACGGGAACTGTGAAATTTCGCGCAACGTTCCCGAACAAGGATTTTTCGCTGTACCCGAATCAGTTCGTGAATGCGCGGCTGCTGCTGAAGACGCTCCGCAAGGTGGTTCTGGCACCGACGGCGGCGGTGCAGCATAACGGGACGGAAGCGTTCGTGTATGTGGTTCAGCAGAACAATACGGTGAGCGTCCAGCAGATTACTACGTTGACCAGCAATGAGACTGTGACCGCAGTGCAGGGGGTGAACGCGGGAGCTACCCTTGCGACGAGCGGGTTCGACCGGTTGGAGAATGGCGCGCTGGTCACGGTTCGTGGGCCGACGCCGCAGGGACAAACCAACACGGGGGCTCCGGCGCAATGAATCCATCGCGGCCCTTTATTCTTCGGCCGGTAGCCACTGCTTTGCTGATGGCGGCGATGTTTCTGGCGGGCGGCGTCGCGTTCTTCCAGCTACCGGTATCGGCGTTACCGGAAGTAGATTATCCGACGATTCAGGTATTGACGTTTTATCCGGGGGCGAGTCCGGAGGTGGTGGCGTCGGCAGTAACGGCTCCGCTTGAAAGGCAGTTCGGACAGGTGGCGGGGTTGAGTCAGATGACGTCGACCAGCGCGGGCGGAGTCTCGGTGATCGTGATGCAGTTCCAGCTCAGCCTGAACATCGATGTAGCGGAGCAGGAGGTGCAGGCGGCGATTAACGCGGCGCAGAGTTATCTGCCGGCCAATCTGCCGACGCCTCCGATTTACAGCAAGTCGAATCCGGCGGACGCTCCGGTGCTGACGCTGGCGCTGACGTCGAACGAAATGGCGCTGTCGGCGGTGGAGGATCTGGCGGACACGCGCCTGGCGCCGAAGATTTCGCAGATTACGGGCGTCGGCCTAGTGAGCATTTCGGGAGGCCAGAAGCCCGCGGTGCGCATTCAGGCGAATCCGACGGCGCTGGCGTCGTATGGGATCAACCTTGAGGATCTGCGCAATGCGCTGACTGGAAGTAGCCTGAACTCGGCCAAAGGGAGCTTCGACGGGCCTTCGCAGGATTACACGATCAATGCGAACGATCAGTTGTTGACGAGCAGCGATTACCGGCAGGTGGTGGTGGCGTATCGCGACGGCGCGCCGGTGATGTTGACGCAGGTGGCGCGGGTGGTGGACGGCGTGGAGAACGCCAAGCTCGCGGCGTGGGTGAATTATACGCCGGCGGTGATTCTCAACATCCAAAGGCAGCCTGGGGCGAACACGATCCAGGTGGTGGACAGCATCGAGAAGCTGTTGCCGCAGCTCGAAAGCACTCTACCGAAGGTGGTTCATGTGCAGGTGGTGACGGATCGGACGACGGCGATCCGCGCGTCGGTGAAAGACGTGGAGTTCGAGTTGATGCTGACCATCGCGCTGGTGGTGATGGTGATTTTCCTGTTCTTGCGCAGTTTGGCGGCGACCATTATTCCGAGTGTCGCGGTGCCGCTTTCGCTGGTGGGGACATTTGGCGTGATGTACCTGGCAGGGTACAGCCTGAACAACCTCACGATGATGGCGCTGACGATTTCGACAGGATTCGTGGTGGACGACGCAATCGTGATGATCGAGAATATCTCGCGTTACATCGAGGAGAAAGAGAATCCTTTAGAGGCGGCGTTGAAGGGGGCAGAGCAGATCGGGTTCACGATCCTGTCATTGACGGTGTCATTAATCGCGGTGCTGATTCCGTTGCTATTCATGGGAGATGTGGCCGGGCGGTTGTTCCGGGAGTTCGCGGTAACGCTGGCGGTGACGATCGTACTGTCGGCGTTTGTTTCGCTGACGCTGACTCCGATGATGTCGGCTCGACTGCTGAAATACACGCCTCCGGAGAAGCAGGGGCGCTTTTACCGCACGTCTGAGCAAATGTTCGAGAGGATCATCGCGTTCTACGGGCGGACTTTAAAATTCGTGCTCCGCTACCAAAGAATCACGCTGCTGGTCGCGGTGGTGACGCTGGTGCTGACCGCAGTCTTGTACATTTATATCCCAAAGGGATTTTTCCCGACCCAGGACACGGGAATTATTCAGGGAATTTCGCAGACGTCAGCCGATACTTCATTCGACGCGATGACCAGGCAGCAGCAGGCGCTGGCGAAAGTGATTCTATCCGATCCCGCGGTGGACAGCATTTCGTCGTTTATCGGCGCGGATGGAACGAATACGACGCTGAACAGCGGACGGATTCAGATCAACCTCAAACCGCTGGAGCAACGCAAGCTGAACGCGATCGGGGTCATCAACCGGCTGGGTCCGAATCTAGCGAAGGTGGAGGGGATCAAGCTGTACATGCAGCCGGTGCAGGACCTGACGGTGGACGACCGAGTAAGCCGGACCGAGTATCAGTACACGCTCGAAGATCCGAGCCAGAGCGAGCTGGACAGCGTGACCCACGACTTCGTCGCGAAGCTCAGCAAGCTGCCGGAGCTGGCCGATGTGGTCACCGATCAACAACTGGGCGGCGCGGCGGCGGCTCTGGTAATCGACCGCGCGACGGCATCGCGGTTCGGGGTCACGCCGGCGACGATCGACAACACTCTTTACGACGCGTTCGGGCAGCGGCAGATCAATACTTTGTACACGCAATTGAATCAGTATCACGTGATTCTGGAGACGGATCCCAAATTTCAGAAAGATCCGCAGAAGCTGCACGACATTTATATTCAGGCTTCGTCGATCAGCACGGCGCCGGCGGCCATCGCGTCAAACACGGCGGGTTCGTCGTCAGGCGCGGGATCAGGCGCCGCGGCGAGCGCTGGAAATGCCCTTTTGACAGCGGCCACGAGTACCACCAACTCTCTGCCGGCGTCGTCGACGTCGGCATTCTCGGCGGGGAGCATAGGCACGACTGCATTAAGCAACAACCAGAATTCGGCGCTTTCGCCGACTGCGACCGTGAGTTCGAACTCGACGGTGCTGGGAAACACGAGCACCGGTACGGGCACTTCTTCGAGCGCGACGACATCGTTGAACGGCACATCGCGACCGGCTTCCACTACGAGTTCAGCGACGGCCGCGTCGGCACAGGGAGGGTCCACGACCAGTGTCTCCACTCCGGTGCCCTTGAGCGCGTTTACGCACTTCGAGACGACCAGCGAGGCGCTATCGATCAACCATCAGGGGCAGTTTCCGGCGGTGACGATTTCGTTCAACCTGGGCGACGGATACTCGCTGGGACAGGCACTCAATGCAATCGACGGCGTGGTGAAGACAGCGAAGTTTCCGGCAGGGGTGATCGCGAATTACCAGGGGACTGCGTCGGCGTTCGAGGGATCGCTTTCGAACGAAGGATTACTGATTCTGGCGGCTCTGGTGACGGTGTATATCGTGCTCGGCGTGCTATATGAGAGCTTTATTCATCCGATCACGATCCTTTCGACACTGCCGTCGGCGGGGGTGGGAGCGCTGCTGGCGCTGCTGTTGTTCGGACTTGACCTGGACATCGTGGCCATTATCGGCATCATCCTGCTGATCGGCATCGTGAAGAAGAACGGGATCATGATGGTCGATTTCGCTCTGGAGGCGGAGAGGAAGGAAAACAAGAGCGCTACGGATGCGATTTATCAAGCTTCCCTGCTTCGTTTCCGTCCGATTATGATGACCACCATGGCGGCGCTGCTCAGCGGGCTGCCGTTGGCGTTCGGCACCGGGATCGGGTCGGAACTGCGGAGACCGCTCGGCGTGGCGATGGTCGGCGGGTTGATTTTCAGCCAGGTGCTGACGCTTTACACGACTCCGGTGATTTACATTTTCTTTGACGACCTGGGGGCGCGATTCTCGCATCGGCGCAGGAAGGAGCAAAAGTGAATCCGTCCGCACTGTTCATCGGACGACCAGTCGCGACGACGCTGCTCACTGTGGCAATCGCGATTGCGGGTGCGATTGCGTTCGTGGTGCTGCCGGTGTCTCCGCTGCCGCAGGTGGACTTTCCGACCATCACGGTGGCGGCATCTTTACCCGGAGCAAGTCCGGATATTATGGCGTCCTCAATCGCTACGCCTCTCGAACGCCAGTTCGGGCACATCGCCGGCGTGACTGAGATGACGTCGGCGAGCAGCCTAGGGACCACCGGAATCACGCTACAGTTCGATTTGAGCCGCGACATTAACGGCGCGGCGAGAGACGTCGAAGCGGGTATCAACGCGGCGCGCACGTATCTTCCCGCTAATCTGCCGGCGAACCCGACGTATCGCAAGGTGAACCCGGCCGACTCGCCGATTCTCGTGCTCGGCCTTCAGTCCGACGTCTACGACGTTCCGACACTGTACGACAAGGCGTCGACGGTGATCGCACAGCGAATCTCGCAGATTTCGGGGGTCGGCCAGGTTACAGTGGTCGGAGCATCGCTGCCCGCGGTGCGCGTCGAATTGAATCCGAACCAGCTTGCGAGCTATGGCATTAGTCTGCCGCAAGTGCAGAGGGTTGTAGCCGGGCAAAATTCGAATTCGGCGAAGGGGCAGGTGGCGGATGGAACCATAACCGCGGATATTATCGCCAACGATCAGATCTCCAAGGCGGTCGATTACAAGCCTCTGGTTGTCGGTTATCACAACGGAGGAGTCGTCCGGCTTCAGGATGTCGCCGACGTGATCGATTCGCAGCAGACAGTGCGCCAAGCGGGATTTCTGAACGGCAAGCTATCGGTCAACATGCTCATTTTCCGCCAGCCCGGCGCTAACATCATCACGACCGTGGATGCGGTGCAGGCTGCGATTCCATCGCTACAGGCGACCATTCCGAGCGGAGAACATCTAGTCACGATTCTCGACCGGACACTGACCATTCGCGCTTCCGTCTCCGATATCGAGCGGACACTGATCATTTCGGTGTTTCTCGTCATTCTCGTGGTCTTCCTATTCCTACGCAACCTGCGCGCCACGCTTATTCCAGCGGTGGCAGTCCCCGTTTCGCTGATTGGAACCTGCGCGGTGATGTATCTGTGCGGCTATTCGCTGGACAATCTATCTCTGATGGCGCTGGCGATCGCGAGCGGCTTCGTAGTCGACGATGCGATTGTTGTGATGGAGAACATCACCAGACACCTGGAAGAAGGGCTCACGCCGATCCAAGCCGCGCTTCAGGGCGCGCGAGAAATCGGCTTCACGGTGTTTTCGATCAGTGTCTCACTGATCGCCGTATTCATTCCGCTGCTGCTGATGGGAGGAATTATCGGGCGCCTCTTCCGGGAATTTGCGATTACCCTTTCCGCTGCCATCCTAGTCTCGATGGTGATTTCGCTGACGACCACTCCCATGATGTGCTCACGTGTTTTGATCGCCGATAAAGAGATCAAACACGGCAAACTGTACGCCTGGAGCGAGCGCGGATTCCAAAGAGTCCTAGACGGCTACGAAAACACTTTGGGCTGGGTGCTTGATCATCCAGCGCTGTTGCTGATTATATTTCTGTTCACGCTGGGATTAAATGTCTTCCTGATCGCCAAGGTACCCAAAGGATTCTTCCCGCAACAGGACACCGGAGCGATGAGCGGAGGGATGCAAGGACCGCAAGACACTTCTTTCTACGCAATGCGAACCGCGGTGCAGGAATCGGTAAACATCATCAAGTCGGATTCGGCTGTTCAAAACGTGATGGGGTTCACCGGAGGGCAGGGCGCGACCAATGCAGGCTTCACGTTTATCGCTTTGAAGCCTCTCAATGAACGCAAGGTGAGCGCGGAAGCCGTCATCAATCGGCTGCGGCCGAAGCTGGCGCACGTTCCGGGTGCGGCTACCTTCCTCCAGCCGGTTCAGGATATTCGCATCGGCGGCCGACAATCGAGCGCTGAATATCAATATACCTTGCAAGCGGAAACAACCGACGACCTTCAGAAGTACGGCCCTCTTCTCCTTGCGCAGTTAAAAACAGCTCCGGGGTTTCAGGATGTGAATACCGATCAGCAGAATCACGGATTACAGGCTTTACTGGACTACGATCGCCCCAGCGCAGCCCGGCTGGGGATCACTCCGCAACTGCTGGACAATACACTTTACGACGCCTTCGGCCAGGCGGAAGTCTCGACGATTTACACGGAGCTAAACCAATATTACGTAGTCATGGAGGTAGCCCCTAAATACTGGGCTTCGCCCGAGGGATTGAAGGACGTCTACGTGATCCCGAACCCGGGCGGAGGCGGAGTTCCGCTCAACTCCGTCCTGAAATACGCACCTTCCACGTCTCCTCTCGCGGTCAACCACACCGGATTGTTTCCCTCGGTGACTGTCTCCTTCAATCTTGCCCCAGGTGTTTCACTCGGGCAGGCGACGCAGGAGATTCAAGGGATTCAACAGAAGCTGGGAATGCCGAAATCGATACACGGCCAGTACTCCGGCACACTAGAAGCGTTCAACGAATCTCTCACTACCGAACCGTTTCTCATCCTAACCGCGATTCTTTCGGTCTATGTGGTGCTTGGGATTCTTTATGAAAGCCTGATCCACCCTATCACCATTCTCTCGACACTCCCCTCCGCAAGCCTGGGAGCAATTCTCGCCCTGCTGATCACCGCGACCGAACTGGATGTGATGTCTATTATCGGGATTATCCTCCTGATCGGCATCGTAAAGAAGAATGCCATCATGATGATCGACTTCGCACTGAACGCGGAGCGTAACGAAGGGAAGAATACCCGGGAGTCTATCTTCGAAGCATCGATGCTGCGTTTCCGCCCGATTCTGATGACAACCATGGCCGCCCTGTTTGGCGCCGTTCCATTGGCGCTCGGCACCGGCATGGGCTCGGAGCTTCGCCGGCCTCTAGGAATATCGATTATAGGAGGGCTGCTTGTCAGCCAGGCTCTCACTTTATATACAACGCCAGTCATTTACCTGTTCATGGACAATCTGCGCTTGAAACTCCAAGGGGACAAGAATGCCAGACTCTTTACAACGAGGGAAGTAACCACCTAGAAGGTTCCTATGAGGGTTCTTTTGTGTATCACCTTTACCGCCGGGTTATGCGTCGTCTTACTCACCGCTTGCAACGTAGGCCCCAAGTACGTGAAACCGGCGGCAGCCAGCGCGCCTACTTATAAGGAGGCAGCTCCGGCAAGTTACAGTGATGCGCCGCCCGGCACATGGCAGCCGGCGCAGCCGCAGGATGCAAGACTAAAGGGGAAGTGGTGGGAGCTCTTCAACGAGCCCGAGTTAAACACTCTTGAAGAGCAGCTTAATATAGACAACCAGAATATCAAACAATACTTCGAGAACTTCATGGCTGCTCGAGCACAGGTGCGGGAGGCTCGCGCGGGTCTGTTCCTCACTCTTACCGCAAATCCGGCGCTGGGAGTGTCGGGTACCGGAAAAGGAGCCACAAGCACGACCGGCGCGCTGCCGTTGGAAGCATCGTGGGCACCGGACCTCTGGGGCCGCGTCCGTAACACTGTACATGAGTACCAATATGCGGCTCAAATAAGCGCTGCGGACCTGGAGAACGAGCGGCTGACTGAGCAGGCCGCTCTAGCCGTCTACTACTTCGAACTACGGGGGCAGGACGGGTTGCAGGATGTATACAACCGAATTGTCGACGCGTATCGAGAGCAATTGAAGCTAACGCGCGCCCTGGTGGACACTGGAATCGATAGTCCAGAGGTTATTCCTCAAGTACAAGAAAGCGTGGAAGCCGCCGAATCGGCAGCTATCGGAGTCGCCGCCAACCGGGCCATCTATGAACATGCGATCGCAACACTGATCGGCAAGCCCGCATCCAGTTTCTCTATACCCGTGAAGGGCTTGACAACGCCCGTTCCTGCAATTCCCGTGGGAGTTCCCTCGCAGTTGCTCGAAAGACGCCCGGACATTGCCGCTGCGGAACGAACCATGGCGGAAGCAAACGCCGTGATCGGGATCGGTAAGGCAGCGTATTATCCAACAGTAACGCTCAGCGGAAGCGGCGGTCTGCAATCGTCCAGCATCGGCAAGCTATTTACACTACCATCGCTGTTCTGGTCACTGGGCGCGTCCGCGGCCCAGACGCTGTTCGACGCTGGACTGCGGAATGCGACGGTCGCCCAGTACACAGCGAATTATAATGCCGATGTCGCCCTTTATCGGCAAACCGTGCTAGCAGCGTTTCAACAGGTGGAAGATTACATTGCGTCGCTTCGTGTGTCATCGAGGCAGATCGAGCGCCAGAATGCGGCGGTCGTTTCCGGGCAAAGCTACGTTTCCATTGAGACGGCGCGGTATCAGACGGGTCTCGATCCTTACCTCACGTTGATCACCGCACAGCTAACACTCCTAAACGATCAATTGACTCAAGTTACTTTGCACGTGAACGAGATGACGGCGGCGGTTCAACTGATCCAGGCGCTCGGCGGTGGATGGGATACCACACAGCTTCCGACACCGACACAGGTCAGTTCGAAGGACTCCGGTCTACAGGCCGTCAAAACTCCATGAGATCAGTAAAAACCACCGTGTCACAATGCGCTTGCTCCTTCCTTTGGCCTCGCAGATCTAACATCATAAAGGTTTGGCAACGAACATGCGGCGGAAACCCAGGAGGCTTGGGATGACGCAATCGGAAGCGGTTGAGAAGATAGTGCAAAGTTTCTTAGTCGGACTGGGCGTCGGAACTGTAATGACAATGGTCTTAAGATCGCGGGAGCGATCCAAGCCGAAGGGACCGGACCGTGACATTGTAGACCTCGCGTCGGAGGAATCGTTTCCCGCCAGCGACTCTCCGGCTTACTAGCCACGGAACGCTCCACGCCGGCGAGACTCCCGCCGGTTGGAGCGCGTTTGGGGTCGGAGGTGCTGAGCAATATTTCCGTGTCAAAGCGATGTAACTGGCGGTGCACTTCCGCTATCCTATTTTGTGCGAACTAAAATATTGCTGGCTATCGGCGTGGTTGTTGTCCTCGCTTTTGGCTCCTGGATTATTAGCGCTCCATTTTTATCCCGCGTAATTAAAGCGCGCACCATCTCCGCTCTGGAGCAAAACTTCGCGTGCACTCTAGAAATAAAAACGCTTGACGTTTCCATGCTTCCACGGATGACAATCATCGGTAAGGGGATTGTGTTCCGCCTTAGGGATCGGCCGGAGGGGCTTCCTCTCTTTGTCGTCCGCAAGTTCACGGCGATTGCCAATCCATTGGGATTATTGGCCGGGCATGTCAGTTCCGTGCGCCTGGAGGGCCTCGACATTCACATCCCGCCTCACGACGACGGTGCCCAGCGGGAAAACGCCCGCGAGGCATCCGAGAAGAAGCCGCCGCGCTTCGTCGTCGACGAAATCATCGCGGATGGCACGACCCTCACTACGATACCGCGCGACGCCTGGAAGGAGCCTTTAACCTTCGATATCCGGTCTCTAAGGCTCCACGGCGGAGGTCCGGCCGACGCCATGACATTCGATGCGGAGTTGACGAACGCGAAACCGCCGGGCGATATCAACAGTAGCGGGAAGTTCGGACCATGGAATCGTGCCGAGCCAGGGGGTACCCCCGTTTCCGGCAAGTATTCATTTCGCGATGCCGATCTGTCCGTCTTTAAGGGCATCGCCGGCAAATTGTCGTCGAGTGGCAATTATCACGGCTCGCTGGGACACATCGAAGCGGCTGGCTCAACCGACGTTCCTGATTTTAGACTGGTGATCGCTGGTAATCCAGTCCATCTGACGGCGCAGTACAACGCGGTGGTCGATGGAACCGACGGCAATACGTATTTACAACCGGTCATCGGCCAGTTTGGGCACACCTCACTGACCGCGCAGGGCTCTGTCGAAGGCAAACAGGGAGAGAAGGGAAAGACAGTTTCGTTAGACGTAGAAGTGCGCTCTGGTAGGCTTGAAGATCTGTTATTGCTGGCGGTAAAAGGACAGCCAATGATGCGCGGCGCAGTGCAATTTCATACTGGGCTAGTGGTCCCGCCCGGCGATGTGGATGTGACCCAGAAGGTTATGCTCAATGGCGCGTTCGCTATGGATTCAGCGCACTTCTCCGAGTTGAATGTGCAGGAGAAGGTTAACGAGCTGAGTCATCGCGGGGAAGGAAAACCGGAGGAATCGGACCAAGATACCGTAGCTTCGGGCTTTAAAGGGCAGTTCAAGGTTACGAAAGGAGTGGTCACGCTGACGGGGCTTTCCTTCAGTGTACCGGGTGTGGGCATCACCTTAAACGGAACCTATGGCTTAGTGAGCCGGGAAATGGACTTCCAAGGGACGGCGCGACTGGCGGCCAAGGTATCGCAAACTACGACTGGCTGGAAGTCAGTGTTATTAAGAGCAGTGGATCCCATCTTTAAGCGGAAGGATGTTGGAGCGCAGATACCGATTCGAATCAAGGGAACGCCTGATAAACCTTCATTCGGCCTATGAGCGGGCGGCCCTGCATTTCCGCAGGGCCGCTTGAGTTGAGGTTATCCCTTCGATGGCGGGAAGTGTTTGAATATGTCTTCTACAGAATGCTCAAGCTTCTTCTCATTCTTGTCCGGGTTCTCCGACAGAGTATCGGTCGCTGTCCCGCGCCAGATCAATTTCTTGGAACTGGAATCGAAGACATCAACGACCAGGCTACCTACGGGAGTATTCTCTACGGTGGTCGTCGATTCACCAAATCCGCCCCATCGCCAGCCGCCTCCAAGCCCATCATAGAATGTGTTCAAAGTCTGCTCGTTGCGAACCCGACCAAAGGCGGAGACGGATGCGTCCCCGCCGGACTCGGCTTTCGTCCAACCCTTGGCGGCTAACTGCTGATCTACGTCCTGCATGATGCGTTCCGACCAAAGATCGTTGGATCCCTTGGAGCTAATCCAAGAGTAGGTTTTGTAGTGGCTGAAGTCGGCCTGATGATCGTAATCTGTCTTGACACTGGCGAGCAGGAGACACACGCCCGCCAACATCGGAATCAGCACTCGTAGTGCTTGTCGCTTCATATTTCCCCCTTCTTTCCAGTCGCGAAAAGATACCGCGGCTCATTGATTCGATCTTCAAGCATCCTGTGTCGTTACATCCGGCATACGGCGCGTCGGCTTATTTTCTTTGGAAGATAGGGCTCTCAGCTCTGAATTCTGCGGTCACCTAGCGCAAGAATTGCCAATACGCGTGCGGGATGTAACGGTAACTTCCTGAGACTATGAGACTTCGAGTTTGGCATTCGACTGGCAAGGAATTAACCGATGGCAACATCGGTTAGTGCTCCGACACAAGGAGTCCGCCCAGCGAAACTTTTGCCGGACTCTGTAACTTCCGCGATCGAATGGTTTGGGGAGTTGGGTGGCTTCTGTGTGCGGGTTGCCAAAGCGATGTTCAGGCTTCCGTTCGAATGGGCTGAATTCGTGCACCAGCTGGACGCAGCGGGATCGAAGTCTTTGCCGCTAGTCGCCCTGGCTGGATCGGCTACGGGCGTGGTTCTGTCTCTTCAGTCGCGAGCCAGTCTGGTGCGTTTCGGCGCCAAATCCATGCTGCCCACGATGCTCGTCTTTTCGATCATCAAGGAAATGGGGCCGATCATCACCGCCTTGGTTGCGAGCGGCCGCATCGGCGCAGGAATCGGCGCGGAACTCGGATCGATGAAGGTCACCGAGCAGATCGATGCGATGGAGGCATCCGCCGTCAACCCTTATAAGTATCTCGCAGCGACCCGAATTTTGGCCTGCATCGTCGTTCTTCCTCTCCTGACCCTCGCTGCGGATGCATGCGGTATTTTGATGGGGTGGATCGCTAATACATTAACTGAACCTATTTCACTGCGGTTTTTTATCAACACTGGGATTAACGGCGTTTCCTTTAGCGATTTTCTGCCTCCCACGTTAAAAACCTCCATTTTCGGTCTGATTATGGGCACTGTCTCTTGCTTTCAGGGTATGCGAACACGCGGAGGAACCGAAGGCGTCGGGCGATCTGCGACCAGTTCGGTGGTACTGTCTTCCCTGTTCATTATTCTGGCAGATGTACTTTTGGTACGCCTGATTCTAGTGTTCTTTCCGACGTGAGGACGCAAATGGATCCACAACCGGTGGTGGTCAAAGGATTACGAAAATCGTTCGGTGAACAACAGGTACTAAGGGGAATTGATCTGGCTGTCGCTAAAGGTGAGATTCTGGCGGTACTCGGCAAGAGCGGAACCGGCAAGAGCGTCTTGCTGCGCTTGCTCATCGGACTTGAAAAACCTGACGCCGGATCGATCTGCATTCGCGGTCAGGAGACTACGAATCTGCAAATGGACCAGCTAAATGAAATACGCTTAAAGGTCGGGTTCCTGTTTCAGGAAGGCGCGCTTTACGATTCGTTGACCATCGCGGAAAATGTCGCATTCCCGCTACGCCGTCATACTAAAATGTCCGACTCCGAACGAGGGGAAAAGGTACGCTCGCTTCTCAACAGCGTCGGATTGGACCAGGATCTGGAAAAAATGCCAAGCGGCATCTCCGGAGGGATGCGCAAACGAGTTGGCTTAGCGCGCGCCTTGGCGCTAGATCCGGAAATTCTCCTGTTCGATGAACCGACAGCAGGACTTGATCCGATCACTGCGGCTGAAATCGGGAAACTGATTCAGAAACTTCGTGAGGAAAGAAATGCGACCTCCATCGTGGTCACTCATGACATGCACGCTGCACATCATTTCTGCGATCGGCTGGTGATGTTGAAAGAAGGCAACGTCTTACTTACCGGAACCTTCGACGATTTTCAACAGAGTAAAGATCCGTTCGTCTCTCAGTTCTTGAGCGATGCGGCGTGAGGCTACTATGTCACAGAACTTCAGGGTCGGAATATTTATCATAGTCACGATGGCCATATTGGCTACATCCGTCTTCCTCATTGGTGGTAGAGAGTCTCTTTTCCGCTCGAACTATAAAGTCAGAGCCGACTTCGACAATGTTGCGGGACTGGACGAAGGTGCGGATGTACGTGTCGGTGGAATTCGTAAAGGCTCGGTCAAGAGCATCCAACTACCTAAACAGCCGAACGGAAAAGTTGTCGTTCTAATGGACCTGGCCAAAGAAACCCACAGCATACTAAGGAAAGATTCGGTGGCCTCCATCAAGTCAGAAGGGATGCTGGGCGATAAGTTCATCGAGGTTTCATTCGGTTCCGTGGATGCGCCCGAGTTGAATAGTGGCGAGACGATCGCATCGCAACCACCTCTCGATGTTTCAGATCTGTTCGCGAAGGCAAATCAACTTCTGGGCACGGCACAGGGCTCCCTCGACAATATTCAAAGCGCGACAGCGAATATCGATAGTATCACGGCGAAAATCAATGGGGGCCAAGGAACGGTTGGCGCGCTGATCAACGACAGAACCATTTATACGAAGGCAGCCGCGAGCGTCACCTCTCTTGATGAAGACATGGAAGCATTGAAGCACAACTTCCTGTTGCGGGGCTTTTTCAACAAGCGAGGATATGTCGATTCGGACCAGCTAAAGCAGCACGAAATCGGCCGCCTTCCAGCTTCGCCTGCTGAGAAAACATTCTCCTACGAGGCGAGGCGAATCTTCGACAAAGCGACTTCTGCGAAGCTAAAAGATAAGAAGCCGGTGGACGAAGCCGGTCAGTATTTGCAAGGCCGAAAATTCGGCGAGGTCGTAATCACGGCGGCCGCGGGAATGAAGGGTGATTCCAGCAAGGACCTGGTCACCACCGAGGCCCAGGCAATGGTAATTCGCAATTACCTCGTACAGAATTTCCGGCTTGACGATACTCGAGTCAAGACGATGGGGCTCGGCAAGACAGCGGACGCCGGGGACAATGGAAAGATTGAGATCCTGGTCTACCCCGCCGACATGAACACCCCTGCCGCAGCGCAGAGGTGAGCCTATTGAGTCCCGCCTACGCGATTCGATTGTAATTCGACTTCAATAGAAGCAGGTATCGATACGACGCTCTCGGGTCCTACCATCCGCCGCGGATCGAAGCGGGAACCTTCAATCCACGCAAAGGCCAGGCTTCCTCCGAAATAAGGATGAAGCACCGCGACCGTGACCAACGGCAAAGCATATCTCTTGGATTTGACCAGGGATTCCAGAACGCCCCGGACAGCGGTACTACGCGGAACCGTGCCCTGCACTTGGGGAATCACCAGGATCGAGAATTGCATATCCTGGTGACGCTTCGTATAGCTCACCAGACTCCTGGCGGCCTGCTTGGGTGTCATAATGCCCGCGTCGTTCAGCAGGCTCCGATGAATCGCGCGCGGATAATAGAAATCGAACGTTTTTCGGGCAAAATCGGCGCAATTAAAAAAGAAAAGGTTAAAGTGGGTCTTGTTGCCGCGAGAGTTGAATTCCTGGATCAGAGCGTCGTCCTGCTCCTCAGTGCTTTCGACACCGAATGCATAGATGGTCCGGTCATACGACGAACCTACCAATTGAATCCAGTCACCTTTGGGCGCAAGCCCATCTTCCGCGTCGGGCACGAGCGCATGGAGTCTCGTTCGTCGATAGGCATCGCGTAACGCTGCGACGTCTTCCGGGTTCACGCTCCAAGGAACGTCATCCGGCTGATCTACGGCATAAAGGTATGGAAGCAAGGGAATCGCGATCCAATCGTACCCGGAGACGCGATGATATCGGCTGATCACCACGCCGTGCTCCCCTTGGTTGCACTGTCGTAAGGAAACGGGGGTCGCCGCACAAACATGGGAGAGGTAAATGGCGGCGTGACCGGTCGGATTCATGCCGCCGAATGTGCCGTAAGGTTCCTCAAGAAAGAGGGTCACACCTGCACGGGCGGTTACCACACTGCTAAACAAGAGTAAGACACTAACGCCTTTGCGCTTATCCACACCAGTCAGCGAGCAAGCAAGAGTCCAAGCTATTCACGGCGGTGAAGTCTCTTGTTTCCCATGGTATATCGGATATTTGGCAGACGAGCCCTGGCAAGATCCTTGGTTGAAAATGCACTTCCAGTGGTGCTTTTCAGCCAGCCACGCAAAATGCGCGATCAGATAGCGTCGGAAATCGAGGTCAGAGGAAAATCGGCGGCGACGATTGCGGGGGCGACCATCATTCCGCCTTCGAGGCCACGCACTCGCGCCGTTTGGCCGATCATTTTCGTGTTCTTCAATAACCGCACGGGACTTTCGTTGAAACGAAAATTCATGATCGGCGTCGTGATCTTGCCGTTCTCGATGAGGAACAAGCCGTCGCGCGTTAACCCCGTATTTTGCAGAGTCTGCTGATTCACGCCACGAATGTACCAGAAGTGCGTGACGAGCAGTCCTCGCTCGACCGAGGCGATTAATTTATCGAGCGGCACATCGGCACCTTCAAGAATCAGGCTACCTCCTCCTCCGCCGCCGCCGAATCCACCACCCCCGCCGCCGCCGCGACCGCCACCTCCACCACCATTGGGTTTCTTGCCAGTCTTTTCGGCCCAATAGCGATCGTAGCCAAGATTCGCAATCACGCCTTTGTCGATGTAGGTGAGCGCGCTGGTCGGCAACCAATCTCCGGTCCACGGAGACGATGGCTGGCGCGGATCGAAGGGATCGCTGTGCAAACTGATGTATTCGGGGAACACTTTTTCGCCGAGCAAGGTTCCACCGCCGCGTTTCGAAAGAAACGTGCGGCCCTCCTCCGTGGCACGCGCGGAAAATGCGCCGATCATCAGGCGGACCAAATCACCGCAAGCGGTCGGCTCCAGCACAACGGTGTAATTGCCGGGCGCGAGCTTCTGCGGATTTTTCCAGCGCTTGCATTTTTCAATCGCGGTTGTGGCGAGCCCGGCGCTATCGATCGCGGACAGCTTCATCGAAGGCTGCCCTGCCCAACCCGAACTCGATCCGTCTGCCATACGGATGGTCGTCGTCAACTGCGAGTCGCTGGAGTTGTGGAACCCGAACAACCCTGTGTTGCTGGCGATTGCCGTCACCCGGCGGGATCGCTCGACTAATCCGGCTGCGACCAACTTCTGCCTGACCGCCGCATCGATGATCGTCTTCACGTGCGGAATCATCTCCGGTGAGCGTGCGTTGGCCGTCTGCTCGTCGTAATCGAATGTCTTCGGAAATTCCTGTGGCCCAACAGGACTAAGCCGCTCGGAATTCTGAGGCGTCAGGGCAGCGAGTTCCTCGGCCTTCTTCACGGCCGCGCGCAGCGAGTCGTCGTCGAGATCGTTGGTCGCATAGGAGCCCGTACGCGCGTCCCTCGTCGTAACGATCGACAGGTTGTGCCGTAGCGAGAACGACGCGGTGGTGATGCCATTGTTGGCGAATCGCGTGTAGGCCTGCTCCTGCGCGGTGATGGTCACCTGACATTCGGGGAAGGACGACATCCCGAGAACTTTTTTGGCGATTTTCTGTGCTTCGTCTTGGGTGAGCATGTATTAGTCCGTTAGAATGACATCGATATTGCGGAAGCGCGTCGGTGAGCAGCCGTGGCTGATGGAATTGATCTGCGTGGGCTCACCTTTCGCGTCGCCGGTGGTTCCGAACTGGCGCCAATAGGCGGGTCCGGCGGTTCCGTCGCACGCCTGCCAGAAATCCGGCGTGCGCGCTTGATAAGAAACGCGCGAAATCATGTTGCCTTTCTTGCCGCCTTTAATTTCCCAGAAAGCGTCCCCGCCGAACTGGAAATTATAGCGCTGTTGATCGATGGAGTAGCTTCCTCGCCCGTCGATTAAGACTCCGTCGTCGATGCCCGAAATCAGGTCCTCCATCGTGGTCTCTTTCGGACCGGGCTTCAGCCACACATTCGGCATGCGCTGGAAAGGAACTGTGGCCCAGGAGTCGGCCTGGCAGCAGCCATGCGATTCTTTATCGCCGACCAGAATCGCCTGTTCGCGGGTGGTCTGGTAGTTGCGGAAAATCCCTTTATCGATGATGGTGAACTCGCTGGTCTTGACGCCGTCGTCGTCATACCCACAAGTCCCCAGGCCGCGTGCCTGCGTGCGGTCGCCGATGAACGTGCAGTGCTCGCTCGCGATCCGTTTGCCGACCTTGTCGGGAGTGATGTAACTGGTTCCCGCGTAGTTCGCTTCATATCCCAGTGCGCGATCGAGCTCCGTCGGATGCGCGACGCTTTCGTGAATCGTCAGCATCAGATGATTCGGCATCAGCAGCAGATCTTTTTTACCGGGCTTCACAGCGGGCGCATTCAAATGCTCGATGACCTCTTCGCGAAGACGCATCGCGTTCTCTTCGAGATTCATTTCCGGTACATATTCCCAGCCCGCGGAAGCCTGCGTGGGCGAGTAGTTGCGCGTCGCGGACGTGCCGGCCTGCCGGTCGACGGCGGTAGCGGAGGCCGAGCCATAAATCTGAATCAGCAACTGCTGGATGGAGGAACCTTCAGACGAGGCGAAATACTTGTCTTCGGTACGGAAATTGATATTCGCGGTGCCGCTCTGGACGCGCTGATTCTTCTTGATCTCGTCACACACGCGCTGAAGCAGGTCGATTTTCTCCTGCATCGAAACGTTGAACGGATCCTTTTCATGAGGCGTGACCCAGACATCGCGAAAGGCCTTGACGGGTGCAAGCTGCACCGGCTTCGGCTGAATACTCGCATTGGCCTTGGCCACGATGACCGCTTCCCCGGTGATGCGCGCGATCTCCTCGGGCGTGACGATGGGCGACGACGCAAATCCCCAGGCGCCGTTCACGATGACACGGACGCCGAATCCGAACGTCGCGTCCTCCCCGACGTTAGGAACGGAGAGTGCGGATCCGCCGCCTCGGCCGGACTGAACACGCAGGCCGATGCGCTGATCCCGCAGGCGGACGATGCGGATATCGCAATAAGTCGCCTTATATTTCTTCCCTTCGCGGAGCGCGACGGCGCCCAGTTTCTCCAGTTCGGGAGGAGGAACTTTCGACTCTTTCGGAGCGCCAAAAAGATTCGCTGCGAAGGCAGCCGTCGAGGTGGCGAGAAAATGCCTACGGGTGAACATATTAGTGGTTAGTTTACTAAAGGTGCTCGGGAGCCGTATAAGGTTACAGGGAGCCGTTCATTGGGCTGTCTTAATCAACTCCTCCGCGTACACCGCCCCCGCCGGCGTATCCTCGTGTTTGAAAAATACGAACACATCCCGCCCGTCCGCTCGCAAACGCTGAACCCGCGATGCGATCTCAGCTCGTTCCGCAGGCGAGTAATCGTCCTTCCGCAAACGTACATAAACGAACTTGGCCGTGATCGTCTCCGGCACTTCGAACTTCTCCGACTCCGCCAGGCATAGCGCGACTCCATGCTGCTCCAGCAGGCGATTCACTTCGTCGGAAAGCCACGTCTTGTTACGGAACTCAAAAGCATAGCGAATTTCTTTCGGCAATTTTTCAAGAAACGCGGCCAGCAGCAGCGGATCGGCTTTGAAGTTCGGAGGCAATTGAAACAACACCGGACCCAGGCGGCGCGTGGCTCGCAAAGGATCGATTGCGCGAAAGAACGCTTCCGTGAATTCGGATTCCCTTAATCGCAGAAGATGGGTGATTCTCATGTGCGCTTTGCAGGCGAATACGAATCCTTCGGGCGTGGCCGAAACCCAGTTTTCGAGCGTCGAGGCTTTCGGCAACTGGCGGAATGTATAGTTGATCTCCACGGAATTCAGACGCGCGGCGTAATGCTTCAGGAAATCCTTCGCGGCCACTTTTTGCGGATAAAAGTCCGGTTTCCAACTTGGGTAAGCGAATCCAGAAGTACCTGCGTACAGTTGACTCATACGTGCCACTGTACACTGAAATTATCGTGGCGGAAAAAATAGAAAAACCCAAGCGCAGCCAGTCGGAGCGATTCCGTGAGCTATGGCCGGACATCCGCGAAATGATTTCGCCGCGGCGCGGCATTCTCACCGCCGGATTTGGACTGATGATCATCAACCGGCTCAGCGGCATGGTGTTGCCGGTTTCGACAAAATACCTGGTGGATAACGTCATCAATGGTCATCAGTCGCAGTTGCTGGCTCCGATAGTTTTGGGCGTGTTGGGTGCGACCGTGGTCCAGGGCACCACCTCGTTCGGGCTAACGCAACTGCTATCGAAAGCGGCACAGCGCCTGATTTCGGAGCTGCGCCGAAAAGTACAGCAGCACATCGGGCGGCTATCAGTCTCCTATTACGACGCCAATAAAAGCGGCGCCCTGGTCTCCCGCATCATGAGCGACGTCGAAGGGGTGCGCAATCTGATCGGCACCGGCCTCGTGGATTTCGTGGGCGGCTTGATGACGGCGTTAATCGCTTTGGTGCTGTTGACCAGGATCAGCGCGCTGATGACTGGATTGACGGTGGCGTTCCTCGTCGCGTTTTCGCTGGCGCTGACGCAGGCATTCGGCAAGATCCGACCGATCTTCCGCGAACGCGGGAAGATCAACGCCGAAGTGACCGGACGATTGACGGAATCGCTAGGCGGCGTCCGTGTGATCAAGGGCTATCATGCCGAGGCGCGGGAAGCGCAGGTGTTTGCGGGCGGCGTGCAGAGACTCCTCGATAACGTGATCAAGTCGCTGACAGCGATGTCGCTGATGAGTCTGTCCGCCACGGTGCTGATGGGAATCGTCGGCGCGATCGTGATGTTCGTCAGCGCGCGAGAGATCGCGGCTGGACAATTAACGCTCGGCCAATTCATGGAATTCACCGCGTTGCTCGCGTTCCTGATCGCGCCCGTCGTACAAATCGTAAGTATCGGCACGCAGTTGACCGAAGCCTTTGCAGGCCTGGAGCGCACGCGTGAGGTGCTACGGGAACGGCCTGAGGATAGGGATCCCCACAGGACGGTGGCCCTCGGCACGGTGAACGGCGAGGTCGAGTTCGAACACGTTGGATTCTCTTACGACAAAGACAAACAGGTGCTGTTCGACGTGAGTTTTCGCTCCGAACCGGGAACCGTGACGGCTCTGGTAGGATCGTCCGGATCGGGAAAGTCGACGATCATATCTTTGATCGCCGCGTTTCACGTCCCCGCCGAAGGCCGCGTCACTGTGGACGGAGTGGATCTATCGACTGTGCGCCTCGATACTTATCGCACGCAGTTAGGCGTAGTTTTGCAGGACACGTTTTTATTCGACGGGACGATTGAAGAAAATATAGCGTTTGCCCGCCCCGGCGCGACCAGAGAGCAGATCATGGAAGCGTGCCGCATTGCCCGCGTCGACGAATTCGCCGAGAATTTCGATAAGAAATATGACACGATCGTCGGTGAGCGAGGTGTGAAGCTTTCGGGCGGCCAGCGCCAGCGGGTGTCAATCGCGCGAGCGATTCTGGCCGATCCTCGCATCCTGATTCTCGATGAGGCCACGTCAAGTCTCGACTCCGAGTCAGAAGCGCTGATTCAGGAGGGCCTGAAGTACCTCATGAAGGGACGCACCACGTTCGTCATCGCGCACCGCCTTTCGACCATTCGCAGAGCTGATCAGATACTGGTGGTGGAATCGGGAAGAATTGTCGAGCGCGGAACGCACGAGACGCTCTTCGACCTTCACGGGCGTTACTGGGATCTGTACACCCGCCAGCATGGCTTGGAAGCGAATCTTTTCCTTGCTCCCGGCGAAGGCGATACCGTGGAGGAGGGGGGACCCGCCAAAGAAGCGAAAGACGCCGGAATCGCCGAGGCAATGCGGATGTTGCGTTGAGGTGCGCAGCCGGTTCCGCCTGCCAGATCCCCTAGAATCCAATCCCCACCAAAAAAGCAAGCTGATTCCGATTCGTATTAATTACTCCTGTGAAGTTTTTTAACGCGTCGCCTTCGTAGCGAATCTCCGGTGAGATCCGCAATACGAGCGCGTGAATCTCCACGCCTGCCCCCAGCACGATACCGAAATTGGAGTTGTGATTCGCGACGACGAAGTTCTTCGCGTCCGAAAGGTGGCTGAAATCAAGCCCTCCTTCCACGTACGGCTTGATCGGACCCTTCAACAGCTTGTATTTCGCCACCACCGGAAAGTCCCACTCACCGGTCGTCGCCGTACCGGTAATATCGCTGAACTTCAATCCGCGGTACAGTGCGTCCGCTTCAATCGAAAGATGCAGCGGCAGACGGACTTCTACAAACGGACCGAGCGTGTACGAATTCGAACTAGCCGTCAGGGCCGTTATCGAAGGATATGTATTCTGAAACGCATCCGTGAACGGCACGCCGATCTTCAATCCCGCCATGACCGGCTGGGCCCGAGCAAATCCGATAAAAACAAGAGAGTATAAAAATGTTTTGAGCCACTTCATACTCCTATCGTACGTCAGAGCAAATGAAACGTCACGGTCACCTGGGCGGGCGCGGTCACCGGGCGTCCTCCCGCCATGGCCGGACGAAATCTCCACTTCAGCACCGCTTCTTTGGCCTTTTCGTCGAGGCCCAGGCCGAGGCTCTTCACCACGCGGATATTCGCGACTCTGCCGTTCATACCGACGTCGATCGCTAGCAGCACCGAGCCTTGCGCGCGAGCCTTGCGCCCTTCCTCGGAGTATTCAGGTTCCTCGGAATGCAGCAGTTGGGGCTGCTCCGTGATGCCGAGCGATTTATAGGAAACAATGCTGTTGCCGTTTCCCAGCCCTTTCCCGATTCCGAATCCCGTGCCATCTCCGATTCCAAACGGACCTCCCGAGCCGCCCGAAAGAGGACCGATTCTTCTCAGAGGATCGCCGATATCCGGCGCCTGGATATTGAAGTCCGGCGCTTCGATCATCGCCTGCTGCACCGTCAGCTTGGGATTTTCTAGCCGCACCGCCATAGGTGGCACGAACACCCGGGTCACCGGACGCGGCGGCACTTGGCCGCGCGAAGCTGGTAATGGATTCCTCTGCCCTCCGCCTCCTTGCGCTTTGGCGCGCGTCAAGCGGGGAGCCAGCAGTGGCACCACCCGATCCGGCATCCTCGATATAGAGCTCCGGACCGAAGGAATGGACGCCAGCAGCAGGATCAGGCCAATAGCGCCGGAGTGGATGGCAAGCGAAGTAAGGATGGGCGTTTTTCGCATGCTAAAAATCTAGCATGTCCAATACCGTTTCTAATCCCTTGAAAGCGTGTCCCGGCACTGCGCCGTTCCGGCTACACCTGTGCCGTTATAACTGCTCCCGCGCCGCCCGCGTGGCGAGCTCGTCGCACCGATTGTTGTCTCCGTGGTCGGCGTGGCCCTTGGTCCAAGTCCAACGCATCTCGTGCTTGGCGACCGCGTCGTCGAGCAGCATCCACAGATCCTGATTGACCACCGGTTTTTTCGCGGCCGTCTTCCATCCGTTGCGCTTCCAGCCTTTGATCCAGGTGGTGATGCCGTTTTTCAGATACTCGGAATCGGTCACCACTTCCACCTCGCACGGTTCGCGCAATGCGCGCAGACCTTCGATGGCGGCGGTAATTTCCATCCGGTTATTGGTCGTGTGTGCCTCGGAGCCGAACATCTCCTTCTTCTTCTCGCCGGAGCGCAGAATGCACGCCCATCCCCCCGGTCCTGGGTTGCCGATGCAGGCGCCATCGGTGATTAGTTGCACGCGTTTCATCATCTTCTATCATAGGGATAGTGTCCGATCCCAACGCAAATTCGCCCGGCAACGCCCAGCCCGTAGTGCTGATCCCCATCAGCGCTGAGGATTTTTCCCGCCGCAGAATGCGAATCGGATGGACCGCGGCAGCGGTGATTCTCGTCCTTGTTGCGATCGCCGGCTACGTGTATAAGCGGTACACAGACCCGCTGCATGCCAGGGAATCATTCGACGCGGGTACGCGCCTGTTTAAGACCGCGCGCTACAACCAGGCCAACATCTCCCTCGATCGAGCCATCGCCTTGCGCCCCGATTACGTGGACGCTTACCTGCTGCGCGGAAGATCGTACGTCGAGTTGGCCGATCCCGAAAAAGCGATCCGCGACTTCAGCAAGGTGATCGAATTGCGCCCTGCCGATCAGACCGGGTGGATCGCCCGGGGCACCGCCTATCTCGACCTCAATAATTTTCAAGCGGCGATCTCCGACGCAACACAAGCGATCGCGGTGAACCAGAAAGAGGCCGCGGCGTACGCCCTGCGCGGCTCAGCCTTTCGCAAAAGCGGCAACGCGAGAAAGGCGATCGAGGATTTTAACCGCGCGGTAAGCCTGGAACCGAGCACGAAGAACTATTTTGAGCGCGGCTCAACCTATCAACTCCTCGGCGAACACCAGCTTGCCATTTCAGACTTTGATCATGTCATCGACGTGATCCCGGATCTGGCCAGCGCATTTTTCGCGCGCGCCGAATCGCGCCGCGCCATCGGCGATTTGACCGGAGCGCAGCAGGATCACCGCCAGGGCCGGATCCTCGACGGCCATTAGTCGATCTCCGCACCCCTGAACTGAGGCTGGGAATTCGATATTACGCGCCGAGCGCCGTCAACTCCGATTCGGCCGCCAGCTCCCGCTCGAAGAATGCGTCCACCATCCCCAGAATCTGCCGTGCTTCCGTCGCCTTGTAAATCTCCACCCGCAGGTGCGAGCCATTGCGCACGCCGTGCGTGAAATAAGTAGCGAACTGCTTCATTTTGCCCACCGCGTCCGGAGCCTGATGATCGCACAGCATCGTGTAATACCGGCGCATGATTTCATAACGGTCCCGCTCTGTCGGTGTCTGGTAACGGCCGGTATTGACGTATTCCTGAATTTGACGGAAAATCCATGGGTTTGACGATGCCGCGCGGCCGATCATGACGGCATCGCACCGGGTTTCACGGACCATCCGAACGGCGTCTTCCGGAGTCAGAATATCGCCATTTCCAATCACCGGAATCTTCACCGCGTCTTTCACTTCGGCGATGCGCGTCCAGTCCGCGTGGCCGCTATAGCCCTGTTCCCGCGTCCGCGGATGAAGGGCGATTGCCTGCAACCCGCAATCCTCGGCAAGCTTCGCCATGCGGACGTTCACCAGTTCCCGGTCGTTCCAGCCCGCGCGAAATTTCATCGTCAGAGGAATCGAAATGGCGGATCGAACAGCCGTCAGCAAGCGCTCCACCAGGGGCAGGTCGCGCAGCAGGCCCGAACCCCCATTGCACGTCACCACTTTTTTCACTGGGCAGCCGAAGTTGATGTCGACGATATCGAATCCGCGATCCTGGCAATGGCGCGCCGCATCCGCCATCACTTGCGGATCGGAGCCGAACAGTTGCGCCGAAATCGGATGCTCGTCCGGATCGAAATAGAGATAGCGAAACGTCCGCCCCGGCCGCGCGCTTCCCTTGGCGATCGCGACGATGCCATGGGAGCTTGTAAATTCCGTCATAATGAGCCCGCAGCCGCCCTGCGCGCGAATCAGGCGGCGGAAAACCGTATCCGTGACGCCCGCCATCGGCGCGAGAACCGTCGCTGGGGCAAGCTGGATCGGACCGACGTTGTAGCTTTTCGGGAACATTCCTCCATCTATCTTAACGCGCACTAGATCGAGATACTCTTTCTTCGTGTTGATTTGGCCGGTCCGGGTAGAGCATCGCGACCGTTCGATGCCGTTCGGAAAGTTTCCACTTGTGCCTTAAGCTCCGATTCGCAGCCCAACAGCCGCAAGCCGCGAAGACAAGAAACAGAATAGTCTTAACCGGCACGGGCGAGAATTTAGCGTGCCTGGTAACACAATAATAGAATATGCGCCCATTTTTGTGTGCCCTGCTCTTCGCGCTGGGAGTAAACGCCCAGCCCGCGAAATTCTTGCCCCTCGACGATTTCGTGAGGGACTGGCAAATCTCGAAGCAATTCACGCTTGCCGTCGCCGAAAAAATGCCGGCAGAGTACTACGATTTCAAGGCGACTCCTGAAGAAATGACCTTTGGAGATCAAATGATTCATCTGGGGGGATCGCTCCTGTTCATCTTCGCGAACATTGCGGGCGAACCTCCGGCCTACGTCGGGCGGCCGAACAAAATCACTAAGAAGCTGGCGCTCGACCTCCTGAACCAGGGCTTCGATTACGTCATCAAGCTCCTGCCGAAGCTTACCGATGAGCAGCTCAACAAAGCGTCCTTCAAGGTCGATTTTGAGGGCCGCCCAACGCCCCAGATTAACGGGCGCGACATGATCATGAACATGTTCGTCCACGTCGCGCACCATCGTGCGCAGTGCGAAGTGTATCTGCGGTTGAAGGGGATAGCGCCGCCGATCTACACCTTCTAAGCCCGGGTCCGTTCCTTGAAGAACGCGATGACCCTCTGCTCCGCGGCCTTAGTCGGTCCATCCTCCCTCAGATGGACGGTAAGGACCGAGTGCGGAGGCCGCGTCGACGGCCGCGCGTCTCTATCCTCCAACTCGATCGCCTCGAAGTTCTCGCCGAACTCGCGCCGATAAGTCTCGAACCTCGCGTCCGGCACGCCCTTATCGCTCTTGAAACGCAGGCCGATCATAGACAGTCCTTCGCCCAGGAATCGCAGCTTCGCGCAGGCGACCTCGGCCGGCGATGCATCCATCCCCTCCGAACGCGTCTTGCCCACCGCGGCCGGCATGGACGGCTGAGACAAAACCGGCGCGACCACGGAGGGCTCCGTCATCATGGCCAGCGCATAGCCGCCCGTGAAACACATCCCCACCGCTCCCACTCCTCTGCCTCCGCACTCGGCATGTGCCTTGCGAGCCAATGCGCGCAGCCACTCGACAATCGGGCTCGACTTCCCGGCGTGCCATATGTTGAACTCACGCTGGATACAGATCGCTTTAAGCATCGAGCTGTACATATAGCCGCTCGTCACCGGACGTCCCGGTTCACCGAATAAACTTGGCAGGAAAACGGTCATTCCCGCCTCTGCCACCCGATCGGCAAACCGGATCACCAGCGGATGGAGGCCCGGAATTTCGTGAATCACGATTACCGCGGGGCCCGACCCTCGCCGATAGACGGATCGCGTCCACGGCCCGTCTGTAAACTCGAACTTGTCATACGCCGAGAGCGCGGTTTCGTAGTTCACAATTTTTCCAGATCCCCCGCCTCCCCGAACTTCACTCCGCTGAGCGACGGATCGATATTCCGCAACAGCCCGATCAATACCCCACCCGCGCCGACTTCGACAAACCGCGTTACGCCGTTCGCGGCGAGCAGCCGAACGGAATCCGTCCACAGCACCGGATTCGGAACCTGTTGATACAATCCCTCCCGTGCCTCCGTGCCCGTCCGAATCTCCTTCGCCTGCCAGTTGTTCACTAGCGGCATATCAAGATCGCGAAACGACGCAACATCTAAATCGACCTTCAATTTCTCCTGCGCCGGCCCCATCAAAGAACAGTGGAACGGAGCGCTCACCGGTAAAATGATCGCCCTCTTCGCACCCGCCGCCTTGGCGAGTTCCACCGCCCGATTCACCGCGCCCGCGTGCCCCGCGATCACGATCTGGTCTGGCGAATTGAGGTTTGCCGCTGCCAGCACCTCGCCTTGCGCTGCCTCCGCCAGCACGCCGTCCAACTTGTCGAGAGGCATTTTCAACAACGCCGCCATCGCGCCGACCCCCGCCGGCACCGCCGCCTGCATGTACTGGCCTCGCTTCCGTACCAGCCGTACTGCATCCGCGAAGCTCAGCGATCCGGCAGCCACCAGAGCCGAATACTCCCCCAAGCTATGACCCGCGACGTAGTCCGCGGCTATCCCCTTCCCCCGCAATACTGCTTGCGCGGCAACCGATACCGTCAACAGCGCGGGCTGAGTATTTTCCGTCAGCTTAAGCGCCTCGTCAGGTCCTTCAAAACACAACTTCGAAATCGCGAATCCCAGCGCCGAATCGGCCTCCTCGAAGACGCGCGCAGCCTCTGGAAAAGCCTCCGCTAAAGACTTGCCCATACCGGCGAACTGCGATCCCTGGCCAGGAAAAAGGAATGCTGTCTTAGACATGAACTATCAGGGTAAAACAGTTGCACCAGGCAGGTCAGAAAAAACCCGATACTTTTTGATCCCCAAATGCGTCGATATGGGTGAAGGAGGACGGAGCAGTGACTAACCAAGCAACTCCCAACGCCAAACCCGCCCCGATTAGCATCGCAAAAGTATATTGCCCCATGTGCACGCACACCGTCGATGCTACCGTTGAGCATCATCCGCGGAATGCCCATGTCAAACGAGGCCAGAAATGTCCGCGCTGCTCCGGGTCGCTGGACGCCGGCTATATCATGCACCTTGAACGTGCAGCTTAACTTGTTATAGTGGATGTGTGAGAAAGAAACGCGAAGCGCCGTCGCCTGGAACTCCCGTGGTGGAAACCGCGACCCCGGACGCGATCATCGAGCAGGCCCGCCTTGCCATTGAAGCGGACCGAATCAAAAAACCGGCTGGCTGTATCATCTGCGGCGAGGAAAGTGCGCCGATCTCGACGGAAGGCTTGTGCTGGGTCTGCCGCCGCCTCAAGCTGAGCGCGTGGCGCGATTCAGACACTCAGATGACCGCCCAGGAATAATTTCTACTACTTCTTGGTAGTGTCTTTCTTGTCCACCTTTATGTACGATGCGGGAGCTCTGTCGAACTCCTTCTTGTCGTCGATGCTACAAAAATAGTAGGTTTTCCCTTTGAATTCCGACTTCGGAGCGGTCGCCGTCTCGACGATCATGCCGCAAACCGGGTCCGCCGCCTCCTTCGCCGCCTTCTGATCCGTGGTTTGCTTGACATCCTGCGCCCCGACCAATTGCACCGCCAAACCCAACGCCAACACAAGATTCCGTAGTTTCACCCGATTACTCCTCTTTCCCATAATAGTGCAGCCAGTGGGGCAGACGCCCCGTCCGCGCCGGACCACCGGTCCGACTCTTGCTTTTTTCTAAAGCAACTGCTCATAAACAAACGCCGCAGCCGCGACATCTTCCACTCCCAGCCCCAGCGATTTGAAAATCGTCACTGGCGATCCAGCAGGTCGCGCCTCCACACTCGATAACTCGACAACGCGACGATCCGCCCAATTCACCGGCGCCAGCAGCAAATCTCCCGCCTCGATTTTCGCCTGCTCGATGGAATCGACAGCGATCAATTGTGCGCGCGCTATAAGATCCGAAGGCAGCTCGCGCCTCTGCGCCTGGTTCGATCCCATCGCATTAATATGCGTTCCCGCTGAGATCCACCCGGATTCGAGCACTGGCTCTTTCGCCGAGGTCGCCGTCGCCACAATATCCGCCCCTCGCAAAGCGTGCTCGGCGGTAGCGCAGGGCGTCGCACCGATCGATTGCGCGAACGTCTCCCGCTTCTTTTCATTCCTGCTCCAGACGCGAACTTCCCGAATCGCGCGCACCTCTCGAATCGCCTCAAACTGCGTCTGCGCTTGAAACCCGCTGCCGATAATCGTCAAGGTAGAGGCGTCGGGAGCCGCCAGAACATCGGTTGCGTAACCCGATGCCGCGCCCGTTCGAATCTGCCCCAGATAATTCGCCTCGAACTGCGCCAGCGGACGAGCCGTCTCTGCATCAAATAGCAAAAAGAAAAAATTTGCCCCGACTCTCGGATTGGACGAATAAATCTTCGTCCCGAAGTATTTTCCCCACGCCCCCGCCAGGCTGTGCAAGGTTGACCCGGTGGGCAAATTCAACCGTCGCCGAGGCTGATTCAGCGCCGCGCCAGTACGCAGGTCCTTGAACACCTCCCGCATCAGCCGGATGCAATCCCTCATCGGTAGCAATTCGCGAACCTGATCTTCCGTGACAAAAAGCATTTCTAATTATTTCTTACTAATCTGCGGCCGGATCAAATCGAATCGATCGCGCGTCTTCACGTAAGTATTGCCCGCCATGCGCCCCACCGCCGCCAGTTTATCCGGATCGATGCGAAACTCCTCGATGATCTCGTCGTCGATATGAAACGTGACCACCTCGCCCAAAATCAAAGTCCCGCCCAGCGGCTGATTGCTCACCTCGACGGTCTGCACCAGCTTGCACTCCATGCTGACGTGTGATTCCCTCACCCTTGGGGGCCGGACCAGTTCGCTCGGAGCCTGCGTCAGCTCCGCCATCGCGAACTCGTCCACCCCATACGGATATTCACCCGAAGTGACGTTCATCTTCGCCGCAAACTCCTCGCTGACGATGTTCACCACAAACTCCCCGGTGGCGCGAACATTGACCAGCGTGTCTTTGCGAGGCTCCCGATACGACGCTGTAAAACACAATACCGGAGGATTCGCGCTCGCCACCGTAAAAAAACTGAACGGAGCCAGGTTCGCCACTCCCTCCGGCGAAATGGTCGATACGAACGCAATCGGCCGCGGCACAACCACCCCCACCAGCAGCTTATAGATGTTGAGGGGAGCTGTCGTCGAAGGATCGATGATCACTTGGCCGTCCAGCTCGCCCAATAATCCTTGCATTCCGCCGGCTCCGCGGCCGGAAGCACATGCAGAGGATTAAGACCGTCCAGCATCACCGCGTACTCGTCGGTCGCGCTCTTCTGCTTTTGATTCGCCAGTGCCTTCGGATGCGGCCCATGATGAATGCCGCGCGGATGCAAGGTGGCCATGCCGGCTTTGATGTTGTCTTTGCTGAAAAAGTCGCCGTCGTGATAAAAAATAAATTCGTCGTAATCGGTATTGCGATGGAAAAACGGCACTCTCGATGCCTGTGGGTCCTGCTCCAGTGGTCGCGGCAGAAAACTGCAAATCACCGCGCCCGGCGTCACGAACGTAGCATGCGCGCTCGGAGGCAGATGCGCCCGGTGGCTCATCACCGGCCGGATGTCCCGCATGTTGATCTTCCATACTGTCAGGTCGCCCTTCCACCCAACGACGTCCAGCGGGTTGAATGGATAAAACACCTTCGAGTATTCATCCTCGTGCTTGATGCGTACTTCCCATTCATGCCCGCCCCCCGGAGGCACGCCGTCCGGCATCGCTTCCGGCTCCGGCGTGAAGATCACCGCCGGATCGTACAAAGCGTGCTGCCCCAGCAGCCCCCGGTCCGGCTCATCGAATTCGCCCTTCGATTGAATCACCAGGAAAAAATTGTCGGTCGTCTTGGGCACCGGCCGGTACGTGACCGAGCGCGGCAAGACAATATAATCGCCCTTCTCAAAAGGCATTGGACCAAAATCGGTCTCGATCACGCCCTCGCCGCGATGGACAAATACAAGCTGATCGCCGTCCGCATTACGCATGTAATACGGCATCGGCTCCGACCTTCGCGACACCATAATCTTGATGTCGTCGTTCGAAAGAAACGCCACTGGCGCGCCGCAGGGATGCGACAGATCCCTCGGCTCCAGCTTATTCAGATCGAAGCAATGCGGCCGCAGCTTCCCTTCAAACCGCGTCCAGCCGGTGGGAGGATGCGTGTGATAAAGATGCGCCGCCTTCCCGAAAAATCCCTTGCGTCCGTGCTCCTCTTCATACGTGCCTTCCGGAATGCCAACGTGGGCCTGGACGGCAATCTTGCCTTTCTTGAGGGGGCTCATGCCTTAAGCATAACGCCGCGCAGAGGAAGCCGCGACCATCGGAAGCGGGCAGGCTCTATTTTCGCAAGAATCAGCACGAATGTAACGAGGTAGTGCTAAACTGACGTTCGAAATACGCATTGCTTCATGTACGAATCCATTTCGGGGAAACCTTTGACACTTAAAATAGCCATCCTAACGATCACTGCAGCCGCAGCGGCCAGCGCAAGCGTAATTGAAATCACCAGCCAAGCATCGCTGTCACCCAACGATTCCATCGGCTGGGGTCAGCTTGGACCCGCCTTCACCGCCCTCACCAGCCCCCAGAGCGTGACCTCGGTGAACAACCTGAGCGCCACCATCTCCACCACCGGCCCCAACGGACTCATCCGGTACGACGAAGGAGACGGCTACGGCGAAAATTTCACCAGCGGCGACCAACTCATCTCGCAGGGCGGAAACGATTCCGGGCCGTACACTATCACGTTCGCGTCTCCGGTCTTCGGCGCCGGCGCATACATCGCCGCGGACACGTCGTTCATGTCCGGAACGGCCTTCACCGTGGACATACAGGCTTTCAACGGCGCCACCAGCCTCGGCACTTTCTCAGAGAATGGAAACGACACGTTCGTCGAAGGGACCGCCATTTTTCTCGGTGTCCTGGACACGAATCAGGAAATCACTTCGATCGTATTCTCCTGGCCCGGCGGCAATGACGTCTTCCCGATCGACACCCTCCAGCTTCAGGACGCCACCGCGGTCCCGGAGCCCGGATCTTTCGTGATGCTCGCAGCCGGACTCCTTACGGCCGGCATCAGCCTTGTTGCTCGACGCCGTCGTCCCGCCATTCATGGCCGCACGCGTCGCAGCTCCAATTGAACTTCGCCGCCTCGTCCAGATCGTGAAACACGATCTCCGGCGAATGACATTTCGGACACACGAAATTGCAATCCCCTGGATCCGGCTCGGCCGGCTTATCCGCGAATAACTCCCGGAGCCCGCCTCTCACCCGCGCAACATCATCGACGCGAACCTTCATGTGAAGCCCATCATCGACGTTCAGAACTAACTCCGCAGGGTCGTCTACATTGTCCGGACCCCAGAAGCAAGGCACCCCTGCGCTATTCAAGAACTGCTTGACCTTACGCGCCTCCTCCAACGTCTCGAAGACGCCCATTTCTTGGAAATCCAGATCCGTCACCGGACGCGAGGGCGGAGGCGCAGCCACACCGCGCGGCCGACGCTCGCTCCGCAACTCGATCTTAAGCCCACGTCTGGCGATCTCGTCCCTCAACAAGGGCTTGGCGACTTCCGTAAGATCGTAGGCCTCGCTGGCGACCACTTCCAGCTCGCCCTCGTTCATTCGCCCGTATAGCTCTCTGAGCCTGCGCCATTCTTCGAGGCTGTCCATTGCTGAGAATGATACTACGCGGTAGGAACCACTACTGCAACGGCGGGCCCGGCATCACGATCAGCGAGAAGTGCGCAAGCACTCTGCCCAGGAAGCTGTCCCGCTCCGACAAGCTGACCCAATCCACTTTCTGCGGATCGTCTTCGTCGGAAAAGAAACCCACCCCGCCCCGATGGAGCCGCTTGTCGCTCCAGGAGCTGATCACCTGGCCGTTCAAGTACGTAATAAACCGGTCGTCCTGCACGCTCACGCGCACTTTGTAGTTGCCGCCCCGTTCGAGAGTCACTGGAATCGGCAGTTGCACCCGATCCCACTCGCGCCCGTTCATCATCACGTACCGCACTAACCCCGCGTTCGGCAGCGGACCCGGCTTCGTGATCATGATCTTCGTCGCGTAGTAGTTCTTCGCATCGCTCGCGCGGAACGCCCAGCTTAGGCTCTTTCGTTCCAGCTCGCCCTTAAACTCCATCTGATAATTTTGCAGCGAGACCGACCTGTTCCAGATCCTCAGGTTGCCCGGATGCACGATGTTCGGCGCGTTCGGCAATGAGAATCCCTTGGGGTCATCCACCTTAGGCACGTTCCGCATCGCCACCGTAGTCCAATCGCTGAGCCCCTTAGCGAAATCGTCGTGCAAAGTGATCGGCGCCTGCGAACGGACCAGGTTCGAGAACGCATCGCCTACCCGGTCGAGCGGTCCCCTCTTCGTCCCCGGATCGAGCGACTGTACCGGAGGATACGCCGACCCCGAAGGCCCCGGCAAAACCATCGCCGCCACCAGCAGCGCACCCACCGTCAGGAACGCGAACACCGAAGCCGTTTGCCCCGCCGACGCCGGCGCTTTGCCCGGATTCTTTTTCTTGTTCTTTGCGACCGACCAAGGTTCTTGATCGTCTTCGTCCCGCAGCGCTTGCGCTGAGGCTAGGCGAGCCTCTTTCCGGTGTTCAGCAGAGCAATACTGCTGGTCCATCATGGACCTGAAGAACCCGATCTTCTTACCGCAAAGAAAGCAGAGCATTCGCCTATTTCAACAACCCGATTTTACCAGTTACCTCCCTAAATCCAACAGTTCTAAGTAAAGATAACCTAGGTACTTGGAACCTAAGTTCTATCGGTTCTAAGGTGTAGCATCGAGTTTTGGTAGTAATTCATGGAATATGAACCGGATAACAAAGAGCCTTTTCGCATCCCGATTGAGGATGTTTTGGACCTCCACACCGTTTCACCGCGCGACGTAATACCCGTCGTCGAGGAGTATTTGCTCGAAGTGTGCCGCCTGAAATTCCCCGCCGTCCGCATCATCCACGGCCGCGGAATTGGCGTCCAGCGTGAGACCGTTCGCAAAATCCTCGCACGCACTCCCTTCGTAAAATCCTTCAGCGACGCCCCTCTCGAAGCCGGAGGCTGGGGCGCAACCATCGTAACACTCGATCTCGAATGAACCCGACCCTGCTACAATCGGACCTTTGTGTTCCGCAAGGTCCTGATCGCCAATCGCGGTGAAATCGCCGTCCGCCTCGTGCGCGGACTCCGCGAGATGAATATCGCCAGCGTCGCCGTCTACTCCGATGCCGACCGAGCCTCGCTCGCCGTCCGCATGGCCGACGAAGCCGCACAGCTCGGCCCCGCGCCGTCGTCTGAAAGCTATCTCCGCATCGACAAGATCATCGCCGCCGCCCTCCGCCACGGAGCCGACGCCATCCATCCCGGCTATGGCTTTCTAAGTGAAAACGCTGAGTTCGCCGAAGCCGTAGCCGCAGCCGGCCTCACGTTCATAGGCCCGCCGGCGGCGGCCATGAACAAAATGGCTTCTAAGACCGCCGCTCGTCAGCTCGCCATCGCCGCCGGAGCCCCCGTAGTCCCAGGTACCGAAGCCGCGATTCGTTCCATCGACCAGGCCCGCGCCACCGCCCAATCTCTGGGCTACCCCGTGCTCCTCAAAGCCGCAGCCGGCGGAGGCGGAAAAGGAATGCGCCGCGTTGACCGCGAACAGGACCTCGAATCCGCCATCCGCGACGCCTCCAGCGAAGCCGCTCACGCCTTCCACAACGACGAGGTCTACGTAGAAAAACTCGTAGTCGAACCCCGTCACGTAGAAATCCAGATCCTCGGCGACCATCACGGCCACCTGATCCACTTAGGCGAGCGCGAATGCTCCATCCAGCGCCGCCACCAGAAAGTGATCGAGGAATGCCCTTCCCCGCTCATGTCGATCGACCCGTCTCTACGCGACCGCATGGGTGCCGCAGCCGTTAAAATCGCGCGCGCCGCCGGCTACGCCAACGCCGGAACCATGGAATTCCTGGTCGATCGCGACCGTAATTTCTATTTCCTCGAAATGAACACGCGCCTTCAGGTCGAGCATCCCGTCACCGAATTGGTCACCGGCCTCGATCTCGTCCAGTGGCAATTGAAAATCGCCTCAGGCGAGCACCTTACAATTCACCAGTCCCACGTCCGCTGGACCGGTTCCGCCATCGAATGCCGTATCTACGCCGAAGATCCCGAAAATAATTTCCTGCCCTTCCCCGGCAAAATTACGTACCTCGCCGAGCCTTCCGGCCCCGGCATCCGCTTAGATTCCGGCGTATACCAAGGCTGGAATGTTCCCTACGACTACGATCCCTTGTTAGCCAAACTGATAGCCTGGGCCCCAGACCGCTCCGCCGCAATCAATCGCCTGAAGCGCGCCCTGACCGAATACAAAGTAGGCGGAATCCGCACAAATTTGGCCTTCTTCACCGAAGTTCTAAACGACGAATTTTTCCAGCGCGGCGAACTCTCAACAGCATTTCTAGAAGCCTTCTTCGCCCGCCGCAAGCCCGCCGCCGCCCCGTGCCATGAGATGGAAGCCGTAGCCGCGCTGGTAGCCGCCATATCCAAAAAGAAGCCCGAGATTCCCCCCACGAATCCAGCAAGCAAATGGAAGTGGGATCAGTGAAGTACGAAGTAACAGTCAACGGCCAAGCCGCAAGTCTGGACCTAAACGCCGACCGCTTCGAATACAAAGTGGGGCAGGTTCCCGACCTGCCCTCCTTAAACCGAATATATTCCCTAACCCCCACCAGCCCCGGAGTCTTCTCAATCCTGATCGAAGGCCGCAGCTACGAAGCAACAATCCTAGCTCCAGGCACCATCCAGGTAAACAACCAAATCTTCGAAGTAGAAATCTTTGACCCCCGCGAGCTCCGCGCCAGGTCTACCGCCGGCGCATCCCACGGCCGCCAGAGCATAGCCGCCCCCATGCCAGGAAAAGTAGTCCGCCTCCTGGTCTCCGTAGGCGACCCCGTCGAGCCCGGCCAGGGCCTTATTGTCGTCGAAGCCATGAAGATGCAAAATGAAATGAAGTCCCCCAAATCCGGCATCGTCGTCGAAATAAAAACCAAGGACGGCGCGACAGTCTCCGCAGGCGAGATACTAATAGTCATCGAGTAACCCATGCTCACATCGGAAAAACTAGTAGCCTTCGTCAGCACCACCAACGCCGGCCACGCCCGCGCCTTCTATCGCGACCAACTGGGCTTGAAACTAATCTCGGAAGACAATTTCGCCCTGGTCTTCGATAGCGGCGGCTCCCCTCTGCGCGTTGCGCTCGCCAAAGAAGTGAAGCCCATGCAGGGCACCGTCCTCGGATGGGACGTGAAAGACCTCCGCGCCACCATCCTCGACCTCAGGAAAGCCGGCGTCACCTTCGAAATCTTCGGCTTCTTCAAACAAGACGAACTGGGCATCTGGACCGCCCCGAACGGCGATCAGGTAGCGTGGTTCAAAGACCCCGACGGCAACATCCTCTCCGTATCACACCATGCCTGACGCAAACTGCCAGATCTGCGGCGGCACAGGCTGGAAAATCGTAGAACGCGCCGGCCTCTCCGGAGCCGACCGATGCGAGTGCTCCTATGCCAGCAGTAACCTCGCGTACAAGGAACACTCGCGCATCCCGCCGCACTTTCAGGAGGCCTCGCTAGAAAATTTCATCGTTCCACAGGACAATCCGATTACACGTGCGAGCCTCGGCAAGGTCCTTCTGGACGTGAAAGGTTTCGTGCGCGAATATCCCGCCGTCGATCCTCCAGGATTGCTGCTGATCGGTGAACCCGGTACTGGTAAAACCCACCTCGCCGTCGCCGCGCTTCGTGCCCTCCTCGAAAAAGGATACGAAGGAGTCTTCTTCGACTACCAGAATCTGCTGGACCGGATTCGGAAAGGCTATGACGCAACTTCCGGCGCAAGCGATCGCGAAGCCTACCGCGCCGCGCTCGACGCACCAGTGCTGCTGCTCGACGAACTGGGGGCGCATCGCATGACCGACTTCGTGGAAGACACCGTGACCTCGATCATCACGGACCGTTACAACAACCGCAAGACACTCATCGCGACCACCAACCTGACCGATCCCGACATAACCGGCTCGACGATCGAATACACCGACGCAGGCGGCATCAAGCTGGGCCGCAGAACCCTAGCCGAAGTAATCGGCGTCCGCGCCCGTTCCCGCCTCTTCGAAATGTGCCGCGTAGTATGGACCCGCGGCGTCGAAGACTACCGCGTAAAGCGCGGCCGCTAAGATGGCACAGGCAGCCTGAACCAACCCCAAAATCGCGAAAGCATGGGGACTGACTACTCTGTCCCAAGGCGCCAGAATCCTCCCGGAAAGCATGTAATCCTCTCGCGCCGCGTGGACAGAGCGGTCTGTCCCCATGCTTTCGCCCCTCCACGCTGCTAGGTTCTTGCGCCGAGTAGGGACCTGTCCCCCTCTTACTTCAAAACCTTCAAAAACCTCGCCCGCAGCTCCTCCGCCGTCTTTGCATCCGGCGCCACCACCAGGATTGTGTCATCCCCCGCAATCGTCCCCGTCACCTCCGGCCAATCCGCGTGATCCAGCGCCACCGCCACCGAATTCGCATGCCCCGCCGGAGTCCTCAACACCAGCAAATTCTGCGCCACTCGAACATCCTGCACAAACTCCCGAGCCAGCGTCATCACATCCGGCCCACTCGAAGCAGCTTCCGG
The DNA here is from genome assembly GCA_035485055.1 of Bryobacteraceae bacterium. Taxonomy (GTDB): domain Bacteria; phylum Acidobacteriota; class Terriglobia; order Bryobacterales; family Bryobacteraceae; genus Palsa-187. The sequence goes on from DATHOJ010000053.1 coordinate 46,230, forward strand.
CACGCCCCGCGCATATCCATTGGCAGTCTTGACCAACCCCAGTTCCCGAATATCCCGCGACAGCGTAACCTGCGTAGCCGGAATCCCGATCGCCCGCAGAGCCTTCGCCAGATCCTCCTGCGTATGCGGATGCTGCGAGTGGATCAACTTCAGAATCTGTCCCTGTCGATAGCTCTTATTCACTTTGCCATCTCAATCAGCCGCGTCCCCGCGTCCGCCAGAGCCTTCGCGACCGCCTTCGGTCCCGTCCCGCCCGGCAGTTCCCTCGTTTCGACTCCCTCCGCCGGCTTCAAATATCGAGCCATATCGGAAGTAAACGCCGGATCGAACGCTGCTAGCCGTTCCGCCGTCCAATCCGCCGGCTTCATCCCATCGCGAACGCTTTCGAGCACCAGCCTGCCCACCATCTTGTGAGCCTGATGAAACGGCACCCCGCTCCGCGCCAGCGCATCCGCCAAATCCGTCGCCACTGCCCAGCTATCTTCGATCGCAGCCAACGGCGGCCCAGGTTTCAATCGCGTAGTCTCCACCACCACCCGAGCCATCTCGAGCGATCCCCGCAACTGATCCGCAGCATCGAATATCCGGGGCTTATCTTCTTGCATGTCGCGGTTGTAAGTCATCGGCAGTCCCTTCATCGTGAGGAACAAAGCCGAGTAATCCCCAAACACGCCTCCGCACTTCCCACGAATCAATTCCAGAGAATCCGGATTCTTCTTCTGCGGCATAATGCTGGACCCGCTGGTCACCCCATCGCCCAAATCCAACCAGCCGTACTCTTCCCCCGAATAAAGAATCCAATCTTCAGCCAACCGGCTCAAATGCAGCATCGTCAAATTCGCTGCATGCAGAAAGTCCAGCGCGAAATCCCGATCGCCCGAAACATCCATCGAATTCTTCGTGATTCCCGCAAATCCCAGGTCCTTCGCAATCGCTTCCCGATCGAAAGGAAATCCCGACCCCGCCATCGCTCCGCTCCCCAGCGGCATTACATCCACGCGCCGGCGAGTCTCCTTCAGCCGCTCAAGATCCCGTGCGAACATCTCGAAATAAGCCAATAAATAGTGCGGCCACAGCACCGGCTGCGCGCGCCGTGTGTGCGTATATCCCGGCACAATCGCTTTGGGATCGCGCTTCGCCATGTCCAGCAGAGCCGACATCAGCCCCAGCAGTTCCTTGAGCGTCGCGTCGATCTCGTCGCGCAGCCACAACCGCACATCGAGCGATACCTGATCGTTCCGGCTGCGCCCCGTATGGATCTTATCCGCAAGGTCGCCGGCGCGCTCCTTCAACTTGCGGATCACCAGCGTATGAACGTCTTCGTCGTCCGCGCCCAGCCAGAACGCCGCATCCTGTGATTCTTTCTGAATCAAGAGAAACGCCGCCTCCAGATCGTCCCGATCTTTTGCCGTGAGAATGCCAACCCGTTCTAGCGCGCCGGCATAAGCGATCGACCCGCGAATATCCGCGTCAATCAACCGCTTATCGAAATGCAGCGAGCCGGAAAAGCGCTCGAAGACCTCCGACGGCCCAGCTTCGAAACGCCCTCCCCAAAGCTTCATACGGCTTTCTTTTGCGCCTTATTCAACGAGGCCCTTACCTGGATCGGCAACCCGATCAAGTTGATAAACCCGCGCGCATCGCGCTGATCATACTCCGCGCCCATCGTGAAGCTAGCAATGTTCAGCGAGTACAGCGAATACGGAGACTTTCGGCTCACCGGCTCGATCCCGCCCTTGTAAAGCCGCAGCGTAATTTCTCCCGTAGTCGTCTCTGCCGCCTTCTCGAAAAATGCGTCGAGCGATTCCCGCAAAGGTGTAAACCACAGCCCGTTATAAACCATCTCCGCGTAATCGAGCGCCAGCTTTTCCTTGTAATGCGACATCGCCTTATCGAGCGTCAGCGACTCCAGCTCATGATGCGCCACCATGATCAGCGTCCCGCCCGGCGTCTCATAGCACCCTCGGGACTTCATCCCGACAAAACGATTTTCCACCAGATCGATGCGCCCAATCCCCGCCGCCGCGCCAATCGCATTCAATTCTTCCAGCAGCGCTACCGCCGACGAAGCCCTCCTGCCGTTCACCGAAACCGGCATGCTCTTCTCAAAACCAATCGTCACATCGACCGCTTTATCCGGAGCTTCTTTCGGACTCTTCGTCAACATCCAGATTCCATCCGGCGCAGCGTTAGCAGGATCTTCGAGTTCCCCGCCCTCATGCGAAATGTGCCAGATGTTCCGGTCGCGGCTATAGATCTTCGTCGTTGTCTGCGAGATCGGCACATGATGCTTCGCCGCGTACTCGATGCAATCTTCGCGCGACACCAGGTTCCACTCGCGCCAAGGAGCAATCACCGGAAGTTGCGGCGCCAGGGCTTTATATGTCAGCTCAAACCGAACCTGATCGTTCCCTTTGCCCGTGCAGCCATGAGCCAGCGCATCGCATCCCGTTTGCAGCGCAACCTCAACCTGCCTTTTAGCGAGTAGAGGCCGCGCGATCGATGTCCCGAGCAGATACTTGTGCTCATATTCACCGCCCGCGCGGACCATCTTCCACAGGTACTCCGAAACAAACTCCTCGCGCATATCGGCCACATAAACTTCCGACGCGCCGGTCTTGCGGGCCTTCTCTTCCAGGCCCGTCAATTCATCGCCGCCCTGCCCGATATCGCCGCACACCGCAACCACTTCGCAGCCGTAGTTTTCCTTCAACCAGGGAATGATGATGGATGTGTCCAACCCGCCCGAGTAGGCGAGCGCCACTTTCTTAGGTTTGCTCATTATGTTTAAATTTTACCTTTATGATTTACTTCAACAGCATCATCAGCAGAGCCTTCTGCGCATGCAGCCGATTCTCTGCCTGATCGAAAACCGCCGACCGAGGCGCTTCCATCACGGCATCTGTCACTTCCAGGCCCCGTTTCGCCGGCAGGCAATGCAGAAAAATCGCATCCGGTCTCGCCTTCGCGAACAGCGCCTCATTCACCTGATAAGGCGAGAAAATCTTCTCCCGCTCCGCTGCTTCGCTCTCCTGCCCCATACTGGCCCAAACATCGGTATAAACCGCGTGCGCACCCTCCACCGCCTCCGATGGATCGCAAGTAACTGTGATCTGAGAATACTTTGCCGCTTCCGCAACGATCTTTTCACCGGGCTGATAATTCTCAGGCGCGGCAATCGCCACATGCATCCCCAGCCGCCCAGCAGTCAGCATCAGTGAGTGCGCGACATTGTTTCCGTCGCCTACAAATGCCACTTTCAGGCCTTCCAGTTTTCCGAACTGCTCTTCCAATGTCTGCACGTCCGCCAGCGCCTGGCACGGATGATAAAGATCGCTCAACGCGTTGATTACCGGCACTTTAGACCACGCCGCCAGTTCTTCGATCGTCTCGTGCGAGAACACCCGCGCAACAATTCCGTTGCTCCACCGATCCAGGTTGCGCGCGACATCTTTTACCGGCTCACGCCCGCCGACCGGTCCCATGCTCGATACCGCGTCGCCGCCCAACTGTTTCATTGCCAGCTCGAAGGTCAGCCGCGTGCGCAACGAAGGCTTTTCGAATAAGAGAGTTAGATAACGCCCTGCCAGTGTTTTCGCGAATCGCGCCGGGGTCCTTTTGACCTCGTGCGCCAAGTCGAGCACCGCCCGTAGCGATTCCGGGGTCAAATCGAGGTCCGACCTCAGGTGTTTCGCAAACGGCATGGGCATCGGCGCTGTCATCTGAATATTTATTCTCTAGACTGAATAATAATGCATTCGCGACCCATCCGTCAACCGCGCGCCGTTGCGATGCCATAAACGACCATAAACGTCGATTTTCGCGCTCGAAACATACCTTAAACGACCTTAAAAATGCCTCCCGAATCGATCAGCTTCCCAAATAGGCGGTGTATCCGAACGGGCTCAGCAACAGAGGGATGTGATAGGTCTTATTTCGATCCTTGACTTCGAAGGTAATCGAGATGGTGGGGAAAAATGCGTCCGGGATGTAAACGCCGACGTCGAACATCAGGCGATAAATGCCCTCGGCTGGGGTTTCTCCAAAATCCAGAATGCGGCCGTCCATATTGGTCACGCCGCGGCCGGCGTCGCGCCAGCCATGCCCGGAAATGAAGACGTCGAGCTCGACGGGAATGCGCTCCGCAGGTTGGCCGCTTGCCGTATCTAAAACATAGGTGGTGATCATCATATTCAGGAACTAATTTTCCTTAAACGGAGCTGCGTAATCAAACGCGGCTTCCTGGAATCAACCGCCTACTTTTTCTCCACCAGGTCCGCAGTCACCCCGTCCATTTCTTCTACGTGGAGATGGATCGCCTTACGCTCTTCCGCTTGCGATTCGGGGATTTCAAAGCGCGCGCCCACCATGCGGTCCAGACGTTGATGCGGCTCGATGCGGTCCTTGATTCCCAATACGTCGTTGAATTTCGGACCCAGGATCGGGTTGTATTTGAAAACGTTTTCGATGTCCGGTTTGGACACCGTCATGCCGTCGAGAATCGCACCGCTCGCCGGTTCGAGCGTCAGGGTGGCGCTCTTGATCACAAACGGAACATCGGAAGGATCGTTCACCCGAAAGTCGACGATAGCGAGCGACGCTACCGGTGACAGAGGCAGGATGCGGACCTTCAGGATCGTGCCCCCCAGCTCGAGATGATTCCCTTTCGTGCCGATCAGCAAGAACCCAAGGCCGACGCCGACCACCACCAAGCCGATCGCCAGGAACATCAAGAACTGTTTACTCACTCAGTCACCGAGCAACTTTCCGTAAGCTTGCAAACTGCCAACGTTATCACAAACGGCCTTGATCGCGGCGGTCAGAGGAATGGCGAGCACCAATCCGATGCCGCCCCACAGCATGCCCCAGAACATCAAGGCCAGGGTCACCACCAACGGATTCAGATGCACCCGCGCGCCGACGAATTTCGGATACAGCAGGTTCAGCGCGAACAGATGCAGCAGTGCCACGCTGGCCGAAAGGAACAGATAAATTTCAGGTCCCGTCGTCGGCATCGGCAGGGCGGCGATCAAAGGCGGCATCAGAGCCAAGGGCAGGCCGATGTAGGGGATCAGGCTCAGGAATCCGCTAACTGGTCCGGCGACCAGCCAGTAAGGAAGCTTCACACTGGCGAAAAGAATGGAACTGGCGATGCTCAACAAGAGGCCCAGGAGAAAATTTCCCACGACGTAGGCGCGCACCATTTCGGCGACGCTCGCAAGGGCCCTCCCGGCGATGTGACGATCCGCGCCTTCGAACAGGTACAGCACGCGGGTGCGCAAATGGTCGCCCCAGCTCAACTGGAAATAGACCAGGAAAGGGACGAAGCTCGCCATCAGCAGGACGCTGTAAAACGACTGGAGGTAGAGATAGATATAGTTCACCAGAGGGGTCGGCTCGGGATGCACGCGAACCTCCTGTATGGTCGGAGGAATGGGCAGCGGCACCGGCGTCTTCTTCTTATTGCTATTGCCCCGCGCCGTCGCTTCCTTTTCGGCCTGCTGCTCCTCTTGAAAACGCTTCGGCATCAGGGAGCGGTACATGCTCTTTTCCATGTTGTCCATACGGCCGGTGGCGCCGTCGACCAGGGCGTTGATGCGTTCTCCGTAGGCCGGCAGGTCGTTCAGCATAGCCAAGCCTTCGGTATAGACGCCCAGTCCGGCCAGATACAGAAACATCAGGCCAAGACTACAAACCACGAAGCTCGCCAGGCCACGCGGCATTTTCAATTTCATGAAAAACAAGACCGCAGGATCCAGCAGGAAGGAGATGATCGCCGCGATGATGACGGTGATAAAAAACACACGGCCGTAATAAAGGAGCGCCACCGCCACTCCAAGCGCGAGGATTCCCACACCCCTGGGAGCAGGTTTACGGGCGCTCGAAACTACCGGAGTAAGCAAAACTAAACCTTTCTATCACTATAATTGGACAGACGCGTGACGGACCAGAAAAATACAGGGAAAGGGCGGATTCTTGCCCTCGATTTGGGCAAAAAACGCATTGGATTGGCATTAAGCGACCCTCTGGGCATCACCGCGCAGGGTCTTCCGACGCTCGAACGGACCAATATCCGGCAGGATATGGCCGCCCTTGGACGCCTCATTTTGGAGCGGGAGGTAACGCTTTTATTGATGGGGAATCCTTTACATATGAGCGGCGACGCCGGCCGGCAGGCGGCATATGTCCACGAGTTCGCTGAGAGGCTGGCGGGGGAAACCGGCATCCCTCTGAAATATTGGGATGAACGGCTGACTACGGTGGAGGCGCACCGGGTGCTGCGGTCGAGCGGGATCGGAATCGAGAAGAGGGCTCGGGCAATCGACAGATTGTCGGCGGTTATTTTGCTTGAAAGTTATCTGGATTCGGGGGCGGAATGGTGAAGTCGATGGCAGCTTCACACCGACCAGAGGTTGCTAAAAAACCGGCTCGCGAGTACCGCTCCCTACGGTCACGGCTCGGTAAGCAATTGATTTTACGTGTCGCGGACGTGTGTTCATGAAGAAGCTACTCCGCCTGCTCCTGATCGTCTTCGCCGCCGGCTTGCTCGCGGGCATCGTGGCGGTCTGGCTTTTGGGGCGACCCTACG
>DATHOJ010000054.1:0-114954 GCA_035485055.1 Bryobacteraceae bacterium
GGATGTCTGGTTCTGCGAAGGCAGGAACCACCGCCGAGAGGCACAAGTTGCGCGCCACGGTTCTGAAGATATCGTTTTGCGCGCTCCTCCGTAGCGCGCGTCAGGAGAACTGTTTTTCTCTTGACAAATGACTTACATGGAAGTCGGTTACGCGTACAAAGCTCAGCTTGATTCTTCAGCGCCGCCGATTTCGCTATGCCGCAAAAGGGCGTGATGTTAACAACGACAGACGGCTAAAATCGACTATGCTTTCCTACCCGGTGAGTGGAGTACATTCCCGAGCCTGTCGGGCTGGGATCGACGACACAAAAGTTTAATGTTGTTTTCTATCCCGGGCAGAATCGGCTAAAGGTAATGCAAATGCGACATACGCATCGCCCAAAGGCGGACCGAGCTTCCCTCCGCCCGTCGCGGCGATCACGATATATTGGCGACCCTTCACTTCATAAATGGCGGGCGGCGCGAAGCCTCCGAAAGGCAGTTTATAGCGCCAAAGCTCCTTGCCTGTGGAACTGTCGAAGGCGCGAATATTTAAGTCGCGAGTTCCGGCGCAGAAGACCAACCCTCCAGCGGTAGCCGTAGCGCCGCCGAAATTCTCGGTTCCGGTAGGCGGCAGACCTTTGTCGATCAAGTCTTTATATTCGCCGAGCGGCACCCGCCAGGCGATGCGTCCACTGTTCAGATCGATCGCATTCAAGGTCCCCCATGGCGGTTTGACGCCGGGCCGCTCATCCTGGTCGAGCAGTTTAGAATAACCAACGAAGCGATAGCTCGGACGCTCCTCCGCCGGTTGAGCCAGGTGCGCGGCTTTCAAGTCGCGCTCGAACAGAAAATCCAGCAGGCTTGGAATCTTGTCTTCCGGGACCGGAATCGCGGGCATGGACCCGCGTCCGCCATGGATTGCCTGGACCACCTGTGCATCCGCCAACCGGCCACGCGCCGTGAAAAGAGGGGCGCCCATCCCCGAGCCATCCCGATCCGGACCATGGCAGCCGGAGCAGTATTGCAGGTAGGTTTTGTGTCCTTCGGTAAATGGCGCCGCGCGGCGCGGCAGAAGCTTCGTTTTGGCGATCGTAACCACCCAGGGCAGCTTGTTCGCGCTGACGTAGAGCCGGTTCGATGCAGGATCGAAGGAGGCACCGGTCCACTCCGCGCCCCCGTGCATGCCGTAGAACACCAGCGGCTTGTTGTCCTCGAACGGAGCGAACCAGCCGAAGGACGCGTGCTCGATCTTATCGAGAATGTAGGAGTGCGATTCGGGAGAAATATCCGTGACGTCGGACCGCTGGAACTCCCGCGGCGCGAAGGTTTCCGGGAGTTCTAGGTCGGGTTGCCACTCGGACGTCTGCTCGCCCTCGAGGCCCGACGCAGGAGCGCGCCGAAGCCGGAAAGGGAAAAGAGGCTTGCCCGTGAGGCGGTCGAGCACTAGCGTATTGCCGAACTTGGTGACCTGCGCGACCGCGTCGTATTTACGGCCGTTGCGCGTGACGGTTACCAGGTTCGGAGCAGCAGGAAGATCCAGGTCCCATATATCGTGTCGAATCTCCTGAAAATGCCAAAGACGTTCTCCCGTCTTTGCCCGCAGCGCGATGACGCAATTGGTGAAGAGATTGTCACCGTGATGGTACATTCCAAGATAGTTCGGATGAGGCGATCCGGTCGAGATGTACGCAATGCCGCGAGCACTGTCCAACGCCATGCCTCCCCAGGTATTGGCGCCGTATCCCAGACCGCCGGTCCACGTCTCGCTTCCGAATTGCCCGGATTGGGGAATAAGATCGAAACTCCAGAGGGACTTGCCGGTCAACAAATCGAAGGCCTCCACGACGTTCCAACAGGGCAGCACGATCACGGATTCGTAAATTGCGGGCGCTACTGTGGACCGTGCCGTCACGCGCCCGCTCCGGCCGAACGACTCTACCGGCTTCCCCGTCGCGGCGTCGACCGCATACAACCAGTCGCCTGACGGAAAGTATAGCCTGGCAGGGTGGGCTGCGTTTCCGGGCCAGTACACGAGGCCGCGGAAAGCGGGACGACCGTCCGGTTTGAGGCGCCAAATCTCGCGGCCGGTAACTGCGTCCACGGCGACCATCGCGTTGCCCGGCGTCGGTCCGTACATAATGCCATCCACGATGACCGGATTTGCTTCAATGTTCCCTTTGCCGTCGCCGGAACGATAGGTCCAGGCAACTTGCAGACGGCCGACGTTGGTGCGGTCTATCTGTTTGAGACGGGAGTAGCGGCTGGACGCGTTGTCTCCATTCGATCGTCCCCAATCGGACAAGGAGCCGATATCTTCAACGCCATCCTCGCCATTGGCGGCCGGTGTGAGTTGACTTTCGCGTGCGGGCGGGATCGTTCGGTACTCAACCGCCGAACCGCCGCCAATGAGGAAACCGGCCGTGACGACGACCCACCACTGCTTGCGAAGGGAGAATGGCGAGAGCAATAAGATACCGTCCTGGCGAAGTTCTTCGCCAACGAGCTTACTCCGAATGGTTCGAGCTGTCAATCTGCCGTTTTGCTTGAAAAAATAGAACTTGACAGGGCTCCGCATTGAATTATAAACTCTTCAGCGAAGAGCTTAGCAAAGATCTCTGCCCGAAGGCTCATTACTATGGAAAAGCTTAACCGTCGAATTTTTATCGGAGCGGGAATATCCGGGCTGGCTGCCACCCAGGTGGTGGCGGCACAAAGAACCGCCGCCGGATCCGCGAACGATCGCGTCCGCGTCGCTGTCGCCGGGATTCGTAACCGCGGCTGGCAACTCATGCAGTCCATTCAGGAACTGGCTGGTGAGAACATCGAACTGGCCGCGGTGTGCGATGTCGATGAATCGGTGATCGGGTCCAGGCTGACGGCGTTCGAAAAGCTTGGCGGTAAGCGTCCTCAGGTTTACACGGACATGCGGAAGCTGCTGGACGACCGGTCGATCGATGCCGTTTTTCATGCCACACCGGCGCACTGGCACAGCCTGGGGGGTGTTTGGACATGCCTTGCCGGCAAGGATGCGTACATTGAAAAGCCGATGTCGCACAACATTTGGGAGGGACGGCAACTGGTCAACGTCGCGCGCCGCGAGAAACGCATGGTCCAGCACGGAACCCAAATCCGGAGCAGTCCGGTAGTCCTCGAAGCGGTCCAGAAAATGCGCGAAGGGCTGATCGGTGAGCTCTTCATGGCGCGCGGCGTGTGTTTCAAATACAAGGGCTCCTTGGGAAAGCTGCAGGAAACGGCAACGCCCGCGGGCGTCGACTACGATCAATGGCTGGGACCAGCCCAGGTGAAGCCGTTCTCTCTCCAGCGGTTTCACACCAGTTGGTACATGCATTGGGAGTATGGCGTGGGAGACATTGGCAACATGGGAATTCATCAGCTGGACCTGGTCCGGATGGGGCTTGGCCTGGAGGAACATCCGACGATGGTGCAGTCCATGGGCGGCAAGTTTCTCTTTGACGATTACCGGGAAACGCCGAATGTTCATTGCGCTTCTTATCATTTTGCCGGCCGGAAGCTACAGGTCGAGATGTCGATCCGCAGCCTCAGCACCAACCTTGAGGCAGGCATGGGGACCGACCTGCCGTTCCGTCTGGGATCTAAGGATGACATCGCGGGCGTTGTCTTTTACGGCTCGGAAGGATATCTCGTTGTGCCCGACTACAAGAGCTACTACTCATTCCTGGGCGTCGGCCGAAAGCCGGGACCCAAGCGAGTGGATACCGACGACCTGCTCGCGAATCTTCCTCATATTCGGAATTTCGTAAAAGCAGTACGAAGCCGCAACCATCTCGACTTGACGGCCGATGTGGAGGAGGGCCACCGGTCGACATGTTTGAGCCACTTGGCGAATATCTCGTATCGCGTTGGCCGTGGTCTCGCGTTTGATCCGCAGACAGAACAGTTTGCGGACGCGGAGGCGAACGCCCACCGGAGAGGGACTTATCGGGAGCCTTACGTGGTACCGGAGATCGCTTTATGACGCTGACTTCACGCCGAAACTTTCTAGCGCTGGCAGCCGCGTCCGCCATCACGCGCCCAGCCACGGCTGCCGGCCACACGATTGGTTTGAACAACGGAACCTATGGCGCCAAGACCGTGAAAACCGCCGACGCTTTGCGCGCGATGGCCGAGATCGGATACGACGGCGTGGAACTCGCGCTCATGCCGGGCTGGCCCACAGATCCGGCGGTTGTATCAAGCGGCGACCGCAAAGAGATTCGGAAACTCGCGGAGGACCTGGGGCTGGCGCTGCCGTCCTTCCTTGAAAGCCTTCCCCTGGATGGCACGGCTCCGAGGCGGGCGCACAACGTGGAGCGCCTCAAACTTGCTGCGGCGCTCGCGCACGATCTTTGCCCGACACGGCCTCCCATCGTTGAAACCATTATGGGCGGTAAGGCCGAGCAATGGGAACAGGTGAAGAGCAGCATGGCGGACGAACTCGCAGGCTGGGCCCGCGTGGGCCAGGAAATGCAAACGACGATTTGCGTCAAGCCCCATGCCAGTCACGCGGCGGACACTCCGGATCGGGCAGTCTGGCTGTTGAAGCAGGTGAATAGCCGCCGCCTGCGCGCGGTTTACGATTACAGTCACTTTTACGTGCAAGGTCTTCCTCTCGAACAAAGCCTAAGGACGCTTTTCCCTTACACGGAGTACATCGCGGTAAAGGACTCATCGGGAACGGAAGAGAATCACCAGTTCCTCTTGCCGGGCGATGGCAAGGTCGATTATGTCTCGTATTTCCAATTACTGAAGGAACTGGGCTACGCCGGTTTCATTGGAGTCGAAGTTACCTCCATGATTCATCAGAAGCCCGGATACGAGCCTCTCCCGACGCTGCGCCTTTGTTATGACCGAATGGCGGCGGCGTTTTCGCAGGCCGGATTGCAAAGACCGCGAAGACACTCGCCTGCATCCCGATCGGAAGCGTAATTCCATGGTGCGGAAAAGCTCGAAGGCATGCGAAACCGCCTGACCGCCCCGCTTGTAAATTGCTGATCTGCTTGGGTGGCGCGGGCAGTTTCGCCCGACCAATTTCGGAGATTTCGTAGACCGAGCATTGGAGCGCACTCGGCAAAGATTTACGAAACGAACCCATGGCCTCCTGCCGTTGCTCGAAATTACGAAACGAACCCAAGACCCGCAACTCGCGACGACAGGAAGAGAGATTTGACATCTGGCCCATTTTCGCGCGGGCGGGGGCGACGGCAGGGATGCGTAGCAGCGATGTAATGGGCAATATTGGAGAAATGAACCGCCAGAAGGACGTGAACGGCTGAGCAGCCATGTGCCAAGGGCTCTTCCTTCCCCCGCGACGCCTCGACGAATCTCCGAAACCGGTCTAGGTTCTACGCCTCGCCTCTCGCCGCTGAAAGCTTGGGGGCGGGGTCGGCGCGGTCCGGACTCCCGGGCAGTTCTCCGGGAAGTAGCGCCACAGCCAGGGCGCCTCCGAACGCCAGCGCGATCGCGACCGCGATTCCCAAGTCGTAATTGCCGAAGTGATCGCGCAGCACGCCGAGGAGGAACGGGAAGCAGGCTTGGCCGATAGAGTCCGTCGGCAGAACAATTCCCATAACCCGTGCCAGCGAGTTCGGACCGAACAGCTGAGCGCCCATCAGCGGTATCAGCATGTAATCGGCGCCGAGTCCGAAGCCGAAAAGAAGTGCGAAGAGCATCGGGATCCCGGGGCGATTGACGATCAACAGCAACGGTAGTGGCGCGGCGACGAACAGGTAGGCGGCCAGCATGACCAGCTTCTTGCTGAACCGGTCCGCCAGCCATCCCATGGCGACGCGCCCGATCAGGCTGGCAATCAGGATCCAGAACGTGGTGTCCGCCACTTGCGTCGAGGACAGCCGCGCATCTTGAAACATGAGCTTCATATGCTGGTTGATGGAGCCGATTGCGCCAATGCTCATGCAACTTCCGGCCGCAAGCAGCCAAAATCCTCGGAGGCGCAGCAACTGCGCGAATGTGAGGGAAGGCGCTACGCTGTCGGGAGCCGGCCCGGAAGCTCCGTCCGGATAGAGCTCTTTGTCCGAAGGTCGATCGCGCACGACGAAGACTAGCACGGGAACCAATAACAGCATGCTGCTCCCCATCAGCATTAAGGCGGTGCGCCAGCCGAAGGCATGAATCAACGGGAGCGCGACATACTTCTGCGAAATGGCTCCGCCCAGGCCCAATCCGAGATAGGAGAGGCCAATGGCGAGCCCGCGGTTCTTCCGGAACCACTGGGTGAGCAACACCTGGTGCGGCAAAGGTCCGGAATAGATATATCCGACCATGAACGAGCACCAGGAAAAGTAATACAGCAAGAGGCTGCCGTTGCCGAGCCCAAAACTCACCAGCGACACCAACAGCATTCCGCCGCCGAACATGATGAGCTTGCGCGTGCTGAACCGGTGCAGCAGCAGGCCGGCCACAGGTTGAATCAGAATAGTGGCCAGCGCGATTCCGGAAGTTGTCTGGGCGCGCGTCCACCCGAAGTCACGGATGAAGTAATCGTAAAAGAAGGGCATGCCGTAGAACGGCACACCTACTGTGATCAGCAGAGTGAAGAACGCCGCCGCGGCGATACGCCATCCATAGAACAAAGGGTGGCTCAGTTCCGGACGGACGACGCCGTGTTGTGCTCGGCATTCTTGGCGGACTCGGCTGCCACCATCTGCATGAATACGGGCATATAGAGGTGTTGATCGTGCCAGGTACGGCCGCTCACCATGTTCCCCCAGCGCACGCAGCCTTCATTGACGTAGGTTGCACCGCACAACTCGATGTCGAAGCGGCACTTCGCGACTGTCGCCATCCTTGCGCCTTCAATCACTCCTGCCGCGGCCACGATCTCCGCCCCGTGGCAAACCACCGCGACCGGCTTGCCCCGCTCAAAAAAATGCCGCACGATGCGGATCAAGTCCCGGTCATAACGAATGTATTCGGGTGCCCGGCCGCCGGTCAGAAACAAGCCCGAGTACTCTTCTGGATCGACCTCGGAAAAAGTGATATTGGAAGCGAGGTGATAGCTAGGCAATTCACGAGTGATGTCCCAACCCGGCGGAATCTCGTGAGCGACCAGCGGATAGATACGCCGCTCCGGCGCAGCCACGATAGCTTCGAAGCCGTCCTCACGGACGCGGTAATAGGGATAAAGGGTGTCCATCGCTTCTGCGGCGTCCCCAATAGGAATCAGGACTTTCGACATAATCTCCTTATTTATGCACTAATAACCTTTAGCTAAATGCTTCGTTGATTTTAATTTTAGAATGATCGTCCAACGCCGTCAACTACGCCTTGGCCTTCTCATGAGATGGCCGATGGACGCCGGCCTTCGCCATGACGGGCGCGACGTTGGTGTAGCAGCGCTTGGCTGTTACCACCGGATCATAGTCGGGACGCGCGTGGATCTGGCCGCTGATCTCGATCACTGTATAGCCTCGATAGCCTGCTTTTAGCAAGTGATGATAGTAGCGCATGTAGTCTACTGTTCCGTCACCCGGGAGGAGCCTTTCGAATCCGGGCTTGTCAGTGTAGTTCTTGCCATCTTTAATGGAAATCATCGCGGTATAGGGCAGCAGCAAATCCATCGTTCGATCCAGGTCCTCGCCGACGGCTTGATAATGGCTGTAGTCATAAAGCACGCGGATCCACGGCGAGTTCACTTTCCGGACCAGCCAAGCGGTTTTCTCCGACGTATCGTTAAGGTTCAAATTATGCCCCTTGAACGCGATCACCATGTTCATGCTGCTTGCGGCCTTGGACCAATCGCCCAGGCGATCCACCATCAGGTTCTTGGTCGCCTCCCAGTCCGCGGTCTTGCCGCCGAGGTGGGTCTGGACACAGGGATGAGTATTGGCAACGCCGGGATCAACGTCGTGCCCGAATTGAATGTCGCGCCGCAGCCGGTCGAGGTGCTCCGCGTGATCCTTCGCATCGCCGATGATCATGATCTGTTCGAGGAGAGACGGCAGCGCCAGCCCGAGATCCTGTAAAGTGGTCCGGATTTCGCGCCGCTGCGCCGGGGATACCGACCGCGCCTCCGTGGGGTAGCCGTCCATCATGGTCAGTTCGGCGCAATCATACCCGATACTGCCGATGAAGCGGATCCCTTCTATGATGGAAAATTTTCTAAGTCCGTAATTTCCAACGCCGAGCCCGATGGTTCCGCCGGCCGCGGCGATGCCCGAAGGTAAAAGTCCTGCCGCGGCCATAGCAGCGGCGCCTTTAAGAAATTCTCTTCTGTGATTCACGATGCCTCCCGGAGTTCGCGCGGTGTTCTTAGCGAAGTACTTCGCCAGCTTAAGTCAGTTTCTCTTTTTTGTCAATGCATTTCGGATGAGGTTAGGAGCGAACCTTAAGTTGGGGCCGCAGCAGAAACTGCTGGCGCGGCCGCTTCGGATGGCGAATACGCTTCAGCAGCAACTCTCCGGCTTGCGCCCCTAGCTCATAGCTGGGCTGCACAACGGTAGTGATGGGAGGCTTGAAAACGTCAAGCCATTCGGCGTCGTCTGAACTCACGACTTCGACATCTTCCGGACATCGCAATCCCCGCTGTTGAAGCACACTCAGAATGCCAGTAGTGATCACCAGGTTGTCCGCGAAAATGGCGGTTGGCGGTTCGGAGAGGCTCAATAGCTGCGCGGCAGCCTGCCGGCCGGTCTCCGAGGACAATTCGCCCTCGATGACGTACGACTCGTTGGCCTGAATTCCGTGATGCTTCAGTGCGGCCCGCCAACCCGCCAGACGAAAACTAGAGACGCTGAGTGAAGCGGCCACGGTCACGAGTCCAATCCGGCGATGGCCTTTTTCATACAAGTGCTCGATGGCCATCCGAGTGCCGAGTTGAATGTCGGTTGCCACGACGTCCGCCTGAACGCCGGCGGGAATGCGGCCAACGAAGACCACGGGTTTCTTCGCCTTCAGCAGACGATCGAGTTCTTCGTCCTGCCCCTGCGCCTGAAACAGCAGGATCCCATCCACCAGGCGCGCTCGAAAAGCTTTGAGGTATCGGGATTGTTCCTCGACCTTGTTATAGGTGTGCCCCAGGATCAGCAGGTATTCCTTCTTGCGGAACACGTCTTCCGCCCCACGCACAACTTGGCCATAAAATGGATCGGGGTTGCCCATGTCCGGGATGAGCATTCCGACCGTGCGGGTAGATCTTGTCTGTAGCGAGTGAGCCAGGTGATTGATCGTGTAGTCGAGTTCTTCGACCGCGACTTTCACCTTTTTCGTGAGTTCCGGGCTTACAAATGTGGACTTATTTAGCACCGCAGAAACGGTCGCAATCGACACACCGGCGCGCTTAGCAACATCGTAAATGGTGGCCATGGAGAGAAAGGCTGGAATCCCCAGCGCTTACATTAGAATACCCGGAAACGTTCCCGCCATGCCATTTAAGCGCTTCGGCAATCCTAATGCCGGCGGGTAACTACGGCGAAATCGCTAAAAAGGATCAGCCTTTTTCCGTCCTCCCGTCCGTCGCGCTGCTGCCCGGTTCATCATAGTTTTCGCCGGTGCCTTCGTAACCAGGCCTCTTCGGCGCGTGAGCGGTCACGCGTTCGCTCTGGGGATCGAACAGCATCATCCTGCTTTCCCGGTAAGAGTCCACGCCCAACTGAATCGCCGCTGTGACACGGTATCCGAGATCGGCATCGTAGTGCGGCTGCTTGCGGGATCGAACCGAATCCAGGAAATTCACAACATGCGCCATGCGGAAAGCGGCGTCTACTGCGGAATCCCGTTCGAGATGCAACTCCTTCGCGCCGGTAGCTTTCTCGAATTTGGACCGGAAAAGCGGCTCCGGACGAACGTCGATTCCTTTGGCGCCAAACGTAATCGTTGCTTCCCTGCCAAAGATCGCTTTGGGGCGATTGGCGCCGAAAGCGGAACACGAAGAGTTGGCGGAAAGCTCCACGCTAAAGTCTTCGTACTCAGCAGTCATCGAGTAAACGTCCGGAACCTCGCGATTACGTGAGAACAGAATGCCTCCGTGGGCGCTGACACGCACTGGAAACTGCGAACCGACGGCGAATAACAGCGGACTCAACTCATGGTAAAAGATGTCCGGGCCAATGCCGCCGGAATAGTCCCAATACTTGCGCCAGCGAAAGTACCGCTCGGCGCTGAAAGGGCGTTTGGGGGCGGCGCCGAGGAACGCGCTCCAATCGACTGTCTTGGCGGTAGCTTCGGGTTCGACGCGATACTCCCACATACCGTAGAGGGAGTTGGAACTGGACGAGGCTTGAGCGCCGACAACCTGGCCAATCCACCCTTTTTCAACGACCTCTCGCGCGAGGTGGGTCCGGGGATCGGACAGGTACTGGCTGCCGACCTGGAGGATCTTGCCGGACTTGCGGACGGCCGCGGCCAGTTCGCGTGCCTCGTCAATGGTCCTGGTCATGGGCTTTTCCAGGTAGATATCCTTGCCCGCTTTCAGAGCGGCCATGGCCATTACGTGATGCAGATGCTCTGGAGTAACGATGACGACGGCATCGACGTCCTTTCGCTCCAACATGTCACGATAATCGTGATGGATATCCTTCGATTGAAGGCCGATCACGTCATGAGCTCTCTCTTTAGCCTTGGTATAAATGTCGCAGGCGGCCACCATCTGAAGGCGGTTCTGCGCGCCCAGTGGAAGCAATCGCTCGCGCAGGTGGCGAAGGCCTAGATTGCCGATCCCAATGATCGCCACGTTGATGCGGTCGTTGGCGCCTAAGACCCTGGTGGCGCTGGCGGCGAGTGAGGCAATCGAAACGGCTTTGCCCGCATTGCTCAATAGATCTCTTCTAGAGATGGACGCGAGATCCTCGGTTTTCAGCATTGGATGAGTCTCTTTTCAAGTGAATCTTTAGTGGCTCCGTCGAGGCCGCCGGATCTCCGCGCGATCGAAGATCGGAGCCAGCCGGTCGTAGCACAACTGAGCCGTGGGAACCGGTTCATACCCGGGCTTCTGGTGAATCTGTCCACTTACCTCTACGCCGACGAACCCGGAGTAACCGAGTCGCTTCAACATCCGGAAGTACTCGAGATAATCTGTCTTACCGTCCCCCGGGAGAAGATATTGATGGTTTTCCGGAGGCCCGACAGAGTCTTTGACGGAGATAAATGCCGTGTATGGAAATAACTCCTGAAGACTTTGGGCGAGGGTAAATCCCTCCACAAAGAAGTGGCTGTAGTCGTAGATGATGCGAATTCTTGGGCTGTCAACCTGCTTAAGCAGCCAAAGCGCGCGTTCCGCATTGTTGACCGCTTGCGCGGCATGAGGCTTAAAACAAATCGTCGCATTGTGCTCCTGGCCCACGCGCGCCCAGGCGCTGAGTTCATCGGCCATCGGCCCTTTCAACTTTTCCCACTCCGCCGTCTTACCGCCGAGGATGGTGTCGATCACCGGGGGCTTCGAAGGCGAAATTTCGTGTCCAAGGGTGACCGCGAGTTTCAACCGCTCGATGTTTTGAGCCCTCTTTTCCGGTACGCCGGTCATGGTGAGGCTTTCGAGGGCGGCGGGAACGGCGAGACCGGTATCGTGAACCACCTGACGCAAAACCTTTCGATCCGATGGAGATATTGTCGCTGGATCAGATGGCCAACCAGCGATGAAACAAAGCTCAACGCCGTCATAGCCGATCTTGGCGATGGTGCGCACGGCATCATCGGTTTTCATCGTCTTCATGCCGTATGTACCGATGGCGAACCCGATCGGGGAACCATCGCTGGGCGCCGCCATAACTGTCGAAGCAAGGCATCCCTGTAGGAACGCGCGCCTGGAAATCATGCGGAGCGCCTCGTTTTCGCGGTGATCTCAAAGTATCGAACAGGGTAAAGATCCACGTGGTCCCTCCAAATGTTTGTTACGTTGTTCAGCGTACGTTTTAGGCGATAACGAAGCTCTTCGCTAATCGCTTAACGCCAACCTATCATCCGCTCCGATATTTGTCAATGCCCAACTCAAAAACCAAGTTGCTCAAGCGGCCTAACTGCCTTGTGGCCCTTGCAGAGGCTCCGCGAGGTTTTTCTTGACAGGCCGAAGCTACTTGCTGTAGAATCGGCAAAGTTCTTAGCTAAGGGGTTTGTTCCCCGGGAAAGCCCGGATGCGAGCCAAGTCCCCAGCCCGAGAAAGTCCAAGAAAGGGAGTTGAACCATGACCCGTTCACTTATCTGTGCCCTTGTAGCCATTGTCCCCGCAATGATGGAAGCGCAAACAACCACCGCAACGATCCAGGGCGACGTGCATGACCCGAGCGGTGCGGCGATCTCCGGCGCCACGGTGGCGGTGACCAATCAAAACAACGGCACCAGCAACCAAGTGGTTACGAATGCGCAGGGAGTCTATTTCGTTCCCTTCCTACAGCCGGGCCAATACACCGTCACCGCGAAATTTGCGGGATTCAGCTCCTTCACGCAGACGGGCATCCGCCTGGATGTTCAGCAGGTCCTTGCATTGGATATCGCGATGACTGTCGGCGATGTAAGCTCCACCGTCGCGGTTTCAGGAACCGCGCAGGCTCTCGATACCGCATCGTCGGATTTCACGACGACGATGGAGAATAAATTGGTCGATGATCTCCCGCTGAACGGACGGGTGGCGCTGCAACTCTCGGAATTGACTCCCGGGGTGATTCCAGGGCACGGGGCCGCGGGATCTTCGATCGGTGTTGTGACCGCTGTTTACGTAACGGCTTACGCCCCCTGGGTAGCGGGCAGCAGAAATTCCACCAGCGACGTACTGATGGACGGAGTTTCGTTGAGCGTACCCAACACGCAGCCGACCACCGTGCAACTGGGGATTACCGGTCCCACTGTCGACGCCGTACAGGAGTTTACGATCCTGACGAACGCCCTGCCTGCGGAATATGGCCGGACCGGAGGCGGGGTGGTTAATGTCGCGAGCAAAACGGGGACCAACCAATTTCACGGCGATGCCTACGAATTTTTTCGCAACAGCGACTTCGACGCCAAGAATTTCTTCACCAACTCCAACGGGCTCCGCCAGGGAACGTTTCAACGGAACCAGTTTGGCGGTACGATCGGTGGTCCGGTCGATGTGCCGCGCGTTTATAACGGTAAGAACCGCACCTTTTTCTTCTTCGACATGGAGAGTACGGATGCGCGTGTTCCTGATTCCTATACGACTACAGTTCCCCTTGACGCCTGGAAACAAGGAAACTTCGCGGGCCTCCTTACATCCAGCGGTGCCCCCGTCACGATCAACGACCCCAGTGCGCTTACGGCCAATGCGAACGGCACCTACACACGCGCTCCTTTTCCGGGGAATCAAATTCCGACATCGAGGTTCGATCCCGTCGCGGCCAACCTGTTGAAGTTTTTCCCTGAACCCAACGCCACCTCCACCAATCCGTATACGCCGGTAAACAACTGGACGCAGCTCGGAAAGGATTCCGCCGACCAGCTCAACTTCGGTGTTCGCATCGATCATAACTTCACCGATAAGTGGCGTACTTTCGGCCGCTTCACTCAATCGACTCAGATGATTTCTCCTAACGACTTTTTTGGACAGGCGGATCCGGTCGGGCGTGGAGTGTTCCACTTCGCGGCGCACGCGTTCGTATGGGATAACACCTATGTCTTGAATTCCACCACCGTGTTTAACGTCAGATATGGGCTATCTCGCTTCGCCTTGACCGACGACCCACTCTCGACGGGCTTCCTGCCAACCGAGCTCGGTTTCCCAAGCTATTTGAATACCCAGGCGGCCTTCAATGAATTGCGCTTTCCGCGATTTAACATCACAAGCCTTTCTTCCCTGGGGCAGCAGAACCCCGGCGGGCAGTTGGAAGATCCAACGACGCATAATATTGTGGCTTCGGTTACGAAGGTGGTGGGCCAGCATTCTATCAAGATGGGCTTTGACTATCGCAAGCTTTTCATGAATTCCTGGAATGCGGGCTATCCGGATGGCGACTTCAGTTTCGACAGCACCTGGACGCAACAGAATCCTCTAGCCGGATCGTCCACTCAAGGCTTTGGAATGGGCTCGCTCCTGCTCGGGCTACCAACCACCGGAACGCAAAACAACACGTACGTCGGTGCGTGGGCTAGCAGCTATTTCGCGGGATATATTCAAGACGATTGGCGAGTGACCAAACGGCTGACGCTGAATCTCGGCCTGCGTTATGACGTTGACACGCCGCGAACGGAAAGGTACAACCGCCAGTCTTACTTTGAAATCGGTGCACCCTCGCCCATAGCGGGAATGGTCCCTGGCTTTCCTAACTTGACCGGTGCCATGGAATTCACTACGCCAAGCCATCGGCAGTTGACTTCAGCGGAGTTAACTAACTTCAGTCCAAGGTTCGGTTTCGCATACAAGATCAACAATTCAACGGTGCTTCGCGGAGGCTACGCCCTTATGTATGCGCCGTCTCCAGTGGCCGCTGCGCAGCAGATTGGAACCGAGGGCTTCAACAGCAGCACCAGCCAGATTGTGAGCTTAGATAGCGTTCACGCCGTGAATACGCTCTCCAATCCTTTTCCCTATGGATTCAATCAAGTGTTAGGCTCCACGCCAGGCCCGACTAGCGGCGCGAATACGGACCTGGGCTTGGGCGTCGGTAACAGTTGGTTTCCTTCAAACAAGTCGCCCGAGATTCAGCAGTGGAACGTTACTCTTCAACGAAGCCTGCCGTGGGACAGCTCTGTGGAGCTGGCCTACGTCGCCAACAAGGGTAACGACCTGGCTGTCGGAGAGGCGCTCAATTACGATCAACTGCCCGATAGCGATCTGGCGCTCGGGACAAAACTGACAAGTCTAGTGCCAAATCCATTCTACGGGGTGATCACGAATCCCAACTCCGTACTCAGCAGCGCCACGGTTCAGATGAAATATCTTCTAGGACCTTATCCTCAGTATTCGTCCGTCACCCCATCAAATCCTCCGTTTGGAAACTCTAACTATCAGTCATTCACCGCGCGGGCGGAAAAGCGTTTTTCCAATAGCCTTGGCTTCCTGGTGAGCTACGCGGGAGGAAAACTGATTGACGATAGCAGTTTCGCGGGTACTCTAACGGCACTCGGTGCCGCCAGTGCGATTCAGGATCTTTACAATCGTCGGCTCGACAGGTCTGTTTCGGTGGATGACGTTTCGAGCCGCCTGGTTGCAAGTATCACAGCGGCGCTGCCGGTCGGTAAGGGTCAACGTTTTCTGAACGGAGCATCCACTCCGGTTAACGCAATTTTAGGGGGCTGGCAGGTGAACTGCATTTACACGTTCTCAACCGGGACGCCGATTGCGATATCGCAAGCGGTAAATCAGATCGGCTTGGGTAACCCGTCGCAGAGACCCAATGAAACCGGCAATCCCGATTCCCTGGCCACGTCGGAAGCGCAGCGCATCACTGGGTGGTTCAATACCGCCGCTTTCACGCTTGCCGCGCCATACACCTACGGTACGACGCCGCGCACGTTGCCGAATATTCGGCAACCCGGAATCGATAATGCGGATGCATCCATATTCAAGAGTTTCCGGCCGATAGAGCGGGCACTCCTCACGTTTCGTTTCGAGGTATTCAACTCGCTGAACCACACCCAGCTTGGCCAGGCGGCTTCGGTCTTGGGGAACAGTAACTTCGGAACAATCGCCGCCACCGGCGTGGATAATCGCGAACTCCAGTTTGCGCTTAAACTCCAATTCTGACCAATAAAAGGATCACAGTTATGCAAACAAGAAGAGCATGCTTAAAAAATATAATGGCCGGGGCAGTGTCTCTGGGTGCCGCGATTCGTTCGCAGGGTGCCGAACCAAAGGATACCATCGGGTTTGGTCAAGGTAACTACGGAGCCCCCAACGTCGAGACCGGCAAAGCCATTCAACTGATCGCCGACGTGGGCTACGATTCCGTCGAGCTTTGCCTCATGCCGGGCTGGCCCACGGAACCGGCCAAGGTCTCAGCTTCTCAGCGCCGGGAGATTCGCAAGCAAGTGGGGGATTTAGGCTTAGCAATGCCCTCCTTGTTAGACACGATCCGGCTGCTTGACCCGGGGCACAAGACCAATCTGGAAATGATCCGCCGTGATGCTCAATTCGGCCACGATGTGAACGCGGGCGTGGGGGGCGTCACCCCTTGTATTCAAACCATCCTGGGAGGCAAGAGCGAGGACTGGGACAGCCAGAAGGGCTTGGCGGTCGAACGCCTAAAGGATTGGGCCGAGGTGGCTAAGGAGATGCGCATGGTGGTCGCGTTCAAGGGAGAAAACCTGAACTTGAACGATTCATCTCAAAGGACCCTGTGGCTCGTGCAACAAGTCAACTCGCCGTGGCTTCGAATTCTGTATGACTATAGCCACTATCAAGCCGGAGGGGAGACACTCGCGGATTCCCTCAATCGATTGATGCCCTATTCTGTGATGATCTCCATAAAAGATGGAAAGAATTACACTGACAAGCCAGGCTTTGAACGGCTTCTGCCAGGAGACGGCTCGATCGATTACGTGGATTATTTCCGCCGGCTTAAGCAATTGAAGTATCACGGCCACGTGGTCGTCGAAATTAGTCACCAGCTTTCTGTTCGTCCGGGCTATGATCCGGTTTATGCAATAAAGCACTCCTATAGCAATATCGCTCCCGTGATGGCGAAAGTCGGCATCGTCCGGCCGCCACACCAGAAAGTCAAAGTGTGATGACTGGCCGCGTTTTGATTCCCATCGGAGATGCCGCTGAAGCCATTGACACGCTTTACCCCCTGTTCCGGGTTCGTGAGGATGGATTTGAAGCGGTGGTCGCGGGGCCGGAAGCCCGCACATATAATCTGGTCATGCACGAAATCCCTCCCGGCTGGGACATTACGCGTGAGGGACCTAGCTACACGTTAGCCGCAAGCATCGCATTTCGTGACGTCAATCCTGCCGATTATAGCGGACTCTTCCTAACTGGCGGACGGGCTCCGGAATATCTTCGATACGACCCGCATCTCATGCGCATTGTCCAGCACTTCTTCACGGAAACAAAACCGGTCGCTGTGGTTTGTCACGGCGCCGAGATCGTGGCGAGCGCCGATGTGATCCGGGGAAAGCGGCTGGCAACCGTGCCGAAGTGCCAGTTGGATATCGAACTCTGCGGCGGAACCTTTGTGAATGAGAGCTGCGTGCGCGACGGGAACATGGTCAGCGGCCGAACGTGGCACGACCAACACAAATATATGCGGGAGTTTATGACCATGTTGCGCGAACAAGCACAAGCATCCAACGGCTCCGGCTTCAACACTATCAAGAAGTAGCAGCGGTGATCCGCCCGTACTTTAGAAAATGGTTCATGCACAGGTTGGCAAGCAAGGGCTAATCACGGCGCCCCGCGGGATTCCGCAAGTGCTTTCCTTCCTGCAGCTGGCCCGGGGTCTCCCGTTTTCATCCCGCTCTTCGACCGCAACCTTCATACGACATCTTGATCAGATGCGGCAAGTCCGAATCGACAATCCTCCGAGCCACGCACAGGATCAGCTGAGGCTGTGATGGCCGTAATCATTCGGATCTAAGTCCGCTTCAAAGACTGGTTTTAGCAACAACTTGGTAGCGGTCCGCACCACCCGATCCCGTACGGTCGGGATACCGAGGGGCGGTTCGCCGCTACCGGGCTTGGGAATTTTCACTCGCAGCACCGGTCGTGGTTGTTACGTCTTCGCTCGAGGGTCTTCCCTGATACCGTTCAGCCATTCCTCCAGGAGCGGCGCATCCTCGACCAGCTGACTCAATCTTGGGTGAAAACTTACTTGACTCATCCGGATGAGCCAAGTAAGTTCTCACAGTTTTATTAACGCGAAGGGGCCTCCATCTCCGCAGATGGTTCGTTCCAAGTTACAGGCTTAAAACGCCCCCCTGCGCACGCGATTTGCGCGACTGTGAGGACTTTTGTGGGGAAGCTGTTTCACAATGGTGCGAACAGCAGGGAGTCTCTAATCAGCGTCCGCGCGAGGCGGTTCCACCGGATTACGTCGAATTTGGAATGCGTCCACCACAGCGCGTGAGGAATGTAGGTTCGAAAAATAGTCGAAGTCGGAGGAAGAGGTTTTCTCACTGTCCGACCAACCGAGCACAAGACATCTAGTGAGGAGTGAGATAGCGTGAATGACTCTCCAGTTTAGCGAGTTTTGTTCGTCCTGAAGCTAGCATCACCCGGAGGTCTGTGACCCTGGATTCCAGCGCCTCGACGCGTTCGCGCTCTTGCTGTATTCGCGCTTGCTGTAATTGAGACGGAGGTGGTGCGGGACCTATATATCGGAACTGCTCCGAGCCGATTCCGACAGTCACGTCGCCCGAGCGCCGGGCGTAGGTGAGAGAAGACTGCGACGCAGCAATGGCGAGAGAGATTCGCTCACCTCCATCGACAATGGTCAGCACTCTCTGCGAAGTTGCGTTCCATGAAATCCTCAATTGCCCGTGGTCCTCGCTCAGGTTTCCACTCGACGGGGACTGCGACTTGCCGCGAGGCAAAGGCATGACCGCGAGAACGATTGCTGCGGCAGCGAGAAAAACGCTCGTAACAATTCGTGCCCAAAGCCCCTTCGGGAACGCTCCGACGACTTTCGGAAATTCCGCGGGGCGTATTGATTCGGGCCCGGCAACTTCCCGGTAGCTACAAACATCTGCGATGGTTCCGATCGTGTCGCGGGCGAAGAATCCGACACTTTCGCCAGAGATAACCAGCATCGCGCAAGCTGGAACATTGTCAAAACGTTGCAAGTCTTCTTCGGTCAGAAATACTTCACTGCGAAGTCGGGATGCAAAGGCGCCGAGAGGCTCCAGGCCCTCTTGTGTGTGCGTCGCAAGCAACCGGATAGTTGGGCCGCGGCGGACCCCAAACAGCAGTCCGAATGCATCGGCGCGTTTTCCCGCTGCACGTACTTCGCACAGCAGGCTGGACGAATACTCGATTCTCAGAGGTCTTTCACGCGGGTACCAGGCGAGAAGAGTCGCCCCCTGCCCGCTCGGCCCAGGAAGTAACTGGCGGGAGAGGTTCGGTCCGATTTGTCCGGATACGACCTTAGACTCTAACATCCTTCGTTTCCGTGATTTCCAGACTTTCCACAAGTGCATTTTTGAGGCCAACAAGACCATACGTTTAAGTTTGTGTGGGTTCCTGAAATTTGCCGAACTGTCGAAAGGAGCCCTACCTGTAAAAAATTCTGGATCTTGGTAGATAAATCCGTACTCGCGAGGAATCGGCCGGAAAAGGGGTGGCGATTTCACGCGTATAGCGCGATTGTGCTTCCCACAAAACGCGATGAGAAAAGTGACAAAACACGCTGACTCGAAACTGTGTGGTTACCAGCGCAGAGGATCGCTCTGGGGCTGTCGTCACGTTGCGAGTCCTAGCCGTGGCAGCGGCTGGCAGGTCGGTCCGCGAGGTCTACTGGTTGAGTACCTATTGCTCGCGTGGATCGCGAATCGCCTACAACAACCCCTACCCAATTCTTTTGGGACCATCCCAAAACTCCACCGCCGCTAGGGGCGACAGCGCCACTTCCCAAAACCTGAATTGAACACGCGAGCGATCTCACACTTTTATTAGCAGGCGCGTCTCTGCGGTTCATTCGCCAACTGCGCCGGCCGTTCCGACCTGCGACCTGTGGGGATGGCTCCCCCCCGAGTTCGCGTTTGCGGATGTAATTCTCAAAGCACCCTGAAACTCAACAAGCCGCTCTTACGCGACACACGGCACATTTCTGTGACGTAGTCACCGACCGGGAGTCCTGCTTCGAGGCTCGCCAGCGTAGAACAGGCGGCCGCCAGTGTCGGTTGCTTTAGGAGGTCATTGGGCCACTGTTCGAGAAGATATAACTGATAGTACTCCGCCACAATCAAGTGAGAGAGCATCATGCTCCCAAACCCGCATCCCCAATCACACGAGATAGGCCAAAGAGGTAGAGTTGGGCAGTTTCAATGAAATCACCCCCAAAAAAGTTGGATTTTTGCCGAACAGGGTAGATAAAGCTCTTCAAGTAGGACGTTCCGAGAAGCGCGGTCAGTTCGCGAACCGACACGAGGCCTGCGCAGGGGATTCCGAACGCTGAAACAGGTGAACGGGCGAGAGCGTTTATGCCGACCACGTTGTTTTTTGGTCGGAACACTCGGGACAGTCGGGACAAGCCCGTAAGTCCCCGCTGCAACGCGTCTCGGGTCTTTTCTGAAACTCGGGACAAATCGTGGGCGCTCTAAGTCTGTTTGGTCGGTGCAACTACCTGGGCTTCCAGTCGTTCGCACGCAAATGTCCATTCCGAATCAGCCCCGAAGACTCGCTGATTGTAACCTGAACCACATCCCCCTCAAAATGAATCACCGCGTCGTACTGATTGATATTCGAAATGAAATTCAGATCCAGTGCAAAGTCGGAGTCTGAAGTCCACTTCCCGGTACAGCCCGCCAGCAATTTCAGCGGGCCATACGGACCCAGCCGATACACGCCATCGAGACCAACCGGAATCGTAAGATCCGTTCCCAGGTACTTCAGCTTCAACTGAGCTACGCTGTTGCCACTGAACACCAGTGAAAGTGCGTCAATCCGCGACGCATTGCGAGGAAACGCATAAACAGCTCCCGAGACCGTCTTAGCCATCGCAGGCAAATCCGCCACCGGTAGCGCCGCCGGAGCTCTGGCGGCCTCCGCAACCTTAGTCTTGAGTTCCCGATTCCCTTCCGTATTCGCAGCCAACGCATGATCCGCCCGAATCGATTTCGCAACCGCCGGGCGAACCTCATTGGCCGGATACCCACCGCCGGTGATGATCACGATCATGTCTTTCTCAGGCCAGACCGCCACGATCTGTCCTCCACGTCCATTCCCGCCGAACTCCTCCATGCCCTCCGTCTTGGCGAGCCACCAGCCGTATCCATACCCTCCACCATTCCCGCGTCCGGGATCCGATTGTTTCGTGATCGACTTATGAATCCATTCGCTCGACACGATCTGCTTCCCGTCCCACTGGCCGTCGTGCAGATACAGATAACCGATCTTCCCGAAGTCGCGCGGATAGAAATGGCTGTCGCCCCAGCCATGCGTCCTGCCCTGTTCATCCGGGGGCCACACTACATCTTTAATGCCCAAAGGTTCGAAGAGATTCTTCTTCCCGAAATCCGCCAGCTGTTCATGAGAGGCCGCCGTAACCACCGCCGACAACAGTTGATAACCGGGACTGCAATAGCCGAATTTCTCGCCCGGAGCGTACTTCATCGGCAACGCCAACGCGAACTTCACCCACTCGTTGGTGCGCCGCATCTGCTCCAATTCCTGCTCGCCCGGAAGGAAACCGCAATCGAGCCCCGAGCGCATTGCCAGCATGTCCGCAATGGTGATCTTTCGCTTCTCTTCATCCGAATCTGCCGGACGTTCATTCGGAAAAAGCGACAGCAGACTCTGATCTGTCTTCACCAACCCCTTGTCTACAGCGATGCCCACGATCGCCGCCGTGATGCTCTTCGTCACTGAAGCAACATCGTGAGTGGCAGTCGCCCGATATGGGTAGAAATAGGCATCGAGAACCACACAACCGTGCCGGATGACGGTCACACTATGCACATTCAGGTGCTTCTGAGTGATGTCATCCACCATCCGAGCCAGGACTTTCGAATCGAGTCCCTGTTCTTCAGGAGTCGATTCGCGCCACCCATGGGTCGGGTAGTAGGTTGGAGCAGCGGCGCTAAGAGTCTGCGCCCCGAGAAAGACCAGAAGACTCACGAAATGATTCGGCATTTGCGATTCAGGATATCAGCGGAGCCGCCTAAAAGGCTAAGGGCGATGACTAAGAGCGTTGGTCAATGCTCATCGGCCGGGATAGGGTACCGCTTCCTGTGCCTGTGCCGCCAACTGGTCGAGAACGACGCCGCAAGCGCGGTCTGGGACTCGTCAAGGAGCAAGAGTAGAATAAGACCGGATCGGAAGCGAAGTACGCGGATGGTGATGTACTTCCAGGTGAAAAAGGCGATTCCGTTTTCCAGATGAAGCTCAGCGGCTTTCTCGAAGCTGAGACCCAAACGGTGGAGTAGACTCGCGCGCGGGACACAATCTTCAGGCTCTGATGGTCAACTTCACAGCCGCTGCATCTCCTCGCGTGGCCTACGCCTGACGCTAACCGTAGCCTGCGCTCCTTGTTAACGGGTGCTTCTCCCGGAACGCCGTTTCGGGATAACTCAGAATAGCCGACCATCCACCCGCCATGAGCGCGATCCGCCTCATTTTAGTTAAGGGCATTCGCTGCGATCAGGCCCCTCAATTATGGATGGTGATCAACGCGCCGGACTGCGTGGATACCCCGCCGTAGGTCGCCGTGATTGTTTGGTCGCCATTGCCGAGCGACGCTGGAATGGTCAGGTTGAACTGAAATTCCCCAGGGGCGACCAGCCCCGCGAACTGCACCGCGGTCGTGACGCCTCCGATCTTGATCACCGGCAGCGGAGACAGCGTGCCGGACTGGGTGATAGATCCGCTTTGCACTGGTACGTTGGTCGATCCAAATCCGTTGGCGTAGAGCACGATGGTCTCCCCGGGCTTGGCGGGAGTACTCGCGCCTGGATAGAGCGTGGCCGGCCCGATCAAACTCCCATTCAAGTGCGTTGCGGCAATATATGGCCCGCCCTTGAAAACGAAAAACGACGGCGAGAGCGACCGCGTCGGAGCGGTGAACGCGGCGCTGGTCGCCCCGTTATAGATCACTACTACCTGGGCCGCGCTGGACAGGGCATCGGGCGGAGTCAGGATGTTCACCTGCAAAGGGCTGATGTAGTATACAAAGGCTGGCCTGCCATTTACGGTGGCGCTGACAGTATCCAGTTTCGTGGGCAAGGTGTTGCCGACGAAGTCCGATCCCTGCCAGATGCGCATATCGCCTGGCTGCGCGAGATTCGATCCCTGGATCTCGACCCATGTGTTCGGGGCGATCGTGGGGTTGGCGCCTTCCGCGTTGGCGACAAGAGTGATGGACGGCGGGGGCGCGGTCTTCGAGCAGGTTGACGCGGGTGGCGCTGTTACCCGGTTCGCCATAGCGAAAATGTCGCGGCTGGCGCGGGCGTATAGATCCTGGAGCGACATATAGCCGAGCGTGGGGCTCGGTGTCGCGGGACACGGATGAGCAAGCGCATACTGAAGATCCAGGTAGGAAACTTCCAGATACTGAATGGGCGCGGTCCCGACCGTTCCACCGTAGAATGCCGCAGCCGGAGTGCCGGTGAAAAAGACGGTCATCACGTTGTATGCGCCCTCCGCAACCGAAAGGCCCGGGCAATTGCCGCTGGGATCGGGACATCCCTCTCCCTGCAGGTCTGGACCCGAAACGGGAAAATCGAATTCCGCCCCGCCAATGAACGGAGGCGAGGGCGCGGGCGTTAGAGCCGCCAGCACCTTCACCCCTTGGACCCCAATATTGCCGACTGTCACGGCACTGGAGGCAGTCATTCCGCCCACCTGGGTTCCCTTACCGTTGAGGCCCGTCACCGTGACGAAATACGACAAGATTTCGGTTTTCGCTTCGCACGACATGATCTCGGTCTTGGGGCTGTTCGAGCAGTCCACCGCGAACAGCGTGTTGTCGGCGTGCGGCGTGACGGTCTGGTTGAAGTTGGGGAAGTCGTCGCCGGCGTCCGCTCCGATGAACAGCGTAACGCCCGAAAAAATCGACGCGTACGCGTCAATCGCTTGCTTCCACGCGTCGATGAACACTTGATCCGTATACTGATACGCGCTGTTGGATGGGAAAGAATGCTGAATCAGCGCGGCCCACGTGGCGTCAACAGTCAAGCCCGACGGCTGCTCGGCAGTGGTATTGGCGCTGGTCGGGAAGATCATCTCGTCCGACGCGCCCACCGGACCCGCGATGGCGATGGCAACAAATGCAGGATTGGAGCCGTATCTGGCGTTGAGCTGCATCAGGAAAGCGTCCCAGGCAGCCTGATAGACGGTATTCCACGGCAGTGGAAACATGGTTTGGCCGGCGCGCTGCACTTCCGGGTATCCCACAAACGTCACCGTGCCGCAATTGGCCGGAGCACTCCCTGACGTAAACAGCGGGTCGCACGAGGGGATTTGGTTCACTAGCCATGTCGGCATATCGCTGCCCGGCGTGATGATGAGTTGAACTGGTTTGTGAGCCGCAGTCGCAGCGTCGAAGGCGTCGTCCAGATCACCCCAGTCGAAGCTACTGGAACTGATACCTGCGGAAGGCTGAAGCTTTGCCCAGTTCGCTCCTATTGTCAACCCGGAGATGGCCGTATCGGCCAAGAGACTCGCGTAGAGACTTTGCAGGTAGGTGTGCAGTTGCGAAGCGGGGCCACTATATCCATCAATGGCATCCTGGACATCGACCTTGACGTAGACGCCCAACGGTGCGCGGATATTTGCCGGACTTTGGGCCCAGGCGAGACTGGCGCACAACGAACCCAATATCCACGAGGCGTTCAAGATTCGGTTCCGAGCCCACTTGGCCTCCGCGCCGCTAGAGCGCCGTTGCGGTCAGGAAGGACCTGGGTGGTCGCCGCGCAATCGAGCTTTGTACCTTTGACGCGATGCTCTTCTCGCTCTTGCTCCGCGCGGGGACGAAGGGGCTTCATTGGGACCTAGCCTGTCTCGTGCAGAAAATGGCACGGTGTACGCTTTCGCTTAGTCTAACAGATCAGAAAGCACATAGGTCCTTGTAATCTCCCGGCGTCTTCGACATCTCGACCACTTCCCTGACGCCGCTATACCGACCCATTGGCGTATCGACAACGAAGGTATCGGGATCCGGACAGCGGTGCTCATCATTTGAGCCAGCCGCTTTTGTCACGTAGCCTCGATCGAAGATACCCAACTCAGCAAGCCAGAGAGCCATGCGTGATAATGAAACCACGACGCGGTAACTTCCGCCCTCCTCCGCACGCCGTAGTAGTGCCAACAGGACGCCGCAGGTTGCGAGCCGACCAGCGACGTAGTCGCAGGCCACGTAGATCGAGGGCGTGCCGGCTCCTCGTCGCTACCTTCGATATTGTCGAGGCCTCACGCGAAAAGCGGCGCTGGTGTCGAGGCCAACGCGACTCGAGCACGGTCCGGTTCGCCGGCCCTAAAAGGACTTATGAGTAGGCCCTCTTGTTGGGACCTTTCTGCGCTCGTGCCCGACCGAATCTCGAGCCGATAGAGATACTTAGTAATGCTTAGCTGCTGATCCTTGGCTTCCAGGGTTGACTTCTCCAGGAAGCACACGCCTCGCGGCGGTTTTGTACGGATCTGACTTTCGTGACCTTGTGCCAATGCAAACTCAATGAGTCTCCCGTTCTTGATTCGACAAGGATGGGTCGCTGGCGTCATTCAGATGCTCTAGTACGAGACATTCATCACGCCCAAGATTGCGCAATGTCAGGTCATTCTGTGCGAGATATTGGTTTGGCGTCTGCGAGGCAGCACCAGGCGTGGATTGGCCACATGACTCACGGTAACCGGCACTGCGTGCGGACCAGATCGCCGCACCCGATCCTTCTCAAAGGGTTCAGGCCACAGCAGTGGAATTTCACCGGCAGTACCCCTACATGTGGATCGCCTTCATCACGGCATCTGGGCTGCTTTTTTGGCGTCGATGGCGACTCTTGTCTGGTGGAGCGAGGCGGCAAGCGAGTCGCGCGACACGCGACGAACAATCGGACTCACGAACCAGCGCAGCGCCACTGGAATATCGCGGCTCAAGGCGTAGGCCTCCAGTTCCGCGTATACGCCGCCGTCCCGTTCTTCCAGGCGAGTGATGCTTGACAGTCGCCAGATCAGACCTGTCCCCTCGTCTTCGGGCAGCAGGCGTTGTTCCGGAGTCCCAAATTTGTCGATCTCGCGCATTCGCGTCGTATTTGAGTAGGCGTACCAACGGTGCTCGTCAACTTTAAAATAGGACGCCTCTCCTTCGCAGTCGAGAGCCGTCTTCGCCACAACCGACCTGTTGGCAAAGCGCAGAAAAAAAAAGTCGTTCGGCCCGTCCGCGCGATTGAGTCTCGAGGCTAACACTCCGGGCTGGTAGACATGCTCGTAATTGTCATAATCACGGATTACTTTCAGGATGTCCGCGATCGTCACGTTCGGCACAAAACCGGCACCGAGCCAAGCATGGATGAGCCCAGAAGGAGCGGGCGCGGGAATGTGATCGCCGATCGACAGGATGTACGGACCTTTTGTGCGAACGTGCTCCGTGCGGCCCTCATGTTCATCGAGCCAAAGAAAACATTTTCCCGGTTTAAGGCGTGCCTGCATCTCGACCATCCTGGTCTCCAGGTAGGAGTTCCACGCTTCTTTGGTTTCTTCTTTTAGACTCGCCCCGCGCGCGCACTGACTCAGCCATAACACCGTCAAGATCGCCATGGTCATGTTCTGGATTCTGCCTTCGCGAGTTCTAATTGAGGTTTTCATTGTCCGCCCATCGAATATTACGAGACCAGTCTAGAATCGCCCATGAGACCAGGCGATCGATCATCAGGGTGAAAGAGAACCGGTTGCACCCTGGCAAAGCTCGACAACGTGATAGTTCTTGCGGTCCCACCAGCGTCACGTCGACCAAGTCCGATCTCAGATTCTGGGCCGCACAAAGCCCGCCGAAGTCGCCGCCTACGTTCACAACTTTTCACGGATTGCTCACTGCCTTCTCAACTCACACGAGTGCGCAGAGTCACGGTCTTCCGCCTCAGACAATGATCAAGAGGCCTCAAACTCGTATTTTGTTGGACTCAATTCGTATGGCGGATCCAGCTAATACACGAGACGTCTCGATTGTGAGGTCGCTGGCCTTCAACGGGCATCTCGGCTCCCGGCAAATCGCACTTCAAAGAGAAGAGGATAATGGTCGGAGGCGTTTACTTCACTAAAGACGCGGCCCGATTTCGACTGAATCGGTCCGGCAAGATAGGCACAATCGATTGTCCGTCCTTGACGAAAAAGTCCGCGTGCGGTGGTAGTGTGAGGAGACGGTAGAGCAATCGCGCTATGAAATCCTGCCGGCCCAAGTGCCACCACCGAGGACCTGTTCAAGTCGAGGTTGAGGTCGCCGGCCAGAACCACCGCTTGGCTTCGGGGGTATTGCTTTGCGTCATCGAGAGTTTCGGAGAATTGCGAAAGCTTGAGCTGTTTGTCTCCGCGGCTCTCGATGTGGACGTTATACGTCACAACTCGTAGAGCGCACAGCTTAACTTCGGTAATAACGGCGATCCGTCCCCCAAGCCGTTGCTGAAACGGTTCCGTGCGTGGCAGGAACCACTTTGGTTTCCAAAAGCTGGTCTGATGATGGAAACGAATTACACGCGGGATCAGGAGCGGCCAGCGCGATAAAGTCGCCTGGCCGTGAAAAGCTGGCGAGTCTCGCCGGCCTTGTGCCAGCTCTTCAAACTCGCAACCGAACACACAGTTCATTCGCAGTTGTTTCGCGATCTCCTCGGCGATATTCCGATATTGAGTTCGCCGCGCGTTTAAATCGACCTCCTGCAGCATCAGAACGTCTGCCCTTTGCGCGTCGAGAAACTCGATAATCTCCTTGAGCCGCAATCCGCGATCAATGTTCCAGTCGACCACGCGAATTGTCTTGGGCGGCCAAAAGACCCATCGTAGGGGTGCGAAGTTGCCCACACATATGTCCCGCATGGGAAACCTTATGCTGCGATATCAGCCGGCACCAGTTTGGGGAAAACGTACAATCTTGCAAACGCGAGATCGCCGGCGTCATCGATTTTCGCCCAGGGGCGCCCCGCAGTCTCTGTGTAGCCGACCCAGACCCCTTCCTCAATTAGCAGCTCAACGCCTGCATTAAAGAAGATCTTATTGTTTCCATCGCGAATTAGGCGGTCGAGCTTTCCGAAAAAGCGGTCGACGATGCTCCCGTCGAAGACAGTGATTCCGATGTATGTCGCGCTGAATTCTTGTCGTGCGATTTGCTTGCTCATTCGGACGATCCGATTTCCAAGGATGATGACCTTCATCGTCTCGTCACGCCACGTCCGGTCCACAACCATGGTGATCGGAGCGTTTGAGGCTAGCGGTGGCCGCAAAATCTTCGAATCGAGTGCCACATCGGCATTCAGCGCCACGAACGAATCGCTTTTCAGCCAGTCGCGCCCGAGCCAAAGTGAGTGAATGTTATTGGTCTCAGCGAAACGCGGATTCTCGATGAATATGAGGCGCTTGAGGGATCCCCAACGCTTGCTCACATGCCGGATGATTCGGCCCTTTTCATAGCCGACGACGATGCCGATGTCGGTTACTCCGGCGAGTAACAAGCTATGGATCTGCTGGTCGAGAATCGTCCAGTTGTCCCTATTGAACGCGATCAGGCACTTTGGCTGCTCGCCATGCGTGTCGCGAATTCGTGTGCCCTGCCCAGCGGCCAGGATAATGGCTTTCATAATGTCTCCTTAGGTTGCGGATCCTAACGGTTCGCCGGACACCATTCGGGAGTGTCGTGCAAATCTCCAAGCTAAGTACGTGGCGACAATCCATGTCAGATTTGCGGAAATCGCGGCGATCCGAATAAACAGAGCCAGGCCGCCGAGAACGGTAAGAATGAGCACGCAATGCACGGCGACGCCTTTCTTAATAAAGATGTGAATCTGACGGGCAACACGCGAGATCACGCTCATCGGTTTCCATCAGTCTATTCATCCGACCTGCATATTCATGAGGTCGGCCGGGCGATGTCAGTCCTTTTCTCTGGAGCGCGACGACCAGGACCGATAGAGCGTATCCGGCGATTAGTGCGATTCCCCAGATCAGCTCGTTTTTTCCGTGCTGGCGATAGAGGCCGGCAGTGATACCGGCAAACAGCAGAAGATAGGTAGAATTATCAACGAAGCCTTCGAACCAGGTGCCAAAAGCGCTCTCCCGAAACGTAAGCCTCGCGAGCATGCCGTCCATCTCGTCGATCAACCCTGAAACAAAGAACAGTACCGCGCCACCGACGTAGGCCGAATAGGTCCCGCGCGCATAGGTAAGCGCGGACATGACGGCTACGAACAAGCCGGCGAGCGTTACAACATTAGGTGTGACTCGCGTATGCGTGAGTGCACGAACGATCGGTCGGCAGAGCGTGCGGTTGAGTGTGGAATAGAAACCATCGGTCAGCTTGCCGGAATGCCTCACCAGAAAGCGTTCCGCGGAAGGGATGTCGTGCCGTGATCGAATGGGAATGCCTTCCACATCGGAGCCAGACGCCACGCCGAAGCGCAGACCGCCAGCGATTAGTTTCTTAGAAAGAAGAATCGGCTTCTCCCAGATCAAGGGAAGAACCGACGACGGTTCTATCCTCCCAAGTATCCGGCTAGAGGTGACGAAGTTCCATGGTAACCAAAGAAACTCGTCGTTAAGCACAGTGGACATCGCGGCCCAACTCTCGTTTTGCTGCGGATTGAATGGGAATGATTGTATTTGGCTGGTGTGGAGTCCACCCAGAGCGGGCGATACTTTCACTTGGTTCCAGATTTCTTTATCGGTGTCACCGGGCCAGAACAGCGCCAGTTCCTTCACTCCGGCGCGCATTGCCGTGGCGATGACCCGGACCAACAGTGGCACACCCGCAACGTTCAGCGTCAGAGTGTTTTCGGCCCCGCGAGGGACAACCATCAGAGCTTGCATGCCATTGCTCCATTCAACGCCCGGGAGGACGCGCCGGTCCGATCCGTGGAATCTCGATCACTACGAGTACGCCATGCGAGCCATACAAGACCGGCGAGCGTATTGAGCGTGTCCCGAATCCGACGTGCCACAGCAAGAGCCAGACCCGCGGCAGCGGGCAGACCCAAGGCGGCAAACACTGCTGCGGCGCCGCTTTCGTCAGCTCCAATCCGTGCTGGTAACCGCCCACCGATCATCCTCACCATGCGGCTCATCGCTTCGATCGAGAGGACAGTGCCTCCACAGAGTGGGAGGCGCAGAAAGCAGAGTGCGGTTGCGACCTCGACAAGCAGCAGCAACTGACACGCAAGGTCGAGCAAAAACATCCGACGAATCGCAGCAGGGTGCTGGTAGGCAAATTTTCGAATTTCGCTCCTGATTTGGGCCGCCTTCGTCAGCCAGCCGGGAGAATGTTTTGCTGAGCGAAGAAGTCAGCCTTCTCAAAAATAATTTCGGCTGCATGAGGATGAGGATTCCGATCCCCACGATCGATGCCAGGAGCAGCGATGCTCGTTGGCTATGCGCGAATATGGCCGGCGCCGAAACCGATCCGGCAATGAGCACCAACGCGCCGCTGAACCAATACAAACCCGTATCGACCAGAGTCGCAGCCGTCGCGGAACGGCCGTAGCGCTCTAGCAGTCTGATTTTGATCGGCTCGGATGCGACCGGGCCGAGGACAGTCAAGTATCCGATCCCTTGCGATGCTAGCCGCAGGAACATGAGCTCAGTCGTATTCGAATGGATTCCGTCCTGTCGGAGCGCGGTAGACCACGACCGCGTTTGTAGGCACAGGCGAACCAGGCTGAGTAATAAAATAATCACGACTCCGCCCCTCATACCTTCAGATCATCCAACACATGGCCCGGGCCGATTCTTTCCAAGGCAAAACCGAACAGCAGCACGCCAATGAGGAGGGCGCCGGTTCTCCAGAGATTTTTCACCGTAACCCCGCTTGGATACCAGCGGCGCCGTTGACGACGTAGTCGAAATAATGGATTCGCAGTTCGGTGGAGCCAAAGACTCGTACGTCGCTAATGGAAGTATCGGACTCGGCCAGCCAGAACGCCCCATGTTTTTCATAGTTGTGCTCGAACTGAACTCTCTTAATCCAGAACGAGGGATTCTTTGCAGGCTCGCCCTCTATGCGGACAATTGCGAAATCCTCGGCGTCAACCCATATGGTTCCGCGAATCAGATATGTCTTTTGCTCCTTGGGAATGACCTGGATGACGTACGCCTTGCGGCCCGCGACTTCACTGGCGCGGAGGGTCCTGAACGAATAGTTCTGCGGCGTAATGCGGGAGTCTTCGCGACCACCTGGACGCGAGGCTTCAGTTTCGGCTTCCAATAGCCTCGGAAATACATGCTTTCTCGCTCCGCCCCAACCGCGGGAAGAGACGACATCGAATTCTTTGGATCCGTCCTTGCGGTAGACCGTCCGGACGAGCATTTCAGCCTGCTTGTGGTGTTTTACGTTCTCGAGCACATAGCGCCGCTCGCTGGTATATCCCTGAAGCTCCGAGCGCCGTTCGTCATCGCGCCGGACCATCTTCGAGACGATTTCATCCGCGCTTGGAAGTCCGGCAGCATCGTCCGCGACCATCAGCGTCAACGCAAAAAGTGAGTGCAGTACCATCAAAACTCCAGAATGAATTTCCCGCGCCACGTGCGCCCAACACTATTGAACATCTCGCCAAAACGCCCGCTGTCGGTATCGCTCTGCACATCCCGGGGATTGAAACGATTGAGCAGATTGAAAACACTGAAACCGACCCGTGCCTTTAGCTTTTCGGAGCCGATGTGAAGTTTAATCGGCCGGGTCACTTGGAGATCGAGCGACGCGAAATGCGGAAACCGTTCAGAATCTCGCGGACCCACAAATTCGCGAGTCTGGTCTATCAGCGAGTACGGAAAACCCGTGTGGACGTCGAGAACGGGAAGCACCGTAAATTTGAACGGCGCATCCCATTGCCCCCACGCCAGGAACCGATTCGGTGCGTCGAACGGCAGTCGTCCCTGTTCATCGGAATTGATCGCCGCGACAGGGTTGTTACCGAAGAAGTGATTGAAGTCGTTCAGATTTCCGAACGTCTTCGAGCGTACATAGGAGGCATTGAGCGTCCCACGCTTAACTTTGTACCGTCCAGTGAGTTGAAATTCGCGATAGAAGCTGTGGCCGTCGTTGATCAGCGTTAGTAGCCCGAGCGCCGCCTGCGGATCGAGCACAAAGTCGCGAACGGTGTTGCGTTCTTGGAATCCAGCCCTTATGACAAAAGCCGAACTGAGCTGGCGGTCCAATTCGACGTTCCAACCCAGACTGCGCGGATTGCTAAGTCCCCCGGGAATTTCATTGACGAGGCTTTCTGAAGAAAGAATCCCGCCATCGGCGGAAAGCATCGCGATTGTCCGCGAGGGAAGAAGCGGAAAAGACGCGACATTCATCGGCACACGATCGTAGAACAGGCCGGCTCCGCCCTTCAAAACGGTTTTCGCGTCCTTGGTAAGCATTAGAGCGAAACCCGCCCGCGGCGCTGCGTTCACAGAATCGGTAATCGAATCGCGGTCAAACCGCAGACCCAGATCGATAGTGAGGCGCTGAACGGGTTGCCATCTGTCAGCCAAAAACCAGGCGATTGCGTTTTGAGGAATGTTGAACCGCGCGGCCGGCCCGAAGCTAATCTGCTCCAGCGGTACGTTTGCAACGCCGATGATCGTCACCGGCAGAAGCCCGATTCGCCCGTCATAGCTGTCGTGCACATAATCGACACCGAACTTGAGCTCATTCGTTCCCGCAAAACCGCGCAGTTCACGCTGATAGATTTCCTCCCATTCTGTGTGTCCGCTTTGCCTTGCTTGCCGGTCGAAAAACCCGCCGGTTGTGGTCTCAACCCGTAATTCATAGGGAGCGGTGCTGTTCGGCGTGAGATCCACATCGAAGCGCTTGTAGCTCACCTGCGAAAGCAGCAGTGAATCCGAATTGATCGCGAGGCGATGCTGTAAGGAAACCATGTATCCGCGCTGGTGTAGATCCGGCGTCGAAGGTTGTGGAGTGAATGTGTTGAGACCCAGATAGTTCAGCTTTTGCGGATATAGCGTGAAGGTAGCCGTCATCGATTGTTGCGCGTTCAGATTCACGTCGACCTGGTTGAACCATGTGAATCCCTCAAACTTCACGTCGCGCTGAAGCTGCGGAAGACTATCCACCGGCGTTCGAATGAATCGGTACTCGAACGATTCTGTGAAGGCGACCTTGTGCTTGATCAACGGCCCGGTCAGCGTGGCGCGAGGAGTTGCTGCTTCCA
The DNA here is from genome assembly GCA_035485055.1 of Bryobacteraceae bacterium. Lineage (GTDB taxonomy): Bacteria > Acidobacteriota > Terriglobia > Bryobacterales > Bryobacteraceae > Palsa-187. The sequence goes on from DATHOJ010000054.1 coordinate 32,905, forward strand.
GTCCAACAAAATCGCCGTCGCGCTTGCGCGGCCGTGGGAACAGGTTCTGTATCCTGAAATGGAAGTCGTCGAAGTTGCCGGTTGTGGTCTCGGTTTTTGTTACCGCGCCGGCAAACCGCCCATACTCGGGATCGTAAGGGTTCGCGATTACGGCGACTAATTCGACAACATCGATCGGCAGGCTCATCGCCGGGTTGCCAGTAACCGGATCGACGACGCTCGTGTTGTTCACCAAAGCTCCGGCTTGTGAGGACCGGGCGCCCTTCATGTTGATGAGCCCGCCCGGTCCACGCACCACGCCGGGTATAAGCGGGAGCAGAGTGTCGGCGCGATCGTCCGTGGTCGGCGCGTTAAGAATTGTGGATCTGTCGATCTCATTTTGTTGCTCCGGCTCCGCCCTGATCGCGAGGCGATCGCTGCTATTGACCGTTACGGATTGCTTGGCACTCTCGATGCTCATGACAATCTGAAGATCGAGCGACTGCCCCGGTTCTAGTTCGGCCGAGGCGGAGCCCTTCAGGCCAGCAGCGCTAGCTCGAATCTCATATCGGGCGGCGGCAGTTCAACAATCGTATAGGAACCATTATCGTCAGCGGTAGTGTTTCGAATCAGTTCGCGACCATTGATGGCCACGGCGGCGCCGGGAATCACCGATGTCGAGCCGTCGGATTCGACAATGACGACCGTGCCACGAATTATGCCGAACTTGTCCTGAGCCTTGGCCACGCTTCCGGCGAGGGTAAATGCGACCAGGTAAGACGCTACGCATCCGTTCGAGATTCGTGAGTACGCACTGGAGCCCCGAAGTCTCACACCTAACTATCTGCATCTGCTTTTCCATTCCTCTATCACGTTCCGATCATCATCGATTCAGCAATATATCTATCCCGAGGAATTACGCTGACACCACATTTGCCGAGCAAATGTCGGAGAGTCGGCATGGAGGCAGGATGACGCGGTCAAAAGAGAAATGATCCTATTCGTGCCTGAGCCCGCGGATAAGCGAGGATCGCTCGCTATTTGCAACTTACGCCTAATGCCAGCAACCCAGGCTGCGGCGAAAGACTATGGGTGACTAGTTGCAAGGAATGATTGTGGCGACGTGGACCGGAAATTGCCTTAACTGTCTGGATGCCGGCGACTTCACGTTCTCGAGGGCGTGTTTGCGTTTCGGAGCTCGGTAGCGTTCGGTGCTTCGAGAAACTTCGACAAGGTGAAGTATGTCCTGGTCCTGCCGTGAGTTAGATGGCCCGTGGAGTGAATTCTATGCTGAAAGGGAATGGCCGCGTGCTGCCCATGGGGGGACGACATGGAAGAGGCCTTGATGGCTCAGGGAGAAGTGATCCAAAACAATACAATGTCCGTACCGCGTCGTCGGTTATTAAGGTGTCGATCCATCGCTTTGCGGTAGGTTGGTGCTGATCATCACGATTGTCCTAGTCTGATTCTTGCTCGCGTTTCCTTTGCGGCGCCCGCCCCGGCTGGGGTGAAGGTTATCCGAAATGACCTGGATCAATCTGCCAGGAAACGTATTACGCGGTTGCGGGCAAAGTGCATTTACAAGGATCGCTAGTCAGGAGACAACTCGCGAGCTTCAACCCGGAACCGGTACTTGTCAATCCGCAGGCTCTTGATTTTGTATTCCAGTGTCGTCCTCGGAACTCCTAGTCTCCTGCCAGCTCCCTCCGGAACCGAAGTACGCCCACGGGTTTCCGCGCCGCTTCGATGAGTTCTTTTTCCTGGTTAATCAGAGACGGCTGTAGGCCGACCCGAGGCTCTGCTTCGGGCCGCAACCACGGTTCTTCCACAAAGAATGTATCTGAATCGCAGAGGATCGTGGCTCGTTCGAGACATTTTGAAGTTCCCGGATATTGCCAGGCCATGATAGCCCTCTAGAAGCTCGACCGTCCGCTTTTCCTCCCTTCGATTCTCTCGCACTCGCGAAGAAGAGGAACGTGGATCGGAACCACGTTCAACCGGTAGAACAGATCCAGACGAAACTTCCCGGACCGAACGGCCGCTTGCAGATCGCTGTTTGTAGCGGCAATTACTCGCACGTCGACCGGAATGCTTTGAGTGTACCCAACGCGCTCGAACTCGCCTTTTTGCAACAAGGCGACGTGGGTTCGCCCGGCATATCGCCGATCTCGTCGAGAAAAATCGTCCCACGGTTGGCGACTTCGAAGCGCCCCGCATGGCGCTGATTGGCACCGGTGAAGGCACCTTTCTCGTAGCCGGACAACTCGGCCGCCATCAGCGACGACGGAGTGACAGCGCAATTCATCCTTGTGAATACCGACTTGGATCTACGCGATCTCCTGTGAATCGCGCGAGCGATCAACTCCTTTCCTGGGCCGCTCTAACCGGTGATCAGAACCGTGGCATCACTGGGGGCAACTCTCATCACTTCCTGGTCAGACGACGGATCGCCTCTGAGGAGCCGACGATCTCCTCGAACATCGTCGCCGACGGGACCTCATCGTGAAGATTCAGACTGGCTAGCCCTGCACCGCAAGAAGGTTCCGGTGCTTACGCGCGCCGGATGCGAATGGCGCGGGTTTTCGCTGTCGACGGACAGGTTACGTCCGATCGCGACTTGCCTAGAGGGTCAGAGGGAACAGGTACCACATCACATCAACATAGATTTTGTTGAAGGTCCAGAAGCCGGGAATCGCTGTGAGGGTCTATTCGAGCTCGATGGCGACCGATTCCGGTTGTGTGTCCGTCTGGTCGGCGGCATTTCGCGACCAGCCTTGGCACCGGCCATGCCTTGGAGGAGTTGATACGAACGCACCACGCACGCCCTCCCGCAGTCGATGCTGGAATGCCGCCTCTATTTTCGCTCCGGCCTTTATAGAGCGGCGTTCCCAAGATCAAGCGCGCAGGCTGGGTATCGACCGCAACCCGGCCGCGCCGGGCACGAATCGGATAGTTTTTCGACCCCTCCTACTGGTCCGAGATTTCTCGGACAATCTCCGCTAGCGCGTGCCGGAACTCGATCGGCGTCGTCACATCGAACACCTTCGGATGGAGTGGCTTCAGCGTGGTTTCCAAGCTATCAGCGTTGCCGGGAAATCGCGGCAGAGGCGTCCAAGAACGCATCACGGGTGGCTTTGACAAGTCTGGAAGGGCTCCGGGCGTAGCCGCAGGGATGGTACTCGGAAAAGAAGGTGGGGGAAAAGAGGCAGAAGGAGTCATGTGATCACAGCGGATATAGAACACGAATGGTGGTGGCGACGCCTGTACGTCGATCGGACGCGGATCCTCGCCCTTGGCGAGTTTTACCGGGTTACTGAGAATGACAACAACGTGCTTCCCTTTCCCGACGCGAGCGTTCAGCAGATTGCCGATCTGAGCGACGAAGAATTCGCCAATAACGTTATCCATTTCGAGCAACGCCGCATCTACGATGAGCCTTTGAATCTGCGGGAACCCCACCCAGAGGTTCTTCTCGTTAAGCGTCCCGGCAAGGCTTTGGATTCGCACTCTTCGCTTCGGCAAATTGAGAACGGTTACAGCAGTCGACCCATTCTGAACAGCAAGTTCCGATAAAAGCCACAGCCGCGGCGTAATCTTATCCGGCAGATCAATTGGCTGGTTTGCCACCAGATCAAAACGGACCGCGCCCTTGGTGCGCAAGGGAATTACCGGATTCATTTCATCGCATTCGGTGCGACTAATTGTGACACTGGGAGCCGCACTCCATATGCCGGGGAACGGATCATGCGCAATTCCTTCAGCTCGATAATGGATTCTTCGGACGCTATGATTTTTTGAAATCGGGTCATACAGGGCTCCAGCTATGTCGTAGTCGCCGGGAGCAATGCAGGCCCTCTCAAAAAACCTGAGTTCCTTCACGGAGGCGGAATCTGCGTCGCGAGGTCGTCTTATTGGATCGAAGCCACGAAAAACATGTCCGCCAGCATCCCGGAATTGGAATAGAAAAATCATGTGGTCGAGATCGGGATTCTGCCGAACCTCCTCTCCGTCAATGATTGCGATGACTTGTGTCTCGAGGTGTTGACGCTCGGTCAGGTAGGGCGGTCGAACTTGGAGAGACCATCTTATATGGGCATCGTCTTTCTCGCGGAGCCATTCGTCCAAGCGAACGCCGTTGAGGGACGAATCAGACGGGACTGGTTGAGCCGCTGCTACTGCAAATGCGAGGCTGAGCGAGAACCGGATGGTACACAACGTCACATCCAACAGTTTAGCCGCCCCTCGGTCTTGCCTCGCTCCATGGCTTCGACAAATGCGGGCAGACGAAAGAACAGAAGATCCCACAGCGTCACGATGGTTCTGTTCGACGGTTTGAATACTCGCTTCGAAGATTCCACATTCGCCAAAGCGCGGCTCGAAAAATTCCTGAGCGGTGTGCGTCCAGACGATCGGATCCTCCTGCATGGGCTTTTGACCAGTCTGGTAGTTCTGCGCGAAGCTGTCGGATCGTTGAAGATCTCGGTTAGGAATCGTAGCAAGCCTTGATCATTCGAGGCCGACACCTTCGCCATGGTGTTCGGAGGTACTGCTCCCCGGCGACCTTGTGGGCGCGGGCCTAGCGATGAACAATAACAACCAGGTGGTTGGCGCGTCGGTCAGCGCACCCGGTACGAAGGGGTCCGGTTTTGAAGGCCTGCGCTGGCCGCAATTCCTTCCGGGCGGCGATCGTCTGGTCTATACGGCCTTTGACAAGCAGCTGCAACAAAGCCGCGCCATGGTGGCTGACTATCCCGGCGACAAGCCGGCGCTCCTGATGCAGACCGATTCCCGAGTCCAATACGCGCCGCCTCTGCGCCCCGGTGAGTCCGGACACCTGGTATTTATTCACGCTGGGAGCCTGCTCGCGCAGCCCTTCGACGCCGACCGTGTTCGTCTCGCGGGAGAGGCTTTACCCATCGCTCAAAATGTCATTTATTACCGCCCGAATTTAGCCGCTGCCGTCTCGATATCGGAGACCGGCGTACTGGTTTATCACGCGGGCTTTCCCAATGCGCAGTTGAAGTGGTACGACCGGAATGGCAACGAAGCGGGCGAGGTCAGACGGCCCTCGCTATACTGGGGGAACGTTCGAATTTCGGGTGACGGACGAAGGATAGCGGCCACCGTTTGGAACGATGGAGCACCAGGTATCTGGATCTTTTCGGTTTCCGGACGGGAAAGCCGGCAGTTTACGTTCTTTCCGGAAATTCATCGCCGCCCGGTGTGGTCTCCCGACGGAACTCGTCTGGCCTTTGGGAAGGTCCCGGATCACGGGTCCCCGAGACTGGTAACTCTGGATTCCACCGGCAACGGCACGCCGGAAGATTTCGCCGGCGAATCGCCTTCTGACCACACACAAGGAATCCCCACGGACTGGTCCCCGGATGGACGCTTCATTGTGTTTGACGACGGAGTCGGCGAGGAACAACGCTTGGTGTGGATCGCGAACCTGGCCAGCCGCACATACAGGCCCTTTTTGAAGAACAGCTTCCCGCAAATGGGGAGCAGCTTTTTCGCCGGATAACCGGCGCATCGCGTTTGTCTCGACGGAATCGGGCCGGCCGGAGGTCTTTGTCCAGACATTTGAATCCACGCCCGCGCCGCATGTGGTTGGCGAAAGGCGTCAGGCTTCCAGAGATGGCGCGTGGCTGGTCCGCTGGCGTGGCGATGGCCGGGAGCTCTTTCAGATGCACGCGGTTCCCGTCCAAGGGCCACTCGAATTTGGCGAGCCCAAGGCTTTGTTTTCCATCCCAGGGGTCTCCCAATACAGCACCACCAGGGACTTTCAATTCGATGTTTCAGCAGACGGCCAACGGTTCATCATGCCAACAACCGGTTCTATACTGCCGCCTCCCTTCACAGTGATCGAGAACTGGCAGGAAAAATTCCGACGCTAGTGGCTGGGGCGCAAGGAAGTATCATGCTTCGTTCGGAATCTCGTCAAGATTGGCCCTTGAGATGAATGGTCAGGCCGATCCGTCGTCGCTACAAGAACACTACTCGCGGCCGATAACGCCCATATCGGCGGTCAGCCCAGTTGCGGACTCCCGAGAAATCGTCTACCGTGCGCTTTGGCTCACCGGATCCGTGGTGTCGAACGGACGCCATGCTTCGTTGTGGACGTTGGAAGACGAGACTCCCGCGGCGCACCTACCTTAAGTTTCTCTCGGATCCTGCTTACGAGAAACGGAGGCTAGACTGTGCCGGAGATCGGGCGATCGCCCACAGGATTGCATTGTCTACCCGAATAGGGCTGGCAAGCTGCTATCTTTACCCCCTATGGAAATTCGACTACAGCAAACGGCGGGGGCAGTTCATTTTGATGCACCTCAGCCGAACCCGATTTCCAGCCATTGCCTGCTCCGAAAGCTTCGGCCGATGAAAACCGACCGACGATGCGATATTTGTCGAACACATATGGCAGACCTTCGGAATCCAGAGGAGCAATCGAATCGGCCACATGGAAGTGCAAGTGTGGACCGGTTGATTGCCCTGTGTAGCCCACCGCTGCAATCGGCTGGCTTCGGTGAACATGGACGCCAACCGCAACCGAAATGCTGCTTGGTTTTAGGTGCTCATAGAAGGCGTATTTCCCTTTGCCAAGGTCGAGTACGACATAATCGCCACTTGCGTCTTCGATATCGACCTTCCGCGCGGAGTCAACCGTCGCCGGCTCTGCCATGTCGTCGCTCGTGAAGGCCACGACGGCATCTGCAACAGCCAACACTTCTGATCCGTAGCCGATCCAATGAGCCGGCTCGCGGTCGCCTCCGTTCGCGTGGCGGCCATCCGCCGCTACCCGGACCCAATCAATTGCATACCGTCCAGGAATGCGGGCGATGCCCCGAGTTGCGAACATCACTCGCCGGTGCCCGCGCTCCCAGGCATCGCTGTATATTGCTGTCCATCCTTCGCCTCGCAAAGGAGGCGCAATCACCAGGGGACTTTCGATAGGGATTCTAAAAATAGCTCCTTCGACGACCGAGCGCTCTTTGCGGCCAGTCTCCGAGGTGTAGGTGAGACGATGCACGAGTTTGGGAACCCCTGAACCGAACTGCGTCAGGGGCACGGTCAGATACAACGTTGCGTGCAGTCCCGCAGGAATCCTCAATTGAGCCTGCGGGTCCGATGCGTGGTCCGAGCGGCTGATGATCTCAGCCAGGTTCGCATCTGAGTATTGCGCCCTCACCCGCCGAGATCCCTCCTCTACCAATTCGAGTTGATCAAGAGTGAGTTCGGCGGCTGAGAAATTGGTGAGGTGCACTTCGTAAACGAGCGCCGGCTCACCATTGAAGTAACCGCGGCGTGGCAGAGCGCCTAGTCGCATATCGAAAGATTGGTAAAGCGGCTGTCGCTGGGCATGGATTGATTCGCAGCACCAGCAAATTACGCAGGCGAGTAACGCAGAGACTGTGCGCTTGATGTACTGGTGGTGCGGCCCGCTCGGCAGAAGCCCGCCGAGTCGATGACCATTCCCGCAATTCCTCTGAGAATGGCCAGGCGGGGGACCTGTTGGATTATTGTCTTCCCGGCTAGCTTCGCAAGACTCCGTGTTCCTCATCGTGCTTCTCAGTTGTCAAAGAGGTTGAAATATCTCAAATGGCTGAAAAAACGAAGTTGACGACCTGTCGGTACCAGAGGGATGCCTGCTGTTTGGGCTTAGAATCGAAAAGCCAGGCGAAAGCAATCGTAATCATATGCATCCCACCAGATAGTCTAGTTCAATCGCAGGGGTGATGGCCCAACACTCCATTATCGACGGATTTCAGTGACTCGGGCAAAGGCGTGGCGGATTATGAGGGCGGTCTAACCGCCATCAAGCACCCGGGGCGCTGCGCGGCTATAATCGCTTCCATGCGAATCCCGTGTTTGGTTGGGCTCCTGTTCCTCGCGCAGAATGCCGCCCTGGCGACGTGGTCGGTGGTCGCGGTGGATCGCGGGACGGGACGCGTGGTCATTTCATCGTCGACCTGTACGGGCACAACGGACGATTTTCTCAAAGATGTACAAGCCGTGGTCGTGCCGGGCAAAGGCGTGGCGGCGTGTCAGGCGGGAGTCGATTCGGCGACGCATCAGAATCAGACGCTGGTGTTTGAGGAACTGAAGCGCGGAACCGACCCGGCGCGCATCATCGAAATGTTGAGCGAAGACCCCGGGTTCCAGAGCCGGCAATACGGGATTGTGGATTTGCAGGGACGCGTCGCGGGGCACTCTGGACTCACAAACGGTTTTGTATCTCAGGACATCCATGGCCAAGTTCCGGGCACCGAGATCTTCTATTCGATTCAGGGCAATATTCTCCGCTTAGGTTCGGTGGTGCCGAACGCCGTGAAAGCGTTCCTGGCGGCGAGGGGCGGCGTGACGGACCGCGTGATGGCGGCGATGGAAGCGGCCGATGCCGCGGGAGGCGACAGTCGCTGTACCTGCGAGAAGCCCGCGGTCCCCGCGGAAAGCGCGTCGATCCCGTGCACCATCCGCACGTCGCTGGTCGCCTACATTCTTGCGGCGGATCCGGGCGATAAGGACGGACCGGCCGATCAGTCGAACGCACACAACAATGGCGTGTATTCGATGTACATCACGGTGTCGCAGCCGAACCATGGTCCGCAGTTCAATATCAAGCCCGGCGAAAATCTGGACCCCGTGAAGACGCTGCGCCTGCGCTACGACGCCTGGATCAAGGCGCACCCCGAGTTCAAGAGATAGATCGGAGGATAATATGAACGCGATTTCGCTATTGCTGGCTTTGACCGTCACGACGGCCGCGCAGGATCCGGGGCGCGGGCGTGGAGGAGGTGGCGGGCGCGGAAATGCAGGCGGGATTCAAAACCTGACGCTGGTTACCACGGCATGGGCAGACGGCGGTATGATTCCTTCGCGCTACACCCAGGCGGGTCCGGAGATCTCGCCCGCGATCCAATGGAGCGCGGCGGCCGCGAACGTTCGCAGCTTCGCGCTGGTGTTCTTCGATGCCGACACAGCGGTGAACGGTTCGACCGACGGGGTGTTGCAATGGCTGGTCTGGAACATCCCGGCAACGTCCACCGGCCTCGCGCAAGGCCAGCCGGACGGATTTGAGTTAACGGACGGAACCCGGCAGATCAGCGCGAGCGGTTCGCGATATCGCGGCCCGGGTGCGCCCGCCTCAGGTCCGGTTCATCATTACGTGATGGAGTTGTACGCTCTCGATGCGATGCTCGACGTCAAAGTGATTCCGCCAGGCCCGCAGGAGCCGAATCCGAATCCGCAGGCAGTGAGGACGATGGTGATGCAAGCGATGACGGGACACATTCGCGGGAAGGCAGCGTATGTGGGGTTATTTCATCGTTTGCAATAGAGCTTGGAGACAGACCCGAAAAGAGCAGCATCAAGAACTCCGGGACTACCCCACGCGTACGTTACGTGGTGATCTCGGAATTTACCAAGACGCTTTTCAATGCGCAAAGCTGGCGATCCGTTTCCTTAACCGGTTCGGCTGTTTCCGTGGGGTAACTGTCATCTGTCTATTTCCGGTGACGGCCAGCGGGTGCGTGCATTGAGGGCAACTATGCCGTAAACTTGAAGCCACTAAACAGACGACTCTCTGCTGGCACAGCAGGTGGTTTATTGCTCGTCGTTCAGATCCATACTCCTACGGCGTGCGCAATTCGGCTGGACTCTAGCTCCGCACGGGACTCGTGTAGGCGGTCGCCCGCTCATTCTTCGTTGCGATTTGGAAAGATGAACCAGATCAATAGCTTGGAGTATACGACGGATGCCAGTGATCACCGCACAAATAACTCTTTTGGCAGAGGTCCCGGATCTCCAGAAAGGATTACCGGCGCCCACTGCAAGAAACTCGCCGTTCTTGCATTCCCAAGCAGGTGGAGTTGGGCTTGGCGCAAGGCTTCGGCGCGGCCCTTCCCTGCGCTGAGTTCCTTATAGAAGTGGTTCATGAGCGTCTGCTCAGTGGAGTCGGCGATCTTCCAGAGTGGCGCGACAAACGTTTTCACGCCTGCGATCGCTGCGGCGCGGCGCATCCCGAATACGCCTTCTCCGGAGGAGGGAACTCCATCAGCCATCCGGCACTGCGAGAGGACCAGCATTTCCGAGCCTTGCAGATCCAGCGTTTGCAATTCGAGCGCCGTAAGCAGGCCGTCCTGGGGAGAATCACCCCCTCGCCCGTAGGCTTCTTCGAGTACGATCGCCGACAGACTCGTGACGCGGGCGGCCGGTTCGATACCCGCCAGTTGGCATGCCGGACTTGTTGACCCGGCCTGGCAGTCCTCATTGCCCCTCACAATCCCGTGTCCAATAATATGGAGCAGAGCCGGGTGATGCAATTGCTTGACCCGTTGCTCGGTCGCCTCGCCTTCGCCCAACATCTGCGCCGTCGGTATCCATCGCTGTACGTTGCGGGCTTCGACCTCCGCACCTTCGAGCCTCTCCAGCCGCTCGGCCCGAAAAGCGCTGGCGGCACGGTTGTCGGCGAGGGGCGGTTTCGCGCCGGCTCCAGGACTCACCGCAATTATTGTTGGACCCATGGCTAGGCTGGCGACTGAAGGGCTCGCCAGATCTCGGCTTGCGGAAATATAGCTGATGGAAAAGCGCTCGATCAGAAAATGTCCGCGCCTATCGAAGAGCGCGCCCAAGGGTAGCAGGTTGAGCATCCCATCAGACGCGACGCGCAGGCGCTGTACGTCCTTCCTGGACTCCAGCCAAGCGATCACCGGGCTCAGTTTTTCTGTAAGAGTCCCCAATGCCTCCTGCGCCGTCTCCTCCGCGGAAGCTGCCGTGTGCTTCTCGCCGAAGCTGAGGGACACACTCCAGTCGTTGGCCGCGGCGATCAGATCCTGCACCGCCCGATCGATCGGGCCAGACGTTCCAAGATCAGCCCATTCGAGACGTCCACTTCGGCCAAGCAGGAAGGCGCCATAGCGGCGGTTCCCCGCGGCGCTATCTCGGTAGACGACGAATTCGATGAGCAATTCGTCCGGTTGGAGGCGCGCACGGATGTCTTCTAATCTCACCGGCCTGATGGCGGATGCGAACTGTGGAGTTTCGCGGCTTAAGGAGGCTTCAAGCGTCTCGATGTGCTGTTTGAGAACTTCCACTGCTTCGAGAGCCTGCCGGCTCAAGGCGGCGGTCCAGTTGGTCCTGAGGTCGTGGAGAAGGCGTTCATAACGGCTCTCGAGATCGGTACCCAGGAGCGCGCAGGTGCCCACCAGGGCCGGCCTCAGATCGCGATAGCCGAGCGCGATAGTCAACGAGGCCTGACATTCCAGCATGGCCTGCCGCTGATTGAACCGGTCGCGTACGCCGGCATTGGGATTCTCGCGCAGACTTTGACCCCAGTCGTGCAGTTGATCGAGGACGCGCCCCTTACGGCGGGCCACGGCCTCGAAAGCCAGTGCGCGAGCGGGGGGAAGCTGATCCCCGGCTCTGCGCTGGAATGAGAGGAGCATCGGAATCGGGTCCCCCAGGTTCGCGCCCACCGCCGCTTTATTCCTTTCCGACCCCACGGTCAACATGTCTGCTAAAGCTCTGTCGGAGATATCGAGGCTACGGCGATAAAGAGGCTCGGCGGCGCGATAATCGCCAGCCTCGTCGTAGATCACCGCGAGCCGCTCCAGGTATGGCGCCAAATCCGGATGATTCTCTCCTTGCGTTTCCTTGATGATGGCAATGGCTTCCTGCAACTGGCGCTCCGCCTCGGAATACTTCCGCGTCGATTGATCAACCAGCGCGAGATCGCGCAGCACGGCGGCATAGAGCGGATGTTTGGTGCCCAATCCCCTGGTGATCACCTCGGAGGCGTGTTGCAAAGTCTCTCCGGCCGCGGCAAGATCGCCACGATTGCGCTGGGCTTCCGCTAAACCGAGCAGCGCGCTGGCATAGTCGAAAGGTGGGGCCTTGGGACTCCTGGCATAGAGATCGACAGCCTCATTGAAAAGCCTCTCGCCCTCTTTAGGATTTCGTGGGGAAACGAGGCGCGCTAGATTTCTGAGTGAGGAGCCAATCGTGACCGCATCGGATCCATAGATCTTTCGCTTCAACTCCAGCGCTTTTCGGTAATCCGATTCGGCCAGCGCGAGATTCCCCAGCGCCGCGTAAAGGGCCGCGCGATTGTTCAGAAAGGCGGTGTAAACAGGGTGCTGTTCGCCAAGCTGCTCGCGCAGCAGAACTCCACTTTCGTTATATAGTTTTTCCGCGGCGGAATAATGCCCCAGATCGGCTTGGAGATACGCAAAAGCCACCAGGCTCGCCGAATACGCGGGGTGGTTGATGCCCGGCTTTTTTCGCAACACGTCGAGGCCTTTTTGAAAACTCGCTTCGGACTTTGCGTAACTACCGACGCGCTGGTACGTACCCGCGAGGTTGATGCACAACGTTCCATACTCCTCGCTAAAATCCTTTGGATCGGATTGCGATTCGTGTATAGTGAGGGCTTCCTCAAAGCGGATAATCGCCAGGTCGTACTCACCTGAAAGAGCGTAGATGCTCGCCAGCGTGTTAAGGCTTTCGGCAACGCGTGGATGGAGTGGCCCGAGCACGCGGGAGTATATCGCGACTGCCTGTTCGGCCAGGACTCGCGCTTCGGGAAGTTTGGCGGAGTCACGGCAAAACAGGGCGAGATCGTTCGCGCTTTCCGCGTAGTCGGCAGTATCGATTCCCAGTTTCGTTCTGCGCAGTTCAAGAGCCTGTCGTAGGAAGGACTCGCCGTCCTTCAGACTTCCAGAGGTGTACTCGAAAAACCCGACGCGGTCCATACTGTGCGCCAGCTGTTTCGGATCGGAAGATGCGTCGACGGCGAGCCGTGCGATTCGAATCGCTTCCTTCAGGTCGCCTTTGGTATAAACCTCCTCGGCTTGCCTGTCCAGCGACGCCCAATCCTGTGAGGCGATGTTCTGAGAAAGCGCAGTTCCAAGAAAGATTCCGATTCCACACGTCACTTGGACGAATCTGAGCACTGTCTAATGCACACCTCTGATTCGCGCTAAGTTGGCTTCGAGGGCCTGGCGTTCCGGTGAACCCCTAGCGCCTGTGAGTGCGAGCAACCCTTTGGCGTAAAGCTCCGCCGCCTTCCGCTGGTCTCCATGAATCTCGGCCAGCACGCCGAGGTTGTTCACGCTGCTCGCGTATTCAGTATCCGTCTTGGACGATGTCGAAACCACGCGATTCAAAGGTGCTTCCGCGCCATCGTAGTCGCCGCGCAGGATACGAAGCACGGCAAGATTATTCAAGGCGCCGAAAGAGGCCTGGGGCCCCGCGGATTGGTAATGTCTCTCGGCAAGCTGAAGCGAGCCAAGTTGATATTCCAAACTGGCCAGCCGTTCCAGTTCGACTGATGGAACATTCGCGGTTTCCGCCCATGCGGCCGCTTTTTCCGCCGTCGTGCTGGCGGCGACCGAATCGCCGCGACCGGACTGCGCTTCTACCTGCTGCAAGAGAGCGTCCAGGTAAGCGGCGGCCGGGGCCCGAACCTGATCGTTCACCTGAATCCGGGCAGCGGCGAGAATTCGCGCTCGCGCGCGTTCGCGAAAAACCGCGGTCACCGCCAAATGTCCGACGGACCTCTCATCGCGGAAGACCTCCACCTGGCTTCCTTTTCCGAGACCATCGAGCGAACCGAGATTCATTGTGGCCAGGCCATCCTCAATGGAGACGATCGAACCGGCCGCCTGGGGAGAACGGCTCTCCGGCTCCGGGCTCCGGAAGACCGGGGCACTATCGCGGCCTGACGCGGCAAACTGGAGTCCGCTCGCGAGAAGAATGGGTTGGCCCGGACTAGCCGACAATGCGAGCGACGGCTTGAGCTGGGCGCTCACGACGGTTTGAGGGAGCGGATGCTGTTGCGACGGGCGCATCGAATAGAGCAAGACCAATACAACAGCGGCGGCAGCGGCTGCAACGGCGGCGATGAATCGGGTTTTTCGCGGGAATCGGACAACCTTTGCGGGGGATGCGAGGGCCGCGGCCGCCAGCGCCGAAGCTGTAAGATTCTCAAACATCTCAGAGTCGTCAAGAGACTCTTGCGCCAATTCCCTGGCCTCCGCGGGAGTCAACTCGCGGCGCACATAGCGATCTATCGGATCGTCGAGACGGGGCCCGGTCGAATCGGTCACACTGTATTCCTTGGGCGGCTGCTCCGCGTGCGAACACGGTGCGCCAAGTCCCGGATGCCGCGGCTGACCCAGGTGGCAACGGTGTTCTCATTGATGCCGAGCCGGCGGGCGATTTCACCATATTTCAGCCCATCCACGCGCATCTTCAGGACGGTCCGATATTCACTATCGAGCAGCGGGAAGCATTCTGCCATGATCTCCTGAATCTCCTTCTGGATTAACACTTCGATCTGGCCAAGTGCGGGATCAGCAGGGTCCGGATAACCGTCCGCGCTCGATACTTCGCGCCGGTTCCCTGCACGGTTGTGCTCTTCTCGAACGACGTACAGAAGCACGCCTTGCAGCCAGGCGAAAAGCTGATCGAGGGGCCACTCCGGAGGCTTCGCATCCGCCGGCAAATCCTGGCTGAAGTAATATGCGATCGCGGGTTGCGAACCGGCATTTTCAAGAGAGCGTTTCAATGCTTCCTGCGCTGCGCCTTCGGGGTCTCGCGATCCCAGCCGTCTTGCTCTCGACGCGAGGGTGGCCAGGAGCCGACGGTAGTCGCTTGCGGCATCGGTCGACGGCGACACCGGGAGTCGCTCTCCATCGGCGAGATGACCGCGCTGAGAGCTCATGCGATGAATACATCTTCGCTTATCCCTCTTTCTATTGCAAAGCGTCATCCATCTCAAGTCCGCCCGCTAGCCGCCTTATTTGATATTCGCGGTTACGGAAAACTCGATCACAGCGGTTACCCCGGTCTCGTCAAGACCCGTCGCCGAAAACGATGAGTCGGTGTCGTGCTGTTGTATCGACGCCCCTCCGCTGCCGGCCGGCATGCCGAGCAGAATATAGGAGGGGACCGTGAACTGTCCGGCTTCCACCGGTACTTTGCACGAATACCCCGCCGTTACTCCCGACCCCGTCGAGGTTCCGCCGAGAAGGACGAAAGTCCCCGGCAAGCCGCCGGCCCAGGTATAGAGTAATCCCTGGGTTCGGTCTATGATGGCGGCCACGCTTGGATTTGTCCAATTGAAATTGGGATACGCTACGGTCAGTGTGGCGCTGAACGGACCCACGTCCGCTCCGCCCGTGCCGTTGAATGTGAAGACTCCGCCCGCTGGAATCACGTTGGAGGTTAGAGGCGCACCGTCGTTGCCCTTGAAGCCCAACGCCGGAGGGAGCGGTATCGCCGGTCCCGTGGGCGGGGTGAGAGTGACCAAACCGGCGTCCAGACCTACGACTGTGATCGCGCCTCCCGTAATGATTGGGTACACCGCGCAACTGCCCGGCGAGAGATTATCCCCCCGGCCCGTAGCGCCGGCGAGGAGTCCGGTGGATTTGAAAAAGCTCGCGCCCGCGCTGCTACTCACCGTCCGAACGCCTTTGGCGTCCGTAGAACTCGTCTGAAGCACGGTGAGGCTCCCGGCCTTGAGCGTATCCTGCGTGTCCTTCAGGATCTGGTCGCCGGAAATGGTAACACCGGCGGTCCCTTGCTTGACGCATGTGCCGCCGCCCTGGTGAATCGGCAAAACCACTACATTGCTGATAATCCTTCCAGTCACTGCCACCAGGGGAACCTGGCAGTCTGCGGTAACCGAGGCTGGGATCGTCAGGTTGATCTGATTGACGCCCGGGTATCCGGCCGACCCTTGATAGAGGATGTTCGCCAATACCCCGCCAACGTAAATCTGGAGGGGAGTGTTCACGCTATGCGGCGTCGAGGTATAGGTGGTATCGCTGTCGGCGGGATCGGCGCCCAGACCGGTTGCCCAGAGCACGATTATCTGCCCGGGCGTAGCCGAGTTGGTAAATGAGAACAGAGCCCCGGAAACGGCGTCGGTGGCGACTCCCAGATCGACATTAGTATTGAGCACTCCCAGAGGAATCGGGATCTGGTTATACTCGTTGATCCCTATGGCGCTCGCCACTACTTGGATGGGCGCTGGAGCGCTGTTCGCGCCTCGATAGTTCACTATGAGTGTTCCGGTTCCGACCGGAGTGGCTGCGGGCAGAACCGCGGCGAGCTGGGCAGGACTGGTGTAGTACAGCGCGGGATGAGTCGTCACGCCGCCTACGACTACCGTGATGCTGGCTCCGTTCAATGTCAAGGGTAGGCCGGCCGAGCTGTCCTGGAGTACGAGATTCCCAGCGTCAGCCAGATCACTCCCTTGTACGACCAATATACTGCTCGGAGCGATGCCGTAATTCGGCATGCCCACCGGAGTCAGGCTGGAATTGTTCAAAATCTGCGCGATCACGGGTACGCCCGGCGCAGCCGACACTTCGAAGGTGGTGAATTGAAGTGTTATCGCGCCGCCACTGTTCGCGATGACCATGACTTTCGTGATCTTCCCGCTATTGGTGATCGCCACGAACACATCCCCGGTGACGAGCAGATTGGCGGCGATCGATGTCCCACTAGCGCCCCCCGCATCAGTGCCCCAATAGGACTCAGGCAGACCGTTGAAATTGGTCGACCCAATAACGCCGTTATTACGTAGCGTCGCGCTGCCCTGCCGGGCGATGGTGGTTCCATTCCACAGAATGTCTCCGCCGGAGCGGGCGACCGCGCCTGTATCCAGGTTCAGGGCCGAACCGGTCTGTAGAATCGTGTTTTCACTCAGGTCGGCCCGGACTGCGGTGGGAAACCCGCAGGCCAGAATCGCCGTAACAATGATCCGCACTGATAGAGTCTGGTTCATAAACGTCTCGATCATCTATCGTGGTTTACTGACGCTACGGGAACGGCAGAGCCATAGTCGCCTTTTTGAGATGATGGTGGCTCAAGCCGCGAACTCCGAAGGGTCTTTTGTGTGGACAAGCTCATAAACAGGAATGAGGATCCCACGCCATTACTTTCAAGATTTCGGAAAATGTTTTTTGAAAAGTAATTGCCGGCCTCGCCTCTTCTCCTTTGAGAACTGAAGCAGGCTGTCCTTATGAGATTTCTTGACGCTGCTTTGCTTTCGTTCGCAATCTTGCAGGGCTTCGCTCGAGGTCCCGTTCTTAGGCTGTGGATCACCTCCGCATGCGAAGTGTTGATAACTAGGATTATTGGCCGATAATTCTTGAGGCCCAGTTCTATTCCGTGTCGGATATGCAGCCGGGTTGAGCGGCTCAGCATTCTACCGCGCCGCGCCCCAAAAAACGTCATCCCGTAGTCAGATACCGACGCGCCTGCAGGATCGGCCGATACGAAATCGTTTAGTGCCACGCTGGCGGTGGCGGGTCATCAAAACCAGCCTCCGGACGGCTCGAGGCCATTGAGGCGCAGATACGTGACGAGATTTCCGTAATGCAGGGCGTCATGATTTCCGACTTGCGTCAAGAGGAACATCTTGTTCGTCTTGAAGCCAAAGAAGTCCGCCGGGGCATTGAGGCGCGCATCGGTGAACCCGGAGTACACGCCATCGCAGTAATCGAACGCGCCTTTCAGGCGGGCCTTCATCTTGGTCTTCGAATCCGCCGCGTGACCCGAGGCAGGGGTCGCTTCACCCTTGGAGCCTGAGCACAATATGTAGGATATATCCGCTATATGATCCAGGATCTCAGCAAACGAGCGAACGTCCTTCGTCGGCCGGTAGCTGTACTTGGACTCTGGCATCGCGTCCGCCGCCTTCGTGATCTTGTCCTGCATATTGTTCCGAAAAATGGATATCGTCGCCGTCAGCGGATTTGGCGCCGTGATCGGATTGGGCAGGTTCGGCGAGATTTGGGCGTTGGCCAAGGATGCCAAGGCGGAAACAGATACCATGCCAACAGGAACCGCTACACGAGCAATGGATCGGAACATTGCGAATCCTCCAATACCTCCAGGTGCAGTTTCAAGCCCAGACTCGGGTTTTTCGTTTCAATGCATTGACCCTAAATCAGCGATTACCCCGTCCGGTCGTGGGACAAGAAATCTCGTAAGCGGGAAAATCGATTCTGTCACGCGATCAATTCCGACCGGGTTCTGGCCAGTATTATCGCCACTCGTGAAACTCGCCTTCCTGTCGACTTAGCCGCGCTAGACCGCTCGAAGTAGAGTTAACGTAACCCAAAGTCCGGCTCCGAGAAACGAGGACCATGGTTGGCCATTGTCGACACGGATTGCTAGCCGATTTTTGCGTGCTTTCGGGGTAACTGTAATCGTGCAGCTACTCGAATACTAAGCGCTCCCCTGGGATCGATTCGTATTGCGCCTTCCGGAATGAAGTTCATCACGCTCGCCACACTGACTTGCGACGACATAAAGCAGGGCGCGCAGCGCCACATGCCAACGCACCGGCCCACAAGCTAGCACGATCATCAGGCCGATCGTTGCGACTGCTAGTCTCGAGAGTATGACGTCCCCGAACAAAACCAAAGAGATTCGCACTGAGTAGCAGTGAAAACATAACTAGTTGGACCCAATTGAATCAAACTAGACTGGAACCCATCGGGTTCGATCTCCGTTAACCTACCAATTCCTCATAAACTTAGGGGCGGTGGAGACCACGGAGCCCACGCTCGACGGTTCAGAGGAAAACGTGAGGTTTTGCTCTGGGCTGGATTACAACTCATCGGGAGAAGAATCATTGGCGCGCGTAACCCAACGCCTTTGATGTGATTAGCCTGGCTTACGATCTTCCGTGAGACTCGGCTAATGCGCGGTCGAATTGCGGCCGATCCTTTGGTTACATCCTGAAGGAACGGCTTATGATGATCCGAATATTCGACGCACCCCTCCATGGCGAGCGAACCGCGGCCGGCGGGATTTCGCTGGACGCGGGTCATGTTACGCTTCGGGATTTGATCCGTGGCCGCCTCCAGCAGGAGGTGGAACGCTACAACAAAGCGCTCCCTGAGACTTTCCAGGGCTTGGTGCAGCCGGATGAATCAGAGCAGATTCTGAACGGTTTCCGGATGAAGACCAAGCGGCCTCTCGACTGCGAAGTGCAGTGCCGTCGCGCCTATTCGAGTTTTGAGAAAAACGGTTTTCTGGTGCTCGTCGATGGGAAGCAAGTGACGGACCTCGACGCGCACCTCGATCTTCGGGAGGATTCCGAGATCGACTTCATCAAGCTGGTCCCGCTCGTCGGAGGCTGAAATGGTAATTGACCCTGAGGCGGTACAGAGGGCATTGCGAGCCCGGTTTCCGGCGCCGGAACTCGCTCCTCAGGCGAGCGATTGGATGCGCGAAATAGTCGACGCTGTTGGGTCCAATCCGTTTGTCCATCGGGAGCGAGACATACTGAAGTTCGTGGAAGTACCCCTGAACAGACTGAAAAGCCAGCCGCCGGAGGTCCGGCTGGCATTCGTGTTCGAGGCGCTCGACGAGATTGTGAGAAGCAGCTCGTATCAGTTCAAGTTCGTGTTGAAAAGCGTGGTTGCTTCCCTGCTGCGGGGCGGCGTGGCGCTTAACACCGTCGAGACGGTGAGATTGGTGGAGCTGGTATCCCATCCGCAGGTGCCGTTTCCCTTTAAAGCAGTTCTGTCGGCGATCGACGGCGCTCCGAGAACGGCGGCGCTCCTCACAGCGCTGCATCGGCTGCGCGGTTATGTTACGCCTTATCACGGCGCGGCCGAGATGAAAGACATCCACCAGCGCATCGACGTTCTGATCGGCGGCGCGAAGGAAGAACCGCTCGCACCCTCGGGCGCGTGGAGTCGAATCGTTTTCCGGGAAGTCTGTGCGTCGGCAACGGAGTTTGAATGGCGCGCCCTTCTGCTTCACGCCCGATCGCTCACGCAGAGCACTGCGTCGAAGAAATGGCAGACCGAAGCCGTGAACCTCAGCACCCGAATCGGTCACGCTGAGGTTCTGGACGCAGCCCGGCGTTGGCTGGCGCTGGGTCCGACACCCGGCGAAACGACGATCCAGGCGCCGGAAGGGGAAGCTGACTACCAAAAGGGGCTCATATGGGCATTGGGCGCGCTGGGCGATACTTCCATCGGGCCCGATATCGCAAACTTCGCATTCGGCTGCTTCCGGAAAATCCCCACGATCGGCGCTGTTTCACATCGCGTGGGCAATGCGTGTGTAAACGCATTGGCCGCGATGCCCGGCCTCGACGGCGTGGCGCAATTGAGCCGGCTGGCGGGGAGGGTCAAGTACGACGTGGCCCGTAGGCTGATCGAAAAGGCGATGAACGAGGCCGCCGAGCGCCATCAGGTATCACGTGACGATCTGGAAGCAATGGCCGTTCCGACCTTCGGCTTGGATGCGGCCGGCGTCCGGATTGAGCAGGTCGGGGACTGCGAGGCCAGCCTCACGATTGGCCGCGAAGGGGCATCGCTGGTTTGGAGCCGCGAGGGCAATACCCTGAAGAGCGCTCCCGCAAGTGTCAAACAAGAACACGCTGAGATCCTCAAGGATTTGAACCGCAGCCTGAAAGAGATGGACGGCCAAATCTCAGCACAGCGGTCCCGTCTGGAGCGCCAGCTGATCTCGGAAGGGACTTGCTCTCTTGAGAGTTGGAAGCCGTGGTATCTCGATCATCCGCTGGTGTCCCATTTCGCGACCCGTCTCATTTGGGAGCTCGAGGACGGCGGCGAAAGGAGGACCGTCATTCCCTGGCAAGGAAATCTGGTGGACTGGGCGGCCCATGCCATCCAGCCTTCCCAGCAAGCGCGCGTGCGGATGTGGCATCCGATCCGCGCCGACGTCCAAACCATCCTGAGTTGGCGTTGCTTCCTGGAAGATCATCGAATTCGCCAGCCGTTTAAGCAGGCGCACCGCGAGGTTTATCTCCTCACCGATGCCGAACGTGAGACGGAGACCTACTCGAATCGCTTTGCGTCGCACATCATCCGCCAGCACCAGTTCGCTTTGCTTTGCAAGGAGCGGGGTTGGAAGTTTAAGGTGATGGGCAATTGGGATTCGCACAATACTCCGTCGCTCGATCTCAACCAGTACAACTTGCAGGCGAAGTTCGACGTGGAATCGCCTGAAGCGGACGGCGACGAATCCACCAGCGCGCACGGCATCTATCTGGCCATCAGAACAGGCCGCGTCCAATTCGTCAGGTTAGTGGTAGAGCAGCCTAACAAGCTGGAAACGGGACCGTTCGGGCTCTCGTTTCCAAGAAAATTTCGAGCGTTGCGCCAAAGAGCTACCCTTCGTCTCGATGAAGTCCCGCCGCTCGTATTCTCCGAGGTGATGCGAGACTGTGACCTGTTTGTAGGCGTGACCAGCATCGGTTCCGATCCAGCCTGGAACCGGGATCACCCGGACGATCCGCATCTCCCCTACTGGGAACAATTCGCATTCGGCGATCTGAGCTCCGCGGCGGAGCATCGGAGGGTGGTGCTCGAAGGTCTGCTTCCGAAGCTTGCCATTCGAAACCGGTGCCGGCTGGATGGTCGATTTCTCTTGGTTCGCGGCGAACTTCATGAGTACCGCATCCACATCGGAAGCGCCAACGTGCTGATCGAGCCCGGTAGCCGCTATTTGTGTATCGTGCAGGGCTCTGGAGATACGGCGTCGAATCTCGCGCTGCCGTTTGAGGGTGATCGCATCCTGGGCTTAATTCTCAGTAAAGCACTGCTTCTGGTGAACGATACGAAGATCAAGGACCCGACGATCGCGCGCCAGTTGCTTTAGATTTCTCCCCCCTCCGCTAAGAAATGGATCCGCCCTGCGGAACCGGGCGCTACGGGCATGGGCGATCTATAAGTTGGCTCTTCCGTACCTACCTGAACTGAGGCTGAAAATTCGTTCTATTCTTCTGAATCGCCTGTAGAGTATATAGATCGGCAGGATTACCGATGGTCGAGACAACGAGCGATGGGTGCGAAACAGAATGAATGCCGCAACGGTGCCCTTCAACTCTTCACTTTGGCCGCCCTTGCGCTGAAGCGAATCCTCTGACGCCCCCGAAAGTCTCATTCAGGCGATCGCGATTGAACCCGGACACGCGACTGGTTGGTAGGGGACGAAACGGCGGTGATGATCGAGTTCGATTTCGAGCGCGACACGGTGCGGCGGCTGGGGATGCCAGCGGAGCACTCACACCGAGCTGGTGTTGAAAATCCAACTGTACCCTGTGCCTGGAGGTCCAACCCTCCCTTACCTCCTCCCATCTCAACCCTCTGCGATCACGAACATTGGAGTGATAGCGGCCGACGCCGATGGACTACTGTCAACAAGCTCGTCGCCGCGCGACCTCAAGAGCCTTACTCGGGTGGCCGCGCTGCAGAAGACTCGGCCCGCGAGCGTCGTGAACAGGCTCAGCGGGGGGACTCCCGGAGGCATAATCTTGTCGAACACTGCCTGCATCTCAGGCGGGTAGGGCGGCGTGATCGGGTCGACTCGCGGAGCTGCGGTTTGGTCAATCGGTGCCATGTCTAACTCTAACCGACCACCCTACTCGCAGTTTCACACCCTGGGGATCATCATCGACCCCTTACGATTGGAATAACATAGCTCGCGCGAAGGCAACTATGACGGAACAAGAACGAGATCTCGGGCGACGCTGGTTTGAGGAAGTATGGACTTCGATCGTCTGAGCCCGGTTTTTTCGGAGATCAACGTCTCGACCGATGACCGTGATCGATCCAGCAGATCCAGGGATCTCCCAAGACCGCCACCTGCGTCGGAGCGCCCTAGCTAACTGCTCGGCGAACAGACGGACCCTCACTGCGCGAGAAGGCCCGATGCAGGTCGTTAGGCCGCTTTTCCCTTTCGCGGCCGCCTTCTTCTCGCTGCCGACCCCTTATTCATTGCGATGGACAGAACCTTTCGTCCTGCTGCGGTGAGGCCGCCTTTCTTGATGGGCACAGGAGCCTTGGAGGGCGCTTCCTTGGCCTTCGCCGTCGGAACCCCAGCAGCCGAACCTGCAACCCACGATCTGTGAGCCTGAGAAACCTAACGCTAAACTTGCGCTCGCCGAGCAAGGTTCGAACTCTTTCCTTTCAACTGCAAATACTCAGAGAGCTTCGGCGGGACTCGCGCCCCTCCCGTATCCGTTGTTGAACTGCGTTTGGGTACTCGCGCAGCATAGTGACCGGGCGAGATGTGCCTGGCAACTTTCAGCGAACCATATCCACGAGTATTTCAACTTCCGATGGTTGGAAGCTGCAGCGATTCAGACTCCCCTTTACCAGTTCTTCAATTAGCCGATCGAACTGCATCAGGACCGCATCGTGTTCTACCTCATGCATATGAACCG
This sequence comes from Bryobacteraceae bacterium, assembly GCA_035485055.1. Taxonomy (GTDB): domain Bacteria; phylum Acidobacteriota; class Terriglobia; order Bryobacterales; family Bryobacteraceae; genus Palsa-187. The sequence goes on from DATHOJ010000054.1 coordinate 56,108, forward strand.
CTCCTGCGAATCAGAACGGAGAAACCGAAGTCTGATCGCCTTAGCCCCAGGGCACCGACAGGCAGCCCTCCTCTCCGACACAAATTAATTCCTCTAATACCGAATGCGCAATTGGCGGAACAAATTAACGCCTGGGCACCGAGAGATACTCGGAAGACTGGCGGCAAACAAGGCTCTCGCCGAGTCCCTGGTTATGTCGGCGACTAAGATCTTGCGGCGGCTGCACAGATCCTGGACGAACGCCGATTCGGAATTCAGAGCCGCAAGGAAAAGAGCTTAGGCCGTTTGAAGCGCTTGCGACGCTGCGTTCGCGACACCGAGCAAACCTGAGCGATCCATCGAAGCAGTAACGTCACGATACACATCCGTCCCGCTAGGGAAGTTCGCAGTAATGTCGAAATTGTCAGCGCGGTGGACGATTTTCTGCTCACCAAGTACAACAAAACCGTGTCCTCGGGCGTCGTTCCCATTCATGACCTCCAAAGCGCATAAAATATCAGGCATGCCGCGAGTTTCCATAGTTGCTCTTTTGTTTTTTGTGCGTATGATCGGTATTGCGCAGACCACCGCGCCGATTCCTCCGGCTGCGCCCATCGTCGATCATCGCGAATCGCACCACGGCGTCACGATCGTCGATAGCTATTTCTGGCTGCGTGAAAAATCGAATCCGGAGGTCATCAAGTATTTGGACGCGGAGAATGCGTATACAGATGCGATGACCAAGGGGCTGAAACCGTTCGAGGATTCGCTTTATAAAGAGATGCTCGGACGCATCAAGCAGACCGATCTCAGCGTGCCTACCCGGCGCGGCGCCTACCTTTACTATTCGCGCACGGAGGAAGGAAAGCAGTATCCCATCCAGTGCCGGAAAAAAGGAAGCATCGACGCCAGCGAAGAGGTCCTTCTCGATATGAACGAGGTGGCCAAGGGGAAGAAGTTCGCGGGCCTAGGCGCATTCGTTCTAAGCGACGATCAGAATCTGCTGGCCTATTCGGTGGATTACACCGGATACCGCCAGTACACTCTACAGGTGAAGGATCTTACGACAGGAAAAATGCTGCCCGATACGTTGGAGCGCACCGATTCAGTGGTCTGGGCCGCAGACAATAAAACATTGTTCATCGTCACCGAAGATGCGGTGACCAAGCGAAGCGACAAACTCTGGCGGCATGTTCTCGGCTCGAAGACGTTCGAGCCGCTGGCGGAAGAAAAAGACGTGCTGTTCGATATGGGCGTCGGCAAGTCGCGCGACAAGAAGTTTATTTTTCTGGGCAGCTATAGCAAGGACGCAACCGAGCAGAGCTATCTGCGCGCCGACCGTCCGGAGGATCAGTTCACGGTAGTGGCGCCACGCGAGCCGATGCATCGCTATTACCTGGATCATCGCGAGAATCTTTTTTATATCCGGACCAACAATTATGGCCACAACTTCGCTGTGGCTACCGCGCCCGACAACGATCCCGGCCAGAAGAACTGGAAACCGATCGTTCCGCATCGCGACGATGTTCTAATCGACGACATCGATCTGTACAAAGACTTCGGCGTCGTGGTGGAGCAGTCGAACGCGCTCACCAATATCCGGATCTACAATTTTCAGACTTCTCAATGGTCCTCCATCGCTTTTCCTGAGCCAATCTATTCGGTGTTTCCGGGCGGCGCACCCGACTTCGATTCCAAAACGATTCGCTATAGCTATCAGAGCTTCGTCACGCCGAACAGTGTTTTCGACTACGACGTCGCATCCGGTAAATCGACGTTGCTCAAGCAGCAGGATGTTCTGGGTGGCTACGATCCCAAGCAATACGTTTCCGAACGTCAGTGGGCGACCGCGCGGGACGGCACGAAGGTCCCCATATCGTTGGTTTATAAGAAAGGGTTCGAGAAAAATGGAAAAGGCCCCATGCTGCTCTATGCGTACGGCTCTTATGGAGCCGGTACGCCGGTGAACTTTTCCAGTTCGCGCTTAAGCCTGCTCGACCGCGGCGTTGCCTACGCCATCGCGCACATCCGCGGCGGTAATGAAATGGGCGAGCAATGGCGCGAAGACGGCCGGATGATGAAAAAGAAAAATACCTTCACCGATTTCGTCGATTGCGCCAAGTATTTGATCGGTGAAAAATGGACGTCTCCCGCGCGCCTGATGATTGAAGGAGGCAGCGCCGGAGGGATGTTGATGGGAGCTGTGGTAAATATGAATCCTGAACTGTTTCGCGCGGTGCACCTCGCGGTTCCGTTCGTGGATGTGTTGAACGACATGCTCGATGCGTCCCAGCCTCTGACGTCGGGCGAATGGATCGAGTGGGGGAATCCTATTAAAGATAAAGACGCGTTCGATTACATGAAGTCCTACAGCCCTTATGACAATCTCGAAAAACGCGATTATCCGTCGATGCTGCTGACCGAGAGTTTGAACGACAGTCAGGTGATGTACTGGGAGGCGGCGAAGTATACGGCGCGGCTCCGTACTCTGAAAACCGATCACAATCCGTTATTGCTAAAGATGAAGATGGACCCTGCCGGTCACGGCGGCGCGTCAGGCCGCTACGATCGTCTGCACGATCAGGCGTTCGAATATGCTTGGATGATGAGTCAAGTGGGGATCACGAAGTAGCGTGCCATCTTTGCAGATCACGAGATCCGTATTGCAATCCAAGCTTGCCGCGCACGCGGACGAAGTCCGTTTTCTGCACACGACGCCAATACCTGGCACAATGCTTTTCCGGCAATCACTTGTCCAGTTGCGAGCCTTCACACTTTCATCTGTGCCCGCGTGGAGCACCCTCGGGGTTGAGCCACTTTCGGCATTGCCGCCGCCTTCTTTTTCGCCGCCTACCGTTTCTTCATTGCGATGGACAGCGCCTTTCGTCCATCTGCAGTCAGGCCGCCCTTCTTGAACGGGGCTGTAGGCCCTACGGTCGCTGGCGGTCTCGAGTCCTGTTCGACAGACCGCATTACCGCCTTTCGACCAGAGCCCGGTGGCCGCCCCTTTTGCTTATTCGGACCCTGAAGGGCCTCGATCGCCTTGGTTATTTTGTTTCTCTCTGTTGCCAATAAAGCGAGTATGTGATCAGTTGCCACGAAGGAGAGGCTAACACAGTAGATCCTATTGAACCGGCGGGTATGTTGCACACGGACGCTGACTCACTGACTGGAGCGCGTGTTCACGAGACTTCCTCCGATGAGGCAAAGGGGCACCGCGCACATGGTCGCTCCAGTCAGGGAGACCCATGGTATCAGAATACTTTTTTCGGAGTGTAAGATTTATGCGACTGCTACGGGTCAGCGGGTGCTGCCCGTCCTTAAGCGGGGCGACGCCGTGATAAACGAAGCGCGGAGCCGCTCCAACCCAGAATGTCACCGCATTCGAGGAGCAGACGAAGCACCGGATCGGAACGGCATTTGCCGCCCTACAGGAATACGGCGGCTTAGGCCGAGCGAGACGGAGATGAACAGAGCCCAAGCATCGTTCTCATCTCGGTTCTGATGACTGAGTTTGGCGCCCCAACATGGCGGTGGAACAGGCAAGCGTCAGGATCGTAGTGGCACACCCGACCGCGCGGCGGGACCTACAGTGATATCGAGGTATGCCCTGTGCATCGCCGACCAGAACGCCTCGGTGTCCGATCAGAACCGGAAGCGGATCGCCATCTGCACGATCCGAGGCGATCCAGCCGAAGAGATCACACCGAAGGTCGACGACCCGAACGTCGTGCCCGGATTCCCGAAATTCGTGTGGTTCAGCGAATTGAACGCTTCCAGGCGGACTTCGGCGGCTTTTCGCTCGGTGACGGGAAATTGTTTCGCCAGACTCAGGTCGAGAGTCGCGGCGCCCGGACCCAACGCCACATCGCGGCTGGAGTTGCCCGGCGTATTCACCGCCTGGACCTGGAACGCCAGCGTGTTCAGGAAGTCCAGACGGTTCACTTCAGGACTTATCCCCGTTTGCGGATCCCCCACACGGTTCGGACGCAACGTGCCGCCATTCAAGTTGAGGAACTTGTAGTTTTGGTTGTTCGCCGGGTTCACACCGGAACTTGACAACGTAACGTTGAGCGGCAAGCCAGTGTGTACTGTCAGGATGTTCGCCAACCGCCATCCACCCAAGACATAGTCCGTTGCCCGGTTCCAGTTCGAGCCGAATTGCCGGCCGCGCCCGAACGGCAATTCGTACGTATCGGCCCACGTAAAGTTTTGCCGCGGAGTCTGCGCTTGCGGGCCATTCTCCGCCGCGAAGTTGTTTCCGATCTGTGGCGTTGTGTTGGCACCCCATGCGCCCGCCTGGTCAATCGCGCTGGCGAATGTGTACGCAGCCAGCGCATACCATCCCTTGGTGACGTGTTTCTCGTATTTCAACTGCAGCGCGTTGTACCAGCTGCGCGCGACCTGCGAACCCACAGTGATTCCAGACCACGCGGGGTAAGGCCTATTCGCCGCTACGCTGCCGTCAAGACCGAACGGCACCTGATTGCCGGCGTTCTCGGCAAACTCGTCATAACCGCGATTGCCCACGTACGCCACTTCGAGAGTGGACTTCAAAGGTAGCGAGTATTGCAGGGCCACGTTGAACTGGTAGATTCGCGCGGCGTGATAGTCGGTCTGACGCGCGGTGAGTGAGATGATCTGGGTGTTGTAGTTGTTAAAGATCGTGGACGGCACCGGCTGCGAGAGCTGAAGCGGTGTCGGACCGTTGCCCACCTGGGTCAAATTAATCGGAATGAAATTCGGCGGATTGGCCGCCAGATCCACATCCGAACCCGAAGGGTCCTCACCCGAATAGAACATGCCGAACCCGCCGCGCAAAACGAGCTTCTCGGGAACGGCCTGCCAGGCCGCTCCGAGACGGGGGCCAAAATCCAGATGGTCCGGATTGACCAGATAGTCCGTTGGGCCAGTGCCGTGGACCAGTTGTCCAGTCTGGAAATTGAAGTTGATGTTCTGGTAGGGGCCGGTGCCATAAAATGGCGTCTCATACTCCCAGCGGAGGCCCAGGTTGACGCTCAAGGTCGGCGTCACCTTCCAATCGTCCTGGATGTAAGCGGCGTAGCATTTCTGCAGAATGGTTTCGATCTCCTGGGTGTCGGCAACAAAATTGTAGACGTTGCCCGTCAGAAGGTCGGCGAGCGATTCACCGGTAAAATTGCCGTTGAAATCGTATTCGGGGACGGTTCGGCTGACGTTGAAATTGGTGTTGCTCTTCTGGCGGGTTTCGAAGCCCACACGGAGATTGTGCCGCCCATGTACCCATGAAAGGCTATCGATGAATTGGTACAACGTGGGCTGCTGAAACTGAGGCCGGAAGCCGCGCATGCCCAGATTGTTATAGTTACTCGGATTAATCAGCGGAAGTCCGCCGCTGCCCGGATACATCGCCTGTGCCGGAAACTGGAACCCGTAGGCTGCCGCGCCTCCATCGTTGACCGAGGCGTTAGTGAAGTTGGCGTTGGTGTACGTGTATCCGAAGCGAGCTACGTTCACGATGGACGGGCTGAATATATGTGTGAACGTCGCGCCCAAGCTCTCGTTGGCGTTGAACTGTCCGCCTTGATTGCCTACGCCATCGGCAATGCCGGGGAAGATGCCGTCATTGAAAATGTTCTGGCGCAGATAGCTGAAGCGCACGGACACCACGTTTTTTTCGTTGATGTTGTAATCGATCTTGCCGTCGCCTTTGTGATCGTGCTCCGTTCCTGGCGCCTGAATCCCGTAGTTATTGATGGTCTGGCCGCTGGACGCGACGCTTCCCTGCGTATTCGCAGCCGGATAGAGGGCCAGCATTCTCGCTCCAATCGGGTCGTACAGGGAAGCGGGCACGGTGTTGTTGGGAAGTGGGATAGCCGAGCCCGGCGCAGTGATCGTGCGGTAGAAAACTCCGTTATGTTCGGCCGGCGTCGGCACAGTCTCAATGAATGGCGTCGAATAACTCTCCAGGAAGCCCTCGTAATCGGCGAAATAGAAGATCTTGTTCTTCTTGATTGGGCCGCCCAGGGTGCCGCCGAACTGATTCCAGCTCAGATTCGATTTGGCCGCGCCCACCAGGTTGGAGGCCCAGGCGTTCGCCGCAAACTCAGAATTGCGGTTGTAATACCAGGCCGAACCATGGATATCGTTGCCACCCGACTTCAGCACCACGTTTACCACCGCGCCCGCCGACCGGCCGAACTCAGCCGAAAAGCTGTTGGTCTGCACTTTAAACTCGGCAATCGCGTCCGGCGAAGGCGCAACTACCTGCGAGGAAAGCGACTGCGCGTTGTTGGTCCCTTCGTTGTTGTCGACTCCTTCCAACATGAAGTTATTTTGAGTCTGGTAGTTTCCGTTCGCTACGAACCAGCCCACGCCACGCGTCGTGCTGCCATCGAGCGTGCTGACTGTTGCGCCGGGCACAAGAAGGGCTAGCTGCTCGTATCTTCGGGCGGCCAGGGGAAGCTCCACGCCTTCTTCGCCCGGAATCACCTGGCCCAAAGAGCCCTGCTCGGATTGCACGATATTGGCGGAGGCCGAAACGTCGACGCTCGTGCTTACGGTAGACACCGGAAGGCTCACACGCATTAGTTTGTGTTCGTCCACGTCCAGTGCCAGATCCGTCACGTGCGTCTTTTGAAATCCGGGCTTTTCCACGTCAACGACGTAATTCCCGTGGGACATCGGAGAGAACGTGGCGTAACCATCGGATTCGCTGGAGCGCGATAGCTGAATGCCGGTGGCCACGTTGATTACGTTGACGGTTGCGCCGGTAACAGGAGCGGAGCTGGAATCCTGCACCAGAACGCGAATCGCGCCTGAGTCGGTTTGAGCCATCGCGAACGTGCAAGCAAAAAGCAATGCCGCCGGTAGGAGAAGATGTTTTTTCGTCATCGAGATTTGTGCTCTTTCATAAACGCTCCTAAGTCTTCGTACTGATCGGTTGCAATCAAATTGACTCCGGCGTCGACGGCGGCCTTCCAACGCGCCTCTACCTTCTCGCGCGAGCCGAAGTTATAGCCGTTGCCCCAGCCCTGGTCGTCTGCGGGTGCGAAGCCGTCCAGCGTATAAAAGCGAATCCAATAGCCCAGCCCGTGCGCATAATCGACCAGCGACTTGAGCCGTGCGGCGGCTGCGGGCGTCCAGTCACCCGCTTTCGTCTGGCCGCCTTCTTCCACTTCATCCCAGGAGTTGTTCCACCACCGGCGGAAGTTCGTGGGTTTGACGGTCAGGAGCTTCTCCGGCGGTAGCGTGGCGACCAGATGCTGCCGCTCCGCCCGGTTCTGCGCCTCGATCTTGGCCGTCTGCGCGGAGCCGAATAGTCGCAGCAGCGCATTCTTCGGAATTTCGTCAAAAAATATCCGCTCTTGAACCGGCGCGTCTTCAGTGAGGACCAATAATGGCTTGGCATCGAAAGGAGCCAGTTGGTTCAGATCCTCTAGCTGCGGCGCCGTTGTGATCCAGCTCTGATATTCGCCCAGAAGATCCCAGACAGCGCGTAGCAACGTGGGATCGAGGGACTTGAAATCGAAGTGAAGAACAATCAGCGGCCAGTGCGCGCGGTCGTTATCGGCAAGCGCCTTTTCAATAATGGGGCGTACATGTTCAAAAAAATGTTCGCGCAGCGTGGGCTCCGATCCAGTTGTTTTTGGCGTGTGTGTCACAACAGGACGCCCCTTGCCGGTGACTGGATCGACGGCCCAGGCGATATCCTGTTCGATGCCGACAGGGAAGCCCGTCTTCAGGGCGCGATCGATTCGATCGGTCCATTTACCGTCGTATGGATAACAGTTGTGCGCGTCGAGTACGGGTCGATTGTGGTTGAGGAAATCGGTCGGACCCGATTGCGCGCATAACAGGCTGGCGGAAGCCAAACAAAAAAATAGAATCCTCATTACGATGCCCGAGTCTACCGGTTCATGATGAAAACTGAATATCAGCCGGATTTCAGAATTGGAAAGATGCGATGAAACTACCGCGCCTCGGCCAGTGGGCGATAGCGGTGAACCGGTGCGGGCATGGGCGAATCCGCACCACGCACGCTTCTCCAAATGATTTCGTTGAGCTCCTTCATCGGGGCCTCGTCATATTCGTCGAAATCCATCTTTGCGCTCGCCCTCGAGCCGAACGATTTCGCCGTGTTCTTCGCATTCAGGTCCACTTGGGGCGGTAGAACGTCGAACGCCGCCGGATTCGCTGTCAGATCGAAGGAAGCGTAAAGCGGCATGGCCGCGGCATCGTACTGACTCATGGGAGGCAGACCCAGCAGCAGTTCCATCGAACGCACAAACGAGCTGGTAGTGTAGAGCGTGCTGTCGACGATCCCCCGCTTCACGTACGGGCTGATCACCAATCCAACCGTGCGCCGCGCGTCCACATGATCCGGTCCATCCTGCGCATCGTCCTCGATAATAAAGATCGCGGTCTTGTCCCAGTATTTGCTGTGCGAAACGCGATCCACCAGTCTGCCGATCGCCTGATCGTTATTCGCGACCATCGCCACTGGCGTGAACGCGCCCGGCTGCGTGCCTCGGGTGTGATCCTCCCCGAGACTCATCACCATGAAATTCGGAAGGCGCTGCGCGGGATTCGTATCGTCGAAATGTTGTTCATATTCAGCGAGCTCTTTGAGGAATACGTCCACGTTCTCGGTGTCGCGCATGTTCCCCAGCCTGAATTGCGGCGATACATGTCCCCAAAGCCCATCCACGCCTTTCGCCGCCTGCATCGTTTTCCCGTCGCTCGCGCGCCGTGCATATTCGCCGTAGCTTCGATACGTCAGCCCTTTGCGACGTGCCAAGTCCCACAGATGCCCCGCCGATGGAACATAGGCCGCCGTCTCCTCCGCCTTGCCGTGCCCGCCGTAATCCTGCGGCCAGAGCTTCTCATTGAAGTCGGTCGCGTAGGCGGAGTTCGACCACGAATGCCCGTCCACGCTCACTTCGCCATCGCAATAAAGATTGTCGAGCAACACATACTGCTCGGCGAGCGCATGCTGATTCGGCGTGACGTTCTTGCCGAAGATCGTCAGCCGCGAATCGCCGTTGCCCTTGGCGATATCGCCAAACACTTGGTCGTACGTCCGGTTTTCTTTAATGATGTAAATGATGTGCTCGATCGGCGAACCGGCGCCCACTTCGCGTGGAATCACCGTCGGAGCCTTCGGCGCGCGCGCCAGAGTCAGTTGCGAATCCTCATAAGGCGTATTCGCCATAACCTGTTTCGTGTAGCCGCTTAGCTTCTGCCGCAGATCGCTGAGCGGAATCATTTCCACGCTGCCTTTTTGCATCGTCTTGATGCTTTCGTCCCCATCCCACTTCGAAGCCAGCGGACTTCCCGGGCCTTTGATGTCGGGATAGGATGCCTGGCCCTTGCTGTTGCCGACATAAAGCATCTGGCCGCCATTCACGAGCGTCAGCGCCGAGGGATACCAGCCCGAAGGAATGAAGCCCAGCACTTCGCTATGCTTCGGATCCGCGATGTTGATCACGCCGATCGAATTGTTATCTGCGTTCGCCACGAAGAGCAGCTTGCGGGCCGCATCCAGTTCGAGCGCATCCGGCGTCGAGCCTTCCGGCGCCTGCGGCGAAAGCGTCGTCGAGAGCCTCTCGATCACCGTGCGCTTCTTCCCGTCGATCACGTAAATTGTGTTGTCGTTCGAGCACGCGACAAACAGCCGGCCATCCGGCGAAATCTTCATGTCGTTGGGATTCGATCCCACCGCAATCGTTCCCGTCACCCGGTTGGTCCGCGTATCGATCACCGTCACCGACCGGCTGGCCCAGTTGGAAACGAACAACGTGTCGCCATCGGGCGTAAACGCCAGCTCATAGGGATTCACCTCCGCCGGAATGCGCGCCACGATTTGCCCCGTCTTCTCGTCGAAGGCGACCACGTTGCTCGGCGCATCGAGCGTGCCCCGGTTGGCCGCGTAGACCACATTCTTCTTCGGATGAATGGCGATCCCCGACCAGTAAATCCGGTCCATTGGAATCGTCTCATCCAGTTGCCCCATCGGCTGATCGCTCAGCTTGCCATTGGCATAGCTGAACATATAGATTGGCGCTCGCTGTGCCGGACCGCCCTTCTCTTTCGAGCTGTTCGCATTGCCGCCGGAGACGTACAGCGTCTTGCCGTCGCGCGACCACGCCATCCCCATCCACGTCGTTTTCAGCCCGATTCGTTGGGTCACTTCCTGGGTTTTCGCATCGATCACCACCACGCCATGCGGGTTGTATCCCGAATGCGACGCGATCACCGCCTTCCCGTCAGGCGCAGTGACCAGCTTGAGAACAAGATCCTCCGTCCAGACTGCCTTGCCCACGGGAGAGATCTTCCACCCGTTGGCCAGATTGAATCCCTCAGACGTTGGATGAGGCAGTTGAGCGAACACGGCTGACGCAAAGACGATATAGCCGGGAATCAGAGCGAGTCTCGTTGGCATGCCACAACGGTAGCGAAGTTCCGTCAACACCCGATGGCGGTTAGGTTTCCGTTCTATGACGCGGCATAGGCCTCAAGAGTTCGGATCGACCAACAGCGCTCCAAACGACTCAGGATTAGAGCCCACAAGGAACACTCGCACGCGATCTTAAGAGCCGATCGCGCGGTTGGCGCGATCTAACATCGCTGAGCTCCGGTGAAGTTCATCATTTTCACCGAGAACGAGAACGCCTGGCACTCCGATAGTGTTAGAAGAAAACGTTTTTTGAACGAATGAAGTGGCGAGTATGCCGCCGACAACATTTTGGCCAATACCAAACTTTTCGCACGTCGCTATAAAGTTCCCTTTAGGCCGTCCTCACACAAGAACGCGGAGCTCGCTCCCGCAAGCCAACAGGTCACAGAAGGGTCTTCAATTGATCGAGTGCGTAACCGAGATGAAACTCCCCCTTGCGTTCTCCTAACAGATCGGGCAGGTTGGACCGCCAATGCGAAGTTTCGTTCATCTGGAGCGAACGGATCTGTCCGGGATCCACCGGTACGGGGAATCCAAGCGACCTTGCGATCTTCACGGCTGCCATGGCGAATCCCGCCCCCACCGGAAGGAGCAGCGGCTTCTGGCCCGCGTGTCTTTTGATCTCCCGCACAAACTCTTTCATGGTTGGCCGCGCATCGTAGAACAAATTTTGATAGCCCGATGCTGGTGTCCGGACAATGATCTCGGCCGCCGCAAGCACATGCGATATCGCGACGACTGCGACTGGAAAATCTCCCTTGCCGATCAGCGGTACCACGGGCGTGCGAAGGAGGATCGAGCGTTGCCGCGCGAACAGTCCCCCGCTTCCGATCACCAGACCGAGCCGCAGGTTGATGGACGGGGAATCGGAGAAAAAACGCTCAATGGTGTACTTGGTGCGGCCGTATTCCGACTCTGCATCGGGCCGGGCGGAATAAGAGGTAAGAAAGATCTGCCGCGGGACGCCCGCCCTAGCGGCCGCATCGCGGATCGCGAGTGTCCCTTCGATGTTCTTATTCCCGGAACCGGCCTGAAAATCATGCGCGGTATGAATCACCGCATCGCAGTTGTTGAATATCCCGGGTTCGACCGGCTCCCCCAACACTTGCCGAGCCACATCTATTCCCGAAACGGCGACAGCCCGCCGGCTGGAGCCCGCGACTTGATAGCCTTCAGAAAGCAGGTGATGGGCGATGCTTCGTCCCAGGTATCCGGTCACGCCAGTGAGAAAAACCTTCATCGGCTCACAGGTCTCGTGCCAACTGCCGGCCAATGCGCAGAGCATTCGCCATAATCGTGAAGGTGAGGTTCTTGGCGGGCAGCCGCGACATCGAAGCGCCGTCGACGATATGGATGCGCTCCGTTCCGAATAGCAGACCTTGTTGGTCCGTTTGATACCGCCGAGGCTGGGCACGCATCGGCAGAGTTGCCGCGAAGTGCAATCCCTGCCCTCGCCCCTGCCTTTGAATCAGAGCCGGATGAGTCCAGTATCCCAGCCGCCTCAGTAGCCGTATCAGCCGCCGCTCGATGGGGGGATTTGAAGACGTCCCGGCACACTCGATCTCCAATTCGCCCTGCTCCCGGAGCCGCAAGTAGCTGTCCCCTCTTTCCGGACCAGGATAGAACAGCATCATCAACCCCATAGCCGGCGCCGCGTATTTTACCAGAGCGAGGTTCGCCTGGAAGCACAGGGGCAATGTAAATAGGATGTCGGATCGAAGCGGGCCGGTCGTGCCGTAGAGGGTCGCTTGCAGGGTTTCGTTATTTTCCGCGTCCTCGGCAACCAGGTTGAGCTGCCCGAGCGACGAATCGTGGATCGGCAGCGCCGCACCAATTCTCCGCGCCGAAAAAAATGGAATGCATACCATCGGATTATCGAGCAGAGGCAAGCGCGACGCGAAGTCTCGTTCGGATGCAAGAACGATTCGCGCCGTGTTGATCGCGCCGGCTCCCAGGCAAAGCTTCCTGGCGCAATATACCTCCTCCTTGTCGTCACGGAGGTTTCGCGCAAAAACGAGGACGCGATCGCTTTGTTCCTGGTAACGCAGCACCAGGCGCCCGTCGAGATATTCGATGGCGCCGTTCGATCGCAGCTCGTCAACGGTATAGGACGGTGTGTAGATTGCCGGATCGCGGCTCTCGAAGAACTCGAGGTTTCTATATTGATACGACTCGCTGCGCACCGCTAGCCGCGGACGCCCGACAAATACGCGTTGCTTTGCGAAAACGCTTCTCGCCCGCCCGTAACCCGCATAGAGCTCTTCGAAAAAGCCCGACATTCGCATCGGCGGCAAAAGATCGCGGTCGTGCCCGAAATAAGGAGTGAGATCATCGTTCGCGCCGCTGACACCGATCTGGGTCGTAATCTCGTCATAAAATGGCCGCAGATCTTCCGCGCAAATCGGAAAGCCGCGTAAATCCTGGTCGGTGAACCGGTAAACTCCGGCTCCCCATCCGTTTGCGAGGCCTCCTTTCGAGAGGCTCAGAACGCCTTCAAAAGTTTGGCTGACAATCGGCGTCAATTCCGGCCAGCCTTTCACTACATAGCTCACCCCTGGCGCTTTTAGTTTCAAGCTGATGGGGCGCTGGTGAAGATTACGAAGACTCTGAAAGTCCTCGCCGATCAGCCCCGGAAACAGGTCACCGTTTTCGCGCCGAAGTTCGTAGACGTTTCCCTGAAGCGACGGCGGAGGAGCTTCAAACCCGACGTCGAGCATCAGAATGCGCTTTCCTTGCAGTCCTTTAGCGGCAAATGTGGCGCCGGGGCCCGATCCGACTACGATCGCGTCAAAGCAGTCCATAAAGACGAACCAGGCACTCGCCCTTGGCTAATTTCCATCCCGCGCCGAGAATCCTGCAGGAAAGAACCAGAATCGCCCGCACGGGCTCTCGCCTCGCGGCGACGAAGTCGTCCTGGTATTGCGCGCGGACCTCAACTAAGTAGCTCAGAATCTGAATTTTACGGGTTAATTCCGGACATGCACGGCGGCGCCGCAGGGCGAACTCAACCGCGGCGACATCTAAACGCATCGCCACGATCCGCGCGACAGCGGCCGGGTTCTCGCTGGGAAACAACGCGTGATGGGCCGCCACGTACCGCTCGACAATGTCCTCGTCGATGGGTCTTGAGAAAAGGGAAGCGTGAAGGAAGCGTGCCTCGTCGGCCAGGGAGGGTACGGGTTCGCCGGTCAAGTGCCCAGTGTACTTCGAAATTGCGTATGATAATCGACCATAATTGTACCGATTTGCGGCCTCCAAAGAGGCTTATTCGACCAAATTCGTGCGGGTCGCAGAATTGGCTGTACTTTTCCCGCAAGTTGCTGTACATTAGCACACAGCGCAGCTTGCGTCGGTCGATAAGTCCATTCGTAACATATGTATAAGCCAATCTGCTTACTAGCCTTATTACCTCTTTTCTCGTTTGCCAGTAGTGTCGCTTTTTCGGGAGCGTTTACCCAGGACGACAATATGCTGGAATACGAATTCACCATCGCTGCGACTTCCACGGTTACGCTTGAATCCTTCGGATATGCGGGCGGTACTGCGGGCAGTACCAGCGTACCCGCTGGGGGATTCGCTCCGGTGTTATCCGTGTTCGGCGCGGGTTCCTCCGGCGCTCTCACACTGCTGGGCTTCGACGATGGCGGCACGGCTCCTTCCGCTTGCGATCCGCGGTCGGTCGATCCCGTATCGCACCTCTGCCTCGACCCCTATCTGGTGATGACCTCGCAGAACCCCGGGACCTATTTGGTGGTTCTTACGGAGAACGACAATACGCCGAATGGGCCAGACTTCGCAGGTGGATTCAACGAGCAGGGAAACGGCAACTTCACGGGCGGCCCCTTTATCGATCCGTTTGGTAATCAGCGAAATGGCAATTTCTATTTCACTATCAGCGGGGCCGATAGCGCCGCAGCGTTGCCTGAGCCTTCCACTGTGTCGTTACTGATCGCCGGTTTAGGCCTGTTGTCGTTTAAACGAAAACTGCAGTTGTCACGTTAGGACACCATGGATAGCAAACACGTTATAAAACTACTGCTCCTCCCTGCGGCCGCTTTGCTGATGCAGGCGCAGGTGTATAACACGGCGGGCGACACTTATATCAGCGCGACGAATCCGACGAATAACTTTGGGAATATCGGGACAATGACCGTGGGGCCGCTGGGGCCAGGAGTGGGCAACGCGGCTCTGGTGCAGATCGATATCAGCCGTTTAATCGCTCTGGGTGTGGGCCCTTCGCAGATTCAGCAGGCTACGTTTACGATTTATGTGCACACGGTGGGAGTGGCTGGCGGACTGGATCTGGCGACTCTGACGACTCCGTGGAGTGAAAGCACGGTGACTTTCAACACGGCTCCTACTCCGAGCGGGGCTGTGGTATCGAATGTGCCTGTCAGCGGAAGTAACGGCTATGTGACGTTCGATATTACAAGCGTCCTCCAGGGATGGGTAGGCGCGCCATCGACCAACAACGGATTGCAAATCACGGCAGCGCTGGCGCAGCCTGGCACGCAAGTGATTCTCGATACGAAAGAAAGCACGACGACCAGCCATCCGGCGTTTGTCGATGTGGTGTTGGCGGCGACGGGTACTTCCGGTGGTACGGGTCCAACGGGTCCGACCGGTGCGACAGGAGCTGCAGGTCCCCCAGGTGCGACGGGGGCGACTGGCACTGCCGGTCCTGCGGGTGCGACGGGTGTAACGGGTGCAACTGGCGTGGCGGGTCCTGCGGGTGCGACCGGTGCGACGGGCGCAACTGGCGTAGCGGGTCCTGCGGGTGCGACGGGTGCAACTGGCGCCGTGGGTCCTGCGGGTGCGACCGGTGTGACGGGCGCAACTGGCGTTGCGGGTCCTGCGGGTGCGACGGGTGCAACTGGCGCGGTGGGTCCTGCGGGTGCGGCTGGTGCGACGGGTACAGCAGGCGCGAAGGGTGCGACTGGGGCGGTGGGAGCGACGGGACCCGCGGGACCGGCGGGAGCTGCCGGGGCAACTGGTGCGACGGGACCAGCGGGCAGCTACGGCACGGGCGCGGCTCCTTTAGGGATTCCTTTCGCCGTGAACGGCCACAATCTTTCCGGCACGCAGGAATATTTCAATCCTGTCGGCACCAATAATACAACCGCCCTCGCGTTCAGCGCGGCTGCTACAACATATGTGGCTGCCGCGTGCACGCCATCGATGACCATTTATTCCCATTCGACCAGCACTGTGGAATGGGTGTTGCAGGCAGTGACGCCCAGCACCGGCACACAAAGCTGGACAGCGCCGACAACGCCGGCGACGACAGCCTCCGCCCTGGTGGGAATGTTCTGCACTACCACTGGAGTTTCCTCGTGTAGTGTGACCGGCACCGGCCAGTTGACGGTAGGGACCTTTATCACTATCAATACAAGCGTGGTGCCGTTAGCGGGTGGTGCGGCTATCGCGTTCTCCTGTAAATGATCGCTCCCCGCGGTCGCGGCTCGGTAGGATTATCTGTTTAGGCGGCCCTTGCGAACGGTCAGATGCCAGTGTACGGCAAAGACGGGGTCGAGCGGCTTTAGCAGCATATCGGCCGCTCGAAATAGCGGAGCGAGCGGCCCGGGAACGAAACTGGGAAGATTGACGCCTCCCGACAGCAGATACGATAGCCACGGCAGGTAGCTCCATTTTTCGAAGACCAGGTCCGGAGCAACCGACTCCAACCGATGCTTATCCCTGAAGAAAACCAGCCAAGTCAATGCTTGATTGGAGTCCAGCATGGAGTGGCCGGGCGGGAAATCCCACTTTGCGGTCTTATCGTCGTACGGCTCGGGATGAAAGGTCCGGAAGAAAAATCGAGCGAAGGGGGTGTGCGTGCAATCGACCATCGATAGGACGCCGCCGGGAACAAGAACCCTTTGCGCTTCCCGAAGAAATTCGGCGACGTCGGGAATATGGTGGAACACGTGAGTGAGCAGGAGAGCGCGCACGGAACCCGCGCGAAACGGTAACGCGCGGCCGTCGAACACGGTGTCGACGTTGCCGGTGGTCACATCGGAGCGTATGATTCCGGGACGAATTTCGGCGAGGAAGCTGCCGCCGCTGCCCAACTCGACGACTGGAAGATCCGCACACGATCCAGGCGCGGAATCGGCATCCTGCAACAGCAGGGAATACCAGAGCTGGTAACAGCGCCGGACCAAAGGTTTGGCATCGATCAAGCGGCGCTGGGCGCGAAACCATTCGGGGGAGCCGATTTCGAGGTTCGCGAGGCGGCGGTTCAGAAGGCGGCGATCGATCAAGGTCCAGCCTCGATTGCGTTATGTAGGGGGACGTGAATCATCGCCATCGGGCTGAGATTTTTACTGAGTGTAGCAGTTAGTAAGCTGTGCCGGTCATTTCGTTAGAAGGGGGCGCGTCCGTCCTCAGGCTCACGCATGGCGGTTCGGTATTAACAGGGAGCCGCTACCGTCAGAGAGTGGGAGGCGCGGGAGACTGCTCCGAAGAAAGGTTTAGCGTCGTAAGATGTCGACACGACTGTTGACACGGCACGCATGGACGCGCGCGCTACGCGGACCACCACGCGAAGCCGCCCAGAGCGCGGCTGCAGGCTGAATCGATTCTGGAAAATTGCTCTTGCGCGATGTACCATGAATGGATCGGCCGCGGCCCCGATGACAACGACTTCCGCTCGAAAGCATGGCGATTCCGCTCAGATCGCCGCGATTTCCGTTGCAGTGTTGATCCCGGCTTACCAGCCAGGTCCCGCGCTGATTGAGGTTGTGCGGCCGCTGGCAGAGTGGGGATTCACTGCCATCGTGGTGGTGGACGATGGAAGCGGACGGGAATACGCGGGGATTTTCGAGCAGGTACAGCGGTTCGATCGGGTCAGAATCATTCGCCATGCGGTGAATCTCGGGAAGGGCGCCGCGCTGAAGACGGGAATGAACTATGCGCTGGTGGAATACCCCGAACTAGCGGGGATTGTCACCGCGGATGCCGACGGACAACACGATCCGGACGACGTATGCGGGGTCGCGCGACGCTTCGCGGAGAAGCCCGAGGCGCTGGTGTTAGGCGCGCGCAAGTTTACCGGTTATGTTCCGCTGCGCAGCCGCGCGGGCAATTGGATCACGCGCAGCATCCTGCGGGTAGCAGTGGGACACAGGCTCTCCGATACGCAGACCGGGCTCCGCGCCGTTCCGCGGGTGTTGGTAGAAAAGATGCTGAGCGTTCCCGCTTCCGGCTATGAGTTCGAACTGGAAATGTTAATCGCGGCCAAGCACCTGGGCGTGGAGGTGATCGAGCAGCCGATCCAAACGATTTACGGAGAGGGAAATCCGACGTCCCATTTCGAGCCACTGCGGGATTCGATGCGAATTTACTTTGTCCTGCTGCGGTTCGGATTTATTTCCATGGTGACCGCGGGCCTGGATAACGTGGCATTCTACGTTTTGTTCCGGGCATCGGGAGTGGTGGGCACATCGTTGTTCGGGGCTCGCGCGCTGGCGTTGGCGTTCAATTACACGGCGGTCCGCAAAGCGGTTTTTTTCTCCAAGGAGCAGCACCGGATCGTGCTGCCGCGCTACCTGCTGCTGGCCGCGGCCAACATATGCCTCTCCTACGCTTTAATTTCGTTTCTGACCGGGGTCGCGTCGTTTCGAGTGATGCCCGCGAAAATATCGGTGGAAACATTCTTATTCATCGCGAACTTTACGATCCAGAGAGATTTCGTGTTTGCGAACCGCTCCGGCGGGCCCAAGACTAAGCCATGACCAGGAAGGCAATGATCCTGTTCGTTTGCGTCTTCTTTGGCCTCGGGGGGGTCGTCACACTGGTTTACTCGAATCACTTCGCGAACGAATTCCACTTCGACGATTTCCATACGATCGTGCAAAATCCTTTCCTGCGCGACATTCACAACGTGCCGCGTTTTTTCGCGAGCGCGGAGACCACCAGCGTACTGCCGGCGAATCGCGTGTGGCGGCCACTGGTGTTCGCGTCGCTGGCGATGGACTACCGGCTGGGGAACGCGATGAAGCCGTTCTACTTTCATCTGTCAACGTTTTTCTGGTTTCTGGTGCAACTCGCGCTGATGTTCACACTGTTCCGGAAAATTTTCGACCAGGCTCATCCTCACCCTGGAAATCTTTGGGCGGCATTCTTTGGAACGGCTTTGTTCGCTGTTCATCCGGCGGTGGCGGAAACGGTCAATTATATTATTCAACGGGCCGACCTTTATTCGACGCTGGGTGTGGTGGCGAGCCTGGTGACGTGGATCTATTCGCCCCGCGCGAGGAAGTACGGGCTTTATCTGCTTCCTCTTGCGGCCGGTGTTCTTTCCAAGCCGCCGGCGATGGTGTTTCCAGGACTCCTGTTCCTTTATATCTGGCTCATCGAAGACGAAGAGCCGGGGGCGGCGCTATGGCGTTCGACACCATCGCTGGCGACGGTGGCGGCGCTAGGCTGGCTGAGTTCCGCGATGACACCCTCGACATTCACGCCGGGCGCATTTTCGGCGTACAGCTATCGGATCACGCAGCCGATCGTGATTTTCGGCTATTTCCGCACATTCTTTATTCCAACCGGTTTGACGGCCGATACGGACCGCGTTCCTTTCACCAGCATCTTCGACGGCGACGCGCTGTTCGGGTTCGTATTCGTCCTGGGCCTGCTCTATACCGCTGTCCGGATGACGCGAAGGCGTGAGACTACGCCGATTGCGTTCGGATTATTTTGGTTTCTTCTGGCGGTGTTGCCGACGTCCATCTTTCCCCTGGCCGAGGTGGAGAACGATCACCGGATGTTCTTTCCATTTGTGGGGCTCGCGCTGAGCTCGTCCTGGGCACTGGCGCTATGGTTCGATTCCCGTCCTGCGCGCCGGGAACTGGCTTTGGCCGCATGCGGGCTTTTGCTACTGGTCTTCGCGGCGGGCACGTGGCAGCGCAATAAGATCTGGCGGACGGAAGAATCCTTGTGGTATGACGTGACGTTGAAGAGTCCCCACAATGGGCGGGGACTGATGAATTACGGTCTCACGCAAATGTCGAAAGGCGACACGGCGCGGGCACTGGACTATTTTGAGAGAGCCACCGTTTACAATCCGAACTATTACGTCCTGGAAATAAATCTCGGCATCGCCCATGGCGCGTTACATCATGATACGGACGCGGAGGGCCACTTCGCCCGCGCAATTCAACTGGCACCGGCGGAGGCGGCCTCGCATTATTACTACGCGGTCTGGCTGCGGGGAAGGGGCCGGACGAGCGAAGCGATTCAACATTTAAACGTTGCGATCGCGAACAATCCAAGCTACGTCGATGCATCTCATTTACTGATGGATCTTTACGCTCAGGAGCAGGATGCGAATCAGCTTCGACGGACGGCGGAGGAGACGCTCGCCCGATTTCCGTCGGACGCGCCGGCGGTGGCGTGGCGCACGCGCGCCAATACGCTGAAACCTACGGCGGAGAGTTATTTAAATCGATCGCTGGAATTTTATCAGCAAGGTAAATTCGATGAGTGCATTCAGGCGGCGCGGGACGCTCTTACGCTACGGCCGGCTTATTCGGAAGCATGGAATAATATCGCCGCGGCCTACAACGCGGAATCGAAGTGGGATGAAGGCATCAGCGCGGCGGTCGAGGCGGTGCGTCTTAGTCCCGACAATCAATTGGCGAAGAACAATCTCGCATGGGCGATCCAGCAGAAGCAGAAAGCGTCGGCGGCAAAGGGCAAAGGGCTTTAGCATTCGTTAAAAAGAGGGGTAACAGTTGGGAGCTTTGAACGTCGATACTCTGAGGCCTCTATGAAAGCGTCGATCTTTATTATTGCAACGGCGTTTATTGCGATGGCTGCTGGAAGTGCGGGGAATCTGCCGGAGTGGCCGCAGTTCGGCGGACCGAATCGCAATTTTATGGTCGATAGCAAAGGGCTGGCGAATGCGTGGCCGGCCGAGGGGCCGAAGAAGCTGTGGATGCGTCCGCTTGGCGAAGGGTATTCGGAAATCTCGGTGGATCAGGGGACGCTCTACACGATGTATCGGAAGGGCGAACAGGAGGTGGCGATCGCGATGGATGCGGCGACTGGGAAGACTCGCTGGGAGTACGCGTACAACGCGAGTTTCGGCAGCATGGCCATGGAGAATGGCCCGGGTCCGCATACGACACCGCTGATCCTGGGTAATCGCGTTTACACTGCCGGCATCCTGGCGATTCTGAATTGTTTCGATAAGACGACGGGGAAGCTCATTTGGTCGAAGGATCTGTACAAAGATTTTCCGGGGGCTTCGAGGATGGACCGAGGCTATTCGTCGAGTCCGATGGCGTACAAGAACAGCATCATTCTGACGATCGGCGGCGCGGGTCACTCGGTGATCGCGCTTGATCCGGCCGACGGGCACTTTTTGTGGGGGAAGAACGATTTCGGAAATTCGCCGAGCTCGCCGACGCTGATTAATGTCGCGGGGCAGGATCAGATGGTGGCGTTCCTGGACGATGGAGGGTCTGCCGCGCATGGCCTGATCGCCGGCCTTGATCCGAACAATGGCACGCTGCTGTGGAGGCATCCGCACCCAACGTCCTGGGGATTGAACATCGCTCTGCCGGTGTGGGGAGACGACGGGATCCTGGTGATGAGTTCGGCGTACGGGTCCGGCTCCAGGGCGTTGAAGCTGACTCGCGACGGCGGGAAGACCACGGTGAAGGAGCTATGGGCGAACAACCGGCTGCGTGTTCATCACACGACGATGGTTCGGGTGGGCGAGGTCATCTATGCGTCGAGTGGAGATTTCGGTCCGGCGCCGCTGACGGCGATCGACGTTAGAACGGGCGAGATCAAGTGGCAGGAGCGTGCGTTTCCGAAGGCATCTTTTGTTTACGCGGACGGGAAGTTCTTCGTCGTCGACGAGCACGGGGGAATTTCGCTCGCGACGTTCTCACCCGCTGGCGCGAAAGTGATCTCGAAGTTCAGCCTGTTGGAGCACAACGCGTGGACGGCTCCGACGTTAGCGGGGACGAAGCTGTACGTCCGGGATAGGAAGTCGATTGCGGCGTTGGAGGTAGGACGCTAGTCAGCCAGTGTTACGGCTTCGCTCGCTCTACGGCAGCCGAACGCACTTCCCGCACGCGATTCTGGTTTCACTGTCGCTAGGAACGGTGGAACCCTCTGCATATATTGTCGGTAAGACATGGTAGCTACCATGGGGTTCGACGAGAGAGTAAGGGCGAGGTCCAGCCTGCCGTCGCCATTAAAGCGCTGACGATTGACCGTTTGCGCTAAGAATAATTTGAAAGAAATCCCGAGCGACCCACATTAATGTTGCATGGGACGTTTTTTGCTGCTTCTCGGCGCGTTTTGCGCCATGGCTTGGCCGCAGAATATCGATTGGTACCGCCAGTTCAAGGGCGACCACGGGTATGCAGTGGCGGCCATCAACGGTTCGATCTATGTGGCGTCTTCCACGAGCGGTCCCGCACTGTGGAAATACGACCAGAGCGGGAACCAGGTTTGGCAGCGGGCCGTGACCACAAATGGGGTCGGCAGCGGCTTTGGAGTCGCCGCCGATGCCACTGGCGCGTACATTGTAGGATACGCAACCGCTATTCCAGGGCAGCCGCAGATCTTCAATAGCGGCGCTTTCCTCAGCAAGTACGACCCGAATGGAAATGTAATATGGACGCGTTTGTTCACGGCCCAGGAGGCGTTCGGCGATACTCGGGCCATGGCGGTCGCGGTGGATGCGGAGGGAGTATACATGGCGGGTTTAACGGCCGGAACGCTTCCGGGGCAGAAAGCGTCGGGCACCGGCCGGGATATTTTTGTCCGCAAGTACGACCTCAGCGGCAATGAGATGTGGACCAGCCAGTTCGGAGGCGGTCAGGCGTCATCGATCGCCGTGAACTCGACGGGCGTCTATGTCGCGGGGAGCGGCGGAGGCACCATTCCCGGACAGACCGGCAGTCAGTTTCTGCGCAAATACGACGCCAGCGGAAACACCATATGGACCCGGCAGTTCGGCGGCTATCTCGAAGATTTCGCCAGAGGTGTCGCTGTGGATGCGACAGGCGTCTACGTCGCCGGATCGGCGCAGACGAAGCTGCCGGGCCAGACCAAAATCGATCTAAATTATGATGGGTTCGTCATAAAGTACGATTTCAGCGGCAACCAGGTGTGGAGCGGGGAGTGGGGCAACGGGAATGTGGACGACGCCTGGGCAGTGGCGACGGACGGCACCGGCGTCTACGTGGTAGGAGAGACGGATAGAGCCTTTCCCGGGCAGGTGAATGCCGGCAGTACCGATAGTTACGTTCGAAAATATGATCCCGCCGGGAATCTCCAATGGACCAAACAATTCGGAGCTACTGGCGTGGACTGGGCCTATGGCGTGGCGATCGACAACACCGGAGGCTACGTCGCCGGTACAGCGAACGGGAATTTCCCGGGTCTAACGGGAGTTGGTGGAGATGCCGTTTACCTGGTTAAGATGACCGGCATTGCTCCGCCGACTATCTCTCTGGTCGGGAACGCGTTCGGCGACACGGCGCTGCTGGCTCCCAATACCTGGGTCGAAATCAAGGGTGGAGCGCTCGCGCCCGATACCCGCATCTGGGCGCAAGCCGATTTCGGAACAGGGCTGATGCCGACCAGTCTGGACGGGGTCAGCGTGACTGTCAACGGCAAGGCAGCATATGTCTACTACATCAGCCCGACGCAGCTCAATATTCTTACGCCACCGGACGTTCTGCCTTCGACCGTGCAGGTGCAGATCTCGAACGGAACTGTAATGAGCAATATTCTAACCGTGCCAGCCGCGCCGCTTTCGCCATCGTTTTTCGTCTTCGACGGGACCAATATCACGGCGACGCACCTCGACGGCTCGCTGCTGGGATCAGCGAATCTGTATCCCGGGTACAGTACGCCCGGGAACTCCGGAGAACAGGTGATCGTTTATGCCAACGGGTTTGGACCGACTTCGTCGCCAGTCGTCAGTGGGATCGTGACGCAGTCCGGGTCCTTGAATACACTGCCGGTGATCACGGTGGGGAATGTCCCGGTGAAGGTTACGTTTGCGGGTCTGGTATCGCCGGGCACATTTCAGTTCAACATTGTGCTTCCTGCGGGACTTTCCGGAAACCAGCCGATCACGGCCACCTATAATGGCCAGACCACTCAAAAAGGAGTCGTTCTCAATATGCAAAGCGGCGGCAACTAGCTGGGCCTCGAACTGGTACCGAAGCACTCTTCTGGTCGGAAAGCGCGTGATCCGACGACCAGCACACGGTTAGCGGTCACAAGCCGACTTCCCGTTACCAGTCAAGATAAGTCAGTAGATCCCTTCCGGTGAGGCTGCGCCGATCTGACCGATTTGAAAAGGATTTCGTTGCCGTCGATCACGATTTTCGAGCTCGCATTCCCTGGCGTGGTCTCGTAGACGTGCCTGATCTTCAGCTTCAACAGATCCATTAGCCGCGGTTTTCGAGCTTTTGCAAAGAGGTCCACGATTTGTTGCGCTCGGTCACGCCGGAAGTATAGCGGGCGAGGCGCATCCATGATGACGTTCATATGCGGCTTCTTCATAGGATTTCACATCCATTCCACTTAGGGGAAACGAAGTTGTTTTGATGCGATTTCAGCGAGTGCCATTCTTCAATCAATCCGGCGCAAAGATCATGAAAGGCGGTAAAGTGCCCCTTCATGGGGAGCCACTGGTTGTGGTTCGAACTCTCTCTGCCCGTTGCTTCACAGCAATTTCGGTTTTCGAGATCCTGAATTCCTTGGCTGCGGTAGAGCTCGATCCCAATTTGCCGATCAGCGATTTGAAAATGATGCAAGATCAAACCGACGAGGATCTGATTGCGGGTGTATAGTGCGATCTGAGAGAGGAGCGCGTATGAACTTGCTGTCCCGCCGCGACTTGTTGCGAACGATCGCCTTGCTGCCCACCGCCGGGCTCTTCACCCGCTACAATGCGCTGGCGGCGCCGAATGTAAACCGCGTCAAGATCACCAACGTCCGGGCCATGGCGATCCGCAATATCGCCGGCAATTGCCTCATCCGAATCGACACCGATAGCGACCTCACCGGCTATGGCGAAGCCGGAGCCACCGGCC
The DNA here is from genome assembly GCA_035485055.1 of Bryobacteraceae bacterium. GTDB lineage: Bacteria > Acidobacteriota > Terriglobia > Bryobacterales > Bryobacteraceae > Palsa-187. The sequence continues at coordinate 80,597 of DATHOJ010000054.1, forward strand.
CCATGGCGCGGGCGCGCATCGAAACAATGAAGAGTCTGCTCATCGGCAAGGACCCCCTGCTGATCGAGGTGCATTTCCAGAACATGACATCCCTGATGCACACCTACATGGCTCACATTCCTACCATCAGTGGGATCGATATAGCGTTGTGGGATCTGGCGGGCAAACTCCTCGGCGCGCCGGTCTCGACACTGCTCGGCGGCCCGTTTCGCGACGCGATTCCCATGTACTCGCACGGCAGTCCCGATATGTTGGACAAGGCTTCCTGCCGCGACTGGGCGCAGCGCATTAAAGCGATGCCGGAGGGATTCACCGCGTTCAAGAACGGCATCGACCCGCTGCTCGGGGTGCCGGCCGCGCGATTCGCGCCCACGCTCACCACCCAGCAGCTCCGCAACGTGGCCCGCGGATTCGCGAACTGCCGGGAGGCCGTGGGTGACGACATTGACGTCGCCGTCCATTGCCACAATGAGCTCGACACCCCCAGCGCCATCGCGGTGGCCAAAGCCGTTGAGCCGATGAACCCTCTGTTCATCGAGGATGCGCTTAATCCGCCGTTCTCCGAAGCCTGGATGGCGCTGCGCCGGTCCACCCGCGTGCCGCTGCTCACCGGGGAAAAGCTCGAACTGGTTCGCGGATTCAAGCCGTTTCTGGACAGCCAGGCAGTGGACTTCGTCCACCCCGATCTGGCCTTCGCCGGCGGCATCACGGGAACCAGAAAGATCGCGGATTACGCCGCACAATTCCGCATCCCGGTGGCATTGCATAACGTCGGGTCGCTCGTGTTGACCTACGCTAACGCCCATTTCGGCGCTTCGATCCAGAACTTCTACCGCTCAGAAAGCCAACTCGGTCGCCCCGATCACTACATAGAAGGAATGTCTGTGGTGACCCCGCCCGAAGTGCGCAAAGGACTATTGAAAGTCCCCACTGGCCCAGGCCTGGGGTTGGAAATCAACCCCGAGTTCCTGAAGCGAAACCTGGCGGACGGCGAGACCTATTGGGCATGACGTCACGGCGCCGCTGCAATCCCCGGCTTGCCCTTGTCGATCACGTAAATGGATCGCCTTGATTTGTCCCACACTAACGACATTTCGTGCGAGGATCGAAACATGACACCGAATGATAAAGCTCGCGACGACGAAGATGATTCTGAAGAGCCACTGGAGAACCAGCCGCTTGAGTGGGCAGATGAGAATCGCGAAATAGAGGATCGCAAACCAGACTTGGGAGAGACGGAAGAGGATACGTCCGAACTGTGACGCTCTCCCGATTTGCCACGAGCAGTCTGCACCAGGCGGAGGCTGACGCGAGAAGTCGAGCGTTGAAAAATAGAATTGGTGGTCGGATCAATTGCCGAAATTGAGGAAGTTCGAGTGGTTTGAAGGACATTTCGCCTACGTCCTCGACGGTTGGACGGGACAGAAGTAGTCGTTGTGGAATCGTATAACGCATCAGTTACGAATTCCACGGAGTCATCGTGGCGATGAGAACGCTTAGGAACATGTCCGCTGCCTTTCTGCTCTCCCTGCTTCAGTTCGCCCTGTCCTACCCCCGAGCGCGCAAGTAGATGAGCGCTTCGACGTCGCAAATATGAAGAACGTGAGGGTGCCCAGCCGGGCCGATGTGGTTGCTCTCTCAAGGAGGAACGACACACAGTTGGGAGCCAGCAAACCCGAAATCGAAGCCAATGCTCTGCCAGGACGACTCGGTTGACGTCCTGACGCGCGAGAGCGGCATGCTCAAAACAACCGGCCAGGTCCTTCGACTCCCCGCCGAGACTCGTGAGAATTCGACCGAGCGCCTACAATGGACATCTGAGGTGAGTAGTAATGATCCTAATTCGAAGGTGGACTATCCTGGGAATCGTTGCCGGGGGTGCGATCTTCGCCCAAAGCGCCGGCATTAAGCGCACTCTGGTCAAAACTCAGGACGTCTCAGGGGGGCACGAGGCGGTAATCGCTAGCGTCACGATTGCTCCTGGGGGTTCCGCCAGACGCCACACCCATCCCGGTGAGGAGATCAGCTATGTCATCGAAGGGGAGGGCGAAATCCTCATCGATGGTCAGCCGCCTCTGCACATAAAGGCGGGCGATGGGTACGTGGTTCCAGCCGGGGCGATCCACGACGCCCATAATACTGGCAACGTACCTATTAAACTGGCCGCTGTTTACTACCTCGAAAAGGGCAAACCGTTCGCCACGCCCGCGAAGTGAGCCGCAAGTAGGCCAGGCGACTTAGCTCGCTTTCCCGTTCGCCTCTACCTTCTTCGCCGCCCACCGTTTCGTCTTCGCGATCGACAAAGCCGTTCGTCCCGCTTGCAGTCAGCCCGCCTTTCTGGACTGGCGCGGGAGCCTTGGCGGGCGCTACTTTGTTCCCAAAGCCTTTGGGGCCAGCAGATAATCCCGTCGCCGAACCCAACGTGCGCCTGGGGCGTCATCTTTTTTACGACACGCGGCTTTCCCTGAATGGCAAGCAATCCTGCTCGACGTGTCATCGCCAGGAACTGGCTTCACCGATGGCTGTCCGACAAGCCAGGGAGCGACCGGGCAGAATCATCCTCGCAACGTGATGAGCTTGGTAAACGTTGCGTACTCTCCGCTCCGTACATGCACGATGGCAGAATCGCCACGCGGGACGAGGTGCTGAATCACTACGCATGCAGGAGGGCGCGCGAGCGATAGTCCCAACAAAGACCGCCGCATACACAAAATAGACCGTCTCCCCAAAAACCGGGTGGACCTGCTGGCGTTCCTGCGCAGTCTGACAGATGAAGAAGTGCTAAAGGACCCCAGATTCTCCGATTCGTGGTGAATTCCATTCCCGTGGCCAGGATTTGTCCGGGCCATCGTAGTTTGTGAGTGCCGCAAAGCTCGCAATATGCTCTTCTTGCGCGAGCTTTCTCAGTTTCGGGGGTAGCCGCACCTCCGGACTAATCGAGCGGTTGCTAGGCACCCGAGACCTCGGCGATGAAACCGGCAACCAAGCGCTGGATCTCGGCCGGTGGCAGGTTGTAGCGGGCATTGCCGTCCGGCAGGCCCATATTGCCGCTAATCACGAAAGCGCGCAGACCCGCCTTGGCGAGGCCCCTTGCCCGTGCGATGCTGAGGCCGCCGACCACCTGCACGGGAGCGACCTTGCCGATCCGTTCGAAGACAGCGCGAGCCACATCACCGAGGTAGTCGTCCTCGATAAGTTTCGGGTTTGCGCGTCGCGCGTCGGACTGCAGGTGGATACCAACCCCGTCAACGCCGGCCTCGACCATCCGAAGCGCGACCTCGACTGCCTGCTTGGCGGGACTCTGGTGCGGGACCATGATGTCGGGAAAGACAAGTCGTGGCAATTCGGGGCCGGCGCGTCTGAACTCGTCGCGCACGGCGCAGATCGCCTTCGCCGTATCCACGCCGGCGAGAGCCAGGAAATTAAAGATGTTGCCGCCGCCAGCATAGACGCTGCGGGCTTCGCCGCCACCACCGTCCATGGTCTTCATGTCCGCCAGCAGGACAGCGTCTGGAAACTGCTTGCGGAAGGCGGGCACGACGTTCGCAACACCCTGGGTCTTGAGCAGTGGCGTACCCATTTCAACGATGTTGACTCCACCCGACAGCGCCGCACTGGCGACCGTCAGACCCAAATCCAAGGTCCCCACATCGACCGAAATCTGAAACGAAAGGTGGGTCTTGAGTCGATCCACCAGGCGGGCGGAACTCATGTGTGTCTCCTTCGCCGGCTGCTGGCCCCACGCGGAACTGGGCCATATCGTCTCGCAGGTGGCGCCGACAGCCAACCCGCCGCCGGCCAGCCCGCCAGCGGCGTGGAGGAACGATCGCCGGTCGAGGCACCCGTGGTGATTCGAGGTCTTCTTACGTTCCATGATCGTAGTTCCTTTGAAGGATGGACGCCTGGGGAAGCCAGTGTTTAGCCTAACGTGCGCGAGCTCTTCCACACCTTCCTTCCATTTGGTGCATTCTAGCAGGACCATGCCCAGCATCGGAGCGACATCATGAAACTCGTTGAGGAGCACGAGGCGAGCGGCGGAAAATTCAAACGACCCACCACCGGCAGCCTCGACGACGGTCCTCAATCCACTTCGGACCAGATCGTCGGCAATACGGAGGAAGCCTTGTCGCAACGAACGTTGGCGGCGACCTCTGTACGGAGGGCGTGATTCGGCCAGAGCGCGGTCCGGGACTTTCTCCGACCGGACCTTTGCTGGTACTCGCAGTGCGGTTGACAGCCTTGTTCGATTCCTTTAATGCGCAACCGCATCTTTGGAGGTTCTTGTAGTTGGCGCCGGCCCGGTCGGATCTGGCGCGACACGGGGTGTCCTCCAGGATTATCGATCGGCTGCCAAACCCTCTGCCCTATTGCCTCGGTGGAACGGCCCGTGACGCTGACGTCGCTGAAGCAAGAGTCTCAGCAGGTTCAGGTCGAATTGCTCCATCCTGATAACTCGAACGAGACCGCGGTTTTTCGCTGCGTCGTCGGGTGCGATGGCGCGCATAGCGCCGTACGCCATCTTTCGGAAATCCCATTTGAAGGAGATCAATTTCCCTTTACCTTCATGCTGGGCGACGTTGTTCTTGATTGCGGTCTGCCGCGCGGAATGGTGCTGCGCGCTATCCGCCCGAATGAAAATGGAGCCTCGGATTTTCTGGTTGGCATTCCGCTGCCGGAACGGAGCCGTTACCGGGTTTCAATGCTGGCTCCAAACACGCTCGCTCTCCAAACCAAAACTGCCAGCTCAGACCCAGTTCACGGCCTGCAGACCGAACTTCCGGGTCCTGCACTTGAGGAACTGCAGGTTGTCGCGAACCGGCTGTTCCCACATAAGCTGCAGATGTCCGATTGGCGCTGGTCTTCTCTCTTTCGCATCAGTATGCGGCTGGCAGCGCGATATCGTGAAGGACGAGCGTTTATCGCCGGGGATGCCGCGCATATTCATCCGCCGACTGGGGGCCAGGGCATAAACACGGGCATTCACGACGCCTATAATCTTGCCTGGAAGATGGCTCAGGTTTTACAGGCGCTTCGCCGGACCTGCTCGACACTTATGAGGCGGAACGGCGCCCCGTCGGCGCCGATGTGGTCTCGCGAACCAGGACGCAATCGGAACAGTTCGGCCGTGAGCAGACGGCGCAGGGAGGGCGCCTCACGGAAACGCACGTCCTGGTGAACTATCGCGCCAGCCGCTTTTCCCGCGAAAGTGTAAGCGAGTCTTCGGAGAGTCTTCGGGTTCAGGCCGGCGACCGGGCTCCCGACTGTTCGGGATTAGTACGCGCGAACATTCGCTATCCATATAGGTTGTTCGACATCACGCGCGGCGTCTCTCATGTGATCCTTCTCTACCTGGCGAAATTCGCGGAGCCTGGACAGCTCGAGCTGGTCGAGAAATTAAGCCAGAAATTGACGGACGCCCAAAGCCTGCCGTGTAGGCTGGTTCTGATCACCTCCCCGGACGCCCAGCCGCGGGACGTAATCGGCGCCACTATCCTGAAAGACTGCACAGCCGAGTTTTCGTCCGCTTACACGCCTGAAGTCAACACTGGCTACATCATTCGTCCGGACAGATACGTGGGCTATCACGGAAGACCACTGACCGTGCATGGCGTCGATGACTATCTGGCTGCGGTGGTAGGATCCGAACAAGGAGTGCAGGAGAAGTCCGCTTAAAAGGCACGCGTTCTGGAGCCACTATGGGAATTCTTCTCGCATTCGCGCCATTCTTTGTTTTCGCAGTCGTGGACCGGCTCCGGGGGCTCGACCGGGGGCCTGGTGGCCGGTGCTGCGACATCAGCGATTTTGGTCCTGCGGGATTGGAAGAGATCTCGCGGAAACCCCAAGGTTCTGGAGGTTGGGACACTCATCCTGTTTAGCGGGCTGGCGGCCTACGGCACCCTGAGCAGCGGCACCACGTCAATCATGGGCGTTCGCTTGCGCGTCGATGCAAGACTTCTCGCCATCGTGCTGATCACGATTGCCCTTCGCAGGCCATTCACGCTTCAATACGCGCGCGAACGAGTCCCAAGGGACCGGTGGTCCAGTCCGAGGTTTATCAGTACGAACTACACGATTACTACCGCGTGGGCCGCGGCGTTCGCCGTGGTGGTCGCGGCGGATGCGCTTTTGCTGTTCCGACCGGACCTACCGTCCTGGATAGGCATCGCTGTAACAATTCTGACGCTCGCCGGAGCATTCAAATTCACGGAATGGTTCCCCGAAAGGAACTCGCCCCGCCCGTGAAGGTCTCTGGCTGAGAAGTCGACACTTCGTGGAGGTGTGTCAGCGTCACGCTCTCGCGAACGGCGTTGGAGGAAGTGTCGCCCACATATGAGAGGTTTGTCGGACAATCGGAAACTGCACTGATTGACGGACTGCCTGATTCCTATCGAAAAGTCGGCTTGGCCACGCCCACTGTAACATGTCCGTAAACGCCGTCCCTGAGATCTGTGCGCAACTCGTGGTTTGGCAGCCCAAGGCAGCTTAGGCCGAGGAAGGCGATACCGGCGGTTACCTCGCCTCAACGATCGAGGACTATCCAAGCGGGAGCGTGATCGCTCGCGTTTTCCTCACCGCGAACCCATCGGTCTACACCTCCGTGCAACAGCTGATCGCACACCGTTGGAGAAAGAAGGAGATGATCCAGCCGCATCCCCTTGTCTAAAGCCCACCGATTTCGCTCGTAATCCCAGAACGTCCAGAGCGGCCCCCTGGGCTGCAGTTTTCGCAGAGCATCCGTCCAACCCTGAACTTGCAGTCGCGCATACGCCTGGCGGCTCTGAGGTTGAATCAATGCGTTGTTATCGAGAGATCTCGTTGAGTAGATGTCCTGAGCAGTTGGTACTACGTTATAGTCGCCCGCCAAGATAACAGGTACGCCGGTCTTTATGAGTTCCGCGCCGTGTTCGATTAAGCGTTCGAACCATGCCAATTTGTAATCGAACTTCGGACCAGGTTGAGGATTCCCGTTCGGCAGATAGATGGAAGTGATCAGCACACCATTTACCGCCGCCTCGATGTAGCGGGCTTGGCGATCATGAGGATTCCCGGGCAAGCTGGATCGGGTCAGCACCGGTTCGCAATCTCGTGCCAGGATCGCTACGCCATTCCAGGAACGTTCGCCGAGCCAGACTCCCCGATAGCCAAGGTCACGAAGGGCACTCGCTGGGAAGGCTTGCTGCTCTGCCTTGATCTCCTGGAGGCAAACGACGTCGGGCTGCGCCTTCGCAAGCCAGACCAGGAGGTTGTGCAGACGCTTGTTGATATTGTTTACGTTGAAAGTGGCGATCTTCAATGTCCGGCCTCACACCAAAAGACCATTCTGTCCTCACCGGAGTTTCGGATTGCAAATACTTCGTTGGGCAGGACGCGCTTTGATTGTGACGCTAGGCATTGCCGTCAAATGTAATTTCGTCAACCCAACCCTTGGCGCGATGGCGCAGCATCGTGTCCTAAGCGCGCCGGAGCGCGGACGGAGGAAGCCCACTTACTTTCCCAATGCCTTTGTGGCCCGCTCGTGATCGCCTTCTTTGAAATAGATCACGTACCCGTACCCGCCCTGCCCGTCAGTCACACCGGTGGACGCGTAGATATCAACCCCGGCATCAAGCAGCGCCTTGAGAACCTCCGCCAGTGTACCCAAATGATCATCGCCATTGATCAAGACGGCGTGCTGTGGTCCGGTGAGAACGAGTCCCAACTCTTTAGCGACCTTCAGAAAACTATCGAGCCGATCAGGGAAGATAGTCAGCTCAACGTGATTCGGGCCATAGGGTACGGCGCTGAACGCCAGCAGATTCACGTCCTCATCGGCGAGTCTCGCCAGCAATTCGTAAGGCTTGCCGGGCTCCGCTTGAATGCGCGTATAAAAGTAGTTCACGGTACGGACACTAAGTGCCATTAGGACTCCTTTGTCCAGCGATTCGGGCAGCAGCCGAACGGGACTCGAACCAAGACTTCCATTCTTACTTTGACTGATTAAGCTGATTCAACGCTTGATAAACCAGTGTGTTGACTTTTCCTGAATGTCGGTCACCTTCGGCATGAGCCGGATCATCAGTACCAGAATGGCGTGGCAGCCGGCTCCAGGGCAGGGCTCGCACCGCTACCGCTAGTTGTCCGGACTTAGGTTGTGACTGAGCCGGCGTGGAGGCCGTTAGTACCAAAAACGCGAAAGAGAGAATAACTTTCATATAGTTGTCCCATTCTAAACTTACAGTGTGGATAGCGCCTGCGTCATGGCGCACCCGCAAGCAGTCCACTTTTATCAGAAGACTGAAGAGGGGCGGAGACTGTATTAGAAGCAGCAGATGAGCACTGTTTATCGGAAGTGGAGTCGTCAATGGCAGCGTAGCTGTCGAGCAGAAGAGTTATGAGATGCCCCGCGAGAGGGAATCAGCATCGCACATTTTCTCACCGTCGCCGACATCGAGCGATCAGCTCGCTACTACGAAAAGGTCTTCGGCTCGCATTCTGAGCTTGGGTGACGGCAACGCGCCCGCATACCTTCAGCTTGCGAATATCTGGATGATTCTGAAACGTTGGAGGCGGGCCGACCCCGGAGCGACGATCAGCAAGAAAGGCTTCCGCACCTCTCTTATTGACATTCTATAAGAGTTGTCTTATAGTCCTTCTATAAGACAATGGCAGAACCCGAACTTCTCCAAGGCACCCTCGATCTCCTGATCTTGAAATCTCTCGCGCTCGATAAGATGCACGGCATGGGCATCTCTCGGCGCATCTCCCAAATCACCGACCGAGCATTCGAGGTCAAAGCTGGATCGCTTTTCCCGGCCCTCTACCGCATGGAAGCAGCCGGTTGGCTTTCTTCCGAATGGGGCGAATCGGAAACCAAGCGCCGTGCCAAATTCTACAAGCTCACGCGCGCTGGCCGCGGACGCCTTCAGTCCGAATCACAGCGCTGGGAGCGAATCTCTCTCGCCATGGCCAACGCTCTCCGGGCGATCTAAAGGAGGACCGCATGCTCCGCGCGTTATTTCAAACCCTCTTCCGTAAGAAACGATTAGAACAGGAACTGGACGACGAACTCGCCGCCTACCTCGAACAGACCACTGCCGAAAACGTACGCCACGGAATGTCCCCTGAATCCGCGCTCCAGGAAGCGCGCGGGGATCTGGGCGGGATGGAGCGGGTCAAAGAAAACGTCCGCGCGGTCCGCGTCGGAGTCTCGCTCGACATCCTCATGAAGGACGTGCGCTACGCGATGCGCAGTCTCGGCAGGAATCCGTCCTTCACGTCCATTGCGATCCTCACGATCGCCTTGGGCATTGGCGCCACGACTGCCATTTATAGCGTCGTCGATGCCACGCTTCTGCACCCCTTGCCCTATCCCCAGCCCGAACAACTCGTTCGCATCCAGGAAGATTTTCCCGGCGTGGGTGCGCACGACGTTCGCTTGTCTGTGCCTGAGTGGAAGGACTTTCAGAATTCCGGAATCTTCCAATATGTAGCGCCGGAGGTAAGCGGGTCCGTCAATCTCACGGGCTCGTCTCAACCGGCTCGCATCCAGGTTAAGTCTGTCGCGCCGAATTATTTTACGCTGCTCGGCGTGAAGCCCGAATTAGGCCGCGTGTTTCATCCCGACGATCCAACACCTGGCTTCAACCTTGAATCGGTCATCAGCGACGGACTTTGGAAGCGGGAGTTCGGCGCCGACCCGCATATCCTGGGCAGAAGCTTGCGGCTCGACAACGACGTTTACTTTGTCATCGGGGTCATGCCCCCTGATTTTCACGATCAGGGCCGCACACCTGAGATAAGGAACACCGAAATATGGTCTGCATTCGGGTTTTCCAGTCCGCGGTTGCCGCCTCCGGCGCGCAGCACACGCACACTCAGGCCACCCATCGCACGCATAAAACCCGGACTCACGATCGCGGCCGCCCAGAGCCGGCTCGATGCACTGGTTGTCACTTTGCAGAAACAATTTCCCGCGGATTATCCGCCCGAAAGCGCGTGGAGGGTCCATCTTGTTCCTTTAGGCGAAACGGTGGTCGGCAAGGTACGACAGCCGCTGCTGCTGATGATGGGCGCGGTGGGATTGGTTCTGCTCATCGGATGCGTCAACGTCGCGAATCTTCTGCTCGCACGCGCCACCTCGAGAGGACGCGAAATGGCTGTTCGCCAAGCCCTGGGCGGAGCAAGAATGCGGCTCATCCGCCAACTGCTCACCGAGAGTCTGCTCCTTTCGCTGCTCGGCGGAATCGCTGGTCTGGCGATTCTCTTTTTCACTAGGAAACTCCTGCTCGAAATTATTCCCGCGACCCTGCCCCGGCTCCACGAGATTTCGATTAGCTGGACCGTGCTACTCTTCGCGCTCGGCGTCTCCGTTCTCGCCGGAGTCTTCTTTGGTCTCGCTCCGGCCTTGCAGGCCGCCGGAATCGATCCAATCCACGTGCTCCGCCAGGAAGGACGCGGCTCGAAAGGATCGAGAAGCCAGACGTTGACGCTAAGCGCCTTGGTAGTCACCGAGTTTGCGCTCTCGCTCGTGCTCCTGATTGCGGCGGGCCTGCTATTGCGCAGTTTCTGGGATTTGTACAACGTGCGCCTCGGCTTCGATCCCGACAACGTCATGGCCGTGCGCCTGTGGCTCCCTAATCCCAACGATCCAGCCACGGATATCTATGGAACTCCCGATCAGGAAGCGCGATTCATTCAGGAAATTTTGCGCCGTGGCCGATCGCTGCCGGGAGTAACAGAAATCGCCGCCGGCACTCAAGAGTCGATTCCCCTGAATCACGATAAGAACCCATTCGCGCTGGTCCTTGAAGGAAACAGCGAAGGAAGCAGCACGCGCACCAACCTGCCCCATCAGGTCCAGGGGTCGAGCGTCACTCCGGAGTATTTTCACCTGCTGGGAATCCCCCTGCTCCGGGGCCGTTTATTCGCTGAATTTGACATCGAGAATGCACCCAGGGTCGCTATCGTCAACGAAGCATTCGCGCGGACATGGTGGCCGGACCAAGACCCTCTTGGCAAGCGCATCAAGCTGGGTCAACCGGGCCGCGCTGCCACCTCATGGACTACCGTGGTCGGCGTCGTCACCGATGCTCGCACAGAGACGCTAGAGGATACCAACACTCCACAAGTCTATCTAAGCTGCTGGCAGAGAACCGATAAGGAACTGGCCATCTTCCTGCGTGGGCGCCTCGATCTCGCCAAGCTTCCGGAACAGGCACGGGATATGATTCAGTCCCTCGACCCGGAGCTTCCCGTCTTCGGCGCGAAAAGACTCCCGGATGTTGTATCCGGCTCTCTCTCACAACGCCGGTTCTCCATGGAATTGGTGCTGCTCTTCGCGCTTACGGCGTTGCTGCTCGCGGGCATCGGCGTTTATGGAACTATTTCGTATATTGTCAGCGGGCGCACGCGGGACATCGGGATCCGCATCGCACTTGGCGCACAGAGGAGGACCATCCTGCACATGATTCTGCGCCAGGGACTCGCACTCGCACTTGCTGGCGCCGCCCTGGGGCTTGTCGGCGCATGGATTGTGTCACACCTGATGGCAGGATTGCTCTACGGCGTTTCGCCCAGCGATCCTCTCACCTTTATTTGCCTCACGGTTGTCCTCATCATTGTGGCGCTTGCGGCCTGCTATATCCCCGCGCGCCGCGCGATGCGCGTCGACCCGATCATTGCTTTGCGCGAGGCCTGAACCTTTATCCAAAGCGGCTAGCGGTGTCTAGCTGACATCGGATTCGCCGGTACACGAGCTGATCCACAGTCCACTCGGGCAGGGTTTTTGTTCAGAAAGCGAACTCGTCTTCCAAGTGAGATTCCGACACGAAGACCGGCCAATTCAGATCTCAATTCTAGAGATTAGGCTCGACAACAACCGCAGGCTTTGCCCTGCCAAGCTGCACGACCTTCCTTCAAGAGCAGTGGTACGGCCGCCAGCGCCGCAAGCGAATCAAACCAGGCTATATCGAAAAGTGCGTTGATCGCCAGTCCAGCTAGGGCAATAACGGCGAGATAGGCACACGTGGCCGATTGCACCGCATCGGCGGCGAGAGCGACGTTGTTGCTACGGTGAGCTTGCCGGCGCTTAAGGCGAGCCAAAATAGGCATCACGATCAACGCGGCCATCGTAATTCCGATACCGAGGCGGGTTGTTTCAGGTCGCAGGTGTAACCACCAAGAACCAACCGCCAAGATGCTGACAATCAAAGCTAGACAGAACAGCAGAGCGCCAGCAGCACGGGCGGCGATCCGTCCGGAAACGGAAAAGTGCGGTAGAAATTGCAGCAGAACCACCCCTGCGGACAACAGCTCCACGAAGCTATCGGAGCCGAAGGCGAGCAGTACAGGGCTATGTGCCGCCGCTGCTGCGTACAGCGACAAGCCGCACTCAACCAGCATCCAAACCAGGGTGATTCCCTGAACCCAGAACACGGCAGCGGAGCCGCGCGTCGGGACACAAGTCACGGTAGGTTTTGAACGCTGAATTTCAAACTGGACTAACTCGGACATCGTTGCCTCTTAAAGGATAGCGCTGCGAAATGACAATTCGAAGGAAGGTGCTACCAACGGCGCGGCGGTGGATCTTTCGTAAAGAACCGGCCGCGGACGGGGAGCTTCACGGGACGTATCAATGGTTGGGGCTGTTCGTCGCCGCCTCTGGTTGGCCGACTCGTTTCGCCATTTCCGCAATCCGATCCGCGATCGTCTTCCGTGCGGCGTCGGTGTAGCTGTCCATTCCGGCTACGGATGCGGCAGCAGCTGATTTTGATCAAGCGGAGGCACGAAAGTCGCCCTTGATCACCAGTGCCTCTGTGCCAGAAGCAACGATGCGGGGATACTGGACCTGATCAACCGCGCGAAGAGTGCCAGCCTCACCGAGATCATGAAGGCGACCGGCTGGCAGGCTCACAGCGTGCGCGGGTTCATCTCGACCGCGAGCAAGAAGCACGATGTGAACATCGAGTCGGCGAAGAATGACACGCGTGAGCGCACCTATCGCATCGGCAAGTAGGACCTTCGAGCCTCTCCACCACGCCGTCGGAATCGAAAGTCGGCGGCTTTTTTCATTGTTTGTGATGCGACGTGATCGCCGGCCGACTCGCGAGCCTTCGAGAAGGACGCTAATGGCAAAAGCCCTTAGACACCGATCCGCTATGCTCTTCCTCGATATGCTGGCAAAAACACTTCCGCTACGAAAGTTTCCAGAGTAGTCGGAGTCGTGTTCGCGGGAGAGCGCCGTTCGAGCATCTTCATGTCGCCCGAATTCAGCGCTTCAGCCATCTCCAGCAACAGGTCTGCCATGCTGGCTGACATCCCCATCTGCATCAGCACCGGCTTCAACTGCGCTGCGGGCACCATCTTATATGTAAGACCCTCCTTGCCGATCGACGCACCCACGATCTTCGCGGTTTCGACGTAGCTAACGTCGCGATTCCCTTGTAGTTCATGCGTGCTTTTTTGTGTGAAATCCAATTTAAGTAGGACCTCGGCCGCATAGGCGCCGATATCGCGCGTTGCGATCATTGGCAAGCGCAAATCCTCGGTGACTGGGCCGGCCATAATCCCCATCGACTTAATCACGCCAGCCTGGGACAGAATATTCTCCATGAAGTAGCCGGCTCGCAGGAAGAGGGCACTTAACCCTGGAATCCCTTCGAGTTTCTTTTCTAGACTGTGCAAGCCGGCCACGGGAGCGGTTCCGTGCGATTTGTCCGCGCCGACGCTGCTCAGAATGACGGCATACTTTATCCCGTTTTCCCGAATCGCCGAGCGTAAGGCGTCGCTCACACTCTCCATATATGCGCGAACGTCCGGGGCACCAATATTGGGAGGGATCATCCCGTAGACGGCCTTTGCGCCGGTAAACGCCTTCGTGAGAGCGCCTCCGTCCGTCGCATCAGCGATGAATGATTCAGCACCTTTTTCGGTGAATCTCTCCAGCCGCTTCGGGTCGCGTCCCACAACACGCACCCTCTGCCCCGCTTTGAGCAGTCTCTCCGTAATCACGCTTCCAGTGTTGCCTGTCGCTCCTGTAATCACGTACATGGGCTTACTCCTCTCTCTACGGCAGATCCTTCCGGGCATATTGATGCCTGTCTGCCTTCCGCGGATGCGGTTTTCGCCTGTTTCGCCGCTCGATGAACCTCGGCCGCCAAGTGGGAATTGCTGGAGGAAAGCCTTTCTTTGGATCGTTTTCAGGACCATTCCCGCGTTGCTCCTCTCTGCATCGGCCTTCCTTCGCCCTCACTAATCCGCTTCACCCGGGGGCCTTCGCGGTGTCCTCTGACCCGAATCGAGCGCATAATTGAAACGTTTCTCGAAACAGGGCCTTCTTCTAGAATTAGGCTCTTGTGCCACTACGAAGTATTGCTGTTTTCGCGATCGGGCTCATCATCGTTTTCGCTAGCTGCTTCGCGTGGCGTTCCCGCTCACGGTGTCCGTACCGAAATCCGCTCTGTCGTGCGAGCAAACCATGCCTGCTGTGTTATCGGGATTTGTATAAGACCGTCTTTGCCGAGCGCGGACCCCAATGACGTTGCCATCGACGCGGCGGCGGAGTGTTGTTAAAGAACCAGCCGCGGACAGGCAGCTGCACTCGACGCATCAACGGCTTGGGCTGGTTCGTCGCCGGCGCCGCCGGTTAGCCTACCCGTTTCGCGAACTCGGCGATCCGATCCTCAATCGTCTTCCATGTGGCGTCAGTGTAGCGGTCCACGCCGGCTGCGGATGCGGCGGCAGCTGATATTGATAAAGCAGAGGCACGAAAGTCGCCCTTGATCACCGCTGCCCCTGTGCTAAAAGCAACGGTGCCAGTATCCTGGACCTGATTGCCCGCGCGAAGGGTGCCACCCTCACCGAGATTACGAACGCAGGCAGCGGCGGCCGCACAGCGTGCGCGGATTCATCTCGACCGCCGGCACGAAGCACGCAGTCAAGAATGAGTCCGCCCAGAACGATGCGGGCGAGAACCTGTATCACCCTGGGAAGGAGCCTGCACGATCCACACCGTCGCCGGTCCGCAGCCGGCGGCATTTCTCGTGTTAGCGGTGATTGGAAGTTTTCAATTGCTGAGTTCCGCAGGCCGGTGCGGATCCGTGCCAATCAGCCCATTGAATCGGTGAGGGCAGGCCGTTCGGGAAAACCTGGTCAGATTCCAGCAGAGCGTCGAACAGTTTAGTGTAGAGACCTTGCCGGCTCGCTAATCTGTCCTTGCGCATCCGAAGAAAATCGAACCGGAATGGAGAAAACCGTTCGGCCTCGCGCAAGAAAGCCGCCGAATAGAATTCCCGGGAATCTGCTACCGCTCCTATGATCAGCGATCTCCAGCTCATCTTCAGCAATGCCTTGAAAACCGCGGTGCCTCCGGGTAAACTATCCATGCGCATCCCCACATGGTCACTGAAATTCAAGAGTTGGATTGTGAGCCCATCCAGCGGCCTGCCCTCAGCGGCCGCGCATGAGAATAGGGTCATCGACCGCCGCCGCAGGTCCTCACGCACATCCTGCAAGTCGTCGCCTAATTGCAACAACACACCCCAGTCAAATGCGAACCGGCTTTCCTGATTCCTCAGGGAGCCATACGCAAGACACGCATCGGCCAACACAGAGCTGCCTCCTTTGGCACAACTCACCCGCAAGCATTCGACATTCGAATGGGAACGGGCAGCGTGGATTTGTCCGACGCTCTGTTCCTGGGCCCGATGGATTGCTAGTAAACACTCGAAAACATGCGGATAACCAGCCCGCGGATATTGCGTTTCAATTAAAGCGATTAAGGCGCATAAGGTGCGCTCCCGATGATCTTCTGGAGGCAGTTTCTCTCCCACTAATCGCCGGCGAAAGCGGCGGCTGAATCTCAGCTTTACGTCGCCCGAAAGATCGTCGTCATCGAGAAGATTGTCGCTATACGGGTAGAGCAAGCTATATCCAAGTATCGAAGGCGTAAGCGCCAAAGGAACTCCAAGGAGAGGTTGCAACCCACAGGCGGTCCAGGCATTGCGGGCTGCCTGGATGATGTCTGCCATGCTTAACGCAGGGTCGAACCGGCGCGCCCATCTAGCGAGCGATGTGCCGATTGGCAGAAATTCGTTCGTCAGCAACTCGGTCGCTACCCCATCTAGGCAGAGAGCTTTAGCAGAAAACTGTGCAAACGAAGCGACGATACGGTCTTCCACACCTCTTTTTTGTTCTTCGGTTATAGGCGGTGGCCGCAAGGCATCCTCAACCTCCAGCAACGCCTCGTCATAGGCGTCCTCATTTACCTTTTGCGCTTCCCTGCTGTACTGTCGAGCTCCAGGCGCCGAATTGCCTGCACTGTCCTGCCAAACATCCACAGTTTCATCGGTTTGCGTCTCCACCCATGCCCAATCGTAGGTTTCCATCTGCTTCTCATAACGAGTTTTTTTGGATGTTTGTTCGCGCTCGAATCAGACTACAAGTGAGTTGGTCCCAGTTATTGCTCGCCGGGCACAAAGTACGCGGCTTCACATTCATGGCGAGCATAGCGCGGCGTCGAGATAGAGTCCGCGAACTATTAGCTTAGATCTTGTTAGCCGCGATTCCGAGGGAGCCTCTCAGCGTCCTAAAAAGCCCGGGAGGTGCGATGATCCACGTCAGACGTTCGTCAACGTGGCCGCCGATAATGACCCGCAACAGTCTCTTTCCCTTGTTGAACTTGCCGCTCTTCTTGCCACGCCATTTCTGCGCGCAGCGTGTCACCGCAGGCTGATATACTGACGCACTTACCACCATGCGAACCCTCTTTCTATTTCTGATCCTGAGCATGACATGCGCCGGTCAACGTGGAGGAGACCGCGGCGGAAGGGGCGGCGACGAACCCGGCGACCCGGTTGCCGGTTCGTTCGGCGGTCTGCGCCTCCGATCCATCGGACCCGCGTCGGCTTCCGGCCGCGTCACCAGCTTCGCCGTCAATCCCGAAAATCCCGCGCAATATTTCGTCGGCGTCGCGTCCGGCGGCGTGTGGAGAACGGTCAACAACGGCGTCACCTGGACCCCTGTGTTCGATAACGAAGGCTCCTATTCCATAGGAACGGTCACGCTCGATCCGAAAAATCCGTCAACCGTCTGGGTCGGAACCGGCGAGAACAACAGCCAGCGCAGCGTGAACTGGGGCGACGGAATCTATCGTTCGGACGACAGCGGGCGAAGCTGGCGCAATCTGGGTTTGAAGGATTCCCAGCACATCGCTCGCATCGTGATTGACCCGCGCAACTCGAACGTGGTCTATGTGGCGTCTCAAGGCCCCCTTTGGTCTCCCGGCGGCGACCGCGGAGTCTTCAAAACGATCGACGGCGGAAAGACCTGGAAGAATGTTCTGACCATCAGCGAGAACACGGGCGTCACCGATATCGCCATCGATCCCGTTAATCCGGATCGGCTGCTGGCCGCGTCCTATCAACGGCGGCGCCACCAGTGGACGCTGATCGACGGCGGACCAGAATCGGCCATCTACAAATCCGACGACGCCGGCAATTCCTGGAGAAAGATTCGCTCCGGCTTGCCGACTGGCGATCTGGGTCGCATCGGCATCGCTTTTTCTCCCGCCCAGCCGCACCTGGTGTATGCCAAGATCGAGGCGGCGAACAATCAAAGCGCCTTCTACCGGTCGGCCGACAGCGGCGAATCGTGGGAGAAGCGAGCCGCGTTCGAAGGCACGCCGATGTATTACGGCCAGATCGTCGCCGACCCGAAGAATCCCGAAAAATTCTACGCGGCCGACACCAATTTTCGCGTGTCCGATGACGGTGGGCGCACTATTCGCGCCTTGGGCGACCGCAACAAGCACGTCGATTCGCATACTATCTGGGTGGATCCGCGCAACACCGATCACATTTTCGTCGGCTGCGACGGCGGCGTTTACGAATCCTGGGACGGTGGCCAGTTCTGGCAGTTCAAAGCGAATCTGCCCACGCTTCAGTTCTACGATGTCGATGTCGATTACGCGAAGCCGTACTATCACGTCTACGGAGGAACGCAGGACAACTTCAGCTGGGGCGGACCCGCGGCCACCCGTAACATCAACGGCATCATGAATTCGGATTGGTACGTCACCACCGGCGGCGATGGCTTCGTTTCGCGCGTAGATCCAGCCGATCCAGACACCGTGTACGCCGAATCGCAGGGCGGAGGACTGGTCCGCTACAATCGCAAAACCGGCAGCCGCATCAATATCAAACCCATCGAAGCCAAGGGCGAGCCGCCGCTGCGCTGGAACTGGGACGCGCCGCTCATCGTCAGCCCGCACGACCATCTGCGGCTGTATTTCGGCGCGAACGTCTTGTTCCGCAGCGACGATCGAGGCAATACCTGGAAGGCCATCAGCCCCGATCTGACGCGCGGCCTGGACCGCAATGCGCTGCCGGTGATGGGCAAGATCTGGGGCCCGGACGCCGTGGCGAAAAACGCGTCCACCGCGTTCTATGGCAACATCAGCGCGATTTCTGAATCCCCCAAGCGCGCAGGATTGCTGTTCGTCGGAACCGATGACGGCCTCATCCAGGTTCACGACGACGAAGGCGGGGCATGGCGCAAGGCCGATTTGTCCGCGCTGCCGGAACACATATACGTGCAGCGGCTGCTGACCTCGCAGCACGATGAGAACGTCGCCTATGCCGCGCTTGAGAATCATCAGAACGGCGATTTCAAACCCTACCTCATGAAAACCGCCGATCGCGGCAAGACCTGGACCAATATCTCGGCCGGGTTGCCTCAAAACGGACCCGTCCTGTCCATCGCCGAGGATTTCGTAAATCCGAAACTCTTGTTCGCGGGCACCGAATATGGCCTTTATTTCTCGATCGACGGCGGCGACAAGTGGACGCGACTGCGCGGCGGACTACCCACCATCGAAGTCCGCGACATGGTGATCCAGAAGCGCGAAAGCGACCTGGTGCTCGCGACCTTCGGGCGAGGATTCTACGTGCTCGACGATTATTCGCCGCTCCGCACGGCGACGCCCGAGAACCTCAAGGAAGAAGCAGTTCTGTTTCCGGTGGAGAATGCCCTCGAGTACGTGCAGGCGTCACCGCTCGGCGGCCGCGGTAAAGGATTCCAGGGTGAGAATTTTTACACCGCCAATAATCCCCCGTTCGGCGCTACGCTGACGTATTATTTGCGCGACGCCCTGCGCACCCGAACCCAGATGCGCCGCGATGCCGAGCGGGAAGCCGAGCGACAGAGGGAGCCAATCCACTATCCGACCGCGGACGAACTGCGCGCCGAGGCCGAGGCCGAACCCCCGGCCATCGAGATCACCATTAGCGATGCGTCCGGCAAAGTGATTCGCCGCATGACCGGTCCGATGGATCGCGGCATGCATCGCGTGACCTGGGATCTCCACGGATTTCCCGCGACTCTTCCTGGCGAGGGCGGCGGTCGTGGAGGCCGCGGCGGCGGCGCCCCGGTCGATGACGAAGGTGGAGGACTCTTTAACGCCGGCGGAGGCCATTTCGTCCCAGCCGGTAAATATAAGGCGGTGCTCGCCAAGCGAGTGGACGGCAAAACCACATTGCTCGGATCCGCGCAGACCTTCGAGGTGATCAACGATGGTGGCACGCCCCCCATCGATTTCCTGGACAAGGTCACCCGGCTTCAGGGCGCGGTCAGCGGAGCCCTCGAAGCAGCCAACACTGCCAGGCAGCGCCTGACGATCATCAAACGCGCCCTGGAGGAGTCGGCTGCCGACTCGAAATTGATGGAGGAACGCAACACGCTCGAGCGCCGTCTGGAGGTGGTGCTGACGGTCTTATCGGGCGACCAGGCTCTGCGCGGCCGCCGCGAAAACGTTCCGCCGTCGATTTCGCAACGGGCGAACGGGGTGGCGAATGAGACTCGTGGATTACTGGAGCCGCCCACCAGAACCCAGCAGGAGCAATACGCGATCGCCGCGGCGGAGTTCGAGCAGGAATTGCCGAAGCTGCGGACGCTGGTCGAAACGGACCTGAAAAAGTTCGAACAGAAACTAGACGCAGCTCATGTCCTGCTGACGCCGGGTCGGTTTCCGGAGTTTCGTCAGCAATAAGCTGACGAAGAGGGCAGGGCCGCCTGTTGTCTTCACCAGGCAGATGAAGGTACGGGTCGAACACGGAAGTCACGGAGTTCAGACGCGCCACTAACTAGTTCTGAGAGATAGGCAATCCGACTGAGAAGTCGTCGATAGTCCTTGCTATCTGGCTGATGTTTTCCGCAATTCAACTTCCCACATCCGACATCTTGGGTACTTCGTGAAGGTGGTTTCGCAACATGAAACGGATTTCTAAACCCTTCGCAACTAGGCAAGGCCGGAGGGCTATGAAAACCGATCGGGCCGCCGCGATCGGTGAACTGTCTAGACTCTACGCCGTCTCTCTTTGGCGAACTTGTAGCCGCAAATTTCTCTCACTCCTTACCGGCCAGTCTGACGCTTGAGATCTCTGGCCGCCTTCTCCGCCCCACGGATCTCAAAGGGTCTGCCTCGTGTCCTCATAATCCGAAGTTCAGGCTCACTCCTGCCTGGCCTCGGAGCGATCAGATCTGCATCGTCCTCTGATGGCAACCAACTTATAGTTTCCTGGGGGTAGGTTCGGAAATGAATACACACCGTCTTTGTGGGCCGAGGGCTCTTATACTGAAAAACATAGAGAGCGTTCTATGAAGTTCCTCTGCATCGCGGCCCTCTCAATCGCTATCTCCGGCGCGGCGTTTGCGCAGGACTCGCTCGCCACCGCGTCGGTCCGCCCTGCGGCATCAGAAGCCGATGGCAGCTATTGCCGCGGTGGCCCTGACACCGCCGATCCCGGAAATTTCAAGTGCCGCGACGCGCCGCTGATGCTGTTGATCTGTCTCGCCTACCAGGTGCAGTATTATCAGGTTTCCGGGCCGCATTGGTTGGAGGAGGACGGATACGACATCGATGCGATCGTTTCGCCCCGCGTCACCAGAGCGCAGTTCCTGCTGATGTTTCAGAACCTGCTGGTTTCGCGTTTCCATCTGGCGCTTCATCATGCGTCCAAGGAAGGGACGGTCCATGTTTTGCTCCTCGCAAAGAGCGGGATGAAGATGCAGCGCGATGAAGCGGGCGCTCCGAGCTTCGACGTCACTACCAAGGAAGAGAGCGTCGTCGTCACCGGCAAAAGGCAGCCGATCAGCGCTCTAGTTGGCTTCCTGTCCTTGAAGATGGGCGTGAGCGGTCCGGTGATCGATGAAACTGGCCTGACCGGCGAGTACAACTTCACGTTAGAGTACACACCCGCGGAAATTCTCACCGGCGCGCGGTATCGGATTTCTTTATTCGACGCACTCCAAACCCAACTAGGGCTGAAACTTGAGAATAAAAGAGGTCCGATCGACGTTCTGGCGATCGATTATGTCGAAAAAAAATAGTTGGACGAACAGCTAAACGCAATTCCCATCAAAGCGCCGGCCAGTCGCCGATTGATGAGCGCGGATGTTTAGGGGGAACGGAACGGTGTTCGGCGGTACTGTAGCGCTGACAGACGGCTGGGTCATCAAATAAGCGTAGAGCGCCGCGACGTCCTCGTCCGATAATTCGGTGTAAACGTTGTAAGGGAAGGCAGCAAAGAGATGAGATCCGTCTTGAGCGACGCCCTCGCGCACGGCGCGCCCAAAGGCATCCAGTGACCAGAGACCTATTCCGGTCTTTGGGTCGGGAGTGATGTTGCTCCCGTAGATGATCCCGAATGGCGTGTTTACTCCGTATCCACCGGCAAATGGCTGTCCGCCCAGCCGGGTATGACACGACACACAGTGGCCAACCGCGGCCAACATTTCGCCTTTGCTGATAGACTCATCCGTGAAGCTTGCTGGGTTCGGGCGCTCAATGGGGGCAATAGCGGGTCGCCACGACAACAAGACGAAACCCAGCAGGCCCAAGAAAGCTGCGCCGATCACGACAATTACGGTGCGACGAATCATTGCGTCCTCCCCTGAGTCGGGTTCCGCCGTGGGCGCAACCGCCGGTATTCAGATGTTCTCAAGCCAAAGTCGGGCGCGTCGTACACAAGGCCTCTTTTACCGGTCGCCTTTGGCGAAGGGCAATTCGCGTGCCACTGTTCCCGCAACACGAGGAAATCATTTGCTTCGGGAATTCAAGGAGATTGTAGAACTCAGCGAGTCTCGAACTAGCTACTGAAACGTGAACTTTGATGTAGTGGCGAAATACCGTGACGAAATATCGCCCTTGGGTAGGCTGCCAATCGTCGCTGCCGGAAGCTGCACGGGGCCAGATTGCTGTCCACGTGCAGCTCGAGTCAACACACTGATCAGCCCAATGATCAGCGAATAACTGATGCCGGGCGTCATGTCTCCTAACTCCGGTAGAGAGTCTTCACGCTTTCGTGAAGCTTCATGGCCAACGGCGAGGCGGCATATTTGTCAGTCACAACCTCGATGTACGCGGCTTGGTCGTCCTGAGACGCGGTTTTCAGGGCCTCATCGAATTCTCCGCAGGTAGTGACGCGGGCCGTAAACCAGCCGGTGCATCCAAGCGCGTTCGGTAGCTCCGAGTACCGCCATTGAGCAAGATCGTTGTAGGAAGAGTCGGGGTTCTCGCAGAGCAAGCGCTCGATTAAATAGCCCAAATTATTGAGCACGAAAACGATTGGCCTCAGCCCGCGTCGGCCGAATTGAGCGATCTCCTGGGCCGTCAGTTGATGGGAGCCTTCCCCCGTAATCAAGACGACACGACGGTGAGGTGCCGCGACTGCTGCCCCAAAAGCCGCGGGCGTCGCCCATCCAATCGCACCCCACAAACTTTGGTTGTAAAACTTCGCGCCCTTCGGCATGCGTGCAAAAGCCATTCCCATCGAAGAAGTCCCGGTCTCAGTTACAACAATGTCGTCCGGTTTGATGAATTGCTCCCAGCGGGGATAAAGCGCGTCTGCAGTAATCGGATCGTTGGCGGCGCCCTTTACCGGTCCCAACGACCCTGCTTGAAGTGGTGGGTTTTCATTTCGTTTGGTAACGCGCAGCGCGAGTTCGGCGAGGACGTCTTTCATTTCGATGTTCGGGTACACCTTTGTTCCCACATGAGCGCGATGGTGACGAATATTGATGGTCTTTTCCGGGTCAAGATGGAACGTAAAGGCTCCGGTATTGAAGTCGGAGAAAATGGAACCGATCAGAACAACCCTGTCACACGATTCAACGAACTCACGAACTGCTTCGTCCATGAGCTTTCCGTCGTACATGCCAAGGTATGCTGACTGTTGCTCTTCAAGTGCGGTTTTGTCCGCTAACATGGTGGCGAAGGGGAGGCCGGAAGCATCCACGAACGCCTGGACTGCGTCCTCCAACCCCGCACGATTCGCCAAGAACCCCGGCAGAATGCACGCGGTCTTGGCTGCCCGAAGAGCTTCGATGATTTTAGCCACCGCCATTTCAAGCGATGCAGGGTCGCTCTTTGGTGGATCGAGCGGCGCTGAATTGCTCACGATAGGCTGGTTCGCGACATCTGTCGGGAACGCCATATAGACGGGTCTGCAATGATAAAGTGCCTCCGCAATCAGTCGTTCCGTTTCGTAAGCCACGTTTTGCGGTGTCATTATCGCGCTGGCACAAACGACTGGTTCGGCCATTTTGCGAAAGAAATCGAATTCTCCGTTTCCCAACGTGTGGTGCACGATGGCTCGCGCGGCTTGTGTCGGCAGATTCGGCATCCCTACCAGATGGAAGACCGGTACATGCTCCGCATAGGCTCCGCCGATTCCGCAGATTGCACTCAATTCGCCGACGCCATAAGTCGTGTTCAGGGCGGCGATCCCGTGAATGCGGCCGTACCCGTCGGCTGCGTAAGCGGCATTCAGTTCGTTGGAGCATCCTACCCACTCGATTCCCGGGTCGCGTCCGATGGCGTCCTCTATCGGGAAAGCAAAGTCGCCGGCAACGCCGAATACTTTGGATATTCCGATGTCCTTAAGCCTCGACAACACATGCCCGATTACGGTTGTCGGCGACTTTGTTGAATCTTGCAATATTTCTTTGCTTAACACTGCTTCTTTTGTTGGAGCGGATACACGCGACATGACTTGATCTCCTTAGAGTTGTTGGTTAGAGTTCTAAAAGCATTCTGTGTGTGAAACGAATCGGGAGTAGCACCTCATCTAACGCGCTTTTTTCATAAGTCAATGACATGCTTCGAATGCCGAAGACCCGCCACAGGTCGTCCTCACTCCTGCATCTGCTGGAACTCAGTCAATAAATCGGCACTCGTTTTGCTGTACGGTGATTTACTCCATTTCTTTCAGAGCTGATCTCCGTGAGCGTCAGACGTTTCTGCCTACCCGCGCCCGCCGCGCGATCCAGCGCCCGCCTTCGCGTCTAATCGAATCGCTCATGGCCACCCTGAGAATGCACCGCACTACTTTCACCCATTCTTCGAGAGCCGATCAGTTCAATCTGCGTCGAGATGAGCTGTGGTCACTTTGTTCCGTTATGCATATTCGCCACTCACCCGTTCGCACGCGCTGGGCCAAGATGGACAATGCGGCTTTCGCGTGATTAGAGAAGCTATGGACTACACACGCAGGGCCCCACCGGGCAACCGGGTGTCCAATAGATGACGCGCTGTTGAAATGCCGCCCATGATAACGCGCGCAGCCGACCATAAACCGTTCTTTCTTTTTCGGCTGCTTTCGTGCTTATGGAGAGCGGCACACAACCCACACAGGGGCGACTTATGAATCTCGTTGACAGAACCCTGATAAACCTCGGCATTCTCAGGGATGATATCGATTACCATTTTGTGCGCGCGTCAATGGTGATCGTTTTTGCGTTTTTTGGCTATCAGAAATGGTTCAACTATGAGACACAAGCCCTGATTCCTTTCATAACACATGGGCCTTTGATCTTTTGGATGTACCGCGTCTTCGGCATTCGGGGAGCCACTTGGTTCTTGGGAGCTGCTGAATGGACCTTTGGGCTGCTGTTGTTGCTGGGATTCTGGAATAAACAGCTCGGGATTATAGGGGCCATCGGTTCATGTTTTTCCTTCATCGCGACCTTCACGACTCTTCTGTTTTTTCCCAACGGCTGGGAGCCGTCTGCCGGCGGTTTTCCGGCAATGACTGAAGGCACTGCGTCCCTCATGAAAGATCTCGTGTTGCTCGCCGCATCCTTCTATTTGTTGAGGCAGGATGTACTTAGAGTGGAATCTGCGCGCGAGTCGAGTGCGAGCCTGCAAGACATAGCATCCGTAAAGAAACAGTTTTGAGGCCTGTAACGCCTGACTATAGCTTCGGAAACCAAGAACACTATTACGTCGCGGGCAGCGCATGCCGCACGTCAGCGCACCGAAAACGTTCTGTCTTAATGCACTGCGACCCCGGACCTTCGGCCCAGCTCGCGGTTCGAGGGCCTCGTCAGCAAGGCAATGAGACTGGTGGTGAACGACGCGCGCTCTCGAATGTCAGTGAAAGCCAAGCGATTAGAGCGTCACTCCGACCTGCCGCCGGCTAGAACGCCGTCGAAGTTAGCCAGCAAGGTTGATTTCCGACTCCTCGCCCGTACAGTTTTTCGGGAATCACCAGCCGGTCTGGTATGTCCTGCTCGCCAAGCGGAATATCAATCCAGCCCCTCATTTCCCGTTCATCAAGACAGCGCCGAAGATCACTCGCAGCGAACCTGGACCTCTGAGAGCGATAACGCCGAGAGCGGTGACCTCATTCTAGCCCGCAAGATCGATTCCGAGCCGTTTCACGCGAAACTCCAAGCTTTTTCATTTTGGCAATTAACGTAGTCCGTTTGATGCCGAGCCGGGCAGCAGCGCCCGCGCTGCCACCCATAACCCAATTACTCTCTTCAAGTACTTTCAGGATGTGATCGCGATCCGCCTCAGCGAGTGTCACGGGCTCCGTCAGAATCGGCGTGACTGATGGGAGGGAGGGGACCTGAAGCACGTCGCCCCTAGTCACAATTACTGCTCGTTCGATGAGATTCTGCAACTCCCGAATATTTCCGGGCCACGGGTACCGCACTAAGGTCTCCATTGCATGCATGGGAATCTTCGAGATCTGTTTAGACATTTGTTGGGCGAACTTCTGAACGAAATGCGCTACAAGCGGGGGAATGTCGGCCAAACGCCGTCGTAGTGGTGGAATGGAGATAGGAAACACATTGAGCCTGTAATATAAGTCCATTCGAAACTCTTTCTCGGCGATCATAGCAGAGAGATCCTGATTAGTAGCAGCCACTACGCGGACATCCATGCGATGAGTTCGGGTGCCGCCCAGTCGTTCGAACTCGTGCTCTTGCAATACTCGCAGCAGTTTCGCCTGTATGCCGAGGGGCATGTCGCCTATTTCATCCAGAAACAGCGTGCCTCCGTCCGCCGCCTCGAATCGTCCTATCCGCTGAATTACAGCACCGGTGAATGCGCCTCTCTCATGGCCAAAGAGTTCGCTTTCCAGCAGGTCTACTGGAATCGCGGCGCAGTTCAGCGTAACGAATGGGCGGGTCCGGCGTTCACTTTGCCTATGGATCGCGCGCGCGATCAGTTCCTTACCCGTTCCTGTTTCGCCTTGGATGAGAACTGTGCAGGCCGTGGGGCCCACAGTCTGGACGTGCTCCAACACTAAATGCATTGAACGAGTTGACCCTATAATGCCTTCAAAGCCATCGCAACAACATCCCTCCCGCCAGAAGATTTCGAGTTCCTCGTCGAGGCCTACAGACAATCCAACGGATGAATGGGCGCGCTCGTCGCTCCGAAAACTCGAAACCGAACCGAAACCCATTACGGCTGCTCTTTCCATTTGGCCCTCCCTTTAAAGGCTGATTGTGCTCTCGGTTGTGTTTTCTCGAAACCCTCATTAGGAGTGCAAAGGACTAACTGGATGGACAGAGTTTGATTTGCGCCTTTTAAGGTACAGCTCTCTAAAGCTCCGGAGGCTCGATATGCTTTCTGCCGAAGAGCCGGGCATCCAACGACCAAGCGCCAGGGCCGATCATCGCCAGGCTTGCGCCAAGGACGCCGAGAATGGCCGGAAAAGCGGCGCTGTTAGGGACCGAAAACGCAATCCACGCCTCCACTATCGCTGCTAGAACTCCAGCCACCGGGGTCCATAAGCCTGCTACCAGTAAAACTCCGGCAAGCGCTCCTATACTTTGCGGCACTACGGTCCCGCAAACCGGCTTCGCACTCAGGCAGCCGGCGCAAGAATAAAGCAACGCAGCTCCTAACAGTAGCCGTTGCGTGAAAAGACCTCCGCCTGGCCAGCCGTCGGCGAAGGTCGAAAACAGTCGTTGCACAGTGTTTCCCTAACCAGCCTAAGAGAACTGCAACAGAAACGAAACGTCCGACAGAGGGATTTCGTGATTACCCTTTTGAGGGATTTTAGAAGTCGATGATCCCGCGCTTCAGCGCGATTGTGACCGCATGCGTCCGGTCGTTCGCGCTAAGCTTGTCCAGGATTCTCCTGATGTGGCTTTTCACGGTCTCCTCGGTGATCGCAAGGCGGGCAGCGATTTCTTTATTGGCGTTTCCGCGTGCGATGAGTCCTAGAACCTCAAGTTCCCGCGCGGTCAGAGCTCCTTCCCCGGCATGCTCGGCCAATTCCGCCGCTATCTCAGGTGGGATTCGCTTTTGCCCCGCGTAAACCGTCCGGATGACATCCACCAACTCGCGATTGACCCGACCCTTTAGCAGGTAGCCTCGCGCGCCGGCTTTCAGAGCCCGGGTCACCTGGACATCACCCGTATAGGTGGTTAGAACGATGATTCGAGCCTCTGGAAACTCGCTGCGAATTTCGATAAGGGCCTCAATGCCACTCATCTCTGGCATTTGGAGGTCCATCAATGTAATATCCGGATGATACTGCTTGAATTGCTTGATTGCCTCGACTCCGGTCGCGGCCTCCGCGATCATTTTCATGTCCGGTTCATCGTTCACCAGCCCGGCGATGCCGTTCCGCAGCAGCGCATGATCGTCCGCGGTAAGGATTCGAATCAGCCCGGAATTACTCACAGAACGTCCTTCTTTCGGAAAAACCCGAGTCGGCGCTCAGCCTTAGATTTCGCATACGCTCTTGAGGCCGGTACCGTCAACTCGACTTCCGTACCCGCCCCAGTTTCACTCCAGAAATCCAATCGCGCTCCGATCCGTGTCGCGCGCTCCCGAGCTCCCGGCAGGCCCCAGTGCCCGGCCCTCGCGCCTTCCGTCATAATATCCCGATCGATGCCTTTTCCATCATCGCGAATCCTCAAGCGGAGCTTTCGATTGTCGTACCGGATTTCGGCTTCAATATGGCTCGCTTGCGAGTGACGGAAGGCATTTCGCAGCACCTCGCGCCCGATTCTGTAGACCTCGTCTTGGAGAATCGGCGACAAACTCCGGTGAGGTCCTTCTACAGTCACACGGAATATCGGCGGAGTTCCATTGGCATCCTGCGCCTTTGCCAGTTCCTGACCGGCGACCGTGAGTAGATGCTCCAAATCACCCTGAGGAGTGACCGTCGGCCGGAGATCCTGAATCGCATCCCTGCCCTCAACAATAGCCTGCTCGGCGCCGCCAATTGCGTTATCGAGAGTTCGGATCGCCTCTTCGGTGCTGCGGGAAAAATGGTTGCGGGCCCTTTGCATCTGGATCAGGGAAGCTTGAAAGCTCTGCAGCAGCGTATCATGCAAATCACGGGCGATGCGCGCACGCTCCGACAGCCGCTCATCGAAACGGGCATGTAGGCCGCGGGCAACTTGGCGCATCCGGATCTGGTAGGTCGTCCACGCTATCAGGAGACCCGCCAAAACAAACGAAGCGTAAAACCAATAAGTTTGAAACCAGGCTGGGGCGACGCTGAACTCCAGAGTCGCGCCGGCCTCGTTCCACACGCCATTGTTATTAGCTGCGGTCACGCGAAAAACATAATCTCCCGGCTGGAGGTTTGAGTATTGCACCTCGCGGTTGTTGGCGACCTCCCGCCAGTTGCGATCCTGCCCTTGGAGCTGGTAACGAAACCGAACTTTTTCCGGCTCGATAAAACTGAGTGCAGTGTAATCAATCTTAAGATCGCGGATTCGGGGTGGAAGGCGTAGTCCGTTCGACGCATCGTAGGTTTTGCCATTCGCGGTAATTCGTTCGATATGCACCGGTGGCGTAGTCTCGTTACTCGGGAGATGCTGCGGATCAAGTACGCTTGCGCCCCCCAATCCTTGGAACCACATTTTCCCATCTGAAGATCTGGTCACTTGGGAGCCTGCACGAAAGCTGATGGGTTCATTCGGCACTCCGTCGGAGCTGTCGAAAACTGTTGTTTTGACCGTCCGTTGAGTATCGGCGGCCCACGCAACCAACTCGGTGCGCCCTATGCGAACCAGACCGCAGCTCATGTGGAGCCAGAACGAGTGGTTCTCGTCTTGCGTGATCCAACGAATCCCGTCGCAGGGCAGGCCATTCTTGCTGGTTAGTCTCAGAACCCTGCCATTCTTGATTCGGCTTAAGCCACCCTCTGTTGCCGCCCAAACGGTATCATCTGTCTCGATGTACAGCGCACTAACCGTGCCACCGCCCAACCCTTCCGCGCGTCCGTAGGTCTCTTTGATTTGACCCTCGCTGAAATACGCGACTCCACCCCCGTCAAATCCAAGCCACAGCCCGCCAGTCGAGCGATCAGCCGCTAAAGACTGCGCACCGTCTTTGTGGCCGATGCTGAGCCAGGAAATTCGCTGAACAGTTCCGTCCTTTGATAGCCGCAGCAAACCTTGGTCTTGGTTCGCGATCCAGAGATTCCGTTGTGCGTCCTGGCTAACGGAAGAAACAAGTCCCCCCGGAATGCCGCTTATCGGCACAAACCGGCCATTCTCCATGTAGCCGAAGGCGTCCGGCGTCGATACCAGGATTCGGCCAGCATTGTCCGCAAAAACAAACACGGGTACATGATCTGGCAACCCGCGATCGGCCACGTAGCGCACTGGTAACCATACAGTCGTTGATTGTGATTTGTGATCGTCGGCTCGACCGTAAATCGTCACTTCTCCATGACTCCACGCCCTCAAACCATCTTTGGTGCCCATCCATATACTTTCATCTCTACCCGCCACCACCGAGCCCCACCCGGGGACGGTTCCCAAGCCTTCGTGGTGGGCGTACGTCGAGACCGCGTAGTTGCGAAAACGGTCGAGCCCGTCCAAGGTGGCGACCCAAACATCGCCTTCGCGATCTTCGAAGAGCGAGGTAACGAGATCGCCGGAGAGGCCATCAGCCTTCGAAAATACGTCGGCGCGTCCCTGATGGAGATGCACAACACCGGCTCCCGAGGT
Organism: Bryobacteraceae bacterium; assembly: GCA_035485055.1. Lineage (GTDB taxonomy): Bacteria > Acidobacteriota > Terriglobia > Bryobacterales > Bryobacteraceae > Palsa-187. Next base: position 110,846 of record DATHOJ010000054.1, read on the forward strand.
TCCAATCCAGACACCGCCATCGCGGTCCCGGAGAAGTACTACGCCATCGACGTTGCGGGCAGGATCGGGGTACAGATGCTGCGTTTCCAGTTTCCCGCGCCCGAATCGAGCGAGCTTTCCCGGCAAAGGAATCAAAAGGGTTCCATCGCCGGCCTCACCCAGGTTCTGTACTGAGGACGCTCCAAATGGCATTTGATAAAACGTGGGAGGGCCGGGCGTCCATCGCCAAACTCCGTCACGCCCCACCACCCAGAGCACGTCGTGGCTGTCTTCATAAAGGCCATTTACTCCGTTATCGAGGGCGCCGTCCGATCCATAACAGTCAACCTTTGTTCCATTAATCGCGCATAGCTTTCCTGACGACGCCACCGAGTAGGTGCCCCCGACCCAAACTGTTCCCTTGCGATCCTCTAGAATCGAACCGATACTCAAGCCGGCAAGGTCCGGGTACCGGGTGAGTTTGCCATATCTCCAGCTCACCAAGCCTCCCCTTGTGCCGATCCAGAAAGTGCCGTCGCGGCCGACATGGAGGCATACGATAAAATTGCTGGGAAGTTGTTCGCCGGTCAACGGAGGTTGCCAAGGGTCGAAGCGGACACCGTCGAACCGAAACAACCCGAAGCCAGTGCCCAGCCATATGTAGCCGTCCTGCGTCTGCGCAATTGATCTGATGAAGCCTCGCGTGAATCCCTCGCGAACCAGCCACCCCGTGTGAGCGTATTGACTCACGTCGAGTGAAGCGTCTAATGCAAGTCCGGAAGGACACAAGAGCAGCAGGTTTAACGCGCCGACGACAAGAGCTGCGATTTTGACCGGTGTTTTTTCGTGCGCTGGCATCAGTGGGAACACATCGTTAATATACGATTACATAAACCGTCTCGCCAAATATGTTCAGTCTTCCCGGTTTGAGAACGACTCTAACCTCTGCCTCTGTGATGTACTCGAAGCTCTAATTCATGCCGCGGGCGAAGTCATGCCACTGCCCTACTTTGCCGCTCTCCGACTCCGACTGAATCTTGCGTGAAGCGCCGCACCTAGGCCGTTTTCTGAGATTGCGTAGACCGTTTTGAGCCGCCTCTTTTGTCACCCAGGAGTCCCGGGGGAAGGAAGAGCCCGGTCTAGGCAGGTGGCCACGCGGCCGTTCACGTCCCTTCTGGCCGCTATTTCTCCAATATTCTCCATTACATCGCTGCTAAGCATCCCTCCCGTCGCCCTGGCCTGAACTAAAATGGGCCGGATGTCAAGTTGCTCTTCTAATCGTCGAGAGTTGCGGGCCTTGGGTTCGTTTCGTATTGTCGCGCACCCGCAGGAGGCGTGGGTTCGTTTCGTAATTCTTTGGCGAGTGCGCTCCAAAACTCGGTCTACGAAATCTCCGAACACCACATTCGGCACCTGGGCTTCCGAGAAATCTTCAAATGGTAGGAGTTCATCGTCGATCTCCTGTAGGCCCGAAGCGCTCGGTTCTGATGTTTTGCGCGCTATGGCCGTTCATGCTCAGAAACCCGGCAGCGCTCTCAACAAATGGTGTGGGACCGCAAATGTAGCACGTCGGAGAAAGAGTTGAGGGCCAGGTCGCGTTCGCGATGAGATCGGCGTTGATTCGTCCGGGCGGCAGCGGCCAATGTTGGGGAACAGCTCGAGTATAGGCGTAGGTGATGCGCACAATGCCGCGATCCGCCAAGGTGCACAGTTCCTGGCAATAAAAAACCGCCGCGGGCTCCCGGACCGAATACAACAGACGAAATGGCGAGCTGCTGCCGAAAGGCGCCCGCGAACGAATCATTGCTATGAGAGGGACAATGCCGGAACCGCCGGCGATGAGCTGAATCGGTTCTGTCTGCTCCGGGCGCCACAGAAACCAACCGCCGATTGGGCCACGCAATTCAAGTTGATCATCGACCTTGAGTTGTTGCGTCAGGTACGGCGAAACCTCTCCGTCCGGAAGACGTTCCACGGTGATATCTAACCGCTTTTCAGAGTTCGGCGCGGATGCAATCGAATAGGATCTCGCGGCCGAGTATCCATCCGGAGCCGTCAGACGTACATCAACATGTTGACCCGCAACGTGGCCGGGCCAATCCGGGACTTCGAGCGTGAGCGTCCGCGCTGATGTCGTTTCGTCATGAAGAGCGACGACGGTTCCGACGTGCCACGTCACTCGCCCGAATATCGCTGTTCTCGCCATGGATCTCCGTAAATGTGGTAGCCGTTAGCTTCCCAAAACCCGGGCTTATCCTGGGGCATCAATGTCATACCTCGCACCCACTTGGCGCTCTTCCAGAGATAAAGATGCGGAACCAGCAAGCGCGTGGGACCGCCGTGCTCAGGTGCAAGTTCTTGGCCCTCAAATCGAAACGCCAACCACGCCTGATGGTTCCTGAGATCCTCCAGAGGCACGTTAGTGGTGTACCCGCCGTATGAATGGACCATGGAGAATCGAACGTCGCTATTTAAATCCGCGAGCATAGTGTCAAGCGAGACGCCTTCCCAAGAGGTGTCGAGCTTTGACCATCGCGTCACACAGTGTATATCGGTCGTGAAGCGCTCGGTCGGCAAATCACGAAATGACTTCCAGTTCCACTGCTTCAGGACGCTGACGCCATTATCGATTACAAATTCCCATTGATCGAGCGGTACGTTTGGTGTTGGTCCTGCTGACAACACAGGGAAATCGGCAGTAATGTACTGCCCGGGCGGTAGCTTCACGCTCTCAGCACTGCGCCGGCCGGAAAAGCCACGTGAGATGATCGCCATCTTGTCTCTCCTTACCGACTTCCCTTGCATGCTTCGTGCCGATCAGGGCTCTTTGAATCTATTGCAGCTGGAGAATCCGGATCGAGTCATTCTAATGACGCGAGTTAACTAATTGACACTAGAACACCGAACTGGGACGTCTTCTGACAGAAAACACAGGCTTGGGATGTTGGTTCAGCGCGTGCAATTACGAGAAGCGACAAGAAAAACGGCGCGAGATTCTGATTTCAGACTTCGCGCCGCCGGTGAGGAATTAGGGAGACAGTCTTATGAGCTTTCGTATTTCAGCGATGATCCTCTCGCTTCTGATTGTGGCGGGCTGGCAACAACTCAGATCACAGGGTAAGCCTAGCTCCAGCGGATTCGATTTAGTGGACACAAAGGGAAACATTCGCAAGCCGATCGACTACCGCGAACACTATGAGGCGCTCGGAACATATACCGTTATCGATCCGAAAGGAGACCAGATGCACCTCACCTACGCCTCGCCCGGAACCGCGGAGTATTACCGCAAGACCGGAAAGTACGCGGATGGAACCGTACTAGTGAAAGAGGTCTTCGGGACCGATCACGCTCGAATGACGACCGGGGACGCGCACTGGGCCGCGGGAACGAAGGTCTGGTTCGTGATGATCAAGGATGGAAAAGGTCGCCGCCCTGGCAATCCGCTTTGGGGTGACGGGTGGGGATGGGCCCTCTTTAAATCCGATGCGCCTGACAAGCAGGTCGCGACGGACTACAAGAAAGACTGCCTGGGTTGCCACATCCCGGCGAAAGCAACGGATTGGGTCTACATCCAAGGTTATCCGGTTCTCCGGTCAAAGTAAGCCAACCGTCGTTGATGTGAATGACTTTTCAAGAAACACCCAAAGGAGATTTTGTGATGCAAAACTATTCGTTAGCAACCCTCGTCGGGGCTGGACTGGCCGTTGCGAGCGTGTTCATCATCGTTAACGCGTGGCCCGCGGTTGCTCAAACTCCGCGGTCGACCGCGGTGTTTGAACCCGATGGCACGTTGAGGTTGCCAACTGGATTTCGTAGGTGGGTTTTCGTCGGCGCCCCTTTGACGCCCAACGGACTCAACAACGGGAAAGCGGGATTCCCCGAATATCATCACGTCTACGTCGAGGCGAAAAACGTCGACGCGTACCTGAAAACGGGTTCTTTTCCCGAGGGAACGGTTATCATCAAAGAACTGACTCGGGTTCTGAGTCCGAGTTTCCCTGACGGCTCGCGTACAGAACCATCGGGACGCGGGTTCTTCAACGGCGCCTACAACGGCATCGACGCGACTGTCAAAGACAGCAAGCGGTTCCCTAATACAAATGGCTGGGGCTTCTTCACTTTCGGCCATC
>DATHOJ010000055.1:0-4863 GCA_035485055.1 Bryobacteraceae bacterium
AGCCGGGTGAGGACTGATTCTTCGATTACGAGAAGCAGGGGATGATCAAGGATGTGGAGTTGCTTCCGCCGCACGCGCATCCAAGAAGTCAGCCCGTACCTGGACCCGCGGGGAGGGTGCCAGGCAATTGGGAATCGCTCCTGAACTAACTGCCCGTTTCTCTGGGTCACCAGCAGTTGAAAGATGGTGAGGAGGAATCAGGCGTGAAAGCAGCCAGAATCCATAGCTTCGGGCCGCCCGACGTTGTAGTAGTCGAGGATGTGCCGATGCCGTCGCCGGGCCCCGGCGAAGTTCTGGTGCGCGTGATGGCCGCCGGCGTCGCTCCGTGGGACGCGATCATCCGTGAGGGCAAGAGCAAGGTCAGCCCGCAACCTCCCCTCACCCTCGGTTCTGATCTCTCCGGGGTCGTCGAAAAGGTAGGCTCCGGCGTTATAGACTTCGCGCCGGCCGACGAAGTCTATGGCGTCACCAACCCGCAGTTCTGTGGCGCCCAAGCCGAGTTCGCCGTGGCCACGGCCGGGATGTTAGCCCCCAAGCCTCGTTCGCTCGGTCACGTCCAAGCCGCGTCGGCGCCTGTGATCGCGGTGACCGCTTGGCAAATGCTCTTCGAGTATGCCCAGGCGGTGCGGGGACAAACGGCAATGGTCGTCGGAGCCGCCGGGAACGTGGGGGCCTACGCCGTACAATTGGCCGTAGATACCGGGATCCACGTCGTTGCCATCGCCGACCTCGCCGACGAAAACCTGCTCCGCTCCCTGGGCGTGAAAACCATCATCGACTCCAGCAAGCCCGCGTTTGAGCAGGACCTCCCGCGGGTGGATGCCATCCTCGACACGGTTGGAGGCAGCACGTTTCAGCGCTGCGTCGCTGCGTTGAAACCCGGAGGCAAACTCGTCACCTCTGTCTCCACGTAGCCGGCCGGGGCCATCTTCTTCTACGCCGAGGTGCCCACCGCGCGCCTGCAGACGCTCACGCCATTGTTTGACACGGGCAGAATCACAACGCGTGTGGGTTCAATCCTGCCGCTTTCGGAGGCGCGCCAGGCTCAGGGTATGCTTGCGGGCGCACCCCACAAGCCCGGCAAGATCGTCCTCGAGATCGGACACCAGCAATAGCGCTCGGTGCTGCGCCCTGGGAGTGGAGGGACAGCGGCGGCCCTAAGTGCGTGATGCCCCTCTCGCGGCTCTGATGCAACGGACGAAGAGCCGTTGGAAAGTCTACCTGCGGTGCCAGCCATCCGACATCAGATATCTGGACAGCGCCGCCCGACTCCACAAGCGCTCACGCTAAGCCGCTCAAAATGGCGGCAGTTTCCAGCATCGTGGACCGACCGGCAAAACCTGGCCCTACGCGTGCGCTTACAGTTGCGAAATGCGCTCCGCTGCGCATAAGCACATCTAGCAGGAGGAAAGTCATGTTTGGCAAAACGTTCTTGTTTTCACGCGGTTCACGAGTCGTTTCAGCAGCGGCACTTGGCATAGCGCTGGCGGTCCTGGGTGGCAGGGCCTTCTCCGCGCAGGACAAGTACACATTGCGCGTACCAAATGGGCTCGTATTCTCTGACTTCAGGGGGTACGAGAACTGGCAGGTGGTCGCCGTCAGTCAGACTGAAGCACTGCTCAAGGTGATGGTCGCCAATCCCACGATGATCGACGCCTACCGGTCCGGCGTTCCCGGCAACGGCAAGTCTTTCCCCGACGGCTCCAAGATTGCAAAGATCGAGTGGAAACCGAAAAAGAACACGGAAGCCCCTTTTTCAGTGAGGGTGCCGGACGTCCTACAAGACGTTTTCTTCATCGAGAAGAACACTAAGAAATTCCCGGAGACAAAGGGATGGGCATACGCCGCGTTTGACTATGATCCCGCGTCGGACACGTTCAAGCCCGATCCGACCGGCGTCGTAAGTTGCGGCTTCACGTGCCATACGAGAGTGGCGGCCAAGGATTATATTTTCACGGCGTACGGCAAGAGGTGAACGGAGGGAGCGGCGCGTAGTGCCTGCTCGCGTAATGCGCGGGCCCGAACCGATGACGAGCTTGGAGTAGACCGACCATCATAGGAGAACTTATGTCAACTGAGAAAATGGGAACCGCCGCTGCTGCGAGTCGAGCGCTACAGCCCGCGGAAACAAATCCTCTCGATTTTGTGCCCGACACAATTCCTTTCGACACTCCGTATGGCCCACCGATATCGCTAGACCGAGCTCAGGCGGTTATTCAGGCGGCGGTGGCAGAGGCGAAGAAGCGGAATTGGAAGATGAACGCAGCGGTGGTCGATTCCGGCGGCAACCTTGTCGCCTTTCAACGAATGGATGGTGCGATGCTTGCCTCCATTCAGATTGCCGAGCACAAGGCACGAGCAGCCGCGACCTTCCGGCGCGAAACGAAGCAGTTCGAGGACGGCGTTCAGCTTATGCATCTCAACTATCTGCTCGCGTTCGATGGAATCATTGCCTCTCGAGGCGGCATCCCGCTGATCGAACAGGGGGTGATTATCGGGGCAGTAGGTTGTTCTGGAGGCACGGATTCCCAGGACGAGATCGTCAGCAAGGCAGGCGCGGCGGTAATCAACCAACCGCCGGGAAGGAACAAATGATCCAAATATCGAGAAAGCGTTGGGGACAATCAACCGGTTCCCGAGGCCAAAATATTGACAGGAGAATGCCATGACAACTGCAAGCGCACTTACGAAGCCCGCACAGATCCGGGTGGCCCGGCGATCGCCCGCCTATTGGCGTGTCACGATCGACAACCCGCCGATCAACGTGATGGGCCCGGAAATGGTCCGGGAGTTCCAGGGACTCATCGACGCTCTCGAGGCCGACGAGCATGTCAGGGTGGTAGTCTTCGACAGCGCGGACGACGACTACTTCCTGAATCACTCCGATTTCCTGGCAAAGCTTGAGGACCTGACCTCAATGCCGGCGGGTCCCACAGGCTTGCCGCCATGGCCGGACTTTCTCGCGCGTCTGACTCGCTTGCCGGTCGCTTCCATCGCCCTCATCCGTGGCCGGGCGACGGGCAACGGCAGCGAGATCACGCTGGCCTGCGACATGAGTTTCGCGAGCCGCGAAAAAGCTATCATCTCGCAATGGGAGGTGGGCGTGGGGATGGTCGCCGGCGGCGGCCCCATGGCTCGGCTGCCCCAACTCATCGGCCGAAACCGCGCCCTCGAGGTGCTCTTGAGCTCGGAAGACATCAGGGCAGACCAGGCCGAGGCCTATGGCTATGTTAATCGCGCCCTGCCCGACGCCGATCTAGAGGCGTTCGTCGAGGCGCTCGCGACCCGGATCGCCGGGTTCGACAAATGGGCGATTGCCAACACCAAGCGCCTGGTCAACACCAGCCTGCCACCGGACGTCGAACTCGGCGCCGGGTGGGATGCTTGCATTGCTTCGCTCGGGCGATCCGCCGCCCAGGATGGGATCAAGGCGTTGATTGCGCGAGGCTTCCAAAAGCCCGGGGATGTCGAAAATCGGCTCGGATACTACCTGGGCCAAATCGCGCGCTAAGCCACGGCCCGACGCCGTTCCGGAGGGAAGGAAACTTGGGAATGAAAAAGACCAGCGCGGAATCAGCCCCGCTTCCAGGCCGAGTGGCGATGGGTGCATCGAATGCCTGGCATCACCAAAAGGCTGGTGGTTTCATCTCCGTCGGTGTGCGAATGTGGACACATCGGTTGCTGCGACAGTTCTCCGAGCCAGCATGCGCCCAAACATGCGGCGATAACAGGGCATCCGATCATTGCCAGCTTCGAGCCGGGTGAGGATTGGTTCTACGACTACGAGAAGCGGCGGATGATCGAGGGCGTGGAGTTGCTTCCGCCACATTCGCATCCGGAGGATCAACCCTCACCTGGACCGGCAGGGAGAGTTCCAGCCAATTGGGAATCGCTGCTGCATTAGCTGGCGTCGATCGAGTTTTTATGAATGGGACCGGGGCTTGGGACACCGTATTTTGTAATCAGCACCGTATTGAAAGGAGCCATCAATGAACGCAGTACAAGTCGAACAGAACAGCTACGAGATGCCCCCGCGTGAGGGGTTCACCGTCGCACATTTTCTAACCGTCGCCGACGTCGACCGGTCGGCTCGCTTCTATGAGAAGGTCTTCGGCGGTCGCATCCTGAGCAAAGGCGACAGCGACGGCGCGCCTGCGTACATTCAGATCGCGAATACATGGCTCCTTGTCAACCCCGGAGGCGGGCCGACCCCCGACAAGCCGACGGTAACGCTTAGCGTCCCCGACCCGGATAAGATCAACGGCTTTATGAATATACGCGTTGCGGATATCCAAGCGTGCTATGAATTGTGGAAAAGTCGAGGAGCTGAGTTCATCACGGAGCCAATACCCAAGTACGGCGAGATTCGCTGCTACATCCGCGATCCTGACGGTTATATTATCGAGGTCGGACAGAGCACCGAGCTCAAGTACGGTTAGCAGTCACTCGCTCTGACATCGAAAGGAGTACCAAATGGACGGCACAAATGGACTGAAAGAGGCGACGCGCGTGACCGCGCCTGTCGCGTCGAACACGCTCAGTGTGAACGTTTTTACGGCGCCGGGAAAGACTATGGTGGGCGAGCGGCCAAAGCCCTTCGGCGAAGCGCTCGGCTTTGACCCCATCACGTCGACTTTAATCTTCGGCGAGTACGACGCGGTGCTGGTGGACGCGATGGGGACAGTGGCTGAGGCCGAGGCTCTCGCGGATTGGGTCGCTCTGCACAACCGCAACTTGGAGACCATCTATATAACACACGCCCACTTCGACCACTTCTACGGTCTGAGCATTCTGCTCGACCGTTTCCCGGGCGCTCGGGCGATAGCAACGCCCAAGACGGTGAACGCCATGCAGATGTCTTTC
>DATHOJ010000056.1:0-25123 GCA_035485055.1 Bryobacteraceae bacterium
AACCTGGCACTTGTAGAGAAACTCCGGGAGATCGGGAAGAGGCACGGAAGGACGCCCGGAGAAGTCGCGATTGCCTGGACGCTGCGGCGTCCGGAGGTGACGGCGGCGATTGTGGGATTGCGCAATGCAGGGCAACTTTCAGGAGTCATCGGTGCCGCAGACTTTCGGTTGACGGTGGCGGAGATCGCGGAAATCGCTTCCTGATCGATACTCGAGCAGCCAGCCGGGAGAGAAAGTACTTGAAATTCTCTTTTTCTTCGCCCATAATATTGTTATGGCACTTACGAAACGCCAAAAAGAGTTTCTGGACTTCCTCGCGGGTTTTCTAGAGAAGCGAGGCTATAGTCCGAGCTATGAAGAAATCGCGGAGGGGCTTAATCTGGCCTCGCTGGCGACCGTCCACAAGCACATCATGGCTCTGGAGACAAAGCATTATGTGACGCGCGGTTTTAACCAGAGCCGTTCGCTAGAGATTGCGACGAAGTACTACGACGAGCAAAGGCAGCATCGCCAGCAGCCGGCTTCGTTCGAGGTTCCCTTGTTGGGCCGGATCGCGGCCGGGTCGCCCGTGGAGGCGATTGCGGGGCGCGATACGCTGAACTTTTCCGATTTCACGGGGGATCCGGGCACGTATGCATTACAGGTGCGCGGTGAATCGATGATTGAGGACCACATCTGCGACGGCGATTATGTGTTGGTGGAACACGCTGCGGAAGCCCGGGACGGAGATATTGTCGTCGCGCTGGTGGACGGCATGGAGACGACTCTGAAGCGGTTTTACCTGGAGGCCGGCGACCGGGTGCGCTTGCAGCCGGCGAATGCATCAATGCAGCCGATTTACGTGCCGCGCGCTTCGGTGGCGATTCAGGGAAAAGTGCTCGCTGTCCTGCGGAAATATTAGGCGTGGAAGGAGGGAGCGGTTCGCCCCCTCCTTTTTATCGACTACTTTGCGCGGGTGCAATGGTGGCAGCAACCAGCCGCACAGCACGCCGGATCACCACAGCAATCGGCGGCAAATGCCGCGGTTCCCGCAATCATTGAAAGGGCGAGTGCCCAGCTAAATAATTTGGTCATGATAATTCTCCTTTTTGAAATAATCTAAATGTATTCGTGGAAGTGCCGGAATACTTCTAGATCCGGAGAATTCGATTCAGAACATACAAATCAGGCTGGCTTTCGGCAATTTCCGGCAGCAGATCGTGTACTAGAAGCGGACGGGGTGTAGTGATCACTGCGGTCGCGATAGCTAGTGGGACATTTGCTACGGCTGTCGCTTTGGCCGCTTTTGCGTTGTCGAGTGTATCGTAAGGACACTTGGAACTGGCGCTCTTGCCGGGGCAACACGCATGGCTGGGGTTAAATCCGGCGAGAACGCAGCCGACAGGCATCCCCAGCAGCAAAACGACCAGCATCATGGAGACAGCGAACCGCATTACGTTTCAATTATACGGGAATTCCAATTCTCCACAAGCCAAAAGCGATGGCCTGCTTCAGATAAATCCATTCCTGGCGCCAACCATGGTGAGGCTCACTCGGCCGCGGCGAACCGTAGACGTCAATTCCCTGGAATTGCAACATTCGTTTGACACGATAAATATGATATCCGTCGCTCACCACGATACAGGAATGCAGGTCCATCCGCCGCATGATTTCCGCGGCGGCCGCGGTGCTGTGAACCGTGGTTTCACCTTCTGATTCGACAATGATCGCTTCGGAGGGAATGCCGTGCCGGCTGAGGTAAGCGCGGCCGACTTCGCCTTCGGTGAACATGGGATCTCCGCCCTTTCCGCCGGTGGTGATGATGCGCGGCGCGAGACCCTGGCGAAAGAGAAAGAGCGCGTGGTTCAGGCGCGCCTCGAGAATAGGGGACGGTCTGCCGCGATATTCCGCCGCGCCTAATACCAGGATCACGTCCGCGGGGCGAGCCTCCTCCACATCCGATTGGCGGCGGATATCAGTAGCCACGGAGAACAGCTTCACGCTCAGCCCGATCACGCTGAGCAGAAGCAATCCCGCAGCGACGCGAATAAGGCTATGTTTCATGAATACGCTAAGCTGACATTGTAATTGTAGCGACTCCGTGGAACTTCTTTTAAGCGACAAGAATCCGCTGCTCAGACAAGTGCGCCGCGCCGTGCAGAAAGGCTCGCTCACCGAGGATGGGTTTGCGGTGGCCGAAGGCTTTCATTTGCTGGAAGAAGCACTGAAAAGCAACACGGAGATCGGCACCGTGATTGTGTCGCAATCGGTCAAGGGCGCGATTCAATCGCATGTGAAGGGTTTGAAACTCCGCTTGGTCACGGTGCGGGACGCCGATTTCGCGCGGCTGGCGTCCACCGAAACACCGCAAGGAGTGATTGCATTAGTGAAGCCCACGGCCTGGACGCTGGATCAGCTGGTGCGCGGACGCACGCTGGTCGCGGTACTCGACGGCATCCAAGATCCCGGAAACGCGGGTGCGATTCTGCGCGCGGCCGAAGCTTTCGGAGCGACGGGGGCAGCCTTTTTGAAGGGTTCGGTAGATCCGTACAATCCGAAATGCATGCGCGCGTCGGCGGGTTCAATCTTCCGTTTGCCGATCGCTGCCGCGCTCGACGAAGCACTGGTGCTCGCCGCGCTCGGAAAGAAGAAAGCCGTGCTGTACGCAGCCATGCCGCGCGCCGACGTTCTGGTCTCCGACGCGAACTTCACGACAAGCTGCGCAATCGCGATCGGCAGTGAAGGACGCGGTGTCAGCCAGCATCTTGCGAATCTTGCGACTGGGCTCCGCATTCCGACCACTGGCGTAGAATCCCTGAACGCAGCGGTCGCCGCCGGAATCTTATTTTACGAGGCCCGCCGCCAGAGGGATGCGCCATGAGCCTGTTCGATTCCGCGCCGCTCGAATCACTGGAAGATAAAAGCAAGCGTCCGCTAGCCGAGCGCATGCGTCCCGATACCTGGGAAGGCTTCGTCGGCCAACAGCATATCCTCGCTCCAGGCAAGCCTTTGCGCGTGCAGATTGAGCGAGATCAACTACAATCGCTCATCTTGTGGGGCCCTCCGGGGGTGGGCAAAACGACGCTCGCGCGACTGATCGCGCGCCTGACCCGCGCCGATTTTATTCCCTTCAGCGCGGTTCTCGCGGGCATCAAGGAAATCAAAGCCGTGATGGCAGATTCGGAGCGCGCCCGCAAACTCGGCCGCCGCACGGTGGTATTCGTCGACGAAATTCATCGCTTTAACAAAGCGCAGCAGGACGCGTTTCTTCCTTATGTCGAGCGAGGCGACATCATCCTGATCGGCGCAACCACTGAGAATCCGTCGTTCGAGGTGAACTCGGCGCTGCTGTCGCGCGCGAAAGTGTATGCGCTACGCGCTCTCTCGATGGATGAGATTGTCACGCTCCTGGAGGCGGCGCTAAAGGCGCTGGGACTTTCTGCGACGCGCGAGTTGCTTGAACAAATCGCGATCTACGCCAACGGCGATGCGCGGACCGCGTATAACATCCTGGAACTGGCCTCCGCGGTCGCGCGCGAAGGCGTGTTGGAACAAGAAGCCGTGGAGTCTGTGATCGAGCGCAAGGTTCTTCTGTATGACAAATCGGGCGAAGAACATTTCAACCTGATCTCGGCTCTCCATAAGAGCATCCGATCGTCCGATCCCGACGCCGCTCTGTATTGGCTGGCGCGCATGCTCGAAGCCGGCGAGGATCGTCTGTACATTGCGCGCCGCCTGGTCCGCATGGCGATCGAGGACATCGGTCTCGCGGATCCACGAGCGCTCGAACAAGCGATCGCCGCGCAGCAGGCCGCGCACTTCCTGGGCATTCCGGAGGGCGATCTGGCGCTGGGGCAGGCCGCGATCTATCTCGCGGTCGCGCCCAAGTCCGACGCATCGTATAAGGCGTTGGGCGCCGCGATGGAAACCGTCGAAAAATCCCCCGCTGAGCCAGTCCCAATGCAACTCCGCAACGCGCCGACACGTTTGATGAGACAGTTCGGCTACGGTTCAGGCTATCAGCATGCGCATCAGTTCGAGGACGCAATCAATACCATGGAATGCCTGCCCGAGTCGCTGAAAGGGACGACTTTTTATCACCCGACGGATCGTGGCGTGGAGCAGAGGATCGCGCAAAGGCTGGCGGAGCTGAGGAACAAGAAATCGGGAGATAGCAACGAGGAATAAACAAGGTCGTGTTCTGACACCATAGGTGCATGGCGCGATTTTTGTGTGCGATTGGATTGGTGCTGCTCGTGGGTCCGGCGGCTTGGTCTCAGCAGCGGCGAAAAATCATTATCGATGAGGACTGTTCGGGTCCGGCAGGCACCAATCTTCAGGCGCTGCTGGTCCTGATTCAATCTCCACAGGTCGAGGTGCTGGGCGTCACCATCGTGAGCGGCGACCAATGGCGCGACGAGGAAGTGGCGCACACTCTCCGCCTCCTCGAAATTATCGGCCGCACCGATATTCCGGTGCTGAGTGGAGCGGCGTTCCCTTTACTTCGCACTCGCGGCGAAGCGCGCTTATGGCAGGAGAACTATGGAAAGGTATCCTACGCCGGGGCTTGGGACGACCGGATGTGGCATGAGCCATTTCTGGTACCTCCGCTGGTGGAGGGACAGCCTAAGACGAAGGCGGTGGATGAGGACGCGGCTCATTTCCTGGTCCGAATGGTGCGGAAGTATCCGCGCGAAGTGACCATCTACGAAGGCGGACCGATGACGAATCTAGCCGTGGCCATAACCATCGATTCGCAGGTCGTGGAGCTCTCGCAAGAGCTGGTTTTTATGGGGGGAAGCCTCAATCCGCAGACGCGCGATCCGGAGTTTGCTAACAATCCTCGCCACGAATTCAACTTCTGGTTCGATCCGGAGGCCGCGGAAATTGTGCTGCGCGCTCCGTGGAAAAAGATCGTCTGCACGCCGACGGACATTTCTATTAAGACCCGATTAACGTCTGAAATGATCAAGCGCATCGCAGCCGGCGATACGCCCTTGGCCCGCTATCTGGCGCGCTTTTTTAAACCCGGCGATGGTGACGATTACATGTGGGATGAACTGGCCGCGGCGGCGTGGCTCGATCCCGCCATAATCACCAGGCGCGAAACGCGCTATATGGGAGTGGATATCAGCCACGGCGCAGGTTACGGAAACACGCTGACCTGGACGGAAGCCGAGAAACCGAAGCTCCGCGAGCGGCCGGTTGAAATCCAGATGGACCTGGACACCAAAAAGTTTTACGACTTGTTTGTGAGGCTGATGAGCGCTCCCACACCATCCGCACGCCGGTAAACAGCCTAACTTGCAAGTGTATCTTGCAAGTATACCTGCCTTTGTTCTATCATGAGGACATGCAGCGAAAAGCTCTGGAGATTGCCGTTGGCGATTTTATTCACACGATCGGCCTATTGATGCGCCGCGTGCGCGCCGCGGCCGTCTCGCATGAGCTTTCATTAACCGAGTCCGCGGTTATGGCACGCCTCGCCAAAGAGGGTCCGGCGACGATCGCCGATCTCGCGCGCGCGGAACGCATGAAACCGCAGTCTATGGGAACCACTGTCGCGGCGCTCGAAGAAATGGGAATGGTGGAGCGCGAGCCACATCCCACCGACGGCCGCCAGGTCAATATCGCGCTGACCGCCAAAGGCGCCTCCGTGCGGAAGACTGCCGGCGATGCAAAACGGACCTGGCTGGCACAGGCCATTGCACTGCTCGACGAAGAGGAACAGCAAACCTTATTCGAAGCGGGCGAAATCATTAAACGCCTGGCTCAGTCGTAAGGAGGTTTATCTATGGAATGGCTCTACTACGTTTCCTACTTTTTCGGCGGCGCCTTTTTGGCGAATGCGATCCCGCACTTCGCGAGCGGAGTAATGGGACGCCCTTTCCAGAGTCCGTTTGCAAAACCACCCGGTGAAGGGCTTTCCTCATCGACGGTGAATGTGCTCTGGGGCGCGTCCAACATTGCAGTCGGCTACGTGCTGGTTTTCCGTGTAGGGACCTTCGATCTTCGCTCGACCTCCGATATTCTCGCCTCTGGGTTGGGAGCAATCGGCATGGCGCTCATGCTGGCCCGCGTCTTTGGGCGGTTTCACGGGGGCAATTCTCCCACATAAACACGTCATTATGCCTCTCATAAAGCTTGATAGCACATCTGCCTTAGTCGTCATCGACCTGCAAAAAGGCATCGTCGGCATGCCGACTGTTCATCCGGTCTGCGACATCATCTCGCGATCCGCTCAACTTGCGCGAGCGTTCCGCAGGCGAGGTTTGCCGGTCGTTCTCGTCAACGTGACGGAGCCAGCGGTCGGACGAACCGACGCCAGGCGTCCCAAATTTTCGTTCCTTCCCGATTGGACCGAACTGGTTCCTGAGTTGCAACAGCAACCCTCCGATCACCTGGTTAGCAAGAAAGGCTGGGGCGCATTCCTGAGCACTTCTCTCGATGAGTATTTGCGTCAGTGCGGCGCAACCCAGATCGTTTTGACCGGCGTCGCGACCAGTGCGGGCGTAGAATCGACCGCGCGGAGCGCCTATGATCTGGGCTATAACGCGACCCTGGTGGTGGATGCGATGACCGACAGGGATGCCGACGCGCACCGCCATTGTATCGAGAAGATTTTTCCTCGTTTGGGTGAGACCACCACGACAGACGACGTGTTGAAGCTATTGCTGCATGAAGCTTAACGCCCTGCGCGCTTTGCGCCACCGCAATTTTCGGCTTTTCTTTTGCGGCCAAAGCATTTCCCTGATCGGAAGCTGGATGACGCGGCTCGCCACCAGTTGGCTGGTTTATCGCCTGACGGGCTCATCCTTTCTTTTGGGCGTGGTTACGTTTGCTGGGCAAATTCCCACCTTTCTCGTTGGACCCATGGCGGGCGTTTGGGCAGACCGCTGGGATCGCCGGCGCGTCTTGCTGCTAACCCAGTTCCTCGCCGCGATGCAATCCTTGATGCTCGCCGGACTCACGCTCTCGGGACGCATCACGGTTTGGGAAATCGTCTCGTTGAGTATTTTTCAAGGATTGATCAACGCCTTCGACATGCCGGCGCGCCAATCATTCCTGGTTCAAATGGTGGACGGCCGGACAGATCTGAGCAATGCCATCGCGCTCAATTCGACTATGGTGAACAGCGCGCGCCTGATGGGACCGGCCCTGGCGGGAATCATCATCGCGGCCGTCGGAGAAGGGTATTGTTTCCTGATCGACGGCCTGAGTTATTTCGCCGTACTCGCATCGCTGCTGGCCATGACCATTGATGCCCGGGACATTCCCAAATCGTCCGCCAGTATGTTCGTTCAACTGAAAGAAGGCTGGACGTATGTATCCACATTTGCGCCGATCCGCACTGTCTTACTGTTGTTCGCGATCGTCAGTTTTATGGGTGTGCCATACACCGTTCTGATGCCCGTCTTCGCCACTAAGATCCTGCACGGAGGTCCGCATACGCTGGGTTTTCTTATGGGCGCGACCGGCGTGGGCTCCATTGTGGCGGCGCTTAGCCTGGCGGCGCGTAAATCCGTTCGAGGCCTCTACAAGGTGATCCCGACGGTCGCGGCGGTGTTCGGAGGCGGATTAATCGCCTTCTCCTTTTCTCGCAATTACTGGTTGTCGCTGGCGCTGATGGGCTTCACCGGGTTCGGGATGATGAAGTTCGCAGCTGCGAGCAACACCGTGATTCAAACGATCGTCGAGGAGGACAAACGCGGCCGCGTTATGAGCTTTTACATGATGGCCTACATGGGCGCCAGTCCTTTTGGAAGCCTGTTGGCGGGAAGCTTGGCACCGGTGCTCGGCGCTCCCGGAACGGTGCTGCTGTGCGGCGCGGGCTGCATCGCCGGGGCTGCCTGGTTCTGGTTTCAAAGATCGAAATTGCGGCCGATCATCCGCCCGATTTATGAGCAACTCGGCATCCTGCCTCCGGCTGAGAGTAAAGTTCTCACGCGCTAACCCGCAGCATTGTATACTCGTGCCAAAGCCGCCCGTCTGACCATGCCTAAGAATGAAGATCCGGGAATGAGCGCGGAAATTCTGCGCCGGGATTTCCTGAACAATACTCTGCTCGGATTCGGCGCGGCTCTATTGAGTCAGCCCGCGCCTGCGCAAACGCCCGACACCTTCACCGGCTACGGAGGCGTCGGCGACTACGCGGCTGCGAACGGCGATCCTTGGCCGGTCCTCAACATCGGGCACAAGTTTCGCGATGGAGCCTACGATAAGTCGCAGGTCACCGACACCGGCGAAACTTTCGACCTGCTGGTAGTCGGCGGCGGTCTGAGCGGGCTTAGCTCGGCTTACTACTTCGCCAAAACCACGGCTGGCCGGAAACGCTGCCTCATCCTCGAAAATCACGCAATGTTCGGCGGACATTGCAAACAGAACGAATTTATGGTGAACGGCGAGCGCCTGCTCGGTCCGCAGGCGTCGAATGATTTCGGAGTTCCCAGAGAAGGCTCCGGCAATCAGATGGACGAGCTGTTTACGGAGTTGAAGATCCCGCGCGAGTTTGCCTGGCAGGAGTGGGATTCCAAGCGGGCGCCGCTGCGCATTCCTCGCGATAACTATTCGCACATGGACGGGATCAACGATACACAAGTGGACGTCGGATATTGTTTCGATCAGCCAAGGCGTGCTTGGCTGCGTAACATTTTTGCGAATCAACTGGAAGGGACGCCATTTTCCGAAGAAGTCAAACGCGATTTGATGAAGTGGCGAACGACCACCGGCGGCTCTGAAGAACTCCGCCGGCACCTCGACACGATCACCTACAAAGAGTACATCGAGAAGGAACTCGGATTGAGTCCGGAAGTAACCAGGTTTGTCGAGCCTGTGGTTGGATTGATTTGCGGAGCCAGTCCGGACGCCGTCTGCGCACGCGCCGGCCACAACCTGGTGAGCCCGATGAATGCCCGAGCCGCAATTTCTTTTCCCGGAGGCAATACGACATTTGCGCGCCACCTGGTCCGCTCTTTGATTCCCGATTCGATGTCCGGCGACTTGAGTTTCGGGGACGTGCTCAATCAACCTGTTCGTTTTGACGCCCTCGACAAGAAAGAAGCGCCGACCCGGATTCGGCTCAACGCCACCGTGATCCGCGTCGAACACGAAGGAGCGGGCGTCGCCGTCACTTATGAGAAAGACGGGAAGCTGTATCGGAGCCGGGCGCGCGTCGCGGTGGCCGCGTCCGCGGGATCGATGAACCGCTACACCATCGCCGATCTTCCTCGCGAAATTCGATCGGCGTACGACGAATTTCAATACGCGCCCGCGATGAGCGTCAACGTTGCGCTCACCAACTGGAGGTTTCTCTATAAGCTCCAGGCGCCGGCCGTGCGGTACTTCGGAGGAGACTTCGGATGGTCGTGCAACATCCGCCAAAACATGGTGGCGGGCGCATACCATCCGCCGCTCGATCCCGATAAACCCGCCGTGTTGACGTTCTATCTGGGCTTGTACACTCCAGGACGTCCGCCGGGTGAACAAGGCAAGCTCGGAAGAGAGAAAATGTTGTCCACCAGTTACGCCGATTTCGAACGGCAGATCCGCTCCCAGATGAACCTGTTGTTCCGGGATGCGGGATTCAATTCGGCGAAAGATATCGCCGGAATTATTCTGAATCGATGGGGACACGCGCGAGTGTTGCAACCTCCCGGATTCTATTACGGCCGGAATGGAAAGCAATCAGCGAGGGAAATTGTGCAGCAGGGTTTCGGCCGGATCGCGATCGCCCATGCCGAGTTGAACGGACACCAGAACGCCACCGGCGCGCTCGCCCAAGGCAAGCGAGCGGCTCAACAGGTAATGGCGTTTAGTTAGTTCACGGTCACCAGATCACCCGATGGAGTGGTGGAGCCGCTATAGGCGCACGAAATTGCATCGTCGCCGGCCGCGGCGTTCGACGGCACCGTGATATTGAGCTGATAGAGGCCGGGGCTGATGAGCCCGGCGAATCCCACCAATGCCGGAGCCCCGCCGATGGTGCACACCGGAACACTCGGGAGCGCGCCGGTCTGCGTCGCCGATCCCGCGGTCAGTGCCGTCGCCGGAAGGCCGAATCCGGTTGCGTAAGTCACGATCGATTCGCCCGGTGCCGCCGGCGTCGAGGCACCCGGATAGAGTGTCGCCGGTCCGATCAGGTTGTAATTCAAGTGGGTGGCCGCGATGTAGCCTTTACTGAACAGCAGGAACGACGGCACACCACTGTGCATGGACACGGTGAATGGAGGAGTAGAACTGCCACTGCTGGTCACCACAATCGATACGTTGCCGATGGTCGAGTCGAGCGGCGTCAGCACATTGATCTGATCGGTGGCGCACGCCGGATCGGTGGCGGCGCTGCAATAGAAATAGATATACGCCGCCTTCCCGTTCACTGTGGCGCTGACACCGTTCAATTGCGTCGGCATTTGACCTTGCAGAAAGGAGGAAGCACTATTCCAAAGGACGCCGGCCGCAGTAGTAGCCGCCGGAACCAGGCCGGTTCCGTGGATTTCGGTCCAGGAGTTCTGCGCAATGCCGGCCGCCGCAGCCGCTCCGGATGTGTTCACTGACGTGATCACCGGTCCCCCATTAGCGCTGCCCGTGCCTGTGCCGGTTCCGGTTGTTGCGGCGCAAGCACCGATCGACGTAATCAGATAATTCGTGCCGCTCCCACTGAGAAAGACCGTAAGATACGCCGTATAGATCTGCGCTTCCTGCGGCACGACCCACGCCGACGCGGGCGGAAACGCCGAAGGTTGAGGCAGAACGCCGGTCGGGATGACGTTAGCTGTGGTGGTAAGAGTCACGATCCAGGAATCATTGGAAAGGGCGTTGTTGTTGGCTCCCACCGTCAACGTGAACTCGGTTGCGGCCGTTGGCCCGCCGAGCAGCGATGCCCCGCCTAGTTTGTAAGGCGTAAGAGTGCTTTGGGACGTTTGCGTGCCTCCCGCCGAAATGAGGGTGTTCGTGCTCTCGAACGAGTAGATGGATTCGTAGTTGCCATTGATAAGGTTCGGTCCGCTCTGGACGACGAACGAACTAATATTCACCTGAAGTGTCGGGCCAGTGCTCGTAAACTGATAACACTGCGCACGGGCGCCAGCGGCGATCACCAAGCACGCGGCAAAAATTCCCCAAGTCCGGCTCATATCGATTGCGTCTCCCAATTTGCATTGCGTGAGCGCAACTTCAAAACCGTCATGCGATGGAAAAAACTCAATACCAACTGGACACCGGCTGGCGGTTGATCTTCAGAATCGCCTCTTCCGCGGTTGCAGTGACGCGAGTTATTTTCAGTACCTCCCGCAAAGCTGGCAACGCGCTCACCGCATCCGCCCCGATGTTCCCCAGTGCGGATGCCTCACTGCGCAGTACATAAATCACTTCGCCCGATACCAGGAGCCTTTCGCTAAGCGCGCGAACCGCCTGTTTCGCCGCTGGACCGATGGTTCCCAGCGCGTCTGCTGCCGGTGCGCGCACGGTAGGCTCGGAGTCGTTTAGCGCCTGGATTAATGCCGGCACAGCGTCCACTGCCTTCGGCCCGATCGACCGAAGCGCCACCGCCGACAGGCTGCGCACCAATGGATCCGGATCCGCGAGGCACTTTGCCAATTCAGGAACACTCTTCGCTCCGGCCGATCCCATTTGCGAAAACGCCCACGCCGCGGCAATTCGGACCTCGCGATCATGGTCCCCGAGCATGTGAGCGACCTCGGCTGCGGCAATTCCGGCCTCTTCGCGAAACGCGCCAATGCTTCGCAAAATCGCAGCCCGGCTGGTGCCGGATGATCCCGCCAGTTTCCTGCGATACTCCGCCAGCGGACGGCCTCTATACACAGCTTCCGTACCCTTGTACGGACTCGCCGATTCCCTGCCCGGCAAAGCAGCCGTCTCCGGAACCCTCTCCAGCACGACATCGTTGATTCCAAGAAAGTACCCCGTCGACCGCCCATCCCGGCCCACGCAAACAAAACTCAAAGTATGGCGCCCCTTGTCCAATTGCACCCACCCAAGAGGATGCTCGACAGCCACGTACACCTCCGGCAGGTAATTTTGAAAAATAGCCGGCCCGCTTGTGGGCATCTCCGACGTGAGCGCCTCCCGGCTATCCAGATTCATCGGCTTCCCGTCGAGCAGGGCAAGATAATTCCCGTAATCCGGGGCTTGCGCAATGCGCGCCAAGATTTCATAGCGGCCGACGTTGGGAACGTCGATCGGAATGTCGATGCGCGACCCCGGCCCCTCTCCTTCGAAAAACAGCAAGTCCCTGCCCCAATCGACTTCGCGTTGTACAGAAACCTTACCCTTGGCGACCTTCACCTCGCCGATCGAATCCTCCACGGCGATCTGCAATGCGTTCCCAAGCGGCAAGCGATCGTCCCCGTAAGGAGGCTCCGGCAGATCCTCATTAACGCCCTTTTGATACCAGAACGCCGCGCTCGAAAAATAATCCGGCCGCTGCTCGAAACTGGACCGCAGTTTGCCGTCATCCTGATAAGTCCAGCCCGCGTGTTCGATTCCCGCCCACAGCGATTTCGTGAACGGAATAGGATCCGGCACATGCCATCGGTATCCCGATAAGCGCGCGCCTATCAGCTCTCCTTCTGCCACAGGCGTCCCGCTCCATGGACCCGTCGCGACCCGCAGACCCCACGCATCGCTCAGATAATCTTCCGTACCCGTCCCATAAATCTGGGGCTTAACGGCGGCGTCAACGAAGAAAAGATCGTCCCCTTCGCCGAACCATCCCACGCCGGCCTGAATCACATTCAGCACCGTACCGACATAATGCCCCGTCCCTTTAACATTCAGAAACTCGTAGTTCTTGCCCATCGCTGCCGGACGTTCCTGCCGGTAGTAGCCGTGAAAGTAAGCGATGTCCTCTGGTATTGACGGATGCTTCTGCCAATCGACGTGATAATAAAACATGGTGACCGGACGCTTGCCTTCATCGGTAACTGTGATGCGGCACGATTTTTGAAAGGGCATGGACCAGTAACTGTTATGGGCCCGTCCGTAGGAGCTGTTCCGGATTGGCAGCGATTCTACTTCCCGCTCGTACCCATGCCCGACCCCGAAAAAATCTCCCAGCGGCACGTCGACGCTGGGCGTCTTCTTTCCATCGTAGTAAACCCGCAGCCGGACCAGTCGCGGCCACGCAAATTCGTTATCGGCAACCGTGAGCCAAATGTGGCTAACCACTCCCGGACCGGTCAGGTCGGCCATCACCAGCGTTTCTCCGGGCATGATGCGCTTGCTGTCGTCGTTGCTGCCGACGTAGCGATTTGAGCTCGAAGTCCGGTGCGCCGTAAAATTCTTCAGGCGCGGAAGATCCGGCATCTGCGCCGCGGCGTTCCCCGCCAGGAACACCAGAGCGCACCCGGCTTCCCTTAATCGCTTCCCGATCACCCTTTTCCGCATCGATCATCCTCCGGCCACAGGCGTTTAGCGTAATGAGGATTCTAACCCGTTCGACCCTCCCTGGCAGAATCCCCCGCCGACTTACGAGCATCTATGCTTTGCGACGGGTGTTACGATGTGAAGGAATCGAGCGCGCCTTGAGCACCAATCAAGCCTCTTCGATGTTTGACCCGCACCCTCGCTCATAACGAATAGCCTTGCCATATGATCCACCTGTCGAGCGTTTCCCGCACTGCCATGGTCCCAGTCGTTCTCGGGATGCTCGCTGCCGGCTGCGGTTCCCGGCAGCCCTCCGTTGTATTCACCAAAGTTCCCTCCGCGGCGGAAGGAACTCCTTTTAAGCTCGAATCCATCGAAGGCCGCGTGCTGCACGGAAAACCCGGTCAGCAAATCGTGCTGTACGCGAAGAGCAGAATCTGGTGGATCCAACCGCTCACGAACCAGCCCTTCACGGCGATCCGACCGGACGCGACTTGGCAAAATTCCACCCACCCTGGCACCGAGTACGCCGCGCTTCTGGTCGATGCCGGTTATGCTCCGCCTCTCACGGTTCGGGAATTGCCCCCAAAAGGCGGTCCCATCGCAGCCGTGGCGATTACCAAAGGCGCTGGTTCGCCTGTCGTTATTTCCCCTCCCAAAATTCTTCATTTCAGCGGATACGACTGGGAGATTCGCCGGCAAGGCAGTAGCCGTGGTGGAAAGCCCGCCCCGTACGATCCCGCCAATGCCTGGGTCGACTCCAGTGGATTTCTCCATCTCCGCACCACCCTTCAGCCGGCAGGCTGGTTCGGAGCCGAAGTGCGGCTCACTCATAGCCTGGGCGAGGGCCTGTATCGATTCACCGTGCGAGACGTCTCTCAGATGGAGCCCGCGGTCGCTTTGTCGATGTTCACCTTCGATGAGTTATCGCTGGACCAGCACCACCGGGAAGTCGACATCGAGATCAGTCGCTGGGGCGATCCCTCCAGCAAGAACGCCCAGTTTGTCTTGCAGCCCTCAGAAGAACCCGCCAACGTCGTCCGTTTTGAAGCGCCGCCGGGGTTGCTAACTCATTCCTTCCGCTGGGAACCGGGTAAAATTTCCTTCAAAACGGTCCGCGGATCGGCTACCATCGCCGCCCATGAGTTCACATCGGGAGTTCCTTCCCCGGGAGGTGAAGCGGTCAACATCAGCATTTTTGTTTTTGGCGCCTCCCCCGCGCCACCGCGAACAGGTACCGAGGTTATCGTTGAGAAGTTTGAATTCCTGCCATAACCCGCGGCCGCTGTATAGCCCTCTCGCCGCCCTGCTGGCTGCGCTCGCGTTTGCACCCCACGCCTCCGCTGTCGATCCCAACCGTACCGTGTCGCAATACATTCGCGACTATTGGGGACCGGAGAAGGGTTTCCCCAGCGGCCCGGTCTACTCCATTGCGCAGACTACCGACGGCTATCTCTGGTTCGGCACCGAAACGGGGTTGGTTCGCTTCGACGCACTCACCTTTCAGCGGATCCAGAGCGCGCATCCGGCACATTCTGCTTTCGAACAGTCCCTTGGTCCATCCCTAGGTTTGGCCGCGGACGATTCGGGAAGCTTATGGGTACGCCTCCGCGGCCCCACCGTGCTGCGATACCGCGAGGACACTTTCTTCGAGCCGCCGCCGGAGTTGGCGCAGGATGTCGCCGTGACAGTCGCGGCGCGCTCCCCCACTGGCGAACTCATCTTCGCCACCAGGCGGAACGGTCTGTTCGCGCTGCGCGAATCCAAGCTGTCGAGGCTGGCCATCGCGACATTGATACCCAACTCGCCGGTTATCGCCCTCGCCAAAACGCCGGATGGAGATATCTGGCTGGGTACGCGCGATGTCGGACTCGTCCGTTTACGGAACGGGCAGGCTACCGCCGTCACGAGGAGCTTGCCCGACCTGAAGATCAATTGTCTACTGGCCGACAAAGACGGTACGGTCTGGATCGGCACCGACAACGGAATCGTCCGCTGGAACGGCACCGAAATCACCAGGGACAGTGTGCCGCCTCTGCTGCAACATGCCAGAGCCTTTGCCATGATCCAGGATCATGATGCGAACATCTGGTTCGGCACCAGCCACGGCCTGTGCCGCCTCAATGAGAAAGGCCTTTCCACGCTGTCCACAGAATTCAACGAATCCGTCACGGCCCTGTTTGAAGATCGCGAGGGCAACCTCTGGGCCGGCGGCGACAATGGCATCGAGCGTCTTCGCGACAGCGTCTTTGCCTCCTATTCCGTCCCTGAAGGCCTGCCTCCGGAAAACAATGGACCCGTATTTGCCGACGACCGCAATCGAATATGGTTCGCACCCGAAAGCGGCGGCTTGTATTCGCTGCGTGATGGAAAAGTGTCGCCCTTCACCGCAGCCGGTCTCGATAAAGACGTGGTTTACTCGATCGCCGGACGCCCCGGAGAATTATGGATCGGACGGCAGCGGGGCGGTCTCACGCAGATCGTCGCCAGCGGCGAATCGTTCACCGCGAGAACCTACACCACAGCCGACGGACTCGCGCAGAATACCGTCTTCGCAGTCTCCGTCGGCCGCGACGGAACGGTTTGGGCCGGCACTTTGAACGGCGGCGTCAGCCGCTTTCACGACCGCCGTTTTTCCACGATCACGACCGCGGAGGGATTGGCCTCCGATACCGTGTCGTCGATCCTCGAAGACTCCAGCGGCACGATGTGGTTTGCCACACCTAGCGGCCTCTCGAGCGCCCGCTCGGTCAACGGTTCGATGCTCTTGCACACATATACCGCCCGCGACGGACTCCCTTCCGACAACGTCAACTGCATTTTTGAAGACTCCTCAGGTATCCTCTGGATCGGCACACTCGATGGACTCGCCTTCCTTCGATCCGGCCGCATCCAGGCCGCTGCCGCAATGGAGGCGGCGTTGCGGGAACAGATTTTTGGTATTGCCGAAGACCGTAACGGATGCCTTTGGATCACCACCGCCAATCACGTTCTGCGCGTGAATCGCCACCCCTTGCTTGGCGGGCCGCCTGGCGAAGGGGACGTACGTCAGTATGAACTCTCCGACGGTCTGCGCAGTATCACCGGCGTAAAACGGCAACGCTCCGTAGTGGCAGATCCGCATGGCAGAATCTGGTTGTCCATGACGCGAGGCCTTTCCGTCACGGACCCCGCGCGCCTCATCGGACTTGCGGTTCCCGCTATTGTTCGCATCCAGTCGATCTCGGCCGACGGAAACCCTCTCACGCTTCGCGATCGTGTTCGCATTCCGCCCGGCCCCCAGCGGATCACCCTCGACTATTCGGGTTTGACCTTCGCCATCCCGGAGCGCACCCGTTTTCGCTATACCCTCGAAGGCTTCGATCGTGGCTGGAGCCAGCCGAGCGCAGCCCGGCAAGCCGTCTATACGAACCTCGGCCCCGGACCCTATCGCTTCCGCGTGAAGGCAAACAATCTGGACGAAGTATTCGATGGCCCAGAGGCCACGGTGGCGTTTGAAATCGCACCCGCGTTCTGGCAAACCTGGTGGTTCGCCTTTGCCGCCGTGATCCTGCTGGCATCCGCCGTTCTCGCCCTTGTTCGTTCCAGAATGCACCGGCTGACCCATCAGATGAACCTTCGTTTTGAGGAAAGGCTTGCCGAGCGCACCCGCATCGCGCAGGACCTTCACGATACCCTGCTCCAGGGCTTTCTGAGCGCATCCATGCAGTTGCACGTCGCCGCGGACCGCTTGCCAGAAGACTCCGCCGCCAAACAGCCTCTCAACAGAGTCCTTCAATTGATGACCCGCGTCATCGCGGAGGGTCGCGGCGCCTTGCAGGACCTTCGCTCCTCCTCGCCTGCGCAAGCTCAGGATCTGGAACACGCGTTCTCTCATATTCAACAGGAGCTCGACGTTGATCGGAGTGTCTCCTTTCGCGTTGTGGTGGAAGGGAAGTCGCGCCTGCTGCATCCACTCCTGCGCGATGAAGTCTACCGCATCGGACGCGAAGCTCTGGTCAACGCGTTTCGCCATTCCCGCGCCACCAACGTCGAAGTGGAGCTGGAATACGCGGAGAACCGCTTCCGCGTTCTGGTTCGCGATAACGGTTGCGGCATCGATCCAGTGGTGATACAGTCGGGCCGTAAGGGACACTGGGGATTGCCTGGAATGCGCGAACGCGCGGAGAGGATCGGAGCCAGTCTGCGCGTCTGGAGTGGCGCTACAGCGGGCACCGAAGTGGAGTTGTCCATACCGGGCCACGTTGCCTTTACCTCGGCCGGGCGGCGCCGTTCCTGGTACCGGTTTTCCAAAAGCCAATAAACAAATGAACAACCCCGTTCCCATTCGCATCCTGAGTATTGACGACCATCCTCTTCTGCGGGAAGGTATCGCGACCATTATTCAAAGCCAGCCGGACCTGTCGCTCATAGCCGAAGCAGCCACCGGTTCCGAAGGCATTCAAAAGTATCGTGAGCATATTCCCGACATAACGCTCATGGACTTGAGGCTCCCCGATATGAGCGGAATCGATGTGCTGATCGCCATTCGCACCGAGTTCCCCGAGGCGCGCATCGTTATGCTGACCACCTTTGAAGGCGATGTCGAAATCCATCGCGCTCTCGAAGCCGGCGCCTACGGCTATATGCTAAAAAGCATGCCCCCCAAGGATCTGGTGGAGGCGATTCGTTCCGTGCACGCGGGCAAAAAACGCATCCCTCCACAGGTCGCCGCGCATCTCGCCGAACATCTTGGCGATGAGGCGCTCACCCCCCGCGAGATTGACGTCCTCCGCCACATTGCCGGCGGAAATCGGAATCGCGATATCGCCGACCGCCTCTTCATCTCCGAGGAAACCGTGAAAGTCCACATCCGGCACATCATGGAGAAACTCGGCGCCAGCGACCGCACCCAAGCGGTCGCGATCGCCGTCCGGCGCGGCATCGTCGAACTATGAATACCTAGAAAGCGTTAGCTCAAAATGGGCAATCCGGGGGATTCGCGTTTCTTTCGTTACACCTAACCTTAAATGTGTCAGGAGGCGCGGTCTGCAGCGGATGTTCCCATCATTTCCGGGCGGCGCACCAGGTTTGGGTTTGCTCCTCTTGAGAATGGTCCTTGGCATAGGCGCTGTTTTTTCCGGGATAACCGCTCTCGAAGCCGGTTCGCTATGGTTCGGGACCATCGCAATCATCACTGGAGCCTTCTTACTCGCCGGTTTTGGGACGCCGCTTGTAGCCCCTCTCGCTGCTCTTGGAGCCTTGAATATGGCTTATTCCCAGGCTAAATGGTCCCTGGCCCCGGCTATCGTCGTGGCCATCGCAGTCGCTCTGCTGGGACCTGGAGCCTTCTCGATTGATGCGCGCATGTTTGGTCGCCGCGAAATTATCATCCCGCCGGTTACCCCCCGGTCCCCCGATAGCGGTACTAATAAACCCTAAGGATTCGGGATGGTTTCCCGATACCGATCCGCGTAGTCTGTAACCATACCAGGAGGTTTGATTATCATGGCTACCCCGTTACTCGCTCCTTCGCCGCCATCGGCGGGATATGAAGACGAACTTATCGGGTTCAGTTCCAGCCTCCAGAAGGTCCGCAACGCGGTCAGGATGGTCGCTCCCACGGACTCCGCTGTGTTGATTCAAGGTGAAACGGGTACCGGAAAAGAGCTCGTTGCCAGATCCGTCCATGAAAACAGCATTCGCAGGCATCACGCGTATGTGAAACTAAATTGCGCCGCCGTGCCCGCGGGCCTCCTCGAAAGCGAGTTGTTCGGCCATGAGCGCGGAGCGTTCACCGGAGCATGGACCCAGACGACGGGACGTTTTGAACGGGCCCACAACGGGACGATCTTCCTCGATGAAATCGGCGATCTACCCTTGGAATTGCAGCCTAAGCTCCTGCGTGTTTTGCAGGAACAGGAATTTGAGCGACTCGGCAGTAGCCGCACCATCCGCGTAAATGTGCGCGTTGTCGCCGCCACGAACCAGGATCTTTGGAGCATGGTTCAGGAACGGAAATTTCGCGCGGATCTGTTTTATCGACTCAACGTTTTTCCCATTGGGATCCCGCCTCTGCGGGAACGTAAAGAAGACATTCCGTTCCTTGCCAGGCACTTCGTCCGCAAGTTCGCGGAGTCCATGAACAAGGAAATCAACCACATATCGGATGAAATTCTGTCCGTTCTCCAACTCCATGACTGGCCCGGTAACATTCGTGAGCTCCAGAACGTCCTGGAACGCGCTGTCGTTCTAACCTCCGGCCCAAGATTGCTCCTGCCGCACCGCGAACTCCCTGCCATGGTGAGAGGCCGAGCCCCCGGCACCGTCCAAACGTTGGCCGAAGCCCATCGCAACCACATTGACGAAGTACTTCGCCAATGCGGCGGAGTCATTGGAGGTCGCGACGGAGCGGCCGCCCGCCTCGGAGTCGCTCGCAGCACCCTGCTCTACCGCATGCAAAAACTTGGATTAACGCCGCTCAGATCGCCAAAGCTCTAAAGGAGAACTAAATGAACACCGTCACCACCCAGGACGGCACCTCGATCTACTACAAGGATTGGGGCAAAGGTCAGCCGATCGTCTTTTCCCACGGCTGGCCGCTCGATGCCGACGCGTGGGACCCGCAGATGCTTTTCCTGGGGCAGCATGGCTATCGCGTCATCGCCCACGACCGCCGCGGCCATGGCCGCTCCGCCCAGACCTGGGACGGCAACAACATGGACACCTACGCCGACGACCTCGCCGCTGTCTTCGAAAAGCTCGACCTCAAGAATGCCGTCATGGTTGGCCATTCGACCGG
The DNA here is from genome assembly GCA_035485055.1 of Bryobacteraceae bacterium. Classification (GTDB taxonomy): domain Bacteria; phylum Acidobacteriota; class Terriglobia; order Bryobacterales; family Bryobacteraceae; genus Palsa-187. The sequence goes on from DATHOJ010000056.1 coordinate 20,144, forward strand.
CGGGGGAGAAGTCGCGCGATTCATCGGCCGCCATGGCACTAAGCGTGTCGCGAAAGCAGTACTGATCAGCGCCGTTCCTCCCATCATGGTCAAAAGCGCCTCACGCCCAGACGGCATTCCCATCGAAGCGCTCGACGCCATCCGCCAGGGAATGGTAAACGACCGTCCGCAGTACTTTAAGGATTTCACGTTGCCCTTCTACGGCTACAACCGTCCCGGCGCCAAAGTCTCCGAAGGCGTGCGCGAAAATTTCGTCCTTCAAGGACTGCTCGGCAGCATCAAAGGACTCTACGACTGCATCCCCGCTTTCTCCGAAACCGATTTCACCGACGATCTGAAAAAGATCGACGTCCCTGTCCTGATCCTGCATGGCGACGACGATCAGATCGTCCCCTTCCCCATCTCTGGCAAGCGCACCGCGACCTTGGTGAAGAACGCGACGCTCAAAGTGTATCCCGGCTTCCCTCACGGCATGTGCACCACTGAGGCGGGCACCATCAACCAGGATCTGCTCGCCTTCCTCAAGTCCTAACCGCCGCCTGAATCCTTCCGCAAGGAAAAGAATCTATTGGTTATGCCTAGTCCTATCGTTGGACTCCACCACGTAACCGCCATAGCATCCGACCCACTGCGAAACCTCGATTTCTATACCGAGGTTCTCGGTCTCCGCTTCGTCAAGCGAACCGTTAATTTCGACGATCCAGGAACGTATCACTTCTACTTCGGCGACGACGCCGGTTCGCCCGGCACGATCCTCACGTTCTTTCCCTGGCCCCACGCCGCTCGCGGACACGCCGGCGCCGGTGAAGTGACCAAAACCGCTTTCAGCATCCCCTCCACCTCCCTCGAATACTGGCAGGAACGGCTGAGCAGCCAGGGCCTTCTGCTCGAGCACAGCAAGCGTTTCGAAGAACAAGTGCTCACCTTCCCCGATCCCGACGGCATGAAAGTTGAAATCGTCGCCCACGCCGACGCCGCCGATCCGAACGCTCCACGCTTCTCCTCCGTCCCGCCCGAACACGCGATCCGAGGCTTCTTCGGTGTGACCCTCCTGGAGCAGGAAGAAACCGAAACCGCCTCCATCCTGAACCTGATGGGCTTCCAGAAAATCGGCGCTGAAGGTAAGCGGATGCGCTACTCCGCCGAAGGCCGCGCCCTCGGCAATCACATCGATCTGATCGTCGATCCTGCCGCGAAGTTCGGACGCGCCGGAGCCGGCTCCGTGCACCACATCGCATTCCGCGCCAAGGACGATGCGGCGCAAAAAGAATGGCGCGAGATCCTCGCCAAGCATTTGCACGTCACTCCCGTCCTCGACCGGACCTATTTCCATTCGATCTATTTCCGTGAGCCCGGCGGCGTGCTCTTCGAACTCGCCACGGACCCGCCGGGATTTGCCCTCGATGAGCCCATCGAATCCCTCGGCGAAGAACTCCGCATCCCACACTGGCTGGAGTCGAAGCGCAGCTACATCGAACAGAAACTCGTCCCGATCACCCTCCACAAAAGCCTCCCTCCCATCGAGCTTCAGACCGAAGCCGGCACCACCGTATGAACGACGATCCTCATCGGGACACCCCCGTTCGGCGATTCGGCAGCAGTATCGAGGACGCCGATGGCGTGGTCATTCTTCTCCACGGCCGCGGCGGCTCGGCCGACGACATCCTATCTCTCGCGCGCGAATTCGACCTGCCCCAGCTTGCCTATCTCGCGCCGCAGGCAGCCGGAAACTCCTGGTATCCCAATTCATTTCTCGCCCCGCGTGATCAGAACGAGCCTTGGCTCACCTCCGCGTTGAACAAGGTCGCAGCAACGATGCAGATCGCAGAAACCGCCGGCTTCTCTACCGACCAGATCGTGATCGGCGGATTTTCCCAAGGCGCCTGCCTCGCCACAGAATTCGTAGCCACCCATCCCCAGCGCTACGGAGGCCTGATCGCCTTTACCGGCGGCCTCATCGGCCCGCTCGGGGCGAACCTGGCGCATGCAGGCGATCTGGCCGGCACGCCCGCATTCTTCGGCTCGGGCGATCCCGATCCGCACGTCCCTTGGCACAGAGTCGAACAGTCCGCGCAGATTCTCCAAGGGATGGGGGCCGTCGTGACCCTCCAGCGTTACCCCCATCGTCCCCATACCGTTTCCGCTGACGAAATAGCCCAAGCCCAGCGGTTGCTCACCCAAGTCTTTAGCAGATGAAAGGTTCAACTTCCATGGAAACGAAGACATTGTTGGAGCCGAAAGATTGTGCCCTCCTCCTGGTCGACTCCAAGCCGGACTAGGCTTCGGAATGGAATCCATGGGACGCCAGGTCTTGCTGAACAACGCCATCGCCCTGGCGAAAACCGCCATCGCTTTTGGCGTCCCAGTCGTCGCCTCAACCTCCGCCTCCCGCGTCTACAGCGGACCTCTTTTTCCGGCCGTCCAGGCCGCGGTGCCTTCTGTCAAGCCCATCGAACGGCGCAGCATGAATGTTTGGGAAGATGACGCGGCTCGCTCCGCCGTCCTTGCAACCACCCGGAAGCGGCTGCTCGTCGCGGGTCTCCTCACCGAAGCCTGCGTATCTTTTCCGGTGCTCTCTGCACTGAAGGAAGCTTCGAAGTGTTCGTAGTCGGCGACACCTGCGGCGGCTTGACCGCAGCCAGCCACGACTTCGCACTGCGCCGCATGGAAGCAGCCGGCGCGCAACTAACGAGCTGGATCCAGGTGCTCCTCGAATTCCAACGCGACTGGACCCGCCACGAAAGCTACGAAGCTGCCCGCGCGATTGTAGTCGAAAACGGTGGAGGCTATGGAATGGGCCTAGCCTACGCCCGCGAAATGATTCATCCAGCTTAAGAAAATACCCTTCCGAAGAGCTGAGCCAAAGAAAGCCTAGCGAGATTCATAACTTTATGGCACTTGTTCCGACCACGGCCAGCAGAATAACTAGGAGGAATGATCCTGCCGTTCGAAGCAGCTTCATTCGCGGCTCACAAACCCGCCCGAGCCTCTTCCACCGTGGGGAAAAATGAAAACACCGTGTCGAGCCGAGTCACTCGAAAGGAATCTCGCACCGCTCCGCTCGCACCCGCCAGGCGCATTTTTCCGCTGACTTTCATGAGCCGGCTGTACGTATCGATGAACCGGCCGATGCCCGTCGAATCGATGTGCGTTACGCCGCTTAGGTCGAAAATCAATTTGGTGCGGCCGGCACTCAGTAGCTCTGGAATCGCCGCTTCCAGTTGATTGCAATCTTCGCCGAGCATCAGCTTGCCGCGCAGAATAATTACGCTGATTGCACCCTCGCCATCCTGGCGATCGATTCCCAGCGCCATCTATTCGACCTTATCGAAAACTTCGCTGTAAGGAGCGGTCGTCTTGCCGTCGGCCTGCACTTTATCGCCCGCGATAGTGAGCGTCTTGCCATCCGCCGAAATGGTGTACGTCGCGCGATCGATCGTTTTATAGCGCTGCTTCTTCTCCACCTCGAAGACGTGTTCGTCCAGCTTCTTGCGGAGCTTCATGCCGCGCTCGATTTCGTGCATGTGCCGGCGGCCGACGTCCTGAAGCGAGATATGGTCGTAACCGGTGGCTCCACTCACCAGGTAATCATAGCCCTGCACGCGCGCGAAATAGTTCACGCCCTCTTTCTTGCCGTCGGCCGTCACCACGGAGGATTGCCAGCGAATGCCATCGAGCTCATCGAGAACGCGGACGGTAAATTCCTTAGGCGCGGCGTCCGCGAACTTCGATTGTTCTGGAATCAGCCGCCACGTACCCGCCAAAGGCGATGCCGGCGGAGGCAGATGGCGCATCATCAGATTCTTGAACTCCACCACGCTGCCGGCGTTGTGCTGCTGCAAGGCGAGGTAGCCGTCGGTGAAGGTATTTTTCTCATCCGTGAAATCGACCGTCTTCTTATCGTTCACAAAGATCTGAATGTGATTGCCTTCGACGACAATACGCTGCTCCCACCAGGTATCGTCCGGAATCAGTTGTTCAAAAACTTTAACGAAATTGTAGAGGCTGCCGGTGCGGACCGGGTCAGCATGCGTGTTATCGACCTGCGCTTCGTATCCCTTGGGAAAACCAGGCCCGAATGCGGTACGGAAATACATGCCGGAATTTCCGCCGTGATTGATCTTCACTTCGGCTTTGAACTCGCAGTTGAAGCACTTTTCCTTCATCCAGAACAGGTGGCTGGCCGGCCCGTCGCCGGTGATTGCGCCATTTTTAACGGTCCAGGACTCAGGATGCTCATTCGCCTTCCATCCATCGAGGCTCGACCCGTCGAACATCGGAATCCAATCGTCCGCCTTATGGTGTTTGGGGGATCCAAACAGCGCGGATGTAGCGAGAAAAAATGCAACTGTGGAAAATTTCATGGCCTACAAAGGAAAGTGTACCGCACAAAAGAATCCGTATCCCCTGCCGATAAGCAAGTTTAGCCGGGTTACCGGCCACATACATGTTTGCCATTATCGGAATTCTCGTTGTCCTCGGTGCCGTGGTTGGCGGCTACCTGATGGAGCACGGCAAGTTGCTGGTGCTGATGCAGCCCGCGGAACTGGTCATTATCGGTGGCGCCGCGATCGGCACCGTGCTCGTCGCAAACCCGCTGCATATTCTGAAGTCTCTCGTTGGAGGGCTTGGTGGAGTTTTTGGAAGCGGGAAATACGGGAAAGACAAATACCTCGAGACCTTGAAAATGATGTTCGAACTTTTCACCCGCGCCAGAAAAGAAGGATTGATGGCGCTCGAAACGGATAGCGACGCGCCCGACAAAAGCCCCGTTTTTTCCAAGTATCCAAAATTCCTGAAAGACCATCACGCACTCGCGTTCGTGTGCGACACCATCCGCATGGCTTCGGGCGGCGGTGTCGAGCCGTTTGATGTCGACCAGATGATGGAGATGGACATGGACGTCCACCACCACGGGACGTCCGTGCCGATTGCATCGCTTTCGACCATGGCGGACGCGCTGCCGGGTCTGGGGATTGT
>DATHOJ010000057.1:0-2040 GCA_035485055.1 Bryobacteraceae bacterium
GGCGGTACAAGGTCGCCGGTCCAGCGCACAGAATATTTATTGAGCAGTTGCGGCGAGACGCCGGAATCGCCCCAGCTGAAATCGACGGCTGCATCGACGCGGCTCATCACGGGAGAGCCTTCGAGCATCATGTTGGAAAAATAATCCGCTTTCAGGCCGTGCTGGCTGCAGGATGCGGTGGTGCAAAGGGCTTCCGAAGGAACGGATTTCGTCACCGGGCCGACTAGGCCAGTTCCTTGGACGAAAACGATTTTGGATTGTGGGAAGCGATTGCGAATGCCCGCAAGTATCGTAATTGGATTGGAAGGCGTACCGCTGTAGTTTCCTTGTAGGGCGTCAAGACTGTCCGCGTCGGGGCCGATCACGGCGATCGTTGCAGGTGCGTGTTTCAGGGGGAGGAAATTGTTTTTATTTTTGAGCAACACCAGCGATTCGCGCGACATGCGAAGCGCGAGTTGGCGGTGCGCTTCCGTATCATTATCCGCTGCCGTCAGTTTGGAATAGGGGACGGAAGAAGGCGGATCGAACAAGCCGAGCTTTAAGCGCGCGATAAACAAACGGCGCAACGCGCGGTTAAGATCGGTTTCAGAAATCAGCCCTTGATGCACTGCGCCCAAAATTCCCTGGGGATCGGCGTTCATATTGTTGCGCGAGTCGCCGCAGATGAGATCCATGCCGGCTTTGAAGACGGCAGCGGCGGCGGCTTCGGGAGTGGGCGTGAATTTGTGGCCTTTGTAAACGTCAGCGACCGCGCCGCAATCGGAAACAACGTAGCCTTGGAAGCCCCAATCTTTTCGGAGATGTTCCACGAGCAGGGCAGAATTCGCGCAGGCCGGTTCGCCATTCAGCCGATTGTAGGCGCACATGATGGATTCGGCTTTGCCTTCGATGATGGCGGCGCGAAACGCGGGCAGGTACGTTTCTTCGATATCATGGCGGGAGGCTTCGACATTCACGCTGTGCCGCGTGGATTCGGGGCCGCTGTGGACCGCAAAATGTTTCGGCGTCGCGATCGCTTTGAAATAGTTCGGATCGGTGCCTTGCAGTCCGGTGATAAACGCGACACCTAGACGGGCGGTGAGGAACGGATCCTCGCCGTAAGTTTCCTGGCCGCGTCCCCAGCGCGGATCGCGGAAGATGTTGATGTTCGGAGACCAGACGGTGAGGCCACGATACCAATCCGTCGAGCCATCCGAGTGCACGGTGGCGGAATACTTGGCGCGAAATTCCGTGCTAATGATATCGGCCACGTCATGCATGAGAGGTTCGTCGAACGTGGCAGCCATGCCGATGGCCTGCGGAAAAACCGCGGCGACGCCGGCACGTGCCACGCCGTGGAGTCCTTCGTTCCACCAGTTGTACGCGGGGACACGAAGCCGAGGAATCGCCGGAGCGATGTGGCCTAGCTGGTCGACTTTTTCTTCGAGCGTCATGCGAGAGATCAAGTCGTCGGCGCGCTGATCGACGAGAAGCTTGGGATTCAGATAGGGTGGGTCCGCTGGCGCTTGCTGCGCAAAAAGCGCAGGGGACATGACGGCACAGAGGAATACACAGGCGAAAAGGTTCGTTTTGTTTTTCATGCTTCGTCCATCCGATAAGCGATTTGCAGTTGGCACGAACCGACGCAGGACCCATCGAACACACATCGATTCGATGGGACACTACCATTGCAGAAGAGCGTGTGTAAACGGGATTCGAACGCCCTGAGAACTAGAGAATTCGCGCCAGCACGTCGAAGCAGCCGTTCCAGCCGTGGTCGTGTTCCTGGCGATCCTTCTCGGTGAAGAAGCCAGCATGCGTGAGGACTATTTCCGTAACATCACCGCGCGAAAAGAATTCCACAGTGACTTGGGTTTCAGGGCTTTCGGGATTTAATTTCGTGCGCGAACCATCAGGCTCTTGTTTGGTCCAGGACCAGCTGAAGACGATCTTTTCTGGAGGTTTGACTTCGAGGTATTCGCCTTCTCCCCAGTAGGTCTCGCCTTTGCCAGGATCGCGGATCTCCATAAGATAACGGCCGCCGGTGCGGATGTCCTGCAC
>DATHOJ010000058.1:0-4684 GCA_035485055.1 Bryobacteraceae bacterium
GCGCTATATCGCCGGCGATTTCGCCGACGCCATGCTCAACGCCGAACCCAATCTCGCCCTCGCGTAAGCGCAAAATGATTTGGCGCATCGCGCCAAATCTGCTAAATACCACAGCTGAGGAGACCCAATGGCCGACCTTCACGCATCCACCACGCCGACCGCGTCGCAAATCAACATCGCGCTGCTGCTCATCCGAATCGGAAGCGCACTCGCATTCATCTATCACGGCGCCGCGATTCTCTTCGGCGCATTCGGCGGTCCGGGTCCGCAGGGTTTCGCCGCTTACATGAAGATGCCCGAAGCTATCGGCTACCTCGTCGGCCTCGCGCAATTCGCCGGCGGAATCGCCGTGCTCACCGGAGTGTTGATCCGCGTTGGCGCCGTCTGCATCATCATCGTGATGCTCGGTGCGATCGTCCTCGTCCACATGGCACACGGCTTCAATGTCAGCTCCGGCGGATACGAGTACGCACTGACGCAACTGCTCCTGGCCGCTGCCCTGTTCATAACAGGCTCCGGCGCCTATTCGCTCGCCGGAATGCTGCCGCCTGCACTGCGAAAGCTGTAGTTGACGATGGCTGGGCTTCCGCCAGATATTTCGTCCCACCCCTCGCGAGTTGCTCCGCCGCGAGAACCGGCACAACTCTCGTCCGGTCGGGGGACGGCTGCCATCGCTCTGGCCGTCCTTGCGCTCTTGCTATTCCTGGCTCACTACCGCTCCACTCATCAGGCGTCGCAGCAGAACGCGCCACCAACCACTGGCTCCGCCTCACAGAATTGACGGTCGACCCGCCACTAATTCGTCGCCGCTGACATCATATGTTTCGGTTCCAGATAGTTGGTCCGCCAGATAGTTGGGCCGGATGTGCGGTAGCCAACCGTAAAACCGTGGCTAAATCTCATTCGATTCGTGCATAATGCTCGCCCACGGATTTCCAGCAAACCAAGGAGGCCTCCCATGGCAACGATCACCACGAAAGACGGCATCGAGATTTACTACAAAGATTGGGGCTCGGGTCAGCCTATCGTTTTCTCCCACGGTTGGCCGCTATCCGCTGACGACTGGGACACCCAGATGATGTTCTTCCTGAATCACGGCTATCGCGTTATCGCTCACGATCGAAGAGGCCACGGGCGCTCGACCCAAACCGGCGACGGACACGATATGGATCACTATGCCGACGACCTCGCCGCGCTTACCGCTCATCTCAACTTAAAGAACGCAATCCACGTTGGCCACTCGACTGGCGGCGGTGAAGTCGCACGTTACATCGGGCGCCACGGTGAGAGCCGCGTCGCGAGGGCCGTCCTTATCAGCTCGGTACCACCTCTCATGGTAAAGACGCCGGCGAATCCCGGCGGCCTGCCGAAAGAAGTTTTCGACGGCCTCCAGGCGCAGCTTGCCGCCAACCGTGCGCAATTCTACATGGATTTACCAATCGGACCTTTTTACGGTTACAACCGGCCCGGCGCGAAGCCCTCTCAAGGCGTGATTACGAATTGGTGGCGCCAGGGCATGATGGGCGGAGCTAAGGCGCACTACGACGGTATCGTCGCCTTCTCCCAGACCGACTTCACCGAGGATCTGAAGAAGTTCACGGTGCCCACGCTCGTAATGCACGGCGACGATGACCAGATCGTGCCTTATGCCGATGCCGGCCTGCTATCCGCTAAGCTCGTGAAGGGCTCAATATTGAAAATCTACAAGGGCTTCCCGCACGGCATGCCCACGACCAATGCGGACACGATCAATTCGGATTTGCTCGCCTTCCTGAAAGACCAGCAGGTAGGTGTCGGCGCGTAACAAAGGTTTTAGAGCTAAGAGCGCGGTGATCGGAAACTGCCCCACACGCAACTGGACTGCTAGTTCGCCAGGTGGCGCATTCTCAGGATCGGACGCTGTCGCACTGAAGCAGTCGCCGCGTCCGATTCAGATAAGCTTTGAAGGTAAAGCGCCGCCTTTCCCGTCGTCGCGGGCGAAGGCTGGGGAACCCGTCCCTCGGGCTTCGATATATTTTCCTTAGCCCATGTCCCGCGCTGAAACCGACTGTAATTCAGCGCGGTCTCGCTCCACCGCCACCTCCTGCTCCGCCGCCTCCCGCGTTGCCTACCCCTCCGCCGCTGTGCTCTCCGCCTCCGCTGTAGCTGCCACCACCACCTCCGCTATATCCTCCGCCTCCGCTACGCCCACCGCCGCCACCGCTAAAGCCCCCGCCTCCGCTATGTCCACCACCGCCACCGCCGGCGTGACTGCCGCCGCTGAACCCGCTCCCGCCAGAGCCCCCTGCGCCCGAGCTATGACCGCCGCCGAAGCTTCGCGAACCCCCAGCGACCACCCCTCCTCCGCCCCTACTGCCGCTGGCGCCGCTCAACGGTCCTCCGCTCAAACCAGCGCCGCTTCCGCGGATGCCACCGTAGGAATTCACTCGTGCGATCACGACCGGCGACTCAACGTGTGCGGCGCTTCCGGGCGGTTGTAGAACAAACGAATGTCGCGCGTAATCATAAGTAATCGGCACGTCGCCCACTGCAACCTTCGAAGGAGGTCCGGAGTTTCCATGATTGAGCGTAAGCACGCGCGGGGTTGCACCTGCGAAGTCGATGAAATGTCCCTCAATCCGCGGACGCGCTGCTGCTGTCGGCAGATGTTCAGCCGGGTGTTGAAATTCCCGAGGCACAGAATTCAGCGTTTCAACTTTCTCGTTCATGTTTACTTTGATCACTTCACGGGTTCCGGAAACGCGGCCTGACGCCATCAGCATGCCGTGGGTCAAGTTCAGCGGAGTTTTCCCTTTCACGTCGAGCGGATGCCACGGCACTGTTCCATATTTTCCGTGGAACTTCACGTATTGGCACGGATTGTGGTGATGCTTCTTCCCTGCCACCCAAACGTATCCGTGACGGGGCAGGTAGATGAAACTCCCAGCATGGCACACTGCCGAATTCCATGGGGCCGGTTGCTCGTCGAGCCTCCCTACAACTTTCTCGACCCCGGTGACGGGATCGCGGTCAATACTTTCCAGCGTTATCCCACAGTCGGCGCTAACACCGCGCCTCGTGAAATGTTCATGCTTCGTCGTGCCCGGAAATCCAACTATCTGACTGGCAGCCGGAGGGAGATTCGCAGACTGCTCCGTCGCCACGCCATCGAATGCCGCTGATACGCCGCGCGGCTGTTCCTCCCGTTGCTTAACCGTTTCAGACCGCGGCTCCCAACATTTTCCGTATGGCGCACACTCAAAAAATTCTCCCTCGGCATACAGATCGGCGAGACCCGGAATCGGTACGGAGAGTCCTGACGCCTTTTCAGCTTGCGCTAACCTGGCATTTCGTTCGCTCTCCGCCGCTGATGCCCAATCGTTCCATTCTGTCCGTGCTTTCGAGTCAGGCCACTTTCCCGAAATCACGTCTCTTCCGATATAGACATCCGACGGTGGCGGGGGAGGAAGAAAATCGAACAGCCTGCCGGGCACGGTGTTGCTCGCGAGATCCTCACGTGTGACCGAAAACCCGTCCAGAAAACTATCAAATCGTAGGTCGCTCTGCGCGTAAAACTCCACACCGTTCACGTAAAGAGTTTCGCCCAACACTGGCTTGAAGAAAGCGGTGAGAGTTCCGGATAGAAGCACCAGCTCTGTGTCAGGCATTTCCTCAAACGAGTTGAGTGTTTGAAATTCGAGCGTCGAATTGTCCGCAAGATATGCTGCCCAGCCATTCTCGAACTCGATCTCGGCGCGGCCGGTGCCGGTGACGATGGTAAATCCTTTTGTAATCGAAAGCCCTGCCGCGGCCTGGACCCAGGACCCTTCTAGGTCGACCTTGCCGGACTTACCCTCCGAGACGCGGACGTCGCCCTGAACGAAGGACAGGCGCACGATTTCGGTGTCCGGATGAGGCTGATGAAATTCGGCGGCAATTACGGGCTGGCGAGAGGCTTCTAGCAGGAAAACAAGAGCTGACATCAGTAGCGCCCGATGCAAGGTGGGTTTCATCGAGAACCTCCCCATCGATCCGATAGAAGGCCTGCTTAACTGACGCAGCAGTACAACAAATGGTTACAGCTTATGCCAGCACCAGTCCACACGAGAACCATCAAAGAGTGGTCTCCCAATGTTCGGAAACGCGTTCGCGACCTATGCGAGTGGCCGATAGCGGCTGCGTTTTTCGCCCGCGGCCACGCCTCTTAGTTTCTTGCAAAAAAGCCTGCAACCAAATGTGACTCTTAACATCACATATTGGGGAGAGGCCCTGATGTCCGTGAAGACCGTTCAATTCGCTGTCGCCACGCACATCATGGCCGCGCTCGGGATTTACCCTGGCGGCGAAGTCCGATCGGCCACCCTCGCCGAAAGCGTAAACGCAAATCCCACCTTCGTTCGCAAGTCCCTGTCCAAGCTCTCCAAAGCTGGCTTGGTTGTGACCACACGCGGGAAAAGCGGTGCGAGTGTGCTGGCGCGCCCTCCTAAACGAATCACGCTATTGGATATCTACCATGCCAGCGAAGCACCCCCTGCGTTTGCCGTTCATTCGTATCCGGTCGAAAAGAAGTGTCCGGTCAGTCGCAACCTCAAGCGATGTATGTCAGCGGTCCTTTCGCAAACCCAGAAGAGCTTTGAGAAGTCGCTGGCAAAAATAACCCTGGCAGACCTGATTGGACAGATTCGAGCAAAGAGGCGCTGATTAT
>DATHOJ010000059.1:0-2383 GCA_035485055.1 Bryobacteraceae bacterium
GAGGCGCTGGCGGAAGGCGGCGTCGATCTTCTGATCCTGGAGACCTTCGGCTATCTTGAAGAGCTGCATCAGGTTATGCTCGCGGCCCGCGATGTGAAAGCCGGGCTGCCAATTGTGGCGCAGGTCACCATCGACGAAGACGGCAACTGTCTCGACGGATCGGATCCAGGGACGTTCGTTCCCAAACTCGAAGAATGGGGAGCTGACGTAATCGGCTGCAATTGCAGCGTGGGCCCGGTGGCCATGTTGGATGCCATGGAGCGTGTCCGCGCCCTGACTTCCCTGCCCCTGGCCGCGCAACCGAACGCCGGCATTCCGCGCTCGGTTGAAGGCAGAAACATCTATCTGTGTTCTCCGGAATACATGGCCAGCTATGCGCGGAAGTTTGTTGCCGCCGGAGTCCGAGTGGTCGGGGGATGCTGCGGCACCACGCCGGAGCACATTCGGGCGATGAAATCCGCTCTGCGTGTGGGCGAAGCGCGGGCTAAAGCGGCCGCTCCGCAAGCGGCGGGCGGTCACGCCGCGACCCCGGCGACGCCGGCCGTTCCTCTGGAGAAGAGATCGGGCTTGGGCGCGAAGTTGGCCCGTGGCGAGTTTGTGACCATGGTCGAGATTGTGCCGCCGAAAGGCATCGACATTCGCAAGGAAGTCGAGGGGGCGAAGTTTGTCAAGTCGGTGGGCGTGGATGTGGTGAATATCCCGGACAGCCCGCGCGCCTCGGCGCGGATGAGCAACCAGGCGCTGTCGCTGCTGATTCAGCACGAAGTGGGTATTGACGCGGTTCTGCATTACACCTGCCGCGACCGCAACGTGTTGGGCATCCAGAGCGACCTGCTGGGCGCGGCGGCGGTGGGAATCAAAAACCTGATCTGCATCACCGGCGATCCCCCGAAGATGGGGAATTATCCCGACGCGACGGCGGTCTTCGATGTGGACGCGATCGGCCTGGTCAACATCGTGCACAACCTGAACCGGGGGCTGGACCTGGGCGGCAATCCGATCGGCGCAGGAACGGGATTTGTGATTGGCGTGGGCGCAAACCCGGGCCTCACCGATCTGGACGAAGAGGTTCGCCGCTTTGAGTACAAAGTGGAAGCCGGAGCCGAATACGCCGTGACTCAGCCCGTGTTTGACTTGCGATTGTTAGAAAACTTTGTGCGCCGCATTGCGCATTGCCGGATTCCCGTAGTGGCAGGAATCTGGCCTCTGGTCAGTGTACGCAATGCCGAGTTTATGAAGAACGAATTGCGGGTCAGTGTGCCTGACGCTGTGCTGGAACGCATGGCACGCGCGCAAACGCCTGAAGCGGCGCGCGCCGAGGGCGTGGCCCTGGCTAGAGAAATGCTGCTGGCAGTGCGGCAGACCGTGCAGGGCGCACAGGTCAGTGCGCCGCAAGGACGCTACAGCTCAGCCGTGGATGTGTTGGAAGCGTTGGGCACGAACGGCGCGAAATAGGGCTGCCCCAGCTGGCGCTCTAGATCTCTCAAGACTGCGATCCCTCCGCCGCGATGAAAAACGCGGAGGTTTGATGACAAGAGTGAATCGGTCCGATTCGCTCTCAGCTGCAAAGAACGCTGGTTCGCAGTAACGATTCAGACAACACCACCAAAACTTTCGCGTCTTGACGGCACAACCGCTCGCGGACTAGAGGTATGCTAGCTGTGTCGAGTGCGGAAGCCCCCATTCCATGCGAGCCGCTGTTTTTCTTCTTTTCGGTGGCCTCTTCTCAGTCTCCGGATGGGGACAAGCTGTTCCGCCCGCAACCTCCTCGGCAACTCCGGCTTCCACCTCACCGAAACTCGCCGTCACGGTGACGGACGAAAACGGAGTGCCAGTCGCGTCCGCGCATGTCGTGCTGCAGGCATCGCCGCCGGCTCTGCCACTCCGTTGCCTGACCGATTCCGCGGGCCGCTGCGAGTTCCTCGATTTACCGCATGGAATTTACGAACTTCGCGTGGAAAAGATCGGCTACTACGCAATCTCGCAGTCCAATGTGCAGGTGGGCGTCGCTGCCAACCTGGACGTGAAGCTCACTCATCAGCAGGAAGCGCGGGAAGTGGTAAACGTGGTGGAATCTGTGCCGGCCATCGACTCTGCGCAAATCTCGTCCAAAGAGGAACTCAGCGCGGCGGAGCTCATCGATATCCCCTACCCGGGACCGCACGACTACCGCAACGCTCTGACGTTCATCCCCGGAGTTACGCCCGATGCCTTCGGGCAGCCCCATGTGGCGGGCGCCGAGACCTACCAAACTCTTTTACTGCTGGACGGTTTCAACGTGAGTCAACCGACCAACGGAGAGCTGGTGGTGCGGACCAGCGTCGATTCCTTCCGCTCGATCGCGGTGACCCCGAGCCGCGAACCGGCCGAGTTCGGCAAGGGT
>DATHOJ010000060.1:0-31108 GCA_035485055.1 Bryobacteraceae bacterium
AAAACGTGGGGACAGACCGCTCTGTCCACGCGGCGACGAACGGACCTTTGTTTAACGGAGACTAATGGCCGCCTTGGGACAGAGTAGCCAGTCCCCATGTTTTCGCGATTTTGTGTTGTTGGAATTTGCATCATTTGTAGAATATGGCAATTGGGGCGATAGCGCGGCTGCTTTGCGGACGGGGCGAAAACGTGGGGACAGGCCGCTCTGTCCACTCGGCGCCGAACGGACCTTTGTTTAACGGAGACTAATGGCCGCCTTGGGACAGAGTAGCCTGTCCCCATGTTTTCGCGATTTTGTTTAAGGAGGGAATTTGCATCATTTGATTTCGGGGGCTGCTGGATTCATCGGCTCCCATCTTTGCGACCGTCTGCTGGCGGACGGGGACAGCGTTGTTGCGATTGACAATTTCATTACCGGGTCGCACCGGAATTTGTTTCATCTGACGGATCATCCGAATTTCGTTTTTTACGAATTCGACGTTACGGAGCCGGTGACGGTGACGGGTCCGTTCGACCAGGTTTGGCACCTGGCGTCGCTGGCCAGCCCGATGGCGTACCTGGCGCATCCGATTGAGACGCTGGAGAGCGGGTCGACGGCGACGCGGAACATGCTGGAGGTCGCGCGGAGGGATTCGTCGCGGTTCCTGCTGACGTCGACTTCGGAATGTTACGGGGATCCGCTGGAGCATCCGCAGGTGGAGACTTATTGGGGGAACGTGAATCCGGTGGGGATGCGGTCGTGCTACGACGAGAGCAAACGGTTCGCGGAAGCGATGACGATGGCGTATCACCGGACGTACGGCGTGCCGACCAATATCGCGCGGATCTTTAATACTTACGGTCCAAGGATGGCTTTGAAGGACGGACGCGTGGTGCCGGCGTTTATCGATCAGGCAATGCGGGGCGAGCCGCTGACGATTTTTGGGGATGGGTCCCAGACGCGGAGTTTTTGTTACGTTTCGGATTTAGTGGAGGGGTTGATTAAGTTGAGCCGGTCCGATGAGCGGTATCCGGTGAACCTGGGGAATCCGGCGGAACTGACGATTTTGGAGTTTGCGGAGAGGATCAAGAGGCTGATGGGGGTGAACGGGGAGATCGTGTTCGAGCCCTTGCCATCGGACGATCCGAAGAAGAGGCGGCCAGATATTTCGAAGGCGAAGAAAGTTCTGGGGTGGGAGCCGAAGGTGGTGTTGGAGGATGGGTTGCGGGAGACGGTGGGGTATTTTAAGGGGCTGTAGCGTATTTACTCAGGGTACTTCTCGCCGGAGCGGACGATTCGGATGTTGTGGTCTGTGAAGGTGTGGTGGGCGCCGGGAAAATCGATTTTCGGCATGTGACAGGTGACGCAATTCTTTTTGGCCACGGTGCAGACTTTGGTTGCGCTGTGGCAGGCGAGACACTTCTTGTCATAGGCCTCCGCGCGGGTTTCCACGTCCCGATGCGGATCGTGGCAGGCGGCGCAGCGAATGCGCGGATCGGCGGCATCGTAACACTTGCTGATGACCAGACGGTAGGGCTGGAAGCGGAGGTTGCGAATGTTGTGGGGGCCGTCGGTGGCGATCTTCGCCCAGGTGCGATGGCAGCGGCCGCAAAAATCGGACATTTCCTCCGTAGTAAGCCGGGAAAGTTTCGCGGGCACAACCACCGGCGGGTTGGCGGATTTCATCGAGGCCACGTGCGCCGCTGCCGGGCCATGGCAGTTTTCGCATTGAACTCCGGGGGTGAGCGTTTCTAAATGGATTTCCCTGGCCTGGATTTCGCCAGTGGCATGGCAGGCGAAGCATTCGGTGCGCTCCGCGACGCCGATCCTGCGGCCGAGCGCTTCTTCGAGCGAGCGAGGCACATCTTTGATGTGTCCCATGGTGACGTCTAAATTTTCCAGCGTGTGGTAGTAGCTGACACGGCTTTCATACCAGTTGCCGTTGTACGCCAGCACGTAGGTTTGGCCGACGGAGCCTACTCCGAAGGCCCATTCGAGGGGCACACGGATGGTTTGCGCGCCGTCGGTTACGGCGTAGAAACTGTGGCTGCCTTCACGGGTAATCGACGTGGAATAAGCTCCCTCGCGAAATTTCAGGAGGGGATGATTGCGAAGGATGGCGGATTGTTCGCCGCTCTCAAGCGCGCGGGCCATGGGCGTGCGCTGCTGCGAAGCAAACTGCGACGCATGGCAGGACGCGCAGGCGGCGCTTCCCGCGTAGCCGTCCGGAAGACTGGCTGCAAGGAATCCGCCCACCAGCAAGACCGCGCCGATCACGGCTGCGGATGCGCGAGGGCCGGTTCTGCGTCGGACTGCTCTTCGGCATTGAGCTTCTGGACCAGGGCGCGCTCCCGGTCCCCGTCAGCCTTGCGCTTCAGGCGGTAATAGGCGGTGGTTAAGGAAACGTCGGCCGCGATGAATCGGGGCGAATCGTGGGTGATGGATTCGAGTTCACCGACCGCCGCATTCAGATCGCCGGTGAGCAAGTGAATGGACGCGATCTGATATCGTACGGCGATGTCGCCCGGCCTCAATTCCAGCGCGCGGAGAAGGTGCACCAAGGCTTCGTCGTACTGCTGATTCTGCTTGAGGAGGAAACCCAGATCGAGGTGGGTGAGAAAGTCATTCGGATTGGACTCGAGCTCCCGCCGAAACGCGGCCTCGGCGCGGCCGGTTTCGCCGATCGATAGAAGGGCGGAGCCGTATGCGGAAAATACGTTCGGCAGCTTAGGGTCCATTTGTGTGGCGCGTTCCAGGTCCGCGACGGCGGCGCTGGAGTCGCCTCGCTGAAGTTCGAGGGTACCCTCAAGAATGCGGGCCTCCGCGGAATCACCCCGCCGGAGAACCAGTGCGACGAGGGCCTGCGCGTCAGAAGGGCGATGCGCTGCGATCAGCGAGGTGCCTAACAGATAAGCTGCGCCGAGATCCTGCGGGTCAATCCCGGAAGGCGGACCGAGCAGGGCGATGACCTGCGAATGGTCGCCGAGATGGGATGCGGCGTCGGCCAGGAGCATCGTGATCTGCCTGTTGGCGGGGTACAGGGCGTGAGCCTTGGACCATTGCTGCGCCGCCTCCGTCAGTTTGCCCGTCTTGTAATAGGCCAAGCCCAGGTTCGCGATGATGCCGGGATTGTCAGGAGCAAGGGCCAGCGCGCCGCGATATTCGGCGATCGCCTGATCGAAGCGGCCCAGCCGGGCGAGCGCGGCACCGAGATTCGAGCGGACTTCAAAGGCTTCAGGATGAATTTCGAGATAAGCCCTATAGCCCTCAATTGCGGCTTCCACGTTGCCTTTTTGATAAAATGCATTTGCTTCTTTCAAAACATTTTCTTGGGATTGAGCATTATTCGCCGAAAGAACTACCAAGCCGGCGGTCAGGAGACGGAGAGGTTTTCCCTTTAAAACAGGGGGTTGCACATCCAGGAAAAAGACAAATTGGCCGTACAGCAACAAAGGTACAGCGAAAAATACAAATAATAAACAAACAATTGACATGACTCGGCCCCTGTTGGACTTATAGACGTCCGATAGGCGGCCGCGTTTCCGGGGAATGTAGCTTAATGCAGAAGGGCCGTGCTCTCAAGCAACCGCGCGAAGAGGGTCAGGCTACCCAGACTTTTTGGGCTGCGGTGCTGGCGAGCTGGACTGGCTTTCCGGCTACCTTGAGGGTCAGGGTGTCGTCGTAGTTGCGGGTTACCATTTCTAACTCGGCTGATGGGCGGATGCCCAGGCCGTCTAAATATTCGAGCAGGGAGCGGTCGCGTTCGAAGACGCTCATTACTTTCGCGGTCGCGCCGGTTCGGAGCTCGTCGAGAGGGGTCCAGCCGCGATCTCGGCGGGCTTGGGGGTGGTCCACTCCGGCTTGGTTGCCGTGAGGGCAGGCTTCGCTTTGGCCCAGTTTTTCGATCAGACGGCGTTCGAAGTCGGAGGAGACGGCATGCTCCAACTGCTCGGCTTCGTCGTGGACCTTGTACCATTCCATGTCGAAGATCTCGGTGAGCATGCGTTCGATCAGGTGGTGACGCTGGAGGACGCGGTCGGCGATTTCGCGGCCTTGTTTTTTGAGAGTGATTTCGCCGGCGGGGCTTACTTGGATGAGGCCGTCGCGCTTCAAGCGGCGGATGGCCATGGTAACGGCGGGTGCGGACACTTTCAGCCAACGGGCGAGGGTTGCGGCGATGACGGTCTCGCCTTCCCCTTCGGCTTCGGCAATGGCCTTCAGGTAATTCTCTTTAGAGATGGTGATTCGCACGCTCTACCGAATTGTAGCGCTGAAGAAGCAGCCAGCAGCCAGGATAAAGATTACGCGCCCGCGATGGCTCCGGCTAATTGGTCGAGTTTTTGGCGGAAGGCGGCGGAATCGGCGCCGGGGCTGCGGTCGACGACTCCCGCGGTGGCCTGGAGCGTCACCGTTTGCGAGAGCCCGTTTTCCTGAACGGCATAGCCGCCGGAGAGCTTGCGAGTGGCCTCAGCGGAGAGGGCGATCGCGCGGCTGGACGGCACGTCGAGCACGGCTACGAACTGGTCAACGGTCCAGCGTCCGATAACGGCTTCCTCTCCGAGCAGGGCGGAGAAGCGGGCGACCAGGGCTTTCAACGCGCCTTCGACCACGGTGGCCGAATACTGGCTCTGAGTACGCTTGAGGTTGCGGACCCATACCAGCAGCAGGCAGAAGGGCTGGTTCTGGCGCAGCAGGTTGTCGAGGTGAATATCGATTTTCTGGCGGTTCCAGGCACCGGAAGCGCGGTCCATAAAGAGGGCCTTGCGCTCCTGCTCAAATTGCAAATGAAGGACGCGGATTTCATCCTGCAACTGGGCGACGATGAGCTGATTGCCGCGGTGGATCTGTTCGACGCTGGAACGGATGCCCGCAACGGCTGCGCCTACGCTGCCGCGAATCTCGCCGATGTCGATGGATCGGGCGGCGGATTCGAGAGTGTGAAGCTGGGCGCTCACTTCCTGTTCGTGATTTTCTCCATTCAAAGAAACGGTCTCCGCGAAGATGGTCATGGCGGCGGTGGCGTTCTGTACCTCTTTGCGCAGCTTTACCAAGCGGGCGTCGGACTTGTCGCGATAATCGCGCAGCTCGCCGCGGAAGGAAGACTGGGCGGAGTGCAATTGCTCCGCGGACAGGGCGGTGCGGCTTTGATCTTCGATGACCTGGAGATGGCCTCGGAACTCGAGGGCGAGAGCGGGGTCGACTTCCACCGCGTACTTGGCCGCGGAATGGATCGCCAGGGTGTAGCAATCCCGGATGGCGCTGGACAACGCTTCGCGTTTCTCAAGTTCTTCAAGGCGCGATAGATTGTCTACGGATTTGCGGATTGAGATCATGGACGTCCCCTTTGAAATTCTCATCGGACGGCCGCGGCTTAGCTTGAATGAAATCTCATACCCGCGAAACTAACGACGCTCTGATCGTCGATATTCCACTGTTGATAGCGCAGTAGGCGGCCGCGGGCTTGGGGAACGGCCTTTAGAAACGTATAAATGGGCGCCGAGCCGCACCACTTCAGATCGTCCTGGTTTTGCTGAACCAGATCCCAGAAGCCGCGGGCGTCGCCGGCCTCCATGCGGTCGATGCGGGCGCGGTCGCGGAGGGCGACTTCTTCCATTTCATCGCGCTCGGCTGCGGCTGGGAAAGGATCGCCATAGCGGCGGCCCATGTGGGCCATATCGATGCCCAGGACCCACAGGAGGCGATCGCCTTCGCGGGCGGCGATTTCGCCCAGCGTGCCGAGCATGCGATTGACGTGGTCGTTCGCTTCAGGCGCGCCGCCGCGATAGATGCTATTGGCGTAGGAGCCGCAGAGGATCGGGACGATGCGGATTTGGGGTCCAAAGAGATGCTGGAGGAAGACGACTTGGAATTCGATGGAGTGCTCAATGGCGTGGCAGTAGTCTTCCATGGCGGCGGCGTCGCCGGATTTGGCTTGAATTTCGTTGATGAGGGCGAGGTCGGGGATGGTTTCGCCGTAAGGAGTCGCGAAGGGCTTGCGGGTGAGGCCGAGGCGGTCGGGTTGTCCGTAATGGGAGGTTCCTAGGATGACGAAGGTGCGGTCGGCGTCTCTTTCGGAGAGGGAGGAGTAAGCTGCGCGGTAAGCTTCGACGCCTCCGAAGGGGCTGACGTGGGGGGCGGCGATGGCGAGGAGTTTCTCGGTGGCTGGCGGAGTACGATCGCCATTTAAATGCTCGTCGAAAGTGCGGATGAGCTCGGATTTTTCTTCGGGGTAGCCGGAGCCGGCGTGGGAGGGTTCGCGGACAGAGGCTTCGGCGAAGGCTCGCCCGGCGGCGGCTTTACGTTCTTCGAAGGCTTCGTCCTCTAAGAATCCGGCGGAACTTAGGGTGTCGACCAGATGCTGCTCGATCTCGCCTACTTCGAGTTCGCCGGTGGCGCGGACAAGGTATTCGCGCAGGTCCAGGCTGGAATGGGCGCCATCGAAAAATTCGAGGCAGGCGATTAGCGGGGGAGGAACGATGAGAGTCGCGTCGGAGTATTGAAAGGGATCGCGGATCACCAGGCCGGGGCGGTCGGGAACCGGCGAAGGCAAGAAGTCGAGATTGGAGCGGAGGCGAGGGAGCATTGTTTATCGGCCGTTAAGGAACGCATCGACGACCTGCACGTATTTGTCGGGCTCTTCGTAGGAAGGGAGATGGCCGCTCTTGGCGAAGACGACGAATTTTGCGCCGGGGATGGCTTTATAGATGTTCCAGGCGGTGAGGGGCGCCACGTTCATATCGTAGCGGCCGGTGATGACCAGGGTGGGGAAGGCGAAGTTCGCGAGGTGCGGCGTGAGATCGACGTTCGAGACCGCGCGGCTGACGGCGGCTCCGATTTGCGGGTTGTAGCCGAGATCTTTCGCGCCCGTGAGATACGCGTCGCGTTTTTCTTCGCTGTAGAAAAGCATGCGGAAGTGATTGCGCATCTGCTCCTGCGGGTCTGGGCTGCGTGACGGGTTGCGATCCATCATGTCCGGGAAGACCTGGGACAGAACGCGGACGATGTTCTTCATCGCGGGCGCGGCAGAGTCGCTGAGGATGAGTTTATTTACGCGGTCGGGATGCGCGGAGGCGTAGGCCATGGCGAGGAAGCCTCCATAGGAATCGCCGACGAGGTCGAATTTTTGAAAGTTGAATTTGATGCGAACGGCTTCGAGGTCGCCGATTTGAGCTTCGATTTCCTGGGAGGCTCCGGATTTCAGGCGGGTGGATTTGCCGGTGCCGCGCTGATCATAGAAGACGATCTGGCGGGTTTTCGCGAGGCGGGTCCAGACGTCGTTCTGAATCATATAGACGTGGGAGAGTCCGGGTCCGCCGTTGGCGACGATGACGGGAGTTGCCGCACTGGGAGCGCCGTAGGATTCGTAGGCGAGGTCGACGTCGGAGGTTTCGACGAGGCCGGTTTGTTGCGCGATCGCACCGGCCGAGAAGGAAAAAAGGATGGAAAGAAGTTTCAGCACGGATTCCCAGTTTAGACTGAAGTGTGTCTCCAGTTGAAGAATATCGCGCGCGGTTGAGCAGATGGAACGAGAGGCTGGCGCGCGCGGAGCGGCAGTATAGCCGGTTTGGCAATGCGCGGCTCGCGACCGGCATCGCTGCGGTGGTGGTGACAGGGTTTTCGATCGGCACCTCGACCATCTCGCCCTGGTGGCTGACGGTTCCGGTGGCGATTTTCGTGGTGTTGTGGATCGCGCTCGAACGGCTCGACACAGAGCGGCAGGCGGCGACGCGTGGGGTCGCCTATTATGAGCGGGCCATCGGACGGATTGAGGACCGGTGGATCGGGACGGGGAGCCAGGGGGAAAGATTTCGAGATTCAAAACATGTTTATGCCGACGATCTGGATTTGTTTGGGCGGGGATCATTATTTGAATTGTTGTCGACGGCTCGAACGGGTGCGGGCGAAAGAATGCTGGCGGAATGGCTGCTCAGGCCGGGAGAGCGCGAAGAGGTCGCGGCGCGGCAACAAGCGGTGACGGAATTGTGTCCGCGCGTCGATTTGCGGGAAGAGATCGCGCTGATGGGCGAAGATATTCGCGCGGCAGTGGATGCGCGGGGATTGTCGGCTTGGGGGACGGCGCCGGCGATTCACTTTTTCAAAGGGGCTAGGGTGGTTGCGGCGGTGCTGGCTTGCGCGGCTGTGGTTAGTCTCGGCGCATTTTTCGCGCAGAAGGTTTCAGCGGCGCCGTTCTTGATCGTGGTGCTGGCGGAGATGATTTTCAGCTTCTCGGTGCGGCCCAAAGTGGGCGTGGTGGCGGAGGCGGTCTCGGCCCCGGCGCATGAATTACGGATGCTCGCATTGCTGCTCGAGCGGTTGGAGACGGAGCGATTTGCGTCGGCCCGGATGATGCGGCTGGTGGGGGAACTGAAGGTCGAGGGAACGACGGCGTCACGGCGCATCAGACGGTTGACGCGGTTAATTGAGCTGCTGGATTCGTCGGAGAACATGTTCTTTCGTCCGCTGGCGGCGATGCTGCTGTGGAACGCGCAGTTCGCGATGGCGGTGGAGGCGTGGCGGGTTTCGTGCGGGCCGCTGATCGGGAAATGGATTGCGGCGGTGGGTGAGTTCGAGGCGCTGTGCTCGCTTTCCACGTATGCGTTCGAGCGGCCGGACGCGACGTTTCCGAGGCTGGACGCGGAGGGTCCTTTGTTCGACGCGGAGGCTCTGCGGCATCCTCTGATTCCGGCGGCGGTTGCTGTGGCGAACGATGTGCGGCTCGGCGACGGAATGCGGCTGTGGATCGTCAGCGGGTCGAATATGAGCGGCAAGAGCACGCTCATGCGGGCCGTGGGATTGAACACCGTGCTCGCTTGGGCCGGTGCGCCGGTGGCTTGCGCGCGGCTGAATATTTCTCCTTTGTGCATTGGAGCCTCGATGAGTACGCACGATTCACTGGCGGATAATCGTTCGCGATTCTATGCGGAGATCAGCCGGGTGCGCGATGTGGTGGAACTCGCGCGGACCGGGCATCCGACGCTGTTCCTACTCGACGAACTGTTGAGCGGAACCAATTCGCACGATCGGCGGATCGGGGCGGAGGCGGTGGTGCGGGGGTTGGTGGAGCGAGGCGCGATCGGTCTGGTATCGACGCACGATCTGGCGTTGGCGGAGATTGTGCCGCATTTCAACGGGCGTGCGGCGAACGTGCATTTTGAGGATCACCTGGAAAACGGGGAGATCCGATTCGACTACCGGCTGCGGGAGGGAGTGGTGACGCGGAGTAACGCGCTGGAGTTGATGAGGGCTGTGGGGTTGGATGTGTGAAGAGAAGTAGCCAGTACCCAGGAGCCAGGAGCCAGGAGAAGGCGATAATGGTCGGATATGAGTGTTCTGATTACTGGAGCCAACGGCGGGCTGGGGACCGCGGTTTCTAAGGCGTTTGAGGATTCGGGCGCGACGGTTATCGGCGTTGCGCGGCACTGGCCGGAGCCCGCGCCGTTTCTTACGCTTTCCGTGGATCTGACGACGGCGGAGGGCTGCGACTCGATGGTCGAGCAGGCGTTGAAGCATGGGCCGATCGACGCGCTGGTGCATCTCCTCGGCGGATTTGGCGGTGGGCAACCGATTGCGGAGACCAGCGACAAAACGTGGGATGGCATGATGGCTTTGAATTTGCGCGCCGCGTTTTGTGCGATGCGCGCTGTGTTGAAACCCATGAGGGCAGCGAAATATGGCCGCATCGTGGCGGCGGGAGCGCGGGCAGCGGTGGAACCGATGCCGAATTACGCGGCCTATTCGGTATCGAAGGCGGGGCTGGTCGCCCTGGTGAAGAATGTCGCGGCGGAGACGAAGGACTTGGGAATTACCGCGAACATCGTGCTGCCAAGCACGATCGACACTCCGCTCAACCGGCAGGCAATACCGAACTCCGATTTTTCGCGATGGGTGCAGCCGGAGTCGATCGCGAAAGCTCTGGTGTGGCTCGCGTCGCGAGAGGCGGGCGACGTCAGCGGCGCGGTGATTCCGATTTATGGGAGGGCCTGATGAAGAAGCTTGACGATGCTGACATTCAGAAAAAGGTGCACGAACTGGCAGGATGGTCTGTGAAAGACGGGAAGTTGCACCGCGAGTATAAGTTCCCGGATTTCGCGCATGCGTTCGGCATGATGGCGACGGCAGCGCCGACTATTGAGAAGATGGATCATCATCCGGAGTGGTCGAATGTCTACAACCGGGTGACGGTGGATCTGTCGACGCACGATGCGGGCGGGATTACGCAAAAGGATTTCGATCTGGCGACGCTGCTGGAGGGGATTGCGAAGAAACTAATATGAAGACCGGCGCTGCGACAGTAGTCTTCGGAACGGTAGGGGACAGACAGCCTTTTTCGCCGCGAAGGATTTCAATAACGCTAGGCTTGACGGGCGAAAAAGGTAGTCAGTCCCCGAAGCTTGACGGGTGGCGGCCAAGAGGCATCGCTTTGATGGTGGTCGCGTGTGCGGCGTGCACCTTCGCGCAGGAGACGTTTTCGGGGTCGGCCGCGCTCGACGTGGCTGTGGAGCAGGCGGTTCAGGATGGATTGATTCCCGGAGCCGTGCTGATTGTCGGGCACGACGGCAAAATTCTGCATCGTAAAGCGTATGGCAGCCGGGCGCTGGTGCCGGAGCGGGAGGCGATGACGCTCGATACGATTTTCGACCTGGCTTCGCTGACCAAGGTGATCGCGACGACTTCCGCGGCGATGAAGATTTTCGAGGACGGGAAGTTGCGGTTGTCGGAGAAGGTCACCGACTATCTGCCGGAATTTCAGGGCGGCAAGAGCGACATTACGATTCGCGACCTGATGACGCATTTCTCGGGATTCAAGCCGGATTTCGATCTGGATCCGCCGTTCAACGGATATGAGGCGGGGATTCACCGGGCACTGATCGAGAAGCCGCAGAATCCGCCGGGGGTGCGGTTCGTTTATAGCGATACGAACTTTATTCTGCTGGGCGAAATTGTGCATCGCAAGAGCGGAAAGATGCTCGACGAATTTACGCGGGAGGAGATTTTCAAGCCTTTAGGGATGGCCGATACGCAGTTCAAACCGCCGGCGTCGCTGCGCGCGAGGATCGCGCCTACGGAGATCGATGCGGCGACCGGCGCGCCTTTTCGGGGCGTGGTGCACGATCCGCGCGCGCGGCTGATGGGAGGCGTGGCGGGGCATGCGGGCCTCTTCTCAACGGCGTCGGATCTGTCGAGATTCGCGGAGATGCTGCTGGGGATGGGAACGCTCGACAAGGTGCGTGTTTTTTCGCCATTGACGATTCGCAAATTCACGACGCCTGAAACTCCCCTCGATCAGCCGGTGCTGCGGGGGCTGGGCTGGGATATCGATTCGTCGTATTCTTCCAATCGCGGGGAATTGTTTCCTATCGGTTCCTTCGGGCACACAGGGTTTACGGGAACGTCGATGTGGGTGGATCCGACCACCAATTCGTACGTGATTCTGCTGACGAACTTCGTGCATCCGAAGGCGGGGAAGAGTCTGACGGCGCTGCGCTCGCGCGTCGCCACTATTGCGGCTGCGGCGATTGGAGCGGACGCGCCGGCCGTTAGCGTGGTCGGTTACAACGAGGCCATGGAAACAGCGGGTATCCGGCGGATGATCGCGCCGAACCATCGGGTGCTGACCGGCATCGATGTGTTGGAGCAGGAGAAATTCGCGGCGTTGAAGGGGAAGCGGATCGGGTTGATCACTAATCAAACGGGGCTCGATCAGAACGGGCGGCGCAATATCGATGCGATGCGCGACGCGGGAGTGCAGATTGCCTCGCTTTTTTCCCCGGAGCATGGATTAACGGGGAAAGAAGATCGTCAGGATGTTGCGGATTCGAAGGACGCGGCGACGGGCCTGCCGATCTGGAGCTTGCATTACAACGGCCGCTTTCGGATGACGCCGGAGATGCTGCGCGGCGTGGATACGCTGGTCTTCGACATTCAAGACGTCGGCGCGCGTTTCTACACCTATTCGTGCACCATGCTTTATGCGTTGGAAGAGGCGTCGAAGGCGGGGCTGCCGTTTTACGTTCTCGACCGGCCGAATCCGGTGACGGGCGCCCATGTCGAAGGGCCTCTGCTGGACGACGATCTGCAAAGTTTCGTGGGATGCTACGCAATGCCGATCCGTCACGGGCTGACGCTCGGCGAGCTGGCGACGATGGCCAACGGAGAGCGGAAATTTAACGCGGACCTCCATGTTATTAAGATGAAGAACTGGTCGCGCGGCGATTGGTTCGATTCGACGGGGCTTAGCTGGATCGACCTGTCGCCTAACATGCGCAGCCTGAACTCGGCCACGCTTTATTTCGGGCTCGCGATGCTCGAAGCGGCGAAGGGTTATTCGGTGGGGCGGGGAACGGACGCTCCATTTGAGCAGATTGGAGCCGAATGGATTCGCGGGGCGGAACTGGCCCGGTTCTTGAATGAGCGATCGATTCCGGGTGTGCGTGCTTATGCGACACGGTTTACGCCGGCAGCTCCGCCATTGAAAGACCGGCCCCTCGAAGGAGTTCGTTTCATCATCATTAATAGAGAGCAGTTTTCTTCGGTGCGCCTGGGCCTGGAAGTCGCTTACGCCCTGCAAAAACTGTACCCGGGCAAAATCGACGTGGAGTCCTGCCGGAAGCTGATTGGCAACCGAAAGGTAATAGATTTTGTGAAATCCGGCGAGGATCCGCGGTCGATCGAACAGCGGATCGCAGAGGAATTGAGTGCCTTCGAGGATCGCCGCCGCGCCTATCTGCTCTACTAGATCGTAAAAACGGCGTTAAGTGAGTTAGCGCTGTTACTATTCTAAACAACTGGAATTTCAAGAACATCCATACGAAGGCTCTTGACAGTATGACGGGCCTTGAGTCACAATTGCCTAGTTTTGCTTTGCGAGACACGACTGCCTTGGTTTGCAAAAGGGGACTTTGATTAATGAAACGTGTAATGCAACTCTGTCCGTTGCTCGGCGTGGTCCTGTTGATAGCGTGTTCTATCAGCCGCCCGGCGTTTGCGCAGGCTCCGGTAGGAACGATTTCAGGGGTGGTTGCCGACGAAACGGGCGCCATCATTCCTAACGCGACCATCAAGATTCGCAACAAGGCAACAGGAGCGGAACGGGAACTGGTGTCCAATGCCGAAGGCGCGTTCAGCGCTCCGGCGCTTCCCGCCGGGGTTTACGAAGTCCGCGTGGAATTAAAAGGGTTCCGTACAGTAGTTCGCGAGGCGACGGTGGAAACCGGTCTCACGACGACGGCCGACATGCGGCTGCCGATCGGCCAAACCAGTGAAGTGGTCAATGTGGAAGCGGCGACGGCGCAAGTGGAGTATGAAAAACACGCGATCGACGGCGTGGTGGAGCGGCAGCAGATCCAGGATCTTCCTCTAAACGGGCGCAGCTTTATGCAACTGGCGTCGATCGAACCGGGCGTCAGCGTCGGCACCGGCACTACATCTCAATACAATGCTTTGTCCACCGTGTCGATCCTGGGCGGCGATTCCGGGAAGACGGCGATCAGCGTAGACGGGGGCGCGATCCGCGACACGATTGAGGGATCGGGTTCGGCGATGAATTTCTCCCAGGAAGTGGTGCAGGAGTTCCAGGTTTCCTCCGTTAATTTCGACTTGTCGACCGATATCACCAGCGTCGGTTCGGTTAACGTGGTGACGCGCACGGGCAGCAATCAATTTCACGGATCGGGATACTTCTATTTCCGCGATCACAACATGGCTGCTTATCCTAACTTAGTGCGCGATCCGCTTGCGAGCAGTCCGTTTTTCGCACGGCGAAATCCCGGATTCTGGGTCGGCGGGCCGATCAAGAAGGACAAGCTGTTCTTCTTTTTCAATTACGAGTACATGAACCAGGTGCAAAATTACAGCGTGGTCCCGAACCTGCCGTCCGTCGCCGGGCTTTTGGGCAACTTTGGCAGTCCTTATGTCGGTAAGACGCTCAGCTTGCGTTTTGATTACAGGCTTAACGCGAAGACCAGCCTGTTTGCGCGCTACTCTCATGACGGGAACAGTGGCTTCGGTCCGAACGGCGGGGCGACTTTGCCTTCGAACTGGCTCCGTAACCAGAATTGGAGCGACCAAAGCATCCTGGGAGTTACGACGGCCGCCAGCCCGACGATTGTCAACGATTTTCGATTCAGCTATCAATTCTGGAGCAATCGCAATCTGTTCCCCACATCTTCTGACTGTTCGGGATGTCTGGGGTTGGACGGACCGCAAATCACGTTCGCCGGAGTATCGAGTAATTTCGAAGTGGGAGACACCTCGAACGCCACCCAGGGGCGCGATCTACGTAAGTTTACCTGGCAGGACAGCATGACGTGGCAGAAGGGCAACCACCGGATGAAGTTCGGCGGGTTATTCGAATACGATCCTGGCACCGGGTTCTGGGGCTATTGCGATCCCTCATGCGCGGAGGTGTTTTCGCCGGAGTCGTTGGCCGCTTACGGCCTGGGCCCGTTTATTCCTCTGTTTTTCCCGAACCTTCCTACTACGATCAAGACCAACGCGGACTTGTTGAACCTGCCGTTTGCAGGGTCTGTGGTTGGTATCGGCAACCCCGGCCAGCCTCCTCCGTACAATATCAATCAGGCAAAGGTCAACGATCGGACTCGCTTCTATTTCCAGGACACCTGGAAGCTAACGTCGAGCTTCACCTTGAATTACGGCGTTGCCTGGGAGTATGAGAGTAATCTCTTTAACGAGGATCTTCCGAAACCGTCGTACCTGACGCCGCTTTACGGCAGCAATCTGAGCGCGACGCAGAACCCTGGCGGACACTTCTCGCCGATAGTCGGGTTCGCGTGGAAGGTCGGCCACGATAACAAAACCGTTATTCGCGGCGGCGGCGGAAAATATTACGACACGCAGTACCTGTACCAGCGCTTGCAGGAGCGTTCCGAAATCGGCCCTGTCGGCAACGGACGAGTGGAGTATCCGTACACGGGATACACAAACATTTTCCCGGGGATCATTAACGTCGGAGTCACGGCGGCGACTTATTTGGCGACCGGCAAGTTGAATCCCGTTCTCGTCCCCGTGGGCGCAGCGCTTCCGGTGGGCATCACCACGCTGACTCTCGCCCAGTACGAGCAAATCCAGGCGCAGGAAACACCGGCGATTACGGCCAGCCTGTCTACTCCGGTTACTGGAGAAACTCCGATTCAGGTGTCCAAGTCCGGTTCCGATCTCTATCCGCTGCATTCGCCGGTGCAGGACGCCTATCACCTGTCGCTCGGCGTTCAAAGGGAATTGCGCCACGATATGGTGCTCAGCGCCGATTTCGTGCGCCGCGTATTCCTGAACCTGCAATACGGCGCCGAGGATATTAACCGGTACAACCGCTATATCAATGGCGTTCAAACTCCGGTGATCCCGATCTGCACCGGCACTCAGGCCAGCAACCCAGCCGCGGAATGCTCCACCGGTCCCATTACTTTCTGGGAGTCGGGTGCGCGCGGCACCTACACCGCTCTCCTAGTGAAGGTGGATAAGCGCTTCGCAAAGCGCTATCAGTTCACAGCATCTTATGCCTTGCAGAGCCAGATGGGATTGAACGGCATCGAGAACCTGGATAATTATGATTCCACCTGGGGTCCGCAGGCTCCCCGGCAGATTTTCCACGTTGTGGGTACCGTGCAGTTGCCTTGGGGATTCTCTGTTGGCCTCGTGTCGTCGACCTCGAGCGTCGGCCCAGTGATGCCCGTTGTCGGCGGCATCGACATCAGCGGAAGCGGAGCTGGCTCTACGCCTCTGCCTGGCTTGTCCTACAATTGCCTGAATATCAGTTGCGGAGTGGGCGCTCTCGATGCCGCGGTGGCGAACTGGAACTCCACGTACGCCGGCAAAGAGGATGGCACCAATCAACACACTATCCCGAGGCTTACGCTGCCCGCGAATTTCAGCCTGGGCCGT
Organism: Bryobacteraceae bacterium; assembly: GCA_035485055.1. GTDB lineage: Bacteria > Acidobacteriota > Terriglobia > Bryobacterales > Bryobacteraceae > Palsa-187. The sequence continues at coordinate 15,883 of DATHOJ010000060.1, forward strand.
CCGTTCAATTCGCAGGACATCCGGCTTACCAAGTCGTTCACCTATCGTGAACGCTATAAGGTCAGTCTCTTTGGCGAGATGTTCAACGTATTCAATTACGCCAACTACAGCGGGTACAGCTACGATCCCAGCAACTCCACCGGCTTCGGCATCCCGACCCAGCGCGTAACCCAAGTCTTCGGATCGGGTGGTCCCCGCGCGGTGCAGGTCGGCGGACGCTTTACGTTCTAAGCTTCCCAGGTTGAAGCCTGTGCCACCACGTGGTCCGCAAGGTGGCACAGACTTTAGTCTGTGTTTAAACGATTCCCATCCTCTTCGCAACCCGCGTGAGAATCTCGATCGCGCGCTCAAGAACCTCGCGCGAATGTGTAGCCGTCGCGATCGTCCGCACCCTCGCTTTCCCTTCCGCGACCGTCGGAAAACCGATGCCGGTCGCGAACAGCCCTTCCTCGAATAACGCCCATGAAAATGCGTGCGCCGTCGCTGCTTCGCCCACCATGATTGGAGTAATCGGCGTCTCGCTTCCGCCTGTCGAAAATCCGTTGGACCGCAGGCCTTCCTGAAAGAACCGTGTATTCGTCCACAACTGTTCGATCCTCTCCGGCTCTTGTTCCATGATGTCGAACGCCGCCAGGCACGCCGCGGGCACTGCCGGAGGATGTGAGGTCGAGAAGAGAAACGGGCGCGCCCGGTGATGCAGAAAATCGATCAGGTCGCGGCTTCCGCACACGTATCCGCCCAGCACGCCCACCGCTTTCGAAAGCGTACCGACCTGCACATCCACCCGTCCATGCAAATCGAAATGGTCCACCGTCCCGCGGCCGTTTCTCCCCAGCACGCCCGAGGAATGCGCATCGTCCACCATCATGATCGCGCCATAGCGCTCCGCGAGCGTCGTCAATTTATCCAGCGGCCCGATGTCTCCGTCCATCGAAAATACGCCGTCCGTAATCAGCAGCTTGTGGCCCGGCACGCCGGTGAGGGCAGCCAGCCGTTCTTCCGCGTGCGCCACGTCGCGATGCCGGAAAACGTGGATTTTCGCGCGCGAAAGCCGGCAACCGTCGATGATGCTGGCGTGATTCAGCTCGTCCGAGATGATGTGGTCGTCCGCGCCCAGAATCGCCGAAACAGTTCCCGCATTCGCCGCGAATCCGGATTGAAACACCACGCAAGCCTCGACATTCTTGAAGGCCGCGATCCTCCGCTCCAGCTCGACGTGCAGGCTCATCGTTCCGGAGATGGTGCGCACCGCGCCGGATCCAGCGCCATAGCGCCGGGTCGCCTCGATCGCCGCTTCCACCAGCTTGGGATGATTGGCTAGCCCCAGATAATTGTTCGACGCGAGATTGATGACCTCCTTCCCGTCGAACCGCGCCAACGGCTCGCAAGGCGATTCCAGTTCGCGAAGATGTTGAAAGGTGCCGGCCTTGCGCCAGCTTTCCAGTTGTTCCGTCAGGTATTGAAGTGCGTTCGACATTAAAACTCAGGATAAAGCAAAACCGTCCCCTGGCTGACGCCGGGGATTCTCACCTCAAGCCGAGTAACATAACTTCATGGAAGGAATTCGAATCATCCGCGCCGGCGAGCTCGATACCAACACGCCGCAGACCCCCGGCATGACGCGCGCCGCAGCCATTACTCACGCCACCGCGGGAGCCTCCAAGCTGTGGGCCGGAACCGTTGTGGTCGAGCCGAACGTCAAAACCTCGGCGCATCACCACGGCGAACTGGAAACCGTTTTGTACATCGTCAAAGGCCGCGCCCGCTTCCGCTGGGGCCAGCGCCTGGAGTTTGTGGATGAGGCCGGGCCGGGCGACTTCATCTACGTCCCTCCCTTTGTGCCCCATCAGGAAATCAACGCGCGTTCCGATGAGCCCGTCGAAGCCGTCGTCGTCCGCAGCGGACAGGACCCGATTGTGGTGAACCTCGATATCGAAAGTCCGGAGCCCGCCTCCAACGCGTCTCCGTCCTTTCATCCCTTGAAATAGGTTATTGCGCGGGAGCGTAGTAGCCGTGCCGATACTGTGTTCGCAGCGCGGGCATCCCCGCGGGCGGCGCGAGCGTCAGTTTTATCGTGCGATATTTTCCGTCCCGTTCCAAATTCGCCGGCGAGTAACCCAGCAGGTACTGATTGCGAAGCTCCATCCCGATCCGCTCGCTGATTTCCGGCAGCTCATTCAGGTCGCCGATCGGAAAATGCCGGCCACCGCTCAACTCGGCCAGTTCGCTCAGCAGGCCCGGACCCTTCACTTCTTCCGGCGGACGCTTCTTCGACGAATCTAAAGGATCGAAAATGCCCATCGCATAAACTTGCACGTCGGATTCTACCAGCGCGTTCCTGATCTGGCCCACCGTGTAGCGGCTGCAATTGTCACCGCCGTCCGACACAATCACGATCGCCTTGCGTGTATTTTTCGCGTTCTTCATTTGCAGAAGCGCCATGCGGATGGCGTCCAGCAAGGAGGTTCGTCCCGTGGTCCTGGTATGAACGATGTGATTGTACAGCTCGTCTGAATCGAAGGTAAACGGAACCGCCAGGTGAGGCCGTTCGTTGAACTCGACCAGAAAAAATTCGTCCTCGCGGTTGGCGGTCTTGAAAAACGCGGCCGCCGCTTCTGACGATTTGTGCAGCTTATTGTGCATGCTGGCGCTGGCATCGAAAACCAAGCCGATCGAAAGCGGCACGTCGTCCTTGGAAAAGTGGGTAATGGTTTGCTCGACATTATCCTCGAAGAGTTGAAAATTAGTTTTGTCGAGGTCCGTCACGGAGACGCCCAATCGAGTGGTCACATGAACCGGCACCAGCACCAGCGACATATCCACGCGCAAATGAGCGGCGGGAAGCTCCAGCGGGGACTTCGCCGCCACGCGCGTAGCGATCGTGACGCGCTCGTCGTCGAAGTGCGTTTGAAACCCATTTGCGAAAGAACAAAACAGGAGGGATGTGCAAGCGATAGACAGCGAGTTGATAAAAGTACGCGCCATTCGAGAGTCTCCGGCGAGTCAGCCAGTATATCACCTGGAGACAACGCGTGGCGCGATGCAATTCGTAGACGCAGGATTGTTGAGGACGAGGATTGTTGAGAACGAAAGGAGCCTAGAATGTCAGAACCAAAACCGAAGTTGCCGCCGCTCGATCCGCAGCCGAGAGATCCCTATCAGGATCCGTTCGGTCCGGAACCCGATGAGCCCGATCCCGACGTGATCGATCCCATGGAGGACCCTCTTCCCGCGTAAACGAAAAAAGAGGCGGGAACCATCTCCCGCCTCAAGTCCTCTATGCTGGAAGCTCCGTTTTAGAAAGCCGTTACGCTTTCACGCGGTTTGCGCGAAGCGCGAAAAATCCTAGCAGTGAAACCAATCCGGCCAACCCGATCAAAGGCAGAGTAGAAGCCGTCTGCGGCAGAGTGTCGGCTGGCACAGGCGTCGGAGCCGGTGTCGCCTGCACTTCCTGAGGGGCCGGGGCGGGCGCTGGTTCCGGTGCCGGTTCCGGCGTTACGGCCGGGGCAGGCGGGGGGGCAGCAGCCGCAGTATAAGTGTTGGTATCTAAGGTGGACGAAGCGCCGGTCTCATTTGTCGAAGTGATCGGAGCGCTCTTATATTCTTCCGGAGTCGCCGCTGCCGTTGTCGGCACGGGCGTCTTCGCGGTCGCCGCTATCTGTTGCGACACGTTCTTGGGATATACGAATTCCTGTCCGAAATTGTCGCCCGGGTAGAACCACGCGCGAAGAGCTGGTGGCTGGCCGGCGGGTACTTCCCAGAACGAGAACTTGGTCTTTCCCGTAGGTTGCAACCGGTAATTGGGGACGGCAAGAATGGTGGTGATGAGATGCTTTTCGTCCTTATCGAACACCTGCACGATGTGCCGGTCCGATTGCGAATCCAGCAGCTTCAGCGTATAGGTGCCGGGTTGCAAGGTTGCGTTGGGAAGCTGAATTGTCTCATTAATCGTCATCACAGTCTGCTTATTCCACTCGTCAGCCATAGCGGACGGAACCAAGCTCACCGCCGCAGCCAGAGATGTTAACGCGATGAGTCGAATTGGATTCATCATTTCATTTTCCTCCACGAAAATTTGGGCATGGACACAACATTGGTTAGGCAGATTACATGCCAAAGAGGTAAGTTGTTAACCATGCGTCGCAAGTACTGGCAAAAGGACGAGAATCGAGAAAATGTTTCCGCTTGTGTGCAAAGCTTGCGGCGAAACCATGACGAAAATCGGGTAACAACTGTCCGTCCGTCGACTCTAACGAATTAGGGATGAGTAGATCTGCTCAATTTTCGGCGCTGTTCTTCATGGGTTGCATCTTTATTCGCGGTCAATCAGAAAGCGAACAGGAATTCAAACTCGTCGCGCATGCCGACCTCGTGTTGCTCGACGTAAGCGTAAAAGACTCCAAGGGCGGCTTCGCCTCTAATCTGCGTAAAGAAAACTTTCATGTATACGAGAACGGCAAGCTGCAAACCATCTCTCAGTTCGGTAAAGAAGACACGCCGATTACCGTCGGTCTAGTCATCGACGATAGTCACAGTATGAAGCCTAAGCGCGCCGAAGTGATCAATTCCGCGCTGTCCTTCATCGATGCCAGTAATCCGAATGATGAAATGTTCGTCACCCACTTCAACGATCGTGTGCGCCACGGACTTCCGTCCGGTACCATGTTCACCGACAATGCGGAGACGCTACGCCAAGCCCTGTGGAACAATCCCGCCGAGGGGATGACGGCGATGTACGACGGTATCCTTGATGCCTTGCATCAACTGAATCAAGGCAAGCAGGATAAGAAGAGTCTCGTCGTAATCACCGATGGAGGAGACAACGCGAGCCGCAATCAATTCAAGGACGTCTTGAACGCGGTGCAGTTGACCCGGGCCATCATTTACACCGTCGGAGTCTTCGATTCAGAGGATCCGGATCGTAATCCAGGCCTGCTTCGCCGCCTCGCAGGCATCAGCGGAGGCGTGGCCTATCTTCCGGAGCACCTGGAAGAACTGCCGGAAATTTGCCGCGGAATCGCCAAAGACATTCGTAATCGCTACTCGATCGGATACGTTCCGGAGCGAGTCGACGAGAAGAGCTCGCTGCGGACCATCAAGATTTCCATCACCGACGCTGGCAGCCAGAAATTTGTAGTGCATGCTCGAACCAGTTACTTAATGCCGGCGCATCCGTGAAGGTTAGAATTGTGATGCCCGAAAACCGCGCCCGCCGCGTGGCCCGCTTGGTTCTGCTGGTTGTCGGCATTGCCTGTGTCGGATTTTATTGCGAGGCGTGGCTCTACCGGACGGCCTTTCAACTGTACGAAAACTGGCAATTCGATCATCGGCAGGCCGAACAGACTCCTCCTCCGCCGCCTCAGAAACGCGTGGCCCTCCCGGCTGTCCTTCCCGACCCGGATCGCGGTGCGCCGAGATCGAAGGTCGATGGCCCCGGAGGTATCGTGGGACGCATTTCAATCCCGCGCCTGAATATATCGGCCATGGTCGAGGAAGGCGTCGATGAGACCACTCTCTCCCGCGCCGTCGGTCACATCCCCGGCACCGCTCTGCCCGGCGAGACAGGCAACATCGGCATCGCCGGACATCGCGATACCTTTTTTCAAAAGCTCAAAGACCTACAGCCCAACGACCAGATCGATTTCACGACTCACTCGGGCCGCTATCATTACATCGTCGAGTCCCTCACCATAGTCGAGCCCAGCGATGTCAGCGTCCTCCGCTCGACCGGCGGAAAAATTCTGACCATCGTGACGTGTTTCCCGTTCCACTACATTGGCAGCGCTCCGCGCCGTTTTATAGTCCACGCTGTCTCTGAGTAGGCCAGGGCCCCGGCCTGTCCTCCCTGTCTAAGTCACCAGCGTCGGCCCATTCAACCCAAATCTCTTCTTAGTCTCCATCAAATCATTCGCCGCCTGCGATAACGGACTGAGCGACAATCCCAGATCGTCATCGATCAAATCTTTCTGAAACCGCTCCAGGTAAAGCCGCACCGTCGCACCCTCCGTCCCCGTGCCCGATAACCGGCAGACAATCCTGGACCCGTCGTGAAACACAATTCGAATTCCGCTTTGCTCCGTGACGCTCTGGTCCACCGGATCGTGGTACCGGTAATCGTCGGCCAGCGCAACGTGCATTCCCGACAGCGTCTGATCGCGCAGCGTAGGCAGCTTCACGCGCAAATCGTCCATCATCTTGGACGCCGCCGCGGGATCCAACCCCTCATAATCGTGCCTCTGAAAATAACTTCGCCCGAATCTCTTCCAATGATCGTGTGTTACATCGGAGACGGACTTCTTCGTATGCGCCAGAATCGACAGCCAGCATAACGCCGCCCACAATCCATCCTTTTCCCGCACGTGAACAGACCCAGTTCCGAAACTTTCCTCTCCGCAAAGAGTGCAGAGCCCGGCGTCGAGAAGATTGCCGAAATACTTCCATCCTGTCGGTGTTTCGTAGCATTTGATTCCAGCCGCGGCTGCCACGCGATCCACGGCCGTGCTGGTGGGCAGGGACCGCGCCACGCCCGCCAACCCGCTCTTATATCCCGGAATACAATTCGCCGCGTGTTCGGCAATCAGCGCGACAGAATCGCTCGGACCCACAAAAAAATTCCGCCCCAGGATCATATTCCGGTCGCCATCGGCGTCGCATGCCGCGCCGAAATCCGGCCCGTCTGGAGTATTCAGCATCGCCACGAAGTCCGCTGCGTACACCAGGTTCGGATCTGGATGCCCTCCGCCGAAATCCTCCAAAGGATTCCCCCGCATCACCACCGACGAATCCTCCGCGCCCAGGCATCGCTCGAAAATATGATGCGCATAGGGGCCAGTCGAACCGTGCATCGCATCGAAAATCATCCGGAATCCGCTCTTGAGATAGGCGCGCAACGCATCGAAGTCGAACAACGATTGCATCAGCGCGGTGTAATCCTCCAGCGGATCGAAAATCACGATCTCCGAATCACCGAGCTTCACCTTCCCTTCGTGGTCCAGGTCGAGATCCGGGTGATCGATGGTCAGATACCGGTCGATCTTCAGCGTCCTTTGGAAAATCTTCTCCGTCAGCGATTCCGGCGCGGGACCGCCATTATGAGTGTTGTACTTGATGCCGAAATCCCCGTCCGCACCGCCCGGATTGTGGCTGGCCGAAAGGATCAATCCCCCCAGCGCCGATCTCTTCCGGATCACCGCCGACATCGCCGGTGTGGACAGGATGCATCCGCGCGCCACCATGATTGTGCCGAAGCCGTTCGCTGCCGCGATGCGCAGGATGCTCTGAATCGCCGTCCGATTGTAATAACGCCCGTCGCCGCCCACCACTAACATCTTCTCGCTCAAATCCTTCGCGACCTCATCGCGCAATACGTCGAAAATCGACTGAACGAAGTTCTCGACATACCGCGGCTGCGAAAACTCGCGCGTTTTCTTTCGCAACCCAGACGTGCCGGGCCGTTGATCCTGAAAAGGAGTGGTCGGGATAGTCTTCATAAATGGAATTTTAATTGCTGGTGCAGTTGGCATGAGTAAAGTCCTTGGAGCCATCTTGATTATGCTCGGCTTGATCGGTCTTTTGTGGGGCGGCTTCACCTATACGACACAAAAGAAAGTGCTCGATTTGGGCCCCATCCAGGCGACCCAAAAGAAAACGCACGAAGTGCCGGTCCCACCGATTGCGGGCGCGGTGTCGCTTATCGCGGGCGTCGCATTTCTCGCAACCGGTAAACGAACCTGACACGCGTGTCATCGGTACTTCTTACTTGCACTTAAACCGCCATAACTATCCGATTAGCGCGTTGAAAAGCAGCTTAAACGTGCCATAAGTTTGCGCCCGATGCTGCGCGCGGAAGCCGACCACGATTACGCGGCCCTTGCCCACTCCCGCCGTCACCATCGCCGCCTTCTTCGAAAGATTTTGTTCGCCCACCAGCCAGCCGCTTTGCAGAATCTCGCGATCCGTGTACCGCGCAATTACATGATAGTTCTCGTTTGCCGTATTCGATAAATCGAACGCCATATTCCCTTGCAGGAACACGCCAAACGCTCGCGTCGGCATTCCATAAGCCTCCGGCTGCGTCGTGTCGATATCGAGTCGAAGGGTTGACCCAGGGCACCAGAACTCTTTCGTGCTCAGCCCGGCCAGGGAATTCCTCAGCCCTAGCGAAAATTGCTCGATCGCAAAATCGCTAGCGCCGCCGAGCGCGACCAGAGTCCCTCCTTTATTCACAAACTCCTTCAGCGCCGCGACCCCTTCATTGCCGATCCCGGCGCGATACTCGGGCGGATAAGTATTTCCTCCACCGAATTCTCCACCCCCGCCGCCGCGCCCGCCCGCAGCCGCCGGAGCCGCAGTCCCACCACCACCGCGACCTCCTCGACCACCCCCGCCAGCCGCCGGAGCCGCAACCCCCGCGCCAACAATCATCGCGGTGCTGTCGTCCGGAATCACAATCACGTCGTATTTATCGATCAAATTGCCGGCCTTGATATCCTTGTCCATCAACGGCGTCGAAGGAAATTTAAAATCCTCCACCAGCCACCGCGTCCATCCCTCATCGATATTTCCGCCTGAATACCGTTGCCGCAGCCCGATCCGCAGTTTCTTAACCTCGTGCGTCGATCCCGCCTTCGGAGCCGTATTCAGAGCCACGAATGAAACGCCGGTTTCCTTGGCGATCGGCGCAACCGCCGCGCCCTTCGCCACCACGAAATCTCCCACCCGCAACCCCGCCTGCGCCTGATCGACCCTCGACACTCCCGCGCCCGCCGCGAGAAGTTCGTTCACCGCCTTAAATCCATTGTTCAACCGACCATCGATCACGTACCCCGCGCTGCCCTCGCTAACCTTCCCCGCGGGCTCCACGGGACCCGTAAGCTTCTTCAAATTAGCCATATCCACTGGCTCATCGAGAGCATCCGTCCGCACGCCCATAAACTCATCCATCGTGTCCGTCGACATATCGTAAGGACGAATCGGCGTCCCGTCCCCATTGCGCGTCCACGTGTTATCCGGAAAAAATGTTCGACCCAGCAGATTGCGAATCAGCCCCATCTTCGGCTGCGCCAGCGAAATCATATACGACCCCGCCGGATAATCGATCCCCGCTCCCGACACAAACGGCTTGATCGTCTGATGAATTTCGACCCCCTGCACCAGCAGCTTATTAATCATCAAATCGGCCGTCAAAGGATCGTGCTGCATCGCCGAAACCACGTAAGCGTAAGGCTTTCCCGCCGCGCCGCGCTCCGTCTGCCGCTTGCCCTTCAGATACGCGTTCCACAACACCGTCTCGCGATTCCGCGCTGAAATATCCAGCACTGCCCACGCCGAAATCTTCTGCCGGTCGACGATGTCGCGCAGCCTCCACCACCCGCCCGGCCATGGATTTGGAAATACCGTCTCCTCTTCGTACTTCGGCATGTTGCGCACGCCGCCCTGTAACTGCTCCGGATGAATGTAGAGCGGCGAAGCCATCTTCGCGCTAGCCGATTCCGTCAGCATCCCCGCGATGTTATGAAACGGCGTGATCCAGTGGAACCCGAAGTGTCCCCACCCGGAATACTCGCCCATATTGAACACGCCGGACTCGCCGCCCTCTTCCTCTTTGTAAGCCATATGAGCGCCATACCAGCTCAGCTCGCGCCAGATCAGAGGATCCGCGTAAGGCCGAACCGGCTCCGCGTACGGAGGCAAATAAATCCTCGCCCCATAACTCCCCATGTGATGATGATCGACGTAAGATTCCGGCCGCCACTTGGTAAACAGCAGTTCCGCCATGTATTTCGACTCGATATTCTGCGTCATAAACGCATCGCGATTGTCATCGTGCCCCGCGTATTTGTGATAAAGCCACGGAGTGCTGGTCCCCTCCCAAGGCTTCCCCACGCTCTCGCGATACCAGTCCGTAACCATCACCTGCCCGTCGGGATTGAACGAAGGCACCTCGATAAAAATCACGTTGTCGAGAATCCGTTTCGTCTCCTCATCGGTGCGCGCCAGCAAATCGTAAGCCAGTTCCGGAGCCATCTGCGACCCGCCAATCTCATTCGCATGCAAACTCATCGACTGCACGCAGAACACTTTCCCCTCGGCAACCAGCCCCTTAACCTGAGCCTCGGTAAGCCCGCGAGAATCGCTGATCTGCAAATTAACCTCCCGCAAATGCTCGAGCTTGGCCTGATTCGCCGGCGACGTAATGACGACCATCAAAAACGGGTTGCCCATCGAAGTGGGCCCCATATTATTGACCTTCATCTTCCCGCCGCTCTCTTTTTCAAGGACAGAAAAATACTCAACAATCTTGTCCCACCGAGCCATCTTGCCGTCGGCGCCAAGCTGGAACCCAAAAAATTTCTCAGGTGTGGTAACGCCTTGCGCGAAGATCAGAGCGGAGGAAAAAAGAAAAATAAGAAGTTTCATCAGAAGCGCCTCGTTTGGAGGCTAAGGATACTGCATTATGCCCGATAGACGCAATATGGGCATAGGAACCTCCTGCCAAAAAAGGATGCAGATGAAACCTTTTTCCAGGCCGTTGCGCGTTCTTCGACGGACGCATTCCAATGTTCACTGCTGCGCGTTCCCTCAGTGATACGGTAACTGTTGCTCACTCCGCGATCAAATATATCTTCAACCGCGTCCCGCTATCGATGACGATCAGGTAATCTCGTCCGTCACGGTCAGCGAACTGCGATAGCACGCTTTCCTTCCCGAGTTCGTTGATAGTTCCGACCTGCTGTCCGGTCTTTAGAGAAAGGATATTTTCTCTATACTCGCTCGGCTTGCCAGGATTTCCCCAGAAGGTCCGCGTTGGGAAGCCAAAGCAGCTTTCCTTCTCAAACCGACCGTTGCGAGTTATGCCCGTCGTCGGGCAACGATGTTTCAACGGGTCCTTGAGTCGCAATTCGTAGAACGAGGAGAACACGTTAAGAAAATCGGACAGAGAAATCGAATCTCCTTGCGTGCGCCTCAACATGTCTGCACAGGCCCCGCTGCGATCGTCGCGGCTATTGCCTCCACAGTGGAGCGCCTCGCGATAGTGGCACTCGCCCGCGTTGGTTAAATCGGGGAGAGTGAGTAATTGCAAGTCGATTTCCGACTTGTTCCACTCAAATTCCGTCGTCGACACTCGGACAGTACGTTTGGTAGCGGTGTCGCAATAACTTGTAGGACTTCGCAGCGACGTGTTAGTCCGGACAACGAGACGCCCGGCGTGATCCAAAGCATACTCTCGGGTTCGGATCGCTCCGTTGCCCCCTTTGGCCGGCTCTTGGCTGAGCGTCGGACCCCGAGGGGTCTTCACAACGCGGAAAGCGTCCAGATCAACCACGGAAACAACATCGTCGCTTGTCGAGGTTCCAGCACTGCCGTGCCAAACGCCGTTCGCGATTGATATTGCAAAGCGTCCATCTGTCGTAACCAACAGGCTCATTTGTAAGAGTGTCAGACGAGAACCAGATTCTGAAACCTGTCGCGGGACCTCAATTCCAGGGATATCGATCGTTTGCTCAACCGGCTCCCTGTCAAGCCACCCTCGCACACGCGTGAGCCGCCAAGTGCCATTTCGCTTCGGTATCAGGGAAAGCACGTCTTGTTCGGGGGTAATAGCCATCGCGAACAGAACCCCTATATCACGAGGCTCCCGCAACTGATACGTGCGGACCTGAGAGATCCCGGCTCCAACTAGTGAAGCCGTCGCGAAAGCGAAAAGCAGAAGTAGAAACCATATTTTGCGTTTCCACGTCATTGATCGCCGCATGAATGAGCTGGGTTAGTGAGACGATTATTCGGTTTCTAACGGCGTCGCCGTTAGCTCGGGACTGTGGCTGAGTGAATGACAGCCCGCGACTTGAACATACATCGCATCCGGCGCCAAATCGATCTCGCCCGGCCAAGCCACCGCGCCATGATCAATAAACACTCGCTCGAAAAAGGTGACATCCAACAACGGCGCGAGTACTCCCGTCAATTCCTCTCGCCTCAACTGCACACGTCCGGCGACTCCGTCCCTAAATCGGATGAACAGGCGATATCCAGGCTCCGGCTTCACTTCGACGACGTCCCAATACATAAGACCTCACGGCAGCGGATCGATCTTCGCGGGCTGAGCGTTTTCGCGACACAGCCGCCAATCCTCCAGCAGCTCTTCTCTATGTATCATCGCCCATTCCTGCACCAGGCTCAAACATCGGCTTGGCAATTCGCCATGTAGAACAGCCAGCGTTCCGAGGTCGATCGTCGCCTCAAACTCACCATACCGCGCGTGAAAATGCGGCGGCGCATGATCGTTGTAAAACATCCGGATCAAGATGCCGTAGAACGCACTGATCGTCGGCACTATCGCCCACTCGCCCCCCTTGCCGGCTCAAACCTCTCCACCACCACCGACCTCCCCACGATCTCCCGAGCCTCCTTCAAATCCCTAACCACCCCCGCCCCCATCGCCTGAATCAGCACATTCCCAATCGCCGTCGCCTCCACTGGACCCGCAATCACTACCCGACCCGTAATATCCGCCGCAAGCTGATTCAGCAGCCGGTTCTGCGACCCTCCGCCGACAATGTGGATCACCCGAATCTTCCGCCCAGTAAGTTTTTCGATGCTAGCCAGAACGGTCTTGTAGCGCTCCGCCAGACTCTCCAGAATCACGCGCGTAACCTGCCCCGGATCGAGAGGAACCGGCTGCCCTGATCCCCTGCAAAACTCCGCTATCCGAGCCGGCATCCGCCCCGGCTCCAAGAAAGCATCGGGATCGATCACCGCCGTCCGAGCCTTCGCCGCCGCCGCGCTCTGCATCAATTCTTCGTATGTAAAATTGTGACCTTCCAAAGCCCAGGCCGCGCGGCACTCCTCTAAAAGAAACATCCCCGCGATATTTTTCAGAAAACGAATCTTCCCGCCAGCTCCCGCCTCATTCGTAAAATTCTCGGCAAGTGTTGCCGCGTCGATCACCGGTTCATCGAGTTCCACGCCCATCAACGACCAAGTGCCGGAACTGATATAGCACCAGTTCTTTCCCTCCGCCGGAACCGCGACCACAGCGTCCGCTGTATCGTGCCCGCCGCTGGCATAAACGGGAGCTGCGCCCAGCCCGCTAAACTCCGCGATGTCCTTCAATAGCGGCCCAAGCTCCGTCCCCGGATCCACCACCTCGGCGAGAATCGATGCGTCCAGCCCGAGCTTTCTCAGCATGCCCGTAGCGAAACCACGCTGACGAGGATCGTAAAACTGCGAAGTGCTCGCAATCGTCTTTTCCGCGCGAGCCACGCCGGTCAGCCAGTAATTAAAAAGGTCCGGCATGAACAACAGCTTCTTCGCGACCCGCAACGCAGGCGAGCCAGCCAGCTTCATCGCGTACCACTGGTACAGCGAATTAATTTGCATGAACTGCACGCCGCTGGCCTCGAAAATTTCTTCTTTCGAAACCACCTGGAACGTCTTCTCCGGCACACCGTTGTTGCGAGCATCGCGGTAATGATGCGGATTATCCACCAGCGCGCCGTCCTCTCCCAGCATCGCGAAATCGACGCCCCAGGTGTCCACGCCAATCGCGTCGATCTTCAGTTTCCGCTCGCGACCCGCAATCGCAAGCCCTCGCCGGATCTCATGAAACAGCCGCAGCGTGTCCCAATACAAACCAGTAGGAAGCTGCACCGGCGTATTCGCAAACCGATGCAATTCCTCCAGCGTCAACACGCCCTCTTCCAGCTCCCCCAGCATCACCCGCCCGCTGGTAGCCCCCAAATCAATCGCCAGACTCTTCATCTTGTTGCCCGTGTTGCGAGGGGTTTTGGCCGGTCATAATCAATCGGGGACTGACTACCTTTTTCGCCCCCCGTCTTCTCCGAATCAACAAAATGCTTTGCGGCGAAAAAGGCTGTCTGTCCCCTGGCTGTCTCAGACCTAGGTCGCAACGATCCTGGTTCGGCTCTCTCGTGCCTCGTGCGCGCCGCCTCGACGCGCCTGTCGCCGTCGTCCGCGCCTGTGATCCTCGCGGAGTTCTTCACTTGATCTCCACCACCACTTTCCCCACGCCATCCGTGTAATTCGCCATCATGTCAAACGCCTTCGGAGTCTCCTCCAACGGCAGCGAATGCGTCAGCAACGCCGTCGGCACCCGACCCGACGACATCAAATCCAGCGCCTCCTGCGCCCGATGATTCGACCTCTTCAGCGTTTGCAGCCGCAGCTCCTTATGCATCGCCGCGTGAATATCGATCTTCGGATAGAGCTCGCTCAAAATCCCGATCATCATCACCGTTCCGCCCGGCCTGCACATGTGAATACCCGCATTCACCGTCTCCGCCGATCCCGCGCATTCCAGCACCTTATCCACGCCGCGCCCGCGAGTCGATTCCAGCACCGCATCCACCAACTTCTCGGTCGAGGTGTCGATGGTCACATCCGCGCCCATCTGCTGTGCGATCTTCAACCGGTAGGCGAGCTTGTCAGCAATGAACACCCGGCCAGCCCCCGCGGATTTCGCAGTCGCCGCAGCCAGCATGCCGATTGGCCCGGAGCCGGTCACGCACACCGTATCGCCCACATGAATGTCCACCAGCTCCAGCATATGCATCATCACCGCCAGCGGTTCCGCGAGCGTGGCCTTCGCGAAATCGAATGCCTTCGGAAACCGAGTCGCGTTGCCGGCGGGTACGCTCACATACTCGCGCAGCATACCGTCGGCCTGGCATCCGCCCATGAACACGCAATGAATACAGTTATTGTGCTGACCCTTCAAGCAATATTCGCAATGGCCGCACGTGAGGCTGGGCTCGATCACTACGCGATCGCCGGCCTTCAAGTGCTCGACGCCCTTTCCGACTGCGACTACTTCACCCGCCGGCTCATGCCCAGGCACGCGCGGATAATGCGCCGGAACTTCGCCGATGCGTCCGTCCAGATACCAGTGCAGATCGCTGCCGCAAATGCCAATGGCGCGAATCTTGACGGTGATCTGTCCGTGCCCCGGATCGCGCTCCTGCGGCATGTCCCGTTCTTCTAAGGTCTGAGGAGCAACAAGTTGAATGGATCTCACGCTTACGAGGATACTACTCCACGACTTTAGCGGTCACGACCAGAATCAGAGGACTCGCACCGCCGTTCACGTCGGATTTTCCGACGACGACCTTTTGCCCGTCGCGGATGTCTATATCGGTGAGCAGATTGGCAAAAGGACCAATTGGATTCCCGTCTTTGTCGGCGACGCCGGTATGAAGCGTCACCAAGA
>DATHOJ010000061.1:0-20263 GCA_035485055.1 Bryobacteraceae bacterium
CATTAAGGCGCGCAGCCACCGGTGTTGACCACAGTCCCGGAAGGTCGCTCGACGTAGCAGCCCCCGCGAGCAGAATATTTCCGCCGCCGTCGATCGCGATGCCGGATATCGTGTCTCCTTCCGAACCCCCGGACCCGGCGAAGAGCGTCGACCATACCAGGCCCGAGCCCGACGCGTTCAACTTGGTCACATAACCGGCGGAGACCGGCGCGACGCTATCATGCGGAGGCTGAAACGTATACTCAGGGTCCGCGAAATACTCCGGCTGATACGCCCCCGGAGTGGTCGGATAGTCTGGCGAATTGGTGCTCCCCGCAACCATGACATTTCCGTCCGCATCCACCGCCATGCCTTCCGGCGTCGCGCCGAACGATCCGTTCAGGTAGGTGCCGTAAATCAACTTCGTTCCCGTCGGATCGATCTTCGCAACGTGCTGATACGTGCAGTAGAAGCCTGTCGTGAATCCCGTAAAGCAGGCAACCGGGGTCACTGTAGTGGGCTGAAACGCCCCCGGAGTGGTGGCCTCGACGAGACCCGCGAAAGAACCCGCCGCATAAATATTGCCCTGCGTGTCGACCGCGATCGCGCGGCCGCCGAATCCAACGGTCGCGATCAACGCAGCGCTTCCCGCAGCGTCGAGTTCGATCACATACCCCGCGCCGTTGTACGTACTCGTCACGCCCGTGACGGCCCCGGGCGAGGTGGGAAAAACGCCCGGACCGCTGGTAATGCCCGAGATGAACGCGTGTCCCGAAGCATCCACCGCGATGGCGTTGCCGGAAGTTTCAGTCGATCCCCCGATATACGTCGCATAAACCACTGCCCCGCTGGGATTCAACTTCGCCGCGAACGCCTCGTTCGAAACCGTCGTCGCCGGTTGCATGGAGCCTTTCGTGGTCGGGAAATCGGAGGAAGTCGTCGAGCCCGTCACATAGACCGAACTATCAGACCCGAGCGCCATCGCATACACACGGTCGTCTCCAGACCCGGCGAGCGGGGTCCACCAAATCACCCGCGAACCATCGGGCGTAAGCTTCGCTACGAACGCGTGAGCAGGAAGCGCCGGAGGATTCGGGAAGGCCCAGCCCGCGAGATAAATGTTCCCGGAAGAATCGACCTGAACAGTCTTTGCAGCAGTCGCATTGGGTAAGGAAGGTAGGGTCTGAACGGTCCCACCGAAGACGTGGTTCGCGAAAAGGAGCGATAACAGCAGGTATCCGCGCAACACTCCCAATTTTAGCGCGCCCGCGAGGGCAACCCTCTATTCGATCGCGTCCGAATACTTCTTTTCCCCGGCCGTCACCCCCAGCGTCAAGCGATTCTGCGGCGGCGGTAGAGGACACGTCGCATAGGCAGTGAACGCGCACGGTGGATTGATCGCCTTATTAAAATCCAGGGTCACCGAGCCATTCTTCGACGGCTCTGCATAGAGGAATCGCGCGGCGCCGTAGGTGCTCTTGTTGCTGGTCGCGTCGCGGAAGATGAAGAACAGCTCGTGCCCTTCCCAAACCGGCTCCAGCCGATAATCTTTTCCGTCGCGCGTAAACGTGACGTAGCCCGGACTCTCCATCTGCTGCTTCACGCCGTTCTGACTGTCGAACTGAAGCACGGTACGCACATTGTACGGCGTGAACTTTGCCGTGATCTTCCATGATGGGTCGATGGGAAACCATTTCAAGCCGGTAAACTCGCGGCGGATTTTGCTGTTGTTGTCCTTCACGCGGATGAAGAACTCTTCGCCGCGCTGGATCACGAAAAACTTTATGTTGCCGATGGTAATAACGTCGACATTGGGCCGTAGCACGGTGCCCGGTTTGCCTTCAGCGTAATAAATCGCTTGGCCTTTCTTCGCGAAGCTGATCTTGCCCACATGCGCAGGGGCCGGTGCGGGCAGCGCGATCTCATTCGCCTCTGCGGAACCCACGCGGTTGTCGCCCTCTTTCAATCGAAATAAGCCGACCACCGTGAGCCATCCGTCGTCCTGTTTAAGCGACGCCTCCCGCTGAGCGCGGTACTGTTCCACGTCGCGAGCATAACCGGGATCCGCGGCCACTGCCGTTATGGCAAGAAGGAAAAAAGCGATGAGTTTCATCAGGGCCTTTCCTTGGATCATAGCCGAACACCGACCGTCTGGGAGGGGACGTTAGGAACCGCGTTCCAATCATACAGTCCTGTGGCCTGATCATACGCGACAATCCGGTCCGCGACGTCGTACTGCGATAATCCGGTTTTCCGGCTCTGCTGCGCAATCCACAGCCTCGCGACCGTCGCCGGCATTCCGCGCTTGGCGATCAAAATCCCTTCGGCGCGTTGCATCACTTTTCGAGTCGCCAGATCCTGCTCGATCGCTGCAATCTCTGCTTTGAGCTGCGCCCGCCGCTCCGCCAGACGGGTACGCACGAGGAGCATCCCAATTTGCTCACCGACGAAATCCGCCAGCCTCTGCGGGAGCGCGCCCTGAAAGGCGTCCGAGGCGAAGCAAAGAGTCGCTTTTCCTAGCACTTCGCCACCGTCGCGCAGGTCGACGCTATACAGGGATCGATATGGCTGGTCGAAAGAATCGAGTAGCTTCGCCGCATCAGAAGGGCGGTCGGGATGTTCAATGTTAAGGCTTCTAGCGTTGGCTTCGCGCTGGAGCAGAAGAGTAATTTGCTCCACGGCCTGAGGGAAGGAAAGGTGTCCGTTGACGAGATTGCTGATTTGAAATAGAAGTTCGTTCTCGGTCATAAATCCTCTAGAATGAATGATAAGAAAAGAAAACTACAGGAAGAAGAATAGCGGGTTAACAGCAGCGATTGGCGGGTGTCGAGAGGGGTCGCATAAGCCGATGATACGTAGTTCCAGCACTAATGTCAATAAATAAGATCGACAATAGGGTGATGGTCGCCTTCGGGTTCCTTGCCATTCTTGCGTTGATTGCGACGCCGGTCTGGAACGCTCGCGAACAATGGCAGTTTGGAGCGGGCCGGGACGACGGAATTTATGTCGCGACGGCGAAGTCAATTGCCGCCGGAGGAGGGTATCATCAGGAAAATCTTCCAGGGCATCCTTATCACACCAAATATCCGCCCTTGTTTCCTCTTTTTATGTCGATCGCGTGGCGGCTGGAACCGCATTTTCCGCAGACTCTCGAAACCGCGTCGATTCTGCAAGCCTGTTTGCTGCCGGTCTATTTATCCTTCCTGCTGCTGGTGCTTCGGCAACTGGGATTTTCGTGGCGCAGAACGTTCCTGGTTGCGGCGCTGACGTTTAGCTCCTTCGGTTTCGTTCTGCTCGCCGTGACCCTCTACTCGGAACTGCTGTTCGGATGCTTTCTGCTGGCGTCCATCTGGGCGACGGAGCGGTCGACTACAGTCGGGGATTCGAGCGCCTGGCGTTGGGCTCTGGCAGGCGGCACATTGGCCGGCTTGACCTACTTGACTCGAAACGCCGGAGTGCCGCTTCTTGCCGCGGCTCCAATTTTCTTCTTTGTGCGCAAGCGATTTCGACTGAGCCTGTTTTTCTTCGCGCCTGTCTTGCCGATGGTGGCGGGCTGGTATCTGTGGGGACACCTGCATCCATCGGTGATCGCGAAAACGCTGGGAGTTCCCTATCTCGATGAATTCCTCAAAATGGTTCGAGGCACCGATCCATTCAGTCACTTTCTTCAGGAAGCCGCGACGTTCTCGGCAAGTACCGCTGAATCTTTCTTCCCCGGGCTAATGGATTTTCTCTTCGGAATCCCGCTGCACCACCTGGTTCTGGCAGCGAGCATCGTGGGCGGCATCCGGCTCGGTCGTAGAAAGCAGTGGCCTCTCGTCCTGATTTTCGGGGCGCTCTACCTGATCATGGTCCTGTTGTGGACCTTCGAAGATCTGAGCCGGCTGGTGGTCCCCATCTGGCCCATCGTGCTGATCGGAATCGCCGAGGAAGCGAGTCACCTTGCGGATTTGTTCGCGCAATCGATCAAGAGGCCGGCGCTAAAGCAGGTCCCGCGCTGGGCTCTGATCGCGGCGGGATTGTGCCTGGCGCTCCGGAACGAGGCCGTCACGTCGCGAAGGATCAGCTCAGTGGTCGCCGACGAAAAAGAGGCGCGGCAAAAAGATCTTCCGGTCTATGCCTGGATTCGCGACCACGCGTCGGGCGATACAGTGGTGCTGGCCTGGAAAGACGGACTCAGTTACCAGTACACGGGCGTACCGTCGTCGCACGATCTTTTCGTATCGATGATTCCGGAAACCGAAGTGCTGGTCGGGCGCCGTCTGCCGTTTATCCCTCCGCCCGCGCCGTTCCAGCAGGTGTTGCTGGTGTTGCTGGGCTCGGACCTTGGCGGCAATGTCTCGGATGGCCGCCTGGATTCCTTTCGCGCCACAGCCGCGTCTGTCCCGGGGTCGAAGTTGGAGTACAGCTCGCCAATCGCCTGGGTGTATGGTTTTCCCGTGCCGCGTTAGCTTGCCCCCAAACCACTCGACACCTTAAGCTGGTATTTCCCTATGGAAATCACAAAAATCATTGGTAGAGAGATCCTTGACAGCCGCGGCAACCCGACGGTGGAGGCCGACGTGCACCTGGCGGACGGCAGCATCGGCCGCGCGGCGGTACCTTCCGGCGCGTCGACCGGCGAACATGAAGCGGTGGAGCTTCGCGACGGCGATAAATCGCGCTATCTGGGCAAAGGAACCCTGAAAGCAGTCAAGAATATCGACCAGCACATTGCGCCCGCCCTGCTGGGCCAAGACGCCGAGTTACAAAGCTCCATCGATCGCCAGATGATCAAGCTCGACGGCACAGCGAATAAGAGCAATCTGGGAGCGAACGCGATTCTGGCTGTCTCAATGGCCGTCGCGCGAGCCTCTGCGCAATCGCAGCAAACGCCTTTGTACCGGTATTTGGGCGGCGTTTCCGCCAGCCTGCTGCCTCTGCCGATGATGAATATCCTCAACGGCGGCGCGCATGCCGATAATTCCGTCGACCCGCAGGAATTCATGATCATGCCCTACGGCGCGGAGAAATTTTCCGAAGCCCTGCGCTGGGGCGCGGAGATTTTCCACACTTTGAAAGGCGTCCTGAAAAAGCGCGGCTACTCGACTTCCGTCGGCGATGAGGGCGGATTCGCGCCGAATCTCAAATCGAACGTCGAGGCGCTGGAAGTGGTCCTCGAAGCGATCACCCTGGCAGGTTACACGCCAGGCGAGCAGGTCGGCATCGCACTGGATCCCGCGGCCAGCGAATTCTACGACGCCAAAAAAGGCAAGTACGTTTTCAAAAAATCCGACAAGAGCGAGCGCACGCCGCAACAGATGGTCGAGTTCTGGGCGGACTGGGTCCGTCAATATCCCATCGTTTCGATCGAGGACGGCTTGGCCGAGGACGATTGGGAAGGCTGGAAGATCATGACCGACACGCTGGGCAAGAAAATTCAGATCGTCGGCGACGACCTGTTCGTGACCAATGTTGAACGGCTCTCCCAGGGCATCGAGAAGCATATCGCCAACTCGATTCTAATCAAGCTGAACCAGATCGGCAGCGTAACCGAGACGCTGGAAACCATGAAAATGGCCTCCGACGCCGGCTATACGTCGGTCGTTTCTCACCGCTCTGGTGAAACCGAGGATGCCTTCATCGCTGACCTCGCTGTCGCCACGGGAGCGGGACAGATCAAGACCGGTTCCGCCAGCCGCACGGATCGCATTGCGAAATACAACCAGCTTCTGAGGATCGAGCAGGAACTCGGCTCCGGCGCACGATTTCCTGGCCGTAAGGCATTTCGGCAGGCTGTGAAATAGAGCATGATGAACGACAGGCCTTTGATTCTCACCATTCTCGACGGTTGGGGCTATTGTCCCCCCAGCCCTGGGAATGCGATCGCTTTGGCGAATAAGCCGAACTACGACCGCCTGATACGGGAATTTCCTAATACATTGGTTCATACCTCTGGACCCTCTGTCGGCCTCCCTGAAGGACAGATGGGCAATAGCGAAGTCGGCCACCTGAACATCGGGGCCGGCCGAGTCCTGCTGATGGACGTCATGCGCATCGACAAAATGATCGCCACCGGAGATTTCTTCCGCGATGCGATACTCCTTCTCGCGATGAATCACGCGAAAACCCGCCGCCTCCACCTAATGGGCCTCGTGAGCGACGGTGGCGTCCATTCGATGAACACGCACCTTTACGCGCTGCTCGAAATGGCGAAACGCGAAGGCGTGAACGATGTCTGCATCCACTGCTTCATGGACGGACGCGACACGCCTCCCAACAGCGGAGCCGAGTTCCTGGAAGCCCTCCAGCAGCAAATCGCGAAGATCGGAGTTGGCCGAATCGCGACCATTTCCGGCCGCTACTACGCCATGGACCGCGATAAGCGCTGGGAGCGAATCGCTCTAGCCAAGGACGCCATGGTCGATGGTAAAGGCGAAAAGGCCACAGATCCCATCGCCGCCGTCAAGCGCTCCTACGAAAAAGGCATCACCGACGAATTCATCGAACCGATCGTCATCGTCGAGGACCGCCAGGAACCCGTCGGTCGTATCCGCGAAGAAGACGCGTGCATCTTCTTCAACTATCGCGCCGACCGTGGACGCCAGATGACACAGGCACTTACCGAGGCTCCGTTAAAGCTTCACTTCACCACAATGACGCAGTACGACAAGTCCTTCCTGGTTCCCTTCGTGCTGCCCCGCGAGCTCCCGACCCACATCCTCGCGAACGTCATGGCGGACCTCAATTGGAAGAACCTCCGCGTCGCCGAGACCGAAAAGTACGCTCACGTCACCTATTTCTTTAACGGGGGCAACGAAAAACCGTACGCCGGCGAGGAACGTGAAATGGCCCCATCTCCTAAAGTTGCGACCTACGACTTAAAGCCTGAGATGAATGCCGAGGGCGTGGCGCACCTAGTCGAAACCGCCATCGAAAAACGCGACTTCGACGTCATCGTGATGAACTTCGCCAACGCCGATATGGTGGGCCACTCCGGTAAACTCGAAGCCACCGTAAAAGCCGTCGAAGTGGTCGACGCGCACCTCGGCCGGATCTACGACGCCTTGAAACGCAAAGGCGGCCGCTGGATCATCACCGCCGACCACGGCAACGCCGAGATGATGATCGACCCCGTAACAAAGGGCCCGCATACGTATCACACTACTAACCCGGTCCCGTTCATCGTCGTTGACGAGGAGCGGCGCCCGCTGCGCAGTCAAGGCGCGTTGCAGGATATCGCGCCCACGATGCTGGGATTATTCGGCGTCCCGCAGCCCAAGGAAATGACCGGCCGGGATTTGACCAAACTCTGATACGGAGGGTCCATGAATTCGGACGCAGTGATCGGCTGCGACGCAGTAGACGCCGGCCCTGAGTGGGTTCGTCTCAAAACAACTTCGGGAGCCACGCGCACCATTCGCTGGGATGCGATCAAGGTTGCCGGCATGGGTCCGCAACTCGACGGCCATGTCACCATCAACGGCGTGACAGAAAAAGTCGCCCCTTATCGTGCGACCCATGATTCGCTGTGGCTCACCTACGCGGAAGGCGGCCTCGCGGAAGCGATGCTTGAAAAGGACAGCCCTAAGCGCGGCGCGATTGTCCGTGCTTTCGAACAGCACCTGGGCGAGCGATGGCGCGGCGACGAGCTGACCGAATCGGAACTGATGGGCCCGCTGATGATTCCGCCCAAGATCCAGCTCCCGAAAGCGATCGTCGTGACAATGGCGATCGTCGCCATCGCGTTCTTCGCCGCCATCGCGATCCTGTTTTTCGTGCACGGCGCCAAGCCCACCTCGCCGCCCTAAACCCCGCGCTTTTCGCGCACAATAGATAGCATGAATACCGACGCCGTGATCGGTTGTGACGCGGTTGAAGCGGGCGACGCATGGCTGCGTCTTAAAACCGCCGGCGGAGCGATGCGTACCGTTCCCTGGGCCGCGATTAAGATCGCGGGAATGGGCGGCAATCACGAAGGCCACATGCAGATTTCGCATGTGACCGACAAGGTGACTCCTTTTTTCGCGACGCACGATTCGCTGTGGATCGTTTACGCCGAAGGCGGCTTGGCGCAGGTGATGATTGAAAAAGTGAGCCCCAAGCGCGACCGGATCCTCGCCACGTTCGCGCAAAAACTCGGCATCGCCTGGAGAGGGGACGAATTTACCACCAGCGAATTGACCGGTGCTCTGTTCCAAATGCCTCTCTCCGCGGGCAAGGGGATTCCGAAGATCACGAAAATTGTTATCGCAGTAATGACGATCTTGCTGCTGGCGGCGATCGCCGCCGGATTCTTAGCTAGCCGGCATCGATAGGGCGTGCCAGCGGGGCAGGTTCCCGACCTGCCCATTTTCATCGTGCAGTCACCTTCGGCCAAGCAATCTCCACGCCCTGCGCGACGATGCTCTTCTGAAAATCCGCGAATAAACGGGCATCGTTCCGAATCCGCCGCGGTGTTTGCTTCGTCTCGATCGCGTGCGCAGCCAGCGCCCCGGCGGCCTCTCCAATATTCCACTCCACTGGGTGCAGCCGGTAGCAGCCATTCGTAATGTGCGTCACGCCGAGATTCTTGCAAGCGGGCAGAAGATTTTCTACGCGTCTCGGAATCAGCGAACCCAACGGAATCTGAAACGGCAGCGAGCTGATGTCAATGTAGTTGTCCCCTCCCGTCGAAGGATGCAAGTCGATCCGGTAGCTTCCCACGCCGACCGAATCCGGAAACACCTCGGCAGTGGTCTGCTGACGAGCCGCGGTTCCCACATGCTGTTCAAGCACGGTAAACTCCGCGCGAATCCGCCGCGATTCGCGTATATAAGGATACTTCGCGAGCCCGTCCTCGGTCCCCATCACGTCGTTGCGCAGCCGCAGTCCTTTCATACCCTGATCGGTTTGCAGCCAGTACAACAGCGATAAACTCAACTGCCGGGCACGTTCCAGATTCTTCGCGGCCTCCTCAACGGTTACATCGATCAGCGGCCCCAGCCAGTAGTCGTTTTGCGGCCAATTCACCAGCGTAATGTCGCTCGGGAACGTCCCCGCCGTAAAATTCTCGCGATTCGCGATCCGCCGGTAGCGCCACGCAGTCTCCCAGGGAAACGCCCGAGCCTTCAGCGTCTGCGGATCGGCGGGACTCCAATTGAGCAGCTTTCCCGGCCACGCAGGCGTTAGCTGCGGAACGTAATCCCGCCAGAAATCGTACTCGGCCGGCTTGTCAATGGTGTGGTCCTCGCCTGGAAGGAGGTCCATCGCGAAGCAGATCGTGAACGATTGAATATTCGCAGGCGACGCTTCCGAAGCTGCGTGAGGCTCACCTGTCTCCGCGCGCGATTCCGCGCCTACAACATATTCCGTCCGCGTGAGCGGCAGCAGATCGCCCTGTTCCGTAGCATCGAGAAAATAGGAAGCCGTCACCGTCCGCGCGATCCCCGCATCGCTGCGCAGAGTCACCGATTTTACGGCATCACGGTCTACAGAAGCCGCGAGTGGCTTGTGCCGCAACAACACCGTCAGCGACCCTGCGCTGGCAAAGGGAGCCAGCATCGCTTCCAGCACCGCGAGCGACACCTTCGGCTCATGCGTCAGCTTCGAAACCGACCCATCCCCTGGATTGAGATTCGCCCGCTGCCTCGCGTCTTCGGTCAGCGGATAATGATCGCGATAATATTGCCGAACGGCGTTTCGATAATCGCGATAAGCTCGCGTGCATCCGAATTGCTCGATCCAGGGATGTTCATCGGGAGGCACGCCTTGCGAAGTAAGCTGACCGCCGATCCAGTCGGTCTCTTCGGTCAAAACCACGCGCATCCCGTTGCGCAGAGCCGCGAGCGCAGCCGCGCATCCCCCGACACTGGCGCCGATAATCGCGACATCGGCATGAAGGTCATTCGGTGCGGCGGATGTCAGGAACGGCGCCGCCAGCGTCGCAATAAAGCTGCGGCGGAGCATCACTGCCGGTCGATTCGATGCACCGATTCGAGCACCACCGTCCCCACAATTTCCAGACTCTTCGGACTTAACTTGTCCAGGGTGTCCGAATCCTTGTGCCACGGCTCGTAATCGAAATCGATAATGTCGAGCGAAGGCACGCCGAGCTTGAGAAAGGGCATGTGATCGTCATCCACCTTTTCTCCGTCGTTCAGAAAATAGGCTTTATATCCCAGCTCCGATGCCGCGTTCCAAACCAGCTTGCGCAAAGACGCGGTCGAGTTCTCTTCAATTAGGACGCCCAAAGACTTGTCGCCGATCATATCGACATTGATCAGCGCCTTCAGCTTCGCCAGCGTTCCGTCGGCCTTCCATTTGTACGCCAGATGACGGCTCCCGTAGACGCTGTCGGTATCGCTCCAGTCGCCCACGGCCTCTTCACCGTCGAAGAACACGACATAAATATCGTCGGCGTGCTCCATCTGAGAAAGATCGCGAACCAGCTCCAGCAGCAATCCGGTTGACGATCCACCGTCATTCGCGCCAACGAATTTGCGCCCGGGAAAAAGCTTGGTGTCGAAGTGTCCGGTAACGGCGATCGCGTGTCCGCTTTTCCCCGGAAATTTAGCAATGATGTTGGTCATCGGCACGTCACCCTTCGGCGTCTTGCCGATAAACGGATCTTCCATGACCTCGCACTTCCAAATGTGGAGCTGCGAGCGAATATAAGCCTGCAACTGTTTGTTCGCCGCCGACCCTGATGGCCGAGGTCCAAACCCCACCGCTGCCTGCGTATATTTAAACGCGGAAGCTCCCGAGAACTCAGCCCCAAAGCAATTGGTAGAGCCCAAGAAAATCAGGACCGCGATGCCGGCGGTGTGGGGCCGCCAATAATGGCGGCAGCCGCCCTTTCGAGGCGGCTCTTCGAGCTTCGTCAAATCTCTCTCGAAAAACATACAATTCCAGTGTAAGGTTTGGGCCGCTCATACGGCTACGCGTCGACTATTTTTAAGAAATAATTTAGCCGCTGATGAACGCCGATGAACGCTGATCAAAAAAATATCCGCGCGGAGCGAACCGGCGTGCATCGGCGTTTATCAGCGCGGCCAATTACTTTTTTGAAGTGTCCGGCGTACGCTCAAGGCATGCGCCTTTTCGAGCCGAACATATAAATCCCAAGGTAAAATTTCGCCGCCGATCCAGCGGCTCCAGCAGCGGGAGAACTAACGCCGCGGGAACAAACAACACGATGCCGATAAGAATCGAAAACCCGGGAAAGAACTGCAACGCTGAGAGCATCCGCCGCGATAACAAGCGAAAAAATCCTCCGACCGGTGCAATCGAGACATCGGTAAACCCCGCCTCCCCCAGCATGTACGCCAAACTGTACCGGGTGAACCGAAAATAATCGTGCGGCTGCTGATGCTCCTCCCACTCGAACGGCACAATCAGCAGGAAGCGCCCTCCGTCCGCCAAGGTCCTTCCGATCTCCCGAACCACCAGGGCCGGATCCTTCACGTGTTCCAGCGTGACCACGTTGAGACAAGCTTCGAAGGTCGCGTCGCGAAACGGCAGCATACTTAAGTCGCCGATAACGTCGAGCGCCGAGTAATTCCACTGGCTGTCTCCGATTCCCAGATCCAGCCCGCAATATCTCTGCGCCGAGAAATGATGTTTGTAATTCCCTTCGCCAGCCCCCGCGTCCAGTACCCGCGCGCCGTGCGGCAGCTCCGATCCAAACGTCGAAACCGCATCTTCAATCGCGGTCTCGAAATGCAGGACGTATCGGCGGAGGAACCGGGGCAGGTGATCCCGCAGCCGCTCGTAAATCACGATTTTTTGCGCGCTTCCACCATGATAGTGGAGCCGGCGCGGCATGCCGCCTCCACCAGCGTGAAGGGAATCGAGCCGAGGACCAAAGCCATGTACAACAGGTCTTTCATCAGCCGCTGGCGGGGAGTTTCCGGAATCTGCCGCATCCGGCGCGCCATCGGATCAAGCGTGGGCGCGAGGCTCGTGGCTAAACCAGCGGGGTTATCGCGCAGGGAAAAATGTTTGTGCCGCAGAACTTCGAAGCCGCACGAATCGAGCAGCAGGTCCACATCGGACAAACGAAAATCGATCAGGTGGCGAGGCACGTCGATGCCGTTCCAGCGCTCTCCTAATAAAAGAAATTGCCAGCATGCAGCGTTCGGAACCTGAATGATCAGCCGTCCGTCGGGCCGGAGCAGTTGATGCGCGGCGTCCAGATAACTCGCGGGATCGTAGAGATGTTCGAGGACATGAAACATCGTGACGGCGGCGCAGCTCCCCGGTGCAAGCGGCGCTTTCGAAAGCGTCGCGCAAACTGCGGGAACACCAGCCCGGCGCCAGGCAACGTTAGCCGCATCGAGCGAAAAATCGAGGCCCACAATGTTCTTGACGCCGCGCTCCGCCAGCATTTGAAGAAACAAGCCCCCGCCGCATCCGACGTCCAGGACCAAGCCGGTTTCTTCGGATTCGCGCAGCGCCCGTTCGACGAAGTGAAGATGGTCGCGCAGGACAAATCGCCGGTAAATCTGCTCCAGCCGGTCCGCGGTGTCGGTATCGGACGTGTACCAGTACTTTGGCGGATAGTAATCGTTCAACTCCAGAGGATGCGGCTGCGGGTCCAGGCGGATCAGGCGGCAGTTGCGGCATTGAACGATGCGAAAAATCTTGTTCGTAGTTCCATACAGGCGGTCCGTTGCGGAGAACAGAACGCGAGATTCGCGATGGCCGCAAGCGGGACACGGGTCCGGAGTGGTGATTCCGGAGCTGCCTGAACGATCGACTACGTCGATTGTTCGGACAGGTCGCGGAGGGGAATCCGGAATCGCAGCAGGAGCCGGCGCACTTGTTTGGGGCTCAGGCGGTGCTTGGAGCGGAACGCGCGCCGCTTGCGGAGCATCGAGGGGATCATCGGCAACGCGGACAGCGTTCCTTTGATCAGTGCCGTTGCTGCCGTTAGCTTGCCCTTCGGCCCCTCGTAGCGGCGGATATCCCCCTTGCCCCGGAGCGCCGCTGCCATTCCCGCGCTGATTCTGACCAGATGATATGCGCCGTTTGCCCACAGTAAATTCCACGGAAAAAGCTTCACCACTAACAGCACGCGATTGCGCTCAATCAACGTGAGCCGCCTCGCCGAATTCAAACCCAGCGTCGCGCCTCGATGATGCCTCACGACCGCTGCTGGCGCGTACAGGCAACTCCATCCGGCGATTCTCGCCCGCAGCCCCAGCTCGGCGTCGTCGGCATAGGCGAAGAACTCCTCGTCGAAACCGCCGACCTCATCTAGCATCGCACGCCTGTACAGTGCCGCGCATCCATCCGGCCACAGCACCTCCTCCTGCCGGTTGAATTGGCCGCGGTCAACCTGCCCGTGGCCGCGCCCGCGATTCTGGCCGTCGGGGTAAATCAGATGCCCGCATTTATCGATAACGCGCGGATCTTCCCACACCAGAATCTTCGACGCCACCATGCCGACGTCGCTTTCGCCCACATCGGGTTTGACCTGGATCGCGTCCAGCATTGCCTGGAGCCATCCCGGCTCGGCTTCGGCATCATTATTTAACAACGCCACGTATTCCGATTGCGATGCGGAGAATCCCTGATTGTTGGCGGCGCAAAAACCCCTATTTTCGGTGTTCTCGATGAGCATGATTGGTCCCGGCATTTCGCGGACCATGGCCGCCGAACCGTCGTCGGAGCCGTTGTCTACCACGATGATTTCGAAGTCTGTAAAGGTTTGTGCGGCGAGCGAATCGAGGCAGGCGCGCAGTAAATCGCGCCGATTCCAGTTCACGATGACGACGGAAATGAGAGGCGCCACTGTTGTACCATAGTACCTTCGTTTGTGATATTGTTTAGCTCTTATGACCTCCGTGGGTGAAATCCTTCGCCGGGAACGGCAAGCCCAGGGACGTGAGATGCCGGAGATCGCGGAGGATCTCTGCATCACGCAACGTTACCTTCGGGCACTCGAGGAAGACGACATCAAAAGTCTTCCTGGAACTTTCTTTTATAAAAGCTTCGTAAAACAGTACGCTCTGCTTCTTGGCCTGGATGAAAAACAACTTTCGGCAGGTGTAGACGCGCTGACGGCTTCAGAAGAGCCGCTGCCGCTGCCGGGGGCGAATCCGAAATATAGTCCGGTACGGGAAGTAGATCCAATCGTTGCCGATTCCAACCGCCGTTATTTTTCCGACCGCCGCGTCGGATTTTCGGTGGCGGCGCTGGCGGTGGTTTTGCTGGGCTGCTCCGGGTTTTATACGTGGTGGAACAAGGCTTCGCAGCCGGGGAAGCAGAATTTGGCCATGGTAATTCCAGTTTCCAGTACCAATAAACCCGTTCCGACTGTTGATGTTAAGACGGAAACTGGACCTGATGGTATAAATCACGTCGTCCTCAATCTTTCGGCGACCGAGACTACTTGGCTCTCCATTACCAGCGAGGGCAAGAATATCTTTTCCGGGGTGCTGGAGCCCAGTCAAACCAAGACTTTACGTGCTTCAGACGTCGCTAAAATGAAGGTCGGGAACGCGGGTGGACTGGATGTCCGTTGGAACGGGAAACTGATCGGTCCGATCGGGCAGCGAGGGCAGGTTCGGGTGGTTTTGTTTACGCCCGAAGGCTACCAGATTCTGCCTCCGGCACCGCAAACGACGCTCTAAAAGCGCGTTAATCGACCTTAACTCTCGCGCAGGGATCTCTTATTCGAGCTTAAAATGAGCTCCCACGTCTCGAAATCGCCATCGGTGGAGATGAGCTTAAAACCCTCGCGTTCATAGATCCGTCGGGCGGCCAGAAGAATCGAATTGGTCCACAGAGTGATCTTTCGATAGCCGGCTTCGCGCGCGAACTGGATGCATTCCTGGACCAGGCGCTTGCCGACACCCAAGCCGCGTGCGGTTGGTTCCACATACAGCGTTCGGAGTTTTGCGACAGTGTCCGTTTTCCTAACCAGCATGACGGAGCCGATGATGTTGCCCTCTTGCTCCGCCATCCAGCAGCGTTCGCGTTTGGGGTCGAAGTTTTCGATGAACTTTACGAAGATACCCGCGACTAACGCTTCGAACTTTTCGTCCCATCCATATTCCTGCTGATAGAGTGCGCCGTGACGGTGGATGATCCAGCCGATGTCGCCGGGGCGGTGCGTTCGCAAGGTGACAGGGGCGGGCGGTTTTGCGGTGAGGATGTTCGCGATGCTCTTCATCGCGGCGATCAATTTCGCCTGGTCTGATTCGGAGACTCTTGCCAGCATTGCGACGGCTTGCTGGTGAGACTTGGCGTTGATTGCCGCGAAGATTTTGCGGCCTTTGGGGGTTAGCGAGAGATGGCGTTGGCGGCGGTCGCCTCCGGGTTGTTTTTTTATGTAGCCTTTGCGGAGGAAGTTGTCTAGGATGCGGCTTAGATAACCGGGGTCGAGGGCTAGTTCTGTGCTGAGATCCGTTGCGGTGGGATTTTCGCGTTGCGCAAGTTCGAAGAGGACTCGGGCTTCGGTCAGGGAGAAGGGGCTATCGAGGATACTTTCCTGGAGGATGTGGATTTGGTTGGTGTAGAAGCGATTGAAGGCTCGGACGGATTCGGCGGGGTCCATATTGACAGTGTCGGGGAGTTAGTTGACAAAGTCAAGTATTGTGAGGAAGCGCTCGGGGCGTCGACACGAATGTCGACGCGGCACGCACGAGTGCGCGCGCTACCACGGGGACAGGTCGGGGACCTGTCCTACTAGTCTTCTATGGTTATTTTGGGGGCGGGGCTTTTTGATTCGGTGGTGCGTTGTTCGAGGAGTTTGGCTAGGGCTACGAAGGGGGCTCCTTCGTCGCCTATGTGGGCGGTTACTGGCATACCGCTATCGCCTCCTATGCGGACCTGCGGGTCCAGGGCGATTTCGCCCAGGAAGGGCACGTTCATTTTTTCGGCGGTGCGTTTGCCTCCGCCTTGGCCGAAGACGTCGATGCGTTCGCCGGAGCCGGGGGCGATCAGGTAGCTCATGTTTTCTACCAGGCCCAGGATGGGGACTCGGACTTGGGCGAACATGTTGATCGCTTTTCTTGCGTCTTCGAGCGAAACGTCGGAAGGGGTGGTTACTACTACGGCTCCGCTTAGCGGCGCAGTTTGGATCAGCGATAACGCTACGTCGCCGGTGCCGGGCGGGAGGTCGATTAACAGGTAGTCCAGTTCGCCCCAGTCGACTCCTCTTAGAAATTGTTGGATTACGCTGTGCAGCATGGGGCCGCGCCAGACCAGGGGCTTATCGCCGGGGTTCAGGAAGCCCATGGACATGAGGCGGACTCCGTACTTTTCGAGAGGCTGGATGCGTTCGCCGATGGCATTCGGGGCGTGGCTGATGCCGAACATCAGAGGGACGTTGGGACCGTAGACGTCGGCGTCCAGAAGGCCTACAGTGCGGCCCAGTTTCGCTAATGCGATGGCCAGGTTTACGGAGACGGTGGTTTTGCCTACTCCTCCTTTACCGGAACCGATGGCGATTAGATTTTTGACTCCGGGGATGGGGGGCTTGGGCTGGTCTGGCTGCTGGGGGTGCATGAAGTTTCAGGGTAGCAGGGAAGAAGTAGCCAGTAGCCAGTAGCCAGCATGGACAGGTCGGGGACCTGTCCTACTTAGACGCGTGGTTGGTAGGCAGAGGGGTGATTTGCAGTTCTATTGTGGCTTCCTGGAGTTGGTGGTTGGGTTTGTTGGGGATTATTGTTCGGGCTAGGAGTTTTATTGTGCGGCCGGAGCAGTATAGGGCGATTCTTGCCAGGGTGTATTTGGCGGAGGCGCCGGTGTGGTCGTAGTCGGACCAGGGGTCGGAGACGCGGGTGGTCAGGTCTATGCATTCGTCGTCGGCGAATAGTTCGGCGGCACGATAGGCGCTGCCGTCTTTGAACAGGATGGCGATTTGTTCTCCTGCATCGGCTTTGCCGTCTCCGTTGCCTTGGCCTAGCGTTAACGTTTGTTGCTGAACGGCGTGCTGGAAGAGCGGCATCGAGCGGTGGTCGGCGATCTGATAATCGGTCGAAACGGGGGCTGGCGGAAGCTTGACGGTTTCGATGGAACGTTTCACCAGGCCGGCTCCGATTTTTACTTGATATTCGTCGCCGTCCAGGTCGAATTGGAGACGGCCTTCGGCGTCGGCGAAGAGGTGCTCGCGCTGGATATGGTTGTCGCGCAGGCGGACCATGGTTACAGGGATTCTCGATTTTTTCCGGTAATAGGGCGCGGTGGTGACTTTCACGTGCACGTCGCGGAGCGCGCGTCCGGCCGGTAGCCATTCCCGCACGCTGGAACGGAAGCCGGTGTGGGAGGCGCTTTCAATCGACGTGAAGCCGGGGCGTTTGCGATCGGTCTCGACGGTCCAATCCCAGACGGTGAAGGTGGGGTAGACGTCGGCGTGGCTCCACAGGTCGGGGCGGGGAAGCGGGTTTTGGAAGGCGTTCATGTGGAATTGGAGGGTCTTCGACATGCAGGGCGTGCCGTGATCGGACTCGAATTCTTCGGACTCATGCGTCGGCTGATTCCAGATCAGGTTCATCTGGCGGTGATAGAAGCGGATGAAATCCTGGGTGCCGGTTACCAGACGGGTCTGGACGCCTGCATAGTTGTTGCGCATTTCATCGTGCCGGTATTCGACGGGAAATTCGCGCGGGCCTACTACGAATTCGGGAGAGCCCATGAAGTTCGAGGCGCTGGAGATCATGTCCGGATATTTTCCGGCGATCCAGTAGGACATGAATCCGCCCATCGAAAGGCCGGCGGTGGCGCGATGTTCGCGGTCGGGGATGGTGCGGTAGTTGGCGTCGATATGGGCGACAAGCTCGGGGAAGTAGAGAGGGAACTGGCGGTCGGTTTCAACGGGTCCGATATTGTAGGGGCGCGGGTAGGTTTCGTTGGGTGTGCGCGGGTTGGAACCGTCGAGCTTGACGATGATTACTTCATGCGTGGCGACGAAGCTGGCGATGTTGTCGCCACTATAGTCGTTGGCCCGATCGTATTCCTTGTTGGGAGGGCCTTGGTTATGGCGCTCGCCGTAGCCGTGGAACCAGTAGATTACCGGGTAACGCGTGG
Organism: Bryobacteraceae bacterium; assembly: GCA_035485055.1. Taxonomy (GTDB): domain Bacteria; phylum Acidobacteriota; class Terriglobia; order Bryobacterales; family Bryobacteraceae; genus Palsa-187. The sequence continues at coordinate 17,977 of DATHOJ010000061.1, forward strand.
TGGTCGATTCGTAGGCAGGCGGGAGGAAGATGCGGTAATGGCGGGATTCGTGGAGGACTTCACTTTGATGGGTGCAGTCCAGGATTTTCGCGTCGGCTGCATTGGCGTGGATTGCCAGGGAAAAAAGCAAGACGTAAAAGGCCGCCGATGAACGCCGATGAACGCCGATCAAGAAAGATAAGGTCGCGAGATGCGGCGCTGCCATTGTATTGGGGAGCTGGACAGGTCGGGGACCTGTCCTACTCTATTTCTTTTCTATGGCGGTTATGGCGGTTTCGGTGCCGTCTGCGGAGGTGCCTACAATAACGCTGATGGTGTGTTTTTTGCCTTCGTCGCTGGCTTGGACCATGCCGCCTTGATCGGTTGTGGTGGTCATGTTGATGGTGAAGCCGGCGGTTTTTAGCTGGTCGGAATAGTAAGTGATGATTTTTGTGGCGGGGTCGGCTGATTTGAAGGTGAAGGTGTTCTGCGAACCTTCCTGGCTGGTAGAGGACATGGTGCCTTGGGGCGATGAGCCGGGATAGACGGGGACCCAGGAGGGAACGTCGTTGCCGGTGGCGGCTCCGTATTTTACGGTGCTGCCGTCGCCCGAGACTGCGCTTACGCCGTTGTTATCGATGGTGACGCTGGACTGCTTGCCGTCGTTGGTGGTGATGACCATGCGCTTGGTTTCCGGATCGAACTTGTAGGTCACGATTTTGCCCGTCGATTTCTCGCGGACTACGATGGTTCCGGTCTTATCGTTGGTGGAGATCGTTTCGAGGTCCTTGTTCATGGCGGTGACCATTTTGGCCATGGCGAGACCGGGGTTGTTCTTCATGAGCTCGGAATCGAAGCCGGCGTTTTTGATCATGCGCATGCCCATGTAGCCGACGACGCCGCAGGTTAGCATGATGGCGAAAAAGAAGATGGCGATTCCGCCGAGGATCCATACCCAGGGACTGGTTTTCTTCTGGACCTGAGGCTGGCCTGGCGGCATATTCGGCGGCGTCGGACTGGACATGATTTTGATTTCCCCTCCGAAATGATACAACGAACGATCGTTCCCTGTGGTTGCGGCTCAGTTACGGCTTTTCAAATAGATGGGAGACGTTACCTACCTGATGTAGCTTCTATTTTTTGGAGACTGCGAGGAGACTTGGGGAATGATTCGTCTTTTCTTTCTTTTTGGCGCGGTTGCCGGGGCGGCTTCGATTAGCGGGGTTTATAACGCGGGTAGCTGGATTCCTCCGCTGCTGCCGAATTCGGGGATCGCGCAGGGGGCGATTTTTACCGTGACCGGGACGGGGCTCGGACCAAGCGGCTTGCAACAGGCGCAGAGCTATCCGTTGTCTACTGCTTTGGCGGGGACGGCGATGCAGGTCAAGGTTGGTTCGACTACGGCAAACTGCATTATGGTTTACACGGTGGCCACCCAGGTTGCGGCGATTCTACCATCTGCTACGCCGTTGGGGAGTGGGACGCTGACGGTTACTTATCAGGGCGCGTCGGCGACGATTGCGATTCAGGTGGTCGCGGGGGATTTCGGGATGTTCACTTTGAATGAGGGCGGGTCGGGCCCGGGGGTGGTGACGGACTTATCGTATAACGCGATTACGATGGTGAATCCGGCGCATCCGGGCGAGAATTTGATCCTGTGGGGCACGGGATTGGGCGCGGTGAGCGGGGATGAGACGGAGCCTCCGGTGGCGGCGAACTTTCCGGGGGTGCAGGTGCTGATCGGGAATCAACTGGTGACGCCGAGTTATGCGGGGAGGAGCAGCTCGCCGGGGCTCGACCAGATTAATGTAACGGTGCCGGCCGGGATCGGCGGAGGATGTAAGACGTCGCTGGCGGTGGTGGTGAATGGGGTGACGGGGAATCTTGTTTCGACGGCAATCGCACCGGCGGGGCAGGCGACTTGCGGCGATACTTATGGCGCGTTGACGACGGCGAATTTGCAGAAGGCGCTCAGCAGCGGGTCGTTGAACATCGGGGCGGTCGATTTGAGCCGCACCGGCAGCCAGAATGACGATGTGCTGGGCGGGAGTTTCGCGACGTATCCGCTGAACAGCCTGATCCGATCCTACGGAGGGAGCTATGCGCCGTCGATCGGGAATTGCATCGGTTACGAGGTGGTGGCTGGGACGCCGCTGATTCTGACGGATCCGGTGGTGGCGGGGTTGCCGCATCTGGACGCGGGGCCGGCGCTATTGGCTAGCACCGCGAACGGAACATTGGCCACGGCGAGCGCGAGCTCCACGGGGGTGTATTTAGGAGCGGTGGGGACTCCGGCGAAGACGTTTAT
>DATHOJ010000062.1:0-38154 GCA_035485055.1 Bryobacteraceae bacterium
ATTTCAGACTCGTTTTCGCGCGAGAGGGCCGGTCCACAGGAGCAGCGGCCTCGTCACTGAACGAAACCTGAACAGTAAGAGCAGTCGACGTTAAGAGTCGGCCACCTCACGCGTAGTTAGAGTTGAGTGATTACTACCAGATATCATTCGACTGGACCACCTCCTTTTTCAGTGATGCCCTCATCATATTCCCGGGGCGGCGCGTTGTCAAATGGTTTCTAAAACATTTTTCGCTGGGAATGTTCCTACTGCGACAGCGTGTAATTCACATCGATCTGGGTGATCACTTCCGCCGCGTTTCCGTTCAACAGCGTCGGCTTGTATTGCCACTGCGCCACCGCTTCCCTGGCCGATGCCACCAATAACGGATGCCCCTCAACAAGCTGGAGCGAAACCACATTTCCGTCCGCACCGATGAGCGCAGTGAACCGGACCGTCCCCTGAATACGCGCCTGCTTGGCCAGCGGCGGATAGACTGGCGTGACTTTCATGACCAGGTTGTTGGCTTCGACCATACCGCCGACGCGAATCCGTTGCACGCCGTTTGCGGGAGGAGGAAGCTCCGTGGCCGGCTGCGCAAGGGCGCCCCGATCCTCAATCAATCGGCCGGCCGTTCCCACTCCTTCCGAAACCCCACCCGGAATCCCACCCGTGATTCCGCCTCTAATTCCGTCCGGCCGAAGTATAATCGTCAACATCGCGTCCGGAGGAGTGTTCCTGATACCGTACATTAGATGTTCATCAACATCTTTGATCGCCGCCTCGACTTGAGCGATCTGATCGTTGCCGAACGCGTCGCCTATATGGACGGGAAGGCTCGCACGCACTTTGTCCGCCAGCTCGTCCGAAAGGCCAATGAAATTAATCGACTTCAGATACAGGCTCGTGGAGGTAGCAGCAGGAACCGCCCTGACCGTCGTCGGGACCGGCGTATTCGCGCCGTGCTCAAACCGGATGACACTCTGCACCGTGGACCCAAGCCCTCCACTCGTCGAGAAGTGCCAATTGAGAACGCTGGATAGGGCTGCGTTACGAAGCTCATCGGGTCCGCTGATGACCCGCGCGTCTGTCACTTCGCCCTTAGCGTTGACCGTGCTCTCCACGACCACCGTCCCCGCCGTGGTTACTCCCGAAGGATAGAAAACCGGCGAGCGATGCAGGATTTTGGCCCCCGGCTCGACCACCACCCCAGGGCCGTCCGCTACGAGAGAGCCTTTTTCGACCGCCCGCGTCTGCGCCGGCGCCTGCATCGGGAACATCCAGACCGCCAGGCGAACCGCGATCAGCGCGGCCGAACAAACGGTCGTAAGATTCAGAAAAGTACGGCTCTTCGTCATGCGTGTCTCCTTCAATACCGCGGCCACTCGCACAGCGAGCTGGCGTTTTTTCAAAAATAGTGGCGCCGGAGCAACATCCGGCAAAAGCCTCTGCGCCGCGACGGCGACCAGCGCGTCGAGATACCGCTCCCGGTCGTGCGTCAGCCCGACCACTTCCGCATCCACCACCTGTTCCCGCGCCAGTTGAATGCGGCTCAGCACGAACCAGACCGCCGGATGAAACCACAGCAGGCTGCGAATTGACTCTTCGGCCAGCACAAACAACCAGTCGCGACGTCGCACGTGAGCCAGTTCATGATGCGCAATCGCCTCCCGTAGATCGTCCGGCAGCTCGGCCACACGCGTGGGCAAGAGAATCGAAGGATTCAAAAATCCAAACGTCACCGGCCCTCCCACCGTTGACGATACAAACCACCGCACCCGGGGATTCGAAAAGCGCACCGGTGGAATCGTGAGCATCCGCGCATCGAGGCGATGACGGCGCAGCCGCATGAGCCCCGCGCCGATCCACAGGAACCGCAGTCCCGCCCCCGCTGCGAGCAGCACCAGAAAATATTCGCGCTTCCAGCCGAAGCGCAGCGCAGGCTGATGAACCAATGTGACCGGAGCCGCACTGACAGCCAGCGCAACGGCTCCGGCGTCTTCCATCGCAGGCTGATGCCACGGCTCGACCGCTGGAAGCAGCAGAGCGATCGCCAGGATCCCTTGCCAGAAAAGTAAACGCGCTCGGGGATGCCCCAGCGTCATCGCCGCAACCGCGCCCACCGCCACCAGCACAGTTACCTGCGCCGACCATGCCAGCAAATTATCCAGAACAAGCGATGCGGTCATGACTTGGCGTCCTTTCTGATCGTCTTGCGAATCTCTTCCAGATCCTTTGCGTCCAGATGCTGATCTTCCACCAGGTGGACCAGCAGCGGTTCCGCGGACCCGTTAAAAACCCGGTTCACAAACTCCCGCACCATGGACCGGATCACCTGCTGCTTCGGTTGGCTGGGCCGGTAGACGTAAGCCCGATCGTCCTGGCGCTTTTTGAGATAGCCCTTCTGCTCCAGAATGTTCATCATCGTCATGACCGTGGTGTAGGCAATGCGGCGATGCTCTAGCATGGTTTCATACACCTGCCGCACGGTGGCTGTTTCCAGTTGCCACACCACCTTCATGATTTCGAGTTCCTGCTCGGTCAGAGTCGGTTTCGGCGAACGCATACTAATAAATTAGTACGAAAGCACGCGGACGTCAAGCTGATTTGTGGCGCGAGCTTTTGCTTGCACGCCGGATTCAGCCGTTTGGTCTTCTCTAACCACCGCCAGATCACCGACATAGCGTATTCATCGGCGGAGCTTTTGTAAACCGCCATGCGAAACTTCCCACAGGTATGCCAATAAAAGCACATCGCTGGGAGCCCCTGACGCTACGCAAGCGTTATTCTGACGCGAGAACCCAAAATCGCTCAGCCCCCAGTCACCAGGGAAATCCACTCCTCGACTCTCCGTCGAATATTGCCATCCTCCGGGAACAAATCCCCGATCACCGCCACCGAATCCGCCCCGGCCTCGATCACACCCTGTGCATTGGCGCGCGTAATCCCCCCAATGGCAACCAGCGGCCGACCGGTCAATGGACGAAGCCTGCGCAGTTCCTCGAGCCCCACCAGCGGATCGGGATTTATTTTAGAAGACGTGGTGAACATCGGCCCCAGAGCAAGATAATCTGCCGGCTGCTCCGCCGCCGCCCGCAACTGAGTCTCGTTGTGCGTCGAGAATCCGATCAAAGCGCCGTCCTCCACCACGCGCCGCGCATCGGCTGGAGACAGGTCGTCCTGGCCCAGATGCAGCCCGGCGCTCAGCAACCGCGCGATATCGGCGCGGTCGTTGAGGACAAATGTCGCGTCTACCTCGCGGCAAAGCGCGTTAATTGTCCGCGCCTGATCGTAAACATCCCGGGAAAAAAAACCCTTATGGCGGAATTGCAGCATTCGGGCTCCTCCGTCCAAAATCGCCCGCGCAGCCTCCACCGGATCGATCCCCCGGCGCGCAACGGTGTCGGTGTCCAGAATCGGGTAAAATGATTTCAATCGCATTCAGGTGTTAAGTTTCATCATAATTTACAAAATTCGGGTTAAGAAATTTACAAACACACGTGATCCTGGAAGAAAGGGGTCCGTCCAAACCAAATGAATCCAAAAGCTGTGCGTACTGAAACCTATCCTCACTTGCACCAGGGAGAACACTGTCCGTGCGCCGATACCTCCGGCACCGTGGTGGCAACCCGCCGCGTGCCCGGATTCCAAGTGGTGGAAAATCATTATCCGGCAGGCCTGGAACTTTCGAGCCATCGCCATGAACACGCCTACCTCAGCTACGTCTTAGCCGGTCCTTACGCCGAGACCTACGGAAATGCCAACAGCGTGATCTGCGCTCCGCGCGTCCTCCGTTATTTGCCGCCGGAACAGACCCACGCGAACGTTTTCGACGAGGGTTCACACTGCCTGATCGTCGAAGTGGAGACCGAAGCGCTGCGGCGTGTCGAGGAGCACACCAAGGCCCTCGACCGGCCGGGCGAGATTCAAGGCATTGCTTCCACCTGGCTGGCGCAAAGGCTGTATCACGAATTCCGGCAGGGCGACGGGCTCGCGCTCGTTTCGCTCGAAGGAATTTTACTCGAAATGCTGGCCGAAGGAGCTCGCCATACCGGCGCGGACCGCGTAGCCGTGATTCCTCGCTGGCTGCACATCGCCCGGGAGTATCTGGAAGCGAATTTCCTGCGCCAGGTTAGCCTGGCCGAAATCGCGGCCGCCGCGGGCGTCCATCGAGTGCATCTCTCGCGCGAATTCCGCCGCTATTTTTCGACCACCGTAGGCGAGTTCCTGCGGCGCAAGCGCATCGAGCACGCCTGCCAACTGGTATCGTCCACGCAAATCCCTCTGGCCGAAATCGCGATGACCTGCGGATTCTCCGACCAAAGCCATTTTTCAGCGACGTTTCGGAGACAGATCGGTCTCACGCCGGCGAAGTACCGCCAGACGGCACGCTAGCCGCCAGCACTTCCGCCGGCTCCGGCTTGCCGCGCTTGGCATAACGAATGATTCCATCGGGCCCGATCAGATACACCGTCCGCTTCACGATCAGCCCCCTGGTGTGATAAAGCTCGCCCATCTTCTGCCCTTCATCGGTCAGCAGAGGGAACGGATACTTCTGACGCTCGCGAAACTTCGCGTGGCTATCGGCGCCCTGCGGATTGACCCCGAACACCACGGCATTTTTCGACTGCACATCCGCCCAGCGATCGCGAAATTCGCATAACTGCCGGGTGCAGACGGAGGTCTCGTCGCGAGGATAAAATACCAACACGACGTTTTTCCCGCGCAGCGATTTTAAAGAAACCGGATTGCCCTGGTCGTCGGGCAAAGTGAAATCGGGCGCCGGAGTGCCCACAGCGAGAGGATCGGAGAACAACCAATCGAGCATGTACTATAAAGGTACCGCGCCCCATCTTGTTCGGAGTCTCCTTCCAATGCGCGCTTCTCTCATTTTTCTTTCCCTGATTCCGGCGATGGCGCAGTTTTCTGGCCTCGCAGCCACCGACGACGGATCGCAGCTTTATTTTTCATCGCCTCTGCAATTGGCCGGCACGACGGATGAGAATACCTATTCCAAAATCTTCCGTTACGACGCCACGGGGATTCATCTCGTCGCGCAGATGGCAAGAGTGGCGACGGCGGGAGGGATCGGGCTTGGATTCGCTGGCGACTCTCCTCTATGTTTGGGTGACTTCAAATCGGTGAACATTTTTGCTCCAGGTTTGCTTGCTGCGGTCGCCGCCATGGCGGGGGACGTGACCTTCCATCGCGACGTTCTGCCGATCTTTCAGGCAAAATGCCAGAGCTGCCATCGGCCGGGCGAGGTCGCGCCGATGTCGTTGCTGACCTATGAGAGTTCGCGGCCCTGGGCGAAAGCGATCAAAGCCGCCGTTCTGACTCGCAAGATGCCTCCATGGTCCGCCGATGCACGTTATGGACATTTCGCGAACGATCCGACGTTGACGCCGGAGGAAGTCCGCACCTTAGTCGCGTGGGTGGATCAAGGCGCACCAGAAGGAGATTCGAACGCCAGCCCCGCACCCTTGAAATGGCCCGACGGCTGGACGATCCAGCCCGATGTGATCGTCTCTCTGCCTCATCCGATTCCCGTGCCCGCCAAAGGCGTCGTGGAAATCATGGAGATCACCATTCCCACGGGATTCACGAAAGACACCTGGGTTACTTCAATTGAGATCCGGCCGGGCAACCGCACCGTGGTTCATCACGCCGACCTGTTCATGGTGCCGCATGAGAGAGACGTAAAATACGGAGTTCCGGAAGTTGGCCTGAAGCGCCGCGACGCGGACGGCGTGGCGATCGACAAAATTCGGAAAGAGGACGCGACCAGAGGCCTGCTTGGCCTGGAAGCGATTTACGTCCCCGGCGCGCCTCCCGCCGATTACCGGATACACCGCGCCGCGAAACTGATTCCCGCTGGAACGGACTTCATGATCCAGATGCATTACACGCCCAATGGAACGGCTACGACGGATCAAACGCGGGTCGGATTCACGCTCGCGAAGGAGAAACCGTCGCGCAGGTTCATCACGATTGTTCCGACAGCGCCGCGCGACGAAGCGCATTTTCACATTCCGGCATTCGATTCGAATTGGGAAACACGCGCCGAAGTCGTGTTCCAGCAGAACGCCGAGCTCGTCTGGTTCCTGCCGCACATGCACCTGCGCGGGAAAGACATGGCCTACCGGCTGATTTATCCGACGGGAGAGTCGGAAACGGCGCTCAGCGTGAAGTACGATTTCGCGTGGCAGCTCGGCTACGACGCAAAGACGCCGATCGTGATTCCTAAGGGAACCATGCTCGAAGCGGTCGCGCATTTCGACAATTCAGCCAACAATCCTTTCAACCCGGACCCTTCGAAACAGGTCTGGTGGGGCGATCAGACGTGGGAAGAAATGATGATCCCCTACTTCGGCGTCATCGTAAAGAGCAACGTGAACCCCGAAAAAATTGTGGCTTATTCCACCGCGTCGGACGCCGTGAAATAGGCGCAGTCGGGATGATGGAACACCAGCGCACTGACGCTCGCCTCCGGATCCATCATCATTCCTTCGGTGAGCCGCACGCCGATTTCATCGGGGTTCAGCAGCTTCCAGATTCCCTGCTGATCGTCCAGATTCGGACACGCCGGATATCCGAAGCTATACCGCTTGCCGCGGTAGCGCGACGTAAACCGCTCCTGCATGGTCATCGTCGGCGAATCGGGGAAACCCCAATCTTCGCGCATGCGGCGATGCAGCCACTCCGCGCATCCTTCCGCGGTTTCAATCGCGAGAGCCTGTAGTGCATGCGCCATGAAAAATTCGCCGCGATCCTTCGCTTCCTCCGAACGCGCACGAACGCCGTCCCCCGCCGACACCACGAAGATCCCCAGATGGTCGCGACGCCCGTCTTCGGGGCCGAGAATATAATCGCTCAAGCAAAGCCCGTCCGATTTCGGCTGCCTGCCGAATTTGAAGGTGTGCTTGGGATTCGGGCAGCCAGGCTCGAACAGATTTATCGAATTGCCGTCGCGCTCCGCCTCGAAGAAACGCCACACCGCGCGGACCTTCAAAAATTTCGCCGCTTCCTGCTTCACGCGCTCCACGTCGGCGAATAGTTCCAGCGCCTTCGCATCGCGATCGGCCAGCAGCTTCTCGAAATTTCCCTTGAACCCGAGATGACGCCCGTAGAGCATGTACGGATTCATGTAGCTCCACAGTTCCGTCAGGTTCGGCACGTCGCGCACCCGCCGGTCGAGATACGGCGCGGCGGGAATCGGAATATCCGTGCGCACCTTAGGACTGCGCGTCGTCGCCGTGTTGATCACCGCGGGAGCTTCGACCGGCAGCGCCGCGACCGTAGTAAAAATATGCGTGCTGATCGCGACCTCGCGCGTGGCCGGATCCATCAGCTCATTCATGATGCTGAGACCGGTCATCGCGTCCTTTGCATAGAAGGTCGGCGACGCGTACGCCGGCCCGATGCGCGTGATCGTGAATCGCTCCGACAGTGCCGCGCCACCCACCAGCAGAGGAACCTCCACGCCGTGATCCTTAAAATCGGACGCGGTGGTCACCATCTGATGCGCGCTCTTGACGAGAAGTCCCGAAAGTCCGATCGCATCCGGCTTGTGCTCCCGCCACGCGCGAATCAGATCCTCCGGAGGAACCTTGATCCCGAGATTGATCACCTGGTATCCGTTATTCGACAAAATAATCTCGACCAGGTTCTTGCCAATGTCGTGCACATCGCCCTTCACGGTAGCGAGCACGATCTTGCCGCGCGTCGAAGACTCAGTCTTCTCCATGAACTGTTCGAGATGATTCACCGCGGCCTTCATCGCCTCGGCCGATTGCAGGACCTCCGCCACGATCAGCTCATTGTTGTTAAACAGCCGCCCGACCTCGGTCATCCCGGTCATCAAAGGCCCGTTGATAATTTCCATCGCGCCTGCGCCTTCCGCGCGCTTACGATCGAGGTCGGGAATTAGACCGTCCTTAGTGCCCTCAATGATGTAATTCGCGAGCCTTTCGTCGAGAGGTATTTCAGCGGCCGTTTTCTTGACTTTTTTAACGGCCTTGCGAAAATGCTCCGCGACGGCGGCGATGTGGAATTGGTTTATAGCCGCGCGCTGCTCTGCCGATTGCTCTCTCCAATCTTCCGGCGCATGGATCTCCGGAGGAGGGGTGTTGAATAGCAGACTCTCGGCGAGCCTTCTTTCCTCGACAGGAATGGAGGCGAACCGTTCGAGCTTTTGCGCATTCACGATCGCGAGATCGAGCCCGGCTTTCGTCGAATAATAGAGGAACACCGAATTGACTACTTCGCGCGCCTCCGCCGGGAGCCCGAAGCTGATATTCGAAACGCCCAGAATCGTCTTGACGTAAGGAATTTTCTCCTTGATCAGACGAATCGCCTCAATGGTCTCGACCGCGCCGCCGATGTAATTCTCGTCGCCGGTGGCGCACGGAAACACCAGAGGATCAATGATGATGTCCTCTTGCGCGATGCCGTACTTTTCCGTCAGCAGCTTTACAGATCGCTCGGCGACAGCGAGCTTTCGCTCCCGCGTAAACGCCTGCGCCTGTAATTTGTCCTCGTCGATGGTGCCGACCACCAACGCCGCGCCGTAGGCCTTCGCCACCGGACAGACGCGCTCGAACTTCTCCTCGCCGTCTTCGAGGTTGACGGAATTAATGATGCTCTTGCCCTGGCACCAAGTCAGGGCCAGTTCCATCGCCGCCGCGTCCGTGGTGTCGATCATCACCGGAACCTTGATCTTCGGCATCAGCTTCCCGTAAAACGGAGCGACGTCCTTGATCTCCTCGCGATCCGACGATTGCAGGCACACGTCGATGATATGCGCGCCGTTTTTGACCTGCCAGCGCGCAATTTCACTCGCCTCTTCCCATTTTTCGTCGGCGACCATGCTTTTGAAGAGGCGCGAGCCAATAACGTTGGTCCGCTCGCCGACGATGAGCGGACGGTTCGAATCCTCGGCCTCCACCAGCTCGATTCCCGAATAATAAGCGCGATGCGACGAGGGCGGAGCCTTGCGCGGCGGACGACCTTCCGCCATTTGCGCGATCGCACGAATATGCTCAGGCGTCGTGCCGCAGCAGCCTCCGACGATATTCAGCCATCCGTGTTCGACAAATTTGTCGAGCTGCGTCGCCAGCATTTCCGGCGTCTCGAGATACTTGTCCTCTTCATTCGGCAGCCCGGCGTTGGGATAGCAGGAAATCCGCGTGGTCGACATTTCGGCCAAGGTGCGGATATGATCCGTCATCAGATCCGGACCCGTCGCGCAATTCAACCCGATCGAAAGCAAGTCGTGATTCGCCACGGAAGCGTACAGCGCGTCCACTGGCTGGCCGGCGAGCATCGCGCCCCAGCGCTCCACCGTGCCCGATAGCATGGTTGGAATCTTGAGGCCGCGCTCACGTTCCAGTTTCTGAATCGCCAGCAGCGCTGCTTTGATGTTGCGTGTATCGAACGCCGTCTCGACCAGTAGCAGATCCACGCCCCCATCGAGCAGTCCCGCCGCCTGCGCGTAATAACTCTCGCTCAGCTCGTGCATGGTGACATCGCCGCGTAGGGTGATCGATTTCGTGGTCGGTCCCATGGACCCGGCCACGAATCGGGGCTTAGAGGTGGTCGAAAATTCGTCCGCGGCTTTGCGAGCGATCTGCGCGGCGAGGACGTTCAGCTCGTGAGTGTCGGAGGCCTTGCCGAACTCCGCGAGCACGATCGGGGAGCCCTGAAAGCTGTTGGTCTCGACGATATCCGCGCCGGCTTCGAGATAAGCACGATGAATCGCCTGTATCCATTCGGGATGGGAACGGTTTAAAATTTCGCTGCAATTTTCGAGTCCGAGGAAGTCTTCGATGGTGGGATTGTACGCTTGCAGCATCGTGCCCATCGCGCCATCGATGATAAGAATGCGCGAAGCAAGGGCGTCGTAGAGTTGCTGGTGGCGTAGATTTTGCATGAAGGAGGAGGGGACTCCTGCCTTCTATTGTACTTGCTTATTACCGGGCGCTCGTAGCGCACACCTGCAGGCGTGCCGCGTCAACATTCGTGTTGACGCGTATTTGCTTACTGCAACTGCTCCTGCGGAACCTCGGCGTTGAAGCTGTACCCGAACCCGCGGACGCTGCGGATGAAGGTCGACTCTTCTGCCGCCTCGATTTTCTGCCGCAGACGCAGGATATACACGTCTACCGTCCGGTCCGTCACCGCGCGGTCGTGTCCCCACACTGCATCGAGAAGCTGCTCGCGGCTGAACACTACTCCTGGCCGGCTCATCAGAAATTCCAGCAGCCGGAACTCGGTCGCCGTCAGCGTGATTTCGGTGCCGTTCAAATGCACGCGGCAGCGCGCCCGGTCGAGCTCCAGGTCGCCGGACCGCAAAATCTTCGTCGCCGGGGGCTGGCCACGGAAGTGAATCTTGATCCTCGCGATCAGTTCGCGAATGAAAAACGGCTTGACGATATAATCGTTGGCGCCCAGCTCGAGGCCGACGATCCGGTCCGTCTCCGACGCGCGCGCGGTGAGGAAAATTACCGGCACCGGAGCCAGCTCGGAATGATTGCGGATCGCGCGGCAGATCTCCAGGCCATCCGAATCCGGCAGCATGATGTCCAGGATGATCAGGTCCGGACGCTCCCGCCGGCACAGCTCAATCGCGCCTTTACCGGTCTGCGCGCCGGCCATGGTAAAGCCCTCTTTTTCAAGATTGTATTGAATAAGAGAATACAGATCCGAGTCGTCTTCGATTAATACAATTTTCTTCATGACTTTGGTCTATCGTAACGTTGGGTCAGTTACAGATTAATTACAAAACAGTAAAAATCAGTGCCGGGCTTCGGCATGATGGCGGACGTCGATTCCCTTCACCAGGAATAACACGTCCTCCGCGATATTGGTCGAGTGGTCGGCCAGACGCTCCAGATTCCGGGTGATCGCCAGAAGATCCAGCGCGGCCTTGATGTTTTCAGGATCGCGCTCCATGAAACTCACCAGTTCGTGATAAGACGCCGTACGCAGACTATCGACTGCGTCATCCGACGCCAGCACGCTGCGCGCCAGATCCGCATCGCGAGTCACGAAGGCGTCCAGGCTTTTGCGCACCATCGATTGCACCAGGCCGGCGATGTGCGGAATATCGATCATCGGCTTGATCACCGGCTCTTCCATCAGCGACGTGGCGCGTTGCGCGATGTTCACGGATAGATCTCCCATGCGCTCCAGGTCGGTATTGATTTTGAGAGCGGCGACGATCAGCCGCAGGTCGGCTGCCATCGGCTGATGCAGGGCGAGAAGGTTGATGGCGAACTCGTCGATCTCCACTTCAATGGCGTTGATGCGCGTCTCATTGCGAAACACTTCTTCGGCCGCGCTGCGGTCTTTCTGAATCACCGCGCTGATACTGCGCTGGATCGCCGACTCGACGAGCGAGCTCATCTCCAGCAGCTTGGTTTTCAGTTGATCTAGTTCTTCGACAAAGTGTCGCAATTGTTAGCTCCCAAACTCAACCAAACCGCCCGGTGACGTAATCTTCGGTCTCGCGCATCGCGGGATTCTTGAACATCTTCGTGGTGTTGTCGAACTCGATCAGTTTTCCCATCAGGAAGAAGCCGGTGAAGTCCGCCACGCGCGCCGCCTGCTGCATATTGTGCGTCACGATCACGATGGTGCAGCTATCCTTGAGCTGGAAGATCAGGTCCTCGATCTTTGCCGTCGCAATCGGGTCCAGAGCCGAACATGGCTCGTCGAGCAGCAGCACTTCCGGATTCACCGCCAGCGCGCGGGCGATGCACAGCCTCTGCTGCTGGCCTCCGGAAAGCGAATACGCCGATTGGTTCAGCTTGTCCTTCACCTCGTCCCACAGCGCGGCTCGGCGCAAGCTCTGCTCCACGCGGTCGCGCAGCGCGGCTCGATTTTCGTAGCCGTTGATCCGCGGTCCATAGGCGATGTTCTCGAAAATCGACTTCGGAAACGGATTCGATTTCTGGAACACCATGCCCACGCGGCGCCGTACCTCGGAAACATCCAGGTTAAAAATGTTCTCGCCGTCAAGCTGGATTTCGCCCTCCACGCGGCTATGGCGGATCGTCTCGTTCATGCGGTTTAGCGTTCGCAGGAACGTCGATTTGCCGCACCCTGACGGTCCGATGAACGCCGTCACGCGGTTCGCGTACACCTGCATGGAGATCCCGTGCAGCGCCTGGAAAGCGCCGTAATGAAACACCAGATTGGTCGCACTGAGCTTGGCCGCCGCGTCTCCGGTCGGCTTGGCCTCCGGGGGAATCGCCGCGCTCAGGCTCTGCTGGGCAATGTTGGGTTCAGTCGATTGTTGTGGCATCGGAGCCTGCATAGTTCACCTGACTACATGCGCCTGGCGCGAAAGAATCAAGCGCGCGATAACATTCACGGCGAAGATAAGACTCAAGAGTACGAAACCGGCGGCCCAGGCCTGCTGGTGCCAATCTTCGGAAGCGGAAGTGGCGTAGGTAAAAATCATGACCGGAAGCGAAGCAGTCGGCTCCTCCCAGCCTCTGCTCCAGTAGCGGTTGCCGAAACTGGTCATGAGCAGAGGCGCCGTTTCCCCCGCCACGCGCGCCAGGTTCAGCATGATGCCCGTGATGATGCCGTTTTTCGCCGCCGGAATCACCACCGTCAGAATCGCTTTCGATTTGGACGCTCCCAGAGCCATCGCGCCCTCGCGTAATGCCAGGGGCACCGCCCGCAGAAATTCTTCCGAGCTGCGGATGGCGATCGGGATCATCATGATACTCAGCGCCAGGCCTCCGGCCAGCGTCGAAAAATGTTTTTGCGGCTGCACGATCAGCGTGTAAGCGAAAATCCCGATCACGATCGATGGCACGCCGTTCAACAGATCCGTGACGTAGCGTACAACGTCTGAGAACCTGCTACCGCCGAACTCCGCCAGATAAACGCCGCCCAGGAATCCGATTGGCACGCCCACTGCCATCGCCACAAGAAGCAGCTTCGCGCTCCCCACAATGGCGTTCGCCATTCCTCCACCGGGCTCGCCTACTGGCGTCGGCAGATGGGTAAAAAAATCCCAACTCAAGCTCTTCGCGCCATGAACGAACAGGTATCCTAGAATGTAGATGAGCGTCCCCGCCGCGACGAAAGTGCAAACGCCGGTCAGGGACAGCATCACCGCGTTCACCGTCTTGCGGCGCATCAGATGAAAGGACATTTTCCGCGCAGGCGTCTTATGTGCAGGCATGTTGTGCGCAGCCATGTTATGTACCCGCCTTAGTGGTGGTGCTGGCCACCAGAACGCGGGCTGCGCCGTTGATGACGATTGTCAACACGAACAATACCAATCCGACCTCGATCAATGCGCTGGTATGCAAGTCGCCCGACGATTCATTGAACTGGTTCGCGATCACCGCCGCGATGGTATACGCCGGAGCGAACAGCGACGCATGAATGCTCGGATCGTTGCCGATCACCATCGTCACCGCCATCGTCTCCCCCAGCGCGCGCGCCAGCGCCAGAAAGATCGACCCGGTAATGCCCTTGTAGGCGAACGGTACCACCACGTCCCACGTCGTTTCCCAGCGCGTCGCGCCCAATGCCAGCGCGGCTTCCCGTTGATCGTTGGGAACGGCCAGAATCACCTCTCGCGAAATCGAGATGATGAACGGAATGATCATCAGCGCCAGCACTACTCCCGCGGCCAGCATGCTCACTCCGATAAATGGACCCTGAAACAGAGGCGTCCATCCAAGCGTATTGCGCATGGGCTCTTCCAGCTTCACCAGGACCGGCACCAGGATGAATATCCCGAGCATTCCGAAGATGACGCTCGGAACCGCGGCGAGAAGCTCGATCAAAAACGTCAGTGCCGCCGAAATTCTCGGAGGAGCCAGTTCCGCCAGAAAAATCGCCGCACCCACACCCAGAGGGATTCCGATCAGCATCGCCAGAGCCGACGTCACTACCGTGCCGTAAACGAACGGCAGCGCGCCAAATTGGTCGCCGCTTGGATTCCACGTCTGCGAAAATAAAAACGACCAGCCGAATTTGTGCCGCGATAAAGCCGAGTTCAGATAAAGCTCGTACACCAGCAACGCGGTAATGACCAAAATGCTGACCGCGGCCGCGAACGTAATCGCATAGGCCAAATCGTCGCCGCTCCGCAGCCTCTGCTGAAACGATTGTGCCCGCCCCGAAGGGCGGGCCTTAAGCGCGGTAGTGGTTGTTGCTCCCACGTTCAGCTATTGGATCTTTACGATCGCTTTCATTTCTTTGTCGACGACCGGTTTCGGAAGCTTAGAGTAATCCAGTTTCTCCGTATCGTTCTGACCGTCGGTGAGCATCCATTTGAGGAAGTCCGTGATCGCCTTCTTCTTCGTTGCATCCGCGATCTTCTCCGGAATCAGCAGGTAGGTGAAGGTCGAGATGGGATAGGCATCCTTGCCATCAGCATCCGTGATCGAAACCCGGAAATCGTCCGGCATGGTCTTTGCAGCCTTCTCCGCTGCCGCCGTCACACCCGTCAGACTCGCCTCCAGAAAAACACCCCCGGCATTCTTCACCTTGCCGAACGATATCTTATTCTGAACAGCGAAAATCAACTCGACATAACCGATCGAGTTCGCCACTTGCTTCACCTGTCCGGCCAACCCGTCGCTGCCCTTTCCTCCCACACCGGTCGGCCAGTTCGGATTCGAATTGGCTCCGACTTTCGTCTTCCACTCCGGGCTGACCTTCGACAGGTAGTCCGTCCACACGAAGCTGGTACCGCTTCCTTCCGCGCGATGAACCACTACGATGTTGTTCGCCGGCAGCTTCACTCCCGGATTCGCTTTCGTCAGTTCCGGATCATTCCATTTGGTGATCTTGCCGAGGAAAATCCCCGCCAGCGCTTCCCCCGTGAAATTGAGCTGGGAGACTCCGGGTACATTGTAGATCGGCACCACTGCGCCCAGCACCGTCGGAAAATGCAGAAGTCCGAATCCGTGCTTGTCTTTAAACGCCTTCAACTGTTCATCCGTCAGCGGAAGATCGCTTGCGCCAAAGTCCACGGTGCCTTCCGTTACTTGTTTGATTCCGCCGGTAGAACCGATCGACTGGTAGTTGAACTGATAGCTGGGAAACTTCTTGTGGTAGGTATCGAACCACTTGGTATACATCGGGTACGGAAACGTCGCACCAGCGCCGTTAATCAACGTTTGGGCCGACGCCATCCCCGCCAGAAGGGCAACAGCCATTGTCGCCCGTGTGATTTTTCGAGTCATCCTCGACCTCCTTAATTGTCTCAGTCTTCTGTTACAAATCGATTACTGCTGTCATTTGCCCATGGTCGGAGCCGAACCTGGCAGCGTGTACCGCAGATCGAAGAAGCCCATCGAAAGGCTCGCGTTGGTCGGGCTGGTCCCCGTCACAAGCCACGGATTCCGTTGCAGATACGAGTATTGGAAGATCAGGTTCAACGCGCCCCACTTGGCGCTCTTTGCAATCGTATAGTTTTCGCCGAACGTGATTTCCTGAATTGCGCGGTTCTGTCCGTCGCTCGAGATCGAGCCGTAGCCGATCTTGGTCGTCCCGTTGGCATCCAGCGCCATATTCCGGGCGATGTAAACTCCGCCGTAGTACCCAAAGAACAGGCTCTTGTTATGCGTCCATTCAAAACCCGATGCGGTGGACGCTGAATGCACCAGCGACGCAGTCCCGTTGGCGCGGATAATGAAGTCCGGCGCCTGTCCGAAAATGTACCGCCCGCCGCCGTTGCTGTAGAAATTGTTGGTCACAATGCGGAAGCCGGGCGCCAGGTCAAAACCCAGATTGACCGACCCGCCGCCGCCTACCTTCGTGTTGGTCGGAAATGCGGGAGCGACCGGATAGGCGATCTTGTTCGCGATCATCACGCCGGCGATTTCCGCGTGGAATTTCGGCGTCGGATCGAACGCCAGCTTGGCGATAATATCCGGCATCAGCGACGCCGCGCTGATCACGCTCGAACCGTTGTTGATCTGGCCGCCGAGCACGGAGCCCTGCGTCGAGCCCGTAGTTGCGGTCGTGGAGATCGCCGCCGGCAGAACTACCGCGCTCCCGCCGTTGGCACCGCCGACATACGCCTGAGAGTCTTCGAGCGCCAATGCGAACGCAACCTTATCCGTCGCGTGATAGACGTACCGGAAACCGGGATTGCGAGCCCAGGTCAAGCCCAATTGGTAATTCACGTCCATATCCTGCGAATAGAACACGTCGGACGGCAGCGGCGAGATCCCTCGTCTGTTCGGAGTCATCAAACTCCAGGACTGCCCCGCTAGGAATTCGTTCTTCCCGTGCTGCACGTCAACCCAATAGAGGCGCAGGCGGAAGACGAAAGGATTGCTGCTCACCGCGAGTCCACCGTTCGGCGGGCTGCCCACCTGCCCCAAAAAGTCAGACTCCCAGTAGCCCATCACCTTGGTATCGCCGAACGCCGTATCGACCCTCATCCCGATGCGTGAGTTCTGCGGGCTCAGGAACGTTTCACTCAACGCCCCGGCCTGAGCGTTGGAATAGGGAATGCTCCCGAAGTTCGTGCCGATTCCCGACCCCGTGTTGGTCGACCTGGTCACCGACGTCATATCCATAAATCCGACGGGTGTGAAGTACGCGTCTCCCAGCTTGAATTGCAGCGGCGAAGTTCCCGCGTCATCGGGAGCTGGAGCCGAGCTCTTGCTTGACGAGGAAGCGGCGGGAGGGGGAGGAGTAAAGGTAGGCGCCTCAGCGGGCGCCGACGGCACCATCGGCTTGGTGCTCGCCACCTCGCCCACCGACGTGTGCGTGTTCACCGGCACACCGGCGTTTACCGGCATCCCCAACTTCGCCTTCAACTCGTTAATCTGCTTCTGTTGATCGAGCAGCATTTGCTTTAACTGCTCAATCTCGGAAGGTGCATCCGCGGCGCTCTGCGCCATGGCCAGTGGCAGCGCGCAAGCCAGCAAGCAGGCCAATCTCTTGATCATTCCAAACTCCTCAATTGGTTTTTTGAAACGCGAAGAACTTAGCTTAGATACTCGTCATGAGCGCATCGTGACTATAAAGTTACGTTGGGGTAACAGCGGCTTCCGCTTCTTCAATGGAATCAAAACACGGAAGTAAACCCTGGACGCCGGTCATTTTGAAGAGCACTTGCACGCGTTCCGGCACCCGCGAAATCGCGAACTTCTGCCCCGTCCTCTGGCACGACGCGAACACCCCGATAATTGCGCCTAATCCTGCCGAATCCATATAAGAGACGTCCGCTGCATCTACCACCAAGGGCCGGTGCGCATGATGCCGCGCCGCCTCCTGGAATTCGAATAATGTCCGAAGTGTGAGCGGGCCGCTCAGCTTGATAAGTTGTGCACCACTCGGACGTTCTATGATTTCAAGCTGAAGATCTTCGTTTCTACCTGGCGTCAAGGGACAAACATAACAACCGAATCACATCCACACAGTGACAACCGCGTTACATTCCCATGACGGCAAGTGGGGCAGGTCCCCGACCTGCCCTCCGTGAAACCACGTCAAATCGGCGTTCATCAGCGTTCATCGGCGGCCATGATCGCGTTAGCGTTTCCCGAGCAACCCCTGAAAATCTGTAGCAACGCTCGCACACCCGTTCGTCAATTTTCAGTAGGCTTCTGCACCCGGTCGATCACCAGAAATTCCCCCGGTCCCTTCGCCGCATCCAGTTTCAACCCCAGTTGTTGCTGCAAGGCAATAAAGATCGAAGGCGCGCCGGCCGGATCGTCCGACGGCGTCTCCTGCGGCGCATATTCGAGACGAAAATTAAACAGCCCCGCGACCCCGGTCCTGTTGATCACCGGCCGGTCCAACCCGCCGAAGTAGTCTCGCGTAAACAAATCCAGGCTGGTTGCCTCCGCTTCCACCAGATTGTTCAGCCCCTTCGACGTCCCCCGAGTTATACAATACCGCTGACCCTGTGGAGGCTCCGGCAGCGGCGGAGGCGGGAATTGCGCAAAGAAGGAATCGAAATCGATGGGAGTGCAGCTCCCTTCCTGAAAGGGCTTCAGTTTGAGCCCTCCCTTGGCTGCCGTCAGCGCATAGACTGGAATCTCTCTGGTCTCGCGATGGGTCTTCAGATGAAACCGTTCTTCGAGCAGCGCTTGGAGCATCGGCCCATGCATCATTCCATGACTGGGAGCGCCCTCCGCCTTGGCGTCAATCGTGTACCGTTCCGAATTGATCCACCCTGGCCCGCCTTCGATGGGAACAACCATCCTGGGATGCACACGGCCGTCGGCGAACAAAACATACGCCATCTGAATCAGCCCCTTCACCGTACGGCACTCCAGATTCAGCCTTCCCGGAGAAAAGCTCTCGCGTCCGCCCCCACGCCCTCCCTCCGGCACAACGTCCGCCTTGCAAGGCTTGATGGAAGCGACCTCAAACTTCGCCTGTGAACAGCCCAATCCCGCGCAAATCGTCAGTGCAACAGCCAATCGCACGGGAGAGCGAAAGCAATTTGCATTCCGTCTCAAATCGGCGTTCATCAGCGTTCATCGGTGGCCATGATCGTCTTAGGGTTTCCCGAGCAGCCCCTGAAAATCTGTAGCAACGCCCGCACACCTGTGCCTCAATTTTCAGTCGGCTTCTCCGCACGGTCGATCACCAGAATCTCCACCGGCCCCTTCTGCGATTCCAGCTTTAACCCAAGCTGCTCCTGAAGCGCCGTGAAAATCGAGGGCCCTGACCCGTCCGAGACTGGCTTCGGCAGGTCCGGAGGCAATTGCAGCACGATCGATTCATCATAAGTCCATTCGACGTCCAAGTCGTACTTGCCCTTCAAGCCGGTCTTATCGACCACCGTGCGCCCCAGCAGCCGGGAGAGCATCGGCACCATCAGCGAGATCTGAATACCGACGGCTTTCATCATCCTGGGTCCCGCCTGCATCTGGCCGCAGTTCCGCGGCAGAGGCTTCCCGGGCTCGGGCGGGGAGGGGGGCCTTGACGGATCGGGCGTAGTGCAACCGCCCTCCTTCGTTTCCGTCAGCCGGGGCCCCAATTTGCCGTCCTTCCTGGCGACGACCAGCGCGTAAATTGGAAGCTGCCTGGTCTCTCTGTGATGCACCACCTGAAACCGGTCCTCGATCAAGGACTGGAGCAGCAACTGCATGTCGCCTTCCTTCAGCGTGTCCTGCGCCTTCGCCGAAATGTCGAATGCCGCCGAATCGAGCCACGGCGGACCACCCACAATCTGATAGGGTTGAATCCTCCACGCAAGCGTCATCAGTTCCTTGAGAGGCATATTGCTGATCGTGACCCGCCCGCCCGGGCTAGGGCGGATCGACCTGCCCCGCGCATCGGGCGCCGCAGGCTTGATGGAAGCCACTTCGAACTGGAGCCTCCTCCCGTCCTGGAAGATCAAAACCAGCAACGCGACCAACGCCCGTAAAGTGTACATATGGAGATTTGACGCCGGAAAGGAGGACTTGTTCCAGTGTCATAATAGGTCCCATGGGGCTCACCGAACTTGCCTGCGCCCTAGTCTTGGCAGTCAACGCCGACAGCTTGGCCGAGCTAGCCGGTCTATCGGCCTGGAAATACATCCCTCTCGAAAGAAAGGGTTCCGGCCCTGTCTGGTTCCCGCGCTCCCTCAAAGAACAAGATTTTCAAGATACCCGTTTTCAATATCGTTGGAAATCGGAGCGGATCGTCGACAGCTACGCCTGCACCGTCGAGATCAGGCCCACCGACGACATCGGCGGGAGCGAAGCGCTTCCGGAACTAACCATCGTTTACTACCTTTCCAGCCTCACCCCCGGCCACTTCTGCTTCTTTACCGCGCACGGCGTTTCCGTAGGCAGGGCAGCCCACGCCGTCTTCAAACCAACCGACTGCCGCACAGTCGATTTCGTCTACTGGCGCAAGTAGCTTTTGGACCTTCTTATCAGCGTTCATCGGCGGCCAATAAGTTCTTCATTGAATGGCAACAGCGCTAAAATGAAACTGCCGCGTCGAATCTTTGAAAGGCTCTTATGCTCAAAGCTCTATCATGCGGCGTCTTCCTTCGCATCCTTGCCTCGGCACAGACCATTACAAGTGCGGGCTACCTGCCTCCCGCTCCGGTTTCAGCAGCTCCGGGACAGATCCTCACCTTCTTCGCCGATGGCATCGGCACCACCGGCATTACGGCAATCCTTCACCAGGGAGCGGCCATCCCGGTTTCGGTCATTGATGTTCGCTCGGTTCCCACATGCAGCGGGGTTTTGGTCCCCGCCCAGAACACGTGTGGCGCTCTGACCGCCGTTACCGTTCAGATTCCCTACGAATTGTCGGTCCTGTGTCCGCTTTGTGCAAGCCCCGCGATTCTCTTTACCGAGCTAGTCATCCTTGGGAACGGGCAATCTGCTGCAATCCAGCTGAACGGGGTTGCCGATCAGATTCACGTTTTGACATCGTGCGATATTGCCTTAAACGCGCACGGCTATGTGGCGCCCGAGAACACCAGCGGCCTGCCATGTCCGCCGATGGTGACCCATGGGGACGGCACCTTGGTTACGGCTTCGAAGCCTGGGAACCCTGGAGAGGAATTGACTGCGTGGACCACCGGTCTCGGCGCGACCAATCCTCCCGCAACCACCGGCCAGCCGTCAACTCAACCGTTGCCCACCGCGCAGACATTGGGAATCGACTACAACTACACCGTCAACGCGCTCGCGACCAAGCCGCGCCCGGGGTTCATCCCGGCGCCGACGCTCGCACCTTTGTACTCCGGTCTCGCTCCGGGATTCCTGGGACTCTATCAGATCAATTTTGTGGTGCCGCCCGGACCATCCAACGGAATTGCCCAGTGCGCTCCGCTGGGAACTTTTCCAGCGGGAACAAACGCAGTGCAGTCGAACCTGACGGTCAGCTTCGGTGGGACATATTCCTTCGACGGCGCTGGGATCTGCGTCGCGACTCGGATCCCCGTGGACTAATTTCTACAACCGCACCCTCCGCAATCGCAGAGCATTCGCGATTACCGAAACGGAGCTGAAAGTCATCGCCGCGCTAGCAATCATGGGACTCAACAATAATCCAAAAACCGGATACAACACCCCCGCCGCAATCGGCACACCCAGCAGGTTATATATGAACGCGAAAAATAAATTCTGCCGGATATTTCGCATCGTCGCCCGGCTCAAATGGATGGCTCGTAAAATCCCATTCAGATCGCCATGCAATAAAGTAATTCCCGCGCTCTCCATCGCGACATCCGCGCCCGTCCCCATCGCGATCCCCACCTGCGCCTGTGCCAGCGCCGGAGCATCGTTCACGCCATCGCCCGCCATCGCGACCTTGCGACCCTGCTTCTGCAACCGCTCGATCACCCCGCGTTTCCCGCCCGGCAAAACCCCCGCTTCCACTTCCTCAATTCCCAGCTTGTTCGCGACCCCCAGCGCCGTTGTCCGATCGTCGCCGGTCAACATGACGATGCGAATTTTCTCCGCCTTCAACCTTCGAACCGCGTCCGCCGCATTTTGCTTCACTGGGTCCGCCACTGAGAGAATACCCGCTAAATGCCCGTCAATCGCGATAAATACCGCCGTTTCGCCCTTCTCGCGCAAGGGTGCAATTATGGTCGAATAAGAGTCCGTGGAGATGTGTTTTTGATCGATTAAGGCCCGATTACCGACGCTAATTTCACGCCCGTCCACCGTTCCCGCCACCCCCAGCCCCGGCATCGACCGGAAATTTTCAGGTTTCGCGAGAGTCAAACCCTGCTCGCGAGCCCCCTCGATAATCGCGCTCGCCAGCGGATGCTCGCTGCCCATTTCCAGACTGGCCACGAGCCTCAAGATGTCCGGATCGCCAACCACGGATCCGAGGCGCGGCTTTCCTTCGGTCAGTGTGCCGGTCTTATCGATCACCAAAGTATCAATTTTTTCAAGCGCTTCCAACGCCTCGGCATTTCGGACCAGGACTCCTTCCGAAGCTCCGCGCCCCGTCCCTACCATAATCGACATCGGCGTTGCCAGCCCCAAAGCACAAGGGCAAGCGATAATCAGGACCGCGACCGCGTTTACCAGCGCCGCATCCGGCGAGTATATCGCCCAAACGACAGCAGTAACGACAGATACCAGCAGCACGGCTGGAACAAACCATCCCGCAACCACATCCGCCAGCCTCTGAATTGGTGCCCGCGAGCGTTGTGCATCGCTGACCATCCGGACGATCTGGGCCAGCAAAGTATCGTTCCCGACACGCTCCGCCGTCATCAAAAAACTGCCTGTTTTGTTAATAGTACCGCCAACGACGGCATCTCCAGCCGATTTCTCCACCGGCATGGATTCGCCGGTCATCATCGACTCGTCGATCGCACTAGCCCCGCTCAGGATCTTGCCGTCGACCGGCACTTTTTCCCCCGGCCGAACCCGCAGAGTGTATCCGGGAAGAACTTGTTCGAGAGGAATATCTATTTCAGAATCATCGACTTTAACCCGCCTGGCCGTCTTCGGCGCCAAGCCGAGCAGGGCTCGCAAAGCATCCTGCGTCTGCCCTCTCGCTCTCAATTCCAGCACCTGCCCGAGCAAAGCTAAAGTGATGATCACCGCAGCCGGCTCAAAATAAGACTCCTCGCCAAAGAGGCTGTATATATAAGAAACAGCAACACCTAGCCCGATAAGCGTGAACATGTTGAGGCTGCGGTTGCGGATCGAATCGAACGCCCGTTCAAAAATCGGCCTGCCCGCCGCAAGCACAACCGGCGTAGCCACGGCCCACTCTATCCATCTGTTAACAGGCCAGATCATGAACGCTAGTAACGGAACGGTAAGCGCGGCCGCCCACCAAAACCGCTTGGTCATGTCCTCGAGTTCCGGATTCTCATCGTCGAGCGAAACCGTCACCGGTTCCAGAGCCATCCCGCACAGCGGACACGCACCAGGCTGATTCCGAACGACTTCCGGGTGCATTGGGCAGGTATATTTCGCACCCTGCGGCGCGGCGGTCGCGACTACTTTGGGTTGGAGATAGGTGCCGGGCGAAGCCGAGAATTTCGCAAGACAGCCTTTTCCGCAGAAGAAATATTCGTTGTCCTGGTATTTATGCGATCCCGCACATTTCTCGGGGTTTACGGTCATCCCGCAAACTGGATCGACGCTCATACCGCTGGCAATCGGAGCGTAAATGCCGATCCGCGGCCAAGCTGGCTCTCCACCTCAATCGCTCCGTTCATCCGCTCCACCACATGTTTCACAATCGAAAGGCCCAATCCTGTTCCGCCCACCTGTCGAGACCGTGCTTTATCGATGCGATAGAAGCGCTCGAAGATTCGCGGGAGGTCCTGCGAAGGAATGCCCACACCGGTATCGGAGATGGTGATCGCGACTTGGTGGCGATCGTTAACTATAGCGCTGACACGCACTTCGCCGCCCGGGCGATTGAACTTAATGGCATTCGCCAACAGGTTTAAAATCGCCTGTTCGAGGCGCAAACGGCTGCCGCTAACGAACACGTTTTCAATGTTCTCGCAAACCAACTTCACATCGCGGTCCCGCGCCTCGGCTTGAACCGTGACCATTGCTGCATCGAGAACGCCTTGCACCGAAATGACGTCCGGCTCCGGATCGCTGCCCGATTCGAGGTCCGAAAGGACCAGCAGATCGGCGGCGATACTGTTGAGCCGAACGGCATTTGTGCGAATGATTTCAACGAATTTGCGGTTATTCGCGGCATCGTCGAGAGCCCCGTCGAGCAGCGTTTCCGCGTAGCCGATCACCCCGGCAAGCGGCGTCCGCAGTTCATGCGACACGTTTGCAACGAAGTCCTTACGAACCTGTTCCAGCCGCTCAAGATCGGTAATATCGTGCAAAATCGCAATCGCGCCGCGGCCGGTCGGCATGGCGAGGGAAGTCGCCTGCACTTCAAAAGTGCGCCCAAAAGCGGCGGAAAGTTTGAAGCGCAGTTTCTGAGACTCGCCGGTGGCGAGCACTTCGCGCAGCAGTTGATGGAGGCCGGTGTCGCGGACCAGTTCGAGCAGCGAAAGGCCTTCAAACGATGCGCCGCGGAATCCGATGGCTTTTAAAAATGCGGTGTTGCAGAAAGTGACGCGCAGATCCGGATCGACCGCGAGCACACCTTCCGCCATGCTGGATAAAATCGCCTCGCGGCGCGCCGACTCGAAACGCAGGCGATCGAGCAGACGGCGTAATTCCTTCGCGACTCCGGCGATAGAAGTTTCAAGCGAGCCCAGATCGTCGCTCGAATCGTCGCGGGGACGGTCGAGAATTCCTTCGGCGACTTGCTTCAGTTTTCGAACGCGCTGCGCGAGGGAGCGGGAAATAAAGAATGCGACTAAGAGCGCGATCAGCGAGGAACAAAGTGCGATCGCAAAAACCTGACCTCGAACCTGCGTCCCGGCCAACGTGCGATCGATCGCAAACAAGGTGATCGCAATGAGTGCAATCGCCATGATGAGCAAGCGGCGAAAGAGAGAGCCCGTCATGGGAAGCCTCAGTTTATCAATTTCACGCAGAGGCGCTGAGAGCGCGGAAAAAAATTAATAGCGGAAGGGTTCGAGGTTGGCGTATTGCTCAGGGATGGGAATGTCTTGGGCGTCGACGGTTACAATTTTTCCATCCTCGGTGAAGGTCATCGGAACATTGGCCTGGCGATGCAGGAGCACTGCGCGATAGAAGGCTTTGTCGAGAGCTTCATTGACGCTGACGCCATCGCGAATGATTTCGGTGATGGTTCGCGCGCCATTTCCGTTCTCAGACATGTTGATATTCCTTTTTCAGTCTATCCCAAAGCTCGGCGTTGAAGATCTGCTCTTCGATGTTGTCGCCTCCGGATGCGATCAGAGTCCTCGGCTTATTCGTGTTATCGAAGAAGTGCCAGTTCGCCGCGATGGGCGCGTATAGTTCGAAGAAATTTCGTATTCCCGCTTGGTAGCGGCGCTGAATCGTTTCTTCCGGTACGGTGTGGCCTCCGAGCGATTTTCTTTCGCGCACACGGTTGACACACGCTTCGGGCGAATCCATGGAGCGAAGGTTCGGCTCGCTAGCGTCGATTCAAAGGTATATTTTTTCGCTGGGCAGCCAGTTCCTTTAAGCGGGAAAGCATCACGCGGCCGGCTTCCAGTGCTGCGCCTTCGGGGTTGAAGGCGGATAGGCCACGGGCGATTACGTCCGCGTTTACGAATTCGTCCACGTGTAAAGCGCGATGAAGGAGATCGGGCGCTGCTGTGCTCTTTCCGGCTCCATTCGGACCGGCGAGCAGGATTATGTTGGAATCCACCACTACAATCCCAACACAATCTGGTAACGTATGCACTGCGGGTTTCGCCCTTATACTCTATGCGTCGAATTTTGTTTGCTGGATTTCTTGTGTTTGCGGTGGTGCTGGCTGCACAGAACAAGCCGAAGATGGCGAAGGTCAAGACTGCTCCGGCGGTCACTTATGGCAATTCCGATTCGATCACCGAATACGAGATGAAGATTTACGATTACTTCCTGGCCTCCGATCAATTGGAGGGACGCAATCTGCCTTCGCGCGGATTCGACACGGCGGCGCTCTACGTCGCGAGTCATCTGGCGGAGTGGGGATTGAAGCCCGGCGGCAGCACGACCAATACGAACGGTCCTTTGCAGCCTTACCTGATGCCGTTTGAGCTGGTGACCAAGGCGGTGGTTCCGGGCGACAGCAAAGCGACGCTGACTGCGCCGGGCGGCGGAGGAGGACGTGGCGGACGTGGCGGTGGTGGTGGAGGCGGTCGCGGAGGGCGCGGCGGCGGACCACGGACTGTGGAGTTTGAATACGGCAAGGATTTTTCCGTCGTTGCGGGCGGGCGTGGCGCGCCTCCGCTGGAGGCTCTGGAGGTCAGCGGGAACCTGGCGTTCGTGGGTAATGGCTACATCGTTAAGAAGACGAATATCGATCCATTTCAAGGGCTGGATGTGAAGGGCAAGATCGTGGTGGTGGCAGGGCTTCCTGCGGAGATCGCGGCGCAGCAGGCTGCGAATGGCGGACGCGGAGGCGGGCGCGGCGCTCCGAATCCTTTGGGTGAGCCTTGCACCGATTTCATGACGCCTGAAGAAGCAGCCGCAAAGAACGGCGCGATTGCCGTGATCACCCTTCAGAATTTTCAACAGCTCGCGGGCGGGAATGGCGGTGGCTTCGGAGGCGGACGCGGGGGCGGGTTGAATGGTCCGAACTATACGGTTCCGAAATTCGCGGCGACGCAGGCGTGTCCGACGGTGCCGGCGATCTCCGCTGGGCTCGCGATGACCAACGATATTTTTCAGGGCGAGAAGAAGAACGGCTCGGAAATCTTTTATGGCGCGGGATCGGGCGCGAAGTTGGAATCGTTCGAGTTGTCGAAGGAAAAGAAGTTGAGCCTTAAGGTCGCAGTGAAGAGCGAAGCGGGGCACGCGGAGAACGTGGTCGGCATTATTGAGGGCAGCGACCCGGTCAAGAAGAATGAATACGTGGTGTTCAGCGCGCACCTGGACCACATCGGGCTGAGCGCGCCGATGGAAAACGGGCACAACGTGAACAACGGGGCGGATGACGACGGATCGGGCTCGACGGCACTGCTGGCGATGGCGAGGGCTTATTCGGAAGGTCTGGCGAAGGGCATGAGGCCGGAGCGGTCCATCATTTTCCTGTGGAATGCCGGCGAAGAAAAGGGGCTGTGGGGATCGCAATACTTCAACGAGTTTCCGTTTGTCGATCTGAGCAAAGTGGTAGCGAATCTGAACATCGATATGATCGGGCGCACGAAGGGGCCGGGATACAGCGATCCTGACAAGCAGCATGTGCTGGCGGAGCAGGGCGAGGTGATGCTGGTGGGTCCGAACATCAGCAGTGACGAGCTGGAGAAGACGATTGAGACCGTGAACGACGGATATCAGAAGCTGAAGCTGAACCATTTCTACGACGCGACGAAGCCGGATAAGGATCATGACAATCTGGGTCCGGAGCCGAACGGGCAGAGGATTTTCTATCGCAGCGATCACTATAACTTCGCGAAGATGGGGATTCCGATTGTGTTCTTCACGACGGGGCTGCATCCGGATTATCATCGTCCGACGGATACGCCGGACAAGATCGACTACAAAGAGATGATGATCGTCACGAAGACAGTGTCGGCGGTCGGGTGGGTGCTGGCGAATCAGGCGGGGCGGCCGGTGTTGAATAAGACTTTGCCGGAGCAGTTGATGAAGGATATGAAGTCGGCGAAGGATCAGGGGTGGGGGAAGATAACTCCGGTGTTGGCGCCGTTGCCTGGGGAGCCTTTTTAGCCGGCCGGGGCGCACGCCGTTTTCTCTTGACTTGTGAGCCTGGACAGGGCGAGCCGGATAAAAATCCTGATGAGGGCTGCGACACCAACCCGCGAGGAGGTAGGGGACAGACAGCCTTTTTCGCCACGCAGGCTCTCTAATTATCGGTAGAGCGAGCAGCGAAAAAGATAGTCAGTCCCCGACGCTTGGTGGCTACCGACGAAACTCGAAGAGCCGTGTTTTCCTGGTTGGACAGGGTCAGAAGCCGGAGTCGTAGTCGTAGCCGTTTTCGGCCCAGTAGTCGTGCGGACGGGTGTCGGTGAACTTGATTAGTCCGATTCGCTTCAGGTTTTTGATTCCGTATTTGACGGGGATCAGGAGACGCAACGGGGCGCCGTGCTCGTTGGTCAACGGCTGGCCGTTCATTTCGTACGCTAGCAGCGTTTGCGGATGCATCGCGGACGCTCGATCCAGACCGACGTAGTAGTCGCCATCGGGGGTTTCGAGGCCTACCCAGGGTTTGTTCATTAGGCTTGTGGCATGGGTGGCGGCGAAGTCGGAGAATTTTGCGCCTCCCCACTTCATGATGTAATTCCAGCCTTCGATGCACTTGAACTGGGTGATCTCTTCGACCTTGGGCAGGGCTCTAATCTGATTGAGCGTGACGGGACTCGCGCCTTCGATTTCCAGTTTCCAGTCCGGCTCAGGATCGTCGCCGAGGCCGATGTCGCCGTTGGCTCGGGCTTCGGTGATGTCGGCTGCGTTGAACGTCCGCGCCAGACGCGATTCACTGAACAGAGCGCGGGAGAATACGTCGTCGGCTTGTTCGGCTCGGCGGAGAGGCTTGGGGATGCCGCCTTCGTGGAGGCTTTCGCGAATCCACATCCACGTGCCGAAACCGGCGGCGGCGGCAACTCCTCCTTTTAAGAAACTGCGCCGCGTGAGACGGGAGATTTCCTGATCACTTAGCTTCATCGACCACCTCAAATCCGGTGACCATCGAACGGAAATTATTCCAGCCCGCGCGAATCACCTGCGCGATGTGGACTACGAAAAATGCGCAATAGCCTAGCGTGAGCAAAAAATGCTCGACTCGCGCGGCGGCGTATCCGCCTAGCAGGGTGGTGAGCCATCCAAACTGCACCGATTTCCAGATCGCGAGGCCGGTTAGCAGAGATCCGAGTCCCATCACGATGATGCTGGAGTACGCGATCTTTTGCGCGCCGTTGAATTTCTGGCGCGGGAGCGGAGTTTTGCTTAAGCCCAGATCGTGGAGCACTACCTGCACGGCCTCGCGCAGAGTGTTGCGATCGGGGACAAGATAGTGCCACTCGCCCGAAATGGCGGTGTAGAGGACGTAGCAGACGCCGTTGACGGCGAACAGCCACATGAATAGAAAATGCCACGCCATTCCTTCGGCGAGGCGGCCGTTGAAGTGCAGCGCGCTGTAAAAACTATCGGGGAAGAAGTGGAAGAGCGTGGTGTTGCCCCAGCCGATTTTGTAGACGTCGTTGGCCCAATAGATGAGCATTCCGCTCCAGATCATGATGGCGAGCAGCGGAAAGTTGATCCAGTGAAACCAGCGGATGGCGGCCGGATGTTTTGATTCAATTGGCTTCAACTGGCTTGTTCCTTTTCCAACCTGATAATCGATTTCAGTTGAGGAAAAGTTACGGTCGACGATAAAAGCGGAGGATGCGCCGACCCATTCGAGGTCGCGGTTATGGTCAACACCCATCATTTTTCCGCGGCCCATGCGGATGATGGTGGTGACCGCGCGGAGGTCGCCGCCGAGCCAGAGGTACATCATGCGGATCTCGGCTTTTGTAGGGCCGTGAGGGGTTTCTATCAGCGACGCGAAGTTGACGCGCTGTTGCAGGATGTACTCGGAGGGATCGGATATGCGGGCGAGGTCCTCCCTGGTGGGTCCGATGACGACGCCTAATCCGGCGAAGGAATAGAGCGGTTTCAGGACCCAGTTTTCCAGGTCATCGGGGACTCCTTCGTTCAGGAAGCGAGTTTTGGGGACGGAAGGATGCTGCAAAAACGGCAGTGAGAATTTGCTGATGCGGAAATACCAGTTGGGATGGCCGGCCCATTCGACTTGAAGGTCGTCACGGTAATCGAAGGGCAGGTGGATTTGTTTGCGTTGCAGTTCGTCGACGATGACGCGGTTGTAAATCCGCTGGATGGGGATGCCGTCGTGGAAGAGTTTGTTGCCGCGCTTTTCGACTTTGGTGATGCAGACGGTTTTGATGCCGAGCATTTTTTCGGTCAGCAGGAAGTCGGGGAGCGTTTTTTGATTTTGCGGGTTGATTTCAAGGAGGACTACGTTTTCAGGATCGTGATTGCCTAGGACTGCGCGGCGGAACTCGGCTTCAAAAGACGAGTCTAACGCGACATCCAGCTCGTAGGCTTCGCGGTAGGTGCGCTGGAGGAACGGCTGATAGGCGTAGAGTGAAGGGAAGGCCTGGATCTCGACCAGCTTGGGTTCGAGCGTATCGGTCAATCCGAAATCGACTTGGATGAACAGAGGGCGCGCGTCCTGGTTGGGAACCTTGTATTCGGCGGGGATGGTTTCTTCGCTGCGCCGCAAATACTCCGGCGTCATTAGCTGGTGGATCAGGTTGCGGCCGTCTTGCTCCATACGGTCGAACAGCGATTTCGGGAGGAAGATCGGGGTTTCGCAGTTGCGGAATTTTACTTGGGTGCCGCAGCCTTCGTCGAGGAGTTTCAGGAATCGCTGATAGCGCTCCGGCGTGTAACGCTCGTTGAACCGGCGCCGGAGTTCGGGAATCATTTAGATCAAGAACTCGCCGGAGCGCATGATCTGGCGGTCGTCGGCCCAGATGTCGAATTTGGTGCCGACGACGTCGATGTGGGTGGAGCAATCCCAGTCGGCGCCGGTGTGCGCGCCATAGGGATTTCCGAAGGCGATGTGGACGCCGGGGATTTTTTCGTCCTGCAAAATGTTGCCGATGACGCCGTGCAGACCGATGTTGGTGCCGATGGCGAACTCGCCTACGCGGTCGCTATTTTCGTCGGTGTGGGTGTAGCGCCAGAACTCGTCCTGAAGCTCGCGATTGGCGGAAGTGGCTTCGACCAGGCGATTTTTTTCGACGCGAATGGTGAGGGGGGTTTCCCGCAGGTCGCCGTACTTGGCGCACAGATAATCGCCGACGACGCCGTCGATGACGAAGACTCCGTTGACTTCGCCCGGGGTGGTGAAGACTTCGCCGCCGGGGAGATTTCCCCATTTATTCTGGCTGATGATGCCGCTGGTTTTTAGCCACTTGTAATTAGGGTTGAGGTCGGCGACGATGTCGGTGCCGGCGGCGGTGCGGGCTCGGACTTTGTGCGCGGCGGTGGCGATTTCCCAGACTTTCACGCTGAGCTCATCGACCTTATTGAAATCGGCGCGCATGCCTTCGAGCATGATGCGGCGCTCGATGTTAACCATGTGGGCGTGGCGCATTTTGCGGCGATTGACGACGTCCGTCATCTGCATGCGGGTGCGCAGTTCGTTCTTCTGCGCGACGACGGCAAAGATGCTGACCTGGCTTGTTTCCATGTCGTCGAGGACGGGCTGCGGCATGTCGGTCAGAGGACGCGGCGCCAGATCCTCGAGCACAAAGGTATTGTAAGGCGAGCCTAATTTATCGAGCTCGGCCGCGATGCTCGACGCGATTTCGAGACAGGCACGGTCCGTGATCAGCGTCACTTTTTCTTCGGGCTGAATGCGGAGGCAGACGTGGACTGCGTTGTGCGCGCCTTGGGAAAATTCGGGATCGAAGGGGGTCGCGATCAAATGGCAACTCCAGAACCGGCGAATACCGATGATTCCGTTTCCTCGATGATGTAATCGACCACTTTCGTCAAATCTCCTGTTTCTTTGAAGACGCGGAGCTGGCGGTCCGCTCCATTTCCATTTTCGACGATTTTGCGAATGCCGTTGACGGCTTCGCGAGAGCCAAGCTCGTCAACCACGTCGTCAACGAAGGCGAGATATTCCTCCACCAGGTCGCGCATGGGGACTTCGATGCGGCGGCCGAAATCGATCAGCTTGCCATCGAGGCCGTAGCGCGCGGCGCGCCATTTATTTTCCATGATGAGGGCGCGGCGGTAGAGGCGGAAGCCTTGATTGGCTTCGTGCAGCTTGTACAATTTCGCGACCGTGGCCTGGATGAGCGCGGCGAGCGAGATGGTTTCGTCGAGGCGCATGGGGATATCGCAGCAGCGGAATTCTAGCGTGGTAAAAGTCGGATGCGGGCGGATATCCCACCAGATTTTTTTCGCATTGTCGATGCAGTTGGTGCTGACCAGGAGATCGACGAAGCTCTGATACTCGCCCCAGCTTGGGAAATAATCGGGGATATTGGTGCGCGGAAATTTGTCGAATACTTTGCATCGGTAGGATTTCAGGCCCATGTCCATGCCGGTCCAGAAGGGGGAATTTGCGGAGAGGGCGAGCATGTGAGGGACGAAATAACGCGCGGCATTCATTAGATGAATCGCGGTTTCGCGATCTTCGACACCGATGTGGACGTGCAGACCGAAAATCAAGTTCGCGCGGGCGACGGTCTTCATATCCTCGACGATGGCGTGGTAGCGCTCGTCGGGATAGATTTCCTGTTTGCGCCAATCGGCGAAAGGGTGGGTGCCGGAGGCGGCCAGGTGCAAGCCGTTCTCGCGGGCAAGGGTGATGATGGAGCCGCGGAGATGGCGGACCTGTTCGCGCGCCTCCTGAATATTGGCGCAGATGCCGGTGCCGACCTCGACCACGCTCTGATGCATCTCGGCTTTGACGGCTTCCTTGAGCTGCATTTTGCCCTTGGCGATGATTTCGGCGTCGATGTGGGAGCGCAGGTCGCGCGTCACCGGATCGATGGTCTGGTACTCTTCTTCAATGCCGATGGTGAAGCTGGGGCGGGTCATGACAGGAAACTCTGCCAGCGCATGGTGACTGGCTCGGGGTCTTTGAGAGCCTCTTCCACTGCGTATTCTGCGACGGCGTCAACGATCCAATCGAAATTCTTTTTCCCAACGGATTGAAGCTCCGCGTCCGGCGCGGGATTTAGGAAATCGATCGCGTACGGGATGCCGTCTTCCACCGCGAACTCCACGGTGTTGAGGTCGTAGCCCAGGGCGCGGCAGAGTTTCAGGCAATCGTCTTCGAGGCGGCGATACATGGCCGGAGAGATGGCAGGGCCGTCGAGGACATAGCGATGAGCATGGGGACGGCGCGGGTCATAGGGCATGATGTGCACCTTCTGCTGGCCTACCACGTAGCAACGGAAATATTCGGTGAAGTCGATGGCTTTTTGAAGAGTCATGCAGAGGTCGCCCGTCTCGTCATAGGCGGAGAAAAGTTCGGCGGGGGTATCGACTTTATAGACGCTCTTCCAACCGCCTCCGCTGAAGGGTTTCAGGAATGCGGGGAAGCCGATGTACTCGAAAATTTCGTCCCAGTTGAGGGGATAGATGAGATTGCGCATCGACTGCTCCGTGGTTCCGGGCGGATGCGATTTGTGGGGCAGCAGAACGGTGGGCGGAACCGCGACGCCGATTTTCGAGGCCAGGGCGTAGTTGAAAAACTTGTCGTCGGCGCCCCACCAGAAAGGATTATTGATGATCCTGGTGCCGTTGAGAGCGGCGTTCTTGAGATAAGCCCGGTAGAAGTCGATGTCGTGGGAAATGCGGTCGACGATGACGCGGTAGCCCGAGGGCTCCGCCATTTTGACACCGCCGATGTGGACGTGTTCGGCGTGGACGCCTTCGACGCGCATGGAATTAATGCGGTCCACGAGGGCGGGGGGGAAGGTGTTTTCCATTCCATAAATAATGCCGATTTTTCGCATACTTTAGGCATGGTATCGCGCTTTCACCCCATGCGCAGAGGACGAGAGAAGAGAACGCATTTCACGCAAAGGCGCTGAGCACGCAAAGGAACCCGATTGGGCGACACTGTTTTCATGAGGTTTGTCGTATTAGTTTTGATGGCCGCGATGGGTTGGGCCGAGACTGGCAGCTTGACGATTCATGTGATCTTGCATGCAGTGGGCGAGGAGCGGTATGAGATTGTTCCTTTTGAGGGCGGGCTGAAGCTCAGCACTGCGTTCGAATATTCGGATCGGGGGACTAAGCGGACCAAGAGTGCGGATCTACTGATGAAGGCCGATTACACGCCGGTGACGGATTTTGCTCTTGCGGGGCCTACTCCGTTCGCTCCGCAAATGGCGATGATGCGGTATTGGAAGGCGCACGGCAAGGCTCCGGCTCCGCTGGATATCAGGCTGGAGGGGCATGAAGCGATCCAGGTTTTCGGAAAGACGATTGGGCTGGATCGTTACACGGTCGGCAATCTGATGTTCGGACGGGAAGTCTTGTGGATGAACGAGAAGGGCGACCTGGCGGCGGCCATGACATTCGCGGGCGGGTTGCCGATGGAAGCGGTGCGGACCGAGTATGAGTCAGCGCTGCCGCAGCTTTTTCGCAGCGGCGTGGCGCAGGAGATGGCCGATCTGGATGCGATCGGACGCCAGGTTCCCGTCGAACACAAAGGCGCGTTCGCGATTGTGGGAGCGAGGTTAATCGACGCTACCGGCGCGGCCCCGGTAGAGAATTCGGTAGTGGTCGTGCGCGACGGACGGATCTCCGCGGCGGGGGCCGGGATCGCGGTTCCGAAAGGGATGGCGGTGGTGGATGGCAAAGGCAAGACTCTGCTGCCGGGGTTGTGGGAAATGCACATTCACGCGTCCGGCGTGGAGTTCGGACCGGCTCTGCTAGCTGCCGGAGTTACTACGGGTCGGGATTGCGGAGGGGAATTCGATTACTTAGTTGC
This sequence comes from Bryobacteraceae bacterium, assembly GCA_035485055.1. Taxonomy (GTDB): domain Bacteria; phylum Acidobacteriota; class Terriglobia; order Bryobacterales; family Bryobacteraceae; genus Palsa-187. The sequence goes on from DATHOJ010000062.1 coordinate 34,012, forward strand.
GGCTCGCGACGCGGTCGCGAAGAAGGGCGCGATCGGCCCACGGCTGCTGCTTGCGGGATTAGTGGATTCGGGTGGATTGAAGGCGTTCGGGCATGTCACGGCGGAGAATCCGGAGGAAGGCCGCGCGGTGGTGGACCGGTATCATGCGGCCGGGTTCGAGCAGATCAAGCTGTACACGTTTCTGAAACCGGACGTGGTGAAAGCGATTGCGGATGAGGCGCACAAGCTGGGGATGACGGTCACTGGACATGTTCCGCAGGCGCTGAATGCGTTTGAAGGCGTCGAGGCGGGGATGGATCAGATCAACCATTTGAATTACGTCTCGAACATGATGCGGCCCGCCGGCGGAGGACGTGGGGCGGCGATCGATGTCGATTCCGAGGCCGCGCGGAAGGCGATTCAATTTTTTAAGGAACACGGCACGGTGGTCGATCCAACGGCGGGATGGGGCGAGATGGCGGGGCATTCGAAAGAAGTCGATGTGGCCTCGTTCGAGCCGGGAATTGCGAAGGCTCCTGTCGTGTTGGATGTAAAGTTTCGAGGGATGGGTGGAACGACAACCGCGGAGCAGATGCATGCGCGGATGGCGCAGACGCTGGCGGTGATCGGAACGCTGCATAAGGCCGGAGTGATCATCGTTCCGGGAAGCGATACCGGCCTGGTGGGATACGGGCTGCATCGCGAACTGGAGCTTTATGTTCAAGCGGGAATGACGCCTCTGGAGGCGATCCAATCGGCGACCATTGTTTCGGCGCGGGCGATGAAGCTCGACCGGGATTCGGGGACGGTGGAGGTGGGAAAAAGGGCGGATTTGATCTTAGTGGAGGGGGATCCGCTGGCGGACATTTCGAATCTACGAAAGGTTTCGAAAGTGATCGCGAATGGGCGGATGTTCGATGCGGGGAAATTGTGGGAGAGCGTAGGCTTTCGGCCTTGATGATCGATCGCCGCCCCTGACGGACGGGGTTATGAAGCGGATCTGTGACACTCGCGGATGTAACCCCTCGCGTCTGTGTGAAAACCTCTGTGCCGACCTCTCCGTCGAAAATAAGCTGCAAACGATTGATTCTGGGGCGCCCACACGGACGGGCCATTTTCATGGCTCTCGCGCGGGCCATCGGCCCATGGACACTCCTTGTCGTCGCGGCTCCCGCTAATCTCAATGAATCTCGAAACAGAGCCGCGACTAGAAGGAGCGGTTTAAAACTCAGGGGCCGCTAACTACTTAGGTTGGAACTTGAAATCGCTGATGCCGATTTCGTCGTTCCCCGGAATGTAGAAGCCGAATTTGCCGTCGCTGAAGATACGGCCGGGCTCCGTCCAGGAATCGAGCGTCAGCCAGGTATCTCCATTCTTGATGCGATGCACGACGTGGTCCGGCGCAACATCGATCTGGATGGTGAAGGACTTCTCGTTGTCCACGCCGTGTTGCGTTTTTTCGCGATCCTTGTTCTTGCCGTTGGTCACTTCCTTGGCCCAGAAAGTCTTTTTATCGATCTCGAAAAGCCCGTAGTTCTTGGTGTCTACGTAATCGACGTACCAGCGAATATGGCCGCCCTTGAAGATATTGCCGCCTTTGAGTAATTGAACGGTGAACGTAAACGTGCCCTTGGCGGGGAGCTTGTATGGCAGGAAGTTGCCGCCTTTATGCATCCATGCTTCGCCGTCGCGGGTCCAGCCAGAGGGATCTTCAAAGTCCGCCATGCCTCCGATTTTCGGAGCGGGGGCGGCGACTTTAGCGGAGGCCATGGTCAAATCCACGACCACCTGTCCACCGGCGGCGACCTGGACGGGCATGGTGCGATCGGTAAAGCCTGGCGCCTTCGATGAAAATGTATAGCTGCCCGGCGGCAGGTCGACCTGATTGCCATTCAGTTGATGGGGCGCTTCACTACCGCGCTGATAGGTGACGACCGCGTTCCCGGGGGATCGGGTTATGTGGACCGTTCCATTGGCGCTGCCGACCGGCGCCGGGGTCGTGACCGGGGCCGGCTTGGGCGCCGCGCCAGCGTCCATCTTCTGCATCTGGAATTCGACGCGCGCGTCCGCACCCTTCACTACGTCGATGGTCTGCGTGGCGGGGGTGGTGAATCCATCCTTATAAACACGCACGGAGACCTTGCCGGGTGGCGTGGGCACGCGCAGTTGTCCGCGAGCGGTGTGCTTTTTCTGCTCCTTGTTATTCACGAACACGCGGACGTCGTCCTCGCCGGTCACGACGATCAGCGTGCCAAGATCGCCCATCGCAGGCCCGACTTTATCCGGTCTCAGGAAAACGGTGAGGGCGGGCGCGGGACCGAAGGTTTCCTGCATGGTCTTCTGCGTGGGTCCTTCGCCGACGGCGATTTCCGCCGATCCGGGCTGGAAACCGGTGAGATCCACTCCGCCGGGCGAAGCGTCGCCTTGCGGCTGGCCGTTCAGGGTGAGCTTGAGAGGGCCGGCTGAGGTCGCGAGGCGCGCGTTGGTGCCAAAGCTCGCGACGACGATCGCGAGAAGATTCTTGGCAGTGGCTCCTGTGATGGAGGGCGCTTTCGCGTCGGCGGTTTCGAAGGAGAAGGAAGCTTCGCCGCCTTTGGCGACGATCTTCACGGTGTGCGGACCGGGCTTGACGTTGTCGATGACGAACTGGCCGTCCTGCACTTCGCCGGCGGGTTGATCGTCAACCGTCACTTGCCCGCCGTCGACTCCCTCGGCCAGAATTCGCATGGGCTGCGGCGACGGTTCGAGCGTGAGGCTCACTTGCGGAGGCGCTCCACCAGCGGCGACGGTGACTCCGCCTGCGCCCGGTTCATAGCCGGGGAGGAAGGCGGTGACCTGATAATCGCCGGCAGGCAGAGAGACGGCACAGGGCGAAGTGCATTTATCCTCGCCATTGACCTTGATCGCGGCTCCGGGCGGTGTGGTAGCGACTTGCACTTCGATACCGGCAGGAGTTACCGCCGCCATTTCCGCGGCCTTGTTCCGTTTCTGCCGCATGTACAGCAGGAATCCGATTCCACCGACCGCGATCAGTAATCCTAGAATCGCACCGAAAATCAACGCCTTCTTCCACGCAACCGGTTTCACCGGCTTGGGTTGCTGCGGGGGAGGCGTGAGTCCGCTGGGCGGCTTGATCGGAGGAGGTCCAACGGGAGGCGTAGGCGGAACGGCCTGCGGTCCGGTGGACGGAAATGCGCTGGTGGGCAGAGAGGGCGGAGGCGAGAACTGGCCGGATGCCATGGGCGTCGGCGGCGGAGTGGGAGGCGGGGTCGACGGGAAAGCCGCGGGCATCGGCGGAAGCGTCGGAAAAGAAGCAGGCGCGGGCGGAGCGGCGGCTGGAATGGGTGGCGGAGGCGCCGGAGACTGCGAGATGGTTTTCGTCGGCGGCGCGGCGGTCGGCAGCGGAGGCGCGCCTTGCGGAGGCAGGGGCGGCGGAGGCGCGAACGGAGGTGGCGTGGAGGGAGCGGAGAATGGCGGCGGTGACGCCTGAGCTGGAAATGGCGTGGGAGACGCCATGGCCGGCGGTGTAGCAATGGTCGCTTCCTGCTCCTTGAGCTTCGTGCCGCGATTCACCAGATGCTGCTTGATGTCGCCGACTACGAGTTGCACTTCGAAATCGTTGGCGTACTGCTTGGCGATCTCGTCGAGCCGGTAGTAGATTGGCTTCAGGCCCTCCAGACTGGCCACAAGGCCGACCTGCTGGTCCAGACGCTTCAGTTCTTCAAGAGGATTCAGATTCTCATCGCCCACGTTAGATATCCTACACTTTCCTTGTAACCTTTGTGATAGCCGCCCTCGATGCCACCCCGCTGATTGTTCCCACCGGGGGCGTTACGCGCTACACCTGGGAACTGGCGCGGGCGCTGGCGGGTGAGTATGGGGAGGACCAATATTGGCTGTTGTCGGATCAGCAGTTTACGATGCCTGTGCCGATTTCGGCGAATCTTCATAAGGGGGACGGCCCGCGTACGCTCGCTGAACGCCGCTGGTGGTTGTGGGGGCTCAACCGAGAGATGATGCGGCGCGGCGTGGAATTGTTTCACGGTACCGATTTTTCAGTTCCTTACGTTACGCGTCGGCCGAGCGTGATGACGGTGCACGACCTTTCTCCATGGATGTTAAGCGACGCGTCGGCTCGAGTGCGGCGTCGTGTGCCCGTGCTGC
>DATHOJ010000063.1:0-24246 GCA_035485055.1 Bryobacteraceae bacterium
GAATTGAATCTCATTTCTCGACGCGACTTCACGGCCTTAGGTCCTCAACTCAGAGCGTTTTCGAGTGGCGCGTGATACGACCGAAGCTGCTGGTCCCGATGTAGCGAAGCGGCTTCTTTCGCCATCGAAACCGGGTTCCGCTTGGCATTACTTATCGTCGTCCCGGTATTTCTTGGCGGCTTTGACGAATGGCCCCGGCATCTCCACCTTGTTCTCCCCAGGATAGGGTCGTTTCCAATCCGTCGCCGAGTACCACGTTACGTGGTTCAGAAAGTTCGGGTCCACTGCGTCGGCTTTGTCGTACTTACCCTTCATTACCTCCGCCGTAGCCTTCAGCCAGGCCTTTTGCAGGGGACTGTATACGAGCGTCTTGTCGGGGGGCAGATTTGGTCCCTGGTCCAGAGGGATCACCGGCGCCAAGAGGTCGTATGGCGTCAGATCGGGCGCGTTTTGAAACGCGTCGAACATGGGGGATGCCACCAGATCAAACTGCGTCAGGGGCTGCATACCCAGAATATTCTCAATGGTGCGATTGATGTTCTCGGCTGTGTAAGTCGTATGAATCGCCTTGCCCTGGCCGGGATCCTGCGGAGCCGCGGTATAAGGGCTGATGACAAAAACAGGCTGACGGTGACCATCCACGTGATCGACTCCGCCCTGCGAGTCGTCTTCCTCGACGAAGATCGCTGATTGCGCCCATATCTTGCTGTGGCTGATTGCTTCCACCATGCGGCCAAGAGCCAGATCATTGTCGGCCTGGTAGTTGATTGGATAAGGCTGGCCCTTCGTGGTCCCGGCAGTGTGATCGTTCGGTAGCCAGAGGATGGTCAGATTGGGAACCTGATTGGCGGCATCCTGCCGCTGGAACTCGGGTATCCAATAATCCATTCTGTACTGGTCGGGAATCATGAGATTGAACGGCGGATAATGCGGGTCGATGATTTTGGCCGCCGAAGGAATGTCGGAGCTCACGCTCACGGTATCGTCCGGCACGATGCAGCTCGATTGTGGAGCTTTGCCTTCTTTGCATTGTGCGGTAGCGTAGAAATCGCTCCACGTGTATTTTGTCCCATCCGGCTTCTTGGCAATCTTTGCCTCGTTGCTCCATTCCCCGTACAGCTTGGCGGTAAGTCCCTTGGCTTCCGCCGCGGTCCATAAGAAGCCTTTCGGAGTATAGGTCAGAGCATCATCGGAATTGCCGCCCGGATACGAACGGATCCAGTCCGGCGACAAGATGTCGTTGGAATAGAAAGACCCCGACATGCCGATCCAGGGATGACCGTCGGCCGACTGGCGGCTGGGAGCGTAGACATTGTCAAGTAGCGGGAAGCGCCTGACGAATGCGTGCTGATTGGGAACCGCGGACGCAAAAAGCGCCAGCGACTGGTCTCCATTGCCCCAGGACACGTCTCCCAGAATCTGGTCGTAGGTACGGTTCTCTTTGATGATTAGAAAGACGTGCTTGATGAGCGAGGGTTCGCCGATGTGCTTGGGGACTGCCACCGGTTTGGCCGTAGCGTCAATGTATCGCGGTCCTACTTCGATGTTCGTCGACAGGTTCCAGTGATTGTTGTCGAACACCTGTTTGCTGAACTGCGTCAACTGAGCCGCGTTCGGCAGAGGGATGAGATTGACGGTTCCGGTATCCTGATGGGTGTTAAAACCGGCGAGGCCGCCGGAATGCGCCGGAACATGCGCGCCCAATCCCTTATCGTCGGCCACAACCAGTTGTTTCTGCGCTTTGTCATAGGCGATGGAAGTCGGAAAATAGCCGGTCGGAATGTAACCGATGACCGGATGCGCATCCCGGCCCTGAAGGTTGATCGCGGCCAACGCATTGGCCTGGCCCAGAGTGACATAAGCGCGTCCGTCCTCGGTCACGGCAACGCCATTCGGTCCGGACCCGAAAAAACCACCGCCGATCGGAACGCTCAGGTCAATCGTTCGCACCACTCGATCGGTATTCAGGTCGATTACCGACAGGCTGTCGCTATACGCGTTGGTTACATACAAATTGGAGCCGGAGACGGTCATTCCGGCCGGGTGCAGGCCCACGTTGACCGTCTTCACTTCCTTGCCCACTGCCAGGTCCACAACGGACACGGTGCCGGTAATTGCGAAAGCATCTTTCCGGTCGGCCACAATGGGAGTGCCGTCCGAATTGTTCGTATAGTCTTCGCTGTTGGCGGGGCGTCCGCCTTCGTTGCTCACATAAGCATATTTGCCGTGGATGACCACGCTGTTCGGCGCATTGCCAACCGGAATCTGGGCGACGAGTTTGGCCGGCGACGCAGCCAGGTCGATCACGCCGAGCATGTTGGTTACGTTCAGAGCCACATAAGCTCGCTTACCGTCGACGGCAACCGCGATACCGCCCGGGTTGATCGATCTCGCATTGTGATAATGCCGGCCGTCCGCCGGCGGACCGGGAAGTGTGACGCTTTGCCCGTTGGTCAAGAGACCCGTCTGCGCGTCCACATTCGCGATGACAACGTGATTGTCATCCTGGCTGAAGAACAGACTCTTGCCATCCGCGGAATAGGTGATACCGGTGAAGGACCCCGCTTTGCTGGTGGCGGATTCCGTGCCTCTCATAAAGGCGGGAGTGAAGCGCTGAAGGACCTGTCCGGTCGCGGTGTTGAACACGATAATCGGTTGGGGTGAACCCATCAGCAGGACGGCGCCGCTGTTCGTCCCGACATTCGGATTCAGGGCCAGGGCTTTGGCGCGCACCGGCGATCCGAGCTCAATGATTTTGCCGGCGGGCGTCAGCGTCTGATTGTCCGACACGACGACAGACCCATCCGGTTGCGGGCCGACGGTTCGATTGGGATTGGTGGCCTGCGAATCTTGAGCCTGACTCAAAACTACGATTGAACCGGCTGTCAGGAAAGTCAGAACGGCTCTCCTAAACCTGTATACTTCACTCGGCTTCTGCATGGTTGATTGTCCTATCTTTGGGCAAAGCCCACTCTCATCGCGGGACGGTCCAAGGAAAACGCAATTATACCCGCTCACTATGACAGTTTCGTTAGTAGGCTGTTTCTGATCTATTCCCGCTGCCGGAGCCAATAGCCCACGCCCAAAAATTGCCGGCCACTTATACAAAGCGCCCGAACCATTGCGGAGCGACATTGGCGCGCAGAAGGTCAGTCTGCACCTGCATTCGAGCCGAAGGGCCGCCCGACAAGGGCTGACGTGCCGTTCTGATTTCTTGTAGTGATGGACACCGAGAGGCAGGGTGATAATGTCTTTATGGGTATCCATTTCATCCGCACAAATCGGCGTTCGTAGAAGATGCTGCGTTCAGAACACTCTATGGCGCAGGGAGCGCGCTTCCTCCGCATTTGTAGGCAAGCGCTTCAGCAAGATGGTCTTTTATTGTATATGGAGGTACACGATGAGAGCAGTGGTGCTTCATGAGTACGGTGGTCCCGAGAAGCTGAAATTTGAAGACAACGTTCCAGAGCCGCAGGTTAGCGGAAGTACGGTATTGATCGCGGCAGCCGCTGCAAGCGTTAATCCGATTGACTGGAAAATGCGTTCAGGGATGCGGCGGAAGGATTTTCCGTTGTCGTTTCCTGCAATTCTGGGCCGCGATGTCAGTGGCATCGTGCGGGCGATCGGCGCAAATGTGAAGCACTTCAAGCCCGGCGACCGCGTTCTTGCACTATCCAACGCGACCTATGCCGAGTTGGTCGCAGTGGACGATGCGGACGTGACCCATCTGCCGGATGGCGTGGACTTGGCGGACTCATCGGCGATCCCGCTCGCTGCACTCACGGGAGACCAACTCGTGCGCCTTGCGACAAACGTGCAAAAGGGACAGGTTGTTCTGGTAACCGGAGCCCTGGGCAGTGTTGGGCGCGCAGCGGTGCATATAGCGAAGAAGATAGGGGCGCAGGTGATTGCAGGTGTTCGCAGGAAAGAGTTCGATGACGCCCGCGCCCTCGGTGTCTCCGGTGTGCTGGCAATCGATGAAGATGAAGCGATTGGGACCTTCCGCTTAGTGGATGCAATTGCTGACACCGTTGGCGGTGAAGTTGCCGCGAAGCTGATCACGAAGGTAAAGCAGAACGGTTCCTTTGGCTACAGCGCGCTCCTGCCGGAAAGCGCGGCGGCCCAAAATCCGACAGTGAGGATTACTCGTGTGCTTACGAAGCCAGATCCATCCAAGGTGCGCGAGTTTGCCGATGACGTGCGGGATGGCAAGTTCATTCTATCCATTGGTCGCCGAATGCCATTGTGCGACGCGGCGGAAGCACATGTGCTAGGCGAGAAAGGCGGCATTGGGAAGATCCTTCTGCTGGCGCCGGATTCACAACACTGATTTCTTCACGGCGGACCCCGTGGAAATGAGAGCCGCGCACAACCGATATATAACCAGGGGGCCTTGGGATGATTATGTCTCTCGAAAGGCAAAACCGCTTTGGATCAATCCTTTCACCAAGCGAGCCTCACTAGAAATCCCGCAACCTTTTCCGGTCGCGAGGATCAAAGAAGACGAACACAAATTCATGAATGTATCTCTGCGTCGCATCGTGTTTTTGTCCGGGTTCTTACTTGGTGCGGCGGCCTCGAATACGAACCCAGCGATGAAGATCTTCGCGCGTGACGGATCTGGACCAAGGTCGATGAAAATCAATGGGTCGGGAGGATTTGTGTGATGCAATCGCGTATCGGACAAGCGGTGCTGGTCGCAGTACTTTGCGCAAGCGGTCGGGCTCAAGCACCGGCAGGCTCCGAAAGTCAAACCTGGCTGCGGACGGCCATCAGCGGCGGCCGGTTATCCGACTTGCGTTGGCCCGACTTCAGCGATTATCGCCAGCATGTCCAGAAATTCTACCAATTGAACCGAGATTCCCTGTGGTGGGTTAAAGGTGGGGAGCCAACCCGGCAGGCCCGGCAGATGATCGCATTGCTGTCCGCTGCCGGCCAGAAGGGACTCTCCCCGGATGACTATGACGCTTCCCATTGGAGCGAACGGCTAGCAAAACTGAAACCTGCCACCCCATCCCCATCGGAAACCGACGCTGCGAATTTCGATCTCGCGCTTACGGTTTGCGCCATGCGGTATATCTCCGACCTTCACATCGGGAGGGTGAATCCCAAGCGCCTCGCCTTCGCCTTAGATGACGAGTCCAAGAAATATGATCTAGCCGAGTTTCTGAAAGATCAGGTTGTCAATTCGGATGACGTCTCCGCCTCCCTGGCGCAAGTAGAGCCGCCTTATCCCGGCTATCGCCGCACCATGCAAGCTCTTCAAACCTACGCGGAGCTTGCGAAAAAAGACGACGGCGAGCAGCTTCCGACGGTAAAAAAAGTGATTAAACCAGGCGACGCTTATCCCGGCGTTGCGCGGCTCACGCGGTTGCTCCGCTTAGTAGGCGATCTTCCACCGGACGCGAAGCTCCCCGATGGGGCGGTTTACGATGGCACGCTCGTGGACGCCGTGAAGAGTTTTCAGGGTCGCCATGGCCTGGATGCGAACGGGCGCATCGACACTCAAACTGTGGCCGAATTGAACGTACCCCTCAGCCGCCGCGTCCAACAAATGCAGTGGACTCTGGAGCGATGGCGGTGGTTGCCCGGTAGTTATGAGAAAGCGCCGATCGTGGCGAACATCCCCGAGTTCCGGCTCCGCGCCTACGACAAGGATTTCAAGATCGCGGTAACGATGAAAGTCGTCGTCGGCAAGTCCTACAACGGGCACAATACTCCTGTGTTCAGCGAGAACATGCAGTATGTCGAATTCCGGCCGTACTGGAATGTGCCGTATTCGATCACCCGCTCAGAGATGGTTCCGCAGATTCTAAAAGACCCCGGCTACTTGGAGAAGAAAGGCTTAGAAGTGGTCGACAATCGTCAAAAGGTGGTTACCGCCGGAGCCATGTCGCCCGAAGTGCTCGACCAGCTTCGAGCCGGGAAACTTTTCGTCCGGCAAGCGCCTGGTCCAAAGAACGCTCTCGGCCTGGTAGCGTTTATGTTTCCCAACAGCTACGCCGTCTATATGCACGATACTCCGGCGCCGGAGCTCTTCTCACAATCCAGGCGGGATTTTAGCCACGGATGCATCCGGCTGGAAAAGCCTGGCGATATGGCGGCCTGGGTTCTGCGAAACAATCCCGGTTGGACCCCGGAGCGCATCCATACGGCCATGACCACCGGTGGGAACCAGCGGGTGAATCTCGCACAGCCGATTCCGGTGTTGATCCTCTATGCCACGGTGATCGTGTTGGACGATGGCTTGGTTCACTTCTACGACGACATCTACAAACACGACGCAGCTCTCGAGAAGGCTTTGGCAAAGGGCTATCCGTATCCCTGGTAAATCCTTACCAGCGCCGTACGCGTCCTATGTCCACGTGGACGAAATCGGAAGCGCGATAGTAACCGACGCCCCCGCGTTGTAAGCGCAGCGCCGCATCCCGCACGGACGCGGTGGGAATTCCCTGCAAGCGAATGTCGATGGCTTCCGCCTGCATGTGAAGACTATGGACGGCGACCCCGGTGTGCGGGCCCCGAGTTCTTAGGAATTCATTGGTCTTCGGCGTCCGATAGCCACAGATCACGTCGATCTCTCCGCCGGAATCGTTCAAAGACCCGGTCAGGTCGTGGAGCAAGTCAAACAGATGGGGGTCGAAATGACGTACATCTCCGGTGAGGCTGTCGCGGAGGTAGCGGTCGAGCCGCGCCAGCGCATCCGGCAAGTAGGCGTCGCCTCGCCGGTAGACAATATCGAGCCGCTCATTGGTATGGGTGTTAAAGAACCGAAGCCGGTACTCGGGCGGAACCGGAGCAGCAGATTGCAACGCTTGCCCAAGTGGCGCAAGAAACATTAGAAAGGCTAACAAATGATGTGTCAAGGAACTACTCTGGCGGGCGGAATAATCTTAATAATAGCACCCTCGCGATCAAACGGGTTTCGGTCAAATTATTCATGCGGCGCGTCCTTATATTTGGGTGCGCCTTCGAGGCGGTGACGGCACTCAACGATGATAAGAAGACATTTGTGACACGAACAGGTTTCGAGGAATGGGAGCGCGCACGCGGACGGGTCGAAACTCCGTTGGCTGGCGGGCCTGGGACGCGCAGACGCTCGGCCGTTTCGGGTCGAAGAGCGAGTGCGCCAGTGATTCCGGAAGTCCCTCCGGCAATCGGATATGTGGCATTCCCTGGGGGATGTAACCGGGAATCGCGGCGAATTCAATACTCGAAACTGACTGTTTCCACTATTAACCTTTCAACCAACTGCAAGACTTAGTATCGGGTGCACCCTTTAGCCAGGATTTTACGTCACCTAGCCGAGACGTCCATTTATTTTGCCCGCAATGGCGTGGGATCGGTCGTGTACCGACTGACATCCGCCGCACACACGCCCGTATCAGCGCTTGTTCTAGAATTGCCCCTACTGGCGGGTTCCGTTCTCCGGCGACAGAGCACATGAACTCCTTGCCTACAAATTACTAAGGTTTCGGGTGAACCGAATCAGGTGAAAACGCAATGTTGCTGCAACAAAACAAAATAGAGTTCGAAAAATCTGCTTGATCGCCAGTTGGGCAGCAGGCGCAGCGGGCCGGATTGGAGGATCAAATCCGGCCAATGTCCCCTGCAAGGCAAGCACGAAATGGGAGCTAAGACAACCTGTACCGGTAATACCGCAAAGCTCGGAGATCCCCAAGGTCAAACGGTTCAGAGGTTTAGCCATGTGCGCGAGCGGCTTGGCGGCATCGCGCCTGCGGCAGCCGCGAGTGAACGGACTGCCTGGTGTTTCAGCCAAAGTTCGATGATCAGAGAATCCCGAAATACCATAACTCTCCTTATGGGCTGCTGTTAGCCGTTGTCATCACATTCCGTCCTCGAGCGAGCAGTAATCTTTTGCCGATTACCACGTCGGCTCCGACAAAACGCGCACCTACGCTCCAAATCTGAGCATCTAAGGTACTCGAAGGAGGATCTGAGAATGATTCGGTTATCGCTATTCTGGGCAGCATTGCTGACCGCCACTGCTTTTAACCTCAGCGCGCAAGAGAATACCCAATCGGGAACCGAAGACAAGCGCATTCTATGGTTTTTCACAAATCACCGGACAACAGACGATTCGGAGAAAGCGGTGACTCTCACACCTCGCGGAAAATTCACGATTGCCTGGAATGACGCTACAGATCGAGCTATATTCCTACAAACTGCCGTTCTTTCTGGAATCAGTCAAGCAAACAACACTAATCCTTCCTTTGGGCAAGGTGTAGCGGGTTACGCGAAACGATTCGGTACCACCTACACTGATTTCGCCGTAGAAAACCTGATGACGGAGGGCGTTTTCCCGACGCTACTGCATCAGGACCCTCGCTACTTCCGCCGCGGCGAGGGCACGAAGCGGTCGAGACTGGCGTACGCTATGAGCCGCCTTTTCATAACCCGCGGCGATTCGGGAAAGAGCGAATTCAATTATTCAGAGGTGCTGGGCGCTGCGACATCGGTAGCTATCTCTAACGCCTACTATCCAGATGGGCGTACGGCCGGGAATAACGTCACAAGGTACACTGAGCAACTAGCATTTGATGCAGCGTCTAACGTTCTCAAGGAATTCTGGCCGAGTTTGAAACGTAAGCTGCCGCGCAAGCTCCAGGGGTCCTGAAAAGGATGCCCAGATAACAGAAGCTAGATGGCCGCTGACGACTCCGAAGGAGAACAAGCTTTGAGGTCGACGAGGTCAAACAGGACTTCGCGGTAAGTTGAAGGTGCGCGCGATGAGTTCGTAAGAGCGGATACGAGCGGCGGGATCGAAGGCCTGGGTCGCAATCATAATCTCGTCGGCCGAAGTCCTTGAGGCGAGGTCCTCGATCCGGACCTGGACCTGTTCAGGCGTACCCACGATCGCGAGATGTTTATAAAAGTCGGCTATCAGGGCTTCCTCCGGGGTGAATACGTGGGCCATCGCGACATCGGGACTCGGCAATCGGCCGGGGCGTCCAGTACGAAGACGCACAAAGGCGAGTTGCATGGACGACGCCAAGCGTTGAGCGGCTTCTTCGGTATCGGCACAATAGACAGCCAGGGCAAGAATCGCGTGAGGGTTCTTAAGAGCACCGGCGCTTGAGAAGCGCGTTCGGTAGGCGCGCATTGCGAGCTCGGGAGGATCCGTCGAGAAGTGTCCAGCGAAGGCGAAGCCGACACCCACTTCGGCGGCGAGCAGCGCACCGTGATCGCTGGAGCCGAGCAGATAAACCGGCGGAAGCGGCATGTCATCCGGTATCGCGCGGACGGATCGGAATAGAGAATTGGGCGGGAACTTTCCGCTTCCCCAGGCGGCGAGTTCGTCGAACTGCTCGCCGAAGTCGTCCGCCGTGAGAGCTTCGCGAGAGCGCCGGAGAGCAAGCGCAGTGACGCGGTCGGTACCCGGCGCGCGCCCGATTCCCAGGTCGATGCGGCCGGGATACATCGCCTCCAGGAGTTTGTACGATTCTGCGACCTTGAGGGGCGAATGATTGGGCAGCATGACACCGCCGGAGCCGAGGCGGATACGTTTCGTCATCAAACCGGTCCGCGCGATCATGATCTCAGGAGTGGTGGCCATGACGCCTGGCATGTTGTGGTGCTCTGCGTACCACAGCCGGTGATAGCCAAAACGATCGACCGCGCGAGCAAGCTCCGCTGCATTGCGGAGCGCGTCGACACTAGTATCGCCCTCGACGAGCGGCACCAGATCGAGCGCGGAAATTAACAAAGCCAATGTTGCCCTCCCGGACCGGGCAGCCCTATCGGTTCGCCAGATCGCTCTATATGTTCGATGCCGGAACGACGATAAGGCTCCAAAAAGTCACGCGAGAGGACGGCCGTCAAGGTGATGGTCCTGCGCGGCGGCGAAAGCAAGTTTCCGCTCCGGCTCGACCTTGCTATCCCGGTGGAACCAGGATTCAACGACAGGTTCCGCAACCCAAAGATGCACGAGGGCTTCGCTGGAACACGCAAACACTCGCATTCCCCTGATAGAGCCGCGCATCAAGCCCGACGAGCTGGTTCGCTCCTGATCTGCAGTAGCAACCAACTCCGCGCCAGACGCCAGTCTCGCGTAACGGTCTCCGCCGACACTTTGAGCACAGTGGCGGTCTCTTCCACGCTTAACCCGCCAAAGGTTCGGAGCTCGACCATTTTCGCCCTTCTCGGATCGGTCCGTGCCAGTTCGTCCAGTGCGTCATTCAGCGATATCAGCTTTTTGTCGTTTTCCTGGCTTAAGTTCAAATGAGCCACATCGTCCAGGGGAATCCGGCCCAGTCGCCCTCCGTGCTTCGACGTGGCTCTCTTGCGGGCCGCGTCCACCAAAATGCGGCGCATCATCTGTGCGCAGATCGCAAAGAAATGCGCCTTGCCTTCCAAAGCCACGCTCTGAACGTCGATCAGTTTCAGGTAGACCTCATGCACCAGCGCCGTCGCCTGGAGAATGGGTTCTTCACGCTCCCGCTTCATGAAATCCACGGCCAGGCGGTGAAGTTCCTGATAAATGCGCGGCGCGAGCGCATCAAGCGCGGCTGCATCGCCGCCGGCCCACGCGAGGAGAAGCCGCGTCGTATCGGCGATTTGATCGTCTGCTCCCACGGTGTCTTCAGAATAACGTGAAAAATATCGCGCCCGCGTTACGGTTTTCGCGCTGGTTTCTCGCATGGAGGTCCGGGAGAAAATATTTCCCCGAAAGAAAGAGGAGCATCATGAACGTGACACATCGAGCGGTAACTATCACTTTGAGCGCTATGGTTGTGGGGATGCTGTTGGTCCCTACGGCAACCGCGTGTGCTATGGCACAACAGCCGGCGGTTCCCCTTGGCATGGGGCAACTCATGCAGAATTCCAGAAATCCCCTGGAGTTGGCTACGACTGCGGGTCTCGCTCGGGACCTGAGCAGCGCAGCCAGTGCGAAAAGCCCGTCGATCGTTGGAATGTGGAGTTTTCAGTTTATTTCCCTGGGCAACACCACCCGCAATCCATCCATTGCAGACGGAACTCAACTCAACTTCGGATACACCCAGTTTCACAGCGATGAGACGGAAATTCTGAATGCCGGCGCGCGTTCTCCGGCGCAGGAGAATTTCTGCCTGGGCGTATGGCAGCAAACCGGAAACTTCACTTACCAGGTCAACCATTTTGCCCTGAATTACGATGCCGCATCAGGAACTCTGCTAGGCAGGATTATCGTCATCGAAACGATTACCGTGTCTCCAGGCGGCACCGCCCTCAGCGGCACGTTTGTCGAAACGGTCTTCGATACGAAAGGAAACCAGACAGACCACCTGACTGGCCAGGTTACGGCTCAGAGAATTACCGTCGACACGACAACTCCTTGAGTGGCCGGATCCGGGCGGGAGGGCGGATCACGGGCGGCGCGGCCAGGCAATAACCTGACCGCCTTTCCCACTCTTCACCAGGATGCCTCTCCCTAATCCGCGTAGCCGGAAACAAACCGAGTTGACCTACCGGACTTGGCACTAAAACGGTGATGTTTTAGCGGTTCCCCAGAGATGTCGCCACCATCATCGGCGATGCCCGAACCTTCGGATTTCACGGCTTTTGCGGATCGCCCGGAAGATCGATTAAGACGACGTGTGAATTGCCGCGCAGGCGGTCAAACACGATGTTGCCGTCCGGACTGATATCGAAACTACGAATTCTGCCAGCGTTGTTGAGACGGGTCAGCTCCCTGGTCTTCATGGTGGCTAGATCGAGCAGCCATAGATTCTGCGCTGAGGGAACTCCCTGCATGTAAACCAGTCCGGAACCGTTGGGCAGGAAGCGGACGCGCACGCCCTCGCGGAGGACTTGGATGGAGGGTAGCTTTACCGGAGTTCCATCCGGGCGAACGGCCAAGAGAGGGGCGAAGAAGCCCACGTTCTCGCCGGTATATACGATCAGGTTTCCCTCCGGCGACCACGCGGGGTTCGATGCCTCCCCTGTGGTGAGCCGCACGGGCATGCCCCCGCTCACCGGAACCTTGAAAAGCCCGGGATTGTGGTTATCGGTTCCTCCGGTGACAATCCACTGCCCATCCCGCGACCAGTCAGCCGCCCCACTGATGTCTATGGACTCTGCGAGCGGCCGCAATTCATTGCCCTCGGCAGTGGCCAGGTGCAGTGTCAAATTCCCATTCCGGCGAAGCGCGATCGCCACGCGCTGTCCGTCAGCAGAAACGGCCGGAGGGTCCAGTAGCGCGCCATCGGAGCCTTTCCAAATCTCCGTGGTCTGGCCGTCTTCAAAGCGCCACAGCCCGTCGCCCGTGCCTCGTGAAGATAAATAGAACAGTGATGTTCCACCGAAGCGCGGGCCTAAGGCTCTCACGGTGCCCACAGGATACGGCTTTGCATCCCGCTCTTCCGCTACTCGATTCAGGATCGGTACGCTCCACAAGCTCGGGATTGGGCTCGATTCAGTTGCCACCAGGTGTCGGCCATCGGCGCTGGCAGCAACGGAAACATACTTCTCCAAACCGAAACTGATCCGGTGAGTGGTCTTGCTGTACGCGTCGAGCGCCCACAACCAGGGCCCCGAACCGTCCCGATCGCGGGCCACATATACGACTGTCCTCACGTCCAGAGGAGCCGGAGAGCTCACTTCGCTGTTGTGCTGCGTGAGCCGCTCAGGCTCTCCCCCATTGGGGGAAATGCGCCACAGATCCATCTGGCTGGTGGTGACAGACCCTCGCACGAAATAGATCCACTGCCCGTCCCGTGACCAGACTGGATAGTGATTGTGGCTACCCGGGTTGTCTCTTAATATTTGACGGGGGCTGGCGCCGGTGCGATCCGTGACAAACATCGGGTCACCCCCGTCCGCGGTGAAATAGACGAGGCGATTCCCGTCCGGCGACCACGCCACATTCCAGGGCGGCGTTTTGACCGGACTGCTGGCCAGGAACACCCTGGGGGCGCCGCCCATCAGGGGAAGGACGCGCAACGGCGTCGTGACGTCCCCGTCGTGGAACCAGACCTGAGAACCATCCCCGGAAAAGCCCAGGGCGCCCACTAAAGCATCAAGGTTTCCCGTTTTGCCTTGGGTCAGATTGACCGCACTTCCGGTCCCTACTTGGGTGATCCAAATGTCCAGGGGGCCGCTGCGGTCGGAGAGAAATGCCACAAAGCGTCCGTCCGGTGAGATGGCCGCGTAGCGCTCCACGCCCTCAAAGTCGGTCAGGCGGGTGAATTTCGCATTGGCGAGCGGATTCAGTTCGACCGCCGGTGGGCGGTGAACCAACCATCCCGTCACCCCGCCTGCCGCCAGTAAGAGCGCAGCGGCCAGGAACCACCAGTCCAGCCGCCGGTGTCGGCCGATCACGACGGGCGCTTGGAGTGGTTTCGCAGCCCACAATAGCTCGCTCCTCACATCGGCTGCCGACTGCCAACGATCTTCGGGATCAACCGCCAGGCAGCGTTCGATCACGTGGCTCAGCTTTTCCGGTAGTTGTGCAAGGGACGGCTTCTCTCCCTTCAAGCAACGCTTTCCCGTAGCCATCTCATGGAGCATCAACCCAAGCGCGTAGATATCGGTGCGGGTGTCGCACTCGTGGCCTTCCCGTTGTTCAGGAGCCATGTAGGCTGGTGTGCCCATCACGACATTCGAACTGGTGAGGTTCTCATCCTGCGATGACTTGGCAAGTCCGAAATCCAACACCTTTACGCCCGCTTTGGCGATCATGATGTTTCCCGGCTTCATGTCGCGATGCACAACGCCCTTGGCATGGGCCGCAGCCAGTGCATCGGCGATTTCCCCGCCATGGAGCAGGGTCTGTTCCATCGAGAACCGGCCGCGTTTCAGCTTCTCCGCCAATGTTTCGCCTTCCAGCAGTTCCATCACCAGATAGTTGGGGCCGACGTCGTAAAGGGAACAGATGTGGTGATGATTCAACGAGGCGATCACGCGCGCTTCTCTCTGGAATCGCTCGTCGAATTGCTGCCGGCAGGTCTTGATTGCGACGGCTCTGGCCAAGCGAGTGTCAGTGGCCCTGTATACTTCTCCCATCCCTCCCTCGCCGATTTTCCGTTCGATCTTGTAAGGCCCCAACAGCATCCCAACCGAAATCTCTGTGACGGTCTGAAGAAGACTAGCGTGACCCTGCCAGGCGGGATGATCCAGCGCCGAGCCCTCCTGCGCCAGTAAGGCCTCGACCCTGGTGCGCAACTCGGGATCCGCCTCTTCCAGTAAAGCCGCTCGCTCTGCTGCCGGAAGGTCTGCGGCGGCGTAGTACAACTCCTCCATTTTCCGCCAGTATTCGCGGGATGTCATTTAAGTCGTTAAGAGAACGGTATCCAGTCTACCGCATCAGGTTGGAGGCGGAGCCGTTCAGTCACCGAACACCCTTCACGATGGTGAAGTCGCTCGCATAGAGCCAAACGGAGCCATTCTTCGTGAACGGATACGGATGGCGACCCCAAAAAGCATTGCAGTCAGGCCGCCCTAGACTGCAAGTTCACCGTGATACAGCATGTCTTTCAGGTAGAACTTAGTTTTCACCGGAATCTGTCCAAACTGCGTGGTGAACCCAACTTCTCTATCCTCTGGCCGGAGTGTGACGATATCCCTCGCGAACCCGAAGTACACATTCCCATAACCCGCCGGTTGCTGGACGACCAGCGCCGGTTGCAGATAGCGCTTGTCCTTCGGCTCCAGCAGGGTCGCGCCTCTCATCCGGTCGAGAAGCTTCTGATCCGATTCGGTACTGTCATCCTGCTGTTGCTGGGGCGGGTATTGCGAAGGGTATCGTGATGGATACTGGGATGAGGTTTGTGAGCGGCTCCCCGCATTCAGCGGAATACCGCCGACGCTGATCACGTACATATTCTCGAACCCCTCGGGAAGAGGTTCCTTTAACGCATCCCGAACCGGCCGCGCGCTTTCCCATCGGATGACGCCTTTATACGATTGCCCCGCCGATCCTCGCGGTCCGCCCGGCCCTGGGTAGCCTGGGGGATAGCCTGGGTATGGCATCCCCATGGCACGGCCCATGCTGCCATAGGGTGAGTTCGAAACCGTAATTTCCTTGGCCCACGGCGACTTGTTGGTGAGCTGGTCTTTCTCCGCGCCCGTCCAATCGGCCGGATCCTTCTTGTTCCAGAAATCGGAACTTGAAGCGTACAGGCGACTTAAGCCCACGCCTCCGAGCAGTAGAAAATTCCGCCTGTGCATAAACTCTCCCTTTAAGGAGACGCGCCTCGGTGGCCTTCGGGTTGCACTGATCGCGCGCCTAGAGCCGCGTGTGGGCCGCTAGCGATTTGGGCGGGGACCGCGAGCTTGCCGGCTGCGGAACTCCAGCGGTCCCGTCCTGCCGGGTCAATCCGGCTTTGCTTACGACTACCAGGCCTTTCGGAAACGGTAACAATGTTTCACCAATCAGGCGTTCGCTGACGTCGGGGCCATAACTGTCTGCTGTGTCGATGGACTTAAACGAGACGCGGCAGAGCCCGTGACACCGTTCCGGAAGAGTTGCCGATAATGTTTGTAACTGATAGCTCCCCCAGCACTGTCGCTAACTCGCCAGCCTTAAAGGCGGCTGAGGAATGCGCGTGAGAACTTCTAGGTTAGATTTGCGCGGCCTTGAGCGCTGCGAGCACACGCGGCGCTCGAAACGGAACGCGACGCAGGCGCACACCAGTTGCATCGTAGATGGCGTTAGCTACCGCGGCAAGCATGGGCTTACAGGCCGATTCGCCGCCACCGTAAGGAGGGAGATCGGGCCGGTTTGGATTAGGATCTCCATTCACCAGAACGACGTCGATCTTTTCCGGCACATCGGCATGGGTCAACGTGGGATGAGAGTTCCAATCCATGCTGGTGACTTTTTCAGTGTCGAACTGCACTTCCTCATGGATCGCCCGGCTCAACGAGTGCAACATCGCGCACTCCACTGTACGGCGCAGGGATTGGGGGTTGATAACCAAGCCGCAATCGTGCGCGCACACGAGGCGCTTCACCCAGACGTGGCCCGTTCGGACATTCACCTCTACCTCGGCGATCTCCGCGGCGATGGTCTGGCCGCGGAACGAATACGCCATGCCACGCCCGGAGAGAATCTCGCCAGTGCCGCGCGGTTTCGGCGATGGACGACGGTCCCACCCGTAAGCATCTGCCGCCGCCTTGAGGACGGCGATGGAGCGCGCGCGCCGGAAGCCGTTATCCTCCGCGGTCGCGGACGTGAGCAGCTTCATCCGGAACTCCATAGGATCGGCTTTCGCCGCCGCCGCCAATTCGTCGATGAAAGATTCGGAGGCGAACGTCGATTGCGGTCCGTTGGGATCGCGCAGATTTCCTGTGCGCAGCGGCGTCTCCCAGACCAGAGGCATACTCACCACATGAGCCGCCATACGCCGATTAGGGATTGCATAAACGTCCGACGGCACGGCCGAGCTGCCCTCGGCAGGCTTGCCGCGCCGGATCCCCATGAGTTGCGCGATCAGAACCGTGTCGGCCTCGTTATAGCCGACGTGGTTATAGTCGGCGGCTCGAGCGTTGTAATCGAGCGCTACCAGGTTTCCCGAGGCGTCCAATGCTCCCTTCATCTTTACGGCAAACGCCGGAGCCTTGGTATCCCAAGCGGTCTCTTCGCTGCGCATCCACTGAACGCGAACCGGCCGGCCGATCTCTTTCGCCAGATACGCCGCCTCGCACCCCGCATCGTCCGCGGCAGTGCGGCCGAATCCCTGCGGGCCCTCCATCCAAACGACCCGTACTTTTTCACGCGGGACTCCCAGAAACTGGGCGACGCCTCTGCGCATCCCGTAGGACTTCATGTCGTTCGAATAGATGGTCATCTGGCCATTGGACGGATCCGCCATGGCATGGGCGGGACTGATGGCTGTGTGTCCCTGGAACGGGATATCGTAATCGGCTTCGAGCACCTTCGCCGCGCCATCGAATGCCGTCTCCGGATCGCCCACCACGATCGGTTTGGAGCTTGAGGTAGGCTTTACCTCGCGCATATAGTTGAACAAATTTTCCGACGAGGGAAACGGCGCGGCCGACGGTTTTTGCCAATTCACCTTGAGTGTGTTAGCCGCACGAATCGCTTGCTCTTCCCGTTCACACACGACCGCCACGTAGTTGCCTTTACTCACAACTTTCACGAATCCAGGAAGGCTTCGGACGGAAGTTTCGTCGATGCCGACCAGTTTCGCGCCTGCCAGGGGCGGTTTCACATTCCGTGCATGTACCATGCCCGGCAGCTTAACATCGACGGCCCATTTGAGAGACCCATCGACCTTTGGCGGAATATCGTAGCGCTGCGGAGAGAGGCCGACGTTCTTCAATGCCTGCACCGGCTTGACGCTGGCCGCGCCGCTGGTCGCGTTGATATTGTCGCCGGTCAGCGCGACGTTGAATCTTTTTCCGCCGATCAGTTGCCCATAGGTGACGCTTTTCGAAGGATCGCCCTTGACGCTGATGACACCCTCGTTCACCACGAGCTGATCCACGGGCAGGCCAAACCGTTCCGATCCCATCTGGAACAACACGCGGCGCGCCTCGGCCGCCACGCGTCTCATCGGCCAGCTATCCCTCTCCATGGCCGTCGAACCACCCGAGCCGCCCTGGTCGACAGTAACGTCCGTGCTGCCCATGATGCAGGCGGTCTTGTCGTAGGCGACGTCCAGTTCATCGGACATAATCTGGCGGAAAGATGTCCCGGTGCCCTGCCCGCAATCCGTCTTTCCGACGTAAAAGGTCGCGGACCCGTCTTCATGGATCACGATCCACGAGTCGACTTGACGATAATCGACGTCCGGGTATGGACCAGCCGGATTCTGTCCGTTCACCGGCGCTGTTAGTGGACCGAAGCTCACCACAAACAGGCCCGCGCTTTTGAGCACACTTCGGCGCGAGAGTACGTCTTCCACGTGCTTCGGAATCCCGTTGAAGGTCGTCATGCGACTACCTCCTTCGCGGATACCCTATGCTCCGCCATCGCTTTCACCGCGCGTTTGATCGCGGCCTGAACACGGTAATACGTCATGCAGCGGCAAAGGGTGCCGTTCATCCCCTCCCGGATCTCAGCGTCGGTGGGATTGGGATTTTTATCCAGCAACGCCTTAGCTGTCATAATCTGCCCGTTTTGGCAGAAACCACACTGCGGAACCTGTTCATCGATCCACGCCTGCTGTAACGGATGCAGCTTTCCGTCCTTGGCGAGTCCCTCAAGCGTAGTGATTCCACTTTTCACGCGGGACACGGGAACGATGCAGGACCGGGTAGCCGCACCGTTCACGATCACCGTGCATAAGCCGCACTGCCCGAGCCCGCAGCCGAATCGCGGACCTTGTAGGCCAAGATCATTGCGCAGAACATAGAGAAGGGGAGTCGAAGGGTCGACGTCCACAGTGTGCGATTTGCCGTTGACGATCAAAGTCAGGCTCATGGGTGATTCTCCTTGCGAATCGTCGGGCCGGAGTGACCGAATTGATTTTATCAGACCCCAAAGACTCAACCAACCTTGGCAAACCGTCCCTCCGTGCAGCGAATCAGTCATTCGCCAATGCCCGTCTCGCTGTCGGCAAGAGCATTCCCAGTTGCGTCGCGATTCGATTTTCTCGCTGTCGGCTCGAACGTCTCGGGCTGTTAAACCATCCATCAGGCGCGATTCACCCGCGACCACGCGCAGACAGGTCCTCGACATCAGTGGTGCGATCGAAAGAAACGATTGCGCGGAGCTCTGAGATGTCAATTAAAGTAGCGACATATGACTTCCCGCAAGCTTGAAGTGTGGCAGATCAGATCAACGAGAATCGCCTCATTGAGAAGTTGCCGGACGGTTCGACAGCGGTCTTCGATACGCTGACAAAAACGGTGCACTCGGGGCCGTTTCACTTCTTCGAAGCTGTGTATTCCATCGATCGCGAGCGCCAGCCTCAGCGATAGAGGGTCATGGATCTAGATGCCAAGGTCCGCTTCTTCCGCAGGATCGAAACGCCGTCGATGCCGGAAATCGGACGCGTGCTCGCTCACCGCTCCATCGTCGAAGAGGCGAATCGCCAAGGCTTGAAAAATGTGCTGGTCTTCGAAGAGGGTTTTGTGGAAGAGGTGCCGCCGTTCCCCCAGCGAGGATTGGCTGGGCCGCCGCCTGCCTCACGTGACGGCCTACAATCGTCCCCTTTTTGACCGGGTGCTTAGCGACTTGCCGGAGACTCCCAGTGGAATCGTTTTGTGGCTGAGGAAACAGGGAAGTCTGGACGACTATCTCGATTGCATTTTCGCGGGAGCTCCGACAATGGCGGTCGTGCGGTAGCCGCATGATGCACGGTTACGGGATCTCCGCATTCGGCTGGCGAGTGGCCATCCTAGCGGATTGCGAAAGCACCCGGGCCGTGCTGGACCGATATCTGTTTCCATGGCTCCCGAGAGGCCCGGTGGAAGTTGGGGAAGCCAACGCTGTTTTCCACGTGCTCCCCGCGGAAAAAGGATTCCAGATGCGCTCCGGCGAACAGGCAGTCGCGCATTCGGCTACTTTAGAAACCCTCATTCCATTGCTGCAGGGCTTACTGGACGATGGGATGGTGCAGCAGCTCAGTAGCGTGGTCGCCGTTCACGCGGGAGCGGTCGTAATCGATGGTTCGGCGGAATTGGTGCGGCGGGGCTGCGTCTATTTTTCCGATGAATACGCTTTGATCGATGACCCTGGGCCGCGCGCATCCGTATCCGCGGGCGATGATGCTGCGGAATGGACGGGCGGAGGCGCGCCCCGTTCTCGCCTCCGAATGGACGCAGGATTTTGTTCACCAGAAGCAGTGGCTCAATCTGCGACTGGAAGCCGCGTCAACTGCGGAAACCATCCAAATCGGCCATGCTGAGGTAATGCGGCTTTTTCTCCTCGCGGCGATCGCGCTGCCTTTCCTCCCGGGCCAACCGAAGGACCTCAATCGCGAGCGCGATGCGGATGGCTTCGGGAACGTTAAATGGGGTATGACCGTCACCGAGGCCAAAGCCGCATTCCCTGGACTCCGCGAACCCGAACGTTCGGAACTCGCAAGCGGCGCGTTCGAGGAACGCCTGATCCAGCCCGTCCTTATGATTGGCAGTGTGGAAATGACTGTTTCCATCCAGACCAAGGCCGATTCCGACCTTATCACCCGCATCGTTCTCAAACTTGCGCCCTTTGTGCAGCACAGGAAAACCGCCTTCCAATTTCTGAGCAATAACCTCATTCAGAAATACGGAAGGCCCAGCCACCGCGACACCGCGCATCGGGGCCGTATGAAGGAAGAAACGGAAGTCTGGGTCTTGCCTTCAACCACCATCACCCTTGACTGGCGTGAGGAATCCGCGGGCAAATTCCGGCTCCTCGATATCACTTACGAAGCGACCGACAAATAGCAAAGCCGCTTCGCAATTATGTCGGTGGATTGCCGTTTGCAAGCGCCGTATTGATTGGACCTGTGCTTGCGATCCGTGTCCAGGTGCAGACGATAGATCGAATCGCGAGCCCGTGAGAATAATAGAGCCGCCGTTATTCAAACGCGGTAAACCCTCTTCCACAGTGACCAAACCGCCTCTTACATTGATATTGAATAGCCCTGTCAAAGTGCTTTTCTGTGACTCCGGGAAAGGGAACGAATTCACCGACGTCAGCGTTGGCGAAGATGTCCGGCCAGTTTACTCACGTTGCCGCCGATTGAGTCACGGCCTCGTCGAGTTCCTTCTGAAGAGCTTTGCCGTAGCGATGCCTTCCGTGCTGAGTCGAGGTCGTCAAATTGTGAGGATTACCCTGCCGAAAGGGCGGTCCTTAATTAGGTAACCCAGTGCTTCAGCTGCGTCGGTCAGCGAAAAGGTCTTCGCCACAATCGGTTTGATCGCCCCCGATTTAAGCAGAGAGACAATGACGTTCCAAGCGTCAGAAACGGCCGCCTTCGGCTGAGCGAACATGTTGAGACCTCGAATGCTGGCCTGCGGCACGATTACATTTGTCACGTCAATGGTTGTTTTGCGGCTTGCGGAATACCCCAGTGTTGTGAGGCTCCCCTCCGGTGCGAGCGCCCCCAGCGACTCGCTCAAGACTTCACCGCCGACGCCGTCGATGACAATGTCGGTGCCGTAACCGCCCGTGATACGACGGATACCGTCAAGCAACTTCTCTAAGGAGGTATCGATGACTTCATTGAATCCGAGCGCCTTCGCCTGCTCAGCCTTCGCATGACTGGTGGTACTCGACATGGCGTATTTTGCGCCCAAGGCACGCGCCATTTGCGTCACCGCATTGCCCACCGATCCTCCGATCGCTGGCGCAAACACGTTCTTGCCTGCACGAAAGCCGGCGCGGGTAAGAGCCACCTGCGCCGTGAGATACGCAACCGGAATACCCGCGGCAATCACGTCGTTGACATTGTCGGGAATCAGGCAAAGGTCTTCCTTCCGTACGGCCACCCACTCACTGTAGGTTCCATCCTCAAAAACGCCATAAGCGCCGAAGAACATCACACGTGAACCCGAGGGATAGTCGGCTCCGCCGCCCTTCTCGACCACGCCAGCTCCTTCGTTGCCCAGGACTAACGGCGCCCTGACGCCGTGAAATTGGCCGGAGAGAATCGTATGATCCAGCGGCGTGACGCCAGCCGCAGTAATTCGCACTAATACTTTCCCTTCTGTGACCACTGGTTTTGCAAGATCGACTAGCTTCAATCCTTCATAACCACTAAACTGTTCCGCCCTCATTGCGCGCATTTTGCTTCTCCTTGTTCTCTCGTAATTCGTTGCAAGCGGGCTCCCGCAAGCCGGAAATTGTTAAGGTCCATTGACCAAGCATCAAGCCGCGAATTTGATTCCCTGGTCGCGCAGATTTCGTAAGGTAAGATCATCAGGAAGGAAACGCCTCGCCGAACATTGGCTGGCCGCTGGCTGACTTCTCCCGCGTGACTTCGTCCTCAATGACGTCCCAATGTTCCGCCAGCAATCCGTTCTCGATGCGAATAATGTCGACCACGATCCAGTTCGCGGGCAGACCGAGGCCACTAAACCGGCCATGCAGCATCAACATGTCGCCTTCCGCGATGATCAAACTGTTCTCATATTTCAATCCGGGTGGGCCGCTCTTAACCAGGGCGAAAAGCCCGTCGCGCCCCGGCGCAATATGCGCACTGTGTTGAATATAATTCGGCGACCAGTACTTCTCGGCTGCGACGAAGTCCTTTCTATTGAATAGGGTCTCAAACGCTTCGAGGACGAATGTCTTGTTTCTTTGGAGTGTAGACTCGCTCATGTTGGGTCTCCTTCGCCCAGCAGTTCCCGCTCTTTGCTGGCCCGGTACTGAGATTACGTTCATGCGCCTGAAGTTTCAGAAAAATAGCCTCGACAGGGAGTTTATTTTCAGGAAGGCGTGGTCCATGTGCGAACCTCAAAAAGCTCCGACTGGCTCCTCCAAATTCAAGATTACCAGTGTCCACGATCTCATGGCCCCGTCTGCGACGCGATTACAAAAGGCGAATCGAAAATCGATTTAAGCTCGCCCAGGCATTCGCAAAGTAGATTACGTCTATAATACAGTTGAGGAATCGACATGGGACGTTCAAGGAGGGACAAGCAAGCGACGCACGAGCGGATTGTCAGGGTGGCCGCCAAGCGGTTTCGAGAGCGCGGACTTCAAGGTATCGGCATCGCCGATGTGATGAAGGAAGCGGGTGTCACGGTCGGGGGCTTCTACAAACACTTCGGATCGCGCGATGAATTCGTGGTGGAGGCGCTCGCGACGGCATTCAAGGATCTCGACGTTTGGGAGGAGCATACGACGGATATGGCGCAACTTCTCCAGAACTACCTGACGGAAGCACACCGCGATGCGCCGGGAACTGGCTGCGCGATAGCAGCGCTACTAGGCGACATGACGCGGGGAAGTAAATCCGCGCGGGCGCTCTATACCGCGCGGGTGAAGCGGAGCCTGGCATTCTCCGGCGCCCTTCTTCCGTCCAGTCCGCGCTCGGATAAGCGCAGCCGCGCCGTGCTTATTCTGAGCGCTTTGCTCGGGGCTATCAATCTCTCCCGTGCTGTGTCCGATCCGAACTTGTCGCAAGAGATCCTCTATGGGGTTCGCGAGGAGCTAATTGGTTTGGTGAAGCCGGGATTTCCAGCCGGCTAGGAACCATATGGCAAACACTAAGGCATGTGGAAGCGCTTCCAACATCACCATCCCTCGCTCAAGCGATGGCATCAGCCATCTGAAGCGATGCACACTCCTTATCGTCCCTGAACGACGGCGATTCCATGATCGCAGCAGTATTTCGGTGCACTGTGTCACACACATGGAGGCTTGCTTCTCCATTTCCGCGTTGTATTGATTCCGCTCATCAAGCATATAGGCGATGCGGTTGGCAGGATGCGGAAATTTGGTCAAGTATTCTCTGGCGATCAAGCGTAATTTCTTACGCTGTGACACGAGCGACCAAAGGCAATCCGAATCCGCGTCGCTAGGTGTCGGCAGAATGATTGTGTCGCAGTTTTTGAAGTGAAGCCGACCGATCCCGGCACCTTAGAACATGAAGTTCTCCCTCGTTATTATCTTGATCACGTGCTGCCTCCCAAGGACGAGCCAACGAAAGTCCATGGC
Source organism: Bryobacteraceae bacterium (assembly GCA_035485055.1). GTDB lineage: Bacteria > Acidobacteriota > Terriglobia > Bryobacterales > Bryobacteraceae > Palsa-187. The sequence goes on from DATHOJ010000063.1 coordinate 23,561, forward strand.
GGAGACAGTCGCCATGGATCCGGTCTCGCCGGCCGTAAAGTTATCAGAACGGTATGAGATTCTCGCCGAGCGCGGCCGCGGTGGGACGGGGATTGTGTACAAGGCGCGCGATTGCGAGACGCGTGAGATTGTCGCACTCAGGGTTTTGAGAACCGAGCACAACCCGTAATAGCACCCGTGATGTATCCATAGATGCCAATCGCCTTCACTCGTTCAAGGTAGCCCCGGTTTCGGCTAGAGTAAGCAGAGAACCAAAAGGCTATGCCCTATTTTGAGACGTTACGCCATGGCGAGAAGCGGTAGCCGAATCGCGATGCACCCCTTTTTCCTCTGGCTGGAAGCGACCCCGCTGAGCACCTGGATTCGCGAATCGACCTCTATTTGGGCCTTCCCGGCGATCCTATCGCTCCATACGATCGGCATGGGGTTTGCAGCCGGCTTGAACGCCGCCGTCGATCTCCGCATTCTTGGCTTCGCGCCCGCCGTGCCGTTGCTCGAACTCAGGCGGTTCCTTCCGGTCATGTGGATCGGCTTCTGGGTCAACGCAGTGTCGGGAGTCTTGCTGCTAATCGCATATCCAACCAAGGCACTCACTAATCCGGTGTTCTATGTCAAGCTTTCGTTCATCGCGCTTGCGCTCGTGGGGATTCGATATATAGCGCGGTCCGTATTCGGTGACCCCACTC
>DATHOJ010000064.1:0-12379 GCA_035485055.1 Bryobacteraceae bacterium
GCGGCTCGATGTCCTGAATACGCGCACGCAACGGCGGCAGGCAGATTGGAATGACGTTCAGCCTGTAGAAGAGGTCTGCACGAAACAGCTTCTTGGTCACCAGTTGCCCGAGATCCTGGTTTGTCGCCGCCACCACCCGCACGTTGACCCGGACGGTCTGGGTGCTACCCAAGCGCTCGAACTCCCGCTCCTGCAGGGCGCGTAGGAGTTTGGGCTGAAGTTCCAGCGGCATGTCACCAATCTCATCCAGAAAGAGCGTGCCCCCATCCGCCATCTGAAATCGGCCCTGGGTTTGTGTGCACGCGCCTGTGAAAGCGCCTCTTTCGTGGCCGAACAATTCGCTCTCCAACAGAGCGCTTGGAATCGCCGCGCAGTTGAGGGCCACAAAGCGCTGACTCCGACGGCGACTGGCCTCATGAATGGCTCTCGCAATCACTTCTTTTCCAGTGCCCGTTTCGCCCTGGATCAGGACAGCGGAGTCCACCGGTGCCACCCTCTCCACATCTGCCATCACTGCCCGGAATTTCGGACTGGACCCAATCACATCTAAAGTAGTCATAACGTTCTCCTTTGTGCACGCAGATCGTTCCGCGTTTTCCCCGCATCAAGCCAGCACGCGCTAGCTTCCACTGATTTGTCCCGTGATCCACTCGCGGACATACGGATCACAGTTCACCAGCGCAACGCCGGCCGCCTCGCACTGAGCGAGAAAGTTGATGCCGTCCTCGCCCGTCAAAGTCATATCCTTCAGGCCAAGAACGATACGACGATCTCTCCCCTCCGCGCCGATCAGCGCTTCCAGCTCGGCAATGTTCTCTTTGTCGATCCGACCGCTTAGGCTAAAGACCACGTCCCCGTTCGCCTTCCTCTGAATTCTTAGCAATTCCGTTCCCTGCTGTATGAAAGGCAAGTCGTGCACCAATTGCAAGTGACTGACATTAAAGATGTTGACGAACGGTTTGATTGACGAACCTCGTCAAATTGGCGAGCGCTGCACAATGACTCGTGCGAAAGGTGGGCGCGACTCACGCGAGACGGCTACTTGCCCTTCAGCGGATCTGGTCCTCTGAGACGATTCTTGTCGATCTTCAATGCCTTGATCTTCGACTCCAGCGTGGTCCGCGGAATGCCCAGTTTGGCAGCAGCGCCGGATGGCCCGTACACGCGCCCTCCACATTCCCGCAAGGCAGTCTCAATCGCGGCCTTCTCCTGAGCGGGGGACCGGCTGAAGAGGGTCGGTTGCACAGACGTGTCAGACGGATCGGGGGCCGAAGGCCGCCGGGAAAGCCAACTCTCATCCACTGAAAATGTCTGCGACTCACTGACCACGACAGATCGCTCGATCACGTTCTGCAACTCCCGAATATTCCCTGGCCAGGCGTACGATTGCAGCAGATCGAGGCTCTTTTTGTCGATCGCCGTAAAATGTCTGCCCGCTTTCCGTGCGTACCGATTCACGAAATACGTAACAAGCAGGGGAATGTCTTCGGTTCGGTTCCGCAAGGGCGGCAGCTCAATGGGAAAGACGTTCAGCCGGTAAAACAGGTCGCTGCGGAACTTACCCGATTCGATCGCGGACTCCAGGTCGCGATTAGTGGCGGCGATCACCCGCACATCGGTCCGAATGATTCCACTTCCTCCGATGCGCTCAAATTCGCGTTCCTGAAGAACCCGCAAAAGTGCGATCTGAGTTTCGGCCGGCAGTTCTCCAACTTCATCGAGGAAGATCGTGCCTTTCTCTGCCAGTTCAAAGCGTCCTAAACGGCGCTGCGCTGCCCCAGTGAAGGCGCCCTTCTCATGGCCAAATAATTCCGATGCGATGAGGTCACGGGGGATCACGGCACAGTTCACGCTCACAAATGTATGGGAAGATCGCGGTGACCGCCGGTGGATAGCACGCGCCACCAGTTCCTTCCCGGTGCCGGTTTCGCCGGTGATCAGAACGCTGGAATCGGTAGGCGCGACCTTGGAGATCCGGGAAAGCACCTTCTTAAGGGGCCCAGAAATTCCAACGATCTCCTCGAACATCGATGCCTTGTCCACTTCTTCGCGCAACGCAACGTTTTCTTCCTGGAGTCTCTGCTCGGCGAGCTTACGATCGTCAATATCGGTTCCCGCCAAATACCACCGCGTGACTCGTCCTTCCTCGTCTGACATCGGGTTGAAGCGATAGTGGAACCAGCGATACTGCCCGTCCTCTCTCCTGAGCCGCAGTTCGTACTCAAACGGCGATCCACTCTGGAGTTGTCCGGGAAGATCCTTTGCCACGATTTCGGCATCCTCCCGATGCATCACACGTTCCAAACCCGCGTCCTGCCACTCCTCCAAAGTAATGCCTAAATAATCGAGCGACGCCCGATTCAAGTAGCGGCGCGCCCCGTCAGGCCCCATTTCGGCGATGTGCAGCGGAGACAAATCGAGAAGTTGCCGGGCTTCCTTTTCGCTTTGGCGGATCTTCTCTTCGGCACGCTTCTGGTCGTCGATGTCGGTAGTCGTGCCGACGAATTTGAGGACTTTTCCTTCTTCATCGCGCAAGACCACAGCTTGTTGGAGATGCCAACGATATGTCCGGTCCTGAGCGCGGAGGGACCGGGTTTCCAGTGCGAAACCCTGTCCGGAGCGTACTCCGCCCCAAAAGGCCCTCGATGCTCCTTCGCGATCCTCGGGGTGGATCGCGGTCATCCAGGCTTCGGGCTGCGACCGGACGAAATCGAGAGTCTGACCGGAGTATCCAAGCCAAACCTGATTCACGAAGTCCGGTATCCCTCCAGGCGTGAGCGTCCAGGCTGACACAGGAAGACGCTGCAGCAGCTCAGCCTGGAGTTGCAGATCGGAATAAAGGGTGGCGTTCTCGAGCGAAATTGCGGCTTGTGAAGCCAGCAACTGCAGCACGGTAACGCGGTCCGGCGTGAAAGCGCCCGCAGTCAGACTGTTCTCCAGACACAGTGCGCCGACGAGCTTCGCCTGCTTGACGATTGGCAGGCACAGTATCGACCTTGAATGCTTCCGCCGCACATATTCGTCCGCTGAATACACGTTATCGGTCGAGGCGTCGTTGAGGAGCACGCTTTCCTGTGTCCGGATCACGTACTGCAGCGCGGATTGGGGAAGATCAGACGCCGCGACGATTGTCTGTAGAACCTCGACCTCGATCCCGGCGGGGCCAGTGGTAGCCTCTGCTTCGATCCGAGGCTCGCCACCCTGAAGGAGGATCAGCAGCCCCCGCTCGGCCCCGGCACTTTCCACCGCGATTCGGAGGAGACTCTCGATCAGCCGGGGAAGGACCATCTCACTCGAAATCGCCTGCGACGCTTTCACGACAGTCTCGACGTCCAACTGCCCGACTGGCGGATCAACCGTGCCCGAAAGGGTGGGAGATCGACCCTCGCGCAGGCGCGGATGGCGTTCGTCGAGTTGCTTTACTTTTCCGTGGGCGCCCCAGCGGTCATAGCAGTTCCGCGCATTCCGGAGGTAGGCGTCGGCGAACGTCTCGAAACCGCGCGCCGCGTAAAACTGCGCCGCCACCTCATAGGCGAGCGCCTCATGTTGGACAAAGCCGTTCCCACGCGCCGAACGGATGGCCCGTTCGTAAAGGCGCTCGGCATCCAGCTCCCGGCCTTCGACGCGCGCAATCTCCGCCCCCACCAGTGCGGCGCGGTTTTCGAAATTCTCCGGGCAATGGTCGGCCCATATCCGGAGTAGTTTGTAGTGAGCCGCAAGAGCCTCGAAATGCTCCCGCCTTTGGTCCGACTCTGCAGAATCCCATAACGCCGCACGGGATAGCGCGCCGTAAAACTCATACTCCGCAATCTCAAAAGTCGGTGAAGCCCAAAGCAACTGCCGGGCCTTCACGGAGGCCTCGATCGCCGCAGTAAAACCACTGGCAAAGAAGCGCGCCTGCATTTTTGCAATCCAGTACCAGCAACAGACCATCGCCGACTGACCGTCCAAGTGACTCTCGAACACAATCTCGTCGAACTCAGCATGGTCAAGGGAGCCGAATTTTGAGGTCGAGCCCCTGAGTGTCCTGATAAACCCGAGTTGCAGATTGGCCACGGGGGCGAAGTAACCGAAATTGGCTTTCTGTGCAAAGTCAAGCCCGGACGCGGCTTCGTATTCCACCTCATCGAGAGGAATTCCTGCCCCCAGGAGCAGGGGAGTCAGGCCGATAAGACTAAACACCGCATAGGTGATATCGCCGGCTGTATTTGCAATCTCGAAGGCGCGACGCGTCACATCACAGCAAGCAGGGAGGGGCTTCATCCATGGCATACTGACGGCCGCGAACGTGTCATAGGTTCTCGCCTGGAAGCGCTTCAAGTCGCGCTTTTCAACCAGATCGTACCCGAGCTGCCCGAATCGAAATGCACTTCCGTAATCGCCGAATCTCAGCCCGGCGACGCTGCTGAGCCAAACATAGCCGAAGCACGAACCGTCGATGTTACCGTGCTCGATACTCAGACTAACCGCCCGGCAGACGACCCAGGCAAAAAGATTCACATCAATATGCAATGCGGCAGGCAATACCTTGGTCAAAACGTCCAGAGCCGCGATCAACGCAGGGTCGCTCATCAGGGGGAAGTCAACAACGTCCTCAATCGCGCGACCGCCGAGTTGTGTCCAGACCCGTTGGTATTCGCTTCGTACCTGTTCGTCGGTTGGATGGAGCGGCCAGTCGATGGCGAGATGGCGCAGGTAGTCGCGGGCCACGGCGACGGCACGTTGGACCTGACCGGCCGCCAGGTAAACATCGATACCCAGGCTCGTGGCCATCGCCAGTTCGATGGTGCCTGAGGCACGCGATCGAAGCATTTCCACCCGCTCTGCCGCCACGGCCAGTTCGCCCGTAAAAAACTCGCATTCGGATCGATTTAATTCCAGTTGAAAGATCAGATCGTGGCGCCGATCCCAGCATTCATTCGTCAAAAGTGCTGTGCCGACGATGGAATACTGAAGAGCTGAAGCGTAGGCCGTGGAAGTTTTCGCTCGCTTACCGGCAATCAGATTCAGCTCGGCCAGCTGAAAGCGCTCATCTTCTGCAGTTATGAGCCTGGCTCCCCGGTTCAACTGACTGACAATCTCGAATATCGTCTCCTCACGGTGTTCAGCGGGAGTTCGCTCGTTGAGTAGTCGTCCTATTCGCAGATGAGTCTCGGCGCGCGCCTCTTCCGCAATGAGCGAATAGGCCGCTTCCTGTACGCGGTCGTGCGCGAACCACCAGGCCCCATCCGAGCGGACAATCAACTCCTGTTGGAGAGCTTCCCACAGGTCTGCCTCGGTCTCCTTTTCGGACGTCTCAAGAACAGCAGAGAGTGCGGCGGCATCGGCGCTGTGTCCAATGCAGGCAAATTGTTGGAGCGCCTTTTGAGCTGTAACGGGAAGCCGGTTCAGCTTGTTCACCATGAGGTCCACTACGTTGTCGGTATAACCCTTAACGCGGATGGCATCCAGTTCCCAGCGCCATCGGGCCTCTCCATGCTCGAACGTAATCAGGGCCTCTTCAACTAACGCATGGATAAACTGAATGGCAAAAAAAGGATTGCCGGCAGTCTTCTCATGTATAAGTTGAGCCAGAGGCGCGGCGCGTTGCGATTCACAATGAAGAGTGTCTGCTATCAAGTGTGTCAGGTGGCCGGAGCCCAGCGCCGTCAAACGGATCTCCTCGACTGTTCCTCCGGCCTGACGGATTACTGACAGCTTCCGCGTGAGCGGGTGCGTCGGGCCGACCTCATTGTCCCGATAAGCTCCGACCACCAGCAGGTGCGCCAGATCTCCCTGGACCAGCAGATCCTCCAAAACATCGAGTGTTGCCGCATCAAGCCACTGCAGGTCGTCGAGAAACAACGCCAGCGGATGTTCAGGGCGCGCGAAAACGCCGAGGAACCTCCGAAATGCAAGGTGAGAACGAGTTTTCGCCTCTTGCGGGGGTAACGCAGCAACCGGCGGCTGCTCTCCTATGATTAGTTTCAGTTCCGGAACGAGATCCGCCACCAGCGATCCATTCGGACTTAACGCCTGACGAAGTTCATCCCGCCATTTGCTCAACTCGGCCTCAGGCTTACTCAAAAGCGGGCGGATCAGGTTCTGGAAAGCCTGCGCCACAGTGGAGTAAGGAATGTCGCGCTTGTACTGGTCGAACTTGCCTGATGAAAATAAGCCCCGGGCGGGAACGAGGGATTTGTGAAGCTCATTGACGACAGCGGATTTGCCAATGCCGGAATATCCGGAGACAAGAACCAACTCCGGCCTTCCACCGGCAACGACTCGCTCGAACGCGGCAAGCAGGGCATCAACCTCGCGCTCCCTCCCGTACAGCTTCTCCGGAATCAGCAACCGGTCCGACAAGTCATGCGCGCCCAGAGGGAATGAATCGATGCGGCCATGCGACTGCCATTCCGACAGGCATCGCCGAAGATCGGCTGCGAGACCCGCGGCGGTCTGGTAGCGCTCCTCCGCGTTTTTGGCGAGGAGCCTCATGATGATGGCGGACAGCCCCGGAACTTCGCGGCGATCCATGCGGGTTACTGCCGAACAGGGCGCTACCGGTTGACGTGCGATGTGGCAGTGGACCCACTCCAGCGGGTCGGCGGCGGCAAACGGGAGCACGCCCGTAAGCATCTGGTACAAGGTGACGCCCAAAGAGTAGAGATCGCTGCGGGCATCCATCGAGCGATTCATACGCCCGGTCTGTTCCGGGGACATGTAGGCAAGGGTGCCGGCAATGATTTCCGGCGGCGCCAGCGATTGGCGCTCGCGCGGCAGTCGGGACGCGATGCCAAAGCCTGTGAGCCAGACGTGGCCGGCGTCGCCACTTGGTTCCAACGCGACGAGCACGTTTTCAGGCTTGATGTCTTTATGGATCAGACCGCACTGGTGGACGTGGCCGAGCGCCGTTGCCAGGTTAACGGCAATGCGTAGAAGACGCGCCGGATCGAGAGGCTGCTCCCGCTCAAGAACGCGGTCGAGAGACTCACCGCCCGGGTCGGCGAGAACGAGGATTGTCCGCCCTTCGTGCCGTGTGAGCGCCAGAGGCTTGGCCGCCCACGCGGGCTCAAGCTGGGCTGCGAGCGAGTATTCGTGTTCGAGGCGTTGCAGACTCTGGGGCAACGGTTGTTCGGCGGCCGCAGCGACCACCAGGAGCGGCGATGGGTTGCCGCGCTGCCGGGCGCGGTAAAGCGTGAATTCCGCGCTATCGCGGATTCGCTCCAACATGTACTCAGAAGATGCTGCCATTTGAGAGCGGTGGCGCTCTTCAGAACGTAAACCGACCAGCCAGTTGAAGCTGGCGTCCGGTGCCAACAGTGGTCAGGATCTGGCCTGCATTAGCGGCGAAATTTCCCGCCGCGTCTTTGAAGACAGCATCCCCGTTACCCCCCAGGGCAAACGGATTTTGTGTGTTGCTCGGTACGCCAAAATTCGGATGGTTGAACAGGTTATAAGCTTCCACTCCAAGCGTAAGCTTCCGTCGATCGGCGATCGCAAAGTCTTTGTGCAGCGATGCGTCAAACTGCGCAAACGCCGGCCCCCTGAGAATATTTCGTCCCGCATTGCCGAACTGACCGGCGGGCGGTACGGCAAAAGCACTCGGATTAAACCAGCAGGACACAGTGCCCACCGCGGCCCCATTCGGACAGACACCCGAATTAGGGTTGCTAATCAGGTTCGGACGTTCCGGAATCAGCAGCGATTGCAAGTCGGCATTGTCGAAGTCGAGCACAGGGGTAAATGGGACGCCGCTGTGAACGCTCGCGACACCCGAGATCTGCCAGCCACCCAGCAGACGCCCTCGTCCAGGCAGGTCGTAAACGACATTCGCCACGAAATTGTGCCGAACGTCAAAATCTGACGGGCCCCGACTTCCCTTGCGGTCGAAAATGTTCTGAGACAGGGGAGGATCATTCGCAGATTCCACGGAAAAATCCACCGAAGCATCGTCCACGGAATGGGCTAATGTATACGACGCCTGCCAGAAAAGGTTATGCCCATAGTGTTTGGAAACGGAGACCTGGAAGGAATTGTAGAAGGATTGCGCGTCAGTCAATACCGCTGCCAGAGGTGATGCCAGGTTTGGATTGTAGCGATGGCCCAACGCCGGCTCAAAAGGGTTCTCCTCGGCTTCGCGGGTGAGGTGATTGCCACGCGCGCCAAAGTATCCGGCGGTGAGGATCATGCCCTGCGGGAGTTCCCGCTCCACGTTAAGGTTATACTCCAGCGCGTAGGGGAACTTCGGGCGGTAGGTTACCGTGAATCCGTCGAGCGGTAAGGTCTCGGCAGCATTTTGCGGGTTTAGAAGCTGAGGGAAAACGAATTCCTCCAGACCAAAGGCAGGCGGCAACGCCCGCGAGAGACTGAAGAGGATTGCCGGGAGCTGATCGCGATAGATGCCGAATCCGCTCCTCACCACAGTTTTGCCGTCGCCGAAGACATTCCATGCAAAGCCGGCCTGGGGTGACAGAAGATCCAGCGGCGTCCCGGCAAATACCTTGCCGACGGCTGGCGCGGAATCCGTCGCCGGGTTTGGAAAAGCTGAAGCACGGCCGAACGCCTCGGTCGGATTGGAATAGAAGTCGTAACGCAGTCCGAAATTTACGGTTAAGCGGCTGTTCACGCGCACGAAGTCCTGGACGAAACCAGATGCGAAAATCTCGCGGTATCCGCGGTCAGTATTGGCGCTGGAGGGATTGACCCCCACATACGCCAGGGGCAGGCCTTGCAGGAAGAATTCGAGCGCAGGGTTGTTGCTGGATGCCGGCAGCCCGTAGGGAGTCAGGTCTGCGAAGCTATACAAACCGTTCACAGCGAAATCGAACGGCCCATTTTCCTGGAGCCTTCGGAACTCCAGGCCGAATTTCAAGGTGTGACGACCAATGGTACGCGACAGCTGGTCCTGTACCTGATAAACGGTCGAAAAATCGCCCAAAGGAAATATCGGGCTGTTGCCCAGCAAGCTCATACCCGGAATATCGATCATCCCGAACGGCCGGTCGGGAAGCAGGGAAATAGACAGACCCGGATGCGTATTATCGATCGAGGAAGACGCTGTTGTCCGGTTGACACCAAAGCGCAACTCATTGCTCCAACCGTCTCCGAGTATGGTGCGGTCCTGAGCAGTGCCATACTGATTCCGCGCGAGGTGAAACGCCGGGAACCCCGGTACATAGGTGCCCGGCGGCGTCCCGACGTAGGGAACCAAAGCGGAACTGTCGTCCACGGTGTAGCGCGCGAACAGCGAATGGGTGCTGGAAAAGGTGTGGTCGATGCGAACCATACCATGGTCCTCGCGAGTTGAGCCTTTGTCAGCAGTGTTCAGTTCGCCGGTTCCATCCCCATTTTCGGGCCCGTTCGAAGGAGGCAGCAGATTAAGAAACGGTCGCATCAGGGGATTGATCGGAATGGCAACACATCCGCTGGGAGTGGCGTTGGTGCAGGCCGCCGGGTCGTTCGCGGAGGGCAGTAACCCTTGATGCGTGAGAGCATCGGGTACCGTGGCAATTGCCGTGGACGCCTGTACTTCGCGAAACCCCTCATAGTTGACAAAGAAGAACGTGCGATCACGCTTCAGCGGACCTCCGATTCCAGCGCCGAACTGATTGCGGACGAATGGCGGGATCGGGCTGTTGCCCAAATCGAAGTAGTTCTTAGCGTCGAGCGACGCATCCCGATGCAATTCCCACAAAGATCCGTGAAACTGGTTACTGCCCGACTTCGTGACCATATCGATGACCGCCCCGCCATGGCCGCCGTATTCGGCGTTGAACGTTTGGGTAAGAACGCGGACCTCCGCCAACTCATTCAGGCCGAGAAAAAACCCGGAAGCGCCCGCGGGCGAATAGCCGAAGACCGGATCGGTCGCATCCATACCGTCGATCAGAACGTTCGTCATATTCGGGCGTATACCATTAATTGCCGCCTGCCCGCCCTTACCGCTCGAAAGCAACGAGGGACCACTACTCGGATCAGGCGCGACTCCAGGCTCCAGCGCAACCGCGCTGAAAACATCGCGGTTGCCGAGAGGCAGTTCGGTCAGGCTCTGGTCGGGAAGCAGTCCAGTGACAGCCGACGTCGTACTGTCGATCCCGGCAACGTTGGCGCTGACGGTCGTTTGTTGTGCGATGTCGCCTACCGCAAGCTGCGAATTGACCCTCACTTCTGCAGCCGAAGTCAGCTCAACGCCCTCCCGCGTCTGTGATTGGAATCCTGTTTTCTCGAAGCCAAGTGAATAGTTCCCGGTTGGCAAGCCGGCGAAACGATATTCGCCCGACGAGTCGGTAAGAGCGCTCCGTTTCAATCCGGTACCCTGGCTGGCAATCGTAACGCTGACGCCGGGAACAACGGCGCCACTGGGGTCGGTGATGGCGCCGGAAACGGTCGCGAGCTGGGTTTGCGACCACGCACAGAGTGAAAACAGCACCGCCAGAGTGGCTGACAGTGGGACTCGGTTTATGATCAACTCAGTTTTGTTTTTCGTCATGGCGACCTTCAATCTCGAACCAACACGCCGGATACCTGGCGTCTCCTCAACAGTTCGCGGCAGCATGGCACAGTTCATCCGCCAACTGGCGGATGGGGCGCGCCCCCAGGGATCGGCGCGTTTCAATTCCAAGCTTTCGCATCTTGTAGATCAGAGTGGTACGCGGCAATCCAAGCCGATTGGCCGCTCCGTCCCGCCCTCCAATTAGCCAGTTCGTTTGGTTCAATGTCTCGACGATATGCTCTCGATCCGCCTCGGCAAGAGTCTGTGCCGCACCTTCCGACCGCTGTGTCACACTTCGCTTCAGCTCCAATGGCAGCCGTAGCACCGACCCGGGCGAAAAGAGCACCGCGCGCTCGATGCAGTTCTGTAGTTCGCGAATATTGCCTGGCCAGTCGTGCGCTTTGAGGACCTCCACCACTTCATCAGGAATCGAATCGATGGGCTTATTTAGCTGGGCCGCAAACTTTGCCACGAAGAACTCCGTCAGCGGCAGGATGTCCTGAAGGCGCTCGCGCAAAGGAGGCATGAGGAGTGGGATGACGTTCAGCCGGTAGAAGAGGTCCGCCCGAAACAGCTTCTTGTTTACGAGCTGCCCGAGATCCTGGTTTGTCGCCGCCACCACCCGCACGTTGACGCGGACGGTCTGGGTGCTACCCAAACGCTCGAACTCCCGCTCTTGCAGGGCGCGGAGCAGCTTGGGTTGAAGTTCCAGCGGCATGTCACCAATCTCATCCAGAAAGAGCGTACCTCCATGCGCCATCTCAAATCGTCCTTTCGTTTGCGCCCACGCGCCCGTGAAAGCGCCTCGTTCGTGGCCGAACAGTTCGCTCTCCAACAACTCCCTCGGAATCGCTGCGCAGTTAAGGGCTACAAAACGGTGATTACGCCGAGGACTGGCCTCATGAATGGCTCTGGCAATCACTTCCTTCCCGGTGCCTGTTTCGCCCTGGATCAAGACAACGGAGTCCACTGGTGCAACCCTCTCCACCTCTGTCAGCAATGCCCGGAATTTCGGGCTCGACCCGATCAAATCTAAAGTAGTCACACAATTCTCCCTTGTGAATGCGGATCGTTCCGCGCTTTCCTCTGATCAAGCCAGCCGGAGCTAGCTCCCTTTGTTTTGTCTCGTGATCCACTCCCGTATGTACGGTAGGCAGTTCACGACCGCGATGTTTCCCGCCTCACACTGGGCGAGAAAGACGATCCCGCCTTCGCCAGCCAGAGTGACGTCTTTTAAGTCGATGACAATCCGCCGGTCTTTTTCTTCCGCTCGGATCAACGACTCCAACTCCGTCACGTTCTCGTTGTCGATTCGACCGCTAAGCGAAAAGACCACTTCCCCGTTGGACGACCTGCGAATTCTGAGCATGCTTTGAGCCCGAAGGCTTGCACGGCGAATGCCAGTCGTAACCTATTGAAAATATTGCAATTGGTGGCCAGCAACACTGTCGAACTTCATCAAATTGGTGAAGTCCGTACAACGACTTCGTGGGACAGCGTCAGCTAATCTGGAAGGGGTCCTCTGAAGCGATTCTTGTTGATCTTCAATGTCCGGATCTTCGATTCGAGGGTGGATCGTGGAATCCCGAGTTTTTCAGCGGCCCCTGCGGGGCCATATATTCGTCCCCCGCATTCGCGCAGGGCGGCCTCGATAGTCGCCTTTTCTTCAGCGGGCGGCGTTCGGAACGGGTCCCGGCGGATTTCCAGCCCGGTCGTGGGCGGTCTTCGGGAAAGCCAGCTCTCATCGACAGAAAAAGCTCCCATATCACTTACGATGACGGATCTCTCGATCACGTTCTGCAATTCGCGGATGTTGCCCGGCCAGGGATAGGACTGAAGCAGATCGAGGCTCCGCTTGTCCACGGTCTTGAAGCTCTTCCCCGCTTTCATCCCGTAACGATCCAG
>DATHOJ010000065.1:0-13499 GCA_035485055.1 Bryobacteraceae bacterium
TGGTTCAACTACTAATTCGCCGCATGTTATTCAAAGAAGCTCCCTGAAAGTCTCGGCTTTCAGGGAGTTTTTTATTGTCTGATTCGACGTGGCGCAAGCTTCAGCTTGCAGCGTCGGCTTCAGCCGGCGTTCGTGTGGTGAGTTTTGGCCGGGTCATCGAGAGTGTCGACGCGCTTGAAATTTCTTTTCCGCAACACTAATATGACTGCGTTCCCCGCGTCCGGTAGAAGTGAAAGCGAGGAACCAGAAAATGAAAAAGACAGTATGCTCTCTTCTCCTGGCCGGCGGATTGTTCGGCGGAGTAGCTCCAGCCACCATCCCCGATCGCGTCGCCGCCGTGCGCGCCGAACTCAACAAGCGCGTCGCCGATGCGCAGGACCTGGGAGCACTTCCCAAATTGCCCTACGCGCAAATGGAAGTCGCGTCCTGGCTCAACTGGGTAAACTGGTCCAACTGGAACAACTGGCGCGATTGGAATAACTGGCGCAATTGGAACAACTGGTCGAACTGGTTCAACTTCTAAAAGGTAGAATGATTCCCATGCAAGCCGAATATACCGGGCCACACATGAAACAGATCGGGCTGCTGATCCTGCAGCCCTCTCCGTTCTGCAACATCGACTGCGATTACTGCTACCTGGCGGAACGTTCCAGCACCAAGAAAATGTCGCTCGAGGTCTTGCATAAAACGCTCGATCGAGTCTTTGAAAGCGGCCTGGTCGGCGGACAGCTCAGTGTGGTCTGGCACGCCGGCGAGCCTCTGGCGGTGCCCCTCGCCTATTACGAAGAAGCCTTCCGCCTGATGGCAACCTGGGGTATTCCGGAAGGCAAAATCGTCCATAATTTTCAGACAAATGGCACTCTCATCAACGACGCCTGGTGTGAATTTTTCCTGAAGAACAATTGCAGCGTCGGCGTCAGCGTCGATGGACCCGCGCACATCCACGACCAGCACCGCAAAGACCGCCAGGGTAAAGGCACCCACGATAAAGTCATGAGGGGCATAGAGTTCCTGAAGAAACACAAGGTGCCGTTTCACTCCATCTCGGTCATTACCGCCGATGCGCTGGATCAGCCGGATGAAGTTTTCAACTTCTTCTTAGAAAACGAAATTCACAGCGTCGGCTTCAATATCGAGGAGCAGGAAGGCATTCACCAGATCTCGACCCTCGGCACGGCCGCCAGCGTGTCCCCCCGAATCGAGAAATTCATGCGTCGTTGCTATGAGTTACAGAAAGGATCGGAGGGCGCGGTGCGTATCCGCGAATTCGACCGGGCGTTCCAAGCCCTGGCCCGCACCGAGGAAATGGATAAAGAGGTTATGGATCATAACGATCAGTCGATGGCGTTCGGGATTATCAGCATCGACTGGCAGGGCAACATCTCGACGTTTTCGCCCGAGCTTTTAGGCGGTAAGAGTGTGAAATACGGGGAGTTCTGCTTCGGAAACACGATGACCGACAGCCTTCTGGACATCAAAAAGAACCCCGGATTCATCCGCATTGCCGAGGAGATTCAGGAAGGCATGAGGATGTGCCAGGAATCCTGCCAATATTTCTCTTATTGCGGGGGCGGCGCGCCTTCCAACAAGTACTACGAGAACGGCAGCTTCGCATCCAAGGAAACCATGTATTGCCGGCACACCGTGCAGCTTCCGTTCGATATCGTGCTTGCCGATCTCGAAAAGACGCTCTTAATGAACCATAATTGACGGGTTAAGCGGCTCGAGAATGCCTTATTTGACCTTAATCTTCCTCATACCAGGCACGCCATCTTTGGCGCGCGGGAAACGCGCGGATTAGGACCATACCGACCAGGAACCCTCCGATATGGGCGAACCAGGCTACGCCTCCACCGGTGTAGTCAGTGGAGGCCAGCGATCCCACTCCGCTGATGAATTGCAGGGCGAACCAGTACAGCAGGATAAACGCGGCCGGAATTTCCGCCGTGGTGACGAAGAAGAAAATGAAAATCAGGGTGACGATTCTGGAGCGCGGAAATTTCACCAGGTAGGCGCCCATCACGGCTGCGATCGCGCCGCTGGCTCCGATGGTGGGAACCGTGGAATAGGCGTTCACGATGACGTGCACGATTCCGGCAGCGATTCCACCCAGCAGGTAAAACACCAGGAAACGCGGGCCGCCGATCAGGTCCTCCACATTGCGTCCGAAGACCCACAGGAAGAGCATATTCCCCAAAACATGGAGCCAGCCTCCGTGTAGAAACATGGAGGTCACCAAAGTGACCAGGCCGATGCCGCGCATCTGATCCGGAATAATTCCCCATTGGCGCGCGAACTGATCCTCACCGGGCCCGAGCGACACTTGATAGAGAAAAATCAGAATGTTCACCGCAATCAGAGAGGCGGTGACTACCGCGGTCGAGTAAATGCGCTCCGTCGATCGAAGGGGAATCATGCGGAATAAGAGGCGGCGGCGAAGTCTTTATTGGCGCGCCGCTCTGCTCGCTCCATCAGCGCGCGCGCTTCCGCCGCGGTCGCGATTCCGCCGCGTGCGCCGAGCCGGGTGCAGTTCAGAGCGGCCATCGCGTTCGAGAATTCGAGCGTTTCGCGCATCCCCATGCCTTTGAGCACAGCGTAACAAAATGCGCCGTGAAAGATATCTCCCGCGCCCGTGGTATCGACACAATTCACGACAAACGCCGGAGAATAGACGAATTTTCCGTCGATGCGCGCGAGCGCTCCGTGGGAGCCCAGGGTCATGGCGGCGCACTTCATCTTATATTCGTTCTGGATGGTTTCGAGGGCCTTGAACGGGTCGCGCTCCGTAGTCCACTGATGGGGAAACTCGGAACTCGCCACCAGGTAATCGACCGATTCGAGCACCCGATCGAAGCCTTGATAGATGGTGTCGACGTCGCAGGTGACCGGTATGCCGAGGCTGCACGCGAGCTTCGAGGCTTTTTCAACTGCCGGCGTATCATGGCCATCGACATGGAGCATGCGCGCGCCGGCTATTTTTTCCAAGGTAATGCTCGCCGGGTCCAAGCGCAGACAATCGGGACGGCTCCAGAGGACGGTTCGCTCACCGGTGGATTGATCAATGATGATGTAGGCCGTCTGATTGGGGCAGTGTTCGCGAATCTCGACGTCATCGAGGTTGATGCCGGTTTCGCGCAGGCTCTCCATCTGTACGCGGCCCCGCTCATCGTCGCCGACGGTGCCGATGTATTTTACGTTCAGACCAAGTTTAGCCACGGTTGCGAGCGCGCTGGCGACCTGGCCTCCGGGGCTCAGGATTTCGGCTTCGAAGGGGACTTTTCCGGCGTAGGCGGGGAAGTGGGAGACGATGAGGAGAGTGTCGGTGGCGTTTAATCCGACGCCGACTAGGTCGAATTTAGTGGACATGGTTAGCGTTTACCCACTCCGTCGAACCGGCGGCGAAAGTCAGCGCTGCAAGCTAAAGCTCGCGCTACCAAACAGAGGCAGACGGTGCTGTGTTGTTTAGTTGCGGTCACTGGATCAGTTTGATGATCGCCTGCGCGATCACGTCGTCGTCGTTGACGATGTGAATGATTTCTGAGATGTGGCCTTGGCCTGGAACATACAAAAGATCGACGGGATCGAAGGATTTCTTAAGCGCAGCCGCGAACTGGCGGGCCTGCAAGGGCAGCGCGAGATAGTCCCACTGGCAATAAGAAACAAGGAACGGCGGAGCTTTGGGGTGCACGTGCCCAAGAGGAGATGGATCCGCATCGGCGGGGACGTTTTCGAAGCCGCGGATTTTACTGACGTCGTAGACGCCGGAGAGCGCTGCCACGCCTTTGATCGCCGTGAGGGGAATATCGTATTTGGCCAAGTAGCGTGGATCGAGCGCCAGCAATGCGACGAGATGGCCTCCGGCGGAATGGCCTGCGATGTAGATGCGGCTCACGTCGCCGCCGTGTTGCGCGATGTTCTTATAGACCCAGGCAAAGGCTGCCGCGGTGTCCTCAATCTGCGCCGGATGAGGGTTCTTGGGCATCAGGCGATAGCTAGGGATCGCGACGCCGATGCCGAGTTTTGCGAATCGATTCCCGAGCGCTGGATAGAGCGATTTATCGCCGGATTTCCACGACCCTCCGTGAACGAACATCAGCACGGGGAAATTTTTCTTGTTCGCCGGCAGATACAGGTCGAGCTTATGCTTCGCCGCATCCGCAGGATCGCCGTCAGTGTAGCTGATGTCTTTCTGGACTTCGATATTCGCTGCGGCCGTGGCCACAGGCAGCGCAAGATTGCTGGTTTTCGTGACGTAAATGGGGTTCGAGAAAATCCAGGGGCGGGCTTCCCCGTCGACCGTAAGCCACGCTTCCAGGCGGTAGGCGCCGGGCTCTTTGGGCGAGTAGGCGAACTTGGAATCGTCGGCTTCGGCAACAACTTGACCATCGCGGATCAACTTCAATTTCGCGGGAATCGGAAGAGAGGCGTGGATGCTGGTGCCCCCGACGCCCAGGCCTGAGAGAGGAATCTGATCGCCCATATCGAACAAGCCGAGGTTGTTTTCCGCGATGAAGGAAAAGCCGGTAGGATCGCAGAGCCAATCGTGAGACACGTACGCGCGTCCCGCGGCGAGCGATTCGCGAATGTCTTTCTCATCCAGATCGCGCGCCAGAATATGCGTGCTGACGTGGCGGAAAGCCACGGCGTACGGGTCGAACGTAGTGCCATTGAAAATCTGGTTCTGATGCGCGTCGTTAGCAGCGATGCCCGTGAAGGCGTGGGCTTCCAGCTCTTTATCCCAACGCGCAAGAAATTCCGGCAGCACGTCCGTCCCGGCGGCGAAAACTTCGTCCGGAAAGTCCTTCTCTTTTTCGACCAGATGCTTCCATTCCTTGGGATCTTTCATCGCGGCCCGGAAGTATTCGGTGAACTCCTTATGAACAGTCGCATCGGTGTGACGGTTATAGATTTCCATGCCCTGGAATCCGGCGGACGACATGTTGGGGCGTTCTTCGATGTGCGACAGAAAGCGAAGCTCGGGACCCGCGGAGTCGGCAGGGTAACGGAGCAGATGATCGTCCTCAGAGCCGGGGATGAAGAGGACTCCTTCACGAAGGCCGGACCAGGTTTCGGGCTTGGGGCCGCGATGATCGGTGAACATGACGACGCTGACTTCGTCCGCCTTGGCCGCTTTCAGAACTTCGGCGCGAGTGCCCTTGGTGTGCTCGGCGTCCTCAGCGTGGATATGGAGGATGGCCCGGAAGTCGCGATAGACGCCGGGAGGCGGCGGCGCAGCCGCGCGAATTTTCATCCATTCAACACGTTGAGAATGAACGGCGGCGAGGTGAGTGGTGTCCAGGCGCTCAATGGAGGAACGGGCGAAGAGGAGCGTGGTGAGGGCTAGGAGGGGGATGGCGCGCACACTTTCATTCTACGCGGTTAACGGTTTCGCCCACAGCATGCTACCCCAAGCGCCACAAACCAACCTCAGCGGCTTTGCCCCAGCGGCAATTGATAGGGAACGTGAAGATAGGTCGATTCCCTGAGACCGTCTGAGGTGACGGAAATGACTCTCAAATTAAGCGCGTCCGTCGGACGGCTTGAATAATTCGCGAGAGGAAGCTTCAACTCAAATGGCTGCAAGGCGACGGTGGCACCAGGCTTCACATCTTGTCCAACTGCGTGAGACTCGCCAGTTCTCTCAATCGCCCTTTTTCCATATTCGGGTGACCGCATGATTAACACTTGGATCGCCTCAATATGGCGCCGATCATCAGGGTACTCCTCGGAGGATGATAAAACGCCTGAATCAACCCTGATGGTTAAAGCCTCAGATTGTTGAGATATTCTCCCGTCGATTTCGCCGTCGATACGGTCGCTTACCGAAGCGGCGTAAGACCGAAATTGAGCGATTCGCGATGCCTCTGCATTATTCGACCAAAAGAACGCATCTGGCCAGTGGACTGACGCATGTACAGGCACATGACCGCCATGTTTTTCCCCATTCCTTTCCGATATGTTCCAGACTTGGAACGTCAGCCGATCATTGTCCTCGAGCGCAAACCCCTGTAACGGAATAGCGAGTTCGAATGGCTCTAAATCAATTCCTTTCCCGGGAGTAAGACTCTGCCGGATGAAGTGGCGCTCGCTCCGTCGCAGGATTTCCCAGGTGTCACGCGGCCGGATGCGCGAAATTCCGGAGGTGATGTACACGAAATTCACTGGATCGCTGAAACGCTCCGGGCGAAAAAGGCTACAAGTCTTGATGTAAAGTCTTAAGACATCGCCATCCCGCTCGGCTCTACCCGTTACTTCTGCGGTCACCGCCCAGGTTCTCGGGGGATTCGCCGCAAAGAATTCGACCGATGGAGGTAGTGATTGACCTCGATCCTGGGGGAGCTGCTGCACCCGCGTGGGCTGCGCCACGATGTGGCCGCTAAGCATCGCGAAGCCGATCAGGCTGCAGTAGAATTTCATTCTCTTCCTTGGATGATCAAGTGAGTTTATCATTCGGGTGCCTGAGTTGAGCTGGGCTGCTTCGTCTTTGCTAGAATTCCGCAAGAGTGTTTTTCGAAATCCGGGGGCCGATCACAGACATCGAAACGTTCGCGATAGGGCCATCGATCCGCGAGCTGCCTCGACTTCGCAAGTTTTACGGACGAGGCCGTTGGCGAAAACGCAAAGGGTTGGCGAAGGTGCGGCTCGCGAATGGTATTATGCGAACAGCGGAGGTTCACTGGTACGAAGCCTCCGGTATCGGGAAAAGGGAACTGAAGATTAAGCGCTTCATCGACTAACTATGCCCGCCCCAAGAAAAGGATTTGCGGTGTGCCTTCGAAACGGGGGATTTGTGGCTTCACTCGAGGTCAGAAAGCTGTATCCCTTCATAAGCGACCCTGACGCGGAAGCCAACAACCTCATCCGCATCGTTGACGAATCGGGTGAAGACTATCTGTATCCAGCCCGCTTGTTTCGGAAACTTGCGCTGCCGAGCGATATCCAGCGAGCACTGCGAATCGCTTCCTAACTTCACTCCCCCGATTCGCTCGCGAGCTTACTCGCCAGTGGACGATCCTGGCCGGAGTATTTGTTACCGATTTTATTTCTGTACGACACCTTCACGCGCGTGGTGAGCTGCTCAAAGGTGAAGGAGCAGATTCGCATTCCAGGATAGAGCGCCACCGGCATGCGGCCGAGATTGCTCAGCTCCAGTGTGGCTTTGCCGAGCCAACCGGGGTCGAACAGGCCGGCGGTTCCGTGGACGATGATGCCGATGCGGCCCAGGCTGGAGCGGCCTTCGAGGCGGCCGAGGACGTCGTCGTCTAGCTCCAGAATTTCCTCGGTGATCGCCAGAGCGAATTCGTGCGGCTGGAGAATAAAAGGCTCGCCCGGTGGGACGATAATGGTGCGCATCAGGCCCTGAATCGCGGCCTTTTCGCGGATGTCGATCAAGGCGTGCTTACTATGTTCGAAGACGCTGAACTCGTGGCCCAAGCGAAAATCGACGGAGCAGCTTCCGAATTGCTCCGGCGGAAGCGGCGGCGTGATTTTGATTTTTCCTTCGGCAATATATCGATGGATATCGATGTCGGAGAGGACCATTACTTGGTGTACTCCGCGTACAATTTCGCGAGATCCGTGCCGGCGGGGTGGATCACCACGCGATAGGCGAAATGCATTTTTTCGCCAGGTTGCAGGGTCACGCTCCCGTCCTGGGTTTTATCGCCGCTAAACGCGCTTAGCCCGAACGGGTTCGCGGCGAACAGGCCGTAGCCGCGGACATGCCAGCGGGCGCGGTGCGAATTTTTCGGATTGTCGAAAATCGCGATGCCCAGCTTGTCGCCGTTGATTTCGCCGGAATAGTCGCACCAGTCGGCGGGCTTGCCCCACACTTCTTTCTCTGTGGACTTGCCCTCGGAGTTGCTGATGAGACCGGCAGGTCCGGGGATGGTCACGTCCGGTTTGCCCTTGACCTTGATCACCTTATCCTCCTGCAACTGTGGAGAGATGCGGATGCCGAAGCAGCAGTCTTTGCCATCGCCGAACTTCGCCTGGGTCACGGCGGTCAAATCGATTTCGAAGTCGATGATGCGGAGCTTCGGGCGATCGTAGAAGACCATCTGGCGCGATTCCTCGACGATCTTGGTGCCTTTAGGGTCGATCCAATCGAAGGTCGCGGCGATGCTGCCTTTTTTCTTGCCGCTCTTCAGCTCGCCCACCTTGTTCAGCTTGATGTAGCCGCGAATGGGAGTTTTGTAGCTGCGTTCGTTATTCCAGAAATCGAAGCCGTTGACCTCGTCGGGGCCGAACCAGACTCCGCGCTGATGCTGATGGTCCACGGGTTCGATCGCGGAGACTTTTTCCATGGGCCAATGACGGGTGACGATGGTTCCATCGGCCGCGCGTAGAGGATACAAGTAGGGCTTCATCGCTTCATCGCTTTTCACGACGAAATCGGAGTAAGGCTTGCCGTCGATTTCGATATGAATGCGGGTATCTTCGCCGACGATTTTCACCTGGGCCATTACGGTGGCTACGCCGAGGGTGGTGTACAGAAGCAACTTGGTCGTCATTTTCGTCATTCCCATCATTCTCATCCTGATAAGCAAGTACATCACAAAAGGGGTTCGCGCCGCATCTGTTATTATGGGGTCAGGCGCGGTATTGCGCGCGTTGTATTTCAAAAAAAGAGAGGGCACACGATGGGTCCGATTGGCGTGCAGGAAATGATCGCCATCTTCCTCGTCGCTCTCGTTCTGTTCGGGCCGAAGAAGCTTCCAGAACTGGGGCGGACGATCGCGAAGGCGATTACCGAGTTCCGTCGCGCCTCGAACGATCTTAAAGCGACGTTTGAGCGCGAAATGCAGTCACTGGAGCGGGAAAGCGAATCGATTAAGGACGTGATGCATCCGATTGCGTCTGAGATCCAAAGCCACAGTAGTTTCGATTATCCGTATTACGACTCGGGCTCCTATGGAACCGATGCGTACGATTCCACCGCAACCAATCCTTCCACAGTAGGCGCTATAGAAGGTCCTAGCGCTGAATCACATGGGGCTATTGAAGCCGCCACTCCTCACGTCGAGGGAACCGTTCCTCGTATTGAGGCTCCGCATACGGATGCCAAGGTTATCGATGTTGAGCATCACGTGGAGACCGCGGCGCCGGAAGCGTCCCAGCACACAAGTTAGGTAGCGTCTTAGAAAAGCGAATGATCGACCAAGCCAGGCGGAGACTTGTCTGAGCATCCCGATATTTATCCGGACGATCCGTATGGCGGGTCGATCAAGAAGGACAACGTGAGCGACGATAGTCCGATTGAAAATCTGCTTGCGCGTTTTTCCCAGGGCGGAGGGGGCAAGAAGAAGCTTCCTCCTCCAGCTGGGGGCGGCGGCGACGATGGTGGAGACGACGAAGAAGAAGGCATGCTCCGCATGTCGTTCCTGGACCACCTGGGAGAGCTCCGTTCACGCATCATTCGCGCGCTGGTGGGTTTCGGGCTGGTGTTCCTGGTCTGCCTGGTCTTTTCGAACCAGCTGTGGCTCATCGTGCAGGCCCCGGCCGTGGAAGCGTTTCGCCGGCTGACGCAGTCGGCTCAGCAGTCGGATGAGGACAAAGTAAAGGAAGTCTGTAAGCCTCCGGCGACGGAAGCGACCTCCGCTCCCTGCGCGGAAGCTGTGAAAGCCGCAAACACTCCTAAAGTCAGCGGGAGCCTGGTGGGAATCGATCCCATGGAGCAGTTTTCCATCCTCTGGATGTGGACGCCTCTGGTGGCCTCGATCTTTCTGGCGTCGCCCTGGATCCTGTATCAAATCTGGGCGTTTATCGCGCCGGGACTTTATAAAAGTGAGCGGCGTTGGGCGGTTCCATTCGTATTGACCACGGCGGGACTGTTTCTATCGGGCGGACTATTCGCGTATTTCATCGCATTCCGCTACGGGCTGACGTTCCTGCTGGGCCTGGGAGGCTTCGCGGGCATCAGGCCGATGATTTCGATCGACAAATATTTCGAGTTATTCGTCGATGTGATGCTGGGCGTTTCGGCGATTTTCGAAATGCCGGTGATCATTTTCTTCTTGGTTCTGCTGCGCCTGGCGACCCCGAAGTTTTTGATGGAGCACTCGCGCTACGCCATTCTCGCCATCGTGATCATCGCGGCGATCATCACGCCCACGCCGGACGTGTTCAACCTGATGCTGTTCGCGGTGCCGATGTGTATGCTGTTCTTCGTCGGCGTATTCGCTGGTTATTTACTGGTACTGCATCGTGAAAAACGGAGATTCCCGTGGGCTAAAGTGCTGCCGTGGCTGCTGGTGATCCTGGCGATCCTGGCGGTGGCCGCCTTTGTGCTGGTAACCAGGTATCACTATCATCTGGTGAAGCACTGGCCGTTCTTGATCAAGTAAAATCGGTTAAACTAATGTGCATCCGAAGAGCAGCCGATTAGACGACAAATGGTTTACCTGATGCTGATTGCGCTCGCGACGCTGATTTACGCGGGCGCGTGGATGTTTGCTTCGCCCTCGAGGGCCTTGACCGCCGTCACCCGGGTTGCGAATGAAATCAGCCGGTACGACCGGACCACGATGTGGGTGGGAGCGGAGCCTATACGCGAGTCGGTCACGGTGCGGGTTGCATGTCGATTCGTGGGGTTGGGGCTGATACTGCTCAGCGTGATTCGGTTGACCGAGATTACATAGATTTCGCGGCGCTTCCTAACCTCGGGGACCTACCCCACAAGATTTTCGAGGGAGCGCTCGCGAGTACGACTATACTAGCCGCCCCTGTCTTTTTCTACCTTCCCGAGACTAGCAACCCTTCTAGCCCGGCCCGCATCACCAGGTCAGAGGCATGAAACCATATGAAGCGCTTAAGCTGGAAATCCATCGGAGCCTTCATTTTTCTCGCGCTGCTTAACCGTCCCGTTCGGGGCTCAGTTCCTCCACAACCGGGGACGATCAATTACATAGAAGGACAGGCCTCCATCGGCGGACAACTCCTTAATGAGAGCTCGGTGCGCTCGGTCAAACTCCTGGCTGGACAATCCGTCTCCACACAAGCGGGCAAAGTCGAGATGCTGCTTACGCCAGGAGTGTTCTTAAGAATCGACGCGCAAAGCTCGGTGCAGATGATTTCTCCCGGTTTAGCGAATACGGTTCTGCTGCTGGAGAAAGGCCGGGCCATGGTGGAGGTGGCGGAAATCCATCCGGAAAACAATCTCCGGATGAATGTTGGCGCCACCAGCACGCAAATGTTACGCGCAGGCTTATACGATTTCGACGCGGATCATGTGCAGATTCTGGTCTTCGACGGCCGGGCGATGGTGCAGGCAGGGGGCCGAAGGATCGATGTCGGACGCGGCTCGGAGGTCAGTCTAAATGCGATGGGGAAACTGAAGGGCCGTCGATTCGACAAGAAGCTTTATGAGGACGATTTCTATCGCTGGTCCAGTCTGCGATCGTCGTATGTATCGGAAGCGAATATCGATGCCGCACGAAGGTACGCGGGAGTTAGCGGATATTCGCCGGAAATGTGGGACGGCGGCGGATGGTATTGGGACAGCCCTTATGACGCCTACACCTTTATTCCCGGGGACGGAATTTTCTACAGCCCGTTCGGATGGGGATTCTATTCGCCCTGGTGCGCGTTTGACGCTCCGTTCTTCGGTTTCGGCTTCGGCGGCTACGGCTATGGCGGCTATCGCTATGGCGCCGGTGCGGGCGGTACTCATCGATTCGGTGCGGGTTACCATCCCAGTTATTCCGCAGCACGGGCCTCGGGATCATCCGCGGGACACGCTTATAATGTTCGCGGAAGCACCGTCAGGAGCAGCGGCTTTGGCGGTGGAGGATTCCGCGGAGGCGGCTCTGCCGGTGGATTCCATGGCGGCGGTGGTGCATTTCACGGCGGAGGCGGCGGCGGATTTCACGGCGGAGGAGGTGGGGGAGGCCACGGGCGTTAGCGACCACGCGGTCCATGCGGAATCGTTTCCCGCGCGGGACGATCGGCTCCTCTCGGCGTTCGTCCTGCTTTTCCCGGCGTTCGCCGAGTTTCTCTCCTTGATCTGACTGGCTGGCGATACAACAGGATCATGACAGCCACAGCGGAAAAAGGGTACAAGGGACTGGGCATGGAAGGCTCGATTGCCCGCTGGTACGAAAAAAACACTCGAAAAAGCATGGAGGAGTTCCGCCGGGAAGCGGAGCGGCTAAAGGCGTTCGTGCCTGACGGAGGCGACGTGCTGGAGGTGGCTCCCGGCCCCGGCTTTTTAGCCATCGAGATGGCGCGCGACAGCCGCATGCGCGTCACCGGGCTCGATATCAGCAGGACTTTCGTGGAACTGGCTCGGAAAAATGCGGCGGAGGCCGGCGTGCCGGTTCAGTTTCAACAGGGGAACGCGTCAGAGATGCCGTTCGCCGATCGGAGTTTCGATTTGCTGATATGCCGCGCAGCGTTCAAGAACTTTTCCGAGCCGGAGAAAGCCTTAAAAGAAATGCGCCGCGTCCTGCGTCCGGGCGGCACGGGGGTGATTATCGATCTGCGGCGGGACGCGACCATGACGGACATCAAGCGCGCGGTCGACGGAATGGGTTTGAACGCCTGGAACCGCTGGCTTACCACGGGCGCTTTCCGCTTTATGCTGCTGCGGCGAGCGTATACCAAGCCGGAGCTGGAGAAGATGCTGGATAGAGCCGGCCATAAGACGGTCGAGGTGCGAACCAACGATATCGGGATGGAGGCGTGGTTCTAAAATAAAGGAACAATTCCGTGAACGGCTGCGTTTTTCGAGTCAGGATGAAAACGCTGCTGCTGATTCCTTTCATTGCGCTTGCTCAGACGCCGGCGTTCGAAGTGGCGACCATCAAACCGAATCGCACAGGCGGGGGCGTCAGTTCAATGCGGATTACGCCAGGCCGCGTCACCATGGAAAACGTGTCGCTCAAAAAGGTCACCCTCGCGGCGTATGATATTCCGGACGACCGTGAATACGCCCTCGCCGGGCCGGATTTGCTCACCAGCGAGCACTTCGATATCCAGGCGAGTTTCCCGCCGGACACCCCTCCGGAGCAGGTTAGAGCGATGATGCAGACTCTGCTGGCGGAGCGCTTCAAGCTTACCCTCCACCGCGAAACCAGGCAACTCCCGATGTATGTCCTGACGGTCGCGAAAAACGGACCAAAGATCCAACCGGTGGAGGATGGGTCAGCGAAGACATCGGGCAGGCCGGGTCACTTCGAGGCGACGAAGGTCACCATGCAGCACTTCGCGGACCTGATCGCGCGTTTGACGGGGCAGCAGGTGGTGGATGAGACCGGACTGAAGGGCGTGTTCGATTTCACGCTTGAATGGTCGCCCGACGAGATGCGGACGGGCGAGTCAGCCCCAGGACCCTCGCTGTTCACGGCCCTTCAGGAACAACTGGGGCTGAAGTTGGAGGCGCGGAAAGGTCCCGTTGAGGTCCTGGTGGTCGACCACATCGAGAAAGCGCCGACGGAGAACTAGTAGCTGACCGCTCACGTCGAAAATACAGGAGTCGCTTTCTAGCGAGTCCAGGCGCG
>DATHOJ010000066.1:0-81229 GCA_035485055.1 Bryobacteraceae bacterium
TAGCAACCTCCTCGATACGGGTCTGTGTGCGTTGGATTGCCGCCAGTCAATGTCTGGCCCCAGCTCGTTGCGGGTTACGAAGCGAGCTTCTCCGCTGTGGGAACAGAAACTAGCAGCTAAAGGGAGCGCTCCCGATACTAATCTATTGTTTAGAAAAGGAGTTATTTAGCCGACTGGATCTTAACCAGCTTTTCGTGATGCTGTTCGGGCACTTCCTGGCGGATGGTTTGTTTGCCTCGCCAGAAATCGAAGTACGACACGTAGTGCACGCAGCTTACTGTGCAATACGGGGCACACGATTTTTCCGTCAGGTATTCTCGGCGGATGTCTTCCACAGTATATTTTTCGAGAGGCGTGCCGGGGTATCCACGCTGTTGCGAGCAGTAGTGGACCAGTCCGTCTTCGCAGATGTACATGTAGCGGGCGCCTGCGCGGCAGCGCCAGTTGTTCGGCTTGCCTTGCGCGATCGCGTCCTGGAAAAAATTGAGGCGCGCGAAATGGCGATTCTCCATCGCCTTCATTTCGTGATACACCGCGCGTTCCTGCTCGCCTAAGGGACGGAGCTGGCCGTCGCCATCGTGAATGATTCCTACTGTGGCGGAAAATCCGAGCTCGATCGCGCGGCGGCCGACGACCAGGGCGTCGTTGGGATCATGAATGCCTCCGCCGACTACCGAGTTGATGTTGACGTGAAATTCGGCGTGCTCGGCGAGCATTTGCAACTTCTTGTCCAGTACCTTCAGGCTCTTTTTCGAAACGTCGTCTGGCTTCACGTTGTCGATCGAGATCTGCATGTGGTCGAGACCGGCTTGGTTCAGGCGCTTAATCCGGTCCGGCATCAGCAGGTAGCCGTTAGTGATCATACCGGCGATAACACCGCGGCGGCGCATGGCGGCGATGATCTCGTCGAGATCCGGGTGCAACATTGGTTCGCCGCCGGAAAGGGTAAGAATGCTGGTACCCAGATCGGCCAGGCGGTTGATCCGCTGGATCATCATCTCCTTCGGGACGGGCGGCGAAAAATCGTCGTATTCGTTGCAGTATGTGCAAGATAGGTTGCAACGGCGGATGGGGATAATGTGGGCCATGATCGGATGGTCCGTGCTGAGAGCCCCTTTTAAAACCAAGCGCCTTTCACGGAGCCACCGGGTGATGCCCTTAGTGGCACGGCGTACTTTAAAAGATGTGTCCGACATTCCCTCTTCTTCTCATTAAAACACATACTCCCAAGAGCCGCGTATCCCCATGAGAGTATTTCCCCTATCCACGCACTTACTTCCCGTGGGTACCAAAGTAATAGTCTTACTCGCATCTATATTAATGCAGGATGGACCGGCGGACACAAGTCCGGCAATTCTGCAAATCCGGGTTCTTGAAGGGGAAGGGGTCGCTTACCCTTTGGGAGGCCGGGCGACGCGCGGGGTGACCGTGCAAGTCACGGACGAAACGGGGAAACCGATTGAAGCCGCGTCGGTTAGCTTCCGTCTGCCAGACGAGGGTCCGAGCGGCGCGTTCGCGAACGGGTCGCGCACGGAAATCACGATGTCCAAGGCGGACGGAAAAGCGTCGGCGTGGGGGATGCAGTGGAATCGAACCGAGGGATCATTCGAGATACGCATCACGGCGGTAAAAGGTCAGGCTCGGGCGGGCACGGTTTGCGCGGTTTACCTGTCGAAGCTGACGGCGACTTCGGAGAGCGGGTCGACGTCGCCTCTCAAGCTGGGGAAAAATCACAAGTGGTTATGGATCACCGCGGCGGTGGCGGGTGCGGCCGTGGCAGTGGTGGCGGCGACGGCGCTGCGCGGTAAATCCACGCCTGTGGGTCCGGCCGTGACGCCGACTACTATCGGCATTCCGTCGATTGTCGTGGGGGCGCCATGAAAATATTGATTACGTTTGCTCTCGGCGTTTGCGCCTGGGGACAAATTGATCGTCCGCAGTTGGGGAAAATGCTGGACGGCAATGGGGCCGTGCGCACGGTTTACGGGATCGCGGCTAGCGTGGCTGTGGGCGATGCGGAAATCGCGGGCGTTCTATCGTCTGGATGCTCGAAGACTTTTTGCCTGGCGAAGACGGAGGCGAGTATCGTGTCGGCTGCGGGATCGGTTGCGGCTCCGCCGGGGCCGGCTTTGTTCGCGTTCGATGGCGACGCGGCCTTCGTGTGGTTCCCGCAATCGCGGCAGCTCGAGCAGTGGGCGAACGGCATGCTTACTTCGATCGATTCGAGCGTCGATGGCGAGGTGCTGTCGATCCGCGCGAATTCGGGATCGATTGAGTTCGCGGTGCGGCGAGCGAGTGGAGTTTGGATCGTCGACGCGAATGGGAGCGTGCTGGATTCACTACCGCGCTCGGCGGGTCCGGTAATGTTGATCGCGGGCGGCGTGGTGTATGCGACTCGCGAGGAGATCGTGATTCGCGAAGTGCGAATTCCGCTGGCGCACGTGACCGGATTCTCGCGAATGGCCACGGGTTATTTGCAGGTTCGCGCGGGCGGAGTCGATTATGCGTTGCGAGTGGAGAAGGGGCGCGAGATGTTGTTCCAACTTCCTGGGGCGCAGCAATGAGGACGCTGCTACTCATCGCGCTGCTGCCCTTCGCGGCGGAGGCGCAGCTCGCGCTGTTTGCGGTGGCGGGCACGACGGAGACCAGCGTCGGATCGTCGTATCAATTCGGCCAGGTCGCGATCAACACGACGTCGAGCACGCAGTTCCAGATTTACAATATCGGCAGCGCGCCGATTTCCGTCACTGGTGTGACATTGGGCGGCACGGGATTTAGCTTCGCGTATCCTCTACCGCACTTTCCGGTGGTGATTCCCGCAAACTCGACTGTTACGCAGGCGATGAACGTGTGGGTTTCCTTTACGCCGACCTCGACGGCAACTTTTCCGGCGAACCTCACGATAACCGCGGCTTCGGGAGGGATTTCGGCGATCCTTTATGGGTCGGGTGTGACTGCGCCTACGCTGACCAGCGGAGCGGGTTGCAGCAGCGGCGTACCTTTCAATTGGGGGAACGTCACAGTGGGCAGCTCCGTGCCCTGCACATTCGCGCTTCAGAACCTGAATCCGCAAGCGGTGACGGTGGCGGGCATCGTCGTCAACGGGCTGGGATTCACCGGACCTTACGGCGTTACACTGCCGTTGACGCTTCAGCCGGGGCAATCCGTGTCCTTCTCAGTAAACTTCACGCCGCCGGGGGCGAACGCATATTCGGGCACCTTAGTCATCGGACCGCAGTCGTTCGCGATGAGCGGAACAGGGCAACAGGCGTTGCTGCCGACGCCGGCGTTCCAGTTCGATTCCGCGTCTTATTCGAGCGCGCAGCAGGGCGTGTTGACGGTGACGATTCCGGGAGGCTCGCCGGTTGCAGCGACGGGATATGTGAATCTCACGTTCACGCCGGCGACGGCGGTGGTGACGGACGATTCGGAGATCGTGTTTCTAGCCAATGGGTCGCGCACAATTCCGTTCAGCGTGTCGCCAGGTTCGACTACTGCGCTCTTGAACGGGCAAGGCTCGGCTACTTTTCAGACGGGGACGACGGAGGGCACGATCGCCTTCACTCTGACCACGGCGGCGGCGATGACGGGCAATCCTCCGTCGATTAAATTCACGATTGCGGGCGCCAAGGTGATGATCGATTCGACCAGTGCGTCGAAGGAACGCACCGGTTTTCTGGACATCACGATTACGGGCGCGGACAATACATACTCCGCGGGCGCGATGTCGTTTTCTTTTTTCGATATCAGCGGGAACGCGATCGGCAGTGCCGTGGGCGCCGATTTTACGTCGACATTCAAGACTTACTACGGAGGCAAATCGGCAGGCAGCGCGTTTCAGGCCCTGGTGTCATTTCCTGTGATCGGTAGCGTCGCGACGATCGGCAGCATAACAGTGACGCTGACCAACGCGGCCGGAGTGGCGAACACGGGGAGCCTCACATTCCAGTAACTTTGAAGTGTGCTGCCCGTGGCCCTGACCATCGCCGGATCGGACCCCAGCGGAGGCGCGGGTTTGCAGGCCGACCTCAAGACGTTTTATCGATTCGGCGTCTATGGCGAGGCGGTGGTGACGTTGATCACCGTGCAGAATACGGTGACGCTCGAACGGGTCGAAACGTTAGCGCCCGAGCTTGTTCTGGCACAGATCCGGACGGTTTTGGCCGATATTCCGCCGCGCGCGGCAAAGACCGGGGCGCTGGGAAGCGCCGCTGTGATTGAGGCGATCGCCGAGGCGGCGAAGGAGTTCGCGTTTCCTCTGGTGGTGGATCCGGTGACGATTTCGAAACAGGGCGCCCGGTTGGGTGAGGCTTCGGCGTTCGAAAAATTAATCGCGCGGGCGTATTTGCTGATGCCGAATCTCGACGAGGCGACGGAGCTGGTTGGATTCAAGGTCGATGGCCGCGATGCGATGCGCCGCGCGGCAGAGGTTCTGATCGGGATGGGCGCGCGGAACGTCCTGATCAAAGGAGGGCATCTGGAAGGGGATGCGCTCGACCTGCTGTATCTGGAGGACGGCGAGGTGCGCGAGTTTTCGACGGCGCGCGTCGATACGAGGCACACTCATGGAACCGGCTGTACTTACTCGGCGGCTGTTACGGCGGAACTGGCGAAGGGCGTGGGCCTGGTGCAAGCGGTATGGCTGGCGAAAACGTTCGTAACTGAAGCGATTCGGAGCAATCCAGGCTTGGGACGAGGATCGGGTCCTCTGAATCATTTCGCGTAGTGTCCCGCCTCTGAAGTTCGAAGCAAAAACCGCCGGAGTCTTTCACGCAAAGGCGCAAAGCTCGCGAAGATTTTTCCTCGGGTTCTTTGCGACCTCTGCGTCTTTGCGTGAAATAGCAGCTATCCTATCGAGTTTTTGCGTAACCAGGTAGAGAGTAGTGAAGGCGATTTCGCACTACTTCACCAGTGACGTTTCAATCGCTCGATCACGCCGTGTTGTGGATACTGGCGCCTCTGGCGTTCGCGATTCTGGTGAGCGGACTGGACGATCTGGCGATCGATGCGGCGTGGGCATTTTCCTGGCTGCGCGGGAAATGGAAGCCGGAGGCGCGCATGTTTCCGCCTGGACCGCGGCAGTTGGAGGCGGCGCCGCAGAGGACCATCGCGATCCTGGTCCCTCTCTGGCATGAGCATGAAGTTATCGGGCGGATGCTGGAACACAATCTGGCCTCGATTCGCTACCCGGATTATCATTTTTTCGCGGGCGCATATCCAAATGACGACTTGACGCAGGACGCTGTGCGATCCGTCTCAGACCGGTTTCCCAATGTCCACATGGCGCTCTGTCCGCACGAGGGACCCACTTCAAAAGCGGACTGCCTGAATTGGATTTATCAGCGGCTCATCCTGCATGAGGAGGAAACCGGCAAGCGTTTCGACATCATCGTGACGCACGACGCGGAGGATATTATCCATCCCGAGGAGCTGCGCTGGATCAACTATTATGCCGCGCGATTCGATTTTATCCAGATACCGGTGCTGGCGCTGCACACGCCGTTTTTCGCGTTGACGCACGGCGTCTATTGCGACGAATTCGCCGAGTATCATACGCGCGACATGGCGGTGCGTCCGATGCTGGGAGGGTTCGTGCCCAGCTCCGGCGTGGGCACCGGATACCGTCGCGATGCGTTGGATAAACTGGCGCGGTCGGCGTCGAACAAGATTTTCGAACCGGAGGCGCTGACGGAGGATTACGAAAACGGGCTCCGCCTTTTCCGCCTGGGATGTTCGCAGACGTTCGTTCCCCTGGTGCATCCGATGGGCTCGAAGGACTGGGTCGCGACGCGGGAATATTTTCCTCAACAGTGGCGCTCGGCGATGCGGCAGAGGACGCGCTGGGTGATGGGGATCGCGCTCCAGACTTGGGAGAGGCACGGCTGGAAGGGCAAGCCCGGCGAAGTGTACTGGCTGTGGCGCGACCGCAAGGGTCTGCTGACAAATCCGCTGAGTCTGCTCGCGAATCTGATTTTTGTTTACGGCTTGGCGACCGCAATCTGGCAGCGAATCACGCCTCTTTCCACCTGGCTGTGCTGGGCGACGTTTTCCATCCAGTGCGTGCGTATCGCGGTGAGAATGGCGTGTGTGACGCGTGTCTACGGAGTTTTGTTCGCGCTCGGCGTGCCGGTGCGCGCGGTGTACGCGAATGCCCTGAACGCGACCGCGACCTTCAATGCGCTGGGCCGGTACGCGCTGGCGCGGACGCGAAAACGTCCGCTCAAATGGCTGAAGACCGATCATACCTATCCAAATCGCGCGGCTCTGCTGGCGCACAAACGCCGGCTCGGCGAAATTCTGGTGGCTTCCGGAGTTCTTCCAGCACACGCGCTGAAGGACGCGCTGGAGTCGCTGCGGCCCGGTGTTTTATTAGGCCAACACCTGGTGTCGATCGGACAATTGAGCGACGAATCCTTGTATGAAGCGCTGAGCTTCCAACAGGGATTGCCCATCAGCCGCGTCGAGCCCGGGCAGGTGCCGGCGCACACCGCGCGCACGCTGCCGGAACACGTGGTCCGCGAATGGGGCGTGCTGCCGTTCCGGGTGGACGAGGGGAGCCTCTTTCTGGCGAGCGCAAACCTGCCGACATCCGCGATGACCGCGACGCTGCGATCGTTCACCGCGCTCGACCTCCGATTCCATCTGGTCACACCGGCGAAATTTGAAAACCTGACGGCATCGCTGTTGTAAGGTAGAAGGCATGACGGAATTGCTCGCGGCCGCACTGGCCGCGCGTCGACATGCGCACGCGCCTTATTCGCATTTTGCAGTCGGGGCGGCGCTGGAGGATTCCACCGGCCGGGTCCATACCGGCTGCAACGTGGAAAACGCGACCTACGGCCTGACGGTTTGCGCCGAACGGGTGGCCGTGTTCAAAGCGATTTCAGAAGGAGTGCGCGAATTTCGGCGCATCGCGGTCGCGGCCGATACCGAAACGCTAACGCCCCCGTGCGGCGCGTGCCGCCAGATTTTGTGGGAATTCTGCGGCGATATCGAAGTCACGCTGGTAAATCCGCGGGGCAAATGTGAGACGCTGCGCATGAAAGAGCTGTTTCCGAGGGCTTTCGATGCGTCTTTTCTGTAGTTTTTTTTGCGTGTGCACGTTGCACGCCGCGGCGGTCGACTCGATTTGGTCGGCGCGCTACGTAGTCACGATGGACCCGCAGCATCGCGTGATCGAGAACGGCGCGATCGCCATTACCGGCGACCATATTGTCGCGGCCGGCACCCGGGCGCAGATCGATAAAGATTATCAGCCGAAGCAGCGAGTGGATCGGCCCGATGCGATTCTGGCGCCGGGCCTGATCAA
This sequence comes from Bryobacteraceae bacterium, assembly GCA_035485055.1. Lineage (GTDB taxonomy): Bacteria > Acidobacteriota > Terriglobia > Bryobacterales > Bryobacteraceae > Palsa-187. Next base: position 7,310 of record DATHOJ010000066.1, read on the forward strand.
CACGCATACCCACGCGGCAATGTCGTTATTCCGGGGCGTCGCCGACGACATGAAACTCCAGGACTGGCTGGAGAAATTTATTTTTCCGGCCGAGGCGCGCAACGTGGATCGCGAATTCGTGCGCTGGGGGACGCGCCTGGCCACAATCGAGATGGCGCTTTCGGGAACCACGACGTATACCGACATGTATTATTTCGAGGATACGGTGGCCGAAGCGACGAAGGAAGTGGGACTGCGCGGCGTGCTGGGCCAGACGGTCATCGGCTTCCCCGCCCCGGATTACAAGTCTCCGGCGGAGACACTGGCGGGCACGGAAAACTTTTTCAAGACGTTCGCGAACGATCCGCTGATTGTTCCAGCGGTGGCTCCGCATGCGATTTATACCGTGCCGGACGATGTTCTGAAGTCGTGCCGCGCGCTTGCGAATCGGTACAAGAAGCCTTTGGTGATTCATCTTTCGGAAACGAAGCATGAAAACGACGAGGCGCTGGCGAAGCGCGGCAAGACGCCCACGGCGGCCCTGGAATCGCTGGGAGTATTGAGCGGCTGGACGGTCGCGGCGCACGGCGTGTGGCTGGATGACGCCGACATGAAAATTCTTAAGACTCGCGGCACAGGACTTGCGCATTGTCCTTCGAGCAACATGAAGCTCGCGAGCGGGGTCGCGCCGGTGGTGAAGATTTTGTCGCTGGGAATCGCGATGGGGCTGGGCACGGACGGCGTGGCGGGATCGAACAACGATCACGACATGATGGAGGAGATGGACCTGGCGGCGAAGCTGCAAAAGGTGACGACCCTCGATCCACAGGCGCTGCCCGCGGAGACGGCGTTCGCAATGGCGACCATTACGGGAGCGCGCGCGCTGCACCTGGAATCGACGATCGGCTCGATTGAAAAGGGCAAGCGCGCGGATGTGATCGCCATTCGCCTGGATCAGCCGCACGGCGTGCCGATCTACAACGTCTATTCGCAACTGGTGTACGCGTTGAAGGCGTCCGACGTCTCCGATGTGATGGTGAACGGGCGCGTAATTGTGCGAGACAAGAAGATAGTAACGATCGATCCAGGGCCGGTGATGGCGAAGGCGGCGGAGTATCAGGAGAGGGTGAAGAAGTCGCTAGCGCATTGACAGGAACTCACAGGCCAAAGCCTATGCCATCTTGTTGCGGATGTCTTGTGGGGATGGAACAGACATCAGTCTGTGGTTTTCTTGCCCCAGCCTCCGCCGCCGGGACTCTCGATGCGCAGCGCCTCGCCCGCATGAATATCGAAGCGCGTCTTCGCTTTCAGCTCAATCGCTCGCGCGCCGCGTACCAACGTATTCTTTCCGGGCTTGCCCGCTTCGCCGCCCGCCAGCCCATAAGGACCGCGCTCGCGTCGATCAGAAAGAATCGTCACTTCGGCGTCGGCTAGAAAACGGAATTCGCGGACGATGGAATCGCCTCCGCGATGTTTGCCCGCACCTCCCGAGCCTTTGCGGATGCGATAGCTTTCTATGCGCAAAGGATACTGGTGCTCGAACGCTTCAATCGGCGTGTTCCAACTGTTGGTCATGTGCGTGTGTGTCGCGCTGTATCCATCGCCCCGCGGGGAGGCGCCCATGCCACCTGCGATGGTTTCGTAATACGCGAACGGCCCGCCGCCGGATTCGCCGCCGAAACTTAAATTGTTCATCGTGCCGGCACTCGCAGCGGGAATCCGATCGGGCGCGGCCTTCGCCATAGCGCCCAGCACGGTGTCGGTGATGCGCTGCGAGGTTTCCACATTCCCGGCCGCCATCGCGGAGGGCGCGCGCGCGGCCACCACAGTTCCTTCAGGCGCGATCACGCGAATCGGGCGCAGAATGCCCGCAGTATACGGGATTTCTTCTTCGACCAGGCAACGGAAAACGTACATGGTCGCGGCGAGCGCGACTGCGTAATTGGCATTGACGGGACCCGCGGCCTGCGGATCGGAGCCGGTGAAATCCACGGTCGCGGAATCGGCATCGATGGTGATCGCGACGCGAATCCACACGGGACGCGGCGTAATGCCGTCGCTATCCAGGCAGTCTTCGAATCGATAGGTGCCGGGTTTCAATTTGGCGATCGCGGCGCGCATCATCCGCTCGCTGTAATCCTGAAGCGCGCGCATGTTCGACGCGACGCGAGGGGCTCCGTACTTGGCGACCAGTTCGTGCAGGCGAACTTCTCCGCGGCGGATGGACATGAGCTGCGCGCGCAGATCGCCTTCGCGCTCCTCCGGCGTGCGCACATTCGAGAGAATCATCTGGAGAAGCTCACGATCGATCACGCCCGAGCGCTGGATTAATATCGGCGGCAGGCGGATGCCCTCCTGATAAATTTCGCGCGCGAGGGGCATCGAACCGGGGCTCATGCCGCCAACGTCGGCGTGATGCGCGCGGTTGGCGAGATAAAACGCCGGACGTTTGGAATGTTTTACGAAGACGGGAGCCACCGCGGTGATGTCGGGGAGATGCGTGCCTCCACGGAATGGATCGTTCACCAGCGCGACATCGCCGGGGCCGAGATCGAATGTGTCCATCACCGCGCGGACCGAAAGAGGCATCGCGCCCAGGTGGACGGGCATATGGTCGCCCATCGCTACGGTTTCGCCGTGCGCGTCGTAGACCGCGCAGGAATAATCGCGGCGCTCCTTGATATTCGCCGAGTACGATGTCTTGCGCAGGACCACGCCCATCTCCTCGGCGATCGACACCATGAGGTGACGGAACAGCTCCAGCTCGATTGCGTTCATTTGCAGTCTCCGATGTGGATGAGAAAACGGGCCACGGGTTCTTTTCGTCCGTTCGCGGTTCGCTCGATAAGATAGGTGGTGGAGCCGGTGGCGGCGGTGGCTGTCCAGTTCGCGTTGGGATGCGTGGTTTTCAAATGGAGCGGCTTGGTGCTTTTTTGTTTGAGCTCCCAGTTTTCGCCGCCGGTCATGGTCGCGTACAGTTCCTGATTCGTGGTTTTACCGACGGAATCGTCGAAGATGAGTTCCCCGCTCTCGGGCGAATCGAACCAGAAATGCGCGATCGAACCAAAGCGGCCCTCTTCGAACAGAGGCCTCTGACGCCAGGTTTTTCCGCCGTCCAGGGTAATCAGGAAGAACGGATCTTTAGGCAGAGGCTCCACGCGCTGGCCGGTGAGCCAACCGTGATTCTCGATGATCTGGAACTGTTCGAACGCGGTGGAGCGCAGCCGCGCGATGGCTTCGGTCCAGTTCGCGCCGCCGTCGTCGGTAGAGAGCAGCACGCCATAGAGAGTCGTGGTCGAGGTGTGGATGTCGCCGGCCACGAACAGGTGCGGGCCAAAGGAATCGACGGCAGAGACCTCGAAAAACACCGGGCACGGCTCATCTTCGGAGCACGTGAGGCCGAAGGAATCCATATCCTCCACGGTGCACGTGTAGTCGACATGCACTGGCGGCTGCGCGAGAACGGGGATGAGGCAGAGCAAAAGAAGGCAGGGCTTCACGAAATTCCCACTGTACAATAGAATCAAATGCCCGGGCCGCCAATTCCCGCGTCGTTTGAGAGTCTCGGACGGCGTCCATTCTCATTTTATCCGCCGATTGTGAATGTCGAGCACAATGAGTGGATCCTGCGCCGCGCCAACTGGACCGACTTCCAGGTGATCAACACCAAAACGAAGGACGAGTTGTGTGTGCCGCGCCGGTTCGTCGGCGAGGGTGCGCTGGTCGAGGAACCGGTGATGATCGTCGGGCTGGTGAAAGAGCTGGAATATCGCGAAGGCGCGGTGCTGCCGCACGTTCGCCGCGTGATCGAAATGCCGCGCGCGGTAAACGGACCGGGTCGTCCAGTGGGTCCTCCTCGAATCGCGCCCGTGGTGGGAATTCGCATTGAGGCCGAACCGCGCTCGAAGCTGTGGCGCATGGTGGTTGCCGTGGCCGCGGCGGCTGCCCTGATTTGCGTAGCGGTGGTGGTCCTGGTTCAATCGGTGGTGCTGCCGCACAAGCACGCGGTTTCCAAGCGTCGTTAATGAGACGCATTGGAGTGCTCGCCGGCGCGTTCAATCCGGTAACGCGCGCGCATCTCGCTCTTGCCAAGGCTGCGGAAAAAATGGTCGAGGAAGTGGTCTGCGTGGTTCCGCGCATTTATCCACACAAGGAATTTCATGGCGCTTCGCTCGAGGAGCGGATGGAGATGTTGAAACGTGCCGGCGGACGGTATCGCATCGAGACTTCGGCGGGCGGTCTCTTTATCGACATTGCGCGTGAACTGAAGCAGCCGGACTCCGAAATCCATTTCATCTGCGGGAGGGATGCCGCCCAGCGGATCATCGAGTGGGATTATGGCGAAGCCGGTGCGATCGAGAAGCTCTTGGACGAATTTTCGCTGCTCGTCGCGGAGCGCGAAGGCGAGTACGAGGCTCCGGGGCATCTGCGTCATAGGGTGCATCGTCTGGACCTCGGCGAAGATTTCAGCGACGTATCGTCCACCGAAGTGCGACGCCGGATCGCGGCGGGCGAGCCTTGGGAGCATCTGGTGCCGGAAGCGATTGTTCCGCAGATACGAAGAATCTACGCTGGCTGAGCGGCGACGTCGCGCTCGCCTTGTTCGACATTTACGCGGAACAAAACCAGCAATCCGGCGACAAAGAAGAAGAGCAGCGACAGAATCGCCAGTCGAAAACTCTTGGTGAATTGCAGCGCGAGGCCGAAAATTATGGGGCAGATCCAACTGGTGCCCTTGTCGGTAATTTCATAAACGCTGTAATAGGAAGCCTCGCGGCCCTTCGGTACGAGCTGCGCAAATAGCGATCGGCTCAACGCCTGGCTGCCGCCGAGCACCAGCGCGACGATCGCGGCCATCACGAAAAACTGCACGGTCGTCGTCACCCAGAAAATATAAACGACCACCGCAATCCAAATGATGAGGCTGGCGGCGACCGCCCGTTTGGCGCTGGTCTTGGAAGCGACCCAATTAAACCCGAGCGAGCCAAAAAACGCGACAAACTGCACCATGAGAATCGCCAGCGTCATCTGTGCCTGGGGAATTTTCAGTTCGTCGCTGCCGAACTGTGACGCGAGCGCGATCACCGTCTGGATCGCATCGTTATAGAGAAGGAACGCGACCAGGAAAAGCGCGGCCTGCGGGTAATTACCCAGCGACTTGAGCGAATGCGCGAGCTGCTGAATCGTGGTCGCGAGAGCGCTCTGCCCGCGGGCGAGATAATGCGCGGGTCCCCGATTATGCAGCGTCCTTATCGTGGGAATCGTGAAGATCGCCCACCATGCTCCCGCGGATGCGAGGCTGATGCGAACCGCCATCCCTTCGGTGATGCCGATCTTCGCAGCTCCCATAAACAGCGCGAGATTCAGCGCGAGCAGCACTCCTCCACCGATATATCCATAAGCGTAGCCTTTGGACGACACCGTATCGCGTTCGGCCGGCGGAGCGATTTCGGGAAGGAAAGAATTGTAGATCACCTCGGCCGCGCCGAACGAGACGTTCGCGATGAGGAACAGCAGGCCCCCGAACAAATAATCGGAGCCTTGGAGAAAAAACATCCCTACCGTCGCCAGCGCTCCTAGATAGGCCGTCGCGCCGAGCACTTCTTTCTTCCGCCGGCCGAAATCGGCCACCGCTCCGACCATCGGCAGGAAAACCACTTGCAATAGTACCGACAGGCTAACCGCGTAACTCCAGAAACTCCGCGCGTAAACCGGGATGCCGAAGGGATGCACATAACCGCTCGCATCGGCCCCATTGCTCGCGAGCGCGGTGAGGTACGGCCCGAGAAAAAGAGTAATGACGGTCGTGTAAAAGGCCGAGTTCGCGAAATCGTACATGCACCAGCCGACCTGCTCGCGCTTGCTGTACTCCGTCATTTCTTGACCGTCTCCGCAGCCATCGCCTGCAATTTCACATAATCCTTCTTGCCGTTCCCCAGCAAGGGAATCTTGTCGAGATGAATCACCCGCCGAGGGATGGCGAATTCCGGCAGTCCGTTCTCATGCGCCGCGGCGAGCAATCGTTCGCGCTTCAGATCCGGATCGTCCGTAAACAACACGATCGATTCTCCGCGCGATTCCTCCTTCACCGCCACCGAAGCGTGCATCCTTTTCGGCGCTGCCGCCACCGCGATCCGCTCCACCACTTCGAGCGACACCATTTCTCCCGCGACCTTCGCGAATCTCTTCAATCGCCCCTGAATGGTGATGTGCCGTCGAGCATTGATGGTCACGATGTCTCCCGTGTCGTACCATCCTTCGCCGAATTGCGACTTCGGCGGCTGCAAAACTCCAGGCGCTCCGGCGAGAAAATATCCCATCATCACGTTCGGTCCGCGCACGTGCAATTCCCCGCCCTCTTCGATTCCTTCCACCTCCGCGAGCTTGCATTCGATCCCGGGCAAAGGCTCTCCCACCGATCCGAGCTCGCAGGAGAACGGCGTATTCACCGAAATGATCGGCGAGCATTCCGTCGCCCCGTAACCTTCCAGAATCCTGATGCCGACCTTTTCAAAATAGAACCGGCGCACTTCCTCGCTCAATTTTTCCGCGCCCGAAACCACGTAGCGTACCTTGTAAAAATCGTAAGGATGCGCGAATCGAGCATAATTCCCAAGGAACGTGCTGGTCGCGAACAGAACGGTGCAATCGCGGTCGTACAAAATTTCCGGAATCACCCGATAGTGCAGCGGCGATGGATACAAAAAGATCCTCGATCCGCACACCATTGGCAGCATCAGCCCCGCGACCAGTCCAAACGAATGAAACAGCGGTAGCGCGTTCAAAAATTTGTCCTGATGCGAAATTTCGATCACCGCGCGGGATTGCGCGCAGTTCGCCAGGATCGACGCGTGGCTCAACGCGACTCCTTTCGGTTTGCCTTCCGATCCGGAGGTGAACAGCACCACCGCCATGTCCTGCGGCCTGGATCGCTTCATCGCGGCCCTCGGGAATCGCAGCGCGAATAAAACCAGCCACAACTTGTCGAGCAACCCAAAATGCTTACGCAGATCCTCCAGATACATGACCCGCGCCGCCGTGAAATTCTCCATCATCACCGTGAGCTTCGCCTTCTCGATGAAGGCCCGCGACGCGAAAATCGTCTTGATCTCGGCGATGCGGCATGCGTTCTCCAGACCCTCGCGACCCGACGTATAGTTCAGCATCGCGGGAATACGGCGCATCGCCATCATCCCGATAATCATGGCCGCCGTAGGGGTCGCCGTCGGCATGAGCACGCCGACGCGCTCTCCTTCTTTAGTCCATTTCGAGGTCAGCCGTCCCAGCGCGAGCGTCATTTTCAAAACTTCGCCGAACGACTCTTCTTTGCCCCGAATATCCTCTATAAACGGGCGCTTCTTTCCAAACACCTTCACCGACGCGAGCAGCGCATCGGGAATTGTGGTCTCCCTGCGCGAGTCGAACTCGGCGATCTGCATGATACGGCGCATCTCCTCGCTCGCCAGGCGGCGGCGGTCGCGCGCTCGCGGAGCCTCCGGCATCGGAAGGGGCAGCGGAGCGTGCATGGTGAGCGTAATTTTCGGGAACCATCGCCGCGGAAAATCGGGAGGCATGCGCGAAAAGTGCGAAAACACCGGCCCGTCGATATGAATCGGCAGCACCTGCGCCCCGGATTTCGCCGCCGCGAACGCCGGACCGTCGTAAACTTTCATTCTGCTGCCGGTCACCGTGATGCGGCCTTCGGGGAAAATAACTACCGGAGCGCCGGATTCGAGCAGCGCAATCACGCTCTTCATCGCCAGTGGACTGGTGGAATCGATTACGAGGTGATCGATGAAAGAAAGCAGAATTTTGAAATGCCATTTTGCGGCAATGGTGGTGTGGACCAGGTAAGTAGGCGCGAACGGCAGAAACGCGCCGAGCAGCAATCCGTCGATGAACGATTGATGGTTGGCAACGATCAGAGTCTTGCCCACGGGCTTCACATAACCGCGTAACTCGGCGCCGAACAGCAGACGGAAAATAAAGCGAATAAGGATGCGTGCGACAGGGATCATGTTTTGATCAAGGCGTCAGGGTGCCGGATCATTGTAACCCACTTGCCGTGAGCTACATCTTCTCCAGTCGATCCAGAAGCTGCACCATGCGCGGAGCGGCATCGCGCTTCCCGCCGAATCGAAACTCGATGTAAGCGGTGGTCAAATCGTCTACCAGCGGCGAGAGCTCCGTCGCGGGCAGCACGCGGGCGAATTCGTAGGGCGTCAGCCATGGCGGTTTTTGGATCCCGCGCCGTTCCAGCAGCGCCAGCATCCTTTGATAGAGCAGCGTCGCATCGGACGCCTCGCCTTCACCGCGCTTCAGCCGGCGGACGCGGATCGCTCCTTTGAGCCAGCGCGAGGCGCCGGGACCGAACATCACGGCGACGATCGCAAGGAACATCATCACCGCGGCCACGGGCGCATAACCCGCGCTCGACCGGGCCGCGCCCGCGAACCAGCTAATCGCGTTCTCCATCCAGCGGACTTTCGCGCCGCGGCTCGATTGCTGCACGCGCGCCGCCAGCGCGATCTGCCGGTCCAGATCGTAACTCAGCACCCAATCCTGCCAGAACTGTTCGGCGGCGTCGAAGAATAGTGCCGCGCGCGACATGAACGGGCTCTGGATCGCGCTGGGATCGGGCGGCGTCGGATCGAATGTTCTCCAACCGTGGCCGGAGATCCACGCTTCCACCCAACTGTGGGCGTCGGAGGCGCGCACCACCTGCCAACCCGTCAGCGGATTGTAAACCCCGCTCGCGAATCCGGTAACCACACGCGATGGAATGCCCACGCTGCGCAGCATCACCGCCATCGCGGACGCGAAATATTCACAATGCCCTTTCCTTCGCTCGAACAAAAAGTTCGCCAGCGGATCGGGCACCGTCGCGGGCAGCAGTTGCAGCGTGTAGCCGTAATTGCGGCGCAGATATTTTTCAATGGCGCGAGCCTTCGCATCCTCCGTGGGCGAGCCTTCGATAATCTCGCGCGCCAGCCGCGGGATGCGCACATCCAGTTTCTCCGGCAGCAGCAGCATATCGTCGCGATCGAACGGGGACAGAGGCTCGAGCGGAGTGCGCGGCGTCGATATTTCGTCCTCGATCACGCTCGCAGCGTTATAGCGCAGACCGTTGGTGCCCGCGTTCGAAACCCGCACCGACCCTCCACGCGTCACGTGAATTCCGGGGACGTTGATGCTGATCCACTGCGGCGTGCCCGCGAAAAAAAGCGTCTCCGGCGCAATTTCACTGAGTTGCACCCGATACACCAGCCGCTCGCCAGGGCGCGTGCGTCCTGTCCGTATCGTCACGCTATGGTCGGGCTGCACGCGAATATCTTCGCCCGCTTCTTTCGTGTTGAACCAACGCCTGCCGTCAAATTCAGTCAGTGCGGCGCCGCGCCAGCGGACATCCAGGAATCCTTCGCCCACATACTTGCGGATGTGCATCACCGGAGCGCTGCTCTGCTTGATCTCGCCGAGTTGCCCGAGTGTAACTTCATTCGCGAAGCCGGGTAGATGATATCGCGCCGGAACGAAGCGTTCGAGAGCGGCTCGCGCCGTGCGAGGCAATACGAAAAACAGCGCCGCGGTCATGGTCAGGATGCCGGCAAACAGAAAAATTGCGAGTACGCCCAACCGGCGCGGGAACGTGCGGAGCGCGCCGCGCACCACGGTCCTTTGAAGTTGCGTCGATACCCGCACTTCGCCGCTCGCGAAGGAGGCGATCGCGAATAACAGGAACAGCGCGAGAAACGCGAAAAAGCTCAGGCTGGTGGAAAGAATCGCCGCGCCCAAAAGCTCCAGCGCCGCCAGCACTTTCAGATACGTGAAGTCGCGGGTGGAACGCGCGGTCAGGACTTTGCAGACCAGCAGAAAAAAGATGAAGTGCAGCGTCGCCGGAAGAAACGCTCCGGAAATATACAGATAGTCGAGCGGATAGAACGCGACGAACGTCAGCGCCAGCGCGTCAGCCAATCCGCCGGAAATTTGCACTTCCCAAACACCCGCAGCCATCAGTGTGCGCAGACACAAGGCTGCCAGCGTGAGGACGGCAGTCGGCAAATCCAAATATCCGGACGAGGCGACCGCGAAATATCCGGACGCGACCATCCCCAGTAGAGAGAACTCGAAAAACCGCTCCACTATCTTCGGCGGAGCGGGCGCGCTACTGGTCCGCGTCATAAGGAAGCATCCATTCTTCAGCAGGCGGCAACAGACTTTAGTCTGTGGTGCCCCATACCTTATGCTACATGTAATAGGTGATCCTTTCGCTGCACCACGACCGGCCCGAGTCGGAGTCGTCGTTCGCGCGCTTCCAGTCCGCGTCCGTACTAAAGAGCCTGAAAGCGCTCGATTCACGAGCCCGACGCAAGGGCCTCGATGCGCTCGATCCCGAACGCGGGGCGCTCATTCCGATCGGAATGGAAATCGAGAACGGACGGGTCGTGAAAAACGGCTACGGCGTTTTCGATCTCGCCTGGCAAGCCGCGGACCATCCCGAGTGGCCGTCCAAAGTATCGGATGAGCTGGTGGAGATTCGCACGGGCATTCGCGCCGCGCATGGCGTCGCAATCAAATTTCTGATCTGGGCCGGCATGGGCGGCTCCGCCGAAGACAAGGCGATGTATCAGGCAGTGGGACTTCTGCGGCGTGGGCCGCGGCTCTATCTTCTCGATTCCACCGATCCGATGAAGCTCGAATCCATCCTCGCCGATATGAAGAAGCGCAGTGGCCTAAATGACGCGGATCTGCTGCGGCGCACACTGGTGGTCGGCATGGCGATGGGGATGACGTCCTATGAGCCGGTGGTTAATTTGCAAAAACTCGCCGCCTTGTTCGACGCCGCGGGAGTCGATTCGAAGCCCAATTTTTATTACATGACGTTCCCCGGCTCGCTGCTCGATCAGTTCGCGGGCAAACGCGGATATCGGCGCGTGCCCTTGCAACTCGACGAAGCGAACACCACCGCGGGACGGCACAGCGCACCCATGAATCGTGGGAGCCTCTATGCTCTGGGCCTCGCCGGCGTGCAGTTGAACGCGTGGATTAAAGGCACATTCCTGTCGGAGGAAGAAATCGATTGGGCGTGGCGGCTTGCATCGTTTCTGCATGTGCAGGGAGAACAGGGGCGCGATAAAGTGACCCTCCTGCTGCCGCGCGAGTGGACGGGTGCGGGCATTTGGACGAAACAGGATTTCGAGGAGAGCCTCGGCAAATCCACCGAATATGGTCTGAAGATCGTCACGGCGGAGCGCGTGCGGCTGACCAATTATCGCGCGCCGAAAGATCCGTTGCAGGACCGCGTGTTCTGCTGCGTGCAGATCAAGGGTTCGCCGGACGGAGGCATTGAAAAGGTCGCCCTGCTGCGGCGCGCCGGCTATCCGGTCGCGGCCCTGACTCTGCCGAAGGACACTACCTTGTCCCGCTACATGCAGTTCATTCATTACGCGGTGTTCGGACTCGCATGGCTGCGCAAAATCAATTTCGTGACCCAGCCCAACGTGGAGTTGTACAAAGCCATCACCAATAAACTGTTCGCGGAATCGGAGCGCGCGGGCGGCATCGCTAAAACGAAAGAATGGCGGCAGACCGAACAATCCCCGCGCAAATCGGTGTGGCGAGGCCGTGTCACCTTGCGGTGGGATCGGCTTCCCGACGCCATCCAGGTGGACGGAACCACGGCTCCCACCATCTACGCGGCGCTGATAAAGCATTTCACCGGCGATCGTCAGGCCACCTACGGCGAGCTGACTTTTTTCGGCGACACTCGATATTCCGCCCGCGGCCGCGCGGTCCGCGCCGTTCTCGATCGTGCGGGCGAGCGCCTGTTTCGCGCCGGTTTGAAAATGCCGGTCGATGTGTATGAAGGTCCCGCGATGAATCATTCCTATCACGAGATGATCATCGGGCACGGCGGATGTTTTTCCACCATCGTGATCGCGGAGAGCGAAACTCCCGCTGATTATCATCAGGCGCAGTATCTCGCCACGCAGATGGCGTTGGCTGAACGCGGGCGAGCGGTGGTTTCGATCACGCTGCGCGACCTGGAGGACGGCTCGCTGCGCGCCCTGGATGAATTTTTCACGCAAGCCGCCACGCAGATTCGTCAATCGAAATGATATGGCACGATACCGTCCACCGGGCTCGAAAAGCCCCAAGAAAGCAGACGCCGCGAAAACGGCCCGCGGCTTGGTTCCCTGTCTGGTAATCCTGGTTTTAGGCCTGATCCTGATATTTTTTATGTTCTACGCCTTTTTGAATTCCGGAAAATAAATGAGAATCGACAAAAGAAGCCCTGCTGAGATGCGCCCCGTCACGGTGACCACGGATTACCTGCTGACTGCCGAAGGATCGGTTCTGATCGAAGTCGGCAACACGCGCGTGCTGTGCGCCGCGTCCATCGAAGACACCGTTCCGGGTTTCCTCCGCGGATCGGGGAAAGGTTGGGTGACCGCCGAATATTCGATGCTGCCGCGCGCCACCGCGACGCGCACCGCGCGCGAAGTATCAAAGGGCCGCGCTTCCGGGCGAACCATGGAAATTCAAAGGCTGATCGGGCGCTCCCTGCGGTCGGTGGTCGATATGGATGTGCTCGGCGAGCGCAGCGTGATCCTCGATTGCGACGTGCTGCAAGCCGACGGAGGCACGCGCACTGCGGCGATTACTGGCGCTTATATCGCGATGTCGATGGCCCTGCGCCAACTGCTGAAGTTCGGGACGCTGAAAAAGTCGCCGATCCGGGATTGCGTCGCGGCCACCAGCGTCGGTATCGTCGGCGGCGAGGCGATGCTCGATCTCTGCTACCAGGAAGATTCGCGTGCTGAAGTCGATATGAACGTGGTGATGACCGGCTCGGGGCAATTCGTGGAGTTGCAGGCAACCGCCGAGAAGGTCGCATTCGGAGACGAGCACTTGGCTTCGCTGCTGGCGCTCGCGCGCAAAGGAGTCGCCGATTTGATCGAAGTGCAAAGGAAATTCGAGACTGCGTGAAGATCCATTGCGCGACCTCGAATCCCGGTAAACTCCGCGAGTTTCAGCTAGTCGCCCCGGATTTCGAGATCGTGCCCGTTTCCCTTCCCGCACCCGAAGAAACCGGAAAAACGTTCGAAGAAAACGCGCTGCTCAAAGCCCGTTACTACGGCGCGCACGTGGACGGATTCCTTTTCGTCGACGATTCCGGAATCGAAGTGGACGCCCTAAGCGGACGCCCCGGCGTGGACTCCGCGCACTTCGATAACGACTGGCTGCTGGAGCAGCTTCGCGGCATAGAAGATCGCACCGCCAGATTCGTCTGCGTAATCGCACTGGTCCGCAACGGTGAATTGGTTAGGACTTTTCGAGGCGAAGTAGAAGGCCGAGTAACCAACGAGCCACGCGGAACCAACGGCTTCGGCTACGATCCAATCTTTTTTTACGAACCGTTCGGATGCACCTTCGGCGAAGCGGACACCGATGCAAAAATGCGTGTGAGCCATCGCGCGCAGGCGCTCCAAAAGATGTTTACTTTTTTACGTACCGCTTCCACCTGAGAAATCCGATCTGCGTTTTAGCGTCAAGGATCTTCCCAGATTTGATGGCTTTATCAAGTTCGCGCGCCGTAAACCACCGCGTCTCGATTCGCTCGTCTTCCATCGGTTTTTTCTCGCCTTCAGTCAGTTTGGTAGCGAGATAAATGGTCATTTTCTCCGCTAAAAAACCGGGGCTGGCATAAAAGACTGCTAATTTCTGCCATTTTTTCGCGCGATAACCGGTTTCTTCCGCTAATTCGCGTTTGGCGGCGACCAGCGGCGTTTCGCCCGGATCCAGGCGGCCTGCGGGAAGTTCCCACAGATATTGCTCTGCGGGCAAACGATACTGTTTTACCAATAAGATACGGTTCTTTTTATCGACCGGCATCATGACCGCGGAGCCGCCATGATGGACGATGGCGCGCTTGATTTCGAAGCCGTCGGGGTCGAGCGCCACATCTTGCGAAACAGTGAAAATTGGCGTTTTAAGTAGCTGCTTGGATGTAATTATGGTCATTTAAGGTTCAGTTGGCGTGCGAATTCGTCTACTTTAAGGGCATTTAAGACGTCGGAAGCCTCCAACCAGCCGCGCCTCGCCATGCGGACTCCGTATTGCATGTTGGCTAGATGCTTGGGGTGATGGGCGTCGGTATTGATGACGAATTTGCACCCTTTCGCCTTGGCCGCGCGGATGTGGGAGGCGGTCAGATCCAGGCGCTCCGGGCTGGAGTTGATTTCGAGGTAAACGTTCCGGCGCGCGGCCTCCGTAGCGATCAGATCGAAGTCGAAAGGATAGGGATCGCGGTTCAGCAGAAGTCTTCCGGTGGGATGGCCGAGCATGCGAATGTGCGGGCATTCCAGGGCCCGCATCAACCGGTCGGTCATCTCGGCCGGTTCCAGGTTCATGTAGCTGTGGACGCTGCCGATGACGAAGTCGAGTTCGCCGAGAGCGTCGTTATCGAGATCCATTTCGCCGTCGCGCTTAATGTCGCATTCGATGCCGGAGAACACGCGGAGGCCGAAATTGGATTGATCCATTTCGCGGACCCGGTGTGCGAATTCGATGGCTCGTTTTTCGTCCATGCCGTTGGCCATGGCGAGGGCTTTCGAATGATCGGTGATAGCCACATATTCATAGCCGCGCTCGCGGGCGGCTTCCACCATTTCTTCCAGCGTCGCTCGGCCGTCGCTTTCGGTGGTGTGCATGTGCAGGTCGCCGCGGATTTGCGACTGCTCGATCAGCTTCGGCAGTTTGCGGGCGGCGGCGGCTTCGATTTCGCCGGAGTTTTCGCGCAGCTCCGGCGGAATCCAGGCCAGGCCCAGGGCTTCGTAAATTTCTTCTTCGGTTTTGCGGGCGACGATCTCGCCGCCTTCGAGTTTGGCCAGGCCGTATTCGTTGAGCGTGAGGCCCATTTTCAGGGCTCGCTGCCGGAGCGCGACGCTATGCTCTTTGCTGCCGGTGAAGTATTGCAGAGCCGCACCGTAGCTTTCTGAGCTCAGGGCGCGGAGGTCGACTTGCAAGCCTTCATGGCCGAACCGGATGCTGGCTTTGTTTTCGCCTTTTCCCAGGACTTCCTGCGACTTGGGATGGACCACGAACTTTTCCAGCGCAGCCGGCGCGCCGGGACCGGTTACCAGCAGATCGAGATCGCCGACGGTTTCTTTGCCTCGGCGCAGGCTGCCGGCTGGGGTGATTTTTTCGATGCCTTCGACGGTGGATAAATATTCGGCGAGCTCGTCAGCGGCTCGCTGGGCGAAGTTCAGCAGGAAGCGGCCCTGGCGCTGGCGGTAGGCGGCGATGGAGCGGAGGACTTTTTCTTCCAGCTTGGCGCCCATGCGCGGAAGCTCGCGGAGTTTTTGTTCGCGGCAGGCGGTTTCGAGCGTATCGATGGAAGTGATGTGAAGATGCTCGAAGAGGACTCGGATGCCTTTCGGTCCAAGGCCCTGGATTTTCAGGAGTTCCAGCGCGGAGGCAGGATACTTTTCCAGCATTTCATCGCGGCGTTCGAAGCTGCCGCGTTGTTCGATCTCCTGAAGAACGGCGGCGATACCTTTGCCGATGCCGGGAATGTCCGTCACCTTGCGGTCGGGATTTTTGAGGATCGAAGAGATGGATTCGGGGTGTCCTTCGATGACGCCGGCGGCGTTGCGGTAGCTGCGGATGCGGAAGGAGTCTTCGCCGGCTACTTCCATCAGGTCGGCGGTTTCGTAGAGGAGGTTGGCGATGGCGCGATTTTCCACTTGCTTTTAGTTTCCTATATTCACGCAAAGGCGCTAAGCGCGCTGAGAAGACGCCGAGGTTACGCTGGTGTGGGGTTCTACGTGGACCAGAACGTCTTCTACCCAATCGAGGTCGTTCTTCACGGCGATGCGGACGGCGGTAGCAATGTCATGCGAGGCTCGGACAGTCAGCTCGGGATCTACTTCCAAGTGCAGGTCAACGTGGTAGCGCAGGCCGGTTTTGCGGGCGAAACATTTTTCGATACCCAGGGTGCCTGGAACGCGCATGGCGACGGCGCGAATCTGGTCCATCTGTTTGCCTTCGGGCATGGTGTCCATCAGTTGCAAGGCGGTTTCACGGACTACGCGGAGACCGAAGAAGATAACGAAAAGTCCAACGGCAAAGCCGCCCCAGTGGTCCGCGGCACGCAGGTTGGGGAAGTGAACGGCAAGCGCGACCGCGATGAGCGCGACGACACCGGAACACATATCGACCGCGTCGTTCAATGCGTCGGCAGAGAGCGCGACGCTGCCGGACTTTTTTCCGATGCGCATCTTCGCGGTCCAGAGAAAGGCCTTCAAAAGTGTGGCGCCGATGAGGGGCCAGAGCGCGTAGGCGGCGGGCGTGTGCTGATCGTTGCGCTCCGCTATGGCGCGCCAGGAAATGCCGGCGCCCGCGATGGCGAGGACCGCTCCGATGGCGAGGCCGGTGAGGATTTCGAAGCGGCCGTGACCGTAGGGATGGTCGGCATCGGGGGGTTTGGCGGCGACCCACAGGCCAAACAAGACCAGACCGGACATGAGGATGTCGGCTGCGGATTCGAAACCGTCGGAGACGAGGGCGACCGAATGTGCCGCTAAACCGACTATGATTTTTACGGAGGAGAGCGTCACGCTGATGGCGATCGAAACCATCGCGGCGCGGCGGGCGGTTTGTTCGAAACTCCTCACGTTTCAGATTAACAATGATTCGCGGGAAGAACGGAATGGTTCACGCAAAGGCGCAGAGCTCGCAAAGATGCGAATCAAATGGCTTCCAGCTCTTCTTCGAGCAATTGTTTTTCGTACAAATCGGCGTAATAGCCGCCGCGCTCCAAGAGCTCTGCGTGGGAGCCTTCGGCGACGACCTCGCCATGTTCGATTACGAAAATCCGATCGGCGTTGCGGATGGTCGAGACGCGATGGGAGATCAGGATCGTGGTGCGGCCGCGCATCACGGTCGATAATCCGGTGAGGATACGCTCCTCGGTCGCCGTATCGACGCTGGCCAGCGCATCGTCGAGAATCAGAATCGCGGGATCGCGCAACACCGCGCGAGCAATCGCGGCGCGCTGTTTCTGGCCTCCGGATAAAGTGATGCCGCGCTCGCCTACAACGGTTTTCAGGCCATCCGGGAAACTATCGAGATCGGGTGCCAAACCGGCGATTTCAGCAGCACGCAGGATTTGGGCTTCGCTCGCCTCCTTCACACCGAAGGCGATGTTTTCGCCGAGCGTCGCACTGAACAGAAAAGTCTCCTGCGGCACATATCCGATCTGACGGCGCAGTTCTTCGGGGGAAAATTCGCGCAGATCGATGCCATCGAGCGTGACCGCGCCGCGGGTTGGATCGAGCAGACGGGGAACCAGATGCGCGAGCGTGCTTTTTCCGCTACCGGTGTGCCCGACGATCGCGACCGTCATTCCGGAGGGAATGCGCATGGTGACATTTTCGAGCGCCGGACGGTCGCCATAGTGAACGCTGACGTCCTGGAACTGGATCTCGCCGCGCAAGGGCGACGGAATCGGGCACGGCTTGGCGGGCGCTGCGATTTTTGGACGTTCTTCGAGTAACTCACGCACCCGTCCCAGGGACGCCCGCCCGCGTTCCATCAAGTTTGCTACCCAGCCCATCGCGATCAGGGGCCAGACCAGCGTTCCCATATAGGTGTTGAACATCACGAAGCTGCCGAGCGAGATTTTATGCGCCGCCAGGCGCACCCCGCCGAACCACAACACTAATAAAAACGAAAATCCGACCAGCGTCGTCAGCAGAGGATTGAACAGCGCGGAAATTTTCGCGAGACGCAGATTTTCGCCGATGTACCCCTGGTTGAGCGTTTCAAAATGCTCCAGCTCCGGCCGTTCCTGCACATACGCCCGCACCACGCGCACGCCCGACAGATTTTCCTGCACGCGGCTGCTGATATCGGAGAACATGGTCTGAATGACTTCGAAGCGGTCATGAATTTTGCGCCCGAATACCAGCACGGCGAAGCTCACGAAGGGAGCGGGGATCAGGGCGACCAACGTGAGAGGCCAGTCCACGCACAACATGACGCTGACCGACAGAACGAGAGTGAGCGAGGTTTCAAACCAGTACATGACGCCCGGGCCCAGCATCATGCGCACGGCATTCATGTCGTTGGTGGCGCGCGCCAGAATATCGCCCGTCCGCATGCGGCCGTAGAAGCCGGCGTCGAGGGTCACCAGGCGCGCGAAGATGTCGTTGCGAAGATCGTATTCAATATCGCGGGATGCGCCGATCAGGATCACGCGCATCCAGTACTGAAACACGCCTTTCGCGATGGAGATGCCTGCCAGCAGTCCGCAGAATTCGAACAGCAGGCGCAAGGATCGATCGGTGGTTAGCGCATCGACCGCTGCGCGGAGCGTAAGAGGGAGTACCGCGCCCAGGATATCCTTCGCCGCGAGGGCGCCAAAACCGAGAGCGTAGGCTCGGCGGTAGCGGCGTAGGTGGGGCCAGAGAAATTGAATCGCGCTCTTCATCTATTCAAGCAGTCCTGAGAAAGACAAAAACGATTCTGGCCGCTGATGAACGCGGATGAACGCTGATCGAAGACAAAAAGGGTAGCGAATCTGCGTTCATCAGCGTTCATCAGCGTTTATCAGCGGCTAATAGGTCTTTTCAGCGATCTCTGAAGACTGCGCCAGCGAGCAATCCTCCTTACCACTCCGCGACTGTCTTCATCCATTCGAATATGAACGTCTTGGACGCTTCACGGTTCTTCCACCAGCTATCGGGGTTGAAAAATTCGTCCGGGGATGCAACGACATAGAATTCCAGGTCCGGCGCGGCGCGGCGAAAGATCGATCCGGCGCGGCGCGTATGGTAATTGCTAGTCACCAGGATCACGCGCTTTACTCCCATCTCGCGCAGCTTTTTGACCACGACCTGCGCTTCTTCGGCGGTTGAGCGGCCGCGATGTTCGAGATGCAGGAACTCAGATTCCGGATCGCCCGCTTTCACAGCGAAGGGAATCGCCAGATCGCATTCGTAATTTCCGTAGTTACCGTTCGGACCGCTGACGAGCGCTTTCGAAGCATAGCCCTGCTTGATCAAGTCTCCCGCTGTGAGAATCCGATGACCAAAGCCATCGCCCGCCAGCACTACAATGATGTCGGCTTTTTGCGGGGGTCCGGCTTTCACCAGATAGTTACCGAGGGCCGCCAGAATCGCGGCATGAAACAGAAGCAGAAGCACCACGGCAACCGCCAGGATCAGCGCCGTTGCGCGCAATATCCGTTTCACTGAAGCAGGTTCGTCACTTCTCGTCCGAGCTCCGCCCGTCGATTCGACCCACCGATTTCAGTTTTTGGAACATCTTCTCGACTTCGTCCTCATCCTCGGGACGCAGCAGAGGATAGCGGGGCGGCGGAGTTAGTTGCTTTCGTTCAGCAGCCGCTTCACCCCAGAACTGGCGATACGGTATGCCATCGAGCAGGGCTTCCCGCGAATAGCGGCGTAAATGGCGAAGCAGACTGGTAGAGGAATCGAGATCGCCCGGATACAGAATTAGAAAACGATGGCCGTCGGCAAGAGTCATGTAAACGGCAAGCGGCGCGTTCCAGCCGGTCTGGTCCAGGCGGCGGATGTCGCTCCACGCGACCGCGCGGCGGCCTACGGAGAGATGCGTTTCGAAGATTTCGATCGCGGGGCGCAGAGCCAATACCAGAATCGCGGCCGCAGTCACCGCGAACAGACCCGCGGCGATCCAGGCGGGCGCCCAGCGCGCTCCGGTCCATCCGCCGAGCAGCGCTCCGCCGACGGCGATCAACGCCAGAGAATAGTAGCGGCGGGATGGAGTGTAGCGAGCAACCGGACGACTCACATATTCAGGCTACCATCGGCGCGGGTAAAGTGGGAACCGGCTCTGCCGGCCTTAGTCGAGCGGAAACGCGTCCTCATCCAAGAGAGCTGTCCGCATGGCGAGAAAATCCGGGTCGTTGATGCCGAGAAGCTGAATCGTGACTCGACCGATCGGCGTCCTGCCGGTCAGCAACGGACCGATCCACTCGAAATGCTCGGGCCAAATGTCCTGGCGAGGATGAAATAGTCGGGTCGGCGAGCCAGTGGTTGGATCAGAGCCCGCGATGTTCGGACCCTTGCGGCGATTGCAGTGCAGACAGGCGAGAGCGAGATTTTCCAGTACTGCCCGGCCTCCGTGCGGGCGAGCGACAATATGGTCGACGTGAAAAGGCAGAGGGTAGATTTCAGCGGGAAGATGGCAATACTCGCACCGGTTTTGTGCGCGTTGCCGGACCTTCCAGGCAACGTCGCGGCTCACCGGCTAGAGCGACGCCGCGCCTTCGACTTCATGACGGCCAACAGATTTCCAACGTGCAGATAGCCATCGAACTCGGTTTGTTCCTCGGCGGTCAAAGTTCCGGCGTTGGAACGCTCCGCGAGGTGCAGCATGCGCAGTTGATCGCGCTCTTCAAAATTCGCGGCGAGCAGAAATTCGGCGGCTTCGGCGGACGGTTCCTTCTGCGCTTGCATCAGGCGCGCCCAAATTGCCGCTTCGGTGTTTGTGCCGCCGCGCATACGGACGGCTGGTTATCCTGGGGTCGGAAAGGTCTTCGAAATATGATCGTGCCAGGTAAGATTTTCTTCGTCGACCAGGGCCCACACTAAACCCAGTCCGGCGGAGAGGAAGCTCAGCAGGCTCGATACTTGGCGGAACGCGCGCTGATCGCGGTCGGGGGTGCGGCCGTCGAAATTCACAGTGCGCAATCCCGCGAAACGCATTCCCGGGCTTTCGCCGTTGCCCAGCACGAACAGGAAGCGATAAAAGATCCCCAAGAGGACGGCGACAGAAATCAGAAACGGGCCGTTCTCTTTTGACAACATCAGCATGCCGCCGGAGAGGAAAAAGACTCCCAGGAACAATCCTACGGCGATGAGCACCATGCTGGCGTCAAACGCCGCGGCGATCATGCGGTGGGCCGGCAAGGCGACAGGTGCGTCGCAATAGATGACAGCGTGAACTTCGGTGCCGAGCGCGGAAGCGGGACTACCCTGCTCCGCATAAAAATCGAGCGACTGCTGCGGACCGGGCTCGCGCCGCGGAGTGCGCGGGGCGGCGGGACGGGCTCGGCGGGAAGGCGATTCCGTTCTTGCCGGAGGCCTGGCCGGAGTCAGCATCGGAATGGGAACCACTTTCGGACCGGGAACGCCATCGCGGTAGGCCGCGTCACGGAATAACGATGGTTGATAATTTGTTCGGGGCGCAGAAACAGGCAGAGGCTGACCGCCGGGAAGGCTCTCAAACGCCAGCGCAGTGGCCGCAGCCGTCGGGTAGCTGTCTCCCGAATAGGTTTCGGATCCAGACCGGGGCGCGGATAGGTGCAGACGCCGGCCGCAGCGGACACATCGTCTCTCGTCTTCCTCGTTCCAGTTCTGGCAGTATCGACACTGCATGGCGATCCCTCTCCTGGCGTCCCTTGACTCACCCGTCGCCGCTCTGTTACGGTGCTCTTTTGAGCCATCCATATGAGCGATCCAGCCGGACGATCACTTGGGCATTGAACCTTAGTACCATATTCGGGCGAATTTGTCACGAACTTTATGCTTTTCGCGGAGCCGTTTGTTTTATATTGGTGTTGAACTTAAGGGCTCAAATCTTCACCCCTGCTTTACCTCCAGCGCCTCCGTCGACGCCTCAGGTTAGTCCTGACCTGAGCAAGAAGATTTTACCGATCCGCCCGGATGCCCCTAAAGACCCTAAGGAGGTATTCCATACGGAGGACGAGGAGGACCTCGATGGAAGCTGGCGCCATTTCCGAGGGCATGTCCGCATCGAGACACCCGACATGCAGATCCTGGCGGATGAGCTCGACTGGAACACCGACTCCGACTACGTGGAAGCTCGCGGACACGTTCATTTCGAGTACTTTGCACGTGGCGAAAAGCTGGATTGCGACAAAGCCCAGTATTACCTCGACGAAGATAACGGCGATTTCTATAACGTGAAGGGGTCGGCGGCATCCACCATTCAGGCGCGGCCGGGGCTGAATACGACGACGAATCCCTTCTATTTTGAAGGACAATGGCTGGAGAGAAAAGACGATGTGTACATTGTCCACAACGGATTTCTAACCGACTGCACGGTTCCCAGCCCTTGGTGGATCTTTAGAGGTCCGACCTTCACGATTCTTCCGGGCGTCTCCGCCGTGTCGCGAAACTCGTGGTTCTATTTGAAGAAAGTCCCTCTTCTTTATACGCCGTACTTCTATAAGGATCTGAAGAAGCAGCCTCGCCGCAGTGGGCTCCTGCTGCCCGGCTTCGGGACCAGTTCTTCCCACGGATACACGGCGGCGTTCGGGTATTACTGGGCCATTAACCGAAGTTACGATCTCGCTTACAACGGCACCTACTACACCAGCGCCGGACTGGCAAATTTTGTAGAGTTTCGCGGCAGGATCAATCAGAGTTCCGATTTCGATCTCCAGGTTTTCGGCCTCAAAACCAACGACATAACACAGGGCACCTCGGACCAGGGGCTCCATGTAACCCTGCGCGCCAAGTATGATTTGGGCAACGGATGGGAGGCGCACGGCGATGTGGATTATCTATCGTCACTCGCGTTCCTCCAGCAGTTCACGGAGTCCTATAACGAGGCAGTGTACGGCGAAACCCGATCGCTAGGGTTTCTCACCAAGCATTGGGGCGACTTCGGCCTCGATTTCATCGCTCAGCGGAACTTCGACTTCCTGACTGCCGTTCCGCAAACCAGCATTGAAATTCGCAAGCTTCCGGAGGTCGATTTCTCGGAGCGCGAGCACGAGCTGAAGGCCTTCGACTGGCCATTCTGGGTGTCGTTCGATTCCAGCGCGGGTCTGCTCGATCGCACTCAGGGGGCATTTGAGACCCGCAATTTCGTCCCCCGCCTGGATTTCGGCCCGCAGATCACCACCGCCTTCCGCTGGGGCGATATTCAAATTGTCCCGACCTTCGGCGTTCGCGAAACCTTCTATGGATCGAGCTTCGAGTCGAATCAACCTTATACTTCGCCCATCGTCACCGGCCAGAACCTGCTGCGCAGCTCCCGCACCGTTTCGGTCGACTTGATTCTGCCTTCGCTCGAACGGATTTTCGACTCCCCGAAATGGATGGGCGAAAAAGTGAAGCATGTGATCGAGCCTCGCATCACCTACAAAGATGTCAGCGGCATCAACAATTTCGACCGCATCCTCCGGTTCGACGAGACCGATCTTCTTTCGAACACCAATCAAGTTGAGTTTTCCCTCACCAACCGTCTGCTGGCGAAAGACAAGGCCGGCACTGTAAAGGAATTGCTGGTCTGGCAACTCTGGTACGACCGTTATTTCGATCCGACCTTCGGCGGCGCCGTCCTGCCCAACGTCCGGAACGTCATTGCCAGCGAGATCGATCTCACCGGCTTCGCCTTCTTGGACGGCTACCGCCACGATTCGCCCATCGTCAGCGACTTGCGCTTGCAGTCGAAAGTAAATTTCGAATGGCGCACCGATTACGACCTGGAACGGCACCAGATTGTGAACAGCAGCATATCGGTGGACGGGCGATTCGACCAGTTCTACTGGAACGTCGGACACACCGATATCAATACCAACCCGATCCTGTTCCCGAAGTCGGACCAGATGAATGCGGGTATCCGCTATGGCAAATCCAACCGGCGCGGCTGGAATTATGGTGGCAACGTCGCCTACGATTTCGGGCAGCATCAGGCCACCTACTGGCAGGTGCAAGCGACGAAAAATACCGATTGCTGCGGCTTCAGCGTCCGCTATCTCCGCCTGGCCTTCGGCACCACGGACCGAAGCGAGTTCCAGTTCGCATTTTCGGTATCGAACATAGGAACGGTAGGAACATTAAAGAAACAGGACCGGATATTCTGATCAACTCCTGGCGCTGCGACCCCGGGGCGGACCCTTCCGGGTGGTGGCGGTCTGAAACCTGACTGCGCGTACTCGCATCAGTGTGCCGTGATGTTCTGCGGATCGCTCCTCCTGGTCGCGGCTCGGAATCGACGAAGCAAAAATGACCACGACAAGCAACCTCTGATACCCTGGATAAAGTGATGAAAAAGACAAGTAATCCGGCCGAACTCGCGGCCATCGCCAAGCAAATGCGGCGCGAAGTGATCGAAATGATCACCGCGGCGGGGTCCGGACATCCGGGCGGCTCGCTCTCCGCGACCGAAATCGTTGTCACCCTTTTTATGGACGTGCTAAACCACGATCCGGCCAACCCCAAGTGGAAAGATCGCGACCGTTTCATCCTTTCTAAAGGCCACTGCTGCCCGATTCTTTACGCGGTGATGGCGGAGTGCGGCTACACACCCAAGGATCAGCTCAACACGCTGCGGAAACTGGGCTCCATTTATCAGGGCCATCCCGATGTGCGGTTCATTCCTGCGCTCGAAGCGTCCACCGGGTCGCTAGGAGAAGGAGTATCGCTTGGCCTCGGCATGGCGCTGGCGGCGAAGCTCGATAAGAGCCCGTCGCGAGTCTACGTCGTGCTGGGCGATGGCGAGATTCAGGAAGGACAGATCTGGGAGGCGGCGATGTTCGGCGGCTTTCATCACGTGGATAACATTGTTGCGATTGTGGATCACAACAAGATCCAGTTGGATGGATTCGTCCACCAGATCATGGCGCTGGACCCACTGCCCGACAAGTGGCGCAGCTTCGGCTGGCACGTGATCGAGATCGACGGCAACGATATAGAGGAGCTTCAGAAAGCCTTCGCCGAGGCGGCGCAGACCAAGAACAAGCCGACCTGTATTCTGGCCGAAACGATCAAGGGAAAAGGCGTGTCCTTCATGGAAAATAATCCGAAATTTCACGGCACTGCGCCAACTAAAGAAGAATGCGCGCTCGCGCTCAAGGAGCTTGCATAATGCCGGCAAAAACGAAATACGAATTGAAGCCAGGACCCGCTACGCGCGAATCCTTCGGGAAAGCTCTGGTGGAATTAGGAGACTCCAATCCCAACGTCGTGGTGCTGGACGCCGACTTGTCGAAGTCCACCTATACTCACGATTTCGGGAAGAAATTTCCGGACCGCTTTTTTGAATGCGGCATCGCCGAAGCGAACATGATCGCCATCGGATCGGGCTTGGCGGCGTCGGGTAAAATCCCGTTTGCGTCCAGTTTTTCGGTCTTCGCGATGAATAAGGGCTTCGAGCAGATGCGCGTGACGGCGGCCTTTCCGAACGTCAATCTGAAAGTGGTGGGCACGCATAGCGGCATTTCCATTGGTGAAGACGGACCGTCGCAGATGAGCATCGAGGATCTGAGCCTGGCCTGCTCTCTGGCAGGATTCGTGGTTCTGAGCCCAGCCGACGACGTTTCGATGAAAAAGCTGGTTCACGCGGCCGCTGAATATTTTGGACCGCTGTTCATCCGCGCTGGCCGGGCCAAATGTCCGGCCATTTACGGGCCCGATCAGAACTTCGAAATCGGCAAGGCGGTGGAGCTGGTCGAAGGCACGGACGTCACGCTGATCGCGACCGGTCTTCTGGTTGCCGAATCAATCCGCGCCTCGGAGACCTTGGAAGCGGAGGGAATCTCGGCGCGGGTTCTCGACTTCCACACCATCAAGCCTCTGGATCGCGATGCCATTGCGAAAGCGGCGAAGGAAACGGGAGCGATCGTGGTTTCCGAGGAGCATCTGATCGACTGCGGCCTGGGCGTTCGGGTCGCGCAGGTGGTGGGGGAAACGTATCCGGCGGTCATGGAGTTTCTGGGCATCCATAACAGGTATGCCGAATCCGGAACGCCCGATCAACTGCTCGACAAATACGGGTTTCGAGCGGTGAATGTCGCTGAGGCGGCGCGCAAAGCGGTGGCCCGAAAAAAGAAGTAGCCCACAGGCTGAAGCCTGTGCCACCATATGCTGAGGTGGGTTTTGCAAAGTGAAAACGGGAAGGCTCAGCAAGACCGAAGAGTTGCGCCAAGCGGGAAAAATCCTCCACGACGACGTGGCTCCGCTGCTCGCCGCCGCGGGGTTGCGGCTTCAAATCCTGCGGATGGACCATCCCTCGGCGGCGGCGCAGGTGAACGAAATTTTGGCAACGCTCGAAGGGGCGATGGACCATGTCCGTAAGCTGAGCCAGCAGCTCGCGCCGTCTCCCTTTACGCCACCCGGCTCATAAGAGAGTACAATTTATCCGATATGCCCATTGACGTACTACTCGTGGATGATCATAAAATCATGCGCGACGGTATTAAGGCGATTCTAGGACGCGCGGACGATTTTCGCGTGATTGGAGAAGCCGAGACGGGCACTGACGCCGTGACGTTCGTCAAGAAAAACCGGCCGGATATGGTGCTGATGGACATCGGGCTGCCTGGATTGAACGGGGTCGAGACCACGGCCGAAATCCTGCGCCATCATCCCGATTGCCGTGTGGTGGTCCTCTCGATGTACGATGACGAGCATTCCGTGGTCAGCGCGATTCGCTCCGGCGCGCGCGCTTTTATTTTGAAACGCGCATCGGATACGGATCTGGTCGACGCACTGCGCATCGTGGCGCGCGGCGGTTCCTATCTCAGCCCCCAGGTTTCGGACCGGCTGCTGTCGCGTATTCAAAAAGGCGATCTCGAATCCAAGCCCGCGGGAGCCGTGCTCGAACATCTCGCGCCGCGCGAACTGCAAGTGCTTCGGCTGGTGGCCGACGGCAAGACCAGCAAGGAAATCGCCGTCATCCTCGACCTGCGCGAGCACACGGTCCGCAGTTATCGAAAAACAATGATGAAGAAGCTGGGCGTGAATAACGTCGCGGGCTTGACGCAGCTCGCGCTTTCCTCGGGGCTGACGCAGCTCCCGCGCAGCGCTGCCGCCGAATGATCGCGCGACCGTCCCCTTGGGGAACTCCGATCGCGATTGCCGATGCGCACGTCCATTTTTTCTCGCACCGATTTTTTGAGACGCTCGCGTCGCAGAAGCCAGGACTCTTGTTCGAATCGCTGCACTGGCAAATGCCTCCGGAGCGCGCCGAGGACCTGGCCAATATCTGGGCTCACGAACTGGACCGCCAGGGGGTCGCACACGCCGCGCTGATCGCGAGCGTCCCCGGCGACGAAGAATCGGTGATGAAGGCGATTGCTGCATTTCCCGAGCGGTTTTTCGCGTATGCAATGGTGAATCCAGCTAACTGGCAGCCTTCGGATGTAGCCGCGGCCTGCCTCTTTCCCGCGATGCATCGCTACTCGATTCACTCTGACGCGGCTCTGCGGGTTTTCGATTGGGCCAGAGAGAATCGGAGAGCGGTGTTCGTTCACTGCGGGGTGCTTAGCGTGGGTGTGCGGAAGAAGTTGGGCCTGGAATCGCTTTACGACATGCGATTCTCGAATCCCATCGACCTGCACGCGGTTGCCATGCGCTATCCCACGGTGCCGATCATTGTTCCGCATTTCGGCGCAGGCTATTTTCGTGAAGCGCTGATGCTCCTGGATCTGTGCCCGAATGTGTATCTGGATACTTCCAGCTCCAATCAATGGATGAAGTATCAGGAATCGCACCTCGACCTGCGCCAGGTTTTTCGTAGGGCGCTGGACGTCGCCGGTCCGCGGCGTTTGCTGTTCGGAACCGATTCTTCCTTTTTCCCGCGCGGCTGGCACCATCAGATTTTCGAGGATCAGGCCCGGGTGCTCTATGAGTTGAACGTGAGCGAAGAGGACGCCCGATTGATTTTCAGTGAAAATCTCCTGAGAATTCTTGCCGGCTAAAGCAACGATTTAAATGTGCAAGTCCAAAACCGTTGGCGGAAAAAACCGGCTCTGGTCTATCCGATCCCTCCTGCGCCCGCGACCGCGATCCTGGTCAAAGGCTTTCGTTCATCGGGCAATATGCGCGTTTTTGAGAACGGATGGGCGGAGGAGGCGGCGATTTTTGGGCCCTCCGCGATCGCCGGCACTCCCGCCCAACTTCACGCTCTGCCGCCAGTCCCTTCGGTAAGGCACGCCCTGATCGCGCTGATCCGCCCTAACGAGCCGAGTCTATCGGAGGACGACCGCGAACGGCTATGGCGCGCTTTCCGAGTGCCGGTATTCGAACAAAGGATCGACGAATCGTGCAGCCTGCTGGCCCGGGAGTGCGAGGCTCACAACGGTCTGCACATCGAATCTGCGGAGGTCTCTCTTCGCTCGGGCGAAGTGCTCGAAACTGCCCGCTGCGGTTGTGGGAGGACCACGGCCAGACTCATCGCCCCAGAGCGTCTGGCGAATCTGCGTAAGGTCGCGGCCTACGCAAGATAGGTTCACGCAAAGGCGCTGAGCTCGCAGAGAAGACGCGCCGGGTGTGCCGCGCTCGCTATAATTGAAAGAACTGCGGATGTGGCGAAACTGGCAGACGCGCCAGATTTAGGTTCTGGTTCTCGAAAGGGAGTGAAGGTTCAAGTCCTTTCATCCGCACCACAAGAAAAGCATCTGCTATCCGTTTATTCCCGTTACCGCCGTCTCGCCTTTTCGATCTCGTGACGAGCGTGCGGATCAACGTCCAGGTTTTTTCCCAACTGGGATCTGTAAATCACGAAGGCGACCACCAGAATAGCGGCCACGATGAGCCAGAGCAGAGTGCGGTTCATTGAAATTCACTCACCAGAAAATGCTCTTCAGCGCCCTTCCAGTCCGAAGGAATAGAGCTTGGAATCGATGGTCGTAACGTAGATACGTCCATTGGAGATGGCGATGCCACTCAGGTGCGCGATGGCTGGCATTTGGTCGCCACTATTGTAGAGTTCCTTTCCAGTCTCGGCGTCGAGCGCATACAGGATCGCGTGGCCCTTTGCGGTTTTTAAACGCTGCTCGGAGTTCATCAGGCGGCCCTCGGAATCGGCTTGGAGGGTATTTTCGCCGCTCGAAACCAGAAAAACTACTCCGTTGGCAACGATCGCCGGTTCTGGAACGTTCATGTTTCGCGATAGCCACGCGGGCATTAAGATCGGCTTACCTTCTTTTTCCTCGACTTTGAAAGCCATCAGCGCGCCGTCGGTGACTTCGCCATTTTTGAGCGCGAACTGAGGGGCTTTCGAATCGACCGGGCCCCAGCCTGGCGCGTAGACCCAGCGGATTCCCTTCTTGTCTTCCCAGGTGGTGATCGATCCCCAAAATCCGCGTCCGGCCGAGTAGAGATCTTCGTTCGAGTAAATCGGACTCTCGAACAACGGGGTCTGATGCGTAGGCCCGCCCAACTGTTTGGCGTCCATCAGAACCAGGCGTCCTTCTTTCCCGCCGCCTACCAGCAACTCCCGGTTCTTATAGTGAAAGGCCACGGGCGTTACGCAGCCGAGGTCGAGGTCCTTCCGGTTCAGCCAAACCCAATTTGCCGGCGTGTAGTAATCCTTCAACTTCAAGTCTCCCGGCGAAAGCGCCAGGAAGCTGTCGCCGAATTTTCCCGCTTCGGCGTCAAACGGACCATCGCCGGTTTCTGCGTAGACGGTCTTATTATCGAGTCCGAAGGCGACTCCGCCACGGCCCCATACTCCGCCGCCTCCGCTGTCCGATTGGAAGAACGACACCGGCTTCTTGGGGTCCTTCAAATCCATCGCCCAGATGCCGGATTTCGATCCATTGCAGCCTTGCGACGTCGCCGTATAGAGAACGTTGTCGACCAGATTCAGGCTCCAGTTTTTCGAGAAGGGAGGAACAAAGTCGACTGGCGGAGTGCGATCCTCGCCGTTGACGATATTGAGCGCGTGAAGCTTGCCGTCGGCGGAGATCGTGAGCACGGTTCGATCGCGCGGAGAGATTCCCCCGAACTGGATCACGGGCGTCGCGTTCAAGGCGTTGGGGCACAACCATCGAGGCGCCTGCTTCGGGGCGCCCTCCTGCGCGAAATGTTTATGCCACAGCAATTTGCCGGTGTCGATATCCACGGCGTCGACCGTATCGGCGCCTCCGGCAACCACGACGATATCTTTGTGCCCCTGTGCAGTTAGAACATTTTCCGCAATGACGGGAGCCGTCAAAGAATTCATCTCCTTCAAAGGGCTATTGATCTGGATCTTCCAGATGAGTTTCATGTCCTTGACGTTCTGCGGAGTCAGAGTGGTTTCGTCGCGAGCCCATCCGTCCCGTTGGGGGTTGCCTCCGAAGGTGATCCATTGGCCGGCCTCGATTGGCAGAAGGACGACCGGCAAAAGGAGTGCGCAAGCGATGCGGATACTTGTAGTCATGGGAGTATCTTTATTTTTAGATTTCGGAATTCCACGCGCATTTCGGGGCCGGCGTGGAGTTGCAGCGCAATGATGCCGCTGGAAGCTGCGCTGTCGTGCGTGTCGATGGTCACGGTGCCGTTGAAGGTGAGGCGAAAGTGATCGCCATCCGCCAGGATTTCGTAGGTGTTCCAATCGCCGTGATGCACCAGAGGCTTGGCGATGACCCAGCCTTGATCGGGCGTCTTCATTACGTTGCGGCCGCGCAAGCGCTCTTCATACAGATTGCCCCAGGCCGATTTCGCGTCGTCGACTTCGGAGGCATCGGCTTGATAGCCTCGCACCATCCAGCCTTCGCCGGGAAGTTGCTCACTGCGGAACTGGATCCCGCTGTTGTGATTGCGGAGCTTGATATCCGCCTTCAAGATGAAATTCTTATAGGTTCCTTTGTGGATCAGAAAAGTATTCACCTTGAAGGGATGGCCGTCGCTGGAGCCTACGATCAGGCCGTTCTGAACAGACCAGCGGACAGGATCTCCGTCCCATCCGTCCAGATTTTTGCCGTTGAAAAGGAGGGTGAAGCCATCCTTCTTTTCCTCCGGGCTTAGTGTATTGATCGCGGCTGCGCGCAGCAGCGCCGACGCGACTAGAAGACCGACAATCGCAGTTATTCTCATACGGAATCCTCTTCCGAAAACGTTGCCAGATCCCTTACCAATTCCAGATCGCGGAACGTGAAATCAGTGGGATGATATTCAGCGGTGATGAAACCGTCATATTTCAAATCGTAGATCGCGCGGAACACATTCCGGAAATTGATTTCGCCGGTGCCTGGCTGGTGGCGGCCCGGAACGTCCGCGAAGTGGTATTGACCGACTTCCTGAAAGCTGTCGCGAATCCGCTGGATCAGGTTTCCCTGCATGACTTGGACATGGTAAATATCGAGCAGCAGTTTTACGTGTGGACTGCCGGTTCGCTGGACGATCTCGACCCCGTCCTCGACGGTGTTTAAGAAATAGCCGGGGTGGTCCACATTGGAGTTCAGGAGTTCGACAATCGCAGTCATTCGATTGGCTTCGAGCAGCGGTACGGCGGCTTGGAGCGTGGCGACGCAGTTGTCCATTTGAGTTTCCCGGGAGACGCCAGACAGGCAATTGCCCGTCAGCACTTCGAGGCGATTGCAATGGACCGTCTTCGCAGCCTCAATGCAGAGACGCAGCTCTTTTAGAAACCCCTCCCGATCTTCGGGCGAGACCAGACTGCAACCCAGAGCGTTGACGTCCGGTTTTTTGTTGACCACTAGGACACCCGCGCCCAAATCGAATTCTTTGAGAAGAACCTTGTATTCGGCGAATAACTCCGCGTCCCGCCAATCGAAATTGTCGCAAGTATCGAAGCCGATATTCGCGATTTTTTCGAGACTCTCGCGGAGAGGAACATCGCCGAAGTTGCGCGCGGCCACGGACAGGCCGAGACGATTTCGAGTTCGGGGACGTCTTTCGATGCTAAGTTTACTCATTCCACAATTCCCAATCCAGGTCCGCCCATGCCCTCCGTGCGAAACATTCCATTCTGCGGACGAAAAATCCCAGGAAACTTTTCCGTCCAGGGAGCGTTGGCCGCAGGTACATACTGGCGGGCGTTGCTTTCGACGGCGGTAATCGGGGGGATATGGGCCGCCAATCCCACGGACTCAAGCAGAGACGCCCCCGGGCACGTAAGATCCTGGACGCAGGTAAACATCCCGAATTTCTGCGCCGCAGCGGCCATCAGCAGTGCATTCGTTTGCCCCTTGCAGGCTTTTAAAGCCACACCGGAGTAGCCTAATTCCCGCGCCCGCAGCAGACTCTGGTAGTCTACCAGCGATTCATCGATCACCACCGGTTTGATTTTCCCGGCCTGATGCATATCCGCGGTACCCGGCAGGTCGAGATTCCGGTTGGTGGGTTGTTCGACGTACTCAATACGGGAGAAAGCTTGCCGCGAGCCTTTGCGAATGCGGGCGAAGCAATCCACTACATATTCGGCGTCCTGGCAGCGTTCGTTAAAGTCGAGCGAGTAATGCCAGTCGCGTCTTTGTTCAAGTCCGCTCAGCACGGCATTAACGGAAAGCACGCGATCGACATCCCAATCCAGGTTCGCTCCATCGAGCTTGATCTTGATGTGATCGACGCCATCGGCGCGCACCCATTCCTCGAGTGTTTCGGGCAGTCCGTCACCGATTCTGGTTTTCAAATCAGAATCTATCAGCGGATCGAGCGCGCCGACCAAATGATAGATATGAAGGCTGGCGCGCGGCTCGGTTGAAAGGTATCGATTCAGATACTCTCCCTTAAATCGAGAATCGAGGTAGCGGCTTAGATCGTGTGCGATATGATCCGGCCCGTAAGCCCAATAGCAGTTCGTTTTGAGGATCTTTCCGAAAGCGTCGTGGATGGCGGCATCGAAGGCGCTGGCCACGACCAGAGTGCAGAGCGGAGGAATCGGCGTATTTTCGACCGGCATCGATCGGGCGGCGTCGAGATATTGCGGCTCCAAGTGATGGTTCAACTCAAGGGGATCTCCGGCGTCTTTGTGGGATTCCGTAATGGACCCGAATTTTATCGCGAGCTGCTTCATCGCCTCCAGAGTTTGATCGTAGCTAAGCGTAGCCGAAGGAAACGACCAGACGTTGCCGAGCGTCATGGAACCGAATCCCGATGCTTGCCGGCCATCATTCGCTTCCACGCGTACATTCACGTTCAGCAGCGTGACGCGGTCCACGACCGAAGCTCGAAACTTCATGGGCGCGCGATACGAAAAATCCTCGAATGAAATCGCGGCTTCCTTTATTTTGATCGAGATCATCCGAAGCTCAAAAGTGCAGGCGTAACGCGAACTCCATAATTCTCGGATCGGCGGCCGCGGTTACCTGCCCGAAGGTCCCGGCGCCAAAGTTCGTCGAAACGGTGGTGAAATTTACATGGTTGAAGACGTTAAACACCTCCGCGCGAAATTCGAGTCCGATTCCTTCACGGATTTTGAATGTTTTCTGAAGAGTCACGTCGAAGTTAATCAATCCGGGGCCGCGGATGCTTCCCGTCCCGGCGTCGCCAAAATATCCCGCGGCGGGGGCGGAGAAGGCGGCGGTGTTGAACCACTCGGCTACGGTCTGAGGACCGGCAATGGCTGCTCCGGTGGTGTTGGGACGCGCCGCGTTTCCCTGGTTCGGAATACTCAATCCGGGCGTGAGCGAATAGCCGTCGCGAACGGTGGTGATGTCGGAAATCTGCCATCCGCCGAGTGCGGTCCCTTTCAATCCGGAGGCGTGTTGCAGCCAGGGCAGGCTATAGATCACGCTGGCCGTAAATACCTGCGGGACGTTGAGTGGCGTGCTGCCGTAGAATTCCTTGGGATTGTAATAGTTGGTTGTCGTCTGATCGGAAAGGCCATGCGACAAGGTGTAGGCGAGGGACACAAATAGATTTTTGCCCATCGGATGCCGGGCGCTCAGCTCCAGGGCGGTCCAGTTGGAATTGACGATAGTATTCAACTGGTTTATCGGACCATAGCCGTAATAGGGACCGTAGATCGACGCGAGAACGCTTCCTGTATTAATGATGGGGTTGAAATTATACGGCGCATCGGGCAGAGCCTGGTTGATATTGAACGTCGCGGGGAGATGACGCGCCTGGTCGCCGGCGCCTGCGGCCGTTACGATCCAATTCCCGGGGAATTGATGTTGCAGGCTCAGGCTGTAGGATTGAACCTGTGTGGCTTCGATATTGAAGTCTGCTGCGGAGATGGTCTGGGCGCTGAGTTTAACGGAGCCGCTGGTTCCAGGGCTAGGGAACGATGGATTCACAAGATTTACGGATTGAATAATGGGCGGATTCACCGCGCAATTGTAGGAGCAGTCCTGTGCGGTGAAGATGCGCGAATAGGTGACTCCATAACCGCCGCGGATCGATGTTTTCCCATCTCCAAACGGATCCCACGCGAAGCCGAACTGCGGTGCATAATACCAATTGTGGCTGTTCGACCAATTATTGGGAACGCCGTTGATTCCATCGATCACCAGTCCGTTTCCGGGGTTGTAATTCGGCGTCAACGTTAGCGTACCGTTGTTATTCACGATGGGAGCTTGCGAGAGCTGATACTTGGTGGGATCGAAATTCGCTTCAAATCCGGTCTGCGGATGCGGAAGGGGCATGAAGTCCACCCGTAGCCCCGCGGTGACCGTTAAATGACGCGTGACCTGATATCGATCCTCCACGTAAGGCGAGACCGATGTGGCGTGGATATAAGGTTCAACCGTCGTGCTGATTTGTGTGAAGGTGGCCGCATCGCCCAATAGGAAATCAGCCAACGCGTTTCCCGTCGTCGTGCCGGTGAACGTCCATTCGCCGTTGGAGGCGGTCGAAGGAATCTGGCGCTTGGTATTCAGGACCAAAGTCGCTCCGGCCTGGATGAAGTTTTTGCCTTTCGAGAGGCTCCAGTCGTCGGTAAACGTATTGTCGAGATCGCTGGCATGGCGCGGAACCGCGGCGGCGATTCCTTGCGGAGCATATCCCTGAGAAAGGGTAACTAAGGGAATTCGATTCGACAGGGAGCCATCAAACGGGAGACTTTCGGAGAACCCCGGAACCTGATCGACTTGCCACGTGCCCAGCAGGACGTGGTTGACCGTATAGCGATTCATGGCGAGCGTCGCCGTATTGACCATCGTGGGTGAGATGACCGCGTTGAACTGGACCTGCGCAATCTGATCGAACGTCAGGTCGTTGCGCCGGTTGTTGGGGAATGGCGAGCCGCTGTCGGGCTCGGAACTTTGCAGCGATTGCTGACTCTCGTCGAAATATTCGGCGGTAAGCCGGAATTTCTCATTGAAGTTGTGATCGACTTTAAACTCGTCGTCCCGCTGGGTGAGAACCAGGGGCGTCAGGTTGACGTAATTATCGAAGCCATTGGCCACGTTGTTCGGCAGAGGATAAAGCGCGTTGATAAACGCCAGCGAGTTCGGATTCAACTGGCTGGAGGGGATCTGGAACTGTCCGGCTGAATTCAGAGGGAAAGGCTGACCCGTAAGCGGATTCTTGATGCTGGTCGAGAAAGCTCCGGCTCTCTGGGCAGCCGTGGGGGTCGCGCCCAGGATGACCGAGCCGGCATGCGAATCCACCCACTGCGAACTGGCAAAGAAAAAGGTTTTCTTCGCTCCGTGATAAAACGGGATCGGCACGGGACCGCCCAGCGAGTAGCCCCAGATGTTTTGTTTCAACGTGGGCACCGTGGGGCTGAAGAAATTTCGCGCGTTGAGATCGTTGTTCCGCAAGTATTCAAACAAACTGCCGTGATACTTGGTGGTGCCGCTTTTGGTCTGCAACAGGACCACCGAATTGCCCATCAGGCTGTATTTCGCCTCGTAATTATCTTGCAGAACGCGCACTTCGTCGAGCATATCCGGAGTCGGGGTGATCGACGTTTGGGTCATATTGCCGGTATTTTCGTTCCACACGCCGTCGAGCGCATAAAATGTCGTGGACGTCGGCAACCCGCCGACGACCATCGTATTGGATGTCGTGTAACCGCCGGTGCCGAGGGCCGATCCGGCGTTTTGATTCACGACCCCCGGCATCAGCGCCGATAGAGACTGAAAGTTTCGGCCGTTCAGTGGAAGAGTGCCGACCTGCGCCGCCGAGACCTGGGTGGAAACCTCGCTGCTGGAGGTTTCCACTTCCGTTCCGGAGGCGACCACGGATACTTCCGTCGCGACATCGCCAAGAGTGAGAGCCGCGCTCACAGTGACCGGAGTCGCCGGGTGCAGAACGATCTCCGATTCCTTGAAGGTCTGAAATCCGGTTTTCGAGACGGTAACGGTGTAGGTACCGGGCGGCAGCCCCGAAAGCACGTACGTGCCATCCTGATTGCTTTGTACCGTGGACTTGGTTTGCGTCGCCGTGTTTAACGCCGTCACGGTTGCTCCCGCGACAACAGCGCCGGACGAGTCAGTCACAGTTCCACTCAACTGCGTGGTGGTGGATAGCTGCGCCACCGCGCAAACCGCCGCTAGCAGGGCGGTCAGGATCATTCTAAACGTCATGGTTTCCGGGTCCTATGCGAAGATCGAACACGTCAGGATCGTATCATCGAAAAAGGCCGTTTCCACGTTACGTTACGGTAACATCAGCGCTCCAAACGGCACCAATGATAGAATGATGGCGGTCACATTGCACGCAACAAAGCCGGAATCGCAGGACCGCTCTCGAGCACCCATGCTTGCTGCTCACGAATCTGCGGTGGGCCTCCCAGAGGGCATCACAGAACCGGCAGTCGCGAGCCAACTGGAGAAAATCCTTGCGAGCGCTTCGTTTATGAATTCGGAGCGTCTGAGCCGCTTTCTCCGGTTTGCAGTCCAGGCCGCCTCGCATGGTCAAACCGCTCAGTTAAAAGAGTATGCGGTGGCACTCGCGGTGTTCGATAAGCGGGACTCCTTCGATCCGCGCTATGACCCGATTGTGCGCGTGGAAGCCGGACGTCTCCGAACCCGCCTTAGACACTACTATGAGACGGAGGGGCTTCAGGATTCTCTGATCATCGAGCTTCCGAAGGGCAGCTATGTCCCGCGTTTCGCGAAGCTTAAGAGCGAGAACATCGAAAAACATCCGACCGCGTACAGTTTGAATTCCATCGCCGTGCTGCCCTTCGCGGATCACAGTCCGGATCGCAATCAGGAGTATTTCTGCGACGGCATGACCGAGGAGTTGATCAACGCGCTTACCAAATTGCGCGGCCTCCACGTCTCGGCCTGGACCTCGGCTCTGCGCCTGCGTGGCGAAACACACGATATCTTGAAGATTTCCCAGCAGTTAAAAGTGGGTGTCGTGGTCGCGGGAAGCGTCCGGAAAGCGGGAGACCGGCTGCGAATCACAGTTCAACTTATCGGAACCGCCGATGGCTGCTACTTGTGGTCGGAGATTTACGACCGCGAGCTGAAAGACGTTTTCCAGGTTCAGGAAGAAATCTCTCAGGCAATCGTCACCAAGTTGAAGGTCCAGATCGCGGGCGGGCAAAGCAAGCATCTGGTGCGCCGATACACCGAAAATTTCGACGCGTACAATCTTTATCTCAAGGGCAGATACCACTGGAATCAGCGGTCGGAACGCAGTCTCAAGAAGGGCATCGATTATTTTGAGCAGGCCATCGCGCTCGATCCGCAATACGCGCCCGCGTACTCCGGTCTAGCCGATTCCTATTCGCTGCTGGGCAACTATGGCGTCCTTCCGGCGAAAAACGTAAAGGCCAAAGCAATGACGGCCGCGCTGAAGGCGGTCGAGATCGACCCCACGCTGGCGGAGGCCCATACCGCTCTGGGACATGTAAAAGCCACCTATTGTTGGGACTGGCCTGGAGCCCGCGAAGAATATCAGACGGCAATTTCCTTGAATCCGGCTTATGCGACCGTGCACCACTGGCATGCGATCACTTATCTGGCTCCGCTGGGAATGCTGGATGCAGCGCTTGCGGAAATGGAAAAAGCGGAAGAGCTGGACCCGGTCTCGGTGAGCATCAAGCGGGATCTTGCGGTCATTTATTACTACAGCCGCCGCTATGAGGAAGCTGCCGAACACTGCCATGGCGCCATCGAGCTCGATCGTAATTTTCACGGAGCCTACTGGGCGCTGGGGCTCGCTTACGAAGGTCTTTCACTTTATGCGGAGGCGGTGGCCGCTTTCCAGAAAGCCTTGACGCTGGCGCCCGATACTCCGCGGCTGCTGGGCAGCCTTGGCCATGCGTACGCCGTGTGGGGAAAGCATTCCGAAGCCGACGAGGTTCTCGATCGTCTGAAGCGGCTGTCGGCGGTCACTTACACTTCACCCTTCGATTTCGCCCTGGTGCAACTGGGGATGGGAAACATGGATTCCTCCCTTGAATGGCTGGAGTTGGCTTACAAGTCGCGCTCCTACGAACTGGTTTCGAGCCGCGTCGATCCGAAATTCGATTCCATTCGATCGGACGTGAGATTCTCAAAGCTGCTGCGGCGTCTCGGCTTCGGCCCAAACCAATGACAGGATCTCGTACACTCGACTTATATGAGAATTCTGGTCGTCGAGGATGAAAAACGCATCGCCGATTTCCTGTCGCGGGGCCTTGAAAGCGGAGGCTACGCCGTCGATGTCGCGAACGACGGCAACACCGCTATCGAGCTTGTCCACAACACCGAATACGACTTGATCATCCTCGACCTCGGCCTCCCCGATATGGACGGCTTGAGCGTCCTCCAAAAAATTCGCAATCGCAAAACCAGTCCGCCGGTGCTGATCCTAAGCGCGCGCGACGCCGTGGACGACCGCGTGAAAGGACTCGAAGGCGGAGCCGACGATTACTTGGTCAAGCCGTTCGCGTTCGTGGAGTTACTGGCCCGGGTCCGCGTCCTGCTGCGCCGCGGTCAGCCCACCCCCGAACGCCTGCAAGTGGGCGAGCTCTCTCTCGATTGCATCCGAAGGAAAGTGACCCGTTCCGGGGAGAACGTCGAACTGGCTCCCAAGGAGTTCAGCATTCTCGAATATCTGATGCGCAATCGCGGCCGTCCTTTAAGCCGAACCATGATCGTCGAGCACGTCTGGGACATGGATTACGACGGCCTGACCAACATCGTCGACGTTTATATCCGTCATTTACGCAGCAAGATCGACGACAAGTGGCCGGAGAAAATGATCCAAACCGTCCGCGGAATCGGCTACATGCTGGATATTCCCGACAAAACGGGCGAGCGAGCGATGTAAAACACAGACAAAAGTCTGTGCCAGCCATCAGCATTTGGTGGCACAGGCTTCAGCCTGTGAGGATCGTGGAAAATAGAATATGGCCCGATTCACGCGAGTCTTCGGAGTCCGCACCCTGCGCATCGGATTTGTGCGCGGCTTGCGATTCCGTCTGGCCGTGAGCTATGTCGCGTTTTTCGCAATCCTCCTCGCCGCAATCGGCTTCTTCTTCTGGAGGCACCTGAAGCAAGCGGCGGAATCGGACGTGCACATTACCGTGGACGCGGACTGGGATGCGACCGTCGGATACCTCCATTTCGATAACGAGCGTCCGGAGTGGGAATACGACCGCGGCGATCCCGATGAGGCATTCGCGGTCGAACGCCTCCGCCATGTCTACCTGCTGACGGATGCGAACGGAATCCTGCTCCAAAGCTCCACCATCTACGACTCCATCGGAGTCGATAAACCGCAAACGCGCGCACTCATTCAACGTGTCTTGAAGGAGCAGCGCGATCACCCCGAATATTCCATTCAGAAAGACGAGGATGGCATTCCTTATTACATTCGTGCCGGCTGGACGCTCGACGACCACAAGCATAAATACTTCCTGGCGATCGGCCGCAGTCTAGCGTTGCCTTACAAGACGGTCGAAAATTTCACCCGCTCCTATTTGTTGCTCGCGCCAGGCATGCTGGCCCTTGCCAGCGTCTTCGGATGGTTGCTGGCCGGTATCATGATTCAGCCTGTCAATTCGGTTGCGCAAGCCGCCCAGAGCGTTACCGGCTCGAACCTTACGATGCAGATTCCTCTGCGCGGCGCGGGCGATGAACTGGACCATTTGATCGACAGCTTCAACCAGATGACCGACCGCCTGCATCAGTCCTTCGAGCAGACCCGCCGTTTCTCGACCGACGTTTCGCACGAATTGCGCACCCCGATCACCGCCATTCGAGGCCAGCTCGAGGTCGCTCTCTTCACCGCCAACACGCCCGATCAGTATCGCGAAGCGATCATCAACGCCATGGAGGATATCGAGAAGCTATCGAGTATCGTCCGCGCCCTGCTGCTGCTGTCCCAAGCAGAATCCGGCCAGGTCGTCCTGCAAAAAGCCCCTCTCGATTTGGGCGAAGTGGTCAGGGACCTGGTCGACCAATTCCAGATCCCAGCCGAAGAGAAAGACGTAAAGCTAACCGCGTCAATCGAGCCCTGCGCGCCCGTCGAAGCCGATCACACGCAGATCGAGCGTCTGCTCTCGAACCTGCTCTCGAACGCCGTGAAATATACCCCCAAAGGCGGATCGGTCCGCGTCGTCGTCGGACCCGCCCGCGAACCCGGCTGGACCAAACTCTCAGTCGAGGACACCGGTGTCGGCATTCCCGCCGAAAATCTGCCGCATATCTTCGACCGGTTTTATCGCGTCCGCAACCCGCAGACCAACTCGATTCAGGGCCTCGGCCTGGGTTTGAGTTTCGTCGCCTGGATTGTCGAGGCCCACGGAGGCCGCATCGACGTCGCCAGCAATTCGGGCGAAGGAACGCGTTTCACCGTGCTGCTGCCGTCCGGGCCAGAAGCGTCAGAACCCGCGCCCGCCGAGTCCGCTACACTAGCTTCTAATGAGTCTCGATATTCGTGAGAGTTCGCGCGAAGGAGTGGTCATCCTTTCGCTAAAGGGCCGTTTGACAGTTGGCGAGGCCAGCTCGGTTCGCGAACAATGCACCGCCGTCGCTGCGGGCGGGAATGTGAACGTCCTGCTGAATCTGGAACACGTCGAATACATCGATTCGACGGGCCTGGGAGCG
Source organism: Bryobacteraceae bacterium (assembly GCA_035485055.1). Classification (GTDB taxonomy): domain Bacteria; phylum Acidobacteriota; class Terriglobia; order Bryobacterales; family Bryobacteraceae; genus Palsa-187. The sequence goes on from DATHOJ010000066.1 coordinate 47,979, forward strand.
CTGGTCATCTGCTTTACTTCGCTCAAAAAAGCGGGCGGCGCGCTGAAGCTGGTGAATCCCAACAAGCGCAACATCGAATTATTGCTGCTGACCAAGCTGCACACCATCTTCGAAGTGTTCTCCGATGAGCAGGACGCGGTGAACAGCTTTTTCCCCGACCGCGAAATCCGGCACTTCGATATTCTGAAATTTGTCCAAGCCGAAAAGGATGAGCCGCTTCCATAAGAGTTCGCGTGAAAACCCCAGCGCTGACCGCTCCGACGCTATCCACTGGCAGCAGCGGTTTAAACTGTAAGTTGTGGCCCGCACCATGCTCTCCGTCAACTCTAAAGCCCCTCAATTCACCCTGAACGATCTGGATGGCGTATCCCATTCGCTGGCCGCCATCCTTCAACGCGGCCCCGTCCTGCTAATTCTCTACAAAATCAGTTGCCCCGTCTGCCAGTTGACGCTCCCGTTTCTCAATCGCATCGCCAACGGCGGGCTTCAGATCGTCGCCATCTCGCAAGACGATGCCGCATCCACGCGCCGCTTCCAATCGAAGTTCGGCGTGAACCTGCCCACCCTGCTCGACCGCGAGGAAGAAAGCTATCCCGTCAGCAATGCCTTCGGCATCACCCACGTCCCCAGCCTGTTCCTCGTCGAATCCGATGGCACGATATCCTTCGTTTCCGAAGGCTTCATCAAAAAAGACTTGGAATCGCTTGCGGAGCGGGCCGGCCTTCCCGTGTTTCGCCAGGAAGAAACTGTCCCCGCCTGGAAGGCCGGCTGAAGCTCGAAAAACTAGGCTGACAGGCTGTTAGCTGATAAGATGAAGTAGAATGTCTTCGAAAATTTCGGAAGTGTTCGGCGGCGCAGCGGCGATCGCAAAAGGAATGGGCATCACCTTCAAGGAGATGCTGCAACCGACGATTACCGAGGATTATCCCGAGGCTCCGGCTAAGTTCCAGGAGCGTTATCGCGGCGTCCACCAATTGCAGCGCGATGAGAACGGCCTGGAAAAATGCGTTGCCTGTTTTCTATGCGCCGCGGCCTGCCCGGCCGATTGCATTTACATCGAAGCGGCCGAGAATACCGAACAGCTACGCATCAGCGGCGGAGAGCGCTACGCCAAGGTTTATAACATCGACTACAACCGCTGTATCTTCTGCGGCTTTTGCGTCGAGGCCTGTCCGACCGATGCCATCACCCATGGCCACGGCTTCGAAATCGCCAGCTACAACACGTCCACGCTGATTTACCGCAAGGAGCAGATGCTGGTCCCGATCCCCGAAGGCGCCCATTTCCCGTTGAAGGCCGAAGACCCCGCGGCCTCCTCTGGCCATTAACAGCCAGTAGCACGGGTCCCCGACCCGTCCCTTTTCGCTTTACGGCAAATTAAACTCACTCCGGGTCGCATCCACATTCTTCAACGCCTGCGCTTGAAAATTACTCTTAATCGTGCCGCAGCGCCGCCAGAATTTCACCGCTTCCTGAGCCCGCGTCGGATCTTTGTCCGCGAGCTTATAATTCGACAGGCCCAGAAAGTAAAACACCGCCGCCTCCTGCGTCGCGTCGCCCGTCACGAACGGCATCGCCGCCCGTAGCATCTGGTCGCCGCGACCGTATTGACCCGACAAGCTGCTGGAGATTCCTCCCATGTAATGCGCGCTCCCCAGCAGTTGGGTCTTCTTCTTCTGCCAATCCTCCTCGCTCATGCTTGCCGGGCGAGTCTTCTTGTCCAACACTTCAATGATGTGCGCCGTGTAAGAAACCACCTTCGGATGATCTTCGTGAGCGAAATAATAGTCGATCACCGCTGCCAGCACGTCGATATTGTCCGGATCCGCGGCCAACGTAACACCGGCCAGCGCCAGCGCTTTGTCCATCTGGTTCAGTTTCTTGTACAGGCCGATGCATTCCACCGGAATATTCTCAGAGAACGGACTCTTCGGATTCCTCTCCTGAAACGCCAGCAGCGCATCCAGCTTCGCGGAAGGGTCCGGCACCTGCTCCGCGGCGTTGTACAGGCTCGATTCCGCGTACAACTTGGTTTGCTCCGCATCCGCGGCGCTTCGTCCTCCCTTGGAGACGATTTCGGACGCGATCTTCCAGGTGCTATCCGCCCACTTCGCGATGTCTTCCACGTTGCCCTTGCTCTCGGCAGCCTTCAGCGCGAGCTTTGCCGCGTCCAGGTTATCTGGCTCCAGCGCAATCCTTTTTTCGCCGATCCGCATCGCCTCATCCCACGCTTTCTCCTTCATGTAAGCCGGCTGGAGACGATCGAAAACCCAGGCAAGGGCGGGATGGGTGGGATACTGCACGACGAATTGCTCCATAAAATGGAGCTTTTCCGCGGGATCCGACTCCTGCTGAATATGTTCGATCAACAAGCCCTCTTTCGTCTCCGGATCATAGACGGGCTTGGGACGTTGCGCGATCATCAAGCCGGACAGAGCTACGAGCGCGGCCAAGACCTTTTTCACCGTTCCCTCCTTTTTAACATGGTGTAATATATAATCTCTTTCGGTTGATGCGAAGTGAACCTTTAGTACGATACCCTTAGCGATGACGCCTATCTCCTTATGATTCTTCCCGCAACGACCCTAGCTAGCCTTCTCCTTTTAATCCTCACTTTCTTTTGCTGGGGGACTTGGGCCAATACCCAAAAACTGGTCTACAAATGGCGTTTTGAACTCTTCTATTACGATTTCGCGGTGGGAGTAGCCCTGGGAACCTTGATCGCTGTCTATACCTTCGGATCCGCTAACCCTCAGGAATTAACCGTTTCCGACAACTTGTTAATCGCCGGTTATCGCAAAATGGCATACGCCGTCGCCGCCGGATTGGTCGTCAATCTGGCAACCGTTATGTTGTGCGCCGCCATTTCCTTGTCGGGATTAACAGTAGCATTTCCCCTGTCCTTCGGCGTTGGCTTAATTGTTATGTCGGTCACGAATTTCGTCGGAAATTCGGCCTCCAATAATACCGCCCTGTTGTTTGGAGGGTTGGTACTTATCCTAGCCTCGGTACTAGCGGATGTCTTTGCTTACCGGACTTATGTTGACGCCCTGGCAGTTAAATCCAAATCCGGCCCCGTGCTCGATCCAGCCACGAAACTCCCCATCCGCCCGAAGGCGACTCTGGGGATCACCCTCAGCGCCCTGAGTGGCCTAGCCTGGGGATTTTTTTTTCCTTTGATCGATTCCAGCCGCTCCGGCGATAACGGAGTCGGTCCCTACGGCATCGCCGGCCTCATCGGCATCGGTATGGTATCGTCGACGCTGCTCTACGTGCCCTTTTTCGTTAACTTTCCCGTTCAGGGCGAGCCGGTGCAGGTGCGCTCCTATTTCAAAGGCACGAAAAAACAACACTTTTGGGGCATTTTCGGCGGCCTGCTCTGGACCGCGGGCCTGGTGGCGGCGCTGGTCGAAGCTGCCGCGCCTGCTCCTGCCCGAACCGGCGCGACCCTTGCCTCCATACTTCTCTACGCCGCGCCAGTCCTGGGAGCCTTGTGGGGAATGGTTGCGTGGCGGGAGTTCAAGGGCTCCCCTCAAAACGTCAAGTTGCTGCACCTGGGGATGATCGTCCTCCTCCTCGCCGGAGTGGTCTTGCTCGCCATGGCTCCCGTCTATGCCTCGAAGTAGCCTGCACGTTTCCCGGTTGGCCTGCGTCTGATGTAATAGGTAAAGTTGTGTTTCGCAAGGTAATCTTTGTTCTGTGCTGCGTGTCACCGGTGTTTGCCGGCGAATATGCCGTTCTTTCGACCGGTTTCCGCATCCACGCCGACCGTCACGAAGTGGATGGCTCCACCCTCCGTTTGTTCACCAAGGACGGGATGATCGAGCTGCCGGCAAACTCCGTCAGCACTTTCGAAGACGAAGAGTACGTCGCCCCTGCGCCTGCCCCCGCCCCGGCCGCGCCGGTTCCCGCCGTTGCGCAGGCTCCGAAACCCAACGACCCAAAGACCCTGGTGCACGAAGCCGCTGTCCGAAATTCCCTACCCCCAGCGTTCGTAGCGAGCGTCGCCAAGGCCGAATCGGCCATGAAGCAGAGCGCGATATCGCCTAAGGGAGCAATCGGGGTAATGCAGTTGATGCCATCCACTGCCAAAGCCCTGGACGCCGACCCGCACGACACGGAACAGAACATCGACGCAGGCACGCGCCTTTTAAGAGAATTGCTGATCAAATACGACGGCGACGTAGTCAAGGCTCTAGCCGCTTACAACGCCGGACCCGGCGCAGTCGCCAAATACAACGGCCTCCCGCCTTACCGGGAGACACAAGACTACGTCAATAAAGTAATCCGCGACTATCAAAAAAACAGCCAGTAACCATGTGGCGCACTCAACTCGTGCGTGCCGCGTTGACACTCTTGTCTACGCCCGGAGCGATTCCCCATAAGCCTTGTCTAACACCGCCAGCGCCCCGCCAATCCCCTTCTCCCCTTTCACCTCAAACGCCTTCCACTCCGCGCCAACCTTGTAAGCAATCGCATCTGGAACCTCCAGCGACCTCTTGTCAGGAAGCATCGCGAAAACAACCCCATTCCGGTACACCGCGCGGAACCCGAACATTAGCCGCGTGCTGACCTCGGGCCAAGTACTCACCTCTTCGGCGATCAGCGCGAAAATGCGTTTCATCTCCTCCGATACCGTCGGCAGCTTCGGCCTTTTTCGAGTGTTTGTGCGCGGCATTTGACAGTTGACCTAAAATGAAATTATCGAATGATCTTTGACTTCGAGTCTTTCTCCACCCGTCATATTGGTCCTGACCCAACCGAACGCGATGCGATGCTGAAAGCGACGGGTGCACCTTCGCTCGACGCCCTCATGGAACAGGCGATTCCCCAACGGATTCGCCTTTCGTCGCCCCTTCAACTGCCTCCAGGCCAGAGCGAATATGAGTTCCTGCGGGAGCTACGCTCGCTCGCGTCGTTCAACCAAATATTCAAATCCTATTTAGGCCTGGGCTATTCCGATTGCATCACGCCGAGCGTCATCCTGCGCAACGTGCTGGAAAATCCCGGCTGGTACACGCCGTATACTCCGTATCAAGCCGAGATGGCGCAAGGCCGCCTCGAAGGCCTGCTCAATTTCCAAACCGTCGTCCGGGACCTTACCGGAATGGAAGTCGCCAACGCGTCTTTGCTAGATGAGGCGACCGCGGCCGCCGAAGCGATGACCATGCTTCATCGCGTGCATTCGAAAAGCACGCAGAAATTCTTCGTCGCCGACAATTGCTTCCCGCAAACCATCGACGTCCTCCGCGCCAGAGCCGAACCCCTGGGAATTGAACTGATCATCGGCGATTGGCGCAACGCGAACCTCGATGGAGCCTTTGGAGCCCTGCTCCAGACCCCCGACGAAGCGGGCTTCGTCCACGACCTCAGCGATTTTATCGCCGAAGCGAAACGCGCCGGCGTGTTGGTCGCGGTCGGATCCGATCTACTGAGCCTGACCCTGCTGAAGTCTCCCGGAGAAATGGGAGCCGACGTAGTATTCGGAAACTCCCAGCGCTTCGGCGTGCCTTTAGGCTACGGAGGCCCGCACGCCGCCTTCTTCGCGACCCGCGAAAAGTTCGTGCGCCAGGTCCCCGGCCGTGTAATTGGAGTATCGGTCGACGTCCACGGCAATACCGCGTATCGCATGGCACTGCAAACGCGCGAACAGCATATCCGCCGCGAAAAGGCGACGTCGAACATCTGCACCGCGCAGGCCCTGCTGGCCAACATCGCCGCTTTCTACGCCGTCTATCACGGACCGAAAGGCTTAACCGCAATTGCCCGCCGCGTTCACGGCTTGGCAAAATTGCTGGAGCGCGAGTTAGCGAAGGTCGGCGTCGCCCAGCGCAACGAAATTTTCTTCGACACGCTTCGGCTGGAGCCGCCGGCGGGCACGCTGGAAAAAATCCGTAAAGCCGCGCAGGAAGCCCGCGTCAACTTCCGGTATCGCGACGACGGAACGATTAACGTAGCGCTCGACGAAGCGACGGATTCGCGCGATATCGAAGCAATCGTGGAAACGTTCGCGAAAGGCACAGGCGCTCACGCGCGCATCGATTTCTCTCCCGCCGGTCTCGTAACCCAATACCCCGCAGCGTACGCGCGCGCCTCAGAATTCCTGACTCACCCGGTCTTCAACACCCATCATTCCGAAACGCAAATGATGCGCTACATTCGCTCCTTGGAGCGGAAAGATGTCGGGCTCGATACATCGATGATCCCCCTCGGCTCTTGCACCATGAAGCTGAACGCGGCGTCGGAGATGCTTCCGATCACGTGGCCCGAGTTCGGAAAATTGCATCCCTTCGTGCCCGTCGAGCAAGCGGCAGGGTATCAGCAAATCTTCAAAGAAATCGAGCATGCTCTTTGCGAGATCACCGGATTCGCCGCCGTCTCCTTGCAGCCTAACGCCGGATCGCAAGGCGAGTTCGCCGGTCTGATGGTGATCCGCGCCTATCACATGGATAACGGTGACCACAAACGCGATGTGGTTCTCATCCCCGCCTCAGCGCATGGAACAAATCCCGCCAGCGCCGTGATGGCCGGCATGCGAGTCGTCGTCGTCAACAGCACCGCGGAAGGAAACATCGACGTAGCCGACCTTAAAGCGAAGGCCGAAGCGCATCGCGAAAATCTATCGGCTCTGATGGTGACCTATCCATCGACGCATGGCGTTTTCGAGGAAAGCATTCAGGACATCTGCGCGATCATCCACGCCAATGGCGGCCAGGTCTACATGGACGGCGCGAACATGAACGCGCAAGTCGGCCTAACGAGCCCGGCGGCAATCGGCGCGGACGTCTGCCATCTGAATCTCCATAAAACCTTCGCGATCCCTCACGGTGGAGGCGGTCCCGGCATGGGCCCAATCGGAGTCGCCGCGCATCTCGCGCCTTTCCTGCCAAGCCATCCGGTCATCAAAACCGGCGGCACGAAAGCGATTCACGCCCTAGCCGCAGCCCCGTGGTCGAGCGCGAGCATTCTGCTGATTTCCTACGGCTACATAAAAATGCTGGGCCGCGACGGAATGACCGACGCGACACGCTTTGCCATTCTCAACGCCAACTACATCAAATCTCGTCTCGAAAAGCATTACCCGGTGCTCTACGCTCGTGAAAACGGCCGCGTGGCCCACGAGATGATTTTCGATTTACGTCCTCTCAAAGCGCAAAGCGGCATCGATGAAACGGACGTCGCCAAGCGCCTGATGGACTACGGATTCCACGCGCCGACGGTCTCGTTCCCGGTAGCCGGAACGCTGATGATCGAACCGACCGAGAGCGAGTCGAAAGACGAACTAGACCGTTTCTGCGATGCGATGCTCGCGATCCGCGGAGAAATTCAGGACGTCATCGATGGCAAAGCCGATAAGCAGAACAACGTTCTGAAAAACGCCCCGCACACCGCAGCCGCAGTATCCGCAGATGAGTGGCCGCACCCGTACACGCGCCACCAAGCCGCATATCCGCTGCCCTTCGTAAAGGCAAAGAAATTCTGGCCGAGCGTTGGACGGATCGACAATCCATACGGGGATCGCAACCTGATGTGCTCGTGTCCGCCGGTTGAGGCGTTCGCGGAAAAATAATTGCACGCAAAGGCGCCAAGCTCGCCAAGTATTATTGGCTTCTTTGCGAGCCTTGCGCCTTGGCGTGAATTCTTCTTTGTTTTTCTCTGCGCTGTCTGCGTCTCTGCGTGAAACGTCTTCCCTACTCATCCCCCGCATAAGCCGCATAATCCGCCGCGCTCATGAGCTCCTTCACCTCATCCGGCGCCGACAGCTTCACTTTAAACATCCACGCCGCGCCATGCGGATCTTCATTGAGCTTTTCGGGCGACGTCGTCAACAGCTCGTTGACCGCGGTCACCTCGCCCGAAATGGGCGCGAAGATATCGCTCACCGCCTTCACCGATTCGACCGAGCCGATAGTCTTCCCCTTCTCGGCCGTCGCGCCCACCTTCGGCAGATCGACGTAAACGATATCGCCCAATTCTTTTTGCGCGTGGAACGTGATACCGATCGTGCCGGTATCGCCTTCGACGAGCACCCACTCATGTTCTTTTGTGAATCGAAAATTTTCTGGGTAGGTCATTTTGCTCTCTTATAAAAGGGTGTTGAGACCGTGACTGCTTCTACTGGTTGATTACGCACCATAACGTGAATGGTTCGCCCGATTTCCGCCTGGTGCAAAGGCAAATAACAAAGTCCGATGTTCTTATTCAATGTTGGAGCCGGGCCTCCGCTCGTCACCCAACCCGCCGGAACTCCTTCCACATGCACTTCGTACCCGTCGCGCCCAATCCCACGGCCGACCATCTCGAATCCGATCAGCTTGCGCGTTAAACCGCCTTCTTTGGCTTTAATCAGCGCGCTGCGGCCGATAAAATCGCCTTTTTTGACCTTAACAATCCATGCCAGATCCGCCTCCCAAGGAGTGATGCTGGCGCCGATTTCGTGCCCGTAAAGCGCCATCTTCGCTTCCAGGCGCAACGTGTTCCGAGCCCCGAGCCCGGCCGGTTTGATGCCGAACTCCGCACCAGCCTCGAGCAGATCGTCCCAAATCCGCGGAGCCTGCTCCGGTGCGATGTAAATCTCGAAACCGTCTTCGCCCGTGTATCCGGTGCGAGCAATCCGCGCCGGCGTCCCCGAAACGTCGCCGTCTTGGAAGTGATAATACGCGATGGGCGCAAGCTCGACCTCAGTCAACTTTTGCAGCGTATCGAGCCCGCGCGGCCCCTGCACCGCGATCTGCGCGTAATTCCCGCCCGCATTCTCAACCGTGCAATCGAAGGTGTTGTGCGATGCGATGTGCTCGTAATCCTTATCCTGATTCGACGCATTCACACATAGAAAATAATGATCGTCGGCGACCTTATGCACCAGGATATCGTCGACAAATCCGCCGTGTTCGTAGAGCAGTCCCGAGTACTGCGCCTGCCCGATCTTCAACAACGCGGCATCGTTGGTCGTGACGTAGTTCACGAGGTTGAACGCCTCCGGCCCGCGCACTTCAATCTCGCCCATATGGCTGACGTCAAACAACCCGACCGCTGTGCGTACGGTTCGATGTTCATCGAGCAGGCCGGAGTACTGCACCGGCATATCCCAGCCTCCGAAATCGACCATCTTGGCGCCGAGCCTTCGATGGGTCGCATTAAGCGGAGTTTTTCTCAGGGGAGTCGCGGGTGCGGTCATGAAAGAATCAGGCTAGCACACGGCGGCTCACGTCGATTATGCGCGAATCGGCTAGAGGCAGCCGTTGCCAGTAGAGCACGAATAATAGAGCTGCACCATTATTGTGGGCCACCAGAGGACCAGCGGCACACCAATGAGTGTCGGCCAACCCCTACTCCCATATTTAGCGAAGGCACAGAAAGACATGGCGGCCCATCCTATCGAAAAGGCAGAAAAAGAGTATAAGACAGGGAGGGCCGTGAATGGGGACAGAAGGCTCGCGAGTGCGAGCGAAAGGGCCACAATGATAATTCGCTCAATCGACATTTATGCAAATCAGCTAGGCCCATGAACGCCGCGCAGAATTCCCGCGACGCTCAGGTCCTCGTCCGCATCCGGGCAATGAATCCCCTCGCCTGACCCATTAATTCATACTTTGAGCGCTGTTCAGGAGTCGCTCTCAGGAGCTTTGGGAACCCTGTAAGAGGAGCGGAGATCGTAGGACCTATTGTAAGGCAGGCGGTCAACCCGGTGTCGGTCACCCCGACCGCGCGCACCAGTCGACGAGACTCAGGATCTGCTCCCGTGTGTATCGTCCATCGTATAATAGTATGTGCGCAGGAAGGACGGCTCCAAGAAAGTCCCGGCTACTCCGGAGACGTACGAGAAGCCCTCAGACCATCCGGCCTGCGGTATGTGGAAGGATCGCGAAGACATGAAGGATCCCGTGGCCTATATTCGGAAAATGCGAGAGCCGCGCTACACCTGGGACGATGTCTTGGGCGTCGTCCGGACGCAGCAATAGCCATCCAATCCTAACTTCTTGCGTTCTGTGCTATCCTGATCCTGTACAAATCGATTAAGAAAAGACGAGGAGTTTCGTTTTCCGAATGGCACTGGCGGGTGAAGCTAAATTAAATGTTATATCGAAGTTCCGGGTCCATAAGACGGACACGGGCTCGCCAGAAGTTCAGGTTGCTATCCTGAGCCGACGGATTGCCGAGCTGACGGAGCACTTCAAGACGCATAAGAAAGATCATCATTCGCGCAGAGGTTTGCTGCTGATGGTGCAGCGTCGCCGTAGTTTGCTCGGTTACCTGCGCAGCCGTAGTCCGGAGCGCTATAAGACTCTGATTACGAGCCTTGGCATCCGCCACTAAATTTATTCGGGTTTCGATTCTCGATCCTGGTCCAGGTGACCGGGCTCCCGCAGAACCTCACTCCAGTCTCCACTTAGTCAAAGAAGGCTGGCCGCGTCCAATCTGGAGAAACCAGATGTCCGCGGCTGGATTTTGATTAAAGGAAGATTTCAAACATGTTGCATTCCGTTGAAGTAGACCTCGGTGGACGGATCATTACGATCGAGACCGGGAAGATGGCCAAACAGGCGAATGGGGCGGTGATTGTCCGCTCAGGCGAGTCGGTGGTGCTGGTCACCGCTTGTACCGCCGAGAACCCCAAGGTCGGTGCCAGCTTTTTCCCGCTCACCGTGGACTACCGCGAGTACACTTACTCGGCTGGTCGTTTCCCGGGCGGCTTTATCAAGCGCGAAGGACGGCCCACCGAAAAGGAAGTGCTCACCAGCCGGCTGATCGATCGTCCGATCCGGCCGTTGTTCCCCGAAGGTTATTCCCATGAGACGCAGGTGATCGGCATGGTGCTGTCGGCCGATCCTTTGCGCGACCCCTCGACCCTCGCGATTGTCGGCGCTGGCGCTTCGCTTGCGATTTCCGATATTCCGTTCGAGCACGTGCTGGGCGGTGTCCGCGTCGGCATGGTGGACGGCAAACTGGTCGCGAATCCGGGCTACGAAGAGACCAAGGCATCGAAGGTTAATATCGTAGTTGCCGGCACCGAAGGCGGTATCGTCATGGTGGAATCGGGCGCGCAGCAGGCCTCCGAAGCGGAGGTTCTGAACGCGATCGAGTTCGGCCACGACTGCTGCAAGAAGATCGCCGCCGCCATTCGCGAACTGGTCAAGAAAACCGGCAAGACGAAACGCGAGTTCAAGTCGCCGGAGTTGAATAAAGATCTCTATTTCCAGATTTCGGACGCGGTTCGCGCCGATTTGACGGACGCGATGAATACCCAGAAGTACGAAAAGATCGACAGCTACCGCCGCATCGACGCGTGCAAGAAGAAGGCTCTCGAACCCATCGCCGATGAACTGAAACCCGAAGCGAGCAAGTGCTTCGACGCGTTGAAGGAGCGGATTTTCCGCGACCAGATGTTGAAAGACCGGCGTCGTCCGGATGGCCGCAAGTTCGACGAAGTCCGCAAGATCGAATGCGAGGTCGGCATCCTGCCGCGCACGCATGGATCGAGCCTGTTCACGCGCGGCGAAACACAGGCGCTGGTGACGGCGACTCTCGGAACCAAGGACGATGAGCAGCGGATTGAGCTGCTGGATTCTTCGGAACTCTCGAAACGCTTCATGCTGCATTACAACTTCCCTCCGTTCAGCGTGGGCGAAGTCGGGTTCATGCGCGGAGCGGGCCGCCGCGAAATCGGCCACGGCGCGCTGGCGGAACGCGCGTTATCGGCGGTGGTGCCGGACGATAAAGCGTTCCCCTACACGATGCGCATCGTGAGCGACATCATGGAATCGAACGGTTCCAGCTCGATGGCATCGGTCTGCGGCGCGACTCTCTCGCTGATGGACGCAGGTGTGCCGTTGTCGGCTCCCGTGGCGGGCATCGCGATGGGCCTGGTGCTCGAAGACAAAGACTACGCGGTGCTCACCGACATCGCCGGCGCGGAAGATCATTACGGCGACATGGATTTCAAAGTCGCCGGCACCAAGGACGGCATCACGGCGTTGCAGATGGACATCAAGGTCCCGAACGTGACGCATGCCATCATGACGGAAGCTTTGGAGCAGGCCCGCAAGGCCCGGCTGCATATCTTGGACAAGATGAACGCCGTGCTGGCGACGCCTCGTTCGACGATGTCGCCCTATGCGCCAAGAATTTTCAGCCTGAAGATTCCGACCGACAAGATTCGCGAGCTGATCGGACCAGGCGGCAAGGTGATTCGCGGAATCGTCGAACAGACCGGTTGCAAGATCGACGTCGAAGACGATGGCAGCGTGAAGATTTACTCCTCCGACGGAGCGGCGGCCGATCGCGCAATCCAAATGGTCACCGACATTTGTGCGGTAGCGGAAGTGGGCAAGACCTACCTCGGCAAAGTGGTCCGGATCGTCGATTTCGGGGCGTTTGTCGAGATTTTCCCCGGGACCGACGGCCTGCTGCACATCAGCGAGATCTCCGAAAGCCGCATCAAGCAGGTGCGCGATGAGTTGAATGAAGGCGATCAGATCCTGGTGAAGGTCCTGGCGCTCGAAGGCAACAAAATCAAGCTGAGCCGGAAGGCGATCCTCAAAGAGCAACGCGAGAAGTTGAAGAAGGAAGAGACCGCGAAGGGCTAGCCCGTTCGCCGCAATTCCTCGCGGATCACGCGTCGCAGCGTTTTCTCCAGAGGCTCCTTTTGGCGTCCGATAAAGTCGCGGAGCGCAAGATTGATCATGCTCTGATAGTTGCCTCCGCCGGCTTTCTCAACTTCGTCGCGGAACCAGTCCAAAATGTCGTCGTCAAGCCGAATCGTCACCCGCGTCTTTCCGAGCGGTGCGGCTATCACCGGCCCACGTTTTCCTTTGCTGAAATCGTATTCGCGCTTCATGTATTCTCCAAATATTGTCTGCGTTCATGTGCCGTCGCGGGCCTGGCGGAAATCATCCGGATGTTCTGACCGCGTCAGGTGTAGACGACAACCAACACCCGCCCGATGGCATCGAGCCCAACGGTAACCCACCGTTCTTACGCGCGAACATCCTCGCGCAACGTGATTGCACCGCCATCCTCCAGCACGATGGTCGCGTCCGCAAAACGAATTCCGTGCTTTCGGGCGTTGCTTGCCGCTTTCGCAGGATCCCATTCCACGATCACTGTGTACGATTGTACACTACGTCGCGGGACTCAAACGTGCGGGAAGTTTGTGCCATCCTGGGCTCATGCCCATCTCAGCGCGGAACCAACTCGAAGGCAAAATTGTAGAAGTCACCCTGGGCGACATCATGGCCCACGTGGTGGTCAAGATCGGCAAGAGTCAAATCGAAAGCGTCATCACCCGCCGCAGCGCGGAGCAGCTTGGTCTCAAAAAAGGGGACAAAGTGACCGTTATCGTCAAATCGACCGAAGTGATGATCGAGAAAAACTGACGATTTTCCGCTCTAAATCTGAACCGGAGTTTCTCCTTTTTACGCGATAGCTATTGGAAGGAGAAACACAATGAAAACTTTAATCTTGGGCTTAGGTCTGGTGATTCCGTGCTTCGCGGCAGGTCCCGGCGGCGGGTCTACCGTCAAGATGGCGGCAACGTTTGTGGGCATCGTGTTGGCCATCCTGCTGCGGGCCCTGTTTTTTGGCGACAAGGGTTCCAAGCGAAAAGACGTGCAGGGTTAGACGATCTTCTCGACCACTACAGCAGTCCCGTAACACAGGACTTCCGTTACTCCTTGCATTACTTCTGTCGCGTCGTAGCGGCAGCCGATTATTGCGTTGGCTCCCATTTCCGTTGCGTGCTGGATCATTAGCTCGTACGCATCGCCGCGCGTTTTTTCGCAGAGTTGGGAGAGCAATGTAATGTTGCCGCCTACTATGGTTTGAAAGCCTGCGCCGATGGTGCCGAAAATCGAGCGTGATCTTACGATGATGCCCCGCACCATTCCTAAATTGCGCGTGATTCTAAAGCCGTCGAAGGTGAAGGCTGTGGTTACCAGGTCGTGTGTCATTGCTCGATTATTCCATGCGCAGGGCGGTTAGTGGGTCAACCTTGATGGCGCGGCGCGCGGGCACCCAGCAGGCTACGAAGGCTACGGCGGCCATCAGGGCGATGGCGCACGCATAGGTCAGAGGGTCACGCGCGCTGACGCCGTAGAGGATCTGGCCGAAGAACTGGCCTCCGGCGAACGCCATCGTCAGGCCCAGCACCGTCCCGATGGCCAATAAAACCACGGTCCGCTTCAGCACCACGCGCAGGACTTGCGCCGGAGCCGCGCCCAGAGCCATGCGGATGCCGATTTCGCGGGTCCTTCGGGAGACGGCGTAGGCCATGATTCCGTACACGCCGGTCGCGGCCAGCACCACGGCAAGCAAACCGAACGATCCGAGCACGACCGCAACCAGCCGGGCCGGGAACAACGCGAGCGCGAGCTGGTTGGTCACACTGCCGGATTCATAGATGGTGAGCGAAGGGTCAATCTCGGCGACCGCGCGGCGCAACTGGCTGGCGGTTTCCGCCTCGGCGAGAGGCGATCTCGCGACCAGCGTCGTATTGCTGCGCCAGCTCTGCTCCATGTTTTGAAACACTGTGGGCGAAGGCTTTTCGCCGAGAGAGCGGTACATGCCGTCCTCCACCACTCCGGCGATCGTTATCCAGTTTCCTTTGGTGCCCTGGCGGAACCGTCTGCCGACTGCATCCTCGCCCGGCAGTAGCTGATGGGCGAAGGCTTCATTTACGAGCGCCACGAGAGGCTTATCTTTTGTGTCGCGCGCGTCCAGGTCGCGGCCCGCAATCAGCTTCGTTTGCATCGCATGGATGTAGCCGGGAGTAATCACGTACCAGTTCGCCATGGGGGTGTCGCTGGCGCGCGTCTCCGGTTTGCCTTCCACCTGGATCCCGCTGTTCGAGATGTTGAGGGTCAAAGGCAATCCGTCGATAAGTCCGGCGGCCTCGATGCCGGGGAGGGCGCGGACTTTGTCGAGCAGGCGGCGCTGAAATTCGCGTCCGCGCTCTTCGTTGTAACCTTGCAGGCCGACATCGAAGGAGACCACGGCGGCGTGCTGCGGCTCGAATCCGAGATGGAGGCTGAGGGCGTGCTGCAAACTGCGGACGACCAGCACGCTTGCGATGAGCAGCACCACCGACAAGGCCACCTGCGCGGTGACGAGAAGGTCGCGGAGATTCACGCGGCGGAGCTTATCGGACGGAGCGTCGTTGCGCATGGCCCCGGCGAGGGTCGCGCGAGTGGACTGCAGCGCGGGAACCAAGCCGAACAGCAGACCGGTGACCAGCGAAACTCCCGCAGCGAACAGCATGACGCGGATATCCATCACGACGTGAGGAATCACAGGGACGTCGATGGGCGGAGACCACGCGTTAACCAGTCCCGTAAGCCAAGAGGCGAGCAGAATGCCGGCTGCGCCGCCGGCGACGGCGAGTACTACGCTTTCCGTGAGAAGCTGGCGCATCAGATAATAACGGCTGGCGCCCAGGGCGAGACGAATCGCGGTGTCTTTTCTACGGTCGGCTGCGCGGGCAAGCAGGAGGCTGGCGAGATTGACGCAGGCGATCAAGAGGACCATACCGGCGACCACCATCAGCACGGCGGAGAAGCCGGTGATGGGTCCGCGCAGGTAGGTGCCGGCCATTCCGGGCGCGGACAGCACGATGGAGACGCCCGCGTTGTTGTCCGGATATTCCTTGCCGAGCTGCTTCGTGATCACGTTGATACCGGCCTCAGCGGCCTTCATCGAAACGCCAGGTTTGAGACGGCCCAGGGACCAGCCGTTACCGTCACCGCGCTTGTCGAGCCAGTCATAACCTTCGAGCTGCGCGGCTTGCGCCATGGGAACAAAGATTTCGGGCGTGAAAATCAGTTCGGTGCCGACGAATTCTTTAGGAGTCACGCCCAGGATGGTGTAGTCGAGGCCGTTCACTTTAACTTTTCGGCCGGCAATGTCGGGGTCGGACGCGAAACGGCGCTGCCAGCAATTGTAGGTGAGTACGGCTACGGGATGGCCTGCGCGTTTGACATCGTCCTCGGGATGGAGGACGCGTCCGCGAATCGGCTTGACGCCGAGCATGTCGAAATAATTCCCGGTGACTTCATAGCCCCAGAGGCGCGAGTTTTCGCCGCCTCCGCGACTCATGTTCATCGGGATAATGCGATACAAAGCCAGAGCGGAGAGGACGGTGTTGCGGTCGCGATAATCTTTGTAGTCCGGGTAAGAAGTCGCTGGAAATTCGCCCTTGGCGAGATGCATGTTGAAAAAGACGAGCTCGTTTTGGCGCTCTACGCCGAACGGCCGGAAGACGACGGCGTTGACGAGCGAAAAAATAGTGGTGTTGGCGCCGATGCCAAGAGCTAAGGTCAGAATCGCCGCGATGGTGAAGCCGGGGCTGCTGCGCAGGCGGCGGAAAGAGACGATCAGGTCCTGGAATAAACGGTCCATGCCTATACCCTACGTGAACGCTGAAGGTTTTGTTCACACTTCGGCTGTACCGCCGGCTACGATTAAATCCCGGCGAACCGTCTTTTACAACGATCCGCCGGGCTGGGCGCCCTATCCGGGTTATGAGTCTCCACGGCAAACTCCGCTGTAATGGACGCTGGTTCCACCCAATTTACCGGCGTTCGCGTTAGGGTCTCGAGAACTTGTACGCGACGCGAACCAGATGTCTACTGGGATACCCCTGGCTCTTGATTGCATGTTAGGGGATCGGTTTTCGGCGCGGTGTGGATGAAAGTGCGAAGTGATTGAATCGCCTGGAGATCTAAAGAGGAACAGGTCGGGGACCTGTCCGCACTATTGCGGTGGGAGTTTGAATTCTACGTGGCGTTCGTCGTTTAGCTGTTTGGAGAAGGCGCGGTCTACCAGGGACAGAGACATGTGGTTTTGCTTGGCGTCGCGGCTGACCCAATTCAGGGTATCGCCGTCGACCCAGTAGGCGATGGCGGCTACGACTGTGTGATCGGTTAGGGCGATCAGGAAAATGGTCGGCTGATCGTCGCGGAGGCCGTTGTCATCCGTATTATTAGCGGCGGTATTGGCGGCGGGATCCGCCGGGGGTGCGTTGGAAAAGTCTACGATCGAGGGATTCACGGAATCCGGCTGAAAATCCTGGTTGACGACTGCTACTGGAGCCTGATTCGCATAGCCGTAATCGGCCGGGCCACCATAGTATCCACCACCAACGAAAACCGGATAAGGAACGACAATGCTGCGCGGATAATAGGGACGACCTGGAGCCACAGGACGCCCGGGAGCGGACGGACGATAGCCCGAAGCAGGAGGCGCGCCCACGCGGCCGACCGGCGCGGAACCGCCGCGATGCTGGGCGAAAACCGATGTCGCCAGGATGGCCGATATAAGAAGAATTCGCATGGAACGCTCCTACAAGATTATAGACGCTTTTGAAGTGGCCGGCGTTGCAGGGAGGTTCTGAAGTTCCTGTTTCACGCAAAGGCGCTAGGCTCATCAAGGTCCCCACGCTCACGCACGGGGTTATTGGCCGGCACTCCCCCGGGAAGAGTCGGTGTGAAAAGGTCGGTTTAGACCGCTCCTGCTAGTCGCGGCTCTGTTTCGAGAGCCGCGACTATCAAGAGCGGTCAGCACCCGGGTTTTCACACAGCCTGGTTAGTGCTTGGCGAACATTTCCTGGACGTCTTTGCGCAAGGCGGCCTGGCTGGCTGCCCGGCTATAAAACATGTGGCCGCCGGAGTATTCGCGGACCGATACGCGCGTTGCGTCGCCCATTACGGGCATTTGATCTACGGTTAGGATGGAGCCCATGAAGGGGCACGACAGGTCGTTCCAGCCGTGGGCGATCAGGATGCGCAGTTTGGGGTCGGCGGCAACGGCTTGGCGCAGGTCGGGGACGGCGCCGGACCGGAGGGCTCGGCTTTCGCGGTCCCACTGGTTGTTCACGTCGTAGCTGAGCGTGTTGTAGCGGGCATCGGTTTTCCAGCCGACTACCCGGGTGACGAAATCGACCATCGCGGTGGTGGTGGGCGCGATCATGCTCTCTAATAGAGGATCGTTGGTACGCTGCTCCGGGGCGTAGGGGAAAGGGTCGAAGCTGGTCACATTGGAGTCGTAGACGCTACCGATTTTTCCGCTTTCGCGGTGGACTTCGCGAAGATAGGCTCCGATTTCGAGGCGGCCTCCGGCGCGGCGGACGAACTCCTGTTCGAGGCCGGTCATTTCGGTGACCCGTTTCACGATACGCGGCGTGGCTTCGGGATCGGAGCGGCCTTTCAACAAATCGGTCGCGTATTCGCCGCGCGTGTATGCGATGACTTTGGCCATCGCTTCGGGAGTGAGTTTATGTTCGCGTTCCAGATGCGACGCGGCGATGGAGGGGAGGGTCAGCAGCCACGGAACCGGAGAGACGTCGCCGTTTTCGGAGAGCACGGGGTTCAGATAGGGCGACACCAGAACTACTCCGCTCATCGCCACGCCCAGCTGGGTTTGCAGGTAATGGGTGATTCTAGGGCCGCGATAGCCTCCGTAGCTTTCGCCCACCAGATATTTTCGGGAGTTGAGGCGGCCGTTTTTTACCAGCCAGTCGTAGATGATGCGCGAGAGGTAATGGATGTCGTTCTCGGTCGAATAGAACTGTTTCTTGGATTCGGCAGCGTCTACCAGCGAGCGGCTGTAGCCGGTGCCGACGGGATCGATGAACACCAGGTCAGTGAAGTCAAGCCAGGTGCCTGGATTGTCGGTCAACTTGGCGGGGTCAGAGGGGCTATCACCCTGTTCTCCGAACTCAAGATGCTTGGGTCCGATGGCGCCCAGGTTCAGGAAGACGGAGGCGGCCCCGGGTCCGCCGTTGAGGGCGAAAGTGACGGGACGGTCCTCGCGGCCGGAGATGTAGGAGGTGACGACCACTTCGCCGATTTTTTTGCCATTGTCGAAAACTCCGAGAGCGCCTACAGTGACGGTGTAGCGCAACTCCCTGCCTTCGAACTGGATGCTTTGATCGACGTGCGCTTCGGAGGCGGGGAGGGGGGCTTCTTTCGCTGCGTCGGCTGGAGGGGGCGTGGGCGGAGGGGTGGGCTTCGGTGGTTCCTGGGCTTGAACTAGATACGTTAAAAGGACGGCTAGCGCGGCTTGCGCTGGAAACTTGTTCATGTGGCTACGATAGCGTAAAGAATGTGTGCGACCAAAACAGGGCAGGTCGGGAACCTGCCCCACTGGTTTTGTGGCATCTTTAGCGTGTGAAGGTTCTTTTTAATCGACGGCGGGCGCTGGCGGTGTTGGCTGGCGGGTTGACCTATGCGCAGAACCGGGATTTGGAGATTGCCAAGGGGCCGTTTCAGGGGACCCGGGAATCGTTGAAGGCTTACCGGACGCCCGAGTGGTTTCGCGATGCGAAGTTCGGGATCTGGGCGCATTGGGGTCCACAATCGCAGCCGGAGGCGGGCGACTGGTATGCGCGCAACATGTATATGGAAGGGAGCGCGCAGTACAAGTTTCACCTGGAACATTACGGGCATCCGTCGAAGGTCGGGTTCAAGGATGTGATTCCGTGGTTCAAGGCTGAGAAGTGGGACCCGGAGCACCTGATGGATCTGTACGCGAAGGCGGGCGCGAAATATTTCGTGAGCATGGGCGTTCATCACGACAATTTCGACATGTGGAATTCGCGGTATCAGACGCGGTGGAATGCGGCGAAGGCGGGTCCGAAGAAAGATGTCGTCGGGATGTGGAAGCAGGCGGCTCGAAAGAGGGGATTGCGATTTGGTGTGAGCGAGCATCTATCGAACAGTTTCGACTGGCTGGCTCCGTCGCATCTGAGCGATAAGACGGGACAGTTCGCGGGCGTTTCGTATGACGGCGTGGATCCACACGATTCGGATCTTTACCATTCCTACGACGGGATGCCCGCGGATTTCGCGCTGACGGCGAAGGCGATGGGTCGAGTGGCTCCGGATCGCTGGAAGCAGCAATATTTCGACCGGATTCGCGACCTGGTGGATCAGCATCAGCCGGACCTTCTTTATACGGACGGTGCGATTCCGTTCGACGAATATGGGCTGAGCCTGGTGGCGCATGAGTTCAACGTGAGCGCGAAGGCGCACGGAGGCAAGCAGGAGGCGGTTTATAACAGCAAGGCCGCGACGGATTGCGAGGATGGAACCTGCGTGCTGGACCTGGAACGCGGCCTGGTCAATAAGATTTGGCCCGATCCTTGGCAGACCGATACTTGCATCGGCAACTGGCATTACAAGAAGGGGATCACATACAAGACTCCGAAGACGATCGTGGATATGCTGGTCGACATCGTGAGCCGCAATGGAAATCTGCTGTTGAATTTTCCGCTGCCAGGGAGCGGGGAGCTGGATGCGGAGGAGCTGCAAGTCCTTTCGTCGATTACCGCATGGATGAAGGTGAACAGCGAAGGGATTCACGGGACGCGTCCTTGGAGGGTGTTCGGCGAAGGTCCGAGCCTCGCGATGACGGAGACGTCGGCGGGGTTCAACGAGAAAAACCGCAAGGATCTGACAGCGGAGGAGATTCGGTTTACCTCCAAGGGTCAAACCGTTTACGCGTTCGTGATGGGTTGGCCGACCGGGGAGCGCGCGATCAAGTCGATCGATAGGAAAGTCCACAACGTTGAGTTGCTGGGGCACAAAGGGAAGTTGAAATGGTCGCAGGATGACGCTGGGTTGAGGGTGCAGATGCCGGGTGAAAAGCCTTGCGAATATGCTGTGACTTTGAAGATTGTCTAATTATTGTTCGACGGAGTCGCCCAGCGCGTCTACGAGATATTTCTTAATTTCGCCCTTACCTCCGAAGATGGTCATCAGCGCGCCGACTCCCCATTTGATCAAGAAGCGGAGCAGCTTGCTTTTCAGATTCAAAAGAATCAGCGGCAGCAGCGCCTTGATGCGGTTCGAAATGAGGCCGACGATCTGGTCCAGCGACTTTTGGGTGATCTTGGCTCGCACCGGATAGGGGATCGGCGCCTTCGCGGAGCCGCAGAGCGGAACGATCGGCAACCAACGGTCGTAGGGATAGACGTTCGGCACGAGAGGCTGCTGCTTGAACGCGGCGCGGACCTGCTCGCTGGCCCCTTCGAATAAGGGATTCGATTCCGGCAGAATGAAGTGTTTTTGGAGAAACGCCTGGCAGTTTCTGCGGCCGAGCTGAAAATCGTGCGCGCGGAAGCCTCGCTCAAAGAATCCGCCGAATGCGCTGAGCAAGCCGCACTGCAAAGGCTTGCCGTCGAAGCGGTCATCGGAGGGCGCGATAAAGAAACGGCTGAAGGCCGGTTCGCCGGTAACGATGGCCAGGGATTCGCCGAAGAAACGGGACTGGGCGATCAGCGCGGAGAACAGGTTCGCCAAGACCGCGAAGAGCGTGCTCTGCTGTTTGGGGTCGTACGGTTTATCGAGATCTTCGTTGCCGGGAAAAGGCGCTATGGTCAGCACGGCGCGGTCAGCGCGCTGCGCGTCGCGGGGGTTCTGGCATTCGGCGGGATGAGGATTCAACGTCGCAAGATAATCGTGGGCCAGGGTGAAGGGAGAATTATTGGTGACGCCTCCATCGACATACACCGTGGTCCAGGGACCTTGCGTGTCGGGGAACGACGGCGGCACCGGAGGGTCCGCGGCGCCGCACTGGCAGATGGATTCCCATAAAGGTGTGGTGTAATCGGCACGCGCGCGGTCCAGCACGCGCGGCGCGAGGAACGCGGGAAACGCGCCGGTGGCCATGGCGGTGGTGCGCAGCAGATCCCACATAGCGTCATTGCCGCCTCGCACCAGCGGACGCGCGACGGGCGAGTTCGGCGTTTGGCCGGCGTTCACCATTTCAAAACGCAGACGATCGGCGTGAAAAGTGACGTACTCATCGGGCGTGAGATTGGGGTCCTGGAACAACGCATAGGGGATTCCTCGCAGATTGGTGAGCGTCAGAAAAAGAGTGAGATTCGGCGAGACATATTTGCGCGTTTTCGGCGGACCAGGAGTGAGCGCATCGCGGGCGATGGTGGAGATAATCGTCGAATCGAGCAGCGAGGTGATGCGGCCGGATTCGAGATCGCCGGTCTTAAGGAGTTCGTGGATATCGATTTGGTTGACCCACGCTTCGTAGAGTTTGTTGGTGGTCCCGGTCTTGCTGGGATTGCTAATGTGCTCGAATTCCTCTTGGGTGATGGAAGCGGAGATGGCCGCGCACATGCCGCCGGCCGAGGCTCCGGAGAACACTTCGATGGAAATATCGTGCGGAGGAACCAGTTCGCCCGAGTCTTTCGCCAGGTACCACTCATCGAGAGCCTGCATTAGAAAATCGAGAACTCCGGCGGTATAGGCGCCCGCCGACACGGCGCCGGCCATGTTGATGCCTAGCTTGAACGGCTCCATCGCAAGACCTCCCTTTAATGCAAGAATCGTCCCCGCAACTGCGCGGCTTTGAAATTTTCGCTGCGAACGAAATCGAGGAGCGTGCGCTCTTTTGCGAGAATGTTCTCGACTAGTTCGGGCAGACGTTCGCGGCCGGATTCGGGAACGGTGATCAGACCATTTTCGTCGGCATGCAGCATATCGCCGGGGCGGATGGTGACGCCCGCGACCTCCACCGGCACACCGCTGCGGACGATACGATAGCTCGCGTGGCTCGCGACCGCGCCTCGGGCGAAGTAATGAAAACCTATTTTGCGGACCGCGGTCAGGTCGCGCACGCCGCAATCGCTGACCAGGCCGATCGCGCCCAGACGAGTGAAGATGGTCGCCATGACTTCGCCGGCGTGAGTGGCGCGGTCGCGGTCGCCGCCGATTTCCTGGATCACCACAACGGCAGGCTTCGGCGAAGCTTCCACGGCTTCGAATAGCTCGACATACGCTTCTTCCGTTTTAGGAGCGCCCAGCGTCACGGTCTCGGCATGTGCGGTGACGGCGTAGCCGCACATGGGACCGAACTCGGGGAAGAGGCATTTTAAATCAAGTGACGCGTAACCTTCCGCGCGCGGCCGGAGGTTCAGCAGCTCAATCGCGTTGGCGAGCGTCGCGGTGTCCACGGTTTTCAGGTATGCAATCAACTCTGCGTTTGTGTTTGCCATATGTCCTTTTTCACGAAGAAAAACGCCGCGATCAGCAGCAGCGCGCACGCCATCAGATAGACTACCGAAGCGGCGGTGATGCCCGCGCTCAATCCATAATCCTGCGCAAGGTATCCTACCGCAACCGGCGCCCATCCGCCGCCGATCCAGCCCATCGAATTGATGAAGCCTGCGGCGGTGCCACGCGCCTCCGGGCGCACTACGTCGAATAGCGACGCGAAAATATTCGCGTCATACATACCTTTGCAGAATCCCCACGCGGTGAGCGCGACGATCAGCGATGTCACCGATTGCGTCATGCCGCACCAGGCGACGAATGGCGCTCCGCATAATACGCCGACGGCCTGGACGAAGATCCGGCCTCGCGGCGTTCGCTTTCTGAGAATATCCGCGAGCCAGCCGCCCGTAAGCGATCCAAGCACGCTGGCCAGTTGTACGAACGCCGTTGCCGCCAAGCCAGCTACAGCGAGACTCATGTGGAATTTGTCGAAAAGAAATTTCGGCATCCAGGCAAGGAGGACCAGGGCCACGAAGTTCGAACAAATGAACGCGCCGGTGAGGCACAACATGGTCGGCGTGCGCCGTAGCAACTGGATGAACTGCCGGAAGGTGAGCGAAGGCGAAGCGGGCTGTGACGAATCGGCCCGCCCACGCTGCGGCTCACGCAGGAAGCGGTTCAGCAGGAAGCCGAGCAAAACGCCTAATCCGCCGAACACGATGAACGACCAGCGCCATCCGTAGTGCTGCCCGATCAGACCGGCAAACGTCCCGCCGGCAATCGTTCCCGCGTACACGCTGGTTTGATGGATGCCCATCGCGCGGGACCTGGTTCCCTTGTCGTGATAATCGCTCACCATCGACATGGACGCCGGATAGTAGATGGTTTCGCCCAGCCCTTCGGCCGCGCGCAGCGCGAACAGCGCGCGAAATCCCTGCGACAACGCGGTCGCCATACAGATGATGCTCCACGCATAGAGGCCGCCGAGTATCGCCTTCTTGCGCGAGATGCGATCCACGACGAATCCCGCGAAAAATCCGCTGAATCCATAGACCCAGGCAAACGCGCTGCCGAGCATGCCGAGCTGCACCATGCTGAGCCCCAGCTCCGATTGCAGCAGCGGCAGAACGGAATTGATCGCCTGGCGATCCGCATAATTGAAAAACGAGATGCACCAGAGCATCGCGACCACGAGCCAGCGGTAGGACATTAATAGAGTGTCCGCGGATTTGGCGGCGCTTCTTTCAACCCGAGGGCTTTGGCGCCCAGCCGCATCAACCCCAGTTCGGTTTGCGATTGGAAGAACTGAAATCCTTGCTCGCGATATTTTGCGACCTGCTCCGGCGAGCCCGCGGGGCGGCCTAGAAATTTTCCGTGCTTCTTTCCCGCTGCGACGACCTTCGCGATGTTCTCGTCGAGAAGAGGCTCATTCTGACGGCCGCGCAGGCCAAGCGAAAATGAAAGATCGCTGGTCCCGATGAATAGAACGTCGATGCCGGGAGTCGCGGCGATTTCTTCGATATTTTCGACTGCCAAGGCTTCTTCGATGACAACGATGGTCATCATGTTCTGGTCGGCGGAGTCGAAATAATTATTCGGCTCAGGCCACGTAGAGGTCGCGAGTCCAGCGCCTGAGCCTCGCTTGCCAAGCGGAGGATATCGGCACGCAGCGGCGGCGGTCCGCGCCCGATCCGGCGTCGACGCAAAGGGGAAAATCACGCCCGACACGCCCTGATCCATAACGCGCTTCGCGGTCCACAACTCGATCACCGGCATACGCGCGAATACGGCAGCCGGAAGGGCTCGGGTGGCGAGCACGATCGCGCGCAGGGTTTCGAGCGTGATCGGGGAGTGCTCCATTTCGATCCACAGAAAATCGAATCCGAGAGTCGCGGCGAGCGCGGCGGCTTCGATGCTCGGCGTGGTGATGGTCACGCCAAGGACAATCTCGCCCGCTTGAAGCTTGGCGCGAACCGGATGTTGCCAGCTAATTTCCATCCGAACCTCGATTTGTTTCACAGGCTGAAGCCACATCTGCGGGTGGTACAGACTTTAGTTTGTGTGTGCTAATAATCACTTCGTCACCTTCATCAGCCACACTTCCGAAACCGCCGTGCCGCGCCCATTTCCGCCGAGCCCTGGTGTGCGCGTCCATTCGAGCGTCAGCGTACCTCCGGCCGTCGCCTGACGGGGAATTTCGAACTCCACCGGGTCCGGAGTGTTGCCCTTCTCGCGGAACGGATGTACTTCGATCGAATTGGCAGTCAGCCTGACGGCGACCCTTCGCGCGTCGCCTCCATAAGAAACGCGTACCGTATAATGCGCGGACGGATCGAGGTCAGTGTAGCGCATGCGCAGCGGGCGGTCCTGAATAATTTCTGCGTCCGTGGCCTCCGTGGTCCGCCAGCCTCGCTGCGGGGAACTGCCGAAGGAGATCAGCGGAGATTTCAGAAAATCGGGATCGCCGGCGTACGACTCTCCCATGACCAGATGCGGACGCTGATTCGCGAAACCCAGCGCATCGTAGTAACCACCGGGACCTGGATTGGTCCAGTTCACCAGCTCCTCGATCTTCGAGATGCGGTCCGGCTCGGACGCGATCGCACGTATCTGCTCGAAGCGATTCTCCAGCCATACACGATTGTTCAGCGCGAAGTCGATGCTGTCCAAGCTGGCGCCACGATCGATGGAGATGGCTTTGTAACGGTCAACGCTGAGTTGCATGTGGATGCTTTGAAACAGGGCCTCCGCAAGCTCGAACACGCGCGCTCTGAATTCTTTCGCGTCCAAGGTGCGCTGATCCGCATCGAGAATCGATTGCGCTTCGTCCATCGCCTTGAGCGACCCGATCGAAGTGAGCGGCCAATTGCGTTTCGCAGTGGCAAGCGCGGCCATCGCCAGTTCCTCCTGCCGATTTTCGGAAAGCAAACGGCTGTGAACGTAGGCGTCGTAATAGGCGCGATACAGCCCTTCCTGAAATCTCCAGTTGAGCCTCTGCTGCGGCGTCGCGCGCCGTTCCATATCTTTAAACTGCGCGATGGTCACGTCCACTTGCCGATTCGACGCCAAAGGGCCGCGCCAGTTCTGTTCCAACGCCAATAAGCCGTTTGCGAAATCGTCGGCCATATCGTCGCCGATGAAAAAGCGGCTGTAATCGACCAGAATATTCTTCGTCGAGGCATCCGGATTCCACAGCAATCCGCTCCAGATAAACTTGTTGACGTCGTCGTTGCAGCCTTCGGAATAGGTAACCGTGCCCACCGCGAAATGTTGATAGCGGCGAAAAATCGCGGCCTCATCCGCAGGTCGGGGATTGATTACCTCGCGGCCTTCCGTCGTCGCGTAGGCCAGATCCCAATCGGGCACCGGAAATTCCGCGTGAATGCTATGCGTGATATCGGGATAAAATCGAACCGGAAACCGCTTCGGCGTCAGCGCACGAAATTCTTCCAGGCTGCCGTAAACCTGCGGTCCGAACACCAGACCGGAGAGCCATGGAGGATCCTTCGCCATTAGTTGCCAAAACTCGTCCCGCCACTCTTTCGAGAATCCCTGCGGCGAAAGCCACATCTGCGCCTTGGGATGGTAGCGATGCAAACTTGCCGTTTGCTTTTCGAGCAGCGCGAACAAATATTTTGGCTGTGTGTGCCCCGGATCGCCTCCGGGAACGAAAATCGCATCGATGCGCGGAAGCCTGCGAAATACTTCTTCCCACTCCTTCAACGCAAACTCGACCGTCGCGGGATCTGCGTAATCTTTATCCATCGCCGGATACCAGACCGATACATCGAGGCCGTATTCATTGGCGATGCGCGACATCTCCACCATCATTTCGATTTTCGGCAGGGCGAAATGAGGGCTATCGTCCGCATCGTCAGAGCGCGGAGGAATCAGCTCGATGGTGTTGTTACCGAAAATCGCCAGCTCGCGGATGTACTGTTCCCACATGGGAACGTTCCAGGCGTCATACGCGTTCGTCTTCGGACGATAGCCGAGCTGCTGTCCTCGCACCGCGTACTTCGGCGCGCTCGAGATTTTCAAGTTTGCGTCCAGCTCCAGCTTCTGCCGCGACATATGAAACTGACGCAGCAGGTAGCCGGTGCCGAACACGACTCCGCGATCGTCCGCGCCCTCGACCACGATCTGATTGTCTGTGGACGTGAGCGTGAAACTCTCCGGTTTACCCGCAGATGTCCGCAAATAGATCGCCGTCGCTCCAGGCTTAGCGTCGCGGGAAATCTTCAACCGTAATTGCGTCCTCTTCTCGATCTCCTCCACCAGCATCTGCGCGGCTTTCTTCTCCGGCGTAGTCGCGGAGCCCGCCAGAACGACAACCGCATTTTCAAAATGAGCGCCAAAAAGCGCGGATGCCACGATCGCTGCTAGACAGGGCAGTCTCAATTTACGCATGTTCGTTTCATGATAAACGTACAATGGGACAAACATGAACCAGCCGTTACGCGGTTTGATTACGCCTCTTGCCACGCCCCTCGCGCTCTCCGACCGACCCGAGCCTGTTCTCGACGTTCCCGCTCTGGAGCGATTGATCGACCACGTCGTCCACGGAGGCGTTCATGGAATCTTCCTGCTCGGTTCCACGGGCGAGTTCGCTTCGCTGGGCCGCGAGATGCGCCAGGAGATCATACGCCGCACCTGCGCTCATACGAATCGCCGCGTGCCGGTGCTGGTCAACATCGCCGATACGGCCATCGCGGAAACGCTGCGCCTCGCCGATATCGCGACCGAAGCGGGCGCTGACGCGGTGGTGCTGGCCGCGCCTTATTATTTTCAGCATTCGCAGGACGATCTGCTCCGCTACCTGGAGCAAATCACGAAACGGCTTTCGCTGCCTCTGTTCCTTTACAACATTCCGCACCTGACGAAAACGTCATTCGATCCCGAAACCGTGCGCCGCGCCGCCGACATGCCCGGCATCGTCGGCCTCAAGGACTCCACCGGCGATCTGACCTACCTCGAAAACACCCTGGCATTGCTGCACGACCGCCCGCAGTTCAGCGTCTTGATCGGCCCGGAGGACATGCTACTCGATTCGATGAAGCGAGGCGCGATCGGAGGCGTCTGCGGCGGCTCAAACTTAAATCCAAAATTGTTCGTCGCACTGTACAACGCTATCGTTCGCGGCGATATCCCGCAAGCCGAGGCTTTGCAGAATTCCGTCAAACGAATGAACCGCGCGCTTTATCACACCGGCTTTGCGGGCAGCAGTTATTTGCGCGGCCTCAAGGCGGCACTCGCGCTCGCCGGGCTTTGCCGTCCGGATCCCTCGCCTCCATATTTTCCATTTTCGGACGCGGAATACGCCCTACTTGAGGAAGGCTATCGGACCTGCGCGCCGCATTCGTAAATAGACTTCGCGATTCGATACACCACGTTTTCAACCACGACTCCGCCGTACGCTTTGTTGACCCGCCCGATCTCCACGGCGCCGATCTTTTGAACTGCCTTCTGCGATCTCATGTTTCTGGAGCCGATGACAAAAACCACAGCGTCGACGAACTGAAACGCATGTTGCAGCATCAGACGCTTCATCTCGCCGTTGTAATACCCACCCCAATGGGAACGCGCCAGGAATGTCCAGCCGATTTCGATTTGGCTCTTCTCGGGATCATGTTCGACGTAGCGCGACGAGCCGACGATCTTCTGCGTCTTCCTGTCGATCGCAGCCAACGCGCCGCCCGATTCCAGCGCGCCTCGAAAGAATTCTTTGAAAACTACTTCTTCGTACCGGTTGCGGGCCGGATGCTGTTCCCAGATCAACGGATCGCAAGCCACCGCGAACAAATCTTCCCAATCTTCCGGCCGCAGAGGATGCAACTCCAGCAGTTCGCCCACCAGGCGCGGTTGGAGTTGGAATTCGGTCACTGCGGCAAAGCCCAGGAAAACAGCACGCCGCCCGCGCTGGTTACTACGTATTGGCGCCCATCCAGCTCGTACGTAATCGGCGAGCTCTGCATCGGCGACCCCGCCCCCGCGTGCCATAACGTCTTCCCGTCGCTGGTGCGCAATGCGAGAACGTTGCCCAACGCGTCGCCGGTAAAGATCAACCCGGAATCCGTGGTCAACACTCCCGCGCCCGCGCCGTTCGGACCCAGCTCGTGGCTCCAACGAATCTTGCCGGTCTGATAATCGATGGCATCAAGCTCGGCCTTCCCCCACACGTCGTAATCCGCGCCCGCCCACCCGAAGCTGCCGTCGGCCGGCTTCGCGAAATAGATCCCATAACTGGGATGCGCGTCAACGATAAACAATCCGGTCTTCCTATCGAAACTCGGCGACCGGTAATTGGTGAGGCCGCCTTCGTTCGGCGCGATCAACCGCCCGTCCGGCGCCGGATCTTTCGCGGGATTCGGAATCGGCTGCCCCTTCTTATCGACGCCGATGCTCCAGTTCACCGGACCGAAGGTCGTGGTCAGCAGGCTTGCTCCGCTGGTCCGGTCCAGTACAAAAAAGTATCCGTTGCGCGAAGTCTGCATCAGCATCTTGCGAGGCGTGCCTTTGAAATTCGCATCCACCAGCACCGGAGTCTCCACCGCGTCCCAATCGTGCGTATCGTGCGGCGACGGCTGGAAGGACCACGACAATTTCCCAGTGTCCGGATTGATCGCCACGATGCTGCATGTATACAGATCGTCGCCCGGGCGCGCCTTACCGTTCAGCACCGGCGTCGGATTGCCGGTGCCCCAATAAATAAGGTTGAGGGACGGATCGTACGTGCCGGTCATCCACGTCATGCCTCCGGTGGTCGCGTCGGGCGTTCCCGCGGGCGGCGTGCTGTCCCATCGCCACTGCGTTTTGCCCGTCTCCGGATCGATCGATTTGAGAAACCCCGTAAGGTTATCGAAATCGCCGGACACCCCCACAATCACGTGATTGCGGACGATCAGCGGGGACATCGTGGTCCAATAGCCCTTCGCCGAATCGGCCACCACGACGTTCCATCGCACCGTGCCATCGCTCGCGTTCAGACAGATCAGATGCGCGTCCGGCGTCATGAAATAGAGCCAGTCCTTATACATCGAAACGCCGCGCGAGCCGATATGGAACCCTTTGTTCGCAGGCGCAGTGTAATGCCAGAGCTGATGGCCGGAGTGCGCATCCACCGCCCACACGTTATCCGTCACGGTTATATAAAGGACGCCGTCGACCAGCAGAGGCGAGCACTTGATCTGCTGCTGCTGACCAGTCTGAAAGGCCCACGCCAGCCCCAACTGCTTCACGTTTTCCGCGGTGATCTGCGTCAGGGCGCTATGCCGCTGTCCGGAATAATCGCCGTGATACGCCGGCCAGCTATCGGCGGGAGGATTCAGAAGCATCGCAGGCTCGACGCCCTGCGCCGCAGCCGCGCCAGCGGCAATCACAAATGGAATGAAGATTCGCGTCATATTTTATTTAGCGCAATAAGTTCTGAGTAATGATGACCGCCGCAGCCACCGCCACGAATGCCAGTCCCGCGACGAATAGCTTGAACTGCCTTCGTTCGTACGTCAGTATATCCGCGTTCATGTATTCGTCCTTCATTTCGTTGATGCTTTCTTCGTGCGCCCGCGGCAACTGTTCTACGATTCCCGGTAGAGAAAACAAAAGCTGACCTGCATAGTGGATCGATACGATAAAAGAGATGACCGCGCCGAGCAGCAGCAAACTCGACGCCACCGCGCATGCCCGCAGCACCGGACTCGACTCCGGGAGCTTGCTGAGCTCTTTGAGCACCGTAAAAATTCCCGCGGTTGCGGCCGTCTCGATCGTGACCACCCATTTACTCCAATCCTGAATCAGCTTGATCGCCTCCATTTGGTGCCGCTTCGCGAGTGTCAGTTCCGGCATATGGAATCTATCGCAGCGTTTGCAGATACGCCATCAGGTTATGAATATCGTCGTCCGTATATTTCGCGAGCAGATCGGCGTGCGCCTCCGCCGGAGCGTCAATCGTAAACTTCACGTCCTTGATCGACCACGACCGGTAGCGATGCGTCGCGTCGCGCAGGCCGATTGTGAACTCGTCCTGATAAGCCACGTCTCCCGTGACCTTCTCGCCGGAGCGAAGCATCACCGTAATTTTCGCCTTCGCGCCTCGCGGATAAAGAAAACGTTGCTCCAGTTTCAGCCCTTCGAACCGCGTGGCGATTCCGCGCAGATCGCCCGCCGCTGAATGGCAGGACGCGCACTTCCCCGCCCCATCGAAATACGCCTTCCCCAACTCCACGCTGCCGGTTTGCAGATCCGCAACTTCGACGCCGCGCCGCCCACCGACCAACGCTTCGGCTTTCGTTTTCTGATCGTGAATGAACGCCACCAGCGCGGCGATCTCGCCGTCGGGAAGGGAAAATCGCGGCATCCCTTTTTCCGGCCGCCCCTCGCGGATCACCGGCGCGATCTGGTCCCCTCCCGCATCGGCCGCCACCAGTTTTGAGCGCGTCAGATCAGGCCCATCCTCGCCTCCCGCGGCATCGCGCCCGTGGCAGAACGCGCATTGCTGTAGGAACACCGGCCCTCCATGTTCCACCAGCGCGTTGGCATTTTGCGCGCTCGCCAGAGACACACCGCCCAGCAGCACGAGCAAACATTTTTCAAAGGAAGACATAAAGTTCGAGGCTACCACGCCTCACACGAAGTCGGAACAGCTCATGAAGTAGCCGCAACGCGGACAAAGCAGCTTGCAGCCGCGGTCGAACATCTGCGCGTCGCAATTCGGGCAGATAAGCTGGATATTTTCGACGGGCTGCTCAGCTTTTTCCGGTTCAGTCATGCTTCTTAGTGTAATCTCGGGCATATGAATGTTGTCGAAGCCCACTACGCGCAACCCGGGCTCCTGGAACGGGTGAAAGAAGCCCTCCGCCAAAGCGGCCTGAATCCGGATCGACTCGACCAATCCGAGCTTGAGAAACTCGATCAGTTCCATGTCGGAGGACTCGACGCCACCGATGATCTCGCCCGCTTGGCCGCGATCCGCCCCGGCGACCGCGTGCTGGATCTGGGCTCCGGCGTGGGTGGACCCTCGCGGCATCTCGCATCCAGCCTTGGATGCCACGTCACCGGCCTCGATCTGACCGGCGAATATTGTCAGATCGCCACCATGCTCGCAGTCTCCACCGGCCTGTCCCGCCTGGTCACCTATCGGCAAGGGGACGCTCTCCATGCCCCCTATGAGGACGGCTCCTTCGACGTCGTCTGGACGCAGCACGCAGCCATGAACATCGAAGACAAACCGGCCCTCTATCGGGAGATTTTTTCCGCCTGCTCAAACCAACCGGCCGGCTCGCCATCCACGACGTCGTCGCCGGAACCGGCGAGGTTCGCTATCCGGTTCCCTGGGCCAGCCGCCCCGAATTCAGCTTCCTGATTTCCGCGCAGGATTTGCAAGACACCTTAGTTTCCTCAGGTTTTACAAAATTCGTTTCGCAGGATGTAACAAAACAAGGCATTCAGGCCCTGCGCCACGTCGCCCGCGGAGCCGCTTCGCCGGGCTTCGGTATCGGCACGCTGATCGGACCGGAATTTCCGCTGATGGCCGCCAACCTCGTCGCGAATCTGGAGTCCGGCGCATGCGCCTTGATCCAGGCAGTCTTCGCGAAATAATCGTTGCCATATGGAATAGTTGCGCCTATAATCCTGGCATGACGAAAAAACGTGTTTTTACGCCCATCGTAGCTTCCGTGCTGCTTATCGGAGGCATTGCCGGAGGTATTGCGATCGCCGAACAACCCGCCCAGAACGTCTCGAAGGGGAAGCACCCCAACCTCAGCGCGGCCCAGAATTTCAGCCTGAAAGCGTTTGAGAAGATCACCGCCGCTCAGGAAGCCAACGAATGGGATATGCAGGGCCATGCCAAGAAGGCGAAAGAACTTCTTGACGAAGTCAACAAAGAATTGAAGCAAGCTGCACAGGCGGCCAACAAAAACGCGAAGTAATTACCAGCTCTTGGCGACCGCTGTCGTCTGGCGTGAGATTAATTTAGTGCCCACGCGATACTCTCGTCCAGCTCGCGACGGGTCCGCCATCATAGTCCACAACGCCTGAAACGCCACGCGTCCGATCTCGATGCGGGGCACCGAAACCGTAGTCAGCGCCGGCTGCGTGTACTCCGCAAACAGAATATCGTCGAATCCCACCACCGATAAATCTTCCGGCACTTTCAACCCTCCGTCGTAGGCGCGATGCAGCACGCCGATCGCCGTCAGATCGTTCCCCGCCACAATCGCCGTCGGCGTCGACCCGGCCAGCAGCTTC
>DATHOJ010000067.1:0-2120 GCA_035485055.1 Bryobacteraceae bacterium
TTTGCAACGTCAGCAGCAAAACCTGCGGCCACCCCGGCAACTTCCGCCAAGCGCACGTGGACAGCTGCGGCGGTCGCCGGCGCCATCGCGCTCGTTGCCGGTCTGGCTGTCGGCGCGTTTCTTGCAACACGCGCGAAACCCATATCGCAACCGCTCTATCACCAGCTGACATTCCGGCGAGGCACCGTCTTCGGCGGTCGATTCGGTCCGGATGGCCAGACGGTCTATTACAGCGCAGCTTGGGATGGAAAACCCGCCGAAATCTATTCCGCCCGCACTGGTAGTCCGGAGTCTGCGTCGCTCGGTCACTCGGGAACGCAGCTGCTGGGAGTCTCGTCAGCCGCCGAGATGATTTTATTGCTGGACAGCAGTACCGGTGAGTTTCAACAGTTTGGTACTTTGGCGCGGATGCCGATTGGCGGTGGAGCGCCGCGCGAGCTGCTCAACGACGTGAACTGGGCAGATTGGTCGAACGACGGATCGAAGGTGGCCATTGTTCGGGTACAAAGCGGGTTCAGTCAGTTAGAGTTTCCGATCGGCAAAGTGCTCTACAAAGCCCCCGCGGGGTGGATCGGCGACCCAAGAATTTCTCCGAAGGACGACCGAATCGCTTTCCTGGAACATCCGTTATTGGCGGATGACGGAGGAAGCGTTGGGATTGTGGACCTGGCCGGCACTCACAAGACTTTGGCAAAAAACTGGATCAGTGAAGATGGGTTGGCATGGTCTCCCAACGGAGAGGAAATCTGGTTCACTGCCACTCACGAAGGCCTCGGGCGAGCTTTGCATGCAGTCGATCTGTCCGGGAGGGAACGGCTCCTTGCGCGCGTTCCTGGCACGCTTACCTTGCTCGATATCGCTCGCGACGGACGCGTGCTTCTGAAGCGAGACGCGAATCGCCAGGAAACAAAAGCATATATCGACGGCGCCTCACAACCGCGGGAATTGTCGTGGTTTGATTTTTCACTGCCCTCAGACTTATCTCCGGACGGGAAGACTTTATTATTCGGCGAGGTGGGCGAAGCGGGGGGTGCCACCTACGGAATTTACATTCGAGGCACAGACGGCTCCCCTGCCGTGAGGCTAGGCGACGGAAACCCGCAAGGCTTTTCGCCCGACGGCAATTGGGTGCTGGCAATTACTCACGACACGCCGGAGCAGCTATTTTTGTTACCGATCAAGGCCGGTGCGCCACGCGTGATAACGAATGATGCTATCGACCGCTTCACTGCTGCATGGTTGCCGGATGGAAAACAGGTGGTGTTTACAGGAAGCGAACCCGGACATGGCCCACGGCTCTACGTACAGGATCTGGAAGGCGGAAAGCCACGCGCGATCAGTGCGGAAGGACCAGCGGCGTCATTCTTCAATGTTTCGCCGGACGGGAGTTTTGTAACCGCCCTCGGCGTGGATGGGAACCCTTGGCTTTTCCCATTGAGCGGAGGTGAGCCGAAGCCAATGCCTGGTATTCAAGTCAACGAACGGGTTGCAGGATTTACGGCGGACGGAAAATCGGTCTTCGCGTACAACACTGCTGGATTGCCGTGCACGGTCACTCGAATCGATCTCGCAACCGGCAAGCGGACGCTATGGAAACAGATAGTGCCCGCCGACGCCGCTGGAGTGGACGCGGTTGGCGGCGTCCACATCACTCCCGATGCAAAATCCTTCGTGTATTCCTACCCGCGAGTGCTTTCGGATCTCTACGTGGTGGAAGGATTGAAATAGCTGCAGGCGATTCGAGCCGCTATTGCACTCGCTGGATGTAGCGAGCCTCCGAAGTATCCACTTTCACCTTGTCGCCGGTTCCCACAAACGGCGGCACGTTGATCACAAGCCCCGTTTCAAGCTTCGCCGGCTTCATCACCGAGCTGGCCGTCGCCTTCTGGATGCTGGGCTCAGTGTCGACGACCGTCAGATCAACGGTGTCCGGAATTAAGACGCCGATCGGCTTCTCATCGTAATATTCGATTTTCACGGGCATATTCGCGATCAGGTAATCCTTCGTGTCACCCACGATGTCGTTCTGCAGCGCCAGTTGCTCGTAGTTCTCCGTGTTCATGAAGTGGTGGCCATCGCCGTCGCTATAAAGGTATTGGAATTCGATCTCATCAACGATC
>DATHOJ010000068.1:0-25219 GCA_035485055.1 Bryobacteraceae bacterium
GCAACGAGCTGGGGCCAGACATTGACTGGCGGCAATCCAACGCACACAGACCCGTATCGAGGAGGTTGCTAGCATTTCCCCTACTGGTCGATCCCGCTCTCCGTTGGAAGAGCGCCTGGACTCCTTTCTGACTTGAAGATATACGGGGTTTGCGCAAGCGGTATTGGGCGGAAACGCGATCTAATAGAGGCTTCAGGAGATAGAGTCATGAAATTGGCCGTAATCTTCGTTTTTTCGTGCAGTGTGTATGGGCAGACGGTAGCGTATGCGCAGGCCGATCCGCAGCAGGTGATGGATATTGTGCGCCCCAAGGAGCCGGGGAGGCATCCGGCGATTCTGGCGATTCATGGCGGAGGGTTTCGCGCCGGATCGCGGAAAGGCTATCAGGCGACCTGTGCGACCCTGGCCGAGCACGGCTATGTTTGCGCTACGGCCGACTACCGGCTGGCTCCGGCGGCTCCTTTTCCGGCGGCGGTTTATGACGTCAAAGCGGCGGTGCGATACTTGCGGGCGCATGCTGGCGAGCTGGGCATCGATCCAGAGAAGATCGGCGTCATGGGAGGGTCCGCGGGGGGACACTTGGCGCTGTTTCTGGGCGTGACCGGCAATGTGCCGGAGTTTGAAGGCGATGGACCGAATCGGGAGCAGTCTTCGCGGGTGTCGGTGGTGGTGGATTATTTCGGGCCTTCGGATCTCACGAAATCCTACGGGCGAAGCGTCGATGCGGCGGAGGTGCTGCCGTTGTTTCTAGGCGGCGATCTGGCGCACGCCCGGGCGATGCATCTGCGGGCCAGCCCTCTGAACTGGGTGACTCCGGACGCCGCGCCGACGCTGGCGATTCAGGGCACGAAGGACCGGTACGTGAACTATGAGCAGTCGGTTTGGATCGTCGACCGGCTCCTTGCGGTGGGGGTGGAGGCGGAGCTGGAGAGTATCGAAGGAGCGGATCACGGGTTCAAAGGCGCCGACGCCGAGCGGGCGGACAAGCGCATGCTGGGGTTCTTCGACCGGCACCTGAAATAGAGGCGCTATCGAAACTCCCTTCTCCAGCCGATAGGAGAGTGACGGATTTTCAATGCGCTGCGTTTATTGCAATAAAAAGTTGAGCTTGTTGAAGTTGGCGAAAGGCGACAGCTTCTGCTCTGCGGAGCATTTCGACGCTCACCAGCTCAAGCTATCCAAAGACGCTTTCGAGCGATTGAAGAGCGCGCCGGAAGAGGAGGCTCCCAAGGCGCCTCTGATGGTGAAAGCTCACGAAGCAGCGGTGGCGGCTGCTCCTCCGCCGGAGGGAAAGGCGGCGTTTGCGCGACTCGCGGCGTTTGAGGCTCCCAAGGCGCAGTTGCCGCGGGTCGAGGCGCCTCCGTATGCGCCGTTCGCGTCTTCCTCTTTATCGCCTTGCCTGCTGAATCCGCCATCCGATATTGCGAACGGTCCGGAGAGCGGGTTGCCGGTGGCGACTCTCCTCGAACTCACATTTCCGGTTCATGACGTGGCAGCAACGGTTTGCATCCTAAATCTGTACTTGCGGCTGAATCTGGCTGCGGAACCAAAGAACTGGGTGTCGCCGCGATATCTCGACGCGACGCCGGAGCATGGTTCGTTGAAGCCTGCGCAGCCTCCTCTGGGGTTTGGCACAGAGTTTCCGCGAATCGACGCGGGCTTGGAGGAGCCGGATCAACCGGTTGAAGTGGCGGCGCCACCAGACCTTGCGCCGGAGCCGGTCGAGGTGGTTGCCGACGAAATTGTTCCGCCAACGGAGGCTGCGACCGCTCTTTCGACGGACCCAGTGCTGCTGGCCG
Organism: Bryobacteraceae bacterium; assembly: GCA_035485055.1. GTDB lineage: Bacteria > Acidobacteriota > Terriglobia > Bryobacterales > Bryobacteraceae > Palsa-187. The sequence goes on from DATHOJ010000068.1 coordinate 1,800, forward strand.
AAGCAGTGTCTCTCTCTCGTGTCGAGCCGGTGGCTTTGCCCGGAACCGTTTCCATCGTGGAAGCTGAGACCATTCCTTCTCTGACGCCGATACTGCCTACCGAGCCGGCTTCTCTTGCTCCGATCGAGCCGGTTGCTTCTGTTGAAGCTGCTGCGCCCGAGGAGTTTGCGCCGGTGGTTGCCGAGGCTGCTGCGTCCGCTCTGGAGCCGATTTCGCCTTCCGACCTGGTTTCTCTTGCGCCTCTCGAACTGGCTGCGCCGGTTGAAGCTCCTGCGCCGGAGGAGACCGCGGTTGTGGTTGCCGAGGCTGTCGCGCTTACTCTGGAGCCGATGTCGCCTTCCGAGCCGGCTTCTCCGGCGCCGCTCGAACTGGTTGCGTCTGGTGAAGCTGGTGCCCGTGAGGAGATTGCGCCTGCGGTCGAGGCGGAACCCGTTGAGAAGCGGTTGCCATTTCTGGTTGCGCCGTCGTTTCTGGAGCGTACCGGTAAGCCGATTCTCATTCATAGCGCGGCGAGTTCGACGCCGAACGATGCGAGCCTGTCCCCGATTCGCGATGGCAGCGCGTTGCCGCGGCTCGATTCATGCGACGCGATTCCAAATTCGAAGCGCTTCGCGGATACCAAGACGTTTCGCGCGCAGAATGCGGAGGCGCGTTGGATCGGCAGTGCTTCTGAGGTGGCGGTACCGCCGGCGTTCGTTCTGCCAGAGCCCCGAACGCAACGCTGTGAAAAGGCGTGGCGTCCTTCGAACTCCCAGTTCCCGACGCCGTACCCGGTGTTGGAGGCAAGCCGGGTGTCGACGCGCGCGGTCGAGTTCGCGTTGCCGAAACCGGCTTCTCTGATGGTTCATCCCGATGCGGCGGGGTTGAGAAAAATCGATCCGCAGCAGATGCTTTCCGGAGCATCGCCCCTGGACACGAAGTCTTTATTTCTCGGGGTTTTAGAAACGCGTCCGCTGGGCAAAGAGCCTCTTTTCGTCAAGCGCGCGGTTTGCGCTATGGAGTTGGGCTGGAACGCGGCCTTGGCTGAGTTTCCAGTCTGGCAGGCGCTGCCGCCGGCCTGGCAGCCGGGGAGCGGTTATTTCTCCTTGCCGGACCCGATCGCCCCGGGGGACAAGCGGCCTATGCTGCCGCTTCCATCGCTCCAGTATGCGCCGGCATGCGCAAAACTCGAGCGTATAGAGAACCTTCGACTGCCCAAACCCTACGTCGCCCAGGATTGGTACCGGCCAACTGCCTGGGTGCAAACGGATTTTGCATCCGCGCCTTTGCCGGCGGAGCCAGGATTGGCATTCGTCGTTGAGAAGCTGCTGCCGCGAGTCGCGGCGGTGCCGCCGGGGAGTTTGAAGACCGGTCCAGGCCGGCCTGAGCTTACGTGGCAGCCGAGCCTCCCTGCCAAAAACGTCCCTGCGGCGGCGAAACTGCTACCGGCCCGCAACGGGGCGATCCTGCCTACGGCAAAAAGCTGGCCGCGATTAGGGCCGGTTCCCCGGTAGCCTTGACAACAATTTACATCTAACTATGCAGACCTTAGTGTCGGTGGCCGATTACTAAGTAGGACTTTTTTGCATTTAGGTCCACGTAGGGGAAACATGGAAAACTCAAAGAACACGGGTGGCGTCGCGACGGTGGAACCAGAAGCGCCTACAAGCGACGCGGCGCTGCGGTCCTTGGCGCTGGCGGTTTCACTGCATCTGAAGGGTGCGCAGGAGGACGCTCTCAAGGAACTGGATCGCGCGCAGGAGCACGCTACCGCGGCCGACCTCACGGAAATTCACGCGGCGCGCGGTCATATTAACTCCGAACTCGGGCGCTTCGATGCGGCCGCGGCCAGTTTCGCGGAGCTCAAGCAGCTGCTGCCGAACGATGCCCCGACGCGTTACAAGCTGGGTTTGTGTCTCCAGCATCTGGGCCGCTACGCAGAGGCATTGGAGAATTTCCGCTCGGCGATCGAGCTGGGCGACCGGGAATTGAGAACCAAGCTCGCGGCGGGCGCTTGCCTGTTGCAGCTCAACGACGGAAAATCGGCGATCGAAGTTTTCGATACGGCCCTGGAGCAAGCGCCGGATGCCGAGGAAGCGTTGTTCGGAAAAGCGGTGGCGCTGCAACTGTTGTGGGAGTTTGATGACGCCACCGGGTTCTATGAGCGGATTCTGGCGGCGAACCCGCGCTCCGACGATTCGCTGGCGAACCTGATCAGCCTGAGCCTTCAGCGGAAGGACTACGCATCGGTCTACCGGTGGAGCGATCAGTTGCTGGCCAACAAGCCGAATGCGATGCCGGGTCTGGTAGGACTTTCCGGAGCGTCGTTTGCGGACGGGAATTTCGAAGCGGCGGCAAAATACACAGCGGTGCTCACGGAATTGGCGCCGGATAGCTACGATCACTGGTTCAACCGCGGCGTTGCACTGCAACGGCTGGGAAAACTTCCGTTAGCGGCAACGGCGTATGAACGCGCGGGAAGCATCCGGCCGGAAGCGACCTTCGCGCACATTAATCTGGGTGTGGTTTATCGCGAACTGGGAGACTTGGCGAAAGCCCGCGCCGCATTCGAGCGCGCGGTGGAAGCTGCGCCGGAGCGCGCGGACTTGAAATTGGAACTAGCTTCGATCGTCGAGGGCCTGGGGTCGCTTGAAGAGGCCGAAGCGATGTACGCGGGGCTGGTCAAGACGAATCCGGACCTCGAAAACGCGTGGTTCCGCCTGGGTTATCTGCGCCTGCACCGGGGCGATCATGCCGGCAGCATTCCAGCGTTCGAAGCCTGCATCAAGAGCCACCCGGAGTGGCCGGAAGCGGAAATGAATCTGGGACTCGCGCACACGCGCGTGGGCGAATACGATCAGGCGGAAGCAGTGCTGACGAAACTGCTGCACCGGAATCCGGCGTCGACCGACGCGTTGAACGGTTTAGCTGTCGCATCGCTGGAACGCGGAGATCACGAGAAAGCGCTCAACTATCATTTGGCCCTGCTCGAAGCGGGGGAGCAATCGCCGGAGATTTACTACAACGCGGGATTGCTTTCGCAGCAGCTCAGCAAAGCCGAAAATTCAGTGGAGCTGTACCGCTCCGCGCTCGATTTGCGCTCCGATTTTCCGGAAGCGCTATCGAATCTCTGCCATGTGCTCCAGACGCTGGGCAGGGAAGACGAAGCGTTATCGACGTGGGTCTCCGCTCTCGAAAAGAAACCGGAACTCGCTCGCGGCTACTTCCTGCGCTAAGGATAGAGTATTGAGGGGCAGGCGGCGCGGATGCCGTCTGCCTGCCTCATGCTCACAAGCAACCGCTTCCTGCGGTCGCGGCTCGGTAGAGCACTGATAACTGCAAGTGCTTACCGGCGCAACTTACCCCGCGACCATTTCCCGGCGCGATTCCAATTCGATTCTGGTGATCAGTTGACATGTCGACTCCTCGTCGGCGCACTCAATCACATAAACGAACGGGTGAGTTTTCACCACGGAAGCCTCGCCACCGATCTCCACTTCACACGTACCGTCTCCCAGCCAGCCTCCGATTTGCCGAACCCGCGCAGCGATCTCCACTTCAGTCGCTTCAAAGATGGTGATGAGCTGATCCTGCGACCAGCGAAAAATCATGTCGTACGGGCGGATGGTTTCCGAAAGCCGGTCCGCCATCAGCTTCAGAGTGGCGCTGGCAGCCGACGCTGGAAGCGACGAGCCCTCCGGCGTCTGTCCCACGATAATGACGCAGAAGGGCTGGTTCTTGTCGATCTCGGTTTCGATCCGCATCTCTGCGGCGGCGCGATTCAGGAGTCCCGTTTCCGGATCGATATAGCTCGACTTCGTCGCTTCCGCTAGCCAGCCCTCGATTTCGGCCCGGCGGCTTTCTAAAGCCGCTATGGAGGCGAGTTTCTCGCTCCTCGTTTTGCGCGCATAGGCGCTGAGCCCGGCCGCGTATCGCTTAAACGACATGCGAAGCTGGGCCTCGTCGTCCACTTCCGCCGAAGTGGTGATGTGCTCCGCCAGATCGTCGAGAAACGCGCTTTGCAGTTCGGCGGCGGCCGCGAGCGTTTCCTCGGTCTCGCGCAGATGCTCGAGGAGTTTGGTCACGTGATTCGATCCGGCTGTGGTCCATGCGCTTGCGGTTCTGGAATATTCGAGCAGGTCGGTCGCCACGGCGTCGCGGCTTTGCTCGAGTGCCTGCGGAGTGGCGTCGAAACCCAACCTCCTGGGCAGCTTCAGCAGACGATCGCGATACATTGCCCCTACCGATGGGCATACTTCGCCCATGCAGTTCCCGATGGCGACCACCGTGCTGAGATAACAGGCGAGCGCAGTTTGTTCGTTGCCTGGAGTTTGCGATTTAGACTTGGAGCTCATACATTCCCAATAGATTGATCGGCATTTGCGGGCCGCGGGCTACTGGGGTAAAAGCCTTAGCAAAAATTTACGCACCGCGATTCGTCACCCGAGGGGGGCTCGCGCGTCATCCTTTGTAGAGGCGACGGAGCCTCTGAAGAAAGGACTAAATTATGCGCGATCATACCTCAGAAGAGAAGAGACATGAAAAGGCAATGGACGATTCGCTGGATCCGCGGAGGACGGCCCTGCTCGCCTATGAGTTTTAGCGTGCGCGCGGTTGTCCGGAGGGTACTCCGGAGGAGGATTGGTTCCTGGCCGAAGAGCAGTTAAGGCATCAGCAACCCTTCAACGCGCAACGAGCCGCTTGAAGGGGAGACGGCAACTTTAAAATCGGGTATCCGGAGTCCGCGGGGGCTCCGGTTCCGATCCCGGTAAATTGGGACGCAGGCGCTCGATCCGCCACGTCACTTTGTTCCCCTGCTCCCTTTCCGTGCGATTAATGCGCAGTTTCGCATGGGCGAGATAATTTAAATGCACGCGATCGAACGCGAGCCCGGCTGACGCCATCAGCTTCATGTAATCGCCATGGGCGGTTTCATCGGGAGCTTCCGTGTAGCCGGAATCCCAGGTGATATCGGGCGACACGCCTCCGGTTGCGCCTCCGCCTCCCGCACCCCCTCTGCCTCCCGCCGAGCCTTTCAAAGCCATATAAATCCGGATGCCGTTGACCACCGGCTGCTGCATATCTTCGGGCTGCCAGCGCTGGCCGAAGCGCTGATAGCGCGCGTTCATCCGGTTTTCCAGATCGAGCAAGCCAGGGACGCTGCGTTGCGCTTCCACGATGCGGTCGCGAATTTCATAGGCGATTTTTTCGCTGTAAAGATGGGTCTCATCGCGCAGATAGGTCAGACTGGTGAACCAGCCTCGCGGAATCCACCAGGTGCGTCCATTGTTCGCCCCTTGCCGGGTGGTGACCCAGGCCGAATATTCCGAAAACGGCTGCACCCATTCGTGGGAAGGGTATCCATGCGGATTCAAGAACGCATCGGGCAGCCACGCGTCCAGCAGCAGCTTGCGGGTGCGCGATTCCGGATAAACGGGGTCGGTCTCGGCTTGCCCGGCCGACACGTCGGCAGCGAGCGATCCATGATAGCCCGGATGGAGCATATTGTTCGGCGTAATCTCGGCAAGCTGCACGGAGAGATCCGCGCCGTCGCTATTGGTGATCGGATGCAGCACCACATTGACTTGCTTGAGCAACGCGCGGGTCGCTTCGTCGGTGACCAGTTGCTCGCCCAGTTTGTCGATGTGGCTGGTGCTCGAAACTTCGTTGGCGTGCTGGCGGCCGCTATAAAGAATTGACGCTTTTAGCGTGGTTTCCTTGGCCCACGAACGCAAGCGCGCGGGCGACGGCAGCATCACGTCGGCGGCCCATAGATTCTGGCCCAGATAGCTGCGACCCATCCAATACGCGTTGACGCCGGGAGCCTCGCTCAACTTCGCCAAGACGGCTGCGTTTTCGTCGGGCGAGATGGGTTCGTCCCATTGCACGGTGTTCCTTTTCTTGTCCCGATAATCCGCGATCATCGGGCGTTTCGCGAGGGGAGCCGCTACGTTCCAACTGCCGGTTTCGCGCGGCGCGGCGCTGTCGACTTTCGCCGTGAGCGGCAAGGGCAGTTCGAACTCTACCGACATTTTGCGCAAATGTGGATAGGCCAGCTCATCCTTATATAAACCCGCGGACTGCATTGCGGCGAGCCACTTCATTTGGCCTTTCGCCTGCTCCGCTGGAAACACGCCCCGCTCGATCTGCGCGGTGCCCTCAAGCTTCACCCAGTCGTTATACTTGTCGTCCTTAAAGTCTGCGGGGAGCAGCCAAGTCAGGCTGCGGGGGCCGTCCGCTGTCGCCCGAGCCTCGATCAAGCGAGGCTGCATTGCTCCGGTCAGCGCGTAAAGATTCCGTTTGCGCTCATGGTGTTTTCCCCGCGCATCGGTCCAAGAAAGCTCGACCATGGGATTCGCCGCGGGTTTGGCATAGAACTCGATGTGAACGTGCCCGTCTTTCCCGTCATCGGGGGCGTGAACGATCGGAATGATGCGGCCTACGTAGGTCACGGCGCGGCCGGCCTCCATATCGCCGATCATGTTGGCGAAATTCTCGGTGGAGTAGAACGTATCTTCCTGCAAGGCTTCGAGCGAGGAAATATGTTCCTTGTCGATACCGAGGCTGAAGTCCGGCTCGCTCATGTGGATGTCGATTTTCAGCGTGTCGAAAATCGGCGCGAACTCCGGACGCAGCTCGCCGTGCGACTGGGACATCACGTGCTTGAAAATCTTCGGCAGCGTTTCATTTTGATAGTGATCCCAGAATTCTTCGATATCGGTTTTGATGCGCTGATCTAAAATCACTTTGGATCCCGCTTCGATCCGCACCCATCCGGTATCGACCTCGACCTGTTCATAGGGCTTGATCACACCGTTGTATGGCTGCATCGCGGTGGCGACGGTGAATTCGCGGCTTAACAACTCTTTACCGGCTGAATCGTAGGCGTGCACTCGATACGTAGGTCCCGACTCGAATTCATCGAGCTGAATTTTCTCGAGTGGGATCGACAACTCTTTCGCGAGCGCCTCGTCCACAGGATAGAGTTCGTGAACCCAGCGTGCGGGAGAGTACATTACGCGCATCCCGGTCGAGTCCTCGTTTTTCTTGAACTCGATCTTCATAGACGCGACGGGCTTGCCCTTTAATTGCGGCGCGATCTCGTCCATTAGCCAACTAAAGCCTTGTTTGAATGCGCAGAGCACCACGACATCGCTGGATTTCGTGCCGTTTTGAGTGAGCATCGCACGGATCTGCGCGGCGAGCTTCTGGCGCTGCTCCGGTCCTTCGCTCACACGCGCGAGCAGCTTCACGCCAACTTGGCCCTTCAGCTTTGGCAGCGAATCCTTCACCGCCTTCAGGAGCCGCGTTCCTTCCCAGGGGATGGTCAGGTCTTCCTGAAACGTCGGCGTGGCTTGATGGAACGTGTATCCGGGAGCCTGATAATGTAGCGATGGATTATGCTCGCAACACTGCGTACCGGCGTGTAGGCTACCCGTTTCGACGTTGACGCTGGTCTTGAGTTTTTCACGCAGGTCTTTCTCGATAACATCTTTTAGTCCTGAGTCGGCAACATCGACGTAGACGGAAGCCTTCACGTCGTGAACCGGACCGGAAATCTCCTCCATCCATTTATCGAGCCGGTACAAAGCGACGCTTGCCTGCCCCGCCGAGGAACGCAGCGAAAAGAAGCGATGCAGGTCGTAGCGAATTTCTTCGAGCGATAAATATTGCTTGCCGGTCTCCCACAGATTTGGAAAATGCTCCGAGAGCAGGCCCAGTGCGGCCGTGCGATCGCCGCTGATCAGCACGGCGCTCTGACGGCCGAAGGCCTTATCGACGATCCGCAGCTCTCCTTCGCCAGCGCTGAGAGACTGATTCGGCGCTGAGTCTTCCTCGCGCAGTTTGCGCGATGCTTCCTTAGCGAGATCCGAACCTTCGAGGACCACAGACTTCGTCCGCACGTCTCTTAGGGCGACTCCAGAATCGGGGGTTGCCAGCGGAAGCGTCATACCCGTCGTTTCGAGACCCATGCGTGCTGCCAGATTCGCCATCGCGATCCCGGCTGGACCCGCGGGCACATAGAGCTGCGAATCGAGATTCGATGGAATCGGCATTCTCGGCGTGCCGCGAAACAAGCCGCGCATCGTATATAAGGTCGCGAGGTCGAGATGTTGCGGGCCGGCTTCCGCGTCGGCTGGCGGCGCCGCGGCTGCGGCCGGTGGAGCGGCAGGCGCCTCGGAGGCCATGGGTTTTTCGCTCACGGCGGAGACTCCGGAGACGATCAGTTCATGAACGGTCGCGAGCTTAGGCGATTTGATCGCTGTCGAGAGATCCTCATTTGAAACGGCCCCGTCGAAAAACACGCGCGCGATCCCGGCTTTGCCCTTGAGATACGTGAGCCCGACCGGCCGCGCCTTGACTGCGTCCGTTAGAACCGTGAGTTTATCGCCCGGGACCTTCCATAAATAAGGTGAGCGCGATGCGAAGGCCTCGGCTGCGGCCAGCAAACCGGCGTCGTCCTGCCCGACTATCGCCAGATTGCCGCCGACCGCGAAAACGGCTCCTTCTTCCGGTTGCACTTGCGCGAGTAGAGACGAATATCGCGCGGGCACAGCGCCTCGGCCCACCCAGATTCGGGGTCCGTCGTTGCGGTCCTCCGCCGAGGAAATGACCAGCGGCAGCGTCAATCCTGTGGATGCGAATCCCAATCGGGCGGCAATGTCAGCAGCCGCAGCGTTCTCCGCCGCGGTTGAATTCGCGGGGACAACTACTTTGCCCGATACGAAATCGACGATGCCATCGCCATTCGTGTCGCTGAGCATCCAGCCGGCGGAGAAGGGGTCTAGTAAATGATCCGCCTCCTTCGGAGCGGTCTGATACGCTTTATTCGCCGACTGAAAAACGGCCGCGAACAACAGAATACAGGCACTCCGGCGAAGGGTCATGATGGCGGCCTATTTCGAGGAAAGAAAGCGCGGGTCGGGACCCGCGCCATCTGAACCTGTTTATTGCAAATCGCCCTTGGGCATCGAGCCTGAAATAAACTCCCCGATATCGTGCTTCAGCTTCGCGTGCGAATCCGAATCGATGTAGAGCATGTGGCCGGCCTGGTAGAAATCCCACGTAATCTGCTTGTGCATCTCCGGACTCAGGCCCATGTGGTTGAACGTGTACTCAACCGCGTAATATGGAGTCGCCAGGTCGTAGTATCCAGCGGCGACCATCACCTTCATGTACGGATTCTTCACCATCGCGTTCCGCAGCAAGCTGGTGGTGTCTCCGAACGCGTTGCCCCCGCCGTAATCCCACGGCTGAACGCCTCCGCTGGTGTAGTAGAACATGTCGGTTTTATAGTTCAGCTCGTCGCGCATGTAGTGATTAAAAATCGCCACGAACGGCGGTGTGATCAGACTGCTGGAAGGATCGTACTCGCTGGTCTCGCCAGTGTTCAACGCCGAAGGACCATGCAGTCGGCCGTCGTAGCGTCCGATGGTCTCATGTTCGTTGCGCAGCAGTTGGCGCGTGTAGTGCGAAACATCCCACCGCAGGTTCGATTCGTCCAGATAATGTGCGTCAAGACCCGTGAACTTCGTCAGCTTCTCGATTACGGCCTTTCGCTCCGAGGGAGAAAGTTCGTCGCCTTTGGCCAGCGCAGCGGCGTACTCGCCCTGCGCGAACGTTTCGGCGTCCTTCAAGAATGCTTGTAGATTTTTCTTCTGCAAGTCCGGCGAAACTTTCTTGTGATACCAGGCGTCGGCGGCGTAAGTGGGGAACTCGAGCTGATACACCAGATCGTCGCTGCGGCTCCAGATGGTTTCAAGGTTTAGCGTCGTGCCGATGAGGACTACCCCATTGAACGCGATGCCGCGTTCGATCAAATAACCGGCGATGCCCGCCGCGCGAAACGTCCCGTAGCTTTCGCCCGCGATATACAGAGGCGACAGCTCGCGGCTATTGCGCATGATGTACATCCGCATGAACTCGCTGACGGATTGTATATCGCCCTGCACGCCGTTCAAGCGGCGCGCGACTTCAATGGTCTTCGCGCGGCTGTATCCCGTGCCGACCGGATCGATGAACACCAGGTCGGTTTGATCGAGCCACGTATCCTGGTTGTCGATCATGTGATAAGGAGGCGGAGGCATGCTGCCATCGGGCATCAGCTTGGGGCTGCGCGGACCCATTCCGCCCATATGCACCCACATCGACGCCGAGCCCGGTCCGCCGTTAAAGCAGAACGTGAGCGGACGTTTGGTAGTATCGCTCTGCCCGTCGAGCGTGTACGCCATGTAGAAAATGTGCGCCTCGGTATCGCCCGACGCATTCTTGAGCGGCATCTGCGCGACCGTCGCCGTGTAATTGAGTGTCTTGCCGTGGACAGTGACCGAGTGATGCGTCACCACCGGAGTCTCATCCACATCGCCGCCGATCGCGGGACCGGGACCGGCGATTCCACCTCGTCCGCCCCGGCCTTGTGGAGCCGCCTGAGGAGCAGGAGCCGTGGGAGCCGGAGTCGTCGTCTGCGTCTGAGCGGGAGCCTGAGCCTGTCGACCCTGGCCCTGCGTCTGTTGCGCCAGGAAAAGCGCTAATAACGGAGCAATCATTGTTAAATGATATTCCAAAATCAAACCGTGCTGACACGCACCTCGTAGTGCACGGCGACCGGCTCGATTTTGCATAGCAGCCTCCTGGCTTCCGGCTCGAAAACCGCGACCGTATAATCCGGGCCCGCGAACCGTTTCACTGCTTCTATCGAGTCGAACAGATTTACCACCACGAACTCTGCTTCCTCCGGACCGTCGTGGCGAAGCACATATCCTCCGCGATAGCCTTCCACTGCTTTCAATCCCGGCAGCACGTTGTCTTTCAACAGAGATTCATAAGCGTCCGCATCGTCGACTTTTGTCCAGCCTCGCCAGTGTCGCGCAATCATGATTCAATTAAAGCAGTGAAGCGCGCATTTGTCCTCCTCGCCGTGGCGTTCGTGGCCGCCTTCGCGCAACGCGGACGATTTGAAGCGCCCGATGACGACGAGAAACTCGCTCCGGTCCGCAACGCCGAGTTTCATTTCGTGCGCCTCGAATATACCGACTTGCCGGAGTATCATCGCCGCTGGGGTTATTCCTCCCGCGACGGCACGGGCTCGGGCTGGTGGCTCGTCGATTGGCCCGCCGCCGACAATCATTTCACTTACGGAATCCAGCGCCTGACCCGCATCGATATCGGCGATCCGCGCCACTTCCGCCTGATGGACGACAAGATTTTCGATTACCCGTGGATCTACGCCACGCAAACCGGCTGGTGGAATCTGTCCGATGCCGAAACCGACCGCCTCCGCGAATATCTGCGCCGGGGAGGCTTCTTGATGACCGACGATTTCTGGGGCCCCGGTGCCGATCAATGGGAAATTTTTCGCGAGACCATGAATCGCGTTTTTCCCGACAAGCAGATTACCGAAATCGACGAGACGGATTCCTCCATGCACGTCCTTTACGATATCCGCGAAAAGGACCGTACCTTCATCCCGGGTTCCCGCCATCTGCGCCGCTCTGGCGACGGATCGGTGCAGGTGATTCAGCCCGCCGGTACGAATCCCCAATGGCATGCGCTGCTGGACGATCGCAATCGCATGGTCGTCGCCGTGAATTACAATACCGATATCGGCGATGCGTGGGAGTTCGCCGACGTCCCGTATTATCCCGAACAGATGACCGCGCTCGCATATCGGTACGGGATCAATTACATCATTTACGCGATGACGCATTAGGATAAGAGACAATAAAGATGATGATCCGCCGAACTATTTTATTCGTCTCCGTGGCCTTGCTGTGCCTCGCCCAGGAAACCGATTGGAAGAAAGTCGATGTGCCGCCCGGCGTGGATTTTTCGGGCCTTTCAAAAGCGCAGCGCGACGCCGTCCTCGCCGTTATCCGCTCCGAGCCATGCGCCTGCGGCTGCGATATGAAGGTCGCTGAATGCCGCGTGAAGGATCCCGCCTGCGGCAACAGTCGTCGGCTCGCGGCCTTCGCCATTCGCGATGCCGCCGCCGGAAAAAATGAAGCCGCGATTCGCACCGACCTTGATAAATACGCCAAGCAGCCGCCGCCGGTTCTCGAAGCTCCTGTGAAACTGGCCGTCGCCGGAGCTCCTTTTAAAGGGCCGGAGAATGCCAAGGTGATCATCGTCGAGTTCTCCGATTTCCAGTGCCCCTATTGCGCGAAAGCCGCCACCGAAGCGGCTGCGGTCGTCCAGCAATTTCCCAAGGACGTGAAGCTGGTTTTCAAACAGTTTCCTTTGGAGGATCATTCGCAGGCCGCGCTGGCCGCCGAAGCGTCGCTCGCCGCGCAGGCTCAGGGCAAATTCTGGCAACTGCACGATAAGATGTACGCCAACTTCCGTTCCATCAATCACGTGCGGATTTTAGGTTGGGCCACCGAAGCCGGCTTGGATATGACCCGTTTTAAAGCCGACCTCGATTCTCACAAATACGCCGCCCGCGTACACGCCGAGGAGCAGGAGGGCGAAGTCGCCGGCGTCGAAGGCACGCCTACATTCTTCATCAACGGCAAGCGCTTCAACGGAGTCTTCGAAGCCAAAGCCATTGCTCCGATCGTCCAGGACGAATTGAAACACTAAATCAATATGACCCGCCGCGATCTGCTCCGCTCCTCACTCGCGCTCGCCGCTCTTCCGCTGACTGCCGCGCCTCGAAAATGGCAGCTTGGCTATAACACTTACTGCCTCAGATTTGAACGGTGGAAGGACCGCCAGCTCTTCGATTACTGCACGCAGCAAAAGCTGGACGCCATCTTCCTTCAGGATTCGTTAGACCCCGGCGTGCGCGATCCGCAACATTGGGCCGAAGTCCGAGCCTGGGCCAAAGACACCGGCCTGCATATTGAAACCGGAGGAAGCGCACTTACCGGCGCTGTGAATCCGAAAACCCCCGACGCCCGCGCCAAAACCATCGCCGAGCTTCGAATGAATATCGACCGAGCCGCCGCCATGGGATCGCCCATCGTGCGCACTCTAGTCGCGGGCGATCGCTACGCCCTCCCCGACGGCCCTCTGGACCGCATCATCGAATCGGCCGCCGGAGTCCTGCGGGAGGTCCGCTCGCAAGCCGTGGACAAGGGCATCAAAATCGCCATCGAAAATCACAAGGAGCTGCAAGCCTGGGAAACGCGCACGCTGATCGAGACCGCTGGCAAAGATTTCGTCGGTTCCTATCTCGATACCGGCAACCCGGTCTTCGTAGCCGAGGACCCGATGACCACGCTCGAAGAACTGGGCCCCTACGCCGTAACGTTTCACCTGCGCGATTCGGTCGTCTACGAAACTCCGGGCGGGATTGACATCCAATGGGTGCCCCTGGGCGAAGGCACCAACGATTTCAAAGCCATCGTCGCGAAAGCAGCGGAGATCCTCAATCCCTCCGTCTACATCTATTGCAAACCGATCACGGCCAGGCCGCCCGTAACGCTTCCCGTTTACACCAACGAATTCTGGAACAGATATTTCCCTCGAGCCCGCTCCCGGGACCTCGCCCGTTTCCTGGCGTTAGCCAAACGTGGCAAGCCGTACGATCAACCGCACGTGATGGAGGATGTAAACGGCCAGCGCGAAAAATATATGGAAGCCTTAAAGGTCCAGCAACTGGATCACATGGAGCGCAGTCTGAAATATTGCAAATCCACCCTGGACCTGGGCCAACGCTGGCGCGCCTGAGGACGAACACGCCGTCCGGAGTGCGAGGTGGCACAGGCTTCAGCCTGTGATCTCCCCAAAAACAAAAATGCGGCCCGCCAGCCAAAGCCGGCAAGCCGCAGTCTTTAAATCTAACTCTGACTACTTCTAGAAGTAGTACCGCAGCGATAATTGCAGCGCCCGGAATAACCCGGTCTTGCTGGTGATCACGCCATACGTGCCCGACGTCGGGTTCAAGCCCGGACCGCTCAGGTTCGGATGATTCGGAAAGTCGTAGCATTCCGCGCGGAACTGGAATCCAGTCCGCTCATTGATCTTAAAGGTCTTGAACAGCGAGATGTTCCAATCCTGGAATCCCGGCTGGTAGACCGAGTCGCGGACGCCGTTGGCGAGAACGAAGGTATTGGCTGTCGGCTGCGTCGCCGCCACCGTGAAATATTTAGTCGACGACTGGTTTCCCGTGGGTCCGGCGAACGCCCCAGTATTGTAGGTGATCGGGCCACTCAAATTCCAAAACTCTCCTTCCGATCCGCAACCGAAGCTACCGACTTCACCGACACCCGCATAGTCGTTGTTGGTTCCGATGCCGCAGGGCGCGCCGGTTTGGAACTGCGCGGTACCCGCGATCGACCATCCGCCGGCCCACCGGTTCTGCTTGAAGAGCGGGATGCCGTAAATGTAGTTGATGATCACCATGTGCCGCGCATCGAATTCCGACGGACCCCACAAATTACTGGTGTTGTAAGTATCGGGAACGATGTCGCGATAGTTCGAGCCGTTGTCCATGCTCTTCGATAACGTGTAGCTGAAGCCGAAGCTCGAATTATTGAAGAACCGGCGCTCCCAAGCGAGCTGGAAGCTGTTGTACTGGGAATTCACCACGCTCTCTTCTTCCTGGATGGCGGCGAACCCCTTGTAAGGACGCGCCTGGTTGACGTTGACACCGGCGACGACGCTGCCGGCTTGAGGCTGGTTGATGTCATAAACCTGCCAGCCGTGGGTACCGTGGTGTCCGACGTATGCGGCCGTCAACACGGAATGCAGGAAGAGTTGGCGCTGCACCGTCGCGTTATAGTTCCACGCCGTCGGAGGCTTCAGATTCGGATTCAAAGTGGTGATCGTCAGCGCAGCCGCTGTGGACGAGGTCAGCGCCGCGCCCGGATTGTCCACCGAAACGTTGTTCACGGTAACGAACGGTTGGAACGGAGAGTTGCCGCCGGGGAAAACGTTGTCCAGCAGTCCCATGCGCGTAGCGAATTCGCCGATACCTGCGCGGACCACGGTCTTCTCGTTGAGTTGATATGCGACGCCGACTCGCGGCTGCCAGACATTCTGCGCGTTGATGTAATTCTTCGAAATATTCGCATCGAACAAGCCGTTGCAAGGCGCGCCGTCGCAGACGTTGTTTTCACCCGGGGTTGCAGCCAGCACGCGGCCCACCGCCGCCTGCGGGAAGGCGCTGATTCCCGGGATGATCACGCCGTTGTACGGATTGCCCGTGCCCAGCACCACGTTGCCGGCGCTATTCACTGTAACCGCGTTCGCCGGATTGTACAGTTTGCCGTCGAAATAATCGGCGTTGCCCCACAGCGGGTGGAAGCCCTGAACGTTGGTCCAGCGGAGGCCGTAGTCGATGTGCAGTTTGCTATTCACTTTCCAGGAATCCTGCACGAACGCCTCGCTCTGGAATGCGCGCCAGATGGTGAGAGCGCGGGGGCCGATTTCCGTATAGCTGTCGGCCAGGCCCAGCGCCAGGTTCGCGATGCCTACGCCGGAGGTCGCGCCTAAACCCGTGCGAGCGTCGCTGAACTGGAAGGTGCCGTTCTGATCGCTCGCGCCACCGGGGACCGTGCTGACGTTGATCTGATCGCCGTCGTTTTCGCCCGAATACTCGATCAGGAATCCAGCTTTAATCGTATGGTTGCCCGCGATCTTCGTGATGGTGTCGCCATAAGTCCAGATCGTTCCGGAGGAGTGCGATGGATAAGGACCGCCTGCCAAGCCATAAAAGTTAGGGATAACAACTGTCGGAATTTTGTTCGGATAGTCTTTTCCGTTCGGCATCAGGTATGGATAGTCGATTCCGAAGACTTGCCGGTTAAACCCGTTCAGCGCGCTATTGACAGGAATGTAAACGTCGTCGATGCTGAGCGTCAGTCGCGCTTCGTTGATGAGCGACGGAGTGATGGTCGAGATCAACGACAAGGTCGTCGTCTGGTTCGGCCGCTTGAAGTATTTTCCAGTGAGGCCCGATCCCTGGTCGAAGGGCTGATATTCAAAGTACGAAACATCGGTCCTGCGCGCGGTGATCTTGTTCGCTGCATTCACGATGATGTCGAAATCGAGTGTCCCCTTGCGCTGGTTGATCGGGTGCGGAGCCGTCCCAATCCAGTTCGTGGCTCCGATCTGGAAGCCTGGCGTCGGAGCCGGATAGGCGCTCAAAATGGCTTGGCCGTTATGGCTCAAACGCGTGGTGGGAATAATGTTGCCGGGGAAGGGCAGGCAGGTTGACGCGCCCAGAGTCGGGCAGGTATTCGGATCGAACACCGTTCCCTTTGTGCCCGAATACCAGGGATTGCCGGGCGTCAGCAATTGGCTGAAATTGCCCGCCACCATCTGCGCCGTCGGATCTGCTTCCGTCGAATAGTCTCCCAGCCGGTAGCGGATCCAGTCTTCTGCGACGAAGAAAAAGAACTTCTGCCGGTACTTGTCGGGCATTCCCTTCACCCACACCGGACCGCCGATGGTGCCGCCGAAATTGTTGTACACCAGGGGCTGCGTAAAATTCGTGACCGTGCTTTGGTTGCGCGTCCAGGTGTTGGCGTTCATCGCCGAGTTCCGGATGTATTCGTACAACCCGCCGTGAAAGTCCGTGGTGCCGCTTTTGCTGACCAAACGGATCTGGCCGCCGGCCGCGCGTCCGTACTCGGCCTGATAGTCGGCCGTCAACACCTGAATTTCTTCCGTCGCATCGACGTTCGGAGCGCCGATCACCGCGCCATTGGCGCGGGTGCGCATCGCAGGTGCGCTATCGATAGTGATCGAAGTGTCCTGCGTGCGGGCTCCGTTGACTGAGAACGGATTGCCGGGAGCGACGCCAAAGTTGAAATCGCCCAGGGTGCCGCTGGAGCGCATGCCGGGAATCAACTGCGCGATGTATAGCGGATCGCGGCCGTTCAATTCCTGCATGTCGATTTGTTTCCCGGTAATTTCATCCTGTACCGCCGATGATTCGGTCTGCAAGACCGTTGCTGTCGCGGTCACTTCCACCGTCTCTGTCGCCGCGCCAACCGCAAGCGCCGCGTCGAGCAAAAGAGCGGTGTTCGGATCCAGCTTGTTGTGGGTGCTGGTGAACTTCTTGAACCCCGCTGCTTCTACCGTGACTGTGTAAAAGCTCGGCGGAATGTTGGTTACCGTGTAATAACCCGAATCGTTCGTTGTGATGACGTGTTCTTCGCCGGTACCTTCGTTTCGGAGGGTGACTTTGGCCTTCGGTACACTCGCCCCCGAAGGATCTTTCGCAAAACCGCTGATGGACCCGTTATCGGACTGCCCGAACACCACGGAGAGCGAAAGGAAAAAAAGCACAGCAAGACAACTCTTAGACTTCCACATGGAACCTCCTCAGACCCTGAGATGACTGCGTTTTAGAATCAATGTAAATCAAAACCAGGGGAAATGCTAGTGGTCTGCTCAAATATTTTGCACACGTTTGTTTACAGGGAAATTACAACCCTTGCCATTCGGCAAAGATATGCCGAACGGCATAAACCGTTGCGGTTTATCAACCGAATAGAAACGAATTAATCAGGTGAGTGTCTAACGCTGAATGCGCGCAGATCCGCCCTTGGCGAAGTCCCGAACCTGCTGCAAAGTCGCCATCGTCGTATCACCCGGAAACGTAGTCAAAAGTGCTCCATGAGCCCACCCAAGTTTGACCGCTTCCTCGGGTGACTCCCCGTTGAGAAGGCCATAAATAAACCCCGCGGCAAAACCGTCGCCTCCGCCAACGCGGTCGAGGACATCCAGCTCGGCTGTCGGGGAAACGAAGGTTTTTCCGTTCATCCAGGCGACGGATCCCCAACTGTGGCGATTGGTCGAATGGACTTCGCGAAGCGTCGTCGCAACTACCTTAATTTGAGGATGTTGTGCGACTACGTTGTCGATCATGCCGAAAAACGTCGAGGGATCTAGCTTCGATTTCGCGGCTACTTCCGGGCCCGCGACTCCGAGGCCTTTTTGCAGATCTTCCTCATTCCCGACGAGAACATCGACGTTTTTAACGATCCGGCTGATCACTTCGAGGGCGCGTTTATGGCCACCGTGGACGTTCCAGAGTTTTTCACGGTAGTTTAAGTCGAAGGAAACAATGGCTCCCGCAGCTTTGGCGGCTTGCATTCCTTCGATGGTCAGCTCGGCTGTGGTCGGGGAGAGAGCGGCGAAAATTCCTCCGCTGTGGAACCAGCGGATCCCATTGGAAAATATAGAGTTCCAGTCGAAATCGCCGGGCTTCAGGTGACCGGCGGCCTCGTTGCAGCGGTTGTAGAAAACTACGGGAGCGCGAACGCCCTGGCCGCGATCGCTGTAGACGGTCGCCATATTGGGGCCGTTCACGCCATCGTGTTGAAAAAGCTTGTAGAACGGCTTCACGCCCATGGCGCGGACCCGTTCGGCGATCAGATCTCCGAGGGGGTAATCGACCATCGCGCTGGCGACTCCAGTCTGTAACTTGAAGCAATCAGAGAGGTTCGCCGCGACGTTGAATTCGCCTCCACTGACGTGGATATCGCAGTGGGCGGCTTTGCGCCAGGGAATGATGCCCGGGTCGAGCCGGTTCACCAGCGCGCCGAGCGCAAGAAAGTCCAATCCGCCGCTGGGGCGGATTTCAAAACCATAATTCATTTCGGAAACCCCTTCTTAAAACACCTTAAACGATCAAAAATGTACTTGTGCGAGTGCTTAGACGACCATAAATCACACGTTATACGACGATGAGGAGACGCGTCCTCCGCGGCCGGTCCAGTTGGTGTGGAAGAATTTTCCCCGGGGCTGATCGACTCGTTCATAGGTGTGGGCGCCGAAGTAGTCGCGCTGGGCCTGCAATAGATTTGCGGGTAGGCGTTCGGTTCGGTAGCCGTCGAAAAATGCCAACGCTGTCGAGAACGCGGGAGTCGGCACACCGTATTGGACCGCTTGCACGACTGCCTGACGCCATTGACCCTGATAGTTGTTCAGCACGCCGCTGAAGAAATCGTCCAGCAACAGGTTGGTGAGATTTGGATTCTTGTCGTAGGCTTCCTTGATCTTGCCGAGGAAACGGCTGCGGATGATGCAGCCTCCGCGCCACATGAGCGCGATGCCTCCATAGTTGAGGTTCCATTTCTGTTCCTTGGCAGCTTCGCGCAGCAGCATGTAGCCTTGCGCGTAGGAAATCATTTTCGAGCAGTAGAGGGCGCAGCGGACTCGCTCAATGAATTCCTTGCGGTCTTGCGCGGGCGAGATTTTAGGACCGTGCAGCACTTTGGACGCGGCGACGCGCTCCTCTTTAATCGCGGAGAGGCAGCGCGCGAAGACCGCTTCGCCGATCAGCGTGACCGGGATTCCGAAATTGAGGGCGTCGATCGCGGTCCATTTGCCGGTGCCTTTTTGTCCGGCCGTGTCGAGGATCTTATCGAGCATCGGCTGGCCGTCTTCGTCTTTCTTCAGGAAAATTTCGGCGGTGATTTCGATCAGGTAGCTGTCGAGCTCGCCTTTATTCCACTCGGCGAAAATTGCGGAGAGGTCTTCCATGCTGAGGCTGAGGCCGGTTTCGAGCAGATCATAAGCTTCGCAGATCAACTGCATGTCGCCGTATTCGATGCCGTTGTGGACCATCTTGACGTAGTGGCCGGCGCCCTCTTCTCCGACCCAGTCGCAGCAGGGAGTGCCGTCTTCGACTTTGGCGGCGATGGACTGGAAAATTTCCTTCACATGAGGCCACGCGGCGGGATTGCCTCCGGGCATGATGGAGGGGCCGTGGCGCGCACCTTCTTCGCCTCCGGAAACGCCGGTACCGACGAATAAAATTCCTTTGGCTGCCAGGTCACGTGTGCGGCGGGTGGTGTCGGGATAATGAGAGTTGCCGCCGTCGATAATGATGTCGCCTTTTTCGAGATGAGGAACCAGCTCTTCGATGACCTGATCGACAGTGTCGCCGGCTTTGACCATCATCATGACGCGGCGGGGGCGTTTGAGGGCTCCAATCAATTCGTCGATGGAGTGCGCGCCGACGACCTGGGTGCCGGCGGCTTCATGATTGATAAAATCGTCGACCTTGGAGACGGTGCGGTTGAAGACGGCCACTTTGTAGCCGTGATCGTTCATGTTGAGGACCAGGTTCTGGCCCATGACGGCGAGACCGATGAGTCCGATGTCACAACTTTCCGGTTGCATAGGACTTCTATTTTACCCGGAAGGGGCTCAGAAGGAGTCAGGAGTCAGGAGACAGGAGTCAGGAGCCAGAATGGATGCTTAAGTACATTGCGATCGCGTTTCTGATTGGAACGGTGTGCGGTCAATCGCCGCAAGGGATTCCATGGGACCAGCATTCGCCGCTCAGTTGGGACGACTTCAAAGGTCATGCGCGGCGGCATGCCGGAGAGACGTCCGCCGAGACGGACACTGGGTTTCGGGTGCAGCTGGAATGCCGGGAAGGGCATTTGGATATTCGCGTGGCGGCGGAGTTTTATAAGACCTCATCGTGGGTGAAGGCGGGGAGGAGATCGGCTGAATTGCTGCGGCATGAGCAGGGGCATTTCGACATTACGGAACTATACGCGCGAAAGATGAGGAAGGCGATTCGCGAGGCGAAGATCGGATGCGCGGACGACCGGCAGGCGGAGGCGGCGGGGAAGAAGATTTTTGAGGAGATCGACCGGGAGTGGGAGGGGGCGGAGAAGCGGTATGACGTGGAGACGGGGGATGGGACTGATTGGGTGAAGCAGAAGGAGGCGTTGGAGAGGATTGGGAGGGAGATGGGGGAGTTGAGCGCGTATCGATTATAAATACTATTTTCTGAATTGCGGCGTGGAATCCATTAAACTGCGCTAAAGGAGTTGACTATTTATGAAGCGGGCCAGAAAGCGGGTCATTTCGGTCCACTACATATTGTGGCGTTTTCGATCTGTGCTTAGGCGGACGCTTGTCCTTTTTGCTGACGCCGTTGTTCGACTGATCGCGGCCGCACTGGGGATTCGATGGAAAGTCTGGACGAGGCCATCGATCATCATTCCGGTTTGCGGTTTGGCAGGACTCCTAAGCGCGACGTTATATTCATGGACGATCCCGAATCAATACGTCTCGACGTCGGTGATCGGAATTGGAAACAGCTACATAGTGGGTGTGAATCCGGAGGATGAGAAGACCTTGGGGGTACCATCGCATTGGTGGTTTGCCAACTCAGAAGCGACGGCTCGCCGGCAGCAAATTCTGAGCAGAGCGTCGCTGACCCACGTCATGCATGAAGTCGGGCTCTACGAAGATGAGCTTACCCGCGTCCCCGCGGAAGACTTGATCACGCGGATGGAAACCTCGGATATCCGGATCAAGCCAGTGGCTGAATCGCGCCACGAATTCTCCCTTTCGGTTGCCGCGCAAGATGCAGCGCGCGCGCAGGGAGCCGCCTGGAATCTGGCTGCAGAGTTTGTCGACGGGAGCCCTTTTTCGATCGTGCAATCGCCCGATCTACCAGCTAATACCGAGAGCCCTCACAGGTTTCAAATTGGATTGATGGGGCTGGCTTGCGGCCTTCTGGCCGGGGCCTTGGCCGCGTTGTTCACGAAACTGAGGGTTTGGAAGCTGGCAACAGTGCTGGGAATGGCTGGTGTGGCCGCGGCGTTCGTTGTTCCCGAACGATATACCTCGACCGCGGTTTTCACGTACGACGGGCCGGAGGGATGGTCCGCGGTGCGCGACGTGATCAATCAAGTGACGGGCGACGCCAGCCTCGACGCAATCGCGATCGACGCCGGACTTCATCCTTACAGCAAGGAGCTGTTCAAGAGCCTGCGGGAGCGTCTTCGTATCGAGCCGACGCGCGAGCCGGATGCAAAGGCCGTTGCGATTTCCTTCGAGGACTCCGATTCGGAGGCCGCGAGAAAAGTTGTGGCGGAAGTGCTGTCCCGGCTGATCTTCGAAGCGCAAAAGAGCGAGTCAGGCGTGATCGTTGCGTTGCATGACCCGGCTAGCTTGCTGCTAGATCCGAGTTATCCGAATCGCCCGGCAGCGTCGGAAGCTGGTTTTTCTGTTGGGATCGCGTGCGCGGTCGCGTTGGGAATTTGGCGGTACTACCGAGGCTCCTTTCCGTGGGCCGCGGTTGCCTGAGAAGGGCAGCGAAGGGAAAAGAGCTTGCGCTTCGATGAGAGTTGGGGCGCGACGTGTCCGGGCTGCGCCCGGATGCGATTGGCAATCGATCTGCCGTCAACCTGCCACATAGATTCAGGCAAAATTAGGCGGCAGCCTTTGGGCTTTGGGACGGGATCGCTGAATTCGTTCGCGGTGTCGATCCAAAGGCGGATCGCTTCCTGTGCGTTGGCGAGTGCAGCTTCCTGCGTGGCGCCGTGCGCGGAGCAGCCGGGCAGTTCCGGGCTTCGGCGATGAAGGCTTGATCTTCGTCGCTCCAGTAGATGATGACTTCGTATTTATTCATCGAAATCCCCAAGCCCGTATCTTGGCGCACTGCCCTGTGGCGTTTACCCTCCCTGACGAGTCTTTTTGAAAAGTCAGTTTAAACCGCTCCTGCTAGTCGCGGCTCTGTTTCGAGCCTAGGAGATTCATTGAGATTAGAAGCCCGACTCGCGCTGCTTGAGCCACCGGCTGAGAGACTCCTGCGTCTCGCCGGATCGACGGCCTGCCAGCAGGCTCTCCACGCTGATATCTTCATCCAGGTCCGGCCAGTGGATGCCTTCGCCGCGGGCGATGAGACGCCAGTTTGCTCTCTCCGTTGGCGTCCCGTGCTCCAATCGCGGGAACCAAGCGATGGGCACGATGATCGTGCGGCCATCCGCGAGCTCCACGACCAAGGAATCGTCGTTCAGACTTGCGCGCTGGGCAATTGCTTCCCTGAGTTCAAAGCCCGAAGTACTCATGCCATGACCTCAACAAAAAAGTTGCGTTCTCCGCAACCGGCCTTTCTATACGAACAATCTCTGGGCGCCCGAAGCCAATGCTCGTGTCTAAACGGATCGGGTCCAGCCAAACCTTCGCCTTCGCCTCATCCCGCTCGACATGCACGTGAGCAGGCTCGCCGCGATCGGCCGAGTAAAAGAACAGCCTGTATGGCCCCACACGAAGAGCTGTTGGCAACTCATTTTAGTGTACAGAGATTTAAATGCTATTGGATCTGCACTTCGATCGTCGATGTTGCCAGTATCGTAGAGCCTAGCGTCATTTTTCCGACCAGGCTGTAGACTCCGGGTTTTAGCAGCGTGAACGGGGTTTGGCCGGTGTAAAGGGGCAGGCGGATGTAGTTCAGGCTGGTGATCGATAGCGATTGTTGGGAGTTCTGGAATACGGGGGCGCCGGTGGGATCGAGCAGTTCGACTAACAGGTCATAAAAGGGGACCTCGGCGGAGGCATCGATGCGGACTTCGGCGCAGGGGCGGTAGGTGTTGGGAGGGTCGGCTCCGGGGGCGAGGGCGCAGGCTACGAAATAACAGGGAACGGCGCAGTTGGGGGCTAGCTGACTGGAAATATTGGGAAATGGATTGTCGATCGAAAGCGCGATCTTGGGCTGCGGCACCGAGAGGTGAAAG
>DATHOJ010000069.1:0-22420 GCA_035485055.1 Bryobacteraceae bacterium
CAGGTTATCCATCCGCCCGGTAGCGCCGTCGACCAATGCGTTAATGCGTTCCCCGTACGCAGGCAGATCGTTCAACATCGCCAGCCCTTCGGTATAGATCCCGAGTCCGGCCAGATACAGGAACATCAGGCCCAGGCTGCAGACCACAAAGCTGGCGAGCCCTCGCGGCATCTTCAGCTTCATGAAAAACAACACCGCCGGATCGAGCAGGAAAGAAATAATGGCCGCGATGATGACCGTGACAATGAACACGCGGCCGAAGTACAGCAGCGCGATCACCACGCCAAGCGCAAGGATTCCCACGCCTCGGGAGGCGGGTTTCCGCGCGGTGGTGACCACCGGTGTCAGCAATGCGAGATCCCTTTCTATAACTATAATTAACTAGACGCGTGGAGGACCAGAAAAATACAGGGAAAGGGCGGATTCTCGCCCTTGATTTGGGGAAAAAGCGCATTGGATTGGCATTGAGCGACCCTCTGGGGATCACCGCGCAAGGGCTCCCGACACTTCAGAGAACCAATATCCGGCAGGACCTGTCCGCTATTGAACACATCATTTTGGACCGGGGCGTAACGCTTTTATTGATGGGGAATCCCCTTCATATGAGTGGCGACGCGGGCCGTCAAGCGGCATATGTCCATGAGTTTGCGGAGAGATTGGCGGAGCATACCGGCATCCCCCTGAAATATTGGGATGAGCGGTTGACCACGGTGGAAGCGCACAGGGTTCTGCGGTCGAGCGGGATCGGGATCGAGAAAAGGGCGCGGGCGATCGATAAATTGTCAGCGGTCATTTTGCTGGAGAGCTATCTGGATTCGGGGGCGGAATGGTAAAAGGCACACAGACTAAAGTCTGTGCCACCTCAGGGTTGGTGGCGGCACAGGCTTCAGCCTGTGAATGAGCATTCATGAAAAGAATCCTCCGCATCGCGCTGATCGTCTTCGCTGCCGGCCTTCTGGCAGGCGTCGCGGCGATGTGGCTTTTGGAACGCCCTTACAAAGCGTCTCCGGGCGACACGTTCGTGCGCATCGAGCACGGCTCCAGCAGCGCCGCGATTGCAAGCACCCTGAAAACAGCGGGAGTGATTCAATATGAATGGCAGGTCTGGGGCGCGCGCCTGCTGAATCCATCCGCGAAGCTCCAAGCCGGCGAGTACCGGTTCGCTGAGCCCGTCAGCGCTCTCACCGTCTTCGACCGCATCCGCCGCGGGGATATTTATTACTTCGAGTTCACCGTACCGGAAGGCAGCAACCGGTTCGATATCGCCCGGCTGATCGCGAATAACGGAACCATCGCCGCCGAAGATTTCCTCAAAGCATCGGCCGACCCCGCCGCGATTCGCGACCTCGCGCCGCACGCTCCTTCGCTCGAAGGATTCTTGTTCCCTTCCACTTACCGCCTGTCGCATTCCACCACGGCCGCGGATCTGTGCCACATGATGACCGCCGAATTTCGGCGCCAATGGAAGAAGCTCGATCCCGCGCGCTCCGCTGATGTGCTGAAAACCGTCGCGCTCGCTTCGCTGGTCGAAAAAGAAACCGGCGTCGCGGAGGAGCGCAAGATCGTTGCAGGAGTATTCGTCAATCGCATCGACAAGGATATGAGGCTCGATTGCGACCCCACAACGATCTATGCGGCGCTGCTCGACAACCGGTATACGGGGGTGATTCACAAGTCCGATCTATTGAACCAGAATCCGTACAACACCTATCAAAACGTTGGGCTGCCGCCGGGCCCGATCGCGAATCCCGGAGCGGCGTCGCTGGAGGCGGCGCTCCATCCCGCTGCGACCGACTATCTGTTCTTTGTGGCTCGGGCCGACGGTCCGGGGCATGTTTTTTCAGCAACTCGCGCCGCGCACGAGAAAGCGGTCATGGCCTACCGTCATGCCAGGCACAAAGCGGGCTAAGCTGGCCGAGTGGATCGCCCAGCACCAGCCTTCCATCGTCGGCCCGCAAGAGTTTCAACAACTGGCGGAAGAACTGCGCCCGATTTCAGAGAGCTACCTGCGCCAACTGCTGCGCGAGTCCGGAGTTCATCTCGCGCCGATAGTGGAAGGCGTTCGCCAGTCGAATCTCGGGGCCTTGGAATTGAGCCTGCTGGCGCTTCTCGTCGAATATGAATCGGGCGACGCGAATCACAAGCAAGCAGTGCGCAAACTGGTGATCACAGCCAAAGATCACGCGCGCTGGGCGCGGAAGGAAGAGCACGTGCTGTGGTTAAAAACGTGGCTCGAAAATCCGCCGTTGTTTCCCGCGTGGGCGCGGCTGCGAAAAGAAGTAGCCCAAGCCGACGAATGACCGTCTACGGCAGCAACTCCACCGCCTGTACTTTAATCACATCCCCGTCGAGCGTCCCCGTGACCTTCACCTTCAGGTCTTTCTCTTTCGAGCTTTTCTTAAGCATCGCCAGCGTGCGCGAATTGCCGCTCTCATCGAACTTCAGAAACTTGCCGTCCGCCGCCACCAGGCCGAATCCGCTCTTGGCGCAATCCAGCGCGCAGGATCGGGTGTGACCCGCCAGATCCTTGCCCTTGCACATCACGTCCACCACCGTGCCCGAAAAAGTTTCCGCCGCAGCCAGGCTCGCGGTCAACAGGCACATCGAAAAAAGGCGCAGTCTCATGTTAGTTATTATCGACCCTCAGCGGACCAATTTGGCGCGAGCACGCAAACCTTTCTCCGACCCGTACCGGCCCACCCACGCCGCGAGTCCTATGAATCCGCGCATCGTGCACGACAATCTTTCGAATAAACGCGATTACACCACTGCCAATTGATCTAGGCGTACTTCCCGGTCGTATTGATAGTCGCAGTACTCTCAATCGGGGAATTTGTATGAACACCATCTTGATCGCCTCCGCAACCGTCCTCGCACTAAGCGGCAGAATCCTGGCGGATACCGTTACGAGTGCGACAGGAACCTTCTCTCAGTTCTCACCCGCGTTCGCATCATCGACCGTGCAGTGGATCGGTCTTTCCACGCCACCGCCCTCAGCGGAGGCAGGCACGCCCTTTTGGAACAACCCATCGAGCGACACCGGCGTCGGCGGCAGCCACATGATGAACGTCGGCGATCTGTTGAACGACGCCGGCGGATTTACCGGAACGCCCTCCGTTGTGGGTACCGATACCGCAGTGTCCGACCTGACGGCAGCCAACGGAACCGATCCCTCCGCCTTCAATTTTCTGAGCACCGCGACCGCCTACAACCTGTCGCTGCTCTACGCCAATAGCAGCCTCGACACCGGCAACGCCGCCCAAGGGACCGTCTTCGGCTACTACATCGGCAATACGTTTACCCCTTTGTACACGCCCCTCGAAACCAATTCGCCCACCGGCGTGACCTCCTTCGACCCCGTCGCGTCCGGCAACTCCTACGGCTTCTACGCCACCGTCTGTTATGGAGGGGGCGCGTGCGAAACCTACACCACCGGCGAAGGGAACTTCGGCAACACGAACGGCGCGGCCGCCTGGAATCACTTCGCCGTTTTCGAGCTGGCATCGGGCAGCTACGTGATCGGCTTCGAAGACAGCAAGATGTTCGGTGGAGAAGGTCTGGGCGATTTTAACGACGTCGTGGTGGAGATGCAGGTCGCGACATCTCCGGAGCCCGGCTCGAGTTCGCTGCTCGGAATCGGACTCGCCGGCCTGGCCTATTTGCTGCGCAAGGGTACGCGCTGATATTCTTCCTGCGGGCTATGCCGTTGCAACGCGCGGCTTAACGCGTTCAGAACCGGCTCCGCGGCCCTGGCATCGGCCGCCGCCGTCTTTTCAGCTTGCGTCGGCGCCTTGGCCACCGGCGTCAGCAGCGATTCCGGCTTAATGAACTTGATCACCTCGTCCAGCGCCGGGCGGTTCTGCTCCAGATAGCTGATCCCTTCGACGGTGATCGCCATGCTGCTCTTGTCGTCGTTGACCGCGAACCCCCGCTGCTTGATGTACCACAGCGCGAAATTCATCTCCTCGTGCGTCACATTCAGCATCGCTTCCAGGTGCCGCAGCGACAGACTCGGCCTCAGCGATTTCACGCGCCTCCGGTCATGGAGAATGCACAGAATCGCCGACCGCAGCGCCGCAGCCTCCGCCAGCGCATCAAAAAACTCCGCCCCGCTGAACTTCGGATTCCCCGATTCGTGATCGACACCCTTTACCTTGTCGAACTCGATTCGCAAGGCCGGATCGGCAAGGACTTCATAGGCTTGATTCAGCGCCTCAAACTTGGTTTTATCCCCGGTCTCGGTATTGCTCGGATGAAATTTCTGCGCCAGCCTGGTGTAGGCGGCCTGAATAGTTTCCGAATCGGCGTTGGTCTCGACGCCTAGAAGAACGTAGTGATCTTGAAATTTACCAGCGGCTCCGGAAGACATATCTACGGTCTTATCGGCAGTTTTGCCGGATTACTTGCCGCCAGCCTCGGCGATTTTCGAGATGACGATGGAGTTGGACCCGCCCTGCTTATAAACCATCCCCGTAACCGTAACCCTTTTTCCCGCAAAGGGAAGCAGCCGCTCATTCTGCCCTTCGGCAGGCATGGTATCCGCAATCGGCCAATAGATGGACCCGTTGTCCAACAAGATGGCCAGCGGCGACCCCTTCTTGGCACAAGCAACCGCGCAATCGGAGCTGATCGGTTTCTTGAGCCCCTTAGTAATCGCGCAAGCGGAATCGAGCACCCACCCGGTAATCGTCTTCTCCTCAGCCGCGAAACCGGGCGCAACGGTGAGGATTCCAAGGATGGTCGCGAGAGCAATTCGGTGCTTCATGGTAGGTAATTCTATAATGAACCCTGACCATAAGGGAGGGGACATGCGGCTACAATGATTCGTGACGCTGAAGCCACCATTTGACCGCATCACCATCGAGCCTGAAAAGATGGGCGGCCAGCCGTGTATTCGCGGGCTTCGTATCACCGTAAAGCGGGTGCTCGAAATCCTGGGCAGCTATACCGACCGGAAGGAACTATTCGCAGACTACCCGGATCTCGAAGAAGCGGACCTCCAACAGGCGATCGGACCGATTGTGCCATGGGCAATCGTCGTCGCCCTAGTGGCAATATTCATGGGAAAGAATGTTATTCACGCCCCATCTCTGTCGTGGCTGCTCCCCAACCCCGCCGGAATGCGTTGGCCAGCGCCCTCGAACAGAAACCGCAGTTCACAGCAAAGGGACGGTATGATTAAAGTGCCGGTTTAACCTATGACGACCAAAGAAGCCCTTCACACACTCGTCGACGAACTGCCGGAAGATCAAGCCGAACTCGCACGCTTCTTGCTGGAGGATCTCCGTGACGCCGCGGACCGTAGCGGACCTCCGCTCGACGAGGAAACGCTAGCCTCGCTCGACCGCGGTCTCGCCGATGTCGCCGCAGGACGCGTTAAGTCACTTGACGAATATGAACATGAACGCGGTTTTTGAAGTACCGCCTCATCGTCTCGCACGAAGCTGAAAAGACTCTTGATCGCCTCGACCGCCAGCCTGAACGCCGACTCCGGGCCAGGTTCGTTCAACTAGGCGATGACCCATTCGACCCACGCCTCTCGGCGCCCCTTACGGAACGCCCAGGCTTGCGCAAATCGCGCGTCGGAGGCTGGCGGGTTCTCTTCAAGGTCGACCGCGACGCGATGGTCGTAAATGTCTTGACTGTAGATACACGGGGACAAGTCTACAAGCACTCATAGCTCGCGCCCTCGGTCGGCTTCTCACACAACAACTCCAAAAACGCCTGCGCCACCGGATAAAATCTCTTCTTCTTGCGGTGAATAATCCCCAGCGGACGATACAGTTCCGGAGCCGCGATCGGGATCGCCACCAGCCTCCCCTGCGCGATCTCGTCTTTCATGATCCTCGCCGGCATGATGCTCACTCCCACCCGATGCGCCACCGCTTCCTTTATCATCTGGATATTATCGAAGTGCAGTGTGGTGTTTACTTTGATTCCCTGCCCGGCCAGGAACCGATCGATGTCTCGCGCAATCGGCAGATCGTCGTCGAACCCGATGAAGTCGACCGCCTGTAAATCGCTCGGAGCCAGCGTTCCTCCCTGCTGAGCCAAAGGGTGGTATGGCGATGCCGCGACCACCATCTCCTCCTGCCTCCAGGGGATCACTGTAATCTCCCGGCTAGGCTCCGGATAGCTCACCAACCCCAGATCCGCCGAATCCGACAGCACCGACCAATACACTTTCTCCGGCCGCAGGTATTCAACTTCCAGCTTAGCCTCCGGCAGTCTTCTCCCAAATTCCTGTTCGAGTTGCACCATCTCACTTAAACCAACGGAGTAGATCGATGCCACCCTCACCGTACCCTCCACCTCCTGCTTCATCCGGTCGAGCGCGACGTTAAACTCCTCTCTTCGCCGTAATACATCCCGGCAAAAATCGGAGTACAAATGCCCCGCCGCCGTCACCACCAGAGGACGGGTGGACCGATCGAACAGCTCGATCCCCAGATCCTGCTCCAATTCCTGGATCTGTTGGCTCGCAGCGCTCTGGCTAACCGAATTCAGAGCCGCTCCCCGGCTGAAACTGCGCGTCTGCGCGATATCCCGAAACAATTTCAGGCTTTCATGTGCCATCTCAGCAATCTTAACATCACTATTACTAATATTGCAACGATGTAAATTCTGTTGACGTGATACTATGAGATCATGTAATGTAAAGCATGGAATACCCTCCAGGTCGTCAGGGGCTCTACGACCCACGTCATGAACACGACGCGTGCGGGATGGGTTTTGTGGTCAATCTCAATGGCGAGAAGTCCCACGAAATCATTCGTAAAGGCATCGAAATCCTCATCAATTTGACCCACCGCGGCGCCTGCGGCTGCGACCCCGAAACCGGAGACGGCGCCGGAATCCTCATCCAGATCCCTCACGAATTTTTCGCCCGTGAATGCGCCGAGTTAGGATTTTCCCTACCCGAGCCGGGCACGTACGGCGTCGGGATGATGTTCCTGCCAGTCGAAAAGCAGCAGCGCCTGATCTGCGAAGGCATCGTGGAGAAAATCGCCCGCGAAGAGGGCCTCACCGTCCTCGGCTGGCGTGATACTCCTCTCGATGGCGACGCGATCGGACGCGAAGCCCGCGCCACGCAGCCCTATATCGAACAGGTCTTCCTCCGCGGAGCCCCCGGATGGGCGCAGGATCACCTCGAACAAAAACTATACGTAGTCCGCCGCCGCGCCGAGGCCGCCGTCGCCGCGCTCGACATTCGCGAAAAATCTTTCTTCTACGTCCCGTCGCTCTCCTCGCGCACCATCGTATATAAAGGACTGCTCCTCGCCCCGCAGATCGCCGAATTCTACGGTGAATTAAAAGACCCCTCCACGCGCAGCGCTCTCTGCCTGGTGCACCAGCGTTTTTCCACCAACACGTTCCCCACCTGGCCCCTCGCGCATCCCTATCGCTACGTCTGCCACAACGGTGAAATCAACACCGTGCGCGGCAACGTCAACTGGATGAACGCGCGCGAATCCGTGCTCGCGTCGGACCAGTTCGGCGACGATATCAAGAAAATTTTCCCCGTCATTCAACCCGGCAATAGCGACACCGGCTCGCTCGATAACGCCGTCGAGATGCTGACACTCGCCGGGCGCAGCCTCCCTCACGTGATGGCCATGCTGATCCCGGAAGCCTGGGACGCCGACACCACCATGCCCGACGAAAAGCGGGCGTTTTACGAATATCACGCCTCCCTGATGGAGCCCTGGGATGGACCCGCCGCCGTCGCCTTCACCGACGGAAAATGGATCGGCGCCACGCTCGACCGCAACGGCCTGCGCCCCGCCCGCTATCTGGTCACCAAGGACGGCCAGTTGATCCTCGCCTCGGAAACCGGCGTGCTCCCCATCAAGCCCGAGGATGTCGAATATAAAGGCCGCCTCCAGCCCGGCAAAATGCTGCTCGTAAATCTGGAAGAAGGCCGCATCGTTCCCGACGAAGAAATCAAGCACGCTCTCGCGACCCGCCAGCCTTATCACGATTGGCTGGAAGAAAACCAGATCATGCTCGACGAATTGCCGGAGCCCCCGCGGGTTTACGGCTTCGATCCCAAAACCATCGTCCAGCGCCAGCGCGCCTTCGGCTACACCGAAGAAGATCTGCGCCTTCTGCTCACTCCCATGGCGACCAACGGCGAAGAACCGGTCGGCTCCATGGGCACCGATACGCCGCTCGCGTGTCTGTCCGATAAGCCGCAGATGCTGTTCCATTACTTCAAACAGCTCTTCGCGCAGGTGACGAATCCGGCCATCGATCCGATCCGCGAACAACTGGTCATGTCGCTCACCAGCTACATCGGAACCGAGCGTAACATTCTGGAAGAGACCCCGCAGCACTGCCACACCCTGAAGCTGCCTCATCCGATCCTGACCAATCTCGACCTGGAAAAACTGCGACGCGTCAGCTGGGGCGATTTCCTCGCCACCACGATCTCTGCTGTTTTTCCAGCATCCGGTGGAGCGAAAGAACTGGAGCGCGCCCTCGACGCCCTCTGCCGCCGAGCCTCCCTGGCCATCCGCGACGGCTATCGTCTGCTGATCCTCTCAGACCGCGGCGTCGACGACGAATACGCCCCCATCCCCAGCCTGCTGGCCTTGACCGCCGTCCACAATCACCTGGTTCGCGAACGCACCCGCACGCAGGTCGCGCTGATCATTGAAAGCGGCGAGCCCCGCGAAGTCCACCATTTCGCCCTGCTGATCGGCTACGGAGCCAGCGCAATTAACCCCTATTTAGCGATCGAAACCATTGAAAACAGCTGCCAAAAAGGTCATTTATCGTCAGTTAAGTTCGACGTAGCGCTGAAAAACTACAAAAAGTCGATCAATAAGGGGCTGCTAAAAGTCTTTTCAAAGATGGGCATTTCAACCCTCCAGAGCTACCGTGGAGCCCAGATCTTCGAAGCCATCGGTCTCAACAAGTCATTGATAGACAAGTACTTCACTGGCACAGCCTCGAGAATCGAAGGCGTAGGCCTGGACGTCCTGGCCGAAGAAGCCCGCCAAAAGCACGAATACGCCTATCAACCGATCACGGAATCGGAAACCGAGCTGGAATTAGGCGGAAATTATCAATTCCGCGTAAACGGCGAATATCATTTATTAAATCCGCAGACCGTTTCGAAGCTCCAACATGCAGTAAAAGACAGGCGCTACGAGACTTTTCAAGAATACGCCGCGCTCATCGATCAACAAAATCGCGACCTCTGCACGCTCCGCGGCCTGATGGAGCTGCGCACCGCGCCCAAGCCTTTGCCGCTCGAAGAAGTCGAGCCCGCCACCGAAATCGTGAAGCGATTCGCCACCGGTGCGATGTCTTTCGGCTCGATCAGCGCAGAGGCCCATGAAACTCTGGCGGTCGCCATGAACCGTATCGGTGGAAAATCGAACACCGGCGAAGGCGGCGAGGACGAAGCCCGCTACGGAACCGAAAAGCGTTCCGCCATCAAACAAGTCGCCTCGGGCCGATTCGGCGTCACCACCAATTACATGGTCAACGCCGACGACCTGCAAATCAAGATCGCGCAAGGAGCCAAGCCCGGCGAAGGCGGCCAGTTGCCAGGCCACAAAGTGGACGAAACGATCGCCCGCGTACGCCACTCGATCCCCGGAGTGCCTCTGATCTCTCCCCCGCCTCATCACGATATTTATTCGATTGAAGATCTCGCCCAGCTCATCTACGATCTGAAAAACGTAAATCCGAAGGCCCGAATCTCAGTAAAGCTGGTCGCCGAAGTGGGCGTAGGCACCGTCGCAGCCGGAGTCGCGAAAGCCCATGCCGACGTAGTGCTCATCAGCGGACATGACGGAGGCACCGGCGCATCGCCCCTCACCTCGCTCAAGCATGCCGGCATTCCCTGGGAACTCGGCCTCGCCGAAACGCAACAAGTACTCGTCTTAAACGACCTCCGCAGCCGCATCATCGTCCAGACCGACGGCAAGCTGCAAACCGGCCGCGACGTCGCGATCGCCGCTCTGCTGGGCGCTGAAGAATTCGGATTTTCCACCGCGCCTCTAGTCGCGCTCGGCTGCATCATGATGCGCAAGTGCCATCTCAACACGTGTCCTGTAGGAATCGCGACCCAGGACCCGGTCCTGCGTAAGAAATTTCAAGGCACCCCCGAAGACGTCATCAACTTTTTCTTCTTCATCGCCGAACAGCTTCGCGAACACATGGCCAAGATGGGATTCCGCCGCATGGACGAAATGATCGGCCGCGCCGACATGATCGAAATGCGCCCCGCCATTGACCACTGGAAAGCCAAGGGCCTCGATTTCTCGCAGATTCTTTTCAATCCGCAAGTCCCCGCGCGCGTTGGCCGCCGCTGCACCGTCGCTCAGGATCACGGCCTCGACCAAGCCCTCGACGCCAAGCTGATCGGCTACGCGAAAGATGCAATCGAGAACGGAACCCCGGTCGAATTCAAACTCCCCATCCGCAACGTCGACCGCACCGTAGGCGCGATGCTCTCCGGCGAAATCGCGCGCAAGCACGGATCGAAAGGCCTCGAACCCGGCACGATTCACTTCTCCTTCACAGGCTCAGCCGGACAAAGTTTCGGCGCGTTTCTGACCTCCGGCGTAACCCTCGAACTCGAGGGCGACGCCAACGATTACGTCGGCAAAGGCCTGTCAGGCGGCAAGATTATCGTCTATCCGCCGCGCACCTCGACGTTCCTGCCCGAAAATAACATCCTGGTCGGCAACGTAGTTCTCTACGGAGCCACTTCGGGCGAAACCTTCTTCAACGGCCGCGCCGGCGAGCGCTTCGCGGTGCGCAACTCCGGCGCAACCGCCGTGGTTGAAGGCGTCGGCGATCACGGCTGCGAATACATGACCAAAGGACTCGTCATCTGCCTCAGCGATACCGGCAAGAATTTCGCCGCTGGCATGACCGGAGGCTTCGCCTACGTGCTCGACGAAAACGGCGAGTTTCAAAAAACCCGCTGCAATCGCGAAAGCGTCGACCTGGAGCGCCTCGACGAATCCAAAGACATCGAAACTCTGCGCTACTGGATCGCCCGCCATGCCGAAGAAACCGGCAGTCCCCGCGCCGGCTGGATTTTAGATAAGTGGCACTTCATGCAGCCCAAATTCGTAAAAGTCTTCCCGCACGAATATCGCCGCGTGCTCGGCATCGAGCGCAGGAAGGAAGCCGTCCATGGGTAAAATAACCGGCTTCCTGGAATACGAGCGCGAAGTCCCTACTCGCCGCCCGATCGAAGAACGCGTCAACGATTATTTCGAAATCTATCAGGACTTCGAGGACGCGAAAGTCGAGACCCAAGCCGCCCGCTGCATGGATTGCGGAGTCCCTTTCTGCAACACCGGCTGCCCTCTCAACAACCTCATCCCCGATTGGAACGACCTGGTCTATCGCGACCGCTGGCGCGAAGCAGTCCGCACCTTGCACGCCACCAACAATTTTCCCGAGTTCACCGGCCGCATCTGCCCCGCCCCCTGCGAAGCGGCGTGCGTGCTGGGAATCAACGCGCCTCCGGTGACCATCAAAGTGATCGAGCGCACCATCATCGATCATGCGTTCGAACAAGGCTGGATTCAACCCGAGCCTCCGCAAAAGCGCACCGGCAAACGCGTCGCAGTCGTCGGCTCAGGTCCCGCGGGGCTCGCCTCGGCGCAGCAACTCGCGCGCGCCGGGCACAGCGTCACGCTGTTTGAAAAAGCCGACCGTTTAGGCGGATTGCTGCGCTACGGCATCCCCGATTTCAAAATGGAGAAGCACTCCATCGATCGCCGCCTGGAACAGATTGCGGCGGAAGGCGTCGAGTTCGTGACCAACGCGAACGTTCGCGCGGACGACCTGAAAAAGTTCGATGCCGCAGTGCTGACGATGGGCGCCGAGCAACCCCGCGAACTGCCGATCGAAGGCCGGCATCTACGAGGCATCCATTACGCGATGGATTTCCTGCCCCAACAAAACCGGCGCATCGCAGGCGAAACGGTGGAAAATCAAATCCTTGCCACCGGTAAACACGTAATCATCATCGGCGGAGGCGACACCGGCGCAGATTGCCTGGGCACATCGCATCGTCAAAAAGCAGCGTCGGTAAAGCAACTGGAAATCATGCCGATGCCCCCCGAAAACCGCGCCGCCTCGACCCCCTGGCCCCTGTGGCCCCTGCAACTGCGAGTCGAAAGCTCGCACGAAGAAGGAGGCGAGCGCCACTGGTCGGCATCAACAACGCGCTTCACTGGAGATGAAGCCGGCAACGTCAAACAACTTCATCTAAAGAAACTAGATTCCGGTCAAGAAATCGTCCTAGACGCAGACCTGGTCCTCCTAGCCATGGGCTTCGCCGGCCCCGTCCGCTCAGGATTGTTAGAAGAGACCGGAATAAAACTAGACACCCGGGGCAATATCGAAACCACCGGTTACGCGACATCAATTCCCGGAATCTTCGCAGCGGGCGACGCCCGTCGAGGGCAATCGCTAGTAGTCTGGGCAATCGCGGAGGGTCGGAAGGCGGCGGAAGCCGTAAACAATTTCTTGAAGCGATAATCGGCGTTCATTCCGCGTTCAGCGGCGGCCAAACCCAGTCCGCGTTTTGCAACAATAGCTACAGGAATCGCCCCTTCGCCACAACAGTATGGCGCGAAGGGACTGGTACGTATCCCAATCCTGGAGGTTGACATTGCCGGCCAAGGCGCGACATAAGAAGAAGCACCCGCGAACTTGAAGGAAGCCCCTGGAGCTTTATTTCGAGCCCCCGCAAGCAACCCGCCCTCCCAATCGCCACGACTGAGCCTACTATTGAGTTGTGGAAAATCGGGAAATTGCCGAGGCGGTCTGCCGCATGGCCTCAGATTTTTATCGCCTACGCAATCGGTCCATCCTCGATCTCCTGAAGTCCTCTGGCTACATCCAGGGCCACGACGCCATAACTGAACAACTGCTCCAGGATATTTTCGAGGCCAGCCCCGATCTAATCCATCCATGGCTTGTCCTCTCCGAGGATCAGAGGACGAAATACGGATACTATTTGTCGCCCCGTCGAACGGGCTGGGTGGTCGGCTATCACCCCGGTGGGAACGAAGAGCGCTTTCCTGAGGGACCTGCGGCCTGCGCCCGGTTTGTCAAGCTTGAAGCTGAAAACCTGCGCTACATGATCGAGGGTGGTCCGCCAATCAAAACCAGAGGCTCAGACCGCTCTCGCAAACTCTAGGAAATCCGAACACGTTCGGAGCGTTGCAGCCGCTCGCCGTCCTCGCGAAGCCAAATACGAAAGTCATCGTCCGACCTAGACTAGTAGAGGAATGACCAAACACGAAATCATCCTCTACTGGAGCGACGAAGACCAGTCGTTCATCGCCGAAGTCCCCGAACTCGCCGGATGCGCCGCCGACGGCCCGACTCGACAGGTAGCACTTGCCAACGTCGAAGTCGTGATCGGCGAATGGATTGAGACTGCCAAAGAGCTAGGTCGCACGATTCCAGAGCCGAAGGGCCGACTGCTCTTCGCATAGCACAAATTCGTAGCCCCTACGCATAAACAAACTCGCGAAAAAATGGGGACTGACTACTCTGTCCCAAGGCGCCACAACCCCATGGGGAATGCTCAGAGCTGCTGCGCCGCGTGGACAGAGCGGCCAATATTGTTTGCCGTTCCGGCTCTGGCAGGTCGGGAACCTGCCCCACTAAGACTGCCGAGCCTCCCGCTCCAAGCCCTCATGCAGGATCATTTTCAAAAGCGTCTGATATCCGATCCCTCTTCGCGCAGCGATGATCCGAGCTTGCTTGATATCTGGTTCGGGTAAACGGAGGGCGATTTGGATGGTGTTCTTCTTGTTCAATTCGGCAACCAGGCGCGAACCCACGAACTTGATTCCCTTCGCCCGAGCCTCGTTTGACTTTCGCCGCAGATAAGCGCGGCCCGTACGGCTTGCCCACCAATCCGCCTCGTCGCTCTCATTTTTGAACTTCGGCATCTCAATCGTTTTCTTGGGCACCCTATTCTCCTCGCAATCGCCTGCTCAAGTAATCGCGTTTCTGCGCGGCGCTCAGTTCGTAGGCGGTCACTACACGCAATTCGTCTCCACGCTCCGTATGAATCAGCGCAAGCATCCGCCCGGCGTCAGTTTCGGAGTAATACATAAAGCGGATTTCCCCTTCAATGAGTTGTTCGTACGCCAGGATCGGATTATTCGTAAGGGCCCTGTTCGGCTTCCTCTCGCCGGATGCCATGAGCCCGAATCTTTCGCAGATTGTGCTCATCCCACTCAAAACTCACCAACTTCCATTTGTATATGCAATGCATATGCAAATGAAGAACTCAAGCGAGCTGCGAAAAAATGGGGACTGACCCTCTATCCCAAGGTCCTACCACCCGCAGAGAGCGCTCACAACTGTTGCGCCGCGTGGACTGAGCGGTCTGTCGCCTTATCAGCGTTCATCCGCGTCCATCAGCGGCTAATTATGTCTTTTACTGCCGGGTCAGCAGCCGAACCGAGTTATTCCCCGTATCCGTAAAATACACATTCCCCGACGAAGTCACCGCTACCCCTCGCGGATTATTCAACTCCGCCACCGTCGCCGCTCCTCCATCGCCCGTGTAGCCTTGCATGCCGTTGCCTGCAACGGTCGATACGGTTCCACCTAACGGGAAAAGACGGATCGCGTTGTTGTTCGTGTCCGCCACGTAGATGTTGCCCTGCGCATCCACCGCGATGCTGCTGATCGCGCTGAATTGCGCAAGCGCCGCCGGACCGCCGTCGCCCGTGTAGCTCAAAATCCCTGTGCCCCCGATGGTCGAGATGGTCCCATTCGAGATCATACGCACCGCTCCGTTGCCCGAATCGGCCACATACACATTGCCGGAGCTATCCACGGCCACGCCAATCGGATTGTAGAATTGCGCCGAGGTCGCTGAGCCGCCGTCGCCCGTGTAGCCGTTTGTTCCGTTGCCCGCGATGGTCGAAATCACGCCGGTCGAAGCGTTCACTTCGCGGATCCAGCCGTAATAGTCCGCGATATAGATGTTGCTTGACGAATCCACCGCCACGCCAATGGGAGCCAGCAGAGTCGCCTTCGTAGCCGCGCCGCCGTCGCCCGAATATCCTCCGACGCCGCCCGTTCCCGCCACGGTGGAAATGACGCCCTGCGTATTCACCATGCGCACCACCGCATTGTTTGAATCCGCGATGTACAAATTCCCCGACGAATCGATCGCCAGACCCGAAGGCTGATTCAACTGCGCGTTGGTGGCTGCGCCGCCGTCGCCTCCGAATCCTGGAATTCCGTTGCCCGCATAGGTGCTGATCGTGCCTGTAGGCGTCACCATGCGCACCCGATTATTCAGCAGGTCCGCGATGTAGATGTTGCCCGTATGATCCACCGCGATACCGTTCGGGTAGCTCAACTGTGCGCTGGTCGCAGCCCCTCCGTCGCCGCCGAAATTCGCTTGCCCGTTGCCCGCGATCGTCGAGATCGTGCCGCCCGCAATTTTGCGGATGCGGTTATTCCAGCGGTCCGCCAGGTAAAGATTGCCCGATGAATCGAGACTGATGCCCCGCGGCGAGGCAAGCTGCGCGTTAAGCACCGGCCCGCCGTCGCCGGCGAATCCATACCCGCTGTTGCCGGCGAAAGTCGAGATGTTCCCCTTGGTGTCAACTTTCCTGATGCGATTGTCGGCGTAGGTGGCGATATAAATGTTGCCCGCAGAGTCGATGGCCACGCCCGCCGGTCCGGCAAGCTCCGCCAGAATCGCCGACGCTCCATCGCCCATGTATCCGAAGGCGAGGACCACCGCGCCCGATACGACCGCCGTGCTTCCGGCAACGGTGTTGATCGTGCCCGTCGAGGCGGTGATCATACGCACGTTGGCGTTGTTCGTGTCGGCGATGTAGACGTTGCTCTTCGAATCCACCGCGACGTCGAGCGGTCCGTTAAGATTGGCTGCCACGGCCGCCTGTGTGTCACCGGCGAATCCCGGCGCCGTCGGACCCAGGCCCGCGATGGTTTGAATGTTCCCGCCCGCGGTCACCTCGCGAATCGCATTATTCGCCGAGTCGGCGATATAGAGGTTGCCGGAGCTGTCCACCGCCATTCCTACCGGCAGATCGAGCGCCGCGCCGATAGCGGGTCCGCCGTCCCCGCTCCAGCCCGGTTGCGGCACGCCTCCAAACACGTTGCCGGCAAACAAATTGATAAAACCGTTCGGCGTAATGATGCGGACCACGCTGTTCCCCGTGTCGGCGACATAAATGTTGCCCGAACCGTCCACCGCGATGCCCTGCGGATTATTGAACAGAGCCTGCGTCGCCGGACCGCCGTCGCCCGCATAGCCCATGCGTCCGGTGCCCGCGATCAGGGTCAGCGTTCCGCCCGACATTTTGAATACCGCGTTCGACGCTGTGAAGTACACGTTCCCATTGCCGTCAACAGTGACGCGCTGCGGCTGCGTGATGCCCGTCGATAGCGCGGGCGCGGGTGTCGGAGGAACCGATCCGCCGGCAATGGTCGTAACCAGATACTGCGGCTGGGCGGCAGCGAACGCGGCAAACACAAAAGCCAGCCCCAGCGATGAATTCAATCTTGAATACAAAACACACTCCCAGGCAACTTTAGACGCGAGACTCTTCTATTTTGGTACATAAGGAGGGCTCGGCGCACGTGTATCCTTCCGGCAACGGTGGGAAATCGCGGCACGGTGATAGACTGAGATCGATGGGTGCAATCAAGCGCTTTATTTTTTGGGACTTCCCACGAGGCAGTTGGCAGTACGATGTGATGGTCGGTTTGATTCTGGCCTTTATCTTCGTAACGCCGAAAACCATCTTCCACGATCAGCCGAAGGCCGCCAGCGTGAACATCGTCCGCAATGGATTCTGGATCGATCCGCAGGTGCTTACCGGCGTCCCGGAATCCGAAATGCTCGGGAAAGCGTCGGCCGCTGTGAACGCGAAATATAAGACCCACACCAGGATCCTGAGCGTCGATCCGATCTTCAACGACGAACAGGAACTCGAAGGCTATATGGCCTACACGAAACCGTGAAGCGCGCCTACTTCATCCTCGCGCTGGCAGGATCGCTCGCGCGGGCGGACTCGCTCGAAAATGTTCTCAACCGCATGGATCAGGCCGCGCTGAAATTCCGTTCACTCACCGCGGGCGTCCATCATGTCGACTATACCGACGTTCTTTCCGATACCAGCGCGGAAGACGGGACGTTCAAAATGAGCAAGCAGGGCAAGACCGTCGTGCTGCTGGCCGAATTCACCGGGCGGGACGCGCGCAAAGTGTGGATGTCGGGAAACACCGTCAAGATTTACTATCCGAAGGCCAATGAAGTCGACGTATTCGATACACGCAAGTACACCAAGTCGGCGGATCTGCTCCTGCTGGTCGGTTTCGGCACCACCAAGGCAGAGCTCCAGAAGACCTACGACGTTTCGCTCGGCCCGACCGAAACCATCGGGACCGCCAAGACCACTCGCATCGATCTGAAACCCAAGTCCGACGAGGCGAAGAAGCTTTTCAGCGTCATTCAACTCTGGTTCCCCGATGGTGGAGCGAATCCCGTTCAGGAAAAAGTCCTCTCCGGCAAGGATTACAAGCTTTTCCAGTTTTCCGACGAGGTGGTACGCACCACCTCCGACACGCCTCTTCCCGCGTCGGACTTCGAGCTAAAACTTCCTCCTGGGGTGAAGGTGATTACACCTGGAAAGTAGGCAATGTCGTGCTGTGGTCGGTCATTGCTTGCGCGATCTGCCTAGCTGTCAATCCTGTTGACCCGCGCAGATTTGCGCCTCGAAAATCCCCGC
Organism: Bryobacteraceae bacterium; assembly: GCA_035485055.1. Classification (GTDB taxonomy): domain Bacteria; phylum Acidobacteriota; class Terriglobia; order Bryobacterales; family Bryobacteraceae; genus Palsa-187. Next base: position 17,781 of record DATHOJ010000069.1, read on the forward strand.
CGCGCATCCGCACTTCGCGAAAATCGCAGTTTTGCAAGTCCGCGCCCCGAAAAATGCACTCGGTCATTTCCGCCCGGAAGAAATTCGAGCCTGCCAGCTCTGCTTCCGAAAAATCGCAATGGTCGATTCTCGCGCCCGTGAAGTTGGCGTCCCTCGCCTTCAGCTTCACCAGCTTCGAGTGGTGCAGACGGGCGTGATAGAACTCCACGCCGGCGGCGTCACTGCCGCTCAAGTCCGCGTCGTAAAAACGCGATTCATACATGAACCTCTTATCGGTTCGTTATAGCTTTTCTAGAAAGCGCTGGTGCACGCGCGCATCGCCGGTCAGTTCGGGATGAAAGGTCGTCACCATGTGGCGTCCCTGCTCCGCCCACACCGGATCGCCGTTATACTTCGCCAGCACCTTGACTCCCGCCCCTGCCCTGCGGATAATCGGCGCGCGAATGAACACCGCCTCGAACGCGCTCTCCCCCTTCAAATCGAGCTTCGCGATGCGGCTGTCGATCTGGCGGCCATAGGCGTTCCGCTCGACATCGATATCCATCAGCCCAAGACTTTTTTGGGCTGGATGCGACACTCCTTTAGCAAGCAGAATCGCACCCGCGCAGGTCCCATAAATCGGCTTCTTTTCGCCGAACTCGCGCAGAGGCTCCAGCAGATTTTCGTACTCCAGAAGCTTGAGCATCGTGGAACTCTCGCCTCCGGGCAGAATCAGCCCATCGCACTGCGCCATTTCCTCCCGCGTGCGGACTTCGATCGCCCGTCCGCCCGCCTTTTCGATGGCTTTCGAATGGGCCTCGAAATCGCCCTGCAACGCAAGTATCCCGACAGTTTTCATCGCGTCTCTCTCTGCCCTGCGCCGCAGGCGCCATGGCCGCCACGCAAGTGGCTACCAGCCCCGGGTCTGCATCAATTCGCCTTCCGGCAGCTTCGATACATCGAGGCCGCGCATGGGCTCGCCCAAATCTTCGCAGGCTTCGAGCAGCTTGACGGGGTCCTTATAATACGTCGCCGCCTTCACCACCGCCTTTGCCCGAGCCTCAGGATCTTCGGATTTGAAGATGCCGCTGCCGACGAATACCGCTTCTGCGCCCAACTGCATGACCAGCGCCACATCGGCCGGCGTGGCAATTCCGCCCGCCGAGAAATTCGGCACCGGCAGTTTTCCATTGGCCGCGACCCACTCCACCAATTCGAGCGGCGCGCCGAGACCCTTCGCCTCGTGCACCAGCTCCTCTTTGCCGAGCACCGTGAGCTGCCGCATCTCCTTCACGATGGTCCGGATGTGCCGCACCGCTTCGACGATATTGCCCGACCCCGCCTCGCCCTTGGTGCGGATCATCGCCGCGCCTTCCGCGATGCGCCGCAGAGCCTCGCCCAAGTTGCGCGCTCCACAGACGAACGGAACTTTATAGGTCTTCTTGTCGATGTGATGCTCTTCATCGGCCGGCGTCAGCACTTCGCTCTCGTCGATGTAATCGGCGCCCATCTCCTGAAGGATGAGGGCTTCGGTGAAGTGCCCGATACGAGCCTTGGCCATCACCGGAATGGACACGGTTTTCATGATGTCGCGCATGATGCGGATATTCGCCATGCGCGCCACGCCGCCTTCTTTGCGAATGTCCGAAGGCACGCGTTCCAGCGCCATCACAGCCGATGCGCCCGCCTGCTCCGCAATCCGCGCCTGCTCCGCATTGGTGACGTCCATAATGACGCCGCCCTTCAGCATCTCCGCCAATCCGACCTTCAATCGGAACTCCTCAGATAGGTACATGTGCATCGCTCCTTTTTATACAAGTGCAGGCGCTGGCTCGCCTCTCTGTTTACTCTGCGCTCGCTGTTGCTCCGTCCGGAAAATCAACCCCAAGACGGAAAGTCCATACCGGATATTTTCCGGCGTCAACCCCGCAAAACTCAATCGCAATCCGTGAATCTGCGGACGGGTCACCGCAAAATAACGGCCCGGCAGGAAGCTGACATTCTCGCGCTCCGCTCGGGTCGCCAGCTCCGATGCGTCCAGAGGTTTCGGCAGCTCCACCCAAACATTCATGCCGCCTTCCGGCTTGGTGAAGTTCGACCCTAGCGGCAGTTCTTTGCCGCACGCGGCCAGCGTCGCCTTCAACCGAAGATCTCCGGCGGTTAACATCTTCTCGCGATGCGCGGCCAACCGCCCCGACTCTGCGAACCGCAGCAGAACCGCCTGCGAAAGCTGATCGGAGTGCAAATCGCTCGCCTCCTTCGCCTCCGTCAAGCGCGCGATAATGTGCCGGGGCCCGATAGCCCAGCCGACGCGCAGCCCCGGAAACGCGACCTTCGAAAAGCTTCCCAGCAGAATCGTCTCGCCCGCTTCGTCGAGCCTCTTCAGCGATGGAATCTCCGTGCCCACGTATCTTAGTTCGCCATACAAATCGTTCTCGACCACGATCACGCCCGCGCGTTTCGCCAGCGTTAGAATCATGCGCCGCGACTCGACCGGCAGAGTCGACCCCGTAGGATTCTGGAAATTCGGCGTCAACACCATCAGCCGGGGCTTCTCTTTTTCGAGCAGCGAGCCCAGGTTATCGACGTCGACTCCCTCGCGCCCCACAGGCATGCCGATCACACGGGCTCCGCCGCGCAGAAACGCGTTGCGCAAACCGGGATAAACAGGATCTTCAATCAGCACCGTTTCGCCGTTCGCCGCCAACACGCGCTGAATCAGATCGAAGGCCTGCTGGCATCCGCTGGTAACCAGAATGTCGTCATTCTCACCAGCCGCGCCGCGCCTTCTCGCTTCCTCTAATAAATGACGCCGCAAAGGGCCATAGCCCCCAGCCGGCCCGAGCTGAAGGATCGCCGCCGCGTCATCGGAATCGATCACCTCGCGGCAAGTGACGCGAAATTCGTCGAGCGGAAACATGATCTCGGAAGGCCGGGACGCCGAAAAACTGATGGTTTCGATTTGCTCGACGGAGCCGGTAACGAAACTGCCTCGTCCCACCTCGCGGCGAATCAGGCCCTCGGACTCTAAAACATCAAAGGCTGCCGTAATGGTCGCCCGATTCAACCCAATGGACTGAGCCAATTCCCGAGTAGGCGGAATCCTCTCGCCACGCTCCATCCGGCCTCCAAGAATCGCAGAACGAATCTGCTCATGGAGTTGCCGGTAAAGAGGAATGGTCGACTTGGAGTCGAGATCTAGCTGAGGGAGCATGCTTGTTACGACTGACTATACCATATTGGATGGCTCGGCGGCCTCGGATGGGAAGGCCCGGGCCGTTGCCTTTTGTTTCTGCGATTTGTATGGCCAACTCCAAAGGCTTGCCAAATCGCACGTTGAAGCTCACGCCTCCTTCGGACACTGGGCCTCTCATAACGCGTCTTCGGAACTTGAGGCGCCCTGAGGGGAACGAGAGCCTAACCACAATTCGTAGAAATCTTGATTACACGCTTCGAGGGCGCCTTTGTGCGCGAGGCCAAAAAGACCCCCATGAAGATCGAGGACTTTAAGAAAAAGTATATGAGCCATCATCAAAGTCAGGTCGGCTTGAACCTCTGGCGGCAGACGTTCTTCCGGGAGCATGATCGACGTAAGCGTGGCGTGGACGTGGCTGTTAGGCATAAGATAGGCCGACAGATAGTAATCCGTAAAAGGTGATCCGAGTTCCCGAACCTGCGAAGCGAAATCAACGTCCCAGGTTGGTGTTGTTTTCTTTCCGCCTTTGCGGAGGAACGGCACTTTGAACTTGTCGAAGTTCTCCTGAACCTCCTCAATAGAGTTTGCCTTGAACGCAGCATTGATTTGCTCATCGCTGAAAAGTTTGCGCGCCTCTTGGACGAGTCTGTACTCCACGACCGCGGCATACTGGATAAAACGCTCCACTTTATCGGGATGCTTGATAAGGTTGGCAAGGGTGACGGAGCGCTCGTACATGCCCCGAAGAAGTTGTGTCGCGGCGAGTCCGTATCCGTTGACAACAAGGAAGAGTATGCTGAGAAAATCGTTGCGACAGGTATTGCCCAGTCGATGGCAAACATCTTCAAGCTTCGAGGACGGTGCTCGAGGGCCGAGCCCGGCATTGCTGAGTTCAGCCAAGCGCTGAAACGCGCCGAAAAATAGCGGGTGCCTACCAAAGAACGTCCTAGACTCCTCAGTATCCCCGAACTCGAACTGAATTGGCCTTTTCTTTGACACCGCATCCCCTAAGCATTCGATGGAAAGTTCGTAATTCTTAACGAACATAACATTTCTTCAACCACGTCCCCTCGTTGCTACTCGGCCAGGATTCCACGCCCTTGGTGTATGGTCACCTTGAGTTACAATGCGCGGGCCCCCTTCGCTTCCTCGGTACGGGACCAGCAAGCCAAGCCGGCGAAGCACCCCAACACGTAATCGCACCTCCGCTCGCGACCATATTTCCCCTATCCTCAGCCGCTTACCGTTTTCACCAGCCTCTACCCCCACACCCTGCCCTTATCTTCTAAGCAAGGAGTCTGTGCGCTCTTCTGACGGAGAGCCAGATCGACCAGTAGGGGAAATGCTAGCAACCTCCTCGATACGGGTCTGTGTGCGTTGGATTGCCGCCAGTCAATGTCTGGCCCCAGCTCGTTGCGGGTTACGAAGCGAGCTTCTCCGCTGTGGGAACAGAAACTAGCAGCTA
>DATHOJ010000070.1:0-30232 GCA_035485055.1 Bryobacteraceae bacterium
GAGCCCGTCGATTCCGCGGTTCTGATCGCCACCATCCACGCCCTGCTGAGGCTGCGCCGGGCGGAGCGCGATCTCCAGGCTGCCAATGCCGCGCTTCATCACGCCAATGCGAGCCTGGCCAGCGTAAATAAGGACCTCCGCCAGTCCAATCAGGACCTCCAGCAGTTTGCCTACTTTGCGAGTCACGATCTCCAGGAGCCTTTGCGCCAGGTAACGAATTTCGTGCAACTGATATCGCAAACCGCTTCCCCGCGGCTCAGCGCCGAAGAACAGAAATATCTGGCCTTCGTCGTGGAAGGCGCCGAGCGGATGGAACATCTTATCCGCGCCCTGTTGTCCTATTCCCATCTCGGGCACGGCGAGCACGCCGCGCACACGAAAGTCGATCTGAACGCCATCGTGGATCGCCTGGTCGATGACTTGAGCGACAGGCTCACCGAAGCCGACGGCGAAGTTACGCGAACAGCCTTGCCCGCGGTCAAGGGCGATTCCGTGCAGCTCGCCGACGTCATACAGAATCTGCTCATCAACTCGATCAAGTATCGGCGCGCGAAGGAACCGCTCAAGGTTCAGATCTGCGCTGCCCAGGACAGCCCCGAAGAAGTAACCATCTCTCTTCGCGATAACGGTCAAGGCATCGAGCCCGCTTACCACGATCTGATTTTCCTCCCCTTCAAGCGTCTCCACGGCCGTGAGATCCCGGGCACAGGAATCGGTCTCGCCATTTGCCGCCGCATCATAGAAGCCCACGGTGGACGCATTTGGATCGAACCAGTCGACGGCCCCGGCACCGCCTTCCATTTCTCCCTGCCAACCTGTAACTGAGAATCGTGCAGATCTTGTAATCTTCTGGGGCGGGTTATTCAGCCGGCAGCCCCTCAGGGCGGCTTTCGTTTGAATTAACACTCAAAATGGCACAAGATCTCAGGTTTTTCTCTTTTAAGCCCCCGCCACATCGCCCCTCGATGGCCTACACTAACACTTGCGCTCGACTTTAGTAAACGGAGTCTCCACCATGACGAGAAAATTCATCCCCGCCTCCATCGGGGCCATATTACTAAGCAGTCTTCTGTCCGCCCAGCCGCCTCAATCGACCAGGCCTTGTCCCGCCCAAGGATTTACCGGAGGATTCAGTCAGGGCTGTCCGCAAAAACAGTTTGCGAACCCTTATGACGTCGCCGGCATGATGGCGGCATTGCCGGATAAGCCGCCGGCCACACCGCAGAGTCTTCGTCATGTACTCGTATTGTGTAAAGCCTCCGGCTGGGTACACACGTCGATCCCCTTGGCGGCGAAGATGGTCGAGTATCTGGGAGACAAGACGGGCGCTTGGATGACCACCATCACCTACGACTCCGCCGCGATCACCGCTGAAAATCTCAAGCAATACGATGCCATCTTCTTGGACAGCACCACAGGCGAATTTCTGGATGACCCCAACGATAAAGCAGCAACCCAGGCTCGCAAACAAGCGCTCCTCGATTTCGTCAAGGGTGGAAAAGGCCTGGCTGGCATTCACGCCGCGACCGATTCGTACCACACCAGCGGACGCCCGGCCTCACCCGGCGCCGCCCCCGCGCCTCTGACCGGCACTTGGCCGGAATTTAACGAGATGATCGGCGGCTTTTTCAAATTTCACTGGACCTACCCGACTCTGATTCCCGTCAAAATCGACGATCCAGCCAGCCCGCTCACTTCTATGTTCCCGGCTCGCGGCTATGACATTGTGGATGAGACCTATACCTTCGCTCAGGATTCCTTCAGCCGCAAACGCGTTCACGTGTTGACCAGCATCAATTACAAGATGATGAGTGCGGAGGATAAGGCCAAAGAACCGGCCGCAACCCGGAGAACCGACGGGGATTACGCCCTGAGTTACATCCAGCGCGTTGGCAGCGGCCGCGTCTTTTATGAAGCGCACGGCCATGACGAGAAGATCTATTGCTTGCGGCCATTCGTGGCCCATATGCTGGCAGGGATCCAGTACGCACTCGGCGACCTGAAAGCCGACGATAGCCCGAGCGAGAAATAGCACCGCTCGACATTCTTACTGCGCCCCGACCCTGAGGAAGGGACAAGATGTGGGGCGGTCCCCCTGGACCGCGGCCGATGCCCCCGTCGGCCTTTGTTTCCGAAGCCGTAGTCCCGGCTTTTCAATCACATCCCGTTTGCACCCACGCGCTCGCCGATCCTTGCCCTGGTATACCAAGGCATGTCGATACCACATCGCACTCAAATCAACCGAGAGAACTCCCGGCACTCCACCGGACCCAAAACCACCGAGGGCAAGCAGCGCTCATGTTTGAACGCCCTACGCCACGGCCTGACCGGGCAAATCGTAGTCATGCCCACCGAAGACCTCCATGCCTACCAGCTCCACCTGGAATCCTTCACCGACGAATACAATCCCGAAGGCGCAACCGAGGCTCACCTGGTCCAAGCCCTGGCCGACACCTCCTGGCGCCTGAACCGCGTGGCAGCTCTCGAAACCAATCTCCTCACGCTAGGCGTAGCCAATCAACTCAGCCCCTTTTCCGATTCCCCGCAACAGGTCCAGGACGCCATGTCCATCGTCGCGTCTTTAGAAAGCCAGTCGAAAGCGTTATCCAACCTGAGCCTCCACAGCCAGCGCCTCTCGCGCCAGTTCGAACGCACCGTCGCGCAGCTTCAGAAACTCCAGGAAACCCGCCGAGCCAAGGAAGAGCAGGACCTCGACAACTTCCTGGACATCACCGAAATGTACGAGGAGAAAGGAGAAACCTACGACCCCTCCGAAGATGGCTTCGTTTTTTCAGAACCCCAAATTAACGATGCAATCCTCCGCCGCAACCGCGAACGTGAGGCCGATAAAGCCTGGGATCACCACAACGCCGAATAGACCCAACCGCAGCCCAGCCGGATCGGCGACATCTGACCGTCACATCTTCAAGAGGAAGAAGGACTACTCTGAACAGGAGCAATTTGGGAGAATCCTGTGAACCAGCCAGGTACCGACGTCATCCAGGGCGCGCTCGACGTGCTCATTCTGAAGACGCTCAGCCTGGAGCCGATGCATGGCTTCGGAATCGCGCGCCGGATTGAGCAGATGTCGCGCGAGGTGTTCAAAGTCAATCCAGGATCTCTGCTGACGGCGTTTCAAAGACTGGAACGTCAAGGATGGCTGAATTCCGAGTGGCGGCAAACCGACAACGCCCGGCGCGCGAAATTTTATTCGCTCACCCGCCTGGGGAAAAAACAGCTTGAGGTCGAGACCGCCCAATGGAACCGCCGCGCCTCAGCGATCGCGCGGCTGTTGAAGGCGGAAGGATAACTCGATGTCCGTTTGGCGGCAGATCGCTCGCGGGGTGCGCCGATTTCATCGCCAAAGGACTCTCTCCCAACGATGCCCGGCGAGCGGCACGCTTGGAGGTGGGTAGCGTAACCGACCCGTTCACCTACGGCGCAGTGTCAGCCGGGCTGATCCTGGCAGCGGCCCTGGCGAGTTACCTGCCGGCACGGAGGGCCGCCAGAGTTGATCCGGCGCAAGCTCTACGTGCTGAATAGTCACTTCGCACGGACCCGGATTTCGCCGCGTTCCGTCTCGATGCGCAGCGTGGGGCCGCCGCCATTCACCGTGCCCTGGACGTTTTGGCCGCGCCGGCTGAGCATGTGCGTCATCACCGGGAAGTCCGTCTCGACTGACCCGTGCCGCCCGGAGTTCGTCTGAAGGCTGAAGGCGCTGCTCTTGGGCATGGATAGCTCAACTGTTCCGCGATAGTTGGTGATGCTGCTGTTCGCCGTGAACGAGGAGACCGCTATTTGGATATCGCCCCGGTGGGTATCCAGACGCAACGCGCCTCCGAGATCGAGCACGCGCGCGGAACCGCGGTGCGTTGTTAGATCGAGTGCGCCCTGGAGACCGGAGATTTCGGTCTCCGAACGATGGTCGCGGATCGTGAGGCGCGCCTTTTTGGGCATTTTGAGCGTGTATCGCACCTCGGGGTTGTTGCCGCTATCGGAGGAGCAGCACCAGTTGAAGTCCGGATAATACGTCTTGATGCGCAGCGAATCCACCGAGGAATCGATACGCACATCCGTGCCGTCGAACCGGCGGCGGTCCATGATGGTTCCGGGTTCCGCTTCAATTCGGGCTTGAATCTCGACTTCCGGGCGGTCCCAGACTGAGACGTGGATCGAACCTTTATGGGTCTCAATCTCCACCAAGCCGTTCGCGCTGAGCGGGACCGTCCTGTTTACATCTCTGTAATCCGCGGCGAAAACAGCTGCCTCTAAAGTCAGTGCAAGAAGAACGGCACGTTTCATAGTTATGAATACGGCGATTCCACACAAAGGTTTCACAAACCGTTTTCCCTGCGGATGTGGGCGATCCGCGCCGGGGAGATTCGGGCCGTCTTCAAAATGCTTCCCGTCCTTCGATTCCAAGGTCCCCGCGATGGCTATAGCCTATCGCTCGAAGGCGCTCGATTGCCAAGAGCACTTGTTCATCGGACGCAACGATTACCTGGCTTCGCGGCGGTGTTCGATTGAGACGGCGAAATCCTTGATGGCGGCCAGATTTGCGCCCGAAGCGCTTCAAAATCTGGTGCCCACCGGGAATCGTAATCGGGCGATGACAATGTTCATCGTTTCATTTTTCCTCAAGGCTATTGACTCATATATATATCGAATGATATATATATGCAATATGCGCGAGACGGATCCTCAAAGTCTTCTTCCATTGAAGCCGCAGTGGTTCCATATTATGCTTTCGCTGGCCGGCGGGGAGCAGCATGGCTACGGAATTATGCAGGAGGTTCTGGAACGCACTGAGGGGAAAGTGCGGCTGTGGCCTGCAACGTTATATGGATCGCTCAAGCGGCTTATTGAAGCGGAGCTGATCGCCGAGTCCAGCGAACGGCCGGCTCCGGAGCTCGATGATGCGCGACGCAGGTATTACCGGCTGACCTCGTTCGGCCGCCGTGTACTCGACGCGGAATGCGACCGGTTGCAGGAATTGGTTCACTCCATTCGGGTCAAGCAGGGTCTGCTCAACAACTAATTTTCAGAAGGACGCTCGACGCGATCGACGATGAGGCTTGCAGCGGCCTGGGCGGGCCAGTCTGCCGAGGCCGGGTGGCGCGTTTCTCCCGAACCGCTGACGTACTAAATATGTGATAGCTTTGTGCCAGAAGGTGTGGCATGAGTGAAGACACGCGGACTCCGCAAATCAACTCAGCAAAGATACCGATAAGCGGAAACATTATCGGTGCGATTGTCGCAGTCGGTTGCATGGCGATATTTCTTATCGGCCTTCCAGTGTTGTGGTACACATTTCCCATTGCGGTCGCTTTGGGATGCGGTGTGGCACTCATGCTGCACTTCGTCCGCCCTAAACCTCGCGGCTCATCCTGGCTCCTGGCAGGCACGAAGAAATAAATCGATTCTCCGGTCAACGCACCTTTAGGACGCTATCAGATGTTGAGTCTCAGGAGTCTTGCATTCATCCTATGCTCCGCCATCCGGCGCTCGCGCGCCCTGTCCTGCTCTGCTTTCCAGTGCTCTCCCGACAGAACAAAGATAAAGGCAAAGGCAATGAACAACGAAACGAAAATGGCTACAAACAGGGCCGTTTCCATGTCAGTCTCCTACCACCAACAGTCTACACCTTCTAGGCTCGGGCGTAGCATCCGGGCGCTGTCGAGCCCCAAAAATTCATCAGCGCACTTTCGGGACCCTACCCAGCAGGTAGCGTCCTAAAAGCGTTTGGGACATTGCTGAACTGCTCCAATAAGCTGGGTTGAGATAACATCTATAGCGCGATGCGGCGTAAATTTTTAGTGGCCTTTCCGTCCGCCGTAGTGCTGATGTTCGCGCAGAACGCGCCCCGTTCGGCTGACCGCGATGAACTACAGCGTCTGGAGCGCGTGTGGAACGACGCCCATTTGGGGGGCGATTCACAAGCCCTCGGCCGGTTGTGGGCAGACGATCTGGAAGTGGCCGTTCCTAAGATGCCGGTGATGAGAAAGGAAGAACTCGTCAAGTTCGTCGATTCGGGCCGCATGAAGTTTCAGCGTTATGAGACATCAGACTTGAATTTTCGAATCTACGACCAGAGCGCCGTGGTGACCGGAAGGTTACAGAGGAAGCGCGAGATCAACGGTCGCGCCATGGAAGACGACTGGCGCTTTACGAAGGTATATCAACGCACCGCGAATGGCTGGCGGGTTGTTTCCTTCCATGCGTCCGAAGCTCCGGCTCCGTAACTTTTTTCGTCAACGCACTTTTAGGACACTACCTAGCCACGCTATCGCGCTTGCGGTATTCTGCTCTGCATGAAGCCCGACCTTTACACCAAAGTCATCCTCACGGTCATTGCGGTTCTGCTAGCGGTGATAGCCTTGAAGCCGCTCGTTGGCCCGAACACTCTTGCGAGCGCCCAGCGGTCTTTTAATACTGTTCGCAATGGCCGGGGGGCTGTCTCGATTCTTTGGTCTGCCTATCACAAGCGATAATTTTCGCCGCTTTGGAGATCAACGCACTTTTAGGACACTACCTACGCTCTGCCGAACGCATCAGCGGCTTGCACCGCGATACGATCCTCAAACTGATGGTGACGGCGGGCGAGAAGTGCGAGAAGCTTATGGCGCGTTTAATCGTCAACGTTCCGGTGAAGGACATCGAGTGTGATGAAATGTGGGGCTTCATTCAGAAAAAACAAAAGCAGGTGACGGAAGACGACGATCCGAACTATGGCGATGCGTACGCGTTCGTGGCTGTCGAGCGCAATACTAAGCTCGTCGTCAACTTCGCTCTTGGAAAACGCGACCAAGCGACCACCGATATTTTCATCGAAGGCTTGCGCCACGCAACCGCACGCCAGAATTTTCAAATCACCGCTGATGGTTTCGGCCCCTACGTTTCCGCCATCGAGAACACGCTTGCAGATCGCGCCAGCTTCAGCCAGTTAATCAAGGTCTATCGCGCGACGCCTGAGGGCGAACGCAAGTACTCACCCGCTGAAGTGGTGAGCACGGAGGTGGTTCCAGTGCTCGGTGATCCCGATCCCCGCCGCGTTTGCACCTCGATTGTCGAGCGTCAGAATCTCACGATGCGTATGCAGATGCGCAGGCTGACGCGGCTGACGAACGGCTTCAGTAAGAAGTGGGAGAACCACTGGTCCGCGCTCTGCTTGCACTTCGCCTATTACAATTTTTGCCGCATTCACCGCACAATCCGCGTTACACCCGCAATGCAGGCAGGCATCACGGATCACGTTTGGGATATCGCAGAACTGCTGGTCTGATATCCTTCTCGACATGGGGAAGAGCCCGCCATTGCCGTACTACGCTCAATTCAAACAGATCAACGGTCACAGTTTTAGGTTCGATACCCAGATATATTTGCACGATCGGCCTATCCCTCAAAAGCGCGACACCGAAAACTGCGTCGCGGCAGTTGTGATGATGAACCCGGGAAGCGCGACACCGCTGAGTGCTTCGGGGGATTGGGAGCGGATTGGGGCAGATCACACGCTTGGCACTGTACGGAATAGGTTTCGAGATGCCTATAAGATAAATGGCGAAAAGATTCCGGTTAAGGCCTTTGTACAAGTCTGGAATCTTTTCTATCTATGTGATGCGGACTCCCCACATGCGCTCACCACGCTGGCAGAATACCGCCAGACATTTGGCGATCCCGATCGGAGTGAGTGCGAAGATCTCCCTAATCCCAAATTTATTTGGTTCGCTTGGGGCGGAAGAGAGCCAAGTGAGGGTGTCGAGCATTACAACTCGCTCAAAAACAAGTTCCGATCCAAAAATTGCTTACACACCTTTTACTATGGGCACAAAGAAAGCCCCGACTATGACCCATGCACGGCGTCCGTGATTGCGGGCACTCCTGGTAGTGATGATTTCGTAAAGCATCCGTTGTATCTGATGAACAAACACGGCTCCGGCAAAATTTCAGAGCATTTAGCTCGCTGTCTTCGATCAACGCACTTTTAGGACACTACCCCCGGCTCCCATTTGCTGCTTGAAACGATATAATCGTTACGGGCGGGATTGCGTCCATTAAAATATCGATGACCCTGAACTCGAAATTTCTCGTTCTGGCTGGGGCGCTTCTGCTGCCTAGAATGGGGCTCGCGGGGGTGGATGCCGCGGGGTTCGATAAGAACGTCAAGCCGATTCTTAAGAACACTTGTTCAGGTTGTCATAACGCCTCCGTAATGTCGGGCGGCGTGAACCTGGTGCCCTATCTGGACCCGGCGACGGTGGCCGAGGACCGGGTGTCCTGGGACAAGATCCTGGAAAAAATCGAGTCGGGGGAAATGCCTCCGAAGGGGATTCCACGGCCTTCGCAGGCGCAGGTAAGCGCTTTAACGAATTTCATTCATGGCGAGTTCGATAAAGCCGACGCGCTGGTGAAACCCGATCCGGGCCGGGTCACTGCGCGGCGCCTGAACCGGAACGAATATAAGAACACGATTCGCGATCTGCTCGCCGTGGACTTTCGCGCCGACAAGGATTTTCCCACCGACGATTCCGGTTATGGCTTCGACAATATCGGCGACATTCTGACCATTTCGCCGGTGTTGATGGAAAAATACATGAACGCCGCGGAGACCATCGCCTCGCGCGCCATGGGAGCCGATCCGCTGCCGAAGAAGCCTCTCGAAGCCGCTTACGATAAAAATCGCGGATTGCGGAGGCTCGATTTGAGCACCGTCGAAGCCTCGCATCGAGTGGATTTCGACGGTGAGTACATCGTCCGGTTTGGATTTCCAGGCGAGCGCGCCGCCGACGCGAAGCCGGTCAAGATGGCGTTTTACATGGATGGCACGTTGCTCGAAACGCTGGACGTCGAGACCAAGCCGTCCAAGTTGGTGTACTTCGATCCGTTCTCCGATGGCGAGACGCGGGTTTATTTACCCGAGGGCGATCATGTTTTCCGCGCGGCCTTCCTGAATGACGACTTCGTCAAAACGATTGACCCGAAGGATGCTTACAACAATAAGAAGAATAAGTTCATCGGATCGATTACCTTTGTGGGGCCGTTTCCATCCAAGGTTGAAAAAGCGAGCCGCAAGAAGATTCTGATCTGCGATCCGGCATCGGGGCGTGCGTGCGTGGAAAAAATCGTCAGCAATCTGGCGCATCATGCGTACCGACGTCCGGCCACAAAATTGGAAGTCGCGTCGTTGATGAAGTTCGTGGCGATGGCGAAATCGTCCGGCCAATCGACGGAGCAGGGCATTCAGTTGGCGCTTGAAGCGATGCTGGTTTCGCCGGAGTTCCTGTTCCGCATTGAGCGAGACCCGAACCCGCTTGACGCGGAGAAAGCTCATCGGCTGTCGGATACCGAACTGGCGACGCGGCTCAGCTATTTTTTGTGGAGCTCCATGCCAGACGATGAGTTGCTGGCGATCGCCGAGGCGGGAAAGTTGAGGGAGCCGGCGACGCTCGACGGGCAGGTGAAGCGCATGATGACGGACCGGAAGGCGGCCGCGTTCGCGGACAATTTCGCGGGGCAGTGGCTGGAAATCCGCAACCTGGATTCGATCACTCCCGATCCGCAAAAGTTCAAATTGTGGAACCCGCAGCTCCGAGACGAGATGCGAACCGAAACCAACATGTTCTTCCAGCATGTGCTGAGCGAGAACCGGCCGATTTCGGATTTCATTGACGCGAGATACACTTTCCTGAATGAGGACCTGGCGAAATTTTACGGGATCGAAGGCGTGAAGGGTCCGGATTTCCGCCGCGTGGAACTGACGACGGACCAGCGCGGCGGCGTGCTATCGCAGGGCAGCGTGCTGGCGGTTTCGAGTTATCCGAGCCGCACGTCGCCGACCATCCGCGGCAAGTATCTGTTGAACAATATTCTGGGTACTCCGATTCCTCCGCCGCCGCCGGATGTTCCGGCTTTTGACGATTCCAAAATCGGAGCCGAGGTTTCGATGCGCAAGCAACTGGAGGCGCACCGCAATAATCCCGTTTGCGCGTCCTGCCACGACCGGATGGACGTGCTTGGCTTCGGACTCGAGAATTACGACGCGATCGGCAAGTGGCGCACCATGGACGGCAAGTTTCCGATCGACGTCGGCGGCACCTTGCCGAACGGGAAGAGCTTCAAAACAGCCGCTGAAATGCGCACGATTCTGGTGGCGGGGATGCCGCAGGTATCGCGCTGCCTGATCGAGAAGATCATGACGTACGCGCTGGGCCGCGGCATGCAGAGCTACGATAATCGCAGGATCGATGAGATGAATAAGACGCTTGCCGCGGACGGCTATCGTTTTCAAACCCTGATTTATGAAGTTGTGCACAGCCTGCCGTTCCAGTCGCGGCGAGGCGAGATGCCCGTTTCGAAGAAAGACTCCACTCCACTGGCCAAACCGAAGGAGATTGCAGCGAAATGATCACCCCGAAGGCGCTTCCGAGACGTACGTTTCTGCGCGGGCTGGGCACGGCCGCGATTGGGCTTCCTTTCCTGGACGCGATGGCTCCGGCGCTAAAGGCCAGTTCCGTTCCGGGGAAAGCTCCGGTGCGCATGGCGTTTTTCTACGTGCCGAACGGGGAGATCATGGACGCCTGGAATCCTTCTTACGAAGGGAAGTTTCAGGAGTTGCCGCGGACTCTGAAGGCGCTGGAGCCTTATAAGAACGACATGATCCAGATCGGCAACCTGACCCATAACACGGGGCGGGCGCTGCTCGATGGCGCGGGCGATCATGGGCGGTGCTGTGGATCTTATCTCACCGGCATCCAAGTGAAAAAGTCGCTGGTGGAGATTAAGAACGGCGTTTCGTTCGATCAGATTGTCGCGAATGAGATCGGGAAGCAGACTCGTTTTCCTTCGCTTGAACTGGGAATGGAAGACGCGCGACAGGCGGGCGATTGCGATTCCGGTTATTCGTGCGCCTACACCAACAACCTGGCTTGGCGCAGCGAAACGCAGCCTTTGCCGCCGATTCTCGATCCGCGTTCGCTGTTCGAAAGACTTTTCGGAACCGGGCAGCCGATGACTCCGGAGGAGCGGGCGAGGCAGGCGAAATTCCGGCGCAGCATTCTTGATTTCGTCACCGAAGACACGCGCAAGCTGGAGTCGAATCTCGGGCCTACCGATCGGCGCAAGCTGGACGAATATTTGTCGTCCATACGCGAAGTGGAGCGGCAGATCGAGCGCGCGGAGAAGGATAATCAGCAGATCGATCCGCACATGGACAAACCGTACGGCGTCCCCGCGGATTTCGCCGAGCACTTTAAGATGATGTCGAACATGGTGGCGATCGCGTTCCAGGCCGATCAGACCCGCATCGTTACTTTCCTGATGACGCGCGAGGGCAGTTCACGCGCTTATCGCGAAATCGGAATTTCCGACGGCCATCATCCGTGCACGCACCATCGCAACCTGCCGGAATTGATGGAGAAGACGCGGAAGATCAATGAGTATCACGTGCAGCAGTTCGCGGGCTTCATCGAGAAGATGAAAAATTCGAAGGAAGGCGACGGGACGCTGCTCGATAACAGCATGATCGTTTATGGGGCTGGTTTGTCGGACCCGAACGCGCATCTGCACGAAGATCTGCCGACCATCATTGTGGGCAAGGGCGGGAACAATTTCAAAACGGGCCGCCGTGTTCTGACGCGGCGCGAAACGCCGATGTGCAATCTGTTCCTCACCATGATGGACCGCATGGGGGTTCCTACGGAACATTTCGGCGATTCGACGGGTCGGCTCGCCGGACTCGATATCGACGGAGTGGATCTGTCTTAGCGGCATTATGCAATTCGGTAGAGGCAAACCCGCGGCCGGGGCGTTTTTCGATTCAGATTTCAGCACGATCGATAGCGTGTTGGCGCAGGCTTTAATTCATGGTCTGCAAGGCAAGAACGATTGCCGCGTGGCGATCGTGACGCTGAGCCGGCCTAACCTCGCCGTGGCGGGATTTACCGACATGGTGGAGCGGTATTATCGTGGACCCGCTGGGAATTTCGCGCAGGTGCCTCCGGTGGGCATGCGCACTTCGGGACGGCCTGGGGCAACGTCGGCGGCGTTCACTGAGCCTTTCAGTTTGAAGAAGCCCGATGGCACGGCGCTCTTTGTGAACCATGTGAAGCGGGTGCTCGACACGGGCGATCCCGACACGCTGTTTCGGAATTATCTCGAAGGGCAGTACGACAAGAATGGATTTTTCATTCTGGCGGGTCCGGCGACAAATCTCGCCGCCGCGCTGGAATTCCGGGGGATGAAAGAACTGATCGTGGCCAAAACGAACTATCTGGTCGCCGCCTGCGACATTGGGGCAGACGTCGCGGCCGCGAAGAAAGTTTTCGGCGAATGGCCGACTCCGATTTATTCGGTGAGCGCCGAGGCGGGCGCGGCGATGCCTTTCCCGGGGACGAGCATCGACAAGGAATTTACGGCGGTGAATCCGGATAATCCGTTGATCGCCGCCTATAAGGCTTTCAAACCGATGCCGTACGATACGCCTGCTCCGGCCCTGATCGCGACTTTGTACGCGGCGCGGCCGAAGGAGGGATATTTTAAAGTATCCGACGCGGGGACGATCGCGATTCGAGACGATGGGAGCGCGGCGTTTACGGCGTCGGCGCAAGGCAGACATTTTAATTTGACGGCGAATCCGGAGAAACAGGATTTGGTGATTAAAACCTGGGTGGAATTGGCGAGCGCCAAGCCGGTAATGCCGCAGCGGTTCCGGCCACCCGCCGTCGTCGACGAAAAGAAGGATGACAAGAAAGACAAGTAGGCATCCTCAACGGCGCGCCCATGCGTGGCTGGCAATTTTCTCGCTGCCCTCTGTTAGTCCAACTGTCCGATTCGCAGGCATCCCCGGCCATTTCTCGATTTCCCCCGTCGGCCAACGCACTTCGATCCGATCGACTTTGTCCGATTTTCCCAGTCCGAAATAGAGCGTCAAGGAATTCTGCGAAAAGTAGCTGCCTCCGCTCACTACTTCCCCAATCTGCTTGCGGCCGCCTGCTTCCACCGTGCAGCGCGCGCCGATCGCGCTTCGATTCGAGCGCGTGCCGGTCAACGTAATCGCGATCGCATTCTGCCTGGGACCCGTGTTCTTCAATAGGGTCGGCTTCTCGTTCATATTGGCGATCGCGATCTCCGGCCTGCCGTCGCCGTCCAGATCGCCGATGGCGAGGCCGCGGGAAGGCCTCTTGGGCGCGAAACCCGGCCCCGCCGATTCGGTGATGTCGGCGAAACGGCCGTTGCCGAGATTCCGATAGAGCAGAGTTTTCTGGCGATATGTTTCGCCGAGAGGCGACCGGTCGATCTCCGGATAAACGTGGCCATTCGCCATGATCAGATCCGGCCAGCCGTCTTCGTCGACGTCGAGAAAAGCGATGCCCCAGCCGAGCAGCAGATTCCGCCCGAGGCCTGCCATTTCCGAAACGTCTTCGAAAAACTTGCCGTCCTCATTTTTAAAAAGCGAAGGGCGGTCGCCTGAGAAATTTGTTTTGGCGATGTCGAGGAAGCCGTTGCCATCGTAATCGGCTACGGCGATTCCCATGCCTGCTTGCAGTTGGCCATCGGCGTTGTAGGCGACGCCCGCAACGTCGCCGCGCTCTTCAAAGGTGCCGTCGTGATTATTGCGATACAGAAGGCTCGGGGTCTGGTCGCAGGCGACGTAGATGTCGGGCCAGCCGTCGTTGTCGAAGTCCGCGGTCACCACACCCAGACCGTAGCGGCGTCCGGGGGCGAGAATGCCTGCTTTCTCGGAAACGTCGGTAAACGTTCCGTCTCCATTATTGTGATAGAGCGCATTGTGCGCCATCGGAAGGCCGTGAGGACCGCACCAGACCATCATTCCCTTCCAATCGCAGGTCTTGTCCGGCTTGGGAATGCTAGGTAAATCCACATAATTGGCGACGAAAATATCCAGCAGGCCGTCGCGATCGTAATCGATAAACGCGCAGCCCGAACCCCAGCGCGTGCCGGTCACCGGAAGGCCTGCCTTTTCCGTGATGTCCTGAAATTTTCCATTCCCGAGATTCCGATACAGGCTGTTGTGGCCGTAATAGGTCACTAACAGGTCAGGATGGCCGTCGTTGTCGATATCTCCCACGCATGCGGCCTGCGCCCAGCCAATCCGTGCCAGACCGGCCTGTTGACCGACCTCGGTGAAGTGTCCGGTCCCGTCATTTTTATAGAGCTGCGAACGCGAAGGCGGCCCGTTGGCGAGGAAGATGTCGTTCGCTCCATCGCCATCGAAGTCGAAGATCGCCACGCCGGTGCCCGTGCTCTCCAGGATTGAGTTTTTCTTCTCTTTGCCCCCGAAAGTGTTGGGAACGGTGAGGCCTGACTGGGCCGCGACATCGACAAAACGCACCGCAGGAGCGTCGGCCGCCGAGGCGATCATTAGGGCGAAAAGGAATTGCCGCATCGCTAACGGATTCCCAAATCACGGAGCGCTTGTTCGGCCTGACGCGCAACGGAGGGATCATGACCCTTCGCGGCCTCGCGAAAATGCGACGCTGCGCCTTCTTTATCGCCCTCCGCGGCAAGGACTGATCCGAGTTGCAACTGTGCCCTGGCCAATTCGGGTTTCAGTGCCACCACAGCCGTGTATTCATTCACCGCTTCCGCATATTCCTTCTTCCGGGCATGCAGGCCTCCAAGAAGTTCGTGCGCTTCGATGAGACTGTCATCGGCTCGCACCGCCATTTCGGCTTGATGTTGGCCATCGTCGAAGCGGTCTGCGCGCACGAGCGCCAGCGCGTAGTCGTAGAGGTACTTGGCGGAGGGCTGAAGCTTGATGGCGCGGTCGAAATCGAAAAACGCGTCCTCGAATTTTCCCTTTTCAGACATGATCCGTCCGCCCAAGTCCCACGCCGCATCGTCGAAAGGATCGGTCCGCAGGGCGTCCTTTAGATCCGGCTCCGCGCGAGTCAATTCGGCGAGCCGGCGGGATTGATCCGGAAGCCACGGATCGAGCGCTATGGCTTTCCGGACTCTGTCGGCGGACGCGGTCAGCACTCCGTAGCGAAACCACGATTCCGCGTCGCCGGGCGCTAGCTGAACCGCGTGGGCCAGAATCTGTTCGGCATGGGCCTCATCGACGGCGGCTAGCGCGCGCATCGCCCGCGTAGAATCGGGCTTGATCTCCAGGGCCTTTCTATAAGCGGCCGCGGCTTCCTCCGGCTTTCCCATCATCTTCCAGCCGTCGCCCTCGACCATGTAAAACTCAGCCTCCTTTGGCTTGATCTCATCGATCAATCGAACCAGCTCCGGCAGCCCGGAGGCTACGTTGTTTCCCAATCCGACTTGCGCGACTGCCCGATACAATGCGTTCAAAGGAGTCTGCGGCAGCGGGGAAGGATAGTACGGCGCCACCTCGCCGCGATACTCCTCTGCGGGACGCTCTGCAAATTCGGCCAGAGCGTCCGCGGGCGCGCGCCTTTGAATCAGATGATCGGTCATGATCACATGCGGAGCGTCATCCGCCCTGCGCCTGGGCATATGACAGGAAATACAATCCGCCGCCGTGACGCTTACGCTTGTGGGATGCGTCCCGGTATGGCACCGCAAACATACGCTGGAGTAGTGCCGAACCGCCTCTTCGCCGCGCGGAACTTTATGTGGATCGTGGCACGTCGAACATTCGAGCTTGCCCGCGCTCTCCAGGAAACATCGCGATTGCCTTAGCCGGTAAACTGAGCTTACCGCCTCGAATTTCCCTTCGTGGCCTGTACCGGCGGCGTGGTCGAAGGAGATTGCGAAATCCGCAAGGGATTGGCCTGGAATATAGGAGAACGTGCCCCGGTCGAAGCGCTGAAGCACGGCTGGAATCCGGCCGCTGGTGGTTTCGAGGTGGCACTGCATACACACCTCCATGCGCCTTTCGAGACTCAGCTTCGCGGGATTCACGATGCCTCCGCGCCCTCCTCGTCGAACGTGCTCCGCTCCGGGACCGTGGCATCTTTGGCAATCGATCCCCTCCGGAAGCTCGCCCACATAAACAGGGTCGCTGGCGGGCGCGTTATTGGCGGTCGGGATATCGGGATAGCCGTTGTGGCAAAACATGCATTTATAAGAGATAAACCTCCGGGTCTGCGGATGTTCGGTGTCGGACCCCGGCACCATGCCCCACTCGCCGCCTTTGTCCGGATACCAACCGAGGGGAAGCTCGATCAGCATGCCGCGCTCCGTGCGGTGCAGGTAGGAGCGCGCATGGTTTCCAGAACCCATCACGTAATCGATCTTCAGTTCCTCGGTGTTGATCGGTTTGCCTGCGGCGTCCAGTTGCCATCGGCGCTGGAAATATTGTCCATTTCGGATGGTCATCGAATAATGGCTGTCCGATAAGGCGTGATAAAACTCGGGAGTTTTTGCGTAGTCCTCAACCTTATTGGCCGATCCCGGCTTGAACAAAGAACGGGCCATGCCCGTCCGCGCGTAGTTTGCCGCAATTTCCGAATGACAGGTGGCACACGTCTTTGAATCTGCATAAGCGGCAGGCTTCGTTTGTGCTGACCCCATAACCGGCAAGAGAAGCAATACCGCGAATCCGCCTACGCGCGCCATTAGACTTTGATTCTACGCCCCTTTCGTCCAGAATCCAGTGTCCGCGTTTCGCATTACGAAAACGTTTACGTGTTACGTAAAAAGTATTGACCGTTGTGGGGGCTAGTGTTAACATACTACCCAGTTTGGCCTGCCGCGTTGGCAGGGAGGAGGGGTAAATGTGTAACCTCAGGGGGCTCAGGATTGCCCTGTTAATTTTCGTATGCGCATCTGCGGCCTTTGCGCAACGAGATCTTTCCACTCTTGCCGGAACAATTACAGACACTTCCGGCGGCGTCGTCGCGAACGCTAAGATCACCATAACCGACGTTGCTACTGGCGAAGTTTATGTAATGACCGCCAACAATCTAGGCGAATTTGTACGTCCTGCGTTGAAACCGGGTACCTATAATATCAGCGTGAGCGCCCCGGGATTCAAGATTTCCGAGCAGCGAAACGTGGTCCTGACCGTCGGCGAACGCACCGGTGTCAATATTCAGCTTACGGTCGGCGATATTACCCAGACCGTCGACGTTTCCGCGTCGGCGACCATCCTCCAGACCGAGAGCACCCAGGTCGGCGCGGCGCTCGATACTAAAATGATCACCGACGTTCCGTTGGGAGGGACGCGTAACTTAGCGTATCTGGCTCGTCTCTCGCCCGGAGTCGTACCGGCTGAGCCGGGCGCGCGCGATTCCGCAAACGGCGGTTTTTCGGCCAACGGAGTGCGTTCGAACGGTCAGAATAACTTCCTGCTGAACGGAGTCGACAACAACATCAACACCATCGACTTCCTGAATCAGACCTCCTATGCGATCGGACCCGCGATCGACGCGGTCAGCGAAATCAGCATTCAGACCAACGGGTACAACGCCGAATATGGTCGTGCGGCTGGTGGCGTCATCAACGTGACTCTGAAATCCGGAACTAATGCGCTGCACGGCAGCGTGTTCGAATACCTGCAAAACCGGGATCTGGATTCGAACACCTGGACTGGCAATCGCGCGGGTATCAACGCAACCACCGGGCTTCCGGTATCGCCCCGCGGGCCCTTCGTGCAGAATCAGTTCGGCGCAACGGCCGGCGGCCCGATCAAGAAGAACAAGCTGTTCATTTTTGGAGATTATCAGGGCACGCGAATCGCCGATTCGGGCGGGACGTACACCAATCTTGGCTACTCAGGGTATACGACGGTTCCAACGGCGGCCATGAAAGGCGGCAATTTCTCCAGCCTGCTGGGACCGGTCTACACCGGAACCGACATCAATAACAATCCGATCTCGATCCAGAAGGGCGCGATCTACGATCCGCAATCGACGGTGTACTGTACGTCGCCATGCGGAAACGTGACTGCGGCTGGTTTCCAGATCCCTGTATCGCGGACGCAGTTTCCCGGAAATATTATCCCGCTCACCAGAATGGATCCGGCGTGGGCCAAGATCATGCAGCTCTATCCGAATCCCAACCAGACGGTGATCACCGGCAACGCGCCGACCAATGATTATTACTACAACACCACTGGCGCGCTGGTTACGGATCAGGGCGACGCCCGCGTCGATTATCGCCTCAGCGACAAGGACAGCCTGTTCGGATCCTTGAGCTGGTCGAATACGTCAAAGACGGACGGCGCTCCGCTGCCGGGCGCTCTCGACGATACGGGATTTAACGGCGCTGGTGAAATCGACTTGAGCCGCAACGCGCAGCTCAGTTATACGCGTGTATGGAGTCCCAGCCTGGTAACGGAGAGTCGCATCGGCTTTACGCGCCTGGTGACCTCCCGCATTGGAGCGAATCCCAGTACCGACCTCTTCACGCAGTTCGGTATCGGCGGCTACGATCCGACGGGTGCCGCGTCTAATAACGGCGGCCTGCCGCAAATCGGTTTCTCGAACGGTTATCCGACCGTCGGCGCCACCGACTGGGTCCCCACCAAGGAGTACAACAACGTGTGGGATTTTGTCCAGAACGTCGCGCTGAGCAAAGGTGCGCACGCCTATAAATTCGGGTTCGAATTCCGCTCGATTAAATTTCCCTTCTTCCAGGTCCCCGATCCTCACGGAAACATCGGTTTCAGCAACAATGAGACCGCCTTCCCGTCTGGAAACAATGCTTCGAATGGATCGAGCATCAGCGGTCTGACGGGCGATGCCATGGCTTCGGCTTTGCTGGGCGTGGTGGATAGCGGTGCTATTTCGACGACGAACTTTGTTTCGTCCCAGCGCGTAGCCTACGCCGGTTACGCTCAGGACGACTGGAAACTCAATTCCAGACTGACGTTGAACATCGGTGTCCGTTACGAGCTACTGTCGCCCATCGGCGAGCAATGGGGCCGGCAGGCGAACTACAACATCCAGACCAACACCCTTTATATCCCGCAGGGTGGGAACTGCAACGAAGCTCTGCCGCCGAACTTCGGGGCCCTGTTCCCGACAGTGACGGTGAACCGGTGCCAAGTGTCCAATTATTTGATTCCCTGGGATAAGACCTCAATAGGTCCGCGCCTGGGCATCGCCTATCGAATCATGAATAAGACCGTTCTCCGCCTTGGATACGGCATGTTCTATGGTGGTGAGGAGAATCAAGGCGGAAGCCCCAACCGCGGGGAAGGCGTGCCGTTCAATGAGACGGTGAACCTGTCGCGCTATCAGGGCAACAGCAGCTTTGTGGGGATCAGCCAGTCGCAATGTCTCAACTGCGATTTCATGCCGGGCGGTTTTGCCGGTGGATATCCACTGAGTCCGTTCACGCTGAACGCCGGCGTTTCGATGCGCGGTGTGCAGCAGGATTTCCGCAATCCTCTGGTTCATAAGTGGAATGCGGTTCTTCAGCGCGAATTCCGCGGGGACATCGCTCTGGAACTCGGTTACGAGGGCAACCACTCGGCGCATCAGTTGATTCTCTGGAACTCTGATCCATATCCGAATCTGGGCACCTTCAACACTTCAATCAGTTCCGCGAATTTGCAGGAGATCCAGCCGGCTTGCTCGACTTGCCAGTCTGTGGGTAACGGCCTTTCCATGACTTCGACGTTCGGCTTCGGCAACTATGACGCAGCCTCAGTGAAGGTGGAGAAGCGCTTCTCCCATGGGGTGCAATTCCTTACGTCCTACGTTTGGAGCCACGCGCTTGCTGACAGCGGTACGCCGCTGAGCGGTTCGAGTAACCTGGCGCCGATTTCGCAGACCAATCAAGGGACTGCTTATTCCAGCGCGTCATGGGACATCCGGCACAGTCTGACGACCAGCTTCAATTACGAATTTCCGTTCGGCAGAGGCAAGCAGTATGGCGGCAGCATGAATCGGTTTGTCGATATGTTCGTGGGCGGCTGGCAGGCGAATGGCCTACTGACGCTGCGGACTGGCGCTCCGATCACCATGGCGGGCGCAAACTGTCACGGCGTCTGGAGCCGTTGCCTGCCCGACTATGCTTCGGGCGCCACCGGCGGCGACGATGCGGCCCCTCCTGGCGGACGCACTCCGAACGAGTGGTTCAATATCAACAACTACGCCGTTGCTTATTCGAGCCAGGCGGCCGGAATCGCCACAGGCGGCGATGTGGGTCTGCAAACCATTACCAGTCCGCCGACCAAGACGATGGACTTCTCGCTCTTCAAGGAGTTCCGATTGACTGAGGAGCGGGTATACCTCCAGTTCCGCGCGGAAGCCATCAATCTTGGCAACTTCACGGTGCTGAGTCAGCCTGACGTAAGCCTGGGAGACTCCAAGGCGCTCGGCGGCAACGGGAATTTCGGCGTCATTACCAGCAGCGTCGCTGGATCGGAGCGGCATCTCCAGTTCTCGCTTCGGCTGCGATTCTAAGGTGGGCTGGAATAATCTAAAGGGGGACGGCTCGCTTCGGCGGGCCGTTTTCTTTTTTGAAGGGACCCGGGAGCTGACCGCTCCCGGTGGTCGCGGTTCTGTGATTGGATTTATGGGCGGATTCACGGGCGTTCGCGGATCGCGACCACTCGATCGACTCCCAGATCCGTTTCTACCTGCGTCGCTCCACCTGGCCAAACGATCTCGACTTTGTCGATCTTAGGAGCCGCCCCCAAACCGAAGTGCAGCCGCAGATCGTTTTGCGAGAGATAACTTCCTCCGCTCCTCACTTCGGCGGTCTGCGCGAATCCGCCTGCCGTCACCCGTACCTTTGACCCAATCGCGCTCCGATTCGATTTCACACCTTCGAGTTTCAACTCGATCCAGTGATTGGCTGACTTATGGGTAAGCTTCAGCAGCGACGGGGGCTCATTCTGATTGTTCACCAAAGCCTCCACCGAACCGTCGTTATCGTAATCGGCAAATGCCAAGCCGCGCGAGGAATGTTTTTCTAAAATGCCCGGTCCCGCCGTCTCCGAAACGTCGACGAATTTCTTGTGATCGTTGCGATAGAGGATCGCTCGCTCCCGGTATTGGATGTCGATCTTCAGCCGGTCGACCTCCGGGAAGGCATGACCGTTCACGAGCAGCAAATCCGGCCAGCCATCGTTGTCGTAATCGAAAAACCCGCATCCCCAGCCGACGAAGCGCGTGTTCTGGCCCATGCCCGCTTCCACACTGACATCCTGAAACTCCCCCTTGCCCTGGTTTCGATACAGCGTTTCCAATTCGTCGGAAAAATTCGTGCGGAAGATCGAGGGCAGCCCCTCATGCAAGTAATCCGCCGCCGCCGCCCCCATGCCGGACAGAGCTTTGCCATTGTCGTCCAGCGCCGCGCCGCGGATCATCGCCTCATCTGTGAATTTGCCGTTGCCCTGGTTGATATAGAGGATCGAAGGCGTCTGATCGCACGCAACATAGATATCGGTCAATCCGTCCCCGTTGAAATCGCCGGTCAGAACGCTGAGTGAGTAGTTGCCATCGGGCTTCGCCACGCCGCTCTCCTCAGAAACGTCGCGGAAAATGCCGCCCTCGTTGTGATACAGAATGTTTCGATCGAATGGCAGCCCGCGTGGTCCGCAATTGACGGCAATCCCTCGATAAAAGCAATATGGATTGGCCCCTGGCTTCGGCGTGGTATTGAAATCGAACTTCAGATAATTCGCGACAAAGAGGTCCAGCTTCCCGTCGTTATCGTAATCGATAAAGGCGCAGCCGGTGTTGTAGCGGACGCGATCCTGGGTGAGATGAGCCTTCGCGGTGACGTCTTCGAATCGCCGGCCCCCTATGTTTCGATAGAGCGTATTCTGTCCCCAATAGGTGACGAATAAATCGGTATAGCCGTCATTATCGTAATCCCCGGCGCAGACTCCTTGTGCCCATCCTTCGCGGGTCAAACCCAGCGCTTCCGTTACGTCGCGAAATTTGCCGCCTCCTTCGTTGTGATACATGCGGCTCGGCGCACCCGGTCCGGAGGCGATGAAAATGTCGGCAAGTCCGTCGTTGTCGTAGTCGATAAACGCGACGCCGCTTCCAGTCGTTTCAATGACGAATTGTTTAGACGTCTTGCCGCCGTTCGGAATCGGTGTGGTCAATCCCGCTTCCGCCGCCACATTCCGAAAACCAGGACTTTGCGCACTGACGATTCCCACGCACATCAGCGCGAGGGTCTTTCTCACTTCTTATCACCCAGCCGCTTCAGGAAATCCGTAAACTCGCCTTCCGGAGGCTTTTGCAATTTATCGAGCTCGGCTTTTTCACGCTGCGCATCGGCGGTGCGGCCTGCGCTGCGGTAGACCATCATGAGGTTGTAATGAGCCGTCTCATTGCGCGGCTGAACTTTGACCGCGCGTTCCAGCAGCGCCACGGCGTCCGGATATCGCTTCGCATCCGCTCTTAGCTTCGCCACTGCGATCAGAGCCTCCGGAAAATCGGGACGCAATTCCACCGCTTTTTCAAAATGAGCCGCCGCTTCGGGCTTCCTTTGCTCTGCGATCAGGATCTGCGCCACCTGATATTCGGCGACAGCATCGGAGGGATTCAACGTTAGTTCCGCTTCGAACTCCTTGCGCGCCTGGCCCAGGGCCGCCGGATCGTGCGATTGCTGCAACAACGCGCGTCCCAAGGAATAGTGTAGATTGATCGCGCTGGGATTTTTCGAGATCGCCTTGCGATACTCTGCAACCGCCTCCGTGTACTTGCCCTGCGTCTCGAACACTTCCGCCGAAAGCTGGTCCACGCGATATGAAGACGGAGCCTTCTGATACAGGCGATAGATAGCGTCGTTCCAGGACTTCATGTGGAAATTCGCGGACACATAAAGGACGTCCGGGTCGGCGGGAAATTCTTTTTCGAGCTGCGTGATAATCGGAGCAGCCTCTGCGAAGCGTTTCGCACTGATGTGGCACTGGGCCAAGGCGAGACCTGCCAGCCGCCGGTTGTCACCGCTCGAAAATCCTTTCGCCAGCTCCGGGATTGCGCCGTCACACTCGCCCATCGCCGCGCGCGTCAACGCCAGAAACAACCGTCCACGCGGATCGCTCTGGGCCCGCTCCAAACTCAAACGGGCCGCCTTATAATCCCCCCGATTGAAAGCCGCGATCCCATCCGCGACCGTCTGAGAGAATAGCAACGACGAACCTAACCAAAAAATAATCAAGACCCCGGTGGCGTGGGCCCGCGGGCGTGCCGTGTCGATGTTCCTAATGCCCTGCATCGTCCGTCATCAGCCCGAGATTGCCGAATCGCCCCCGGTCATTCGCATCGAAATAACGGAAGCTCAACACCGGCGGCGCTCCCGGCGCAATCAACCGCGGAGGCGACAATCTCTCCGAAGGAGACTCGCCGAAACCAGCCACGCGCCCCGATAGGGCCGTGATCTCGAGCAGTAGAGCGAAGAGTAAAATCATCGAGCCTCCAATTCTCCCAGCGCTTTGGTCGCGATCGCGTTCCCCGGCTTCCGGTCCATCAACTCGACCAGCACTGAGCGAGCCTTATCCCGCTGGCCCATCGTAACGTAAATTCGCGCCAGATTCAGGTACAGCTCATCGTCATCCGGATTCGCCTTGATCCCGTACCGGAAGGCGGCAACGGCATCGTTCGGCTGACCCAGCTTCGCGTACAGCACCCCGAGATTATTGATCGCCCCCGGATGATCCTGCTGGGCCTCGATCGCCTTCTGAAACCATTTCCGCGCGCCTTCGAAATCGTCTGAACCTGCGGAAAGCAGCCCCAGTTGATTCATTGCATCCGCGCAACGTGGATCCAGTTCCAAGGCGCGCTCGAGCATTTTCCTGGCATTTGCGCGATCGTCCTGTTTCGCATAAGCCTCGCCGGCGCCGACAAAGGCCGGCGGATAGTCGCCCTTCTTCTCAATCAACTGCTGGAACGATTGAAGCGCATCGCGACTGCGGCCCAATTCCAGTTGAATCCGCGCCACTGCGTGCAAGGCCTTCCAGTTTTCCGGATGCGCGCGCAGCGTTTCCGCAAGATAAGGCAGTGCGCGGTCCGGGTAGCCCGCCCAATAAAACGCCGCGCCCAGCTTGAAATAATTCCGCCGCGGATTCAGATAATATTTTCCCGGGAAGGGAAGCGCCAGCGCATGACTCTGATCAATTCGCGCCAGATCGCTGTGCATCTGCGCAGTCGAGGGAATATCCGGATAAATTTTGCGAGCCCTACTTTCGCCATCCACCAACAAGACCAAAGGCAGCGACAGGTCTTTGCGATATTCGAATAGATATCTCCGGAACAACGAGTAGGCAGCCGCTACATCATCCTTCTCCATCTTGAGGTCGACCATCTCGACGGGCACACCCGCAGGCATTTGCGGACGTTGCCCACTGTGTAGCACCACGAATCCGGCCGTCCGCCGATCGGGGGTCGGCACCGGCTCCAGCAACCACGCATCGCCGAACTCCGGATCGTTCTTCCCGTGCACCACCACCGAAGGCATCGGTTTTGATGCGCGGAACGCCGTCCGCGTAGGTTCGCTCGCTCCCTCAACAATCGTATAGACATAGCCCGGCTCCAGATCGTGAGTTTCCTGCACCGCTCCCGATGGCCAAATAATCTTCACCCGCGCCGAGGGCAGCCCCGCGAGCCCGAAATGCAGCTTCTTGCTGTGCTGTGAAAGGAACCCGCTCCCTGCCGCGATCCACTGCGTCTGCCCGTTCACCTCGACCCGCGCGCCGATCGCATCGCGATTCGACTTCGTCCCTTTTAAACCAATCGCGATGGCCTTCCGCCCACTCGAGCAATCGTTCTGCATCGCGCGAATCTGCGGACCCAGCCGGTTCTTCAACACCAGATCCGGAACTCCGTCGCCGTCGAAATCCGTCACGGCGAAGGTCCGCGTATCCTCCGCAAAATCGAGCCCGCTCACACCGGACGCGTCTCGATACCGTCCATCCTTTTTCACATAAAACACGTTGGGCTCGCGCCCGTTCCAGCTATAGTCCTCGCGAATAAGCTGATTCAGCGCGTTCCATCCGTTCTCATAATCCCCAGCCGCGCGCTGCATCTCGGGCGTCTTCGCAACCACCCGGCGCCAGAAAAAACTATTCAAGTCTTTCTTCGACCGATTCGTCACCATCCCCGTGCCGATCAAAATCTCCGGCGCGCCATCCAGATCCCAATCGAATCCTCCGGAGCTCCACGCCCACCGCCCCATCTCCACGCCCTCAGTCGCGCTGGTCTCCTCAAACGTCCCGTCCCCCTTGTTCCGATACAGGCAATTGCCTTTCGTGTGCCGTCGAAAGGCTTCCGCATCGCGACCCGCGGGCTGAAACGCCGGATCGCGGATGACCCTCTGCCCCGCCGCCGTCCACATATCAGAGACGTAAAGATCCGCCCTCCCGTCGCCATCGTAGTCGAACCATGCCGCATTCATCCCCGGACCCGCGCCGTCCAATCCTGCCTTCGCAGCCTCGTCCCGAAAATGCCCCTCGCGATTCCGATAAAGATTTCCGCGCCCGAAATCGTTCGCGACGTAAAGATCCGGCCAACCGTCCCCGTCGAAGTCGCACCATGCTGGCGAGAAACTGAACCGGTCGTTATTTTCGTTGATCCCGGTCTCAGCCGTAACATCCTCGAACCGTGTTCCTGTGTTGTGGAACAGAAAATTCGGCGGACCGTTGCGGGCATCCTGATAAGGCGCGGGATACTGATATTGATCCTCGCTCTGAAAATAGATGTAGCAACAAAGATAGAGATCCAGCCGCCCGTCGCGATCGAAATCCGCCGCTGCCATTCCCGTAAACGAGCCCTGCGGCGTGGTCTTGAATGCAAATGCATCCCTTTGCTCCACGAACGTCCCATCGCCGCGATTCACAAAATACAGCGGACCGGACGACCGCAGCACTACCGCATCCTGATACCCGGAATTGCGAAAATCGCAAAAGAGGGCGCACGTCGTTTCATCCAACACTCCGAGCCCCGACCGGTCCGTAATATCTTCCGCCGTCCCATCCGCCCGAAATTTGTATA
The DNA here is from genome assembly GCA_035485055.1 of Bryobacteraceae bacterium. GTDB lineage: Bacteria > Acidobacteriota > Terriglobia > Bryobacterales > Bryobacteraceae > Palsa-187. The sequence goes on from DATHOJ010000070.1 coordinate 25,887, forward strand.
AACGATTCGGCAGTCCACCCGGCTGGCACACGTAAATCTCATCCACGCCGTCGTTGTCGATATCGCCTACCACGATCCCCTGGTTCCCGTAAACATCGATCCCGCACGCCGAATCCAGGCGCGCCCTCCAATAAGGATTCCCCGGAATCAGTTGCTCGCGAAACGAATCCACCCCACCGAACACATGCCCGGTCACGTCGCGGAAAAAGGGCTTCGGCGAAGTCGCCGCCTGCTCTGCGACCGCTCGAAAGTCCGGCAGTTGCCACACCCCTGTGTGATATTCGCGATCCAGCTTGATTTCGTAACGCACCCGATTTTCGGGCAAGGCATAAAACCGCGCCGCCCGGATCTCCGCGCGCCGCGCCATCCACGAACGCAATCCCGCCGGAGCTTCGTCCCGCCCGGCAAAAATGCGCTCCAATCGCGCCTCCAACTCCAGCGCATCTTTCTCACCCTTGAACTCGTCGCTCCCCGGGTCGATGTATCGCAGCAAAGCTTCATAAGGGCTCGGCTTCGCGTAATGAACCGGAAACGGCGTCGACCCCGAGGCTCTGGAATGCGCGAGCCCCGCGGCACTCACTGCCGCCATAAACTCGCGCCGCGTCATCGAATGACTTCCTGCGCCTTCACCAGTTGTGCATGTTTATCGCGCTCCGCCCGCGCGGCGTCATGCTTGCCGATGCGCTCATAATCGCGCGCTAAACGGTAATGCGCGGCAGGATCCTGCGGAGCCCGCTCCACCGCTTTTTCAAACGCCGACGCCGCGTCTTCGAAGCGCTGCAAACGATCCAGCACCGCCCCCATCTCAAAAAACGCGGACGCGTCGCTGCCATTGATCGCAATCGATTTCTCCAGCAGCCGCAGCGCCGTCTCCGGGTCGATCGACTGCGCGTTGAGAGCCTTGGCGTGCAGCAGGTATCCCTCCGCACTCGCAGGATGCGCCGCTTCATAGGCAGCGAATTGCGGAGTTACACGCGCCCACCGGCTGGGAATTTGATCCAGAACTCTGCCGAGAAACATGTATGGCTGCTCCGCCTCAGGCATAATCTCGATCGTCCGCAGAAAAGCATCCGCGGCCTCGTCGAATCGCCGTAGCCCGTAATATGCCACGCCCAGCGCCAGTTCGAGTTGCCCGCTGTTCGCAATCCGCGAAACCGCTTCTTTCAAAATGACTAGCGCGTCGGCGAATTTCTGTTGATCCAGCAACGGCCGCGCCGCCGCGAAATACAGCTCGACGCCACGCTCGCGTGCTTCACTGTTTTCCGGAACCTTCTCCGAATATTTCGCCTGCGCCCGCGCCGCCTTCAAAGTCTGATTCGTCTCCGAATAATAGATCGCAAGGCCCTGAAGTACCGCGGGATCTTCCGGCCCCATCGCCGCCGCTTTTCCTGCGGCCTCTTCCGCCTCCGCGTTCTTGTGCAGTCTCCAATACGTCTGCGAAAGCGCGATCCATACCCGCCCATCGCGCGGCTCGATCTTCGAAGCCGCTTCCAGATTTCTTTTCGCCGATTCCAGATCGCCGCTCTGCAATGCCGTCAGGCCGGTTCGAAACGAATCATCGATCCCGGCGGCGGCAAACAGCAATAGCAAGGCAGTTATCATCGACTCACTCACGCAATCCGCGCGATCAGGTCCGCCAACTCGATTGGCGTATCGCTGCGTTTGCCTCGCTCCAACCCCGGCGCGATGGCGACCGCTTCTTCGTGATCCTCGAACCACGCGAGAAAGGCTGACTTGTCCTCGCCGGCCAGCCGCTGCTGATTCAGCCAGGTATAAAAAGCGCCCATATCGGCGTCGATCAACGAGCCCTGCGGATCGAGCTCTGGTTTGCGCTGATGCTCGGCCAGCAGTTCGTTCATCTGATTCTCGCGCTGACGTGGCGCGAACCGTGCAAACAGCGTCCATGGCTGCGCTCTTCGCAATGCTTCTCGTGCCGCCCATTGAACGAACGTCGTCGAAAACACCTGTGTTCCTGAACCCTCCGTCAGCAGGCTAAGCTGGAACCGGTTGAGCACCTGGTCCCCGCTGGCAGCAAATCCCGCTTCCTCGGGTTTCATCCGCGCCAGCATCGTGCGAAAAGCTTCCGGATCGAAAACCGCAGCCTCGTAGGTCTTCTGCATCCGGTTTTGAAGCGCGGCGCGCGCGGCGGAAAGGGCGTTGTAGGAAATTTGTGTAACCCCATTTGGAGCATCCAGGCTCGCGGCGCCGTCGATATACCAATGTCCGTAGGGCGCCGGATGCTTTTCAGCGCGGGAAGCAACCGCATCCACCAGCACCTGGATGCCTCCCGTACGCTGGACCTTCGTGTAATAAACACCCAGCGGACGGAGCTTGCGAAATAACTGGTAATCGCTTTTCGTCACTCCCTGCCCAATTGCCGCGATCCCGAGCCGATGCGTGGGCAGCGCCGGATCGGCAGCCGATGCCGAAACGTTTTGAACGTAATCCACTGCCGCCGCGCGAAACGCGTCGATCTGGTGGGTCGCCCACAAATGCGCCGAGAGCTGTTCTGAAAAGATCGCCGGCGAATTCACCCAATCGGTCCGCTCCAGCTCGCCGCCCAGCTTCAATCGCGCGAACGCCGCCATCGTGGATTGAAACGCACTCGAAGGGAGTGTCCCCAGATAACGAAACTGCCGCGTCAAATCCGTGCGTTCTGCCGGAAATTTCCAATCGTAGACAATCAGTTCGCGCAGCAGCAGAGGCACGAATGCAAGCGGCAGCCTTTGCAGCAGTACGATATTCTTGATCGCAAGCTCCCGCGCCTCCGGCGGATAACCGCTAAAATTGCCGGGCGTCAATTGATCCGGCAGCATGGCTCAAGCCACCTCCGCGATCGGTTTTCCGGTCGAGAGCCGCGCGTCGAAACCGAAATATGCGCCCAAAGTCGGTATCAGGTCGATCGACTCCACCCTCCGGTCCACTACGACATTCTGTCTGACGTCCGGACCCAGCACCATCATCCACGTTGTTCGCGAGACGGCGTCGCCGGTGCGATGATGCTGGAAACCGTTGCCTCCGGATTCGATATCGGAGTCGCGCCCGAAATCCGGCATGATAAACATCGTCGTCTTGTTCGCATACTCGGGATCTTTCTGAATCGTTTGCCACAACTCCGCGCACAAACGATCGGAGCGTTTGATCCCGTCTACGTACAGCGAAAACGTCCCTGAATGTGCAATGTCGATATCGTGCAGTGTCACCCACAGCAGGCTGGGCGAAAGCTGGCGCATAAGCTGCTTCGCGATGTATACGGAGAGTTCGTCCGGACTAACCAGATTCCGGGCATGCGCCGCAAAATCGTCCACGGACAATTTAAGGACCGCGGCCATCTGATCCAGTTCGATCTGCCGCCCCGCGAGCGACGGCGCGTATAAAGGAGTTTCGTAATTATCGCGCAGCAGGTGCTGATACCGCGACCCATCGCTCGCCGTCGAGAGCGCCGCCGAAAGCAACCGCTTTGGCAAAATAACTCCCGCGCCCAATCCCGGACCGTACAGCTTGTTCGCACTCTCGCCGATGCGCGCAAATCCATTGCTCGGCGCCACCACCCAGGTATCCGTAGCGGGGCGTTTCAGATCCTTGCGGAAATACTCGAACACCGTTGGATTGTTCGGCGATACCGCGGCAAAATTGTTGAACGTCTCATAGGAGCCCGTCGCGATACTCGCCGTGGCCACGTAATGGCCAAGAATTCCTTGATTGACGACGTTCGTTAAAAACGTCGCCTGCGGCATCAGTTCATGCAGAAGGTGCGGGATATTCTCCTGCCCATCGGGCATAAACGTTTCGTCGTCGCGTGCCCCGCCCCCGAACGTAACCACCACCGCCTTGCGATTTTTCGAAGGAGCCATCCCTCGCAGCGCCCGCGGCCCAAAGAAAGCTGCGGCCGAACCCGCACCGGTGACCGCGCGAAGAAAGTTCCTCCGGCTAAGCGAAATCCCTTGCGAATTGCGGCCCCTCAGCTCATCAAGGCGCATACGTCAAAACCATCATACTGCCAGCCGAAGGCGCTCGCTGCCAATCATGTGGGGCGGCCACTTTTGACGGCAACCGCCCATTCAGGTGGCTCGGGTAGCTCTCACCAATTCAACTCTATCTCCCGAAACCTCTATCACATCGCGTTTTCACGCGCAGCGCATGCCGCCAACATCGAATATCTTGAAATCAGAAAGGAGTCCAGGCGCTCTTCCAACGGAGAGCGGGATCGACCAGTAGGGGAAATGCTAGCAACCTCCTCGATACGGGTCTGTGTGCGTTGGATTGCCGCCAGTCAATGTCTGGCCCCAGCTCGTTGCGGGTTACGAAGCGAGCTTCTCCGCTGTGGGAACAGAAACTAGCAGCTA
>DATHOJ010000071.1:0-6491 GCA_035485055.1 Bryobacteraceae bacterium
GTTCGGCCCTCCAGTGAAGTTTACGGAGAAGTGACTTCCGTCCCTGGCTTGAATAGCATCGCCATCGCAGGCATCGCGGGAGATCAGCAAGCCGCGTTGTTCGGGCAAAGATGCACCAGTCCCGGCCTCACCAAGAACACCTACGGCACTGGATGCTTCATGCTGCAGAGCACAGGCAATCGCGCCATCCCGTCCACGAATCGGCTGGTTACAACCGTGGCCTGGAGAATTCGCGACAAGACCGACTACGCACTCGAGGGCAGCGTATTTGTTGGCGGAGCCGTGATCCAGTGGCTGCGCGACGGCCTGGGAATTATTCGCACATCGTCGGAAGTGGAAGCCCTGGCGAATTCAGTTCCCGACAACGGCGGGGTGTACTTCGTCCCCGCCTTCGTGGGCCTCGGCGCTCCCCATTGGGATTCCTACGCGCGCGGCGCAATCTTCGGCATCACCCGAGGCAGCAACGCAGGTCACATCGCCCGCGCTGCCCTCGAAAGCATCGCCTACCAGGTCGCCGATCTAATGGACGCAGTCCAAACCGACACCTGCACTCCGCTCAAAGAACTGCGCGTAGATGGCGGCGCTTCCGCCAACGATGCTCTCATGCAATTTCAGGCAGACATTCTCGGCGTCCCCGTCGTGCGCCCGGCCATGACGGAGACGACCGCGCTTGGCGCAGCTTTCTTGGCGGGTCTGGGTGTCGGTTTTTGGAAGGACTTGCAGACAGTTTATGAAATGCCGCGCGAGGAACGCCGATTCGAACCCCGCCTGCCGCGGTCTAAAGTGGATACCTTGCGACAGCGCTGGAACGAAGCGATCTCCCGCTCCAAATCGTGGGAGCGAGCCCAGGAATAAGCCGTCCATGCCATTCCGATGCCCGCCCTATTTCGCAAGCTGGCCGATAAAAACGCCAAAGGGCTCAAGCGAAACCTCATCTCCCTTGGCGCTCGATTCTCCAGTCGCGAGCAGCCTCGCAGCTGAAGCAAAACCCTTGCTCTTCAGCTCGAGCTTCACTTTCTGCGGCTCGTTCGACATATTGAGCGCGACCACGACGCCGTGTGCTTTGTATACACGCAGGTAAGACAGCACGTTCGCATCACTCTCATTCACCGCGGTGTAGCTTCCCTCGAGCAACGCCGGGTTCGTATGTCGCAGCTTGAGCACTTTCCTGTAGAACTCCAACACGGAATTCGGATCTTTCGATTCATCTGCCACGTTGTGCGTCTTGAAAGTCTCGGGCACCGGAAGCCACGGCGTCCCTTTCGAAAAACCCGCATTTTCGCTGCCGTCCCATTGCATGGGTGTGCGCTCGCCGTCCCGTCCCTTTTCCTCAGGCCATCCCGTGCGCCCGATCGGATCCTTCACATCCTCCTTGCGCGTCGGCGGCGTAGTCTTCATTCCGATTTCCTCCCCGTAATACATGATCGGAGTCCCGCGCAGCGTGAGATAAAGCGCAGCCATCAGCTTCGCGATCTGGTCGTCGTGCACACCATCGCCGTAGCGGTCGTACGACCGCACAATGTCGTGGTTGCTGATCACAAACGTGGGCCAGCCCGAAGCCCCATCCACCGCCGCAATCTGTTTGCGGAATTCCGCCGGAGACAGCTTGTTCACCGTCGTGAAAAGAAAATCCATGGGCAACTGCAGTTCGTCGTTGCTCTGGCCGTAGTAGCGGCTGAGTTCAGCCACGTCAGCCGTCCAAGTCTCGCCGACTAAGACCGCGTTGCTCTCATCCGCCACTTTCCGCAACCCACGCAAGACATCGTGCACCTCGGGCAACTTCGTGTTGTATTTATTTTGTTCGATCGGATCTCCGAAATGGTTCGTGCCAGGCTGCAGAATCGGGTTATCGCGCAGTTCCGGGTCCTCAAACAGCGTATCCACCGCATCCAGCCGGAACCCCGCTACCCCGCGCTTGTACCACCAGCGCGTGACATTGAACATCGCATCCCTGACCGCCGGGTTGCGCCAGTTCAGGTCGGGCTGCTCGGCATAGAAATAGTGGTAGTAGTACTGATTCGTGGCCGGATCGAATTTCCACGCCGACCCTCCAAACGTCGAAACCCAGTTATTCGGAGGCTCTCCCGGCCCTTTCCCATCGCGCCAGATATACCAATCCCGATGCGCCGAAGTGCGCGACGATTTCGAATCCAGAAACCACTTGTGCTGATCGGAGGTGTGATTCACCACCAAGTCGAGAACGATGCGAATGTCCCGCTTCTTGGCCTCGCTCACCAGCACATCGAAGTCCGCCAGCGTCCCGTACATCGGATCAATATTCTGGTAATCGGAGACGTCGTAACCAAAGTCCACTTGGGGTGAAGGGAAACACGGCGCAATCCAGATTGCATCCACTCCCAGATCTTTCAAGTAGTCGAGCTTCGAGGTAATCCCCTTCAGATCGCCAACGCCGTCATTATTGCTGTCCGCAAAGCTGCGGGGATAAATTTCATAAAACACCGCGTGCTGCCACCAAGCGTGACCCTCCGCATCCAAAGTACGGGAAGCCGTCTGCGCGCTAGCGCTCGCACCAAAAAAGAATCCACCAACCAAAACCGCAGCTAAGCGTGACACAGCCTTCCTCATGCCGGAAGCCTCCATCTAAATTAGGCAGCGCGCTCGTTCACGGAATCACCGGCGCTTCCGCCACGCCAACGTTAGTGTCCGCGCCCCCGTAGTAGAACAAATACCGTTCGCCCTGGCGCACCATCCCTTCCACGAAAACGACATTCGGAACCTGGCCCACTTTCTCCCATGGTTTCTCCGGAGCGAAAACCCCATCCTCCGTGCGCGAGATCACGACGCGCGGGTCGTTTCGGTCGAACACCGCTACGCCAGTACGGTACACGAGCTTGTCGTCCGCACCGTTGAAGATAAGAACAATTCCTTTCGGCGTCATGATGGGCGCAGGCCCGGGTTCAGCCACGCGAGAATCAAACTTCCCCGCGCGCACCGGCAACACTGGCCCATCAGTCGCGTCCGTCCAGTGCAGCAGATCAGTCGAAGATGCCAGCCCCATCTGGTCGTTGTTGTCCGGAGTTGTTCCGAGATAATACATCCAGTACTTGCCGGCAATTTTTTCCGGCACGATCGCCCCCGACTTCGTCCAGCGAACGTTCCAGCGTCCCTTGTAAGCCGGAAGAATCACGCCTCTCCGTTCCCAGTGGATCAGATCCTGCGAAGTCGCCAGACACAATTGCGCATCCTTCTTGTTGTAGCCGGTGTAAGTCAGATAATAGGTGTCTCCGAACCGAACCAGCCGCGGGTCTTCCACTCCTCCATCTTTTTCGTAATCCTTTTCAGGAGAAAGTACCGGCTCGCTCCGCCGCGTGAAGTGGACTCCATCCCTACTCTCCGCATAGCCCAGCCGCGAGGTGCCGCCCTTGTTCTGGGCGCGGTAGAGCATGACGACTTTGCCATCGCGCAGAACCACTGAAGGATTGAAGGTACCCGCCGATTCCCATCCATCCCCTTGCGGCGAGATCACTGGAGTTTCCGAAACACGACGCCAAGCCCCAAACGGCAAACTTGCGCTATCCTGTGAACCCAGCGCCAGAAGCACCGTGACCAGCCTTACCCAGCTGTTGGAATAGGTCTTGGAATAAAGGGAACGCATCATGGCAATTGTGACCTCTAAGGTGAGCTGACTCCGCCGCGAGACTGCCCTATGCCTCGATCTCGATGCGCGCCCCCCGATTCTCTGCCAGTTCGCCCGTTCCCGCAACCGGCCGCGACACCGCGGAAACCTCCATGCTGAGCAAACGACACATCGTCGTAGGTCTGGGCGAACTGCTTTGGGACGCATTTCCCGCCGGCCAGCAGCTGGGCGGAGCACCGGCCAACTTCGCCTACATAACCTCTTTGCTCGGCGATGAAGGGATTCCAGCCAGCCGCCTGGGCCGGGATTCCCTAGGCCTGGACGCGATCCATCGCCTCGGAGAACTCGGCCTCTTCACCGAGTTCATTCAGAAGGATACGGACCATCCCACGGGAACCGTGAAGGTGGAAGTGGACCGTACCGGTCAGCCGCGCTTTGAAATCTCCGAGTCAGTCGCCTGGGATTTTCTCGAGTGGACGCCACAATGGCAGAACCTCGCACAACAGGCCGACGCCGTCTGCTTTGGATCGCTCGCGCAACGGTCGGAGCGGAGTCGCACAACCATCCGCAGATTTCTAGCGGCTTCGCGGAAAGATGCAGTGCGAATTTTCGACGTCAACCTCCGTCAGAACTTCTATACCGTGGAGATCCTCGCTGAATCGATGAAGCTCGCAACCGTCGTCAAACTAAACCACGAGGAACTCCCAATAATCGTGCGCTCCTTCGAATTGGAGAATCGCGGCGAGGAAGACTCCGCTCGACAATTGTTGTCTTCGCATGAATTGAAGCTGGTTTGCGTCACGCGCGGCAACGCAGGCAGCCTCCTGGTATCCGCCAATGAACGGAGCGAACACCCCGGCTTCAAGGTGAAGGTCGCCGATACCGTCGGCGCAGGCGATGCGTTCACCGCCGCCTTGGTGCATGGATATCTCCGGGGCACGCCGCTCGCACAAATCAATGACAGCGCCAACCGCGTCGGCGCCTGGGTCGCCAGCCAATCGGGAGCTACTCCGGCCCCGAAAGCTGGGAGCTTGCCAAAGACTCTAGCCGAGATTAGCTAGAATTCGCCATCCGCACCGCACGGGCGCCCATCACTGCGAGTTTTAGTTTATGCTGTCAGGTTTGGCGTTCACCGCTGAGGGGGCCCAGTGTTCAAATCCATCGCATTCGTTCGTTTGTTCGTCTGCATCTCGCTTTTCTTTTCCATTGGATCAAGCACCGCGCAGCAAGTTCCCGAAAATGCCTACCAGGACCTTCATTGGCGCATGATTGGCCCCTTTCGCGGAGGCCGCACCCGTGCTGCCACCGGCGTTCCCAGCCAGCCAGGCGTCTTTTACATCGGCCAGGTCAACGGAGGAGTATGGAAGTCGGACGACTACGGCCGCATCTGGACGCCGATCTTCGACCATGAGTCTACCCAGTCGATCGGTGCCATCGCCGTAGCTCCTTCGAATCCCAACATCATTTATGTCGGCAGCGGCGAGGGCCTGCATCGCCCCGACCTCTCGGTGGGTAACGGAATCTATAAATCGACTGACGCCGGAAAAACCTGGACTCACCTCGGACTGCGCGACGGCTTCCAGATCCCCGCCCTCGCCATTGATCCTCGCGATCCCAATCGAGTCTTCGCTGCCGTGCTCGGGCATCCCTACGGCCCCAATGAAGAGCGCGGCCTTTTCCGTTCCACCGACGGCGGCCAGACCTGGCAAAAAGTCATCACCAAAGACGAGAACACCGGAGCCTCCGACGTAGAGATTGATCCCTCGAATCCCGACGTAATCTATGCCTCCATGTGGGAAGCGCGCGAGGGTCCATGGGAGGACAACAACGAATTCAACGGTACCGGTGGCGGATTGTTCAAATCAACCGACGGCGGCGCCACCTGGCATCCTCTTTCGAACGGCCTTCCCAAAGATCTCTCACAAATCTACGTCGCTATCGCTCCCACCGATCCCCGCCGTCTCTACGCCACAATCGCCATCGCCTCGGGTCCACTCGCCGTCTACCGTTCCGACGATGCCGGAGACAGCTGGTCCAAAGTAACGGATGATCCGCGTCCCTCCGGCCGCATCGGAGGCGGCGATCTAGCCATCCCCCGAGTTGATTCCAAAAATCCAGACATCGTTTATTGCGCCAGCACCGTAACCATGAGGTCGACCGATGGCGGCAAGACCTGGTCTGGATTCCGCGGCGCCCCCGGCGGTGACGATTATCAGAATCTTTGGATCAATCCCAACGATCCCAACATTATTCTTATCGTCAGCGACCAGGGCGCGATCATAACCGTGAACGGCGGAGCCAGCTGGAGTTCCTGGTACAACCAACCCACCGCGCAGATTTATCACGTAGCCGTAACCAACACGTTCCCCTATCGGGTTTGCGGAGGCCAACAGGAAAGCGGTTCCGTCTGCGTCTCCAGCCGCGGTAACGACGGCGCCATCACCTACCGCGAATGGCATCCCGTCGGCGTGATCGAATATGGATACGCCGCGCCCGATCCACTCGACCCTGACGTCATCTACGGCGGCGGCCGCAGTGAGGTCTCGAAGTTTCACTGGTCTACCGGCCAGGTCCAGAACGTGACCCCCATCCCGGTTCGCAGTTCCAAATACCGCACCGACCGCACCGAGCCCACAATGTTCTCGCCGATCGACCCGCACGTTCTTTATTTCGCGAGCAACGTGCTTTTCAAAACCTCCGACGGGGGAAGCTCCTGGCAAGCCATCAGTCCAGATCTCACGCGCGAGAATCCCGGAGTCCCCGCCAGCGTAGGCACTCTCATCCCCAAGGGCGCCGAGAAGCAGCGCGGAGTAATCTACGCTCTCGCTCCTTCATTCAAGGACATCAAGACGCTTTGGGCCGGCACCGACGACGGACTCGTCTGGCAGACTCG
>DATHOJ010000072.1:0-181635 GCA_035485055.1 Bryobacteraceae bacterium
CACCAAGATGGAGGTCCTCCAACGCCAGGCTTACGGGTTCAGGAACTTTCAAAATTACAGGATGCGGGTCAAGGTATTATGCTCTTAGATCAGCTCGGGGACACTCCGCCCCCGTTTTTGGCGTAGAGCCCGTAGAGCCCGTAGAGCCGAGCCGCGTAGAGCCGAATAATCACGCGCGGCGTTCCCCGTCTAGCAGGAAAAGTCGAGTAAAACATTGAAACAAAATGGTCGGGCTGCCGGGATTTGAACCCGGGACCTCTTGCACCCCAAGCAAGCGCGCTAGCCAGGCTGCGCCACAGCCCGAAATCGTCAGTATAGCAGTCCTCGCCAAAATAAGGTCAAATAGCGCTTCCCAGGAAGGCTTAAATGACGAATCATGGTCATTTAAGGTCTCGTTAGAAGTTCCTTGACGTCAGGCTCACGTCTGAGATCGTCTCCAGACGCAGCGGATCGTTGATGAAAAGACCAGCCGCGTATTCCGTGCCGATGGTCAGGCCCAGCATCCGCGCTCCGGTTTTTTGCAGCTCGATGTAGCCTTTGCTCATCACTTGGCTTTCGTGACAGCGCATCACCGCTTCCCATTCGTCGATCAAGTCACTAATGTCGATCACTAGGTCGGGCTTCTGGAGATGCTGCGTGATGTTATAGAAAAATAAGTTGTTAACGCGATGAGCCGGCGTCGACTTCAGCTCTTTCAGACCGCCATAGCGAGCAAAACGGCAAGCATCGCGCACCAGTTTCCCGGCCGCCGCGTGATCCGGATGTTGATTTTCCTGCGGATGCGGAGCCAAAACGATCTCCGGTCTGAACCTTCTAATCTCCGCTGCGATTCGGAATGCGTTCTCAGGCGAATATTCCAGGTGGCAGTCGCCTCCGAAATCCAGAAACTCGACCGTGGCTCCTATCAATTGAGCAGCTTGGCGCGACTCCTGCTCGCGGCCTTCCGGCGTTCCCGCAGTCCCAGCTTCGCCGCGCGATAGCACCAGCATTTTCACCTGATTCCCGCGCCGGACCTCTTTAATAAGGATCGGCGCGCAGCCGAATTCAATATCGTCGGGGTGCGGACCGATCGCCAGAATATTCACCGCGCACAGACCTCTCGATAATATTGCTCGTACTGAGGGATGATGAGCGCGGTCGAATAGCGCACCTCGGCGGCGCGCCGCGCGGCGGCTGACATCCTTTCATAAAGAGCGTCGTCGGTGAGCAGCGAGACTACCCGCGCTGCTTGGGCGGCGATATCGCCGACCGGTTCCAGGAATCCGTCGACTCCGTCGTCGATCAGCTCGGGAACTCCTCCGATGCGGGTTCCAACCGGCGGAACGCCGCAAGCCATCGCTTCCAGCGCGGCCAGTCCGAATGCTTCCATTTCGCTCGGCATCAGCAGGACGTGATGCTTCGGAATCAGCCTCTCGACGTGATCCTGCTTGCCTAAGAACGCCACATGCTTATCGACACCCAACTCGCGCGCCAGCATCTCCGCGGGACCGCGCTCCGGGCCGTCGCCGACCATCACCAGGCGCGCGGGGGTCGATTTCAGAACTTCCTTCAAAATCCGGACGCAGTCCAGCACGCGCTTCACGGGCCTGAAATTCGAAAGATGGATCAGTTGTTTTTCTTTCGGCCGGCTCTCCGGATCGGGCCGGTAGAGATCGCAATTCACGAAGTTGTGGATCACGCGGATCTCATTGGCCACTCCGAAGACCTCCGCGGTTCTCTCCTGCAAATATCTGCTGATGGTGGTGATGCCGTCCGATTTTTCAATGGAAAATTTCGTGATCGGGAAATAGGAGCGGTCCGCGCCCACCAGCGTAATATCGGTGCCGTGCAGCGTGGTCACGAACGGCAGACGCCTCTGCGCCGCCATCATTTGCTGCGCGAGCAGAGCGGCGATTGAATGAGGGATGGCGTAATGGACATGCAGCAGATCGAGATCATAACAGGCCGCGACTTCGGCCATGCGCGATGCCAACGCCAGGCAGTACGGAGGATAGAGAAATAAAGGATACGCCGAAACCTCCACCTCGTGATAGTGAATGCGAGGCAGGCCAGGGTCCAGGCGAATGGGGTTGGCGTAGGTGATGAAATGCACCTCATGGCCGCGGTCTGCGAGCTCCAGGCCAAGCTCCGTGGCGACGATGCCGCTGCCTCCGTAGGTGGGGTAACAGGTGATGCCGATCTTCACGAACGCAGGGTAACATTTCGAGTTGCAGTACAATCGGAGGTCGGAAACGTTATGAAGATAGGTTGGCCGCCGATGAACGCCGATAAACGCCGATTCGCAAAGTACGGAATTTATGGACTGATGATTGGGGTGCTATTCGCTCAGCCGAACCCCTATCGGACCGTCGAGAATTTTTTCAAGCTGCCGGAGGGGCGAACCTGGGGCTCGACCAGCACCATTGCAGTCGATTCCAAGGGACACATCTGGATCGCCGAGCGGTGCGGCGCGAATAGCTGCGTCGGCAAAACGGTAGATCCGATCATGGAATTCGACGACTCCGGAAAAATGTTGAAAAGTTTCGGCAGTGGCCTGCTGGCGTTTCCGCACGGCATCTGGATCGACAAGCAAGACAATATCTGGATCGCCGACGGCCAGGCGAGGGATGGCGCGGGCAAGGGTCACTATGTCCTCAAATTCAACCAGGAGGGAAAAGTTTTGATGACCCTCGGCAAGGAGGGCGTCACGGGCGATACGCCGGATCTTTTCAATCAGCCGAATGCCGTCGCGATTGCGCCGAATGGAGACATCTTTATCTCCGACGGCCACGATCGCGGCCGCGGCAATGCGCGCGTCCTGAAATATACCAAGGACGGAAAATTCATCAAGCAGTGGGGCGGACACGGATCGGGGCCCGGCCAGTTCGAAGTGCCGCACACATTGGCGTTCGATTCTCAAGGACGCCTGTTCGTCGGTGATCGCGCGAACAACCGCATCCAGATTTTCGATCAGGACGGCAACTTCATCGCCGAATGGAAACAGTTCGGCCGGCCCAGCGGAATCTTCATCGACAGCCACGATGTGCTGTATGTCGGCGATTCGGAATCCATTGAAACGGGCGGATACGCGGGAAATAATCCGGGGTTCAAACGTGGCATCCGCATCGGCAACGCCAAGGATGGAACGGTGACCGCGTTCATTCCGGACTCATCTCCCGGAACCGGTGCGACCAGCGGAGCGGAAGGCGTGGGCGCGGACGGCAAAGGGACGGTCTACGGCGCAGAGGTCCTTCAGAAGGGCATCAAGAAGTACGTCAAGCAGTGAAGCTCCCTGGCGATTGGCAGGCGGAACTGCCTGCCCCACCGCGACAAAGCAAATAGTTACAGAACGGTGGGACAGGCGGTTTCGCCTGTCGGCGGGGACTCCGCAAATCTACTGAGCCAGAGTCACTCCCAACTTCTTCAGCAGTTGCCGCGACGATTGCAATTGACCGGAGCCCCATGTGGTTCCGTCATCGAACACCACCAGGTCAAGAGTCACCTCCGGCTCCGCCACTGCTCCCGAAGGGGTCTTCGGGATGACGATCGGTTTGGCGTGGGAGCAATCGCAATCGCCGGGACGCAGAGGATTGCCGGCCTGCCTCGCCACCATCCTCTGGTGAGAACCCGCTCCCTTGAAGCTCGCGTTTGTCGACGGGTCCATGAATTTGACCCCCAGCGCGTAGCCGGCCACGTTCTTGCCGGAGGTGTTGTGAAGCTCCAAAAACAAACCCATCCCGGAAGGATTTTTAGCGGTAATCTCGAATGCATCGACAGCCGCGGTCCGCGTAACGATTTGCATCGGCGAAGGCCCGGAATCGGTGCCCTGCGGCCATATTGGCAGCGTCAGCGCGAGAGCAAGCAGGATTAGCCGAAAGGTCATGACTTCTCCTTCCTGCCATTCTAACGCCAGGCACAGCCGAAAGTAGTACAATGCTTGACCAAGAGGAGAGTGTCCATGACGACAGAAACCACGCGACGGACTTTTCTAGGAGCGATGGGAGCCGCGGCGGCAATGGCTGCGCCGGGCGGCACCAAATCTCCAACTGGATCAACCGAAAAATGCCTGTTTTGGGTTGCGGCCTGCACGCCCTGCGACAAGAACCTGAAGTTCGACGAAGCGTATTATCGCGACATGATGGCGTACTTCAAGGATCAGGGCGCCGATGGCGTCGTGGTCACGGGGACCACGGGCGAGTATCCTTCCTTCTCGACGGCGGAGCGGAAAAAGATCCAGGAGACCGCGCTGAAACATAGGGCCGGGCTCACTTCGATGATCGTCTCGACGGGCACCTCGAATTTTCCGGAGACGATCGAGCTATCCCAGCACGCCGCGGCTAACGGGGCAGACGGGTTGCTGATCATTCCTCCCTTCTATTTCAAGAAGCCTCCGCTGGCAGGGCTCACGAAGTATTATTCGCTGATTTTCGAGCAGGTGAAAATCCCGATCAATCTGTATCACATCCCCGGCACCAGCGCCGTCCCGATTACTGCCGAGCTGCTGCATAGCTTGGAGCATTATCCGAACCTTGCGGGCATCAAGGATTCGAACGGCGATGTTCCGGAGTACGAGATGTACCTCAAGGAATTTCCGAAGCTCAACATGAGGACCGGCACCGGCAATAACCTCAAAGCCGCGCTGAATGCGGGGATGGGCGCGATTCTCGCGGAAGGGAATCTGTTCACCAAGCGAATCGCGGCAGTGTTCACGGCGCATCGCGAAGGTAAGGATATCGATGCGCCGTTGGCGTCCCTGCGCGCTGCGCAGACGGCTCTGCGGTCGGGCGGCGTCGGCTCCTATGGTCCGATGAAATACGCTCTGAGTCTCGAAATGGGGAACCGGCAGACCTATCAGCGTCCGCCGAATCCCGATGTGACCGATGAGCAGAAGGCGATCATCAAGGCCAAGCTCGAAGAAATAAAGACCATGGGCTAAGACACAGACTGAAGTCTGTGCTACCTGGAGAGGTGGCACAGGCTTCAGCCTGTGAGTACAAAGAGATTCTGCCGGGAGAAAACCACGTATGTTTCGAATAACGACGATCTTTGCATTGGCCGCGCTGTGCGCATCCGCTCAAACGCGCAGTAATAAAGACGGTGAATGGCCCAGCTATGCGGCGGATCTCGCCGGCACCAGATACCGCCCCCTCGACCAGATCAACGCGTCCAATTTCAGCAAGCTCGAAGTTGCATGGACCTTCAAGACCGATAGCATCGGCAATCGCAAGGAGTTCAAACTCGAAGGCACGCCGCTGATGGTGAACGGCGTGGTCTACACGACGGCCGGGTCGCGGCGCGCGGCCATTGCCCTCGATGCCGCCACTGGCGAACTGCTGTGGGTTCACGGCGAGCATGAAGGAGAACGCGGCGCAGCGGCTCCGCGGCAATTATCCGGCCGGGGCCTCGCGTATTGGACAGACGGCAAGCAGGAGCGCATCCTTTATGTGACGCCCGGCTATCGCTTGATTTGCCTGGATGCAAAGAACGGTCAAATTATTCCTTCGTTCGGGAAGAACGGAGTGGTCGATCTGAAGCTCGACGACGATCAGACCATCCTGCCCGATCTGACCACGGGAGAAATCGGGCTTCAGTCGGCGCCCGTCGTCGCCAAGGATACGATCATCATCGGCGCGGCCTTCCGCGAAGGAATGACGCCGAAGAGCATGCGCAACAACAAAGGCTTCGTGCGCGGCTTCGACGTGAAAACCGGCAAGCGCCTGTGGATTTTCCATACCATTCCGATGAAAAACGAGGTCGGCTACGACACCTGGGACAAAGGGTCGGCAGAGTATACGGGCAACACCGGGGTATGGACGCAGGTCACCGTCGATGAACAACTCGGCTTGGTTTATCTGCCCGTCGAATCTCCCACGGGCGATTATTTCGGGGGCCATCGGCCTGGCAATAATCTGTTCGGCGAAAGCCTGGTGTGCGTCGATCTGAAGACCGGCCAGCGCAAGTGGCATTACCAGTTGGTGCACCATCCTTTGTGGGACATGGACATTTCTTCCGCGCCCATTCTCGCCGACATCAACGTGAACGGACGCGCCATCAAAGCCGTCGCGCAGCCCACCAAGCAAGGGTTCCTCTACGTGTTCGATCGCGTGACCGGCAAGCCGGTGTGGGACATGGAAGAGCGTCCCGTCGAAAAGGGCACGGTGCCGGGCGAGTGGTATTCGCCGACGCAGCCTTTTCCCACCAAGCCTCCGGCCTATAGCCGCAACGGCGTCTTGAAAGACGACCTGATCGATTTCACGCCCGCGATGCACGATCAGGCGTTGACCATTATTTCGAAGTATCACATCGGACCGGTCTTCACGCCTCCGGTCGAAAGCCAATTGGGCGGTCCACTCGCGACGCTGACGCTAGGAACGGCGAGCGGTGGAACCAACTGGCCTGGCGCTTCGTACGATCCCGAAACGCACATCGTCTACGCGTATGCGTGCAATGCATGTCTCACGCCGATCGGTTTGATGCGCGCGCCGAAAACTCTTTCGGATATGGATTTCGTGGCGGGCACCGCGGGACAGGAAGTGCGGAACAGACAGGGCCCCGGTGAAAACTCCGGAGCCGATTCGCCCCTGCCGACCCGCGCGCCAGCCGCAACTCCTGGTCGAGGAGGAAGAGGCGCTGCTGCTGCTGCCGCTGCCGGAGGTGGTGGCGCGGGAGGCTTAACCATTAATGGATTGCCTTTGATCAAGCCGCCCTATGGAACCATCTCCGCGATCAGCCTCGATAAGGGTGAGATCGTGTGGCAGGTCGCGCACGGCGATACGCCGGATAATATTCGCGCCGCTCTGAAAACCGCCGGAGTCGATGCGCCAGCGCGCACCGGGCAGTTGGGCTATAACGTGGGGACGCTGATCACTAAGACGCTGGTCATCGCGGGCGAAGGCCAGGTGACGACCACCACCGAACATCCGCGCGGAGCAATGCTGCGCGCTTACGACAAAGCAACCGGCAAGGACGCGGGGGCCGTGTATATGCCCGCGCCGCAATCCGGTTCGCCGATGACGTACATGATGAACGGCAAGCAATATATCATCGTCGCGGTGAGCGGAGGCAACTATTCGGGCGAATACATCGCGTTCACTCTGCCCGCGGCGGAGGAGCGCGGGACGACGGCGGCGCAGCAGTAGATGAGGATCGCCATCGCAGCGGCGCTGCTGATCGCGGCCGCAATCGCGCAGGAACCGACGCGGTCTGTCTGGGACGGCGTCTACACGCAGGAGCAGGCGGATCGGGGACGGCCTCTCTACAATGAGCACTGCGCGTCCTGCCACGCCGACACTTTGATGGGCGGCGAAATGTCGCCTCCGCTCGTTGGAGGCGAGTTTATGTCCAACTGGAACGGCCTCACGCTGGGCGATTTATTCGAGCGCATCCGCACCACCATGCCGCAGTCGAAACCGGGAAAATTAAGCCGCGAAGTGAATGCCGACATCACGGCATACATCCTCAGCGTCAACAAATTTCCCGCGGGCAAGACCGAACTTCCTCATTCTGCCGAGTTTCTAAAGGATATTCGGATCGATAGCGAGAAGAAACAGCACTGAAACTCAACCGGTCCGGGCGCGTCTAACCAGTAGGTCATGGTTCGCCCTTCCCAAGTGTGCGTTGCCCTCCTGTTTGTTTTCATGCCGGTAATTCAAGCAGAAGATCTCAAAGATATTGAATATTCCCAAGCCGGGAAGGTGACGCTTCGCCTGGACGCGCATATTCCCGACGGCAAAGGTCCATTCGCAGCGGCGATTCTGGTTCATGGAGGCGCATGGGTCGCAGGCGATCGAACGAATAATGTGCAGCCCTTGATGCAGCCTTTGGCCGACGCGAAATTCGCGTGGTTCTCGATCAGCTATCGCCTCGCGGCCGACGTCGCGCGAAATCCTATCGGAGCGGCGATGCAGATGGGAACCGCGGAGGGCGATGTCCGGCGCGCTGTCGCGTTCGTGAAGCAGCATGCATCCGAGTATCGCGTCGATCCGAAGAGAATCGTGTTGATCGGAGAATCGGCGGGTGGACAACTCGCCTCGATGGCCGCGCTTCGGCCCGATGCCGACGGAGCCGTGCAGGGCGTCGTCGCGTTTTACACCCCCAGCGATCTTGCGACGCTGGTGCGCACCAGTGCTCTGATCCCCGATAACGTTCGCGATGCGGTGAAAGGAACGCTCTTCGACAATATTCTGATGGCGGGGCTCACGGAGTTTTCGCCCATCAACGCGGTGAGCGCGGAGGCGCCTCCGTTCTTATTAATTCACGGCACCGACGATAACGTCGTGCCGTTTGCGCAGTCCGAAAGGTTTTGCGACAAGCTGCGCGAATCGAAGGTGGGCTGCGAAATTTATCCCGTGAAAGGCGGAGGCCACGGCATCCGCGGCTGGGAATACGCGAAGCTCACCGACTATAAATCGCCGATGGTTCGCTGGCTGCAAAAAGTTCTCGCGCAGCCCTGACCCTATTGAAGTGACCCCTTGTTGTCGATAGACCTTCGTGATTGTTCGGATCAGATGGACTCCGATTTTGCGACCGGGCCGTCCAAAATTTAAGCTGCGGCCGAGGTCCCATGTGATGCTCGGCGTGTTGCTCCTGGCGCCGGCCCTGCCGGTTTCGACCATCGCCGACGTTCCTCCGAAAGCGATCGTGCGTCCCTTGGCTCCGAAGCGCGTCCCCACCGAAACACTCTCGTCCTTCATGCGCCGCAAGCAGTTCGTCGAGCCTTACAATCTTCCCGTGATTATTCAGTCGGCATCGCGCGCCTCCATCCCAGCGTCGTTGATCGTGTGCATCGAATTCGTCGAAAGCTCCGGCGGGAAGCACTACGATGCGGAGACCAATAATCCGCTCGGTTGGCAAAATGGAAAAGCGGCGTTTCCATCGGTCCCCGCGGCGATCCAGCACGTATCGCAGGAACTGGGGTCGGGACGCTGGTACGCGGGAAAGACGTTAGAAGAAAAACTGCGCGTGTATAATCCTCGTCCATACTATTCGGTAAAAGTGCTGGGCTGCATGAGCCAGTTCGCCGAATAGCGTCGTATGATGTTTCCATGACTCGTCGAGACTTGACCCTCCTGTCAGCGGGCCTCTTCGCCGCCGCTGCAAAAGCCCAGAAACCCGCGCTCGCGACACTCCCCAGCAAGGCTTATCGCTTTGAGGATCTGACGTTGAAAGGCAATTCCCGAGCGGTCTTCGACGGCATGACTCACACGGGATTTCATGTGGACCTGCATGAAACCCAGCTCGCCCCCGGCGCGGCTCCCCACGCTCCTCACCGTCACGACCATGAGGAGGTGGTGATGGTTCAAGACGGCACGCTCGAAGCCACCATCGAAGGAAACGTAACCGTCGTCGGCCCCGGCTCGGTCATTTACGCCGCGTCGAACGACTTGCACGGCTGGAAGAATGTCGGCGACACCACCGCTCACTACTTCGTGATCGCGCTCGGCCACAAGACCTAACGGAATCGCGGAACTATAATTACCGCCCGCTCGCATAAGCTCGATACAACTTCCCGATCTCCGCCGCAGCCATCTCCGGATGAATCACAATCCGATACCGCAGCCGGATGCTTTTCCCCACCGCCAGCACAACCTTCGATACCGGGGCCTCCTTATCGAACGCATTCGATCCGAACGGATTGATCGCCAGCAGCCCGTAATCCCGCACGTGCCATCGCGACGGATGATGAAAACTGTCCGGATGTTCGAACATCACAACTCCAACTTTTTCCCCGTCGAGTTCGCCGCTATAATCCACCCAACTCGCCGGCTTTCCCCACGTCTGATCCATCTTCCGTCCGCCTTCGGAATTCACGATCGTCCCGGAGTTCTTCTCCGTTAAAGGCTCCGCCAGCCGTACGGAAAACGCCCCGTCCTTGCTATCGCCGAACGTCGTATCCACCACCGCCTTCAGTTCGATATTCACGTCGACTGTGCGCAGCTTCGCGTCGCCCGAAAAAATCATGGTGCGAGTCTCTTCCAGCATCGCCTCACCGGACGGCGAGAGCCACGCGAATGTCCCGTGAATGCCGTCCTTCACCGTTTCGACACTCCGCGTTACCACCTTCCCCGCGCTCTTGCTTTGATAAGAAAATTCGTTCTGCCAGAAATCGGCTCCGTTGACGTCTTTATACCCCAGCCAAACTCCGCGATGATGCTGATCCGTGGTCGATTCGCCGGGAATGTTTTCCATTGGAAAACTGCGCGTAACAATTTTCCCGCTGGCGCATCTCATCGGATGCAGATAGGGTTTCGGCGTATCGGGCCCGTAGTAGAAATCGGTGAATGGCTTGCCGTCAATTTCCACATGGAGATGGCCGTCCACTTTGCTGACGACTACGTTTGCCTCAAGTGAACAAAGGGCGAAGACGAGCAAAAACACGCGCCGCAGCATAGCTATACAATGTATCAGACCAGTGAGAAAACACCTGTGAGAATCGCGGAATTCTCAGCTCAATGGGAAGGCCGGACCATCGAAGGCGGTTTCCCGCTCCGCCAACACCTCGGCGCCGGCGAATCGAGCTCCGTCTTTCTCACCACCTATGCCGAACGCAACGCCGCCGTTAAACTGATCCCTGCCGACCCGCAGACCGCCGACGCTCAACTCCTCCGCTGGCGTGAAGCCGCGAAGCTGTCGCACATAAATCTGCTCCGCATTTTCGCCACCGGCCGCTGCGAACTCGACGGCATGCAACTCCTCTACATCGTGACGGAGCGCGCCGAAGAGGACCTTTCGCAAGTACTGCCGGACCGCTCCCTCACCGCGGTCGAAGCGCGTGAGGCGCTGGAGCCGACGCTCAGCGCGCTCGATTACATCCATCGGCAGGGCTTCGTCCACGCTCATATCAAGCCCTCGAACATCATGGCCGTCGAGGACCGTTTGAAAATTTCGAGCGATGGACTCGTCCGCCCCAACGCCGCGGCCGCGACCCCGCCTACTCCATACGATCCTCCGGAGAAAACCCTCACTCCCGCCGCGGACGTCTGGTCTCTAGGCGTGACCTTGATCGAGATCCTGACCCAGCGTCTTCCCGCGAACGGAACCGTTCCGTCCAGTTTGCCGGAGCCTTTCAACGAAATCGCTAATGCCTGTCTGAAGCGGAATCCCGTGGACCGCGCCACCGTTCCGCAGATTCAAAACCTCCTCACACCAGCGCCCACTCCGGTGGTCCTTCGCAAGAGGCGTTACACGCCCGTCGGCGTGCTGATCATTCTCGGCTTGGTCGTCGTCACCGTGGCGGGTGTGATGATCATGCATTCGGATACCGGTGCGTCCGGGCCAGTCCAGGCCACGGCGACGAAACCTCCCGAACCCCAAGCGCAGCCCGCGCCTCAGCCGCAGGAGCAGCCGAAGCAAGTGGCGCCGAAGCAGGTGGCGAGCGCCGCCCCTCCGAAATCGGAACCCACGCCGGAGCCCGCCAATCCCTCCGCCCCTGAGCCTCCGATGCCGTCCGTCACCACGCCCGTATCCGGAATCGTCGCGCAGCCCCTGCCGGAAATTATGGACAAGGCTCGCAACTCCATTCACGGCCGCGTGAGGCTCACCGTTCGCGTCGACGTCGCCCCCTCCGGCACGGTGACCGATGCGAAGCTGGAATCGGCCGGCGCCAGCAAATATTTCGGTGAGCGCGCGCTCGTAGCGGTTCGCCAATGGAAGTTTGAACCCGTCAGCGTCAATGGTAGTGAAGTCGGCCAGCGCTGGCGCGTGCGCTTCGAGTTTCAAAAGAGCGGCATCAAAGCGCAGCCGCAGCGCCTCGCCCCGTAAATTTCGATAGATCCAAAAAGACGATCCCAGTCGTAAGATGGGCATGAACGGCCTCGACCACCTAGCCCCCCACCCATGCGAAAGTGGTTCGCATAATCTCGCAGCGCCGTTCAACCTCCCGGTGTGCCCTCTCGAAAACTTCTCGGTCGAGAGGGCCCCGAAGGTGAATCCAAACGGGGGCGTAATCTACTGGCTTGGACGCGGTCAACTGATGAAGCGAAAGCCCCTCGGCTTGTTTGCTCCCTCCGCCCTCCTGCGCCGTATGGAATCGGCCCAAGCGGTATCGGCAGAGCTTGTGAACCTCGCGGTCCGGGATCTGCGCGGCGCTGCAACGGATCTCTTCCAAGGCGGATTGCGGGCGGCCCACGCGCCGGCGCTGCCAGTACCGGCTGCCCTTTCCTGCTTGCCGGCGCTGGGGCGGACCAAAAGCGGGGATCGTTCATTCGCCAGGTGCCGCCGCGGTAAAGGTCGCAAATCCCGGCCTCTATCGTCGCTGCCGCGCCAAGGCGAGAAGAAGAACGTGGCGCGCGCGATTCGCTTTATGGACGCGCACTCGCTGTAACCCTCCCCGCGGCGCGATTCGTCTCCTAAACTGCGGCTCGCAATCGCCGCACCCTTGAGGTGAAGACAATGTTCAACAGGACGGCTTTTTTTGTTCCGGTTCTGCTTGCCTGCGCCTATGGCCAGGGAACCACGGCAACTGCCATAATCACTCGAAATTACTCCTTTCCCCCGACCGGGCTTTCGAGCTCGGAGACGGCGCAAGTGAACGTCATGAATACCGCGCCCGCATCCTCAAGCGCCGCGTCATCCTGCGCCGGAACCATTAGGTTCGGAAACGCGGCCGGAACCGAGATCGGAAGCGCGGTGCCATTCAACGTTACCGGCGCCCAAATTTTCTCGACCCAGCTCGCGTTCAGTAAACTGGGTATCACCGCCAATCGTGGGGAGTTCGCCGTCGCTCTTCAAGTGACTACCTCCATACCAGCCACCACTTTGTGCTCGCTGGTATTCTCGCTGGAGACGTTCGACAACTCAACGGGAGCAACGCACATTTTCCTTGGCAACTCCTCTGCCACTCTTGTTCCTGCGACAGGGCCTATCGGGCCGATCATCCCAGGCGGTCGGTAAGCGCCGTAGCTTGGCCGCGAAGAGAACATCGCCTGGTCCAGGCCTCCCTCTCAACGTTTGGTCCGCCCGAACTTTCTCCTTGACTTGAGGCGGATCGGATTTATACTGATCGGAAATCGAATCCGGCACGGATTCCGTGTACGGACGATTCGCTGTTTTCCGGTCGGGTGCAGGTTCTGAACTAAAAGCCAAGGAGGAAACCAATGCAGAGGAGACATTCGTTTGCGTCACTTGTGATTGCCGCCGCGCTTTTTGCCGGTTGCGCGAGCATCGTGCTCGCCCAGAGCGTCATCACACCCACTTCCAGCACCGTGAATCCCGGCGACGCCGGCGTGCGGGCCCACACCAACATCCAGATCCTTCCTGCGGGAAACTTCACCGGAACTCCCAGCGTGTCCGGTCCGCCTTTCCCGGGACTTCTCTACCAGGATCCCGCCTCGTTGGCCTGTATTTACAATCTACAACCCCCGCCGCTGGGCATTTCGATTCAACCATCGGTGCCGGGCTGCAATCCCAACCTCACGACTCAGAATCCCAGCGGAGGCCGCAAGGCTATCGCCATTGTGGACGCCTACGACGATCCCAATGCCTATACCGACCTGCAGACGTTCTCCTCGCAGTTCGGAGTAGCGGCCATCAACCCCAGCAGCTTCGTCGTGGTCTTTGCGCCGTCCGGCGGCGCCGCACCCGGGTCCTGCACCGGCCCCGCCACCAGGCCTGCGGTGGATCCGACCGGTGGGTGGGAAATCGAGGAATCCCTTGATATCGAATACGCGCACGCCATGGCTCCGGGGGCCACGCTCTATCTTGTGGAAGCTCAGTCCAACAATTTTTCCGACCTGTTTTGCGCCGTGACCGTCGC
Organism: Bryobacteraceae bacterium; assembly: GCA_035485055.1. Lineage (GTDB taxonomy): Bacteria > Acidobacteriota > Terriglobia > Bryobacterales > Bryobacteraceae > Palsa-187. Next base: position 13,733 of record DATHOJ010000072.1, read on the forward strand.
CAGCACTCTTGTGCATGCAGCAGGCGGTGGTGAAGTATCCATGAGCTGGGGTTCCGGCGAATTTTCTAAAGAGACCAGCTTCGACTCTGTTTTCACAACCGCCAATATAGTTTATTTCGCCTCCGCGGGCGATTCGCCGGGCGTCTCCTATCCCAGCTCTTCTCCCAACGTCATTTCCGTCGGAGGCACCACCCTCAGCATGGACCCCGTTACCGGCAACTTCATCGGGGAGAATGTCTGGCAGGTTGCGGGCGGAGGTCCCAGCGCTTTTGAACCGCGCCCTGCTTACCAGAACGGCGTCTCGAGCATCGTGGGTGGCTCTCGGGGCACTCCGGACATTTCCTCCGACGCCAATCCCAATACCGGCGTCTGGGTCCTGGACAACTTCATGGCGCCAGCCGGTTGCACTCCGCAATGCTGGTATATCGTCGGCGGCACCAGCGTTTCGTCGCCCACTTGGGCCGGAATTGTCAATGCGGCAAATTCGTTCGCTGCCTCCAGCAACGCCGAACTCACCAAGCTATATGCGGACCCTCATGGGTATTTCAACGATATAACCATAGGTTCGTGCGGTCCGTATATGGGGTATTTTGCAATCCCTGGCTGGGATTTCTGTTCCGGTCTCGGCAGCCCCAGGACCTATTCGGGAAAATAGTTTCAGACAGGTGGGGCAGGTTCCCGACCTGCCCTCTCAGTTAACCGATAAATCCTTAATCTCCGCGTGCCCCGGATGCGGAACCACAAAATTCGCAATCGATCTCCGCGACCGGATGTACAAGAAAATCGACTCCAGATCGTGATCGTTCAAACTGCTGTACGCAATCCACGGCATCAGCGTGAATCGCTCCGGGCCCACCTTCGGCAGTTCATGATCCTTATACTGCCTCATGGCCTGCATGCGGTCGCGGAAGCGCACAAAATCCCATTTGCCGATCCCTGTGTCTTTGTCCGGCGTGATGTTCGCGCTCACCACCGTGCCCATCGGCGTTGCGAACACGCGTCCGCCAGCAAAGCGCATCGACGCGTCGATCTGTCCCCGGCTCTGCCGCGTGTGGCACTCCTCGCAGCCGGCGATCGACACCAGATATTCGCCATAAATCTCGCCGCCGCCGCTGTCCACCTGGGGAATCGTCTTGGTCACCGGCTGCGGCACGCCTTTCATCATCACCGAAACAAAAAACGAAATTTTCGTGCGCTGCATATAGTTGCGAACCGGCGGCAGCGTATTCATATACGCCACCAGGGACAGCACGTCAAAATCGGCCAGATACTTGTAACCTGGATAAGGCATTAGCGGAAACAGCATGTGCCCGTCTTTGGAGATCCCTTCGCGAATCGCGCGAATTTTTTCTCCGTCCGTCCAGTTCCCGATGCCGGTCTCTTTGTCGGGCGTGATATTCGGAGCATACACTTCCCCCGGCAGCCCTTCCATCAGGATCGTTCCTCCCTTGCCCCTCGTCCCCGCGATCACCGGTCCGCCCAGCCGGGAGAAATCGCGTTCGGAGTGGCATCCGTCGCAATCGAGCAGCGTAGTGAACAGATATTGCCCGCGCTCGATTCGCTCCGGTTGCATGGGCGCGCGAACGCTCGAAGGTGGCGCGCTCGCCGGCCTCCGCAGCACCATGTAGATCGCCGTGAGCAACACCAGGATGGGAATCGCCATCAGCACGCGCTTGAAGAACCTCTTCGTCCGTCGTTTGATCCTCATAACAATGTCATAGTGTACGCGTAACTTTGCTCAGCGTGCGAGGCCGGTCCGGATCGATGCCCTTCCACTCCGCCAGTGACGCGGCGAAAATCTGTGCGGGAATAATGTAAGGAATCGGCGTATACCATTCGCGCGAAAGCTTCGCCGGAATCACCACCGCGCGCGCCCCGGATTCGATGGCCGCGCGATTCGCCAGATCGGTGAAGATCAGCGTCTCCGCTTTCAGCGCCGTCAGCCGCTCGATCATGTCGCGCATGCCCTCCCATGTCACGCCCGCGGGAGCGAACAGGAACATCGGGAAAGATCGCTCCACCATCGCGATCGGCCCATGCAATAAATCCGCCGTCGAAAACCGCTCCGCCACTACATAACAGGTCTCCATCAGCTTCAATGCGAATTCGAAGGCGTTCGCATAATTGAGCCCGCGCCCCACCACGATCGCGCGTTCCATGAACCGGTAGCGCTCCGCGCGCGCCGTGATCTGCTCTTCCAGCTCCAGCGCCTTCGCGGCCCAATCCGGAACCTTGCGTAGATCGTCCAGACGGATTTTTGCGCCCAGCGCATACGCCAAAAGATACAGCGACATCACCTGCCCGGTATAGGTTTTCGTCGCTGCCACGCTGCGCTCACGTCCGGCGCGCACAAAAAATAAATGATCGGCGAGCTTCGCCAGCGAACTGGCGAGCTCATTGGTGATTCCCACCGTAAGCGCCCCCTGCTCCCGTCCGCGTTCCAGCACCAGGTTCGTGTCGGTCGATTCGCCGGATTGCGAAATAGCGACGATTAAGGCGTCTTTCAAATCGATCTTCGCGTCGTACAGCGTATATAAGGAAGGCGCGGCCAGCGACACTGGAATTCCGGTGGTGATTTCGAGCAGATACCGGCCGAATTGCGCCGCGTTGTCCGACGTTCCGCGCGCGGCCAAAACGATCAGTTTCGGGCGTTTTTTCGCAATTTCCCGAGCCAGTTTCGCCGCCGCCCGCAGACCCATCCGCAACGTGCGCTCCAGCGCCTCCGGCTGCTCGCGGATCTCCTCCAGCATCTTAGACATAGTGCTATGCTAGCGGATCATGACCCGAATCTGCCTGATTTTCGCGACCGCCCTGTCGCTCTTCGCTGAAGGTCCGTATCAGGTCCTTAAGACGGCGAAAGTGGGAGGCGCGGGCGGTTTCGACTACGTCTACGCCGATGCCGCCGGCCGCCGTCTGTACATTCCGCGCACCGGAAATCCGGGGGCTCGCATTACGGTTTTCAATCTCGATACGCTGGAATCGACGGGCGAGATTCCAGAGACAAGCGCGCGCGGCGCCGCCGTCGATCCCAAGTCGAATCATGGCTTTGTCACCAGCAAACCGGTGGTGATGTTCGATGCGAAAACACTGGCAGTGGTCAAGAAAATCGACGTGGAAGGCGGCCCCGATGGCATTTTGTTCGACCCTTTCAATCAACGCACCTACATCTGGAGCCACAGCGCCCCGAACGCCACGGTGATTGATGCGAAAGACGGTTCGGTGGTGGGCACCATCGATCTGGGAGGCGCGCCGGAGCAGGCCGTGACGGACGGTAAGGGCCATATTTACGTTGACATAGAGGATAAAGACAACGTCGCCGTGATCGACGCGAAAACCATGGCGGTTACCGGTCATTATGAGTTGGGCGGCAAAGGCGGGCAATGCGCGGGGCTCGCGATGGACGTGAAGAATCAGATACTATTTGTGGCCTGCCGCAAACCAGCCAACATGGTGATCATGAGCGCCAAAGATGGAAAAATCCTGGAATCGCTGCCGCTGGGCGCTGGAACGGACGGCGCGGTGTTCAACCCGAAGACCATGGAAGCCTTTAGTTCGCAAGGAGATGGCACTCTCACGGTGGTAAAGGAAAACAGCCCGACCAGTTTCGTCGTGGAGCAAACTGTGGCGACCCCGGTGCGCGCGAAAACCTTGACGCTCGATTCGAAAACCGACCACATCCTGCTGATCACCGCCGAGTTCACACCTCCGCCGGCGAATCCTCCCCCCGGGGGACGCGGAGGGCGGGGACAGATGGTACCGGATACGTTTTCGATCGTGGTGGTGGGAAAATAGCAGTCTTAAATCGCCATAAGTGGAGCCTTAAATGACCATAATCTAGCTCCTAAAAGGACTTTCCCGTCGCGGGCTGTCCGCGAAGCAGGAATGTTTTCGGAAAGGTGCCGCGCCCGCAAATCTTGAACGAACCAAAATCCTTGCACCAATCTGTTTCGGGGACCTCCGGCTGAGACGCCATCCAAATTCGATGTTGATTGAGATCGGAAAGGCCGATCGAGCGATCATGCATTCGCTCGATGAGGTGTTGACGCACATTCGGAGGAAGATTGGACCAGCTCTCGATTTTTGGCATCAGCCGCCGAAGACCATTCGGCCTAATTGCTCGCCGAGGCGTTTGACCTCCTTCGGGTTGTCCGCTTGTCGGAAACGCTCCGCGAGCTCGAAGAACTCCTGTTGCTTGCGCTTCTCCGTTTCGATTCCGTTTTCGATCAGCTCTATTAAAGTGCGATTCGCGCTGAGGCGGCGGCTTTTCGCGATGCTTTTCACTTGAGCCGCCAGGTTCGCCGGCAGACTAACACTTTGGCGCACAGTTCTAGTCGCGGTCTTCATGACTTCATTATGCACCAAAATGGTGCACGATCCGGGTGGACCGATCGCGCTGCATTGTCGGCTACAATCCAGAGAGGCTAAATGAATCGACGGGATTTCCTGAGCGGCGTTGCACTCGCGAGCCTGACGGGGTGCGCGCCAAGAGTAAGGCCGGCCGCTGCACTTCCCTCTCATGAGCTTATCCCCAAGCTGATGCCGGTGCGCGCATCGGTGGACCGGATCTTTCGGGTGACGGTTTGCCTCCGTCCTTTTCGAGCGGCCGGTCCTCGCCTTGAAGTGGAGCGCGTGGGAGACAAAACGGTGGTTCATAATTACGGGCACGGCGGCAGCGGATGGTCGCTCTCCTGGGGATCGAGCAGCATCGCCGTTGAAAAAGCGATGGCGGGCGGGGAACGGGAGGTTGCGGTGATCGGATGCGGCGCGCTGGGACTGACCTCGGCGATTCTGCTGCAACGCGCCGGCGCTAAGGTCACGATTTTCGCGAAGGATCGTCCGCCGGATGTTCGATCGGCGCGCGCCACCGGATCGTGGACGCCGGATTCGCGGATTGCGTTAACGAATTCCGTCGCGCCGGATTTCCCTGCGTTGTGGGAGAAGATGTGCCGCACATCGTTTCACATGTACGAGAGTTTCCTGGGAATGGCTGGGAATCCAGTGGAGTATACCGATCGCTACAATCTGTGGGACGACGAGCCGGCGGAAAAGCCTGCCGACCGGCCACGCGAGAATAATCTCGAATTTGCCCGTTATCAGAATCGCGTGCGCGATATTATGCCGCACGGCCAAGAACTGCTTCCCGGAACCCATCCTTTTCCGACGAGCCACGCAGGCCGAAGTTCGAGCCTCACGTTCAATATCGCAGGCTATTCGAGGCAGCTCGTCAATGATTTTTTGGTCGAGGGCGGAAAGATCGAGCATACCGAGTTTCATTCGCCTTCCGAGTTGAACCAGGTGCCGCAGAAGGTAATCGTCAACTGCACGGGCTACGGAGCCAGGGCTTTGTGGAAGGACGAATCGATTGTTCCGGTGCGGGGGCAAATCGCGTGGCTGATTCCGCAGCCGGAGGTGAATTACGGCGTGCAATACAAGGGCGTGTACATCCTCGCGCGGCGCGATGGGATCGTGGTGCAGGATTCAGGCATCGGCGATATGGAAGGGTATAACAACGACAACGAGCAGCCAGATCGCGCAGCGGCGGAGTCGGCAGTGAATACGGCGGCAGAGTTGTATGCGCGGATGAAAGTTTGAAACACAGACTAAAGTCTGTGCCACCAAAAAGCAAAACGGGCGATCAGCGTCCATCGGCGTCACGCAGATCTCGGCAATGCCTTAAATGAACAATTCACCGGTGGCACAGGCTTCAGCCTGTGAGCGGATATACTCGATTCATGACCAAATCCATCCTGATTTTAGCCGCCGGCGCGGCCTTGGCCTTCGCCGGAAATCCGCAAAGTCCCGCCGCTCAAGCTTCGGTCACCATCGGCGGCAAGTCGATCACCATCAAATATTCGGCTCCCTCGCTGCGCGGCCGCACGATGTTTGGCGCGGACGGACGCATCAGCAAGGATCCCAACTGGCCCGTGTGGCGCGCCGGCGCCGATGACGCCACCGCTCTGCATACCGACGCCGACCTCGATATCAAAGGCCTGAAAGTTCCCAAGGGCGATTACACGATTTACGTGCTGGTCAATCCCACCATGCCCTGGCAGCTCATCATTAATAAGCAGACCAAGCAGTGGGGCCTGGACTACGACGCGAAACAGGACTTGGGCCGCGTTCCCATGACCGTAACCAAACCGTCCGCGCCGATCGAGACGTTCAAGATCACGCTCTCCGATGTCGGCGGCAAAGGGAAACTGCAAATGGAATGGGAGAACGTGATCGCGTCGGTTCCTTTCACGGCGAAATGATCCCGCGCGCGCCGGAATCTTTGCGCGAGGGCTTCACCAAGTGGATCGATGACTTCAATGAGATTCGCGGGCTCTTCTCCGAAATGCTGGAAGAAGAGAACGACGCGGATCTGGCCGCGTTCGTACGCTCCTGTTTCAGCAGCGATTGCGAACAGCCGGGCCGGGCGCATCTGCCGGCCGAATATTGCCAGGCGCTCTCCATCGTATTTCAACTGCTCGATATCGTCGAGGAGAACACCGCCAATCAGGTGCGCCGCCGTGCCGAGGATCCGCGCCGCCAGGAAGGCGAGCCCGGTTTGTGGCTGTATAACCTGGGCGATATTCGCGCGCGCGGTTTTTCCGAGACGGCTCTGCGCGCGGCGATGGAGCAGGTTTCTGTGGAGCCGGTGCTCACCGCGCATCCCACGGAGGCGAAGCGCGCGACGGTGCTGGAACATCACCGCGCCATTTATCTTTTATTAGTCGAGCGCGATAACCGGCGCTTCACGGAGGTCGAGGCCGCGATTTTTCGCCGCCGCCTGAAGGCCGCGCTCGAACGACTGTGGCGAACGGGCGAAATTCGCGCGGAGCGTCCGGAAGTGGAGAGCGAGGTCCAGGGAGTCCTCTATTACCTGCGCCACGTTTTCCCCGACGTAGTGGAATTGCTGGACCAACGATTCCAACATTCCTGGTCCGCCGTGTTCGGAACCACGCCTCCCAATCTCCCGAGGCTCGCGTTCGGAAGCTGGGTAGGCGGCGACCGCGACGGGCATCCATTGGTAACTCCGCAAGTGACCGCGCAGACGCTGATGCTGCTTCGCCAGGGCGCGCTGGCCGTCGCCCGCGATCGTCTGCGGCAGCTTGGGAGCAGGCTGAGTCTGGCCGAATCCGAAGTGCCGGTGCCGATGATTTTGCGCGACCGGATCGCGCGGCTGAGCGAAATGCTGAGTCCGGAGGTAGCGCGCAAAGCCATCGACCGGAATCCGCGCGAACCCTGGCGTCAGCTCGTCAACTTGATGCTCGCGCGGCTGGAGCATCACGGCTACTCGTCCGCCGCGGAGTATATCGGGGATTACGAAATTCTGGAGGCGTCGCTCCAAGAAGCCGGCGCGCGCAACGTCGCCGAAATGGATGTGCGTCCCGCAGTCGCGCAGGCGCGCGTTTTCGGATTTAATCTGGCGACGCTTGACATCCGCCAGAACAGCGACTATCACGATCGAGCCATGGCCGGTCTGCTGCGCGCGGCCGGATTCGCAAAACACGATTTTCCGAATTGGAGCGAAGAGGAGAAGATTGAATTTCTCAATCGCGAGCTGAAGACCTTGCGTCCCTTTACGGGTCCACACATGAATCTCGATCCAGAGGCGGAGCACGTCACATCGTTATTTCGCGTGCTGCGGGAGCATGGACCGGAGGGGCTGGGTCCGGTGATTGTCAGCATGACGCGGAGCGTGGCGGATCTGCTCGTCGTTTATGTGCTGGCGCGCGAGGGCGGTTTGCTGGTTGAGAAAGACGGCGGAATCGCGTGCGAACTCGCCGTCGCGCCCTTGTTCGAAACTATTCGCGATCTGGAAAACAGCGCGGGCATCCTCGACGCATTTCTGGGTCACCCGGTTTCGATGCGGCGTTCGGAGAACGATGTGGTGGTGATGCTCGGCTATAGCGACAGCAATAAAGATGGAGGCGTGCTCGCCAGCCAGTGGAGTCTGCATCAGGCAGAGCGGGATTTGACCGCCGTTGCAAAAAAACATAACACGAGGCTCACGTTTTTTCACGGCCGCGGGGGCACGGTGGGGCGCGGAGCCGGTCCCACGCACGTATTTTTGGAAGCGCTGCCGCATGGTTCGCTGACCGGACGCATGCGCGTCACCGAACAAGGGGAAGTGATCGCACAAAAATACGCCAATCGCGTGACGGCGACGTTCCAGTTGGAGCGGTTGTTGGCCGGCGTCACGCGAACCACTCTGCTTCATAGCGCGGAGCGTCAGGAAACGCACGCGATGGAATCGATCTGGCCCAGCGTGGTGGAAAAAAGTTTCGCGGCGTATCGAAGATTGATCGAGACAGACGGGTTCGTCAAGTTTTTCCGGCAGGCCACGCCGATCGACGCGATCGAACAGACGCAGCTCGGCTCGCGTCCTTCACGGCGGACGGGAGCCGGAACGCTCGACGATCTGCGCGCCATCCCCTGGGTGTTCAGTTGGAGCCAGGCGCGATTTCATCTGCCCGGATGGTACGGCGTCGGCACCGCGCTCGACTGGCTGCGCCGCGAAAATCCAGAGGACTGGCAGCGGCTGAGGAAGCATGTGCGCGTGTGGCCGTTCTTATCCTATTTACTGCACAACGCCGAAGCGAGTCTCAAGATGGCAAGTCCGGACCTGATGCGGCTTTATGCATCGCTCGCGGAAGATAAGTCTCTGCTCGGACCAATCGTCGATGAGTACGATCTGTCGAAGTCGGTGATCGAAGAGTTGCTCGGCGACTCCGCGACGCGGCGGGCGAGGCTGGCGTTGGCGATCCAACTACGCAAGGGCGCGCTCGATCAGCTTCATCATGAGCAAGTCCGGTTGCTGCGGTTGTGGCGGCGGGAACCGGGAGAAGATACTCTAACCGCGCTGCTGCTGACGATCAACGCGATCGGCATGGGTCAGAAAATGACCGGCTAACCACCGACTAAAGAGATTGCTGAAAAAGGTCGAGCAGATCGCTTCTTGCGGTCGCGGCTCGGAATCGGCGACGAGAAAAATCAAGTCTGTGCCACCCGCAGACCGAGGTGGCACAGGCTTTAGCCTGTGAAAGATTTCTTAATTCGTCAATGAAAAATTCACGTCGACCTGAGTAATGACTTCAACCGGATTTCCGTTGAGCAACGTCGGCTTGTAGACATATTGCTGCACGGCATCCTTCGCCGCCGCGACCAGCAGAGGATGTCCGCTGACGAGTTGAATATTCTGAATCGACCCGTCCTTGCCGATGGTCACCGTAAAGCGCACTTGTCCGGAAATGCGCGCCTGCATCGCGAGCGGCGGGTACACCGGATCGACCTTCGTGATCAGGTTCGCAGCCTGCACGTTCGCGCCGACTCGAATCCGCGTCGGAGGCGGTGGAGGGGGCGGCGGCATCACGCCCGATTGCGCCTGCGCCTTCTTCACGGCGAGATTTTTTTGCACCCACTGATCGGCCTCGGCGGTATCGGCCGCCCATTCCTGCCTGGTGTCGCGCAAATCTCCGCGCTCCCGTATCAGCAGATTCAGATACGCCATCGCATCGGCGTAGTCGGGGTCCAGTTGCAGCGCGCGATTGAGATTCGCGATGCCGTCTTCGATGACGGAGGAGTACTGCGCCCTCAACTGCTCCCGTGCCGGACCCGTCAAAGGTCCCGGATCTTGCGGCTTCATCCCAAGGCTGGTCCGCGCCGTCATCAACGCCGGATACCATTTCGCCCAAGCAATCACGCCCATCGAATAATAAGCTACTTTATCGGACGGACTGACGGCGGAGACGCGCTTATACCAGTCCATCGCCTCGTCCAGCTTGTGCAACTTCTCCTCGCCCTGCAGTCCCGAAGCTGAGTTATACGCAAGACTCGCCATCGAGTCGAGGGCAACTGTGTTGTTGGCGTCCAATTCGAGCACGCGCCGGAACTCCGTTTCAGCCGACCGCGCGAGCACGGCATTCTCAGGCGTAGTGGCTCCCGGAATCCACATGCTCATGTACGAGGTTCCCAGGTACAGGTGCGGATTCACGGCATTCGGGTCGAGCGACGCCGCCTGCTGGAACAATTCAACCGCCTGCTGGTAGTGGGCGTTCTTGAACGCCGCGATTCCCTGGTTCAAGACCTCCCGCGCATCCTGTGCGAGCACGGCGGTCGAAATAAGCGCGAATAAAGCTGCCAAACGACGCATATTTGTCACCTTATGATACTTTAACCCCATGCGATGCTTTACCGCTTTTGTTTTATTCGCCGCGCTCCTGCCCGCACAAAACGTCCAGACCGCGACGCTTGCGAACGGCATGAAGGTCATCGTTCAGGAGGACCACAATATCCCCAATGTTGCGCTCTACTTCTTTTATAAAATCGGCTCCCGCAACGAACGCCCGGGTATTACCGGCATTTCCCACTTTTTCGAACACATGATGTTCAACGGCGCCAAAAAATATGGACCGAAGCAATTTGATAACGAGATGGAAAAAGCCGGTGGCAACAACAACGCCTACACCACGCGCGACGAAACCGTGTATACCGACTGGTTTCCTTCAAGCGCCCTCCAACTGATGTTCGATATGGAGGCCGACCGCATCCGCGATCTGGCGCTGGAGCCGAAAATGGTGGCGTCCGAGCGCGGCGTGGTGTATTCAGAACGCCGCAGTTCGGTCGATAACAACAACCGTGGAATTTTATACGAGCAATTGCAGGCCGCCGCGTATACGGCGCATCCGTATCATTGGCCGGTGCTCGGATGGCCGTCCGATATCGAAGCGTGGACGCAGCAGGATCTGAAAGATTATTTCGCGATCGGCTATGCGCCCAACAACTGCACCATGGTGGTGGTCGGCGATGTCACCATGGCGCGGGTGATGGACCTGGCGAAAAAATATATCGAGCCGATTCCCAGCCACGACCCTCCACCACCGGTGCGCACCAAGGAGCCGGAACAACTGGGCGAGCGGCGCTTGACCGTGAAGAAAGCCGCGCAGTTGCCGATTCAGATGGTGGCGTATCATGTGCCCGAAGCCCGGAATCCGGATTCCATCGTTCTCGATGTGCTGACCACGGTCCTGTCGCGGGGCCAGAGCTCCCGCCTTTATAAAAGGATGGTGGATGAAGAGCCGCTGGCGCTTTCGGTGAATGGAGGCGCGCAGGATTCGCTCGATCCAACGCTGCTGATCTTCACCATTCAACCGCGCAACGGAGTCGATCCGGCGAAAACCGAAAGGGTGCTGTATGAAGAGCTGGAGCGTTTGCAAAACGCCGAAATTCCAGCGCGCGAGTTGCAGAAAGCCAAGAATCAGTTGCTCACTGAGCACTACAGCGAAATGAAAACCATCGCCGGGCGCGCGAACCTGCTAGGAACTTTTGAAGTGATGCGCGGAGATTATATGAAAGCGTTCACCATCGATAAGGATTACGAAGCGGTCACGGCGGCCGACGTCCAGCGCGTGGCTAAAAAATACTTGACCGAAAAGAATCGCACCGTGGCGACGCTCATTCCCGAAGGGAAAAGCAAATGAAGACACTTCTGGTCCTTCTCGCCGCTGGCTGCTTGTTTGGGCAGGCGAAGCTGCCGCCTTATACCAAGGAGACTTTGCCCAATGGAGCGGTGATCGCGATGATGCCCCGGTCAGGCGTGCCCCTGGTGCACTTCCGGGTGCTGATCAAAGGCGGCGTCGAATCGGACCCGGCGGATAAGGCCGGTCTTGCGAACGTCACGGCCGGTCTGTTGCGGCGCGGCACGAAGAGCCGCTCCGCGGAGCAGTTCGCGGAGGAGTTGGATTTTCTAGGCGGTACCTTTCAAGCGGCGTTCGACGGGCCCCTGGGATCGGCAACGGCGATTTCTTCGGAGTTTTTGAGCAAGGATTTCGATAAGGGTCTCGATTTGCTCTCAGACGCGGTTCTGCATCCGGCGTTCACCGAAAGTGAAGTGCACAAAGAACTGGCGCGGCGGATCGACGGAGCGAAGGCGATAAAGGACAATGCGCAAGGCTCGATCGGCTCATATTTCCGGGCGTCTTTTTTCGGCCGCGCGCATCCTTATGGGAACCCTCCGGACGAGCGCTCCTATTCGCGGATTGCAAGTATTGACATCCGCGAGTATCACGCCAAACATTATTGCGGCAAGAATATGCTGATCGTCGTGACCGGAGATTTCGATCCGTCCATCGCGAAGGCGAAGCTCGCGCAAGCGTTCGGCGGAGCGCCTACGGTGGAAGCGTACACTTGGAAGGCGGTTCCTCCGCTCGCCCGAAAAGGGCAACTGCTCTTGATCGACAAGCCGGACGCGACGCAAACTTATTTCCAGATTGCGCAGCCGGGGATCGACATGAAAAATCCCGACCGGACCACGCTTGAAATTATCAATACGCTCTTCGGAGGCCGCTTCACTTCGATGCTGAACGACGAGCTGCGCGTGAACTCGGGATTGACCTACGGAGCCGCCTCGCAACTGGAACAAAACCGGCTCCCAGGCGCGATCCTGATCAGCACCTATACCAAAACCGATACGACCACGCAAGCAATCGACCTGGCGCTCGACGTATTGCGCCGTCTGAATGAAAAAGGCATCAGCGCCCAGCAACTCGCTTCGGCAAAGGCTTATGTGAAGGGCACGTATCCCACCAGGCGCCTCGAAACGATGGACCAGCTCGCAGCCCTGATCGGAGAGATTGAACTGTACGGCTTGGGCCGCGACGAAGTGGACGGCTATTTCGCGCGCATCGATAACATCACGCTGGACCAGGCGAATGCGGCGATCAGGAAATACTACAAAACCGGTGACCTGACGTTCGTCGTGCTGGGCGCGGCCGACAAGATCCGGGAGCAGATGAAGAAGTACGATCCGCATGCTACGGAGGTGTCGATCAAAACCACGGGCTGGGGGAACTGATCTTGCTTGACTTAACACTGCGGAGCCGCGTAATCTGCGAATGATGTCCCGACTCCTGCTTGCTTCGATTGCGGTTGTTACCCTGTGCCTCTCCGGCTGCGGCACCCCCGATTTCGACGAAGGCGCCGTCAAAGGGCAGCTCGAAGGGACGCCTCAAAATCTCTCCAATGAACAGGTTGTGTTGAGCGATCCCCAGGTGGAGTGCGGCGCGAGAAACGAGTTGTGGGACATACCGAACGGCAACGTGGCGCGTCTCGAACAGAAGGGGCGGGACTTGAAATTTTCAGACGATGTCCGCCTGAACGATCCCGAAATACACGTGCCCTACATTCAGGTATCGGGAACATTCCCGGTCTCCGTCAACGAAGTATCGAAGATTCGCGATGCCGGCGCGGGCTACAAATTGGCCGACGTAAAGCTGGGAATCACGATCACGCATGAGTGCTTCACAACGCCTCTGCCATTGATGGGAGTGCGGAAAGGGAAATTCGACCCGGGTGCTCCTGTGGTGTTCCGGTTCCACGGAGCTGGGAAAGAGTGGTCTCTCGATAAGCTGATGCATTAGCTTTGCGATAGTGGGTTTCTATGACGCGCGGTATGAAAGGCCTTTCGCGCGAGCAGGAGTTCGCGATTGAAAGCTTGCCGGGGCGTCCCGTATCCAACGAAAAAGACGATGAGCCCATCGCGGCTATCAACGAGGCGCTGGAGGTGTCGACCATGCCGCATTAGGTATGAGTCGATCAAAACACAACTATTACAATCTTCGTCCTGAGGATTCTGAGGAGCGCTGGCCGTTTATCTCCAAAGGGTCGCATCAGAGACGACATGCGCAAGGCGCCTTCTTGACGCGTAGAGGAATCGTTCGGCGGGGCAGCCGATTCCCGCGCTGGTCAATCAAGAGTTGGCACCGTGGGCCGCAGAAATGGTGGAAACAGATGTGGCACCAAAAGGCCCGAGCGGTCCAACGGGCTGAGGCGCTCGCCGATCCGGAAGACCCGGTGATTACGCCTATGCGCCGAATCGTCAACCTCTGGGATTGGTACTGATGGCGGGCCTTCGCCGTTGGCCTAATTCGATTTTTATCGCATTCGCGAAGACAGTTTGCCGAGAAACCAGCTTTATGTTTATTTACAACTACATAGATAGCATAGCTTGTACGTTATTATAAATCGAAGTGGAAAACATAACGTGAACGTGATATCCTTCAAGAAGGCTGAGTACAGCGTCTACTTCTTTACTAAAGATGGCGCGAACGTCATCCGTAAGTGGTTCTCCGATGAGCAGATAGCAGAGGTTGAATGGGCCGCACTTCAAGCGCTTCTGGATATCTACGAGAGTGGCGGATTGACGTCGATTCAAGCCTGCACAATTGACTTGGGAGGCGGTTTTCTTGCTCTCTTGAGTGGGCGACGCGGAGGGATATTGCCGTGCCCGATTTTTTGCCGCGGACCCTTTGATGAGCAGACGGAGATTACATTCTTGGCGGCGGCGAGGTGGGATAAAACCAAGAAGAGAGTTAGGCCATTCGGTGCCGTTGGAGAAGCCGAAGAGAATTTGGAAGTGCTTTTAGAGAATCCGAGCAGGAGGCGTCGTGGATAAAGTCATCGAAAGATTGAAAGTTGAGTTCAGCAGTGAGGAGGCGCGTTACGCTTATGCGGACTCTGTTACCAATGCGTTTGTTATTGGTCAGATTAAAGAACTGCGGGAGGCTCGAAAGCTTACACAAGATCAATTGGCGGACCTTGTGGGAACTCAACAATCCGGCATATCGCGATGGCTAAACTCTGGTTTTTCGAGTTGTAAAGTCGAGACGCTGAGAAAATTTGCACGGGCGTTTGGAGTTCGACTGAAAATTAGTTTTGAGGAGTTCGGATCTTTACCAACCGACGTCAGGGCGTTCACCAAAGAGCGACTCGCTCCTTGCAAATTTGAGGATGATCCTGCATTCCGGGAGGAAATATCGGAGCCTAAGGATGATCTCGTAGCTAAGTTACAGCCCGTTTCACTTGCTGGATTGACGCGATCCCCCGAACAGCAGGTGCCGCTCGGCAAGTGGGCCAGTTCTGGAGAACAAAGGGCGGCTGTAACGAATCGTAATCTGACCTTGATACAAGGTTGGCGCACATCTGCAGCAAATCAAACCGCGAACGCGGCGATTTTGCTTAACGAAGACACATCTAAACCAAAGAGGAAATGGTCTGCGCGACACGAAGCGCAGCCTCAAGGGAAGGGACATCATGCCAGAAGATAAGCCACTCGACTTCAAGCGAGACGAAGATTTCACATCTCTCTACTCGAACAATGTGCAATTCGAGTCAACGCTTTGGGATCTGAAGCTATTATTTGGGCAAGTCGACCTTGCCAAATCGGTCATCGAGCAGCATACGGCCATGGCGGTGCCCTGGCCCTACGCTAAGATTGCTGCCTACTACATGATGGTCAATGTTATTTTGCATCAGTCCAATAACGGCAACATTTTCATACCGCCTAACGTTATGCCCACGCGCCCCAATCCCGACGACCCGACAATACCAGACGATAACGGCAGGCAGGTTGTAGCGTACCTAGGTTGGGTTCATGATCAGGTTTTCGGCACAGATCCTTACATCCCACCAGAGGTTGCGAAATTCGCGGTTAAGCCTGATTCAACAACGAAGTAGTATTTGGGGTCGTAATTAGAGCCGCACAAAAATGCCCGACCCGCCATTTGACAGCTTCCCGCGGCATCCGGTACTCTTATAAGGTCTAAGAACTCGCACGGAAAAGGTCTGTCTAAATGAAAACCGCAATTCCATCAGCCCCCGGGATCGAGCGCCACTGGCACTTGATTGATGCCGAGGAAGCTGTGTTGGGGCGGGTCGCCAGCAAGGCTGCCCTGCTGCTGATGGGCAAACATAAGCCCAGCTATACTCCGTTTATCGATACCGGCGATCACGTGGTCGTGGTCAATGCCGAGAAGGTCCGCTTGACGGGCCGCAAGGAAGAACAGAAGCTTTATCGCCGTCACTCCGGTTATCCGGGTGGACTTACGGAGACGAAGGCCCGCAAGGTGCGCGAGACCCGTCCCACGCGGATGATTGAAGAGGCGATCCAAGGTATGCTCCCGAAGACCAAGATGGGGAAGCAAATGTACCGGAAGCTCCAGGTTTACGCAGGTCCGAAGCACCCTCATCAGGCGCAGAAGCCCGTCGAAATGACGATCGGTTAAGGAAGAAATATAAGAATGGCGTTGGTACAACATCTAGGGACGGGCCGCCGCAAGCGAGCGGTGGCGAGAGTGTTTCTGCGGTCGGGCAAGGGCACCATTACTGTAAACGGGCGCACCTTCGAGAACTATTTCCCGAGCGAGGCGTCGCGCGCCGTGGTCCGGCAGCCGCTGCTGGCGACGGAAACGGCCGATAAATTCGATATTTTAATCACCACCGCGGGCGGCGGACCAACGGGTCAAGCCGGCGCGGCGAAACTGGGAATCGCGCGGGCACTCCTGGAATTTAACGTCGAGCTGCGCGCGAAACTGAAGGAATTGGGCATGTTGACGCGCGACGCGCGCCAGCACGAGCGCAAGAAGTACGGTCAAAAGGGCGCTCGCAAACGCTTCCAGTTCTCGAAGCGCTAACGGCTCCGCCGTCTTTGGCGCGGCCTTCGCCGCGAGTACCTTTGAGAGACTCGCTGGTCTGGTTCGCCTGTTTGTTTTTAGGGCGCATGTCGAAAATGCGCCCTGCGTTAACTAACCTCCCAAGCTGCAAATTCCGCTTAGGGCCGCAGCACGGGTTCACTACATCAGGAGGCATTTTTGCCGTCGATTAGCATGAAAGAATTGCTCGAAGCAGGCGTTCACTTCGGGCACCAGACCAAGCGCTGGAATCCCAAGATGAAAGAATACATCTTCGGGGAACGTAACGGGATCTATATCATCGATCTCCAGAAGACTCTGAAGCTGTTCAAGGACGCGATGCGGTACGTGCAGGAGATGGCTTCGTCGGGCAAAACGGTGTTGTTCGTGGGCACCAAGCGCCAGGCGCAGGAAGCCATCGCCGAAGAGGCGACGCGCTGCAACATGTACTACGTGAATCAGCGCTGGCTGGGCGGCCTGCTCACCAACATGGCCACGGTTCAGAAATCCATCAAGAAATTGAAGGAACTGGAGGCGATGGCGACGGCCAACGACTGGGAAGGGCGTCAGAAAAAGGAAATTGTGCGCCTGGAAAGGGAGCGCAAGCACCTGAGCCAGAACCTGGCCGGCATCAAGGACATGAACGGGCTTCCGGATTTGCTCTTCGTGGTCGATTCGAACAAGGAAGCGATCGCGGTGGAGGAAGCGCGGAAGCTGGGGATTCCGGTGGTGGCCGTGGTGGATACCAATTGCGATCCGGACAAAGTGGATTATGTGATTCCCGGCAATGACGATGCGCTGCGGGCGATCCGGCTGTTTACCACCAAAATTTCGGATGCGTGCATCGAAGGAAGGCAGCTCGCCAGCGAGCACGATTTCGCCGCGACCGAGAAGCCTGCCGTGGGCGACGATGTGCCGCTCGACGAAAATCCGGAGTATGCGCAGTACATCGATCCGAAGTACGCCGAGCAACTCATGTCGGAGAGCCTGGTGGCGGATGAAGATCTGCCGTCGAACTCGATCTCCCGCAAAGGCCCGGTAGCGGAAGCCGCGGAAGAGCTGGCGACCCGGAATCAGTAGGTTTTTTGGCGACATCTTTCATAGGCTGAAGCCTGTGCCACCAATCCAATGACCGGTGGCACAGACTCTAGTCTGTGTGTTCAAAAGGGACATTTATGGAAATCAGTGCACAGCTAGTAAAGCAGCTCCGGGAGCGAACCGGGGCGGGGATGATGGAGTGCAAGAAGGCGCTAGTCGAGGCGAAGGGCGAACTCGCCGAAGCAGAGGTCGTGCTGCGCAAGCAGGGAATCGCGTCGGCCGGTAAGAAGTCGTCGCGAACGACCAAGCAAGGCGTGATCGGCAGCTACATTCACCCGGGCGCGCAGTTGGGCGTGTTGATCGAAGTGAATTGCGAGTCGGATTTCGTGGCGCGCACCGACGATTTTCAGGAGCTGGTGAAAGATCTGGCGATGCAGGTAGCCGCGGCCGATCCGCAGTTTGTCCGGCGTGAAGAGGTGACCGAAGCGGCGCTCGCCAAAGAGCGCGAGATTCAGCGCGCCCGCGCGATCAACGAGGGGAAACCCGAGAAGATGGCGGACAAAATCGTTGAAGGGCGCATGAACAAGTACTTTGAAGAGGTCTGCCTGTATGAGCAGCCTTTCATCAAGGACAACTCGACGACGATCGCGGAAGTGATCAAGTCGAAGATCGCGAAGCTGGGCGAAAATATTTCGGTTTCGCGGTTTGCGCGGTTCAAGGTCGGCGACGCGGCCCAGTCCGAAACTTCAGCAGCGGAATAAACAACCGTGGCGAAATACGGACGCATTCTCCTCAAAATAAGCGGCGAGGTGCTGGCGGGCGAAGGATCCTTCGGCGTGGATGCGTCTCGTGTTGCCGCTCTGGCTGCGGAAGTGGCGGAGGTTGTGCGCACCGGCGTCCAGGTCGGCTTGGTCGTCGGCGGCGGAAATTTCTTCCGCGGCGTAGCGGCGGCGGCGCAGAACATGGATCGCGTGGCGGCCGATCATATGGGCATGCTGGCCACGGTGATCAATGCGCTGGCGTTGCAGGATGCACTCGAAAAACAGGGCGTCCCAACGCGGGTGATGACCGCGATCGAAATGCATGAGGTCGCGGAACCTTATATAAGGCGCCGCGCGATAAGGCATCTCGAAAAAGGCCGCATCGTGATTTTCGCTGCAGGCACCTCCAATCCTTACTTTTCCACCGACACGGCGGCGACGCTGCGCGGACTCGAAATTCACGCCGAAGTAGTCGCGAAAGCCACGCGCGTCGACGGCGTGTACGATAAGGATCCGCTGAAGAGTCCGGACGCGGTGCGGTTCTCGGAAATCAGCTACTCCGATGTGCTCGCGAAAAACCTGCGGGTGATGGACGCGTCGGCCGTGGCGATGTGCCGCGACAACAAGCTCGCCATCGTGGTTTTCAATTTGAACGTCCATGGCAATATAATGCGAATGGCGATGGGCGAGCCGATCGGCACGCTCATCCACTAAGAAAAGCCTATGAAGCCAGAACAATCAGCACCAGCGACCAACAACGCGTTTCAGAGTGTGAAAGACGTGGAGGCCCATGCCAAAGGGCGCATGGATAAAGTGATTTCGGGCTTGCAGCACGAAATGGCTGCGATCCGCACGGGCCGCGCCTCGGTGGCGATTTTCGACAATCTGCGAGTGGATTATTACGGCACGCCGACCCCTCTGAACCAAGTCGCCAACCTGCATGTGCCGGAGCCTTCGCTGATCACCATTCAGCCGTGGGATGTCTCCCAGATCGGCACGATCGAAAAAGCCATTCGCCAGGCCGACATGGGTCTGAACCCTTCGAACGACGGGAAAATTATCCGCGTGCCGATTCCGCCTCTGACAGAAGAGCGCAGGAAAGAGATCGTCAAAAAACTACACGGCGTCACCGAAGAGCATCGGGTCGCCGCGCGAACGATTCGCCGGGATGCGAATGAGCATCTCAAAAAATTGCTAAAAGACAAGCTGATCAGCGAAGACGAAGAACGCCGGGCTCTGGACGATATTCAGAAAACCACCGACGCACATATCGCGAAGATGGATCAGGCGGCGAAGGCCAAGGAAAAAGATATCCTGGATATTAAGTAGGTTCCATGAAGGCAGTCACGCTTCTTCTCGTTGGAGCAAGTGTCGGCGTCGTCATCGCGCTGCTCTGTGCGCCGCGTAAAGAGCGTCGCGAAGAGCAGGACGAGTGGGACATCGTCGACGAGGCTTCGGCGGAGTCGTTTCCAGCCAGCGATTCTCCGGCGTATTAATATGCGCAGGGCAATCGCGTTCCTTCTCGCGGCGGGCACGGTGTTCGGCCAGGATGCTGCGCTGGCGCGGTTGAAGCAAGAATTGAAGACCGCGCGAGACCAGGAAATCAGCGCCGAGCGCAAGGCGCAAGCAGAAAAGGAAAAAACCGGAGTCTGGCCGGAGGCGGAACAAGGTCTCAGCGCGGCTCGGATTGCGCGGGTTCACACGGCTCTGCTGAGTTGGATCGAGTTGCAATTGCCGATGGGCCGGAGCGCGGCTGCGATCAAGTCTTCAGATTGGGAAGCCGCGATACACAGCCAACTTGCCGCTGCGGGAATTGCGGAAAAGAGCCGCAGGTTGCGCCAGACACGCCGGAAATGCCGCTCGATTTCGAAGATCCCGGTTTTGATTCCGTCAGCGTCGCACTGAGCTGGAAGCCTGAGTTGCCGGACGTTCTTCTGGTCACCCCAGGCGTGGGCGTGCGTTGCGGAGAGGACCAGGCCGTGTATGGATACCAGTTTGACGCGAATGGCTGGGCGCGCGTGATCAGCGATCACACGGCAAGCGACTTCGGGTACGGCTGGGCGAGGTTCGAACTATCGGACGCAGACGGCCACGGCCGGCGATTGCTGCTGATCCAACGCGCATCGGTGCAGTGCGAATCTACTTGGATGGGAGCGACGTATTCGGTTTTCCGAATGGCAAGTGACTCGGCCACGCCTCCAGTTTCCTTGTTGTCGGGCGAGCATGGTTTCTGGATGGGGAATGACGATGACGGATTAGTGTTCGCCTTGAAGCCGGATGAGTTGATCATCGAACTGCTGGACAGCAGCGTCGACTCGGGAGTCCACAATCGTACGCAGATTCATCGTTATAATTTCGTGGATGGAGTGAAGCGGATAGATCCGGTCGCGCTTCAGCCGCATGATTTCGCGGAGGAGTGGTTGACCCGGCCGTGGAGCGAGATGCAATCGCGATCGGCGCCCAACACGCAGAAGTGGCACGCGAAATTGCATGCTGATCTCGTGCTGGGCGAGTATACCAATGTCGTGCTCTGCGCTGCCAAGCCGGATCGATGGTCGATTGGGTTTGACATCGATCTCATCGGAGAAAACAGGCTCAAAGAACCCATTGGGGTTCATCTTCTGGTTCGCGACCTCGGCAATTATCGCTTCGAAATGGAGGCGGTCAGCGATTCCGAATTTGAAGGATGCCCTGGCGAGGGCGCTCCCAGCGATAAGCACCCGTGGCTGTCGGTTGAGCAGTTGAAGGCGCTGCCTTAGACGAAAAACACATTTTAGCCGCCGATGAACGCGGATAAACGCCGATAAAACCGAGCCACTTTGGCCGTCCGGAATCGGCGTTCATCGGCGTTTATCGGCGGCTAATTCATTCTTCGACTTCCGGGTTACCCTTAAGATATGAGGGTTTGTCTCCTTGCTCTCCTGCCCGGGTTGCTTTGTGCCCAATCGTTGCAGGAATTTGAGAAAAAAGTTACTGAATTTACGCTCCCTAACGGGATGCGATTCCTGATTATTGAGCGGCATGAGGCGCCGGTGGTCTCGTTCCACACCTACGTAAACGTCGGATCGGTGGACGATCCCAGCGGTGAATCGGGCATTGCGCACATGTTCGAACACATGGCGTTTAAAGGCACGCCGACCATCGGTTCTAAAAACTGGCCCAAGGAAAAAGCGGCGCTGGAGCAGATCGAAGTCGTCTACGACAAGCTCGATCAGGAGAAAAATAAGGGCTTTCGATCCGATCCGAAGAAAATCGAAGAGCTGCAGAAGCAGGTGAAGGACGCGATCGCTACCGCCGACAGTTTCGTCGAGGAGAATGAGTACGATCGCATCGTCGAATCGAACGGAGGCGTCGGCATGAACGCCAGCACGGCCGAGGATTCGACCAACTATTTTTACAGCTTTCCGGAGAATCGCATCGAGCTGTGGTTCTATCTCGAATCGGAGCGTTTCCTGCATCCGGTGTTTCGCGAATTTTATAAAGAGCGCGACGTGGTTCGCGAAGAGCGGCGCATGCGCGTCGAATCGAGTCCGCAAGGGAAGCTGGTGGAGGCATTGCTCGCGACCTCCATCGAGGCTCATCCTTATCGAGTCATGCCGGGCGGATGGGGCAGCGACATTGATAATTTTCGCGCCAACGAGGCCTCCCTGTTTTATAAGAAATATTACACGCCGGGGAACATCACCATCGGAATCGCGGGCGATGTAAATCCGGCCGAGGCGAGGAAGCTGGCCGAGAAATATTTCGGACGTCTGCCGAAGGCTCCTCTGCCTCCGATGGTGCGCACGGTTGAGCCTCCGCAGGAGGGACCGAAACGCGTCGCGGTGGAGACTCCGGCGCAGCCGTTTATTGCGATTGCTTATAAGCGGCCTTCGCAGTACAGCCCGGACGACGCGGCGCTCGATGTGCTGAGCGACATTCTTTCGGGCGGACGCACGGGGCTGATCTATAAGGACCTGGTGCGGGACAAAAAGATCGCCCTGGCCGCGGCCAGCCAGGATACATTTCCTTCGGGCAAGTATCCGTCGTTGTTTTTGTTTTACGTAATTCCGTCTTCGGGCCATTCGCTGGAGGAGAACGAAAAGGCTCTCTACGCGATTATCGAGAAGGTCAAAAAGGATAAAGTTGACGACGCGACCATCGCACGGGTGAGGATCAAGCTGCGGGCGGCTCTGATCCGGAAGCTCGATAGCAATTCGGGGTTGGCTTCGGAGTTGTGCAGCTACTCCGTGAATTTCGGAGATTGGAAAAAGCTGTTTACGCAGCTTCAGGAGTACGACAAAGTGACCGCGGACGATGTGCAGCGCGTGGCGAAAACTTATCTGATCGAGAACACGCGCACGGTGGCCTATACGCAGGCTCCGGCGGAAGGCGGTGCGAAGTGAAGGGCATATTGCTTGCGGTGTGCATCGCCGGCCTGGGTTTTGCGCAGGTGGCTCCTTCTTATAAGGACTTGAAATATCCGCCGCTGCCGCAGGTGAAGATTCCGGTGCCGGCGACGGTGACTCTATCGAACGGCATGCGCGTGTTCCTGCTCGAAGATCATGAGCTGCCCTTGATTCACGGCCTGGCGCTGATTCATACCGGAAATTTGTTCGACCCGCCGGAAAAAAAGGGATTGTCCGAGCTGATGGCGGAGGTGTTGCGATCGGGCGGAACGAAGACCAAAACGGGCGACCAGATCGATGAAGAGCTGGAGAACATCGCGGCGTCGGTCGAGGCGGGCATGGACGAAACCAGCGCCAGCATGAGTTTTTCAGCACTCAAAGAGAATGGCGACACGGTATTGCAAGTCTTTAAGGATGTGATGACGGAGCCGGAGTTTCGGCAGGACAAGCTCGACTTGGCGATCTCGCAGTCGCGCAGCGCGATCGCGCGCCGCAACGACGATGCGAGCGGGATTCCGGATCGCGAATTGATGAGGATCATTTACGGTCCGGCGACGCCTTACGGATGGCAGGTGGAGTATGAGGATCTGGATCATATTCATCGCGACGACCTGGTGAAGTTTTATCAGCGCTATTACTTTCCGAAGAACATCATGCTGGCGGTTTATGGCGATTTCAAAATTGACGAGATGAAGGACAAGCTGGAAAAAACCTTCGCCGGCTGGAACGTCGAACAGCCCGCCGTTCCGAAATTTCCGGAAGTGACGGCGAAGCCGGCGCCGGGAATTTATCTGGCCGAAAAGTCGGACGTTACGCAGACTTTTTTCGCGATTGGCGAACTGGGCGGAACGCTGCGCGATAAGGATTACGCGGCGCTGCAAGTGGCCGCGAATATTCTGGGCCAGGGGTTCACCAGCAGGCTGTTGTCGCAGATCCGCACCAAGCTGGGGTACGCCTACGACATCAGCGCGTCCTGGTCGGCGAACTGGGATCATCCGGGGACGTTCCGGATCGAAGGCAGCACGAAATCGCAATCGACCACGGAGACGCTGGAGGCCACGCGAGTCGAGTTGGATAAGATGCGGACTTCGGAAGTGACGGAGAGGGAACTGGACGAAGCGAAGCAAGGGGTGTTGAACAGTTTCGTTTTTAATTTCGACAGTCCGGCGAAAACCCTGAATCGCGCGATGCGGTATGAATACTACGGTTATCCGAAAGACTTTATATTTCAGTATCAAAAAGCCATCTCGTCCGTGACCCGCGCGGATGTGCTGCGCGTGGCGAAGGAGCGGTTCTTGCCGGAGAATCTGGCGATCGTCGCGGTGGGAAATCCGAAGGAGTTCGGAAAGCCACTTTCGGCGCTCGGCAAGGTGAACGTGCTGGATCTGACCATTCCTGAACCCAAATCCGACAAGCCCACGGCGAAAACGGATCCGGCGGCGGCGGAGCGGGGGCGGGCATTACTGAAACGCGCGCAGCAGGCGATGGGTGGGGCGGAGAAGCTTGCGGGCGTGAAGGATGTGACGGAATCGGCGGAGATGACCATGTCTCCGGCGGCGGGGGGGATGAAGATGAAGCAGCAGATCCGGTGGGTGGCGCCGAGCTACTTCCGCCAGGATCAAGCCCTGCCGCCGCCCATGGGCACCGTCGTTGCGTATTCAGACGGAAAGACGGGATGGCTGTCGTTTCCGACCTTTGCGCCGATGAATGCGTCGGTGCTGAGACAGGCGCAGGGGGAGATTTTTCGCGAATTAGTTTCGCTGATGTTATCCGACCGCGATGCGTCGCGCACCGTGACGGCGGCGGGTCCGAAATCGGTGGAGATTTCTGGCGCCGACGGGCAGAGCGTGCGGGTGGAGTTCGACGAGGCAACCGGATTGCCCGTGCGTCAGGTGTACAAGGAAACGGGGATGGGCGGGCCTCCGTCTGAAGTGAAGGAGACCTTTTCGGATTGGCGCGAGGTGGATGGCATCAAGCTGCCTTTCAAGGTCTTAATGGAGCAGAACGAGCAAAAAGTGGGAGAAGTGACGATTTCGGAGATCAAGATCAATACCGGGATTAAGCCGGAGGACTTGAACAAAAAACCGGAACCGGCAAAGAAATGACGCGGCGGAGTTTCCTCTTATCGACAGGCGCGTGCGCTGTGGCGCAGAGCGTGCAAACCAAGGCGGAGATCAAAGGGAAGAAAATTGTCGACGATGCGCTGGCGGCGCTCGGCGGAAATACTTACCTGACGATGGCGGACCGCACGGAAAACGGGCGCGCTTATTCCTATTATCACGACCAGATTTCCGGTCTTTCGATCGCCAAGATTTATACCAAGTATAAGACTGTCCCGGGGTCTAAATCGGGAGCGGAGTTGGGGCAGGTTGAGAAGGATGTTTTCGGCAAGACGGAAGATACGTCGGTGCTTTTCCTGGAAGACAAGGGATGGGATATCAGTTGGCGCGGGTCAAAGGAGATGGAGCAGAATCGGTTCGACCGGTATCGGGAATGGACGCTGCGCAACGTGCTGTATATTTTTCGCATGCGCTTGCAGGAGCCGGGGATGATTTTCGAATTCCAGAACTCCGACGTCATCGACAATTTGCCGGTGGATATTGTGGACATCACCGACGCGGCAAATCGGGTGATTCATGTGCATTTTCATCAGTCGACCAAGCTTCCGGTGCGGCAGGTTTATAAGCGGAAAAACGAGGAGACCAAGGAGCAGGATGACGAGGTGACGCTGTTTACAAGATATCTGGATGCGGGCGGAGTGCAATGGCCGCATCAGATCCGGCGGGAGCGCAACGGTTATAAGTCGTACGAGATTTTTTCGGAGACGGTCAAGATCAATAAGGACCTGGCGGACAATTTGTTCACGGTGCCGGAACCGGGCGCGATCGCCAAGCCTAAGAAGAAGTAGCGGCTTCGGCGACGGCACGTTTTTCGAGCAACTGGGCCGCTTTTTCAAGCAGCGCGGACTGGGTGAACGGACGCCGGATTTCGTTGGACGTCCTTTCGAGAGAGTCGACGATGCGCAGGACCTGGAGGTCCGGATGGTGCGGCCGCAAAGCCGTGCCGATGCGGTCTGCGTCGTCGGCCTCGGCGACAAGAAGATCCAGCGAGCCGTCATGCACCTCGCCCAACGCCAGGGCTTCATGATCGTCGACGGCTTCGAGCAGGTTGTACCCGGCGGCCTCGAAGAAATTGTGGAGTTGCGAGCGGACTCTTTCCCGGTAATCGACCAGCAATACGGAGGGAATGCCGCCTGGTTGCGGGCTCGCCGCGGGGAGCAACGCCTCGGCCGCGCGCGGCAGGAGCACTTCGAAACGGCAACCGCGGGCGGTCGGCTGGGCCGAAATGTAACCGCTATGCTCGGTGACGATGCCGTGGACCATGGCGAGCGCGAGCCCGTCTTCGGCGATCGAGGAGGGCTCGAACATTTTTTCAAGATCCGGTTCCTGGCCGGTGTGGGCGATGTTCAAAGTCACGTAGCTGGCGACCGAGTCGAATCGCGGAAGGTCCGTACAGCCGGTTTCGATCAGTAAGTGGCCACCCTCCGGCATCAGCGCGCAGGCGTGGAGTACCAGGTTCATGATGGCCTGCTCCAGTTGCGCCGCGTCAGCCCGGACTTTGCCCGCTGCGGGCGACGGACGAATCGCCACTTCGATCCGCGCGCCGGCCACGGACTCGATCAGTTTCGACATGCGGCGCAGCATGCCGTTCAGGCTCAGAAATTCGGGCTGTTCGGTGGCCTGCCGGGTGCCGAACCGGGTGAGCCGGCGGGTGAGCGCTTCGGCGGCGGCGGCCGATTCTTGAATCTCCTCGATTGCCTGGCGGGCGGGCGAGTATTCTCCGAACTGCCGCAGCAAGTTCTCGGACTGGGTCCGGATGTTCGCGAGCAGACTGGAGTATTCGTTTGAAACGCGCGCCGCCATTCTTCCCGCGGCGTCCACTTTCTGGGCCTGGCGAAGCTGTTTTTCTTCCCACAGGCGCGCGCTGACGTCGCGAAAGGTCAGTACGGTTCCGAGAGCGAGTCCGCACGCTTTGACGGGCGCGGCCGATCCTTCAATCCGCATCTGGAAGCCGCTGCGGGAGACTAACTGCCAGGTGCGGTCGAGGGCCATGGGCGCGTCTTTCAGAATCGCCAGCGGCACGGGATCTTCGGCGGGCTCTCCCGATTCGGAGTCTATTAGTCCGAGCACGCGCAGGACCGGTTTGCCTTCGGCTTCTTTCTGGGTCCAACCGGAAAGATCCTCGGCCGCCTGGTTCAACATCAGGACATGGCTGCGATCGTCGGTGACCACCACTGCGTCGGCGACGGAGCTGAGAGTGGTGCGCAGCAGCGCCTCGCGCTCTTCGAGCTTTCGTTCCATCTTGTGTTTGTAGATGGCGATTTCGATCGAGCTGTTGAGGGACGCATGGGCGATCGGTTTGACGATATAACCGAAGGGGCCGGTGAGTTTGGCGCGGTCGATGGTGGCGCGGTCGCCGTGCGCGGTGAGGAAAATCACCGGCAGGTGATACTGTTCTCGGATGCGCGCGGCGGTTTCGATACCGTCGACCGGGCCATCGATGCGGATGTCCATCAGGACGATGTCGGCTTCGGAGGCCTTTTCGAGCGCCTCCTCGGAGGTGCCGACGGTCGCCACGACCTGATGGCCCAACGCCTCAAGGCGATGGGAGATGTCGAGGGCGATCAGCCCTTCATCCTCCACTACCAGCACTTTGTACGATTTGCTCTCCATTTTTCGCCTCCGGAAATGAAATTTTGAACGTCGCGGGGTTGCGGTGTGCCACCTCGAATGTTCCCTTCAACTGACGTGCCAGGATTTTAACGATTTGCATGCCCAGCGATTTCGGCTTCGCAAAGTCCACTTCGTTCGAAACACCGACGCCGTTGTCGTTTACCGTCAACTCGATTTGCCCGCTGCGGCGTGTGCCGGTAATGGCGATCGAACCTCTGCGGCCCTCCGGAAAGCCGTGCTTCAGAACATTCGAGATCAACTCGCCGAGAATCAGGCCGGCGGGGATGGCCTGGTCGAGGCCGAGTTCCACAGGTTCCATCGCCACGGTCCAGGAGACGCGCTCCGGGTCGATGCCGTAGGAGTGAAACAGGCTGGTCGCGAGCATAGTGACATGCTTTCCCAAGTCCACACCTGCCAGATCCGCGGTGGCATAAAGCTGCTCATGAATCAGGGCCATGGATTCCACACGGTGCTGGCTGGCGCGGAGCGCGCCGGCGACTTGAGCGTTCACACAGGTGCTGGCCTGGAGGTTCAGGAGGCTCGCGATCACGGCCAGATTATTTTTAACGCGGTGATGGACCTCCTTGAGCAGGATTTCCTTCTCGCCGAGGAGGCTTGCCAAGCGATCGCGCTCTCCTTTAAGAGAACGAATGAGATCCCGCCGCGTGGTGGCCTTTTCGACGGAGAGCCTCAGCGCCTCCGCTGTGAGGTGGTCCTTCATGATGTATTCATGGGCGCCTGCCTTGAGCGCGGCGGCGGCGACCATGCCGCTGCCTAAACCAGTGAGCATCACGATCGCAAAACGGTCGTCTTGAGACTCCTGCGGGATGTGTTCCAGGAACTCGAGACCGGTCATGTCGGGGAGCCGGTAGTCGATCAGAACGCAGTCCGGCGAGAACTCCCGGCAGGCCTCCAGGCCACGCGTGCCATCGCCCACCTCCAAAAATTCAAGGAGTTCGGTACCGCGCGATTCTTCGAGCAGGATGCGGCAGAGCATGCGGTCAGCCTTCGAATCGTCCACAATGAGTATCTTCATCGCTCAGGCGCGGCTTCCCTCAGCAACTATGTGGAACGACGGAGGCTATATTCTCTTAGGAAGTGGCGCGTCCCGAGAGAGAAAAGACACTACGACTGTACGGAGTATCGCGAGCGACCCGGCCGAAACCGGGCCGCTAGTGGATCGGACTGTCTCTCACATGCCAAATCATGCTTCGATGCACAATCCTCTGAAAACCGGAGCCCCAAACTCCGTTATAGGATCGAT
The DNA here is from genome assembly GCA_035485055.1 of Bryobacteraceae bacterium. Lineage (GTDB taxonomy): Bacteria > Acidobacteriota > Terriglobia > Bryobacterales > Bryobacteraceae > Palsa-187. The sequence continues at coordinate 42,368 of DATHOJ010000072.1, forward strand.
CCTAAAGTCTTCCGTCGAGACCATACATATAGTTGGCCGCGCGAGCCGTGCCACGGGCTCCGGAAGATCAGTACCACCGTAATACGACTTTTCCTGCGCAGGAAAAAAGCTGTCGGAAAGAGCCTCGGTGGAGGACCCTTCCTGGCATGAGAGTACACGGCGAACGCAAAAAACATTTCACGCAAAGGCGCTAAGCTCGCTAAGAAGAAGGAGATAAAAAAATTAATCCGTTAGTGTTTGTCGGGAGCTTTGCCTAAACTGATCAAGTTTGCCAGTAATTGATAGGCTCCGTCGGTTCCGGCTGGGAGTTGGCGCCATAGGCCTAGCCCTAAATAGAGCCAGCGGCCCTTGCCGATTTTTCCTTCAACGAAAGAGCCGAGCTTTTCGCCGGGATTGTCGGGGAAAGAGTCGACCATTGACACCAGGTCGACGTATTTCGGATCTTTCTCGCCCAGGAAATACAGGCCGCGTTCCTGGACCCATCCATCCCAGGTGGATGTTCCGATTTTATTGGGATAGCTGAAGACGGAATGATTCGGGACCAGGACTTTGACGGGAACCAATTCGTCGGAGACGCGGTTGGAACTGACTTTCGCGGGGAAAGGACCGTAGTCGGCGCGGTTGAACTCCATTTTGTTGTATTGCACGATTACTGTTCCGCCTCGTTCCGCATAATCCAGCAGACGGTGGTTGTAGGCGCGGAGGTCGCTGCGGCGCTCATAGGCGCGGACGCCGGTGACGATTACGTCGTACTTCGACAAATCGCCCCACGCTAGTTCGTCCTGATCGATAAAGGAGAGCTTCGCGCCCAACTGCTCGATCGCCTGCGGAACCTGGTCGCCGACGCCGTTGATGTATCCGACGGTCAGATTGGGAATGATCTTCACGTCGACGACTTTGAGCGCGGTCTCGGCCGGTTTGATCACTTGGCGGCGCTGGACGTGGGGGTATTCGATCTCCTGGTATCCGGTGGTGTATTTTGTCCCGGCAGGGCCGGTCACTATAGCGCGCAAGGTGTATTCGCCGGGATTGACTTTCGGAGGAGCGGTGACTTGAAAGCGCGCGGAGAGCGATTCGTCTTCATGGTCAAAGGAGACTGGCACGGATGCGGGAGTCGCCTTCCAGCCGGACGGCAGTTCGAGTGCGACACTGACGTCCGCTTTCCCTTTGGTGCTGTTGGTCACGGAAACATGAATCTCGCGCATGCCTGCGTTGGCTGCGGGAAATACGGCCAGAGGAGGCGTGGTCCTGACGGAAAAGTCGGGCACGACGTTCAGCTCCATACGTTTGTCGCCGGTGTAGATGTCCTTCACGTAGCGGAATTGGACGGGGATTTCCCTGGCGACGTCCACCGTGCCCGCGTGGACATGAAATGCGACGCGGAAGGGCGTGGGCTGGAACGGAATCCCGAACTCGACGGAGGGGTCGAAAATATCGATCGCGTTGTTCGCCGGATGTTTCCAGTAATGGTCTGAGAAGTACGGCGTGGTTGGCTTCGCGTCCTTTCCGATCTCGACGTCTTCGGTGCAATTGTACGGCACATCTTTTTTCAACGCGCCTTCGTTGCACTTGCCGACGCGCTTAGGACCACCGAAACCCGCGATCGTGACGCCGGTGAGATTCACTTCCGAAACGCCCCGGTTTAGCGCGATCAGAGACAGCTTCAAGGGCTGGCCGGCGATCACGAGCCCGTCGTCGGCCACGGCATCGAAGGTCAGGCCATGCGCCGCGATGACGGCGTCCTCATAATCGCGCTCCTTGATTTTGAGGCGGAAGTCGATTTCGTAACGGGCTTGGTCCGTGAGGCCCAGGGAACCGAGGCGCGCGCGCAAGGCCCGTACTGCGGACAGTCCCTGTTCGACAGGAGCCGCCGTGCCGGCGTCGTTGCCAGCTTCGAACACTTTCTGCGCTCGCGTCGCCGCGTCGGCGATCGCTGTCAGAGCATTCGTCAGCTCGGCGGGCGGATGGCTTCCCGCGTACAGGCTTAGCGCCGATATGCTGGTATCGACGCCGTCGAAGAGCGAGGTCTCGGTCTTCTCCATTTCCCCGGGGATGGTGGTCTCGACGAGTTGGTAGCCGCCGCCGCGGCCTCCGCCTCCTCCCCGGCCGTTCGCGGCTCCGGGTAAAGGGGGCAGTCCGTTGGTGCCTTGACACTTGTGGCTGCTGCGCGCGTCGGAGCCGATTTCGGCGTAGGTGCGGCCTAGAAGCGAATCGAACATCGCGGTGTTAACGGTGGCGAGCTTCACGGCGGGGGTTGGGGGTGGAGGCGGAGCTGCGCCGCGGCCTCCGCGTCCTTCCGGTCCGCCGCGGCCCCCGCCGAAGCCTGCGGTCATATAGAGTTTCTTTGGCTGCCAGGGACGAAGGCCTTCCTTGATCTGCTCCGGATACATGGCGGGATCGGCGGCTGCTTTGTAGGCTTCTTTCGTAAGGATCGTGGTCGCTTCGTGGGCGCGATCGCCTCCGCGGCCCTGCATGTTCATGGTGAGGACCACGTCGGGACGGAAGGTGCGAATCAGGCGGACGAAGTCGCCGACGATTTCCTTGCGGCCCCACTTGTCGATTACCTCTTGCGGAGAGAACGAATAGCCGTAATCGATGGCGCGGGTAAAATATTGTTCCGCGCCATCGAGCCGGTGGGCGGACTGCAACTCAGAGGTGCGGAGGACGCCGATATCTGCGAACAGTTCCGGTCCGATTTCGTTCTGACCGCCTTCGCCGCGCGTGGTCTGGACGTCGATGGAGCGCAAGCCCATTCCGTGGGTGAACAGGGCGTAGAGCGCATTGGTTTCGTCGTCGGGATGCGCGGCGGTTTGCAGGAAGGTGCCGGAGACGCTCAGTTTACGTAGGGCCAGACCGAGCGCGATGTGTCCGCTATCCTGCGCGGCGAGGGGGAAATTGAGGCGGTTTTGCGCAGGCGCGGTTGCCAGGGAAAGACTCAACAGGAGAGGAAGGAGGCGTTTCATGCTTAAGAAGAGAGTTTATCCTGAATGGATTCCCCTCTGGCGCCAGCGCGATTTTTTAAAACTTTGGGTCGGTGAAACGATTTCTTCGATCGGGTCCCGCATTACCAGGGAAGGACTGCCGCTGACTGCGGTGATCGTGCTGGGAGCGACTCCGCTGCAAATGGGAATTCTCGCCGCAACGGGGGGCGCGTCCGTGCTGGTGTTCAGCTTGTGGGCGGGCATAGTGGTCGACCGGGTTCGCCGCAGGCCGGTGATGATCGCGGCCGATCTTGGGCGCGCCGTGCTGCTGGGTTGTATCCCCGTTCTTGCGCTGCTGCACGTGTTGTCTATCGCGCATCTGATTGGGATCGCTGCGGGCACGGGCGTGCTCACGGTGTTGTTCGATGTCGCGTATCAATCGTACTTGCCGTCGCTGGTTGAAGCAGCGGAGTTGTTCGAGGGCAACCGGCTGCTGAGTATATCGAGCTCGACCGCGGAAATTTTGGGACCGTCGCTGACCGGGGTGCTGGTGCAGTTGATTACCGCGCCTTTCGCGATTTTATTGGACGCTTTGTCCTTTCTGGTTTCCGCGATTTCCGTTGCCGTGATCCGCAAGCCGGAGCCTCCCGCTCATGCCCAGGCTCACGAGGGTCTAACGCACGAAATGCTGGGCGGGATGAAGACGATTCTCGAGCATCCTCTGCTGCGGGCTTTGTTCTTCCGGTCGATTACGGCGTTTCTGGCGATGGGCCTGGGGCTGTTTAGCTTTTACGTTCTGTACCTGATTCGAGTGCTCCATTTGACACCTGCGGAGTTAGGCATCGCGATCGCGCTGGGCGGAGCGGGCAGCCTGGCGGGCGGATTGCTTTCTACGCGCATTGCGGCGCGCTTTCCGATGAAGATAAGTTTTTTCGTCAGTGCGTTGACGATCGGCAGTCTTCAATTCTTGACGCCACTGGGCTCCGTATTTCCGCGATTCGCGCTGCTACTGGTTTGCCTGCACCAGTTCTTCGGAGATTTCGCGTGGACCATTTATTACGTCAACGAGACCACACTGCAACAGAGGGTTGCGCCTCCGCAGCTTTTGGGGCGGGTTAATGCGGCGATTCAGCTGGCCTCGCGGGGCATGCTCCCGATTGGAGCGGTAGCGGGCGGATTTCTGGGCGGAAGGATTGGAATCACGAACACGCTATGGATCGGCGCGGTCGGAATCTTATTCTCGACGCTCTGGCTGCTGCCTTTTCTCCGCTCAAATGTCCGCCCGGAAGGGTAACAATTCATATACTAGCGGTCGTCGTATATCATTACAAATTAGCCCAATGGGCTTCAGGAGAGAGTAGAAGCGATGCGATTCCGCCCCTTCCAAAACCGCTGGACGCTATCTGTGATCGTCACTGCAGCCGGCCTCGCCCTGGCTGGCTTGATTTGGGCGCAGGGACGACCGCCGGAGCCGAAACCGAACGAATCCGCCGATCCGATGCTGCGCGGATTCGAGTTCCGGTCTATCGGACCGGCGGTGATGATGGGCCGTCTGGACGATATCGCCGGCTCCGAAAAAGACCCGATGTTACTCTACATCGGCTTCGCGACGGGCGGCGTGTGGAAGTCGACGGACGGGGGACTCTATTGGCATTCGCAGTTCGACAACATGCCGGATGAATCGATCGGCTCGATCGCGATTGCGCCATCCGATCCGAATGTTGTTTACGTGGGGACGGGCGAGCCAAATAACCGGCAAAGCTCGTCGATCGGCGACGGCGTGTGGGGAACTACCGATGGGGGGAAAACGTGGAACCACCTCGGCCTGGAAAATACGCAATCGATCGGGCGCGTGGTGGTGGACTCCACCGATCCCAAAATCGTCTATGTGGCGGCGGTCGGGCATTTGTTCGGACCTAATCCGGACCGCGGCCTGTATAAATCGGTCGATGGCGGGAAGACGTGGAAAAATACGAAATATATTGATCCCGATACGGGGTTCAACGACGTCGCGATCGACCCGGTGAATCCGAAGACGCTTTATGCGTCGTCGTTTCAGAGGCGGCGTACGTGGTGGGGATATAACGGCGGCGGACCGGGCAGCGCATTGTGGAAGACCACCAACGGGGGAGATACCTGGACCAAGCTGGAAGGTCCGGGCTGGCCCAAACCGAAGGATGGAATTTACGGGCGCATCGCGTTGTCTGTTTTCCGGGCGAATCCGAAGATCGTCTACGCGCAGGTGGAAGCGGGAGCGAGCGGAGGCACGGGCGGAGGGACAACGGCGGAGGGTGGTCCGGCACCGCGAGGCGGCCGGGGCGGTGGATTTGGGGGCGAAACGCCGGCAGAAACTCCCGCCGGAGCGCCAGCGGGAGACACGGCAGCCGGCGGAGGGCGCGGACGCGGGAATGTGCCGGAGAATCCGAACGGTAGCGGCGTGTTCCGCTCCGAAGACGGCGGCATGACCTGGACGTACATGAGCAATCAGAACCAGAGGCCGACTTACTTCAGCCAGATTCGCGTGGATCCGGTGAACGACCAGAAAATTTTCGTGGGTGGTACGCCTGCGCAGATGTCGCTCGACGGCGGCAAGAAGTGGCAGCCGCTGAACGGCTCCCATACCGATTACCACGCGTTCTGGATTAATCCGAAAGATCCGCGGATCGTGATGGTGGGGCATGACGGCGGGCTCGACATCAGCAACGACGGCGGGTTCAATTGGGACTATCACAACGACATCGCGGTGGGCCAGTTCTATCAGGTTTCGGCGGATATGCGGCGTCCTTACGTGGTCTGCGGGGGGTTGCAGGACAATAACGCGTGGTGCGGACCGAGTGCGTTGCGCTCAAACACAGGGGCGGTGAATACCGACTGGTTCACGGTATCGGGCGGCGATGGTTTTTATACGCGCCAGGACCCGTATGATTGGGCGATTGTGTACGCCGAGTCGCAGGACGGGTCGATGACTCGTCACGATTTGCGGACCGGGACACAGAAGAGTATTCGTCCGACGGTTGCCGCGCGGGGAGGCGGGACGGCTGCTACGGCGAATGAGATTCAGAGGGCGAACAGTCCTTCGGTCGGCGTGGTGCGGGAGCCGAGCGAACAGGTGACGGCGGGAGGTCCGGCTGCGGCGGGCGCGGCTGGCGGAGGTGGTGGAGGGGGCCGCGGTGGTCCTCCGAATGTGATCAATGCGCCGGCCGATATCGAACCGTTCCGTTTATATTGGAACGCGCCGTTTGAAATTTCGCCGCATAATCCGCAAGTGGTGTACATGGCATCGCAGTTTTTCTTCAAGTCGACCAATCGCGGCGATACGTGGCGGATGAACACCAAGGATTTGACCAAGAACGTGAATCGCTGGTCTCCGGAAATGCCCATTATGAATGTCGCGGGCGACAAGCCGATGGCGGAAAAGCACGACGGCTATTCGTCGAGTTCTCTGATCACGCAGGTGCGCGAATCTCCTTCGAAGCCCGGGGTTATCTGGATCGGCACCGACGACGGGCTGGTGCAGATCAGCCAGGATGATGGGGAGACGTTCACGAATGTCATGGATAATCTGGTCGCTGCGGGGGCGCCGAAGGGGTATATCCAAACCAATCGCATCGAGCCTTCGCATTTCGCGCCTGGGACGGCTTACATCGCGCTCGATAATCATCGCTGCTGCGACGATTGGAATCCTTACCTATTCAAGACCACGGATTTCGGCAAAACGTGGACCAGCATCGCGAGCAACCTGCCTAAGAAGCTCGGCATTGTTCAGGCGGTCCGGGAGGATTACGACAATCCGAACCTGTTGTTCGTTGGCACCGAGGGCGGATTGTTCGTCACGCTCGACGGCGGCAAGGAGTGGAAGAAGTTCATGACCAACCTGCCGACGGTTCCGGTTGACGATATTCTGATTCACCCACGGGACCGCGATCTCATCATTGGGACGCACGGGCGGTCCATCTGGATCGCGGATGATATTTCGCCGCTGGAGCATTTGAAGCCGGGTATGGATCAGAGTCTGGTGCTGTTCGATCCGCGTCCGGCGATTCTGTGGAAGAACGATCCCACGGCGCAGCGCCACGCGGCCAATCGCGACTTCAAAGCGCAGAATCCGCAGGGTGGGACCGCGATCAGCATCTGGGCGAAGTCGGCTGTGGGCAAGGGCAAGGTCGAGTTCCTGCAAAATGACAAAGTGGTTAGTACGATGGACGTCGACCTTAAAGAAGGGATGAACCGGTTCCAGTGGAATATGCGCGGTCCGGTTCCGCCGGCCCCGGCAGGAGGGCGTGGCGGTCGCGGCGGTGGAGGAGGGGGCGGCGGAGGAGGCCGTGGGCAACTGGAACATAACGGTCCTGCGCCTGAAGGCGGCGTTCCTTTTGTTGCCGGTGGAGGACGCGGGGGCGGTGGTGGTGGCGGCGGATTCGGCGGCGGCACACCGCAAGGACCTCTGCTCGAGCCCGGAACTTTTATGGTCCGGCTCACGGTGGGGACGGAAACGCGGATGTCGTCGGTGGACGTGCTCGACGATATTTGGATGCGGCCACAGTAGGTTCACAGGCTGAAGAGATTGTTGAAAAAGATTAATCGGCCGCTGATAAACGCTGATGAACGCTGATTCGCTGCAAGATCTTCTTGTTGTCGATCAGCGTTCATCGGCGTTCATCAGCGGCTAAGCTGATTTTTGTTCTTTGGTGACGCGGACTTTAGTGTTTCAGTCAGGAGACCTTATGAAATCGGTAGGACTTATTTCGGTTCTGGCGCTGGCGCTTTCGGTTTCTGCGCAGCCCGCTTATGAAACCGCGCTGAAGAATCTGAAGTTCCGCAGCATTGGACCCGCGACCATGGGCGGACGCATCGACGATATTGCGGTGGTCGAGTCGGACCCGCGGATCATCTACCTGGGCGCGGCCGGCGGAGGGCTCTTTAAATCCGTCAATGGAGGAATCACCTGGCAGGCTCTGTTTGAGGATCAGCCTAATCCTTCGATCGGCGATATCGCGATTTCGCCGTCGAATCCGTCGATCGTCTACGTGGGCACCGGCGAGGCGAATAATCGCCAGAGTTCGTCCTGGGGTGACGGCGTCTATAAAACGATGGACGCGGGCGCCACCTGGACGCACCTCGGATTGAAGGAGACGCATCACATCGGCCGCATCGTCGTGCATCCGAGCGATCCGAACATGGTCTGGGTCGCTGCGAACGGCGATTTGTGGGGTCCGAATAAAGAGCGCGGTGTTTTTCGAAGTACCGACGGAGGCGCCACCTGGACCCAGACGCTGATGATCGATGCCGATACCGGAGTATCGGACATCGCGATCGACCCGCAGAGTCCGAATATCCTTTACGCGGCAGCTTATCAGCATCGCCGAACCGTGTTCGGTTACAACGGAGGTGGTCCGAATAGCGGACTCTATCGCTCCACAGATAGCGGGGTGCACTGGACCAAGCTGACCAAGGGCCTGCCCGCCACCGGCGACATCGGGCGCTGCGCGATCGACGTTTATCGAAAGAATTCGAATATCGTTTACGCGCTGATCGAGCATCGAACGCTGGGCGGCGTTTACCGGTCCGAGGACAAGGGCGCGAGTTGGGCGCGGATGAGCGATACCGATCCGCGGCCGATGTACTTTAGCCAGATTCGCGTGGATCCGAACAGCGACCTGAAAATCTGGTTGGGCGGAGTGAACATTTATATGTCCGAGGACGGCGGGAAAAACTTCGTTCAGACGCGGTTTAACCGGGTTCACAGCGATGTTCACGCTATCTGGATCGATCCGGCGAATTCGGATCATCTTTTTTCGGGCAATGACGGTGGCATCTGGACCACTGAGGATAGCGGACGTAATTGGCGGCACTTGAATAACATTGCTCTCGGCCAATTCTATGAGGTCGCGTTCGATTTTCAGAAGCCGTATCACGTTTGCGGAGGGCTTCAGGATAATTACTCCTGGTGCGGGCCGAGTTCGAGTACGCAGCAGGACGGCATCGGCAACGAAGACTGGATCACGGTGCAGGGCGGCGACGGTTTCTACAATCGCATCGATCCCAGCGACGCGAATATTATTTACGCCGAATCGCAGGACGGCAATCTTTCGAGGCGCGATTTGCGGACCAGCGAATCGAAGTCTATACGGCCGCTTGAAGATAACGACCAGGCTCCGCGCTATCGCTTCCAGTGGAACTCGCCTCTGATGATCTCTCCGCACGATCCCAAGACCATTTATTACGGCGGCAACCATCTTTTTAAATCCACCGACCGCGGGGACACGTGGGAGCGGCTAGGCGAAGATCTGACCACGGGCGCAGATCGGAATAAACAGATGATTCTGGGAAAACTGGTGGATCAGAACACGCTTTCGCGAAACGACGGCGTGGTGGCGTGGCCGTGCATCACCGCAATTGCGGAATCGCCGGTAAAGGCCGGAGTGCTATGGGTCGGGACCGATGACGGCAATGTGCAGATGTCGAAGGACGGGGGCAAGACTTGGACCAACGTGGTGGGCACCATGCAAGGCGTACCCAAGGGCGGTTATGTGAGCCGCATCGAGCCTTCGCATAAGGAGGTGGGCACCGCATACATCACCTTCGACAATCATCGCAGCGCAGACTACGGGATTTACATTCTGCGGACCAATAATTTCGGCGATTCGTTCAGTAAACTCACCAACGGAATTCCGCCGGAGGCGGGTACGGTTCATGTGATTCGCGAAGATCCCTTCAATGCCAACTTGCTATTCGCGGGCACGGAGTTCGGCATGTTCGTCTCCTTCGATCGCGGAGCCAATTGGCATCGCATGAAGAACGGCTTGCCGACGGTGCCGGTCTTCGATATTCAAATCCATCCACGGGACCATGATTTGATTCTCGCGACGCACGGCCGATCGATCTGGATCATGGACGATATTTCCGCGCTCGAGCAGATCGATAATCAGACGCTGACCACGGATCTGAAGTTGTTCGATTCGCGTCCGGGTATCGAGTGGAAGATGGCGAATTATCGCGGCTTTCTAGGCTCGGCGTTGTTTTTAGCACCCAACACGCCGTCCGGTTTGAAGCTCGATTATTTCACTAAGACGGAAGGACCAGTGCGGATCACGGTGGCGGACAAAGCCGGAAACCAGGTTCGTCAGCTAAACGCGAGAGCGGAAGCGGGTGTGATCAATCGAACGATGTGGGATATGCGTTACGATCCGCCGGTGCCTCCGGAAAATGCGGGAGGTCGCGGCGGCGGCGGACGCGGTGGACGAGGCGGCGGAGGTCGTGGCGGAGCGGCTCCAGCGGTTGAAGGCGCGGCGGCAGGTGAGCTGAACACCGAGTTCGGCGCCGAAGCTGCTGCCGGTGGTGGAGGTGGTGGCGGGGGTGGTGGACGAGGTTTCGGTGGACCCGGCCGGGGCTCGATTGTCGATCCCGGCAGTTACGTCGTCACCATCGCGGCAGCGGGGAAGACCGACTCGAAGACGTTCACGATTGAAGAAGATCCTCGCGTGCAGTTCTCCGACGACGATCGCGCCAAGCGGCGCAAGACTCTGACGACGCTCTCCGGTATGACTCGCGATGCCGACGCTGCGCGGAGAAAGATCGTCGGAATCAACACGGCGCTTACCAATCTGACAGAAAGCTGGAAGCAGCCCAACGCGGCTCCGGTACCGGAGGTCGTCAAGAAGGCAGCCGAAGATTTGATGTCGAAAGTGAAGCCCGCGCTCGCGACGTTTGAGAATCCGGCAGGCGGAGGCCGAGGCGGCGGTGGCGCAGGAGGGGGAGGGCCTTTCGTTCCGCCTCCAGTGACGCAGAAGATTGCGCGCTTGATGACCACCATCGATGGATATTCGGCCGCGCCGACTTCGCGCCAGATGGCGGATCTGGCCGAAGCGTCGGCGCAGCTCCAGGCAGGGATCGCCGAAGTGAATCGGCTGTGGGACGAAGTGCCGAAGCTGAATAAGACGATGCAGGACGCGGGCGTTCCTTACTTTACAGTGACGCTGGGTGGTCCAGCGACGGGCGGCGGGCGCGGGGGGAATTAGGGAATTCACAGGCTTAAGCCTGTGCCACCCAGCACGCAAAATCCCCGGCCTTGCGGGGCGGCGTTATAACGCCTGGCGTCAGCCAGGGGACAACGTGCGGTTTTTCAGCAATCTCTGAAGCGTGTGCCACCTTGGTTGATTGGTGCACTGGCTTTAGCCTGAGATATACACTAATACCCGATGGGGACCAGAAGAACGTTTTTTCGCCAGACGGCCGCAGCCGTGGGCGCATCGCAGGTTTCTGTCGCTCAGCCACGCGGTCTCGTCACCGATTATCCGCGCGTCTATTCCGGCGAACACTTGAAGATGATCGCGTTTCCTCTGGGAGGCGTCGGCGCCGGCAGCCTTAGCCTTGGAGGCCGAGGTCAGCTGCGCGATTGGGAAATTTTCAACAAGCCTAATAAGGGCTTCTCGCCGAACTACGCCTTCCCTTCGATTTGGGCGCGCGCCGGAAATGCTAAGCCGGTCGCGCGTGTTCTTGAAGCTCGCATTCTGCCGCCTTATGAGGGAGAAAACGGGCTCGGATCGAATAATGCTCCTGGTCTTTCGAGGCTCGAAGCGGCGAAATTCACGGGAGAGTATCCGCTGGCCCATATCGACTTCGAGGATCGGTCGCTACCGGTGAAGGTATCGCTCGATGCGTTCTCGCCCTTTATCCCGCATGAAGCAGATGAGTCCGGTCTGCCGGCCGCCATCTTGCGCTATCGCGTGACGAACCCGGGCTCGACCGGCGCAGATGTGTCGATTGCTTTTTCCATCGACAATCCAATGAAGGGCCAAAACGATCCGCTGGTCAGCGACGCGCTTTCCGGTCTGATCATGCGCAGTCCGGATCTTGCCGCCGAAGATCCCATGCGCGGCGAATTCGTTCTCGCCGCGATCAACGCCGGCGAAACGCGAACCGACGTCTGGCGCGGATGGCCGCAAGGACGCTGGTGGAATTCGCCGATGCTGTTCTGGGACGATTTTTCGGACGACGGACGGCTCTCCGCTGAACCGAACCCCCACAACGCCGTCGGCGTCCTCTCGTTGCAACGGACGATTCCGGCCCGTGGTTCGACCAACTTCACGTTCGTCCTTGCCTGGCGGTTTCCGAATCGCACTCCGGAATGGTGCGGCTGGACCGCGCCCCAGGGGCTCGGCAAGACCGTCATCGGGAATCACTACTGCACCAGATTTTCTACGGCGCTCGCCGCTGCCGAGTATGCCGCCGCGAATCTCCAACGACTCGAAAGCCAGACGCGGCTCTTCGCGCAGGCTCTCCGCGAAAGCACCATTCCCGCCGTCGTGAAGGAGGCGGCCAGCGCGAATCTTTCCACTCTCGCGAGCACCACCAGCTTCCGAACTGCCGATGGCGAATTTCACGGTTTCGAAGGCGTCGACGATCATCGCGGCTGCTGTTTCGGCAACTGCACACATGTTTGGAATTACGAAAGCTCCACGCCCCATTTGTTCCCCTCGCTTGCGCGGTCGTTGCGCGGCGCGGCGTTCGGCTATTCGATGGACGATGCAGGAGCGATGCACTTTCGCCAGCTTTTGCCCGATGGAGTCGAGCGCTCCGGTTTCGCCGCCACCGATGGACAGATGGGGCAGATCGTCCACGCTTACCTCGACTGGTCGCTTTCGGGCGACGACGACTGGCTCCGCCGCATGTGGCCGCGGATCAAGAAGGGGCTGGAGTTCGCCTGGATTCCCGGTGGTTGGGACGCCAATAAAGACGGTGTGCTCGAAGGCGTGCAGCACAATACCTACGACGTCGAGTTCTACGGGCCCAATCCGATGTGCGGTATCTATTACCTGGCTGCTCTGCGTGCCGGGGAGGAGATGGCGCGGGCTGTGGGGGACGCGTCCTCTGCTGCTGAATATCGGCGCCTATTCGAATCCGGCCGCACGTGGATCGACGCCAATTTGTTCAACGGCGAATTTTACGTGCAGAAGATTCAGGGATTTTCGAAGGACCAAATCGCGCCCGCGCTGCGCAGCAACATGGGATCGGAAGACACCGAACATCCGCAATACCAGGTGGGCGATGGGTGCCTGGTCGATCAGCTGGTGGGCCAATATCTCGCGGAGGTCGCCGGGCTGGGACTGCTGGTTTCCGAAGATCACGTCAAAAAAACGCTCGCTTCGATTTATCGTTATAACCACAAGAGTTCGCTAACGAATCACGACACCGTGCAGCGCACGTTTGCATTGAACAACGAAGCCGCGATGGTCATCTGCGACTATGGCAAAGCTGAGCGTCCGCGCATTCCTTTCCCTTACTACGCCGAAGTGATGACCGGTTTCGAGTACTCCACCGCTGCACACATGCTCTACGCGGGCATGATTCGCGAAGGCGTGGAGTGCATCGGCAACATTCGCGAACGCTATGACGGCCTGAAGCGCAATCCGTGGGATGAAGCGGAGTGCGGGCATCACTACGCGCGCGCGATGGCCGCGTGGTCCGGAGTCCTCGCCCTCAGCGGTTTCCGTTATCACGCGCCGAAAGCCGCCGTGATTGCGATTCCTCGCATCCCGCGAGCCGGCTTCACTTGCTTCTGGTCGACGGCGACCGGGTGGGGAACATTTTCCACCGGGCCCGGACTTGAGATCAAAGTTCTTCACGGGACCTTGAAGTGCAGCTCCTGCGAATTCGCCGGGTCCGCGCGTTTGGCGAGGCTCGACGGAAAGCTCGTTGCGCACAGCGCTGTGCGCCCTGGCCTGTTCTTATTCCCGGAGCCGGTCTCGATCGCCGCGGGCAGCGTGCTGAGACTCGCATGACCCAGCGTCCCCGTTTAATTATCGTCGGCGGATTTCTGGGGGCCGGTAAAACGACGCTGATCCTGGCCGCCGCCCGCCTGCTCGCCGAGCAAGGCCTGCGCAGCGCTATCATCCTCAACGATCAGGGTGAATCTCTGGTCGATACCGAACTCGCGCGATCAACCGGCTTTCATGCTGGCGAGGTGACTGGGGGCTGTTTCTGCTGCCGCTTCTCGGAGCTGATGCGCATCGCCGATGAACTACTCGCCTACGCGCCCGACGTCATTTTCGCGGAACCCGTCGGCAGTTGCACCGATCTTTCGGCGACCATTCTTCAGCCAATCCTGCAGGCTTATAGCGACACGTTTCAGCTTGCTCCGCTGACTGTGCTGGTCGATCCAGGGCGCATCCGTGACGACGAAGACATCGCGTTCCTTTTCCAAAAGCAATTGGAAGAAGCCGACCTCGTGTGTTTCACTAAATCCGACCTCTATCCCGATCCGCCTCGCGCCGTCAATACACGTCAGGTCAGCGCCCACACCGGCCAAGGGGTCGCGGCGTGGCTCGATGAAGTTATGTCGGGAAAGCTCGGAGGGACAACCCTTGATATCGACTATGACCGCTATGCTCAGGCTGAGGCCGCGCTTGCGTGGCTTAATGCGGAAGCCGATCTCCTCTGCGATCCGCCTATTTCGCCGGCTATGCTGCTGGGTCCCCTTCTCGAGACTTTGGACCGCGAACTTACCGCCGCAAACATCTCAATCGTGCATCTGAAGGCGCTGGATCAGACTCCCGAGGGATCGCTTAAGGCCGCTCTGTGCGCCAACGGAGAAGAGCCCTGGGCCGAAGGCGCGCTCGACGCATCGCCGGTGGCCAGCCACCATTTGTTGCTCAATCTGCGCGCTGTATCGCCTCCCGATCCCGTCCGCGCGATCGTGCGGCGAGAGTTGGAAAATCTTCCAGGGAGACTTTCTGAGTTGCGGTTGAACTGCTTTAGTCCTGCGGCGCCGAAACCGGAGCACAGGGTTGGCGTAGCTACAAGAGGGCTTCAATCAGTGCGCGTTGTTTAGATATTGATCGAACCACAGAGCTTCGTTGTAATACCGATGCACCATATCCCACGGAGGCCACCCGCCGTGATAATTGCCGGGGTAGCGGATCATCTTCGCCGGCACATCCTGCTTGCGCAGGGCGCGATACATCTGCTCCGCCTGCTCAATCGGCACCCGCATATCGGCCTCGCCATGCACGAACAACGTCGGCGTCTTGACGTTCGCGGCGTGGGTGATCGGCGAAAGGCCGCGCATGCGCTCGCTGGCTTCCGGATTCCAGGCCGTCCCGTAAAATTCGCTTTCTTTCGTTCGTGGAATGTCCGACGTTCCGTAGTCGCTCATCCAGTTGGAAATTCCCGCGCCGCTCACCGCCGCGACGAACCGGGGCGTCTGCGTAATCACCCAGTCGGTCAAGAATCCGCCATACGAATAGCCCGTCACTCCCAGCCTCTTGGGATCCACGGGATCATGCACCACCGCGTAATCCACTCCCGCCATCACGTCCTGATAATCGAGCTTTCCCCATCCGCCCCACGTCGCCCACAGAAACTTTTCGCCATAACCCGTGGATCCGCGAGGATTCGTGTATAACACCGCATACCCGTGCGCCGCGAGCCACTGAAACTCGAAATCGAACTGGCTCCCGTAGGCTCCATGGGGTCCTCCGTGAATGCTCAAAATCATCGGATGCGGGGCCTTCCCCGCGCGCGGTAGCATGATCCAGCCCTCGACGATTGTTCCATCGTTGCTCGGGAAATGAATCCGCGCAGCCGTGCTCAGATCCACCTCGCTCACGAATTTCCCGTTAAAATCGCTGAGCCGGGTTTCGCCGCTCCCATCGATTTTCGAGCTAAAAGCCTCGCCCGGATGGGTCGGATCCTGCGCAGTGTACGCCATCCGGTCGAACGCCTCGGAAAAGCTGAATCCTCCGAATGCGCGCTCGCCCTTGGTGATCTGGACCGGCTTGCCTCCGTCCTTGGGCATCCGGAACAACTGCGTATCGCCGCCCACCGCCGACGCGAACCAGATCGCATCCCCCTGCCACCGTGGAGCATCGGGAATCAGATCGAACTCCGGCGTCAGATTCTTCATCGCGCCGCCATCGACGGGCATGCGATAAATATCCACCGCGGCGCCGTGATTCTGCCGCGTCTGAATAATCGTACTCAGCGATTGCCGCCGGCGAAACGCCAGATTCTTCCCATCCGGAGACCATGCCGGCGAATCGTATTCAAATCCATCGTCGGTCAGCCGCTTGCTCTGTCCCTGTAAATCCACCATCCACAAATCCGCGCGCTCGTAGGAGTGCTCGTCTCTTTGATGCGTATCGGCGACGAAGGCCAGTGCTCCGCTGTCGGGCTTCCAGGATACTCCGCTGACGTTCACACCGAGATGCGTCAACTGCTTTGGAGTTCCGCCATCGCGCGCGACAACATACAGCTCGGCAGGCGGGGTCGCCTGCGGATCGCGGGGATCGGGAAGATAGCCGCGGCCATCCGCGCGATAGTTGACCCAGTCAAACGATTTGCCTTTGAACCGTTCCGCAAGCTGTTTTTCGAGCGGCGAAAGCTCCGGCTTTGGAGTCTCCGGAGGCGTCCTTTTCACGTATGCGATCCAGCGATTGTCCGGGCTGAAAATCGGCGCGCCGCTTACACCCGAAATCCGGAATGGTTCGCTGCCTTTCTGGTCCATGTGCAGGAACCACTCGTTCCCTTCGCCGTCGCCCCCTCCGCCCCGGCCTCCGCGCCCCCCGCCACCTCGGCCCGATCTGCTGAAGGCCAGCAGCTTACCATCGGGACTCCATCGCGGCGCGGAAGAGCCGCCGTCGCCCGGCAACAGTTTCACCGCTGGGCTCGATCCATCTGAAGGAGCGATCCACAATTCGGTATGACGCTGATTTTCCGCCTCCACGATGGTCGATCGCGCAAAAACCACCCAGCGTCCATCGGGTGAAATCGCCGGCGTCGCCGCGCCTTCGATGCGGTAATAATCCTGCAATTCAATCGGCCGTCCAGCCTGGCAGAGTCCGGCGGCAAAACCCAGTAACGCGAGCAGGAACCGGTGGATTTTCATGGCGGAATTATATCACCCGGCCTCGCTCCCGTTGACAATTCCGTGTTTCTGAGATAATCTCATCGAGGCTTGAACCGTTTCAAGGTCCCATAAAACCGCGTCCAGTTGAAAGGGAGACGGCAATGAACATTCCTAAGATTCTCATTCTGAGTCCCATCGTATTATCGGCAGCATCCATTTTCTTTTTTTACGGAGTACCTGGGAAATCGCAGCAACCTCCTGCTGGCGCGCCTCCCGCTGGAGCGCCCGGTGCAGGTCGGGGCCGAGGCGGCGGAGGCGGTGGATTTCGCCAGCCCGATCCGATCGACTTTAACGACCACGCCGGCTGGATTTCCATGTTCGACGGCTCCACGTTGAACGGTTGGGACGGCGACAAAGCTTACTGGCACATCGTCGATGGAGCGATCATGTCCGAATCGACCTGCGAGAAACCCACAGGCACTATTTATCTGGTCTGGCAGGGCGGGGAGGCGGCGGACTTTGAGATGAAAGTCGAGATGAAGGGCGAAGGCGCGCATATCAACAGCGGGGTGCAGTATCGCGGCGCGATTCAGGAGCCTCGTCCCGCACGAGCAGGCGGCGGACCGGGAGGAGGCCGCGGACCCCAAGGCCCATGCCCCAGCGGTCAGCCTCGCGGCACACCGCCCGATCAAACCGGACAGGCGAAGTGGAACATGCTGGGCGCGCAATTCGATTTCGACGGCCAGAACCATTACAGCGGCCAGTTTTACGAACAAGCCACGGGCCGAGGCATCATCGCGTGGCGCGGACAAGTGGTCCAGACGGCGGACGGCAAGCCGCCCCGGCTGCTCGCGACGCTCGGCGATAAGGATGAGCTCGGCGGGTATGTCAAAGTCGACGATTGGAACCAGCTCCACATCATTGCGCGTGGCACTACGATGACCCATATCATTAACGGTCACGTGATGTCGATCCTGATCGACGACGATGCTACGAAATTCCGCAAGAGCGGCCTGATCGGTTTTGAGATCGAAGGCACCGGCAAAATCTTCATGCGCAATATCTGGCTGAAAAAGCTTTAAGCGGGACTCCCTCGCGTGAGATCATCACAACGGGCCCTTTCTGCGATCGATAGTCAGAGCAGTGGTGATCTTCCTGGCGACGCTGGGCGGATTCGGTATTTTCCTGCTCGGAATTGTTGATGCGTCGTTGCTGTTTCTTCCGCTGGCTCTGGACATTTTGGTGGTCGTGCTGTCCGCGCGCAACCACACTCACTGGCCGTATTATGCTCTGATGGCCGCTCTGGGATCGGTGATCGGCGCATCCACCACAGATTGGGTGGGACGTAAGGGCGGCGAACAAGGTCTCGAAAAGCGTCTTTCGAAACGGCGCCTGCAATTTTTCCAGAAACGCGTCCAAGCCAGTTCCGCGGCGGCGTTGGCCTTGGCGTCGGTTGCTCCTCCGGGTTTCCCGCTGTTCTCTCCCGTGGTCCTGGTCGCAGCCGCGCTCAACTATCCGCGTGCAAAGCTACTTATCATCGTCGGCGTGTTCCGATTCGTCCGTTTTAGCGCTGAAGGATTGCTCGCCGTGTATTTCGGACGGAGAATTTTGAGGCTGATCAACTCCCCGATGGCCCAGCACGCAGTAACAGCGGTGATCGCTATTTCGCTGTTGGGTAGCGCGTGGGCCATTTTCTCCTGGACGCGCAGCAGCCGGCAATGATCCTTAAATGACCATAAACGCATCGAAAAGCGGGCTCTGCGAGTGCTTAAAAACCCTTAAATCAGGTCTTGTACCGGTCTCAGCGGCCGGTCAGCTGCTCCATTTTTTCGGGGTAGCGGGCGCCCTCCACTGTGATTTTGGACGCGGCGGCATCGATGTCGCTCAGATCGGCGGGCGTGAGCTCGATGGAGAGCGCGCCGATGTTCTCGTCCAAGCGGTGCAGCTTAGTGGTGCCGGGGATCGGAACAATCCAGGGCTTCTGGGCTAACAGCCAGGCGAGCGCAATCTGGGCAGGTGTCGCTCTTTTTCGCGCTGCGATGCTGGTCAGCAAATCGATGACGGCCTGATTCGCCTTGAGAGCCTCCGGAGTGAAGCGAGGCAGGTTGCTGCGGAAATCGGCGCTGTCGAATTTCGTACTTTCATCCATCTTACCGGTGAGGAAGCCTCTGCCCAAGGGGCTGTACGGGACCAGGCCGATTCCGAGTTCCTCCAGTGCCGGGATCACTTCCGCTTCCGGTCGCCTCCACCACAGCGAGTATTCGTTCTGGAGCGCCGTGACCGGCTGCACAGCGTGGGCTCGGCGGATGGTTTGCACCCCCGCTTCCGAAAGACCGAAGTGGAGGACTTTACCTTCGCGAATCAGATCTTTCACGGTGCCCGCTACGTCTTCAATCGGCACATTGGGGTCGACCCGGTGCTGGTACAGCAGATCGATGACCTCAACCTTAAGCCGCTGGAGCGAGCCGTCGACGGCTTCTCTGATGTGCGCAGGCTGGCTGTTCAGACCAGCCGCTCCCGGCCTCTTATCGCTGCCGGTCAGGTCGAAGCCGAACTTGGTGGCGATCGCCACCTGCTTACGGAAGGGAGCGAGAGCTTCGCCGACGAGTTCTTCGTTCAGGAACGGACCGTAGACCTCGGCTGTATCGAAGAAGGTGATGCCACGGGCCACCGCCGTTCGAAGAAGGGAAGTCATCTCCTGTTTGTCTTGGGGCGGGCCGTAAGAAAAGCTCATTCCCATGCAGCCGAGCCCGAGAGCTGAAACTTCCAGGCCGCTATTTCCAAGTTTGCGGGTGTGCATTGTTTGTCCTTTTCAGTCGTGCCTAACGATGCCGGACACGGCGGCAACGAAGAGCGTGGCCAACAACCAGCCCAACAGGATTTGGGTCCAGATGAACCAGCGGACAGCGGATTGGGAAGCGGCCTGCCATTTATCGACTTGGCCGAGTTTTACGAGTGGGAAGGTGTTTTCGAGAGAAAAAACAAAAGGCTCGAACTGCTGATAATAAGCCGGCGAATCGCGCAGATATTGAAATTCGACGTAGGCTTGCTTGTCAGTGGGAACGATCATCCCCGTCTCATAACTTTGCCAACATAGGAGCGAGCCGAGGATCCACAAAGCCGCCAACATCCAAATCGCGTTGCCGGGTCTGTATCCGTATCCCACCATAGCCTTTAGCCAGCGGAGCCGGTCTTTCGAAGAGAGCTTTTTCTCCATGGCGATGAGCACCCGGTTGGCATTTTTCGCGTCGCCTGAATCCTGGAGCACTTTCGCAAGCTGCCGGTAGGGCTGCGTGGCGTCGGAAGAGTCGAGCGCCAGCCAGCACAACCGGGTTTTCGCGTCGTTCGGATCGAGGCTGGTGTAGGAGAAGCCATCGAGCCTGAAGTCTCCCTGCTTAGGCCAACAGACCTGATCGTCGGCCATGGCGGTGGTTGAGGTGTTCGAAAGATCGACAATTCCTTCCACTTTGAAGCCGTCGCCGAAGAATATTTCGCCGTGTATGGTGGCGCGCTGGAGGGTAATCGCCTCATTGGGGGCGTTCAGAAATTGGCCGCCGCTGCAATCCAAGTCGCCGTGGATTTCAGCGCCGACCAAGCGGACTCCGCCTTTCGCCGAAAACGCGGCGGAGGTGTCCGAATCCGCGCGCAAGAAAAGGTCGCCACCCACCTTAATTCCGTCGGCCCAGACGGCTGCGCCCTTCTCGCCGATGAAGGTGCCGCCTTCGCAGGTTAAGCTGTCTCCGATTTGCGCCAGATTGAGCGAGACTATGCCCTTGGCGTGCACGCCCCGCAGATAGGCGGACTGTTTCACATGGACGCCGTCGGCATCGATGGGGCCGGTCCAACTGCCGTGAAAATCGAGCCTCGGGATGGTACAGCCATTTAGGAAAACCTTGTCCAGCAAGCGGCATTGCACCAGCGATAAGGGGAACGGAACCTCGGCGTGCCGCAGATCGAGTTCGCCGGTCACGCGGGCGCCGAACAACTGCACGCCACGGGGATCGACGTGGGCCTTGGCATCGCGGTTGATACAAAGCCAACGGATTACCTCGGCCCGTACCTCGCGATCCGGACTCCACGGAGCAACCCCCTTACCCGGGTTTCCGTCCTCGGCGAAAGCGGGATTGTTGAAAACATCCTGCTCATCTTTCGTGGGTCCGCACTCGGCGCGATCCGTTGTGGTGGCGGCCCGAATCAACGCGACTTCGGACGGTTGGAGATCGGTGAATTCGGCTCGCGCCAATGCTTCAAGTTGATCGCCGACCGCTCTCGATTTGGCGCTGCCCGCGGCCATGGTGTTGGACCATTATATCCGGCGGATAACGGGATAGCTTACTGGAAGAGATCGCTTCCTGCGGTCGCGGCTCGGAATGGATCAGGAACCGTAGTTGATTTTCATCTCAGACAGCACGGAACCTGCGAAGTC
Organism: Bryobacteraceae bacterium; assembly: GCA_035485055.1. Taxonomy (GTDB): domain Bacteria; phylum Acidobacteriota; class Terriglobia; order Bryobacterales; family Bryobacteraceae; genus Palsa-187. Next base: position 63,558 of record DATHOJ010000072.1, read on the forward strand.
CAACCCGTCTTTTGAGCCTTCCGGAGTGTCAGGCACGGTGATGCGGACGATCGATCCGTCGGTACGCCCTTTGGTGATCGCATCCCACATCATGTAGCCCTTTCCGGCATATTCGCTGGCGATTACCCGGCTTCCGGTCTGATACCAGTACAGAACGAGGCCTTTGATATCGCCGTTCTGAATCGTAAATTTATTGATCCGCTCTGTGCGACCTTCGAAGGGAACTTTGGCCTGATCGTAGTCCAAAATTTCCCAGCCGGCGGCGGGCAAGCAATTCTTCGGAGTATGCATGCTTTCGCCGGCGCGCTGAAGTGCGTAGTAGGCGATAAAAAGCTCCAGATGCCGTCCGTCTTTGGCGTAGTTGCGGGAGAGGTAAGAAGTAGCGCCGAGCAACTCCAATTCCCGAGCACCCGGAATTCGTCCTTGCGACGCCGTCCAGCCGTCGATTTTCATAGGAGTTCCGTCCAGAGGACGGGCCAGTTCATGCGGCGCACGATTCCCGGCGGCGGACGATACCAGCAGGGTTCCAGCCAGCATCAGAACCGTAAATCCCGTCAAAACGGACGACCGCATCATGCGTGGGCCCCTTTATCCAATAGTTTGTGAAGTCCTTTGGCGAGGGCCCAAAAGAAGCCGAACCCCACGAGAAAAACCAGCCACCCCGAAAAAGAGTGATAAAAACCCTCGGCGTAATCCTGATTGATTTCCGCGAGAAACGCAGTGCCTGTAACGCGCAGGACATTGACGGCGATCGCGAAAGGAACGGCGAGCAGAACCAGCGATACTCGCGCGGCGAGCCGCTGGCACTCGACGAAACCGAGGAGCAAAGACACGACCACCAGCGAGGCCAGCGAATGGAGGCCGCTACAAGCTTCGGCAACTCCCAAAGTCGTGTTGGGGAGGTGGAGCACGTTACCGTCCCGGTAAACGGAATGACCAAAGGCCTGAATGATCGCCGTGGCCGCCTGCGAGGATAGCAACTGCAAAGGGAGCGTGATCCGGTTGAAAACCAGCATCGGCAGGGGGATCATGGTCAACAGCAGCAAAAACGGGAACGCGAGTGTACGGGTTCGGGGCAAGCCCCAAAAAGTCCAGGAGAGACCGGCGAGCAGCAGGACCATCGAGAGCCTGGTTAAGAAATACTCGGCTCCGTACTTTCCCACCAAGAGCATCAGGCAAGAGAAGCAGACGACAACGAGGCCGCGCGCGTCCAGCACAGCCGGAACCGAAAAGGTCCGGTGGCGGCGGCTCCAGGCGATGTAAAGGGCCATAGGAGGTACCAGGATCCCGTAGGAAGCGCCCTGATTATCGGTCCACCAGTCCCTGACGAGGGCCGCGAAAGGGCTCGCATAAATCGCCGCGATCAAGGCGGCGACGAGTGCGAAACTTAGGCGACCGGTCCAAGAAAGAGGAGCGATCTCAACTTGTTTTATGTCCGCAGCGGCTGTAGTCACGATTGTTCCCTGGACGCGTTGCACTTTTTCGTCCACAGTCAGGACGCTGGTAAAAAGGGGGGGCCGCGCCCTTCTGGTGGGATTGTTTCCCAAATTTTGGGATCGTGGGCGAACCATACGTAACATTACAGGGGTGTTTCCAATCTGGCTAGTAAATTGCCTCAGGGGATATAAAACAAAATGAAAACGCGAATCGGAGTTCTGATACTGATAGTGGGTTTAGGCGCCGCGGCGTTCACGGGTTGTGCGCGGTCGCCTCAAGCGAAGCGAGACAGGCATCTGGCGGCGGGGAAGAAATTTCTGAAAGATAAGAATTACCGCCGGGCGATTCTCGAATTCCAGAATGCTCTCCAGGCGATGCCGGGAGACGCGGAGGGACATTATGAGCTGGGGCTGGCATTGACCGAATCGGGCGATGTCCAGCACGGGTTCAACAATATCAGGCGCGCAGTCGAAATCAATCCCAACAATCAGGAGGCGCAGTTGACTCTCGCGCGGATCATGGCGTCGGCCCGCGATCTTGAGGTGGTCCGGGAGGGTCAAAACGAGTTAAAGAAGCTTGCCAACACCTCCGCGACTCCAGATGTTCTCAATGCTCTCGCGCTTACGCAATTTAAACTCGGCGAGGTTGGAGATGCGGTGGACAGCCTTCAGGCAGCCTTGAAAAACTCGCCGCGCGAATTGGGCTCTTCCATCATGCTGGCGCTGGCGAAACTAACCGCGAAGGACCCAGCCGGCGCGGAGGAGGTGCTCAAGCGAGCATGCGAGAGCGCACCGGGCTCAGCCGATCCGCACACCGTACTCGGAGAGTTTTACCTGGCTCGACGCCGCAGACCGGAGGCGGAAGCAGAATTTCAGAAGGCCCTCCAGATCGATCCCAAGAAATATCCCGCCCTCCTCGAATTAGCACAAGTTCAAAACGCGAGCGGCGAAAAGCAACAAGCCGAGGAAAACTTCCGGCGGCTCGCGAACTCCGGCGAAAAATCGTACAAACCAATGTACGCCCTTTTCCTGTTTAACAATGGACGGCAGAGTGAGGCGGTCACGGAATTAGAGAGGTTATTCAAAGAAGACTCAAGCGACCGGCTAACGCGCACACGTCTGGTCCTGGCCTACAGAGCGGTGCACCGGGACGCGGATGCCGAGAGGATTTTGGCCCAGGCGCTCAAAAGCAATCCGCACGACACCGATGCCTTGACGCAGCGGGCGACGTTGTTCCAGGCCTCCGGCAAGTACACTGAGGCGGAGAAGGATTTGAACGAGGTTCTCCATGTGCAGCCCAATTCGGCTGATGCCCATTACATTCTTTCCAAGCTCCGCAAAGCTCAGGGCCAGGCGTTAAGCGAACGACAGGAGCTTTCCGAGACGGTGACAGCGGATCCCAATTTTCTCCGCGCCCGCATCGAACTCGCCGAAGAGCTCACGGCGGCGGGAGACTATAAGTCGGCGCTGGACCTATTGAATCAAGCCCCCCCCGATCAAAGGCAGAACCTGTTGTTGGTGGCGGAGCGCAATTGGGTCCTTTGGGCAGCGGAAGACATGGCCGAAATGCGCAAAGGCGTCGATCAGGGTCTGGCCAGGGCGCGAATACCCGATCTCTTGATTCAGGACGGGTTATGGAAAGTGCAAGCCGGGAATGTTCCAGCCGGACGGCTGGCTTTTGTAGAGGCCCTGAAAGCCGCGCCGGACGATGTTCGCGCCATGGAGGCCCTCTACCGCAGCTATGCAGTGAAAAAGGAAACGGCTGTTGGTTTGGAAAAAGTGAAAGAGTACGCGTCCCGGCAGCCCAAGTCGGCTCTGATGCAGGAGCATCTTGGCATGCTCCTGCTGGAGAACGGCGATCGCATCCATGCGCGGGTAGCGTTCAATGCTGCCAAAGCGGCCGATCCAACATTCGTCAATGCGGATTTTTCGCTAGTTCAAATCGATATTAGCGAGAGGAAATTGGGGGATGCGCGGGACCGGCTCCAAAAAATTCTGGCAGCCGATAAACGAAGTTCGATGGCCCATCTGTGGCTTGGCATCGTCGACCAGATGACTGACGACCGAGCCTCGGCGCTGGAGGAGTTTCGTAAGTCGGTTGAGGCAAACGCTCAGAACGCGCAGGCGTTAAATAATCTCGCCTACCTGTTGGCGGACTATGCTAACAAACCCGACGAAGCATTGCCTTACGCAGAAAAGGCCCGAGAGCTGAGCCCTTCGAGGGCGGATTACGCCGACACTCTGGGATGGGTATTCTATCGTAAGGGCATATACACGTCGGCCGTCAAGCAAATGGAAGCGGCCGCAGCTTCGCAAAAGCAGCCGGACGCGGTGACCGAATATCATCTCGCAATGGCCTATGCCAAGGCGGGCGACGGCCAGAAGGGGCGTGAGGCTCTCCAGGCCGCACTGAAGTTGAATCCCAAGCTTCCCGAAGCTCAGATTGCCGCCGGCATTGTAGGAGAATTGAAATGAAACCCAAGACGTTTCGCGAAATCCAGAGATTTGGGAAGTGTCAATCGGATCTCAATTCTTTGTCCTCAACTAGATACACTGAATTCGGCTTTGGCTTCTCGATTGCAAATGGTACGTCGTTCTCGAAGTTTAATCACAGGAGGAAAAATCAGAATGAGCAGTAGCTTTAAAATTCTAGGTGGATTTGTCCTAGGGGTTTTGGCCTTTGCACCCCTCGGAAAATCCGCCATCAGCGATTCTCTAACTCTTACGGACGGCGCCGGCGACACCGTTACGGTAAGCAGTACTGGAGTCGTAACATTTGGTGGAAGTTGCACCGTGGCGACCTGTAAGAACGTCGCCAGCACCGGCACCGATGGCTCAATAACCTTTGATGGCACCCTTGGAACATTTAGCCTGAATATCGACACCGGTATAGATCCACTTCTCTTAACCCCACCGTCACTGATGGATCTCGCTACGGACAATGTGAAGTCAACCGCCGCGGGTTTCTTAACCATCACGTACACGGCCACAGGGGTCACCGGAGTCAACAAGGGCTTTGTTATGACGGCAGGCGGAACGCAGTCGGACCCGGGTTCGGTGGAGTACACGGCGTTCGTGAACAGCACTTTGATCGGCGATACCGGCGCGATGAGTAGCAATCCCTTCAGTTCCACCGTCAATAGCGCGGTGGGGTCAACCGGGACGTATTCGTTGACGCAATCGGTGACGTTGAAGTTCGCGGGAGCAGGCAACGATAGCGGTGATTTCGCGCTCAGTCAAATACCTGAGCCGACCAGCGTGCTGCTGTTGGGTGGAGCGTTCGCGCTCGCCTGCGGCGCCATCCGCCGCAAGGTTCGTCAGTCCTAAGCATTTGGATTTCTCCTCCGAGAGATCTTTACCGTGCCCGGCAAACCGCCGGGCACGGTTTTGCTTTTTAGAGTGCTAATTTTTTGCACCTTAGGCAACAGTCCCATTTTTTGGGACTTAATGTCCCGCTCCCCTCTCCGCCGTCTCTATCCTCTCTGAAAATAAAGCCCTTCCTGTTTGGCCCTTCTAGTGCATTCCAACAATTTGTTGAATCTATGACTACTAAAAAGGCTGGCACCAAGATGGAGGTTTCGCCACTCAGCTTGGCCCGGATGCTGTGGAAGGAAAAAATCCTTATCGGCATCGTGGCGGTCCTGGGGTGCGCGATTGCCATTGGAATCGTGATGAGGCTTCCTGCTGTTTATCAATCGGAGGCCGTGATCCTGGTCGACTCCCAGAAGATTCCGGAACATTATGTCGAATCCACGGTCAACACCAACGTCCAGGATCGCTTGGCGACCATCAGCCAGCAGATGCTGAGCGCGACGCGACTTCAGAAAATCATCGATACATTCGGCCTGTACTCGAAAGAGCGCAAGACCGCCGTACAGGAAGAGATCATCGACCGGATGCGCAAGGACATCACGATCAAGCTGGAGCGCGGTTGGACCGGCGGGCAGCCTGGCGCATTTCGGGTTGGCTACCAGGGCGATAACCCCACGCTGATTACCCAGGTTGCCAACCAGATCGCCAACCTGTTCATCGAAGAGAATCTTCGCACTCGGGAACGGCAGGCCGAAGGGACCGCGGACTTCATCGATAGCCAGTTGGGCGAGGCCAAGAAAAAGCTGGATCAACTGGAATCGAAGCTGAGCGCTTATAAAGTGCAGTACAACGGCGAACTGCCGCAGCAGGAGAGCTTCCTGACTTCGACTTTAGACCGCTTTCAGACCGAACTGCAAGGAAATCAGGATGCGACGAATCGGGCGCAGCAGAACCGGCTGATGCTGCAAAACACGCTCAGCATGGCGGAAGCCGAGGAGACGGTCCTGGCGCTTCGCCAGAAACAGGCGAAGTCCGACGATGGAGGTACGGTTTCCTCAGGCAGTGAGCGGGGCGGCGCTGCGCCGGCTCGAGTCAAGAGATCGGAACTGTTGAAGCAGCAATACGAAGCGCTTCTGGTACGGTATCAACCGGACTATCCGGACCTGGTCCGGCTGAAGAGCGAGATCGAGCGTCAGAAGAAGGTCGAAGAGGATGAAGACAAGCAATCCGCGAAGGCGTCGGCTCCAGTTCCTGCGCCGGCGGGAGCGAGTGGAGCGACCACCGCCAGGTTGGCTCCTGTCGCCCCTCCAGCTCCGCCCTCCATTGAACTGATGCACGCACGGGAGCGGGTCGAGACGATAAAGTCCCAGATTACGCTTGCGGACCGCGAATTAGCAATGAGAGAGGCAGACCGGCAGCAGATCCGGAAACAGATGTCGCTGTACCAGGGGCGCATCGAGAAGCTACCCCTGCGTGAGCAGGAAATGGCGGCGGTGATGCGGGATTACGAGATCTCCAAAGCCAATTACAAATCGCTGTTGGACAAGAAGCTTTCGGCCGGAATGGCCAGCGACATGGAACGCCGCCAGCAAGGCGAGCGATTCACTCTTCTCGACCCGGCCCGCGTACCGGAGAAGCCGGTGAAACCGAACCGGCCGCTATTCGCGGGCATCGGCTGCGCGGTTGTTCTGATACTGGCTTTCGCGATCGGCTTCGCGCGCGAGGCTACCAAGAACCAGATTCTCGGCGAATGGGAGATTGCCGGTGACATGCCGATCCTCGGCCGTGTGCCCTTCATCGATCCCGCAGTGAGGTCGTCGTAATGTACTTAGCTCACTTTAAGTTGAAGAGAAATCCCTTCGGGATGACGCCCGATCCGAACCTTCTTTATTTGACGGAATGTCATCGGGACGCGCTGGCCGGGGTGACGTATTCGATTCTGGCCGGAAAAGGGTTCGTGGTCCTGATCGGCGATGCGGGTACCGGAAAAACCACGGTCATCAGCCGGATGCTGCGCTACATTCCGAGCGATAAGGCGACGTTTAGCGTCCTACTGAATCCGACTTTGACCGCAGATGAGTTTCTGGAATCGGTGCTGGTGGATTTCGGAATCGCGGAAATTCCGGACAGCAAGGCCAAACGGCTGGTGAAACTGCAAGAGTTCGTGAGCGAAGCGCACGCGAGCGGTAAGACGTGCGTGCTGGTCATCGACGAAGCGCACAAGCTTTCCCCGGAAGTGCTCGAAGAGATCCGGCTGCTGACCAACTTCGAAAACGCCGAGCGGAAACTGCTGCAAATCCTGTTGGCCGGGCAAACGGAACTGGCGGGGGTTTTGAATCGCAGCGATATGCGCCAGTTGAAGCAGAGGATCGCGGTGCGATTCAACTTACAGCCGCTGTCGGTCAAAGAAGTTCGCGCGTACCTGCTATTCCGATGGGCTGGCGCGGGAGCCCAGAGTGCGCTGCCGTTTGAGTTCGGTGCGATTCAAACCATCGCCAGCACCTCGCGAGGCATTCCCCGTATTATCAATGCGATTTGCGACAACGCCCTGGTGTTAGCATTCGGCGCGGGAGAGCGGATCGTCACGGCGGCGCATGTGGAGCAAGCGGTTCGCGATTTAGACTTGGACCACCTGGATTCGCCCGCGGCGCCGGCGACCTTACCGCCTCTGGTGCTACCGAAATTGAATCTTCCCGGGCCGGCCGCATCGGCGCAACCGATCCGGTTGAGAAGTCTTGAACAATATCTGCCGTCGGAGAAAGTTCCGCTGATTATGCGGTGGGCCGGAAAACTGAAACTGGCGAGCGTGGAGCGTGCAAACTCGTGAGCAAAATATTTGAAGCGTTGCGAAAGACGGAAGGCTCGGTTGCCGAAGTGGCAATGTCGGTCCTCGGCGACGATATGCCTGTTGAGTCGACCGCGGGAGAGGCGCCGAACGTTTCCGAAGCGCCTGCGCCACAGCCGGTAAAGGAGATCCAGCAAGCTGTCCTGCCGCATCATTATGAAACGCGGGAGGAAGAAGTTCATATCCCGGCGCACTCACCGATGTTGCCGTTCGACGGATGCGATACGCGCGCAGCGGAGCAATACAGGATCATCCGCACGAAGCTCCGGCACCATCCGGAACAACCGAGAACGCTGTTGGTTTCGAGTCCCATGCCGGGCGACGGGAAGACGGTCACCGCAGCTAATCTGGCGGGCGTTCTGGCTCTCCAAGAAGATATTCGGGTCTTGCTGGTCGACTGCGACTTCAGGCGTTCCTCGTTGACCAAGCTGCTGGGATTGGATGTAGGCGGCACACCTGGTTTGGCTCAAGTTATCCGCGGCGAAGCTAGTCTCGAGTCGTCCCTGGTCTCCATCGGGCAGTTCCCGAACTTATATGTCTTACCTCCAGGCGATACCGGCGCAAACGCATCGGAATTGTTAACTACGGCCAGGTGGAAAGCACTCACGGAATTGTTCAAACAAGAATTCCGGTTTACGATTTTTGACGCGCCGCCAGTGGGAGCGGTGTCGGATTACGAATTATTGCAGCTCGCTTGCGATGGCGTCGTTTTGGTTGCAAGGCCGGATCATACGAACCGGCAACTCTGGCGGAAAGCGTTGGAGACAGTGCCGAAGTCGAAACAGCTTGGGGTGATTTTGAACTGCGTGGAGGACTGGTTTCTCTATCGAACGCACGATTACTCCTACTACTCGCAGAGTGGCTCTTAGTTTTTAAGTTGTTTAGTTTCAGGTAGTTATATTGATCAATTGTAAGTGAAGGGGCGAAGCTTTGTCCGAAATCAACTGGTACGCGATCCATACACGGTCAAACTGCGAGAAGCGGATCAGTTCCGCTTTGACCGAAACCGGCATCGAGAGTTATCTTCCTTCGTTCCAGGAGACGCGCCAATGGAAGGATCGGAAGAAAGTGCTGGACGTGCCGATTTTTCCCGGATATGTATTCGCCCGGTTTGCGGATTCGAGTGCGTCCCGAATCGCGGTATCGCGGACCGACGGCGTGGTGCGGATCCTGGGCGCTGGGGATCGCATCGAGGTCGTGCCGGAAGAGGAAATCGAAGGTCTCCGCTTGGTCTTGAACAATAGCGACCGCTGCATGGCGCACCCGCTGTTACGGGAAGGTTCCTGGGTTCGGGTCAGGCGCGGGGTTTTAAGAAATTTGGAGGGGTTGCTGGTGCGGGTGAAGAATCAAACGCGGCTTGTGCTTTCTGTCACCTTGCTCTCGCGATCGGTTTCGACGGAGGTCGACGCCAGGGACGTGGAGTATGTTCGTCCCGCGGACGAGTTGGTCCGTCGAGTTGCATAGGCAAAGCCGTTAATATCGCCAGGTGGCATGTATGTATCCCAACCTCAAGTTGCAGTTATGGAAGACCGGCATCCGCCAAAATCGGCTGGCGCAGATGCTCAACATGGACGAAGCCGCGCTCAGCAAGATCGTAAACGGCTACCGGGAACCCGGGGCGGCGCTACGAAAGTCGATTGCGGGACTGTTGCAGAGCGACGAAGCGTGGCTTTTCAGAAGAGCCGAACGGGGGCCTGCGATTCTTCCGCCGGCCGCGGGGGAAACACTGCCGGACGCGTGAGCCCGGCGAAGCGAAACATATGATTATCACACGAAGCCCATTGCGAATCTCGCTAGGAGGCGGAGGAACGGACCTCCCATCCTATTACCGCACGCATGGCGGGTTCGTCATTGCGGCGGCAATCGACAAACACGTCTATATTACGGCGCACGAACCATTCGCGGATCAAATCATTCTCAAATATTCGCAGATGGAAGTGGTCGAGAAGGCAGCCGACGTAAAACATCCGATCGTACGGGAAGCGCTGAAGTTGGTGGGTGTCGACGGACGCGTGGAGATCGCAAGCATGTCCGATATTCCCGCCGGCACCGGTCTCGGCTCCTCGGGAAGTTTCACCACCGCGCTTCTGCTGGCGCTGCACGAATTAAAGAACGACAGCGCGCAACCCGATGTGCTGGCCGAGGAGGCTTGCCATATCGAGATGGATCTGCTGAAGGAACCGGTCGGGAAACAGGATCAGTACATTGCCGCTTACGGCGGTATCACGGCGTTCACGTTTCATCCGGACGGCGAAGTCGATGCTGCGCGGGTCAAGCTGGCTCCGGAGACGCTCGCGAACCTGGAGGACAACCTGATGCTGTTTTTCAGCGGGTTCACACGCAGCGCTTCGGGAATTCTGCGCGACCAGGACGTCCGCAGCAGCAAGAGCGATCAATTGATGATCGACAATCTGAATTTCGTCAAACAACTGGGCCAGGACAGTTTGGTGGCGCTCGAATCGGGCAACCTCAGGGAGTTCGCGAACCTGATGAACGTTCACTGGGAGAACAAGAAGCGTCGTTCGCCCGATATGAGCAATTCGCTGATCGACGATTATTACTGTCTCGGACGCAGGAACGGCGCGTTGGGAGGGAAACTGATTGGCGCGGGCGGCGGAGGGTTCCTGATGATGTACACCGAGGATCGGACGCGGCTGCGACGCGCGATGACGGAGGCCGGCCTGCGGGAAGTTCGGATGCGGTTCGATTCGGAGGGCACGCGCGTGGTGGCGCGCTCTTAATATGCTGCCGATCGCCATCCTCGCCGGCGGCCTCGCGACGCGGCTACGTCCCGCGACGGAGACGATTCCGAAAGCGCTGATCGATATTAACGGCGAGCCCTTCATTTCGCATCAACTGCGGCTTTTGAAAGATGCGGGGGCGGAACGAGTGGTGATTTGCATCGGACATTTGGGAGATTCGATTCGTGAGTTCGTGGGGAATGGGCGGCGCTTCGGATTAGAGGTTGAGTATTCGCCGGATGGTCCGGAATTGCGGGGAACTGCGGGGGCGATTCGGAACGCGCTGCCATTGTTGGGCGAGCAGTTTTTCGTGCTGTACGGCGATTCGTATCTGCCGTGCGATTACCGGGCGGTAGAGCGTACTTATTTCGAGAACGGGCAGGCAGGGCTGATGACCGTTTTCCGGAATCAGAACCGGTGGGAGCAAAGCAACGTGGAGTTTGTGGAGGGCCGCATTGTCGCCTACGATAAGCGGCTGATCACGGATCGCATGGAGTATGTGGATTACGGCCTGAGCATCTTCCACAAGTCCGCGTTTGCGACCAGCGGGGTACCGGCTACGGACCTTGCCACGGTATTTCAGGAATTAATCGCGGGGGGGAAACTCGCGGGATTTGAAGTTAACGAACGTTTTTACGAGGTGGGATCATGGAACGGAATTCAAACTCTGCGAGCGCACTTGTCGCCGGCGGCGACCACGACGTGCATCTGACGTTTGTCCGAGACTATCTGAACGAAGTCAAGGCGATCACGGATGCATTAGACACCGATCAGATTGCGCGCGCCGCGCATATTTTAGGGGAAGTTCGCGAGCGCGGCGGACGCCTGTTCATTCTGGGCGTAGGAGGCAGCGCGGCGAACGCTTCTCATGCGGTCAACGATTTCCGGAAAATCGTTGGAATCGAAGCCTACGCGCCGACCGACAATGTGTCCGAACTCACCGCGCGGACCAATGACGAAGGCTGGACGACGGTGTTTCAAGCCTGGCTCGCTGGAAGCCGGCTTCGGAAACAGGATGCGGTTCTGGTGCTATCCGTCGGCGGGGGCAATCTGGAGAAGAATGTGAGTCCGAACCTGGTGTCGGCTCTCGAGTATGCGCGCTCGATCGGCGCGGCCATCATTGGAATCGTCGGCCGGGACGGCGGGTTTACGGCGAAGGTCGCGGACGCCTGCGTGATCATACCCACTGTCAATGCGACCCATGTTACTCCGCATGCCGAAGCTTTTCAGGGGGTGGTTTGGCATCTGCTGGTTTCTCATCCGGCGCTGAAGCAGGTTGAAACAAAATGGGAGTCGGTCCGGTGACACAATGTGGCGCGCCGGCGGTATTTCTCGATCGGGATGGAGTCCTGAACCGGGCGATCGTGTCGAACGGGAAGCCTGGCGTTCCGGCCACCTTGCGGGAGTTCGTGATTCTGCCGGATGCACCGGCGGGGTTAGAGGAATTGCGACAGCGAGGGTTCATGCTGGTGGTGGTTACCAACCAGCCGGATGTGGCGCGCGGCCGGCAGACCCGGGAGAACATCGAGGAGATGCATCAAGCCCTTCGGAGAGCTCTGCCCATCGATGAAATTATGGTTTGCTTCCACGACGACTCCGACAATTGCGCGTGCCGGAAGCCGCGTCCGGGGTTATTCATCGAGGCGCAGGAGAAATACGGGATCGATTTGTCCCGCAGCTTTCTGATCGGAGATCGCTGGAAGGATATCGACGCGGGAAATTCGGCCGGTTGCCGGACAGTGCTGATCGATTACGGTTACGACGAGCCTGGGCCGCGGACGGCACCGTCGGCGCGAGTGGATTCGCTTACTGGCGCTGTCAAGTGGATTCGAGAGCAGTTACAAACGGAGGATTGCTAACATGCAGATTTCAGATTTCAAAGTCCGGATATTCGCGGACGGAGCAGATAAAGCGGCGATGCTGGGGTTGTACGAAAAGCCCTGGATTAAGGGGTTCACTACGAATCCCACGCTGATGCGGAAGGCGGGGATTACCGATTATGCGGCGTTTGCGCGCGATATTTTGAGTTGCATTCGCGATCGCCCGATTTCGTTCGAGGTCTTCGCGGACGAGTTCGCTGAAATGGAGCGGCAGGCCGTAAAGATCGCGAACTGGGGCGAGAACGTTTACGTCAAGATCCCGATTACGAATACCAAAGGAGAGAGCTCGCTCGAGATGGTGCGGCGGCTTTCTCATCGGGGGATCAAGCTGAATGTAACGGCGCTGCTGACGCTCGAACAGGTTTATGGCGCGGTGGATGCGCTGGCCGGCGGTGCGCCTTCCTGCGTCTCGGTATTCGCGGGCCGCATCGCAGATACGGGGCGCGACCCGGTTCCGGTAATGACGACGGCGGGAAACCTGATCCACCAGCATCCGGGCATGGAACTGATCTGGGCGAGCCCTCGCGAATTGCTGAACGTGATTCAGGCGGATTCGATCGGCTGCGACATTATCACGGCAACGCCGGACGTGCTCAAGAAGCTCGACCTGATTGGCAAGGATTTGGTCGAGTACTCGCGTGAAACCGTGCAGATGTTCTACGACGACGCCTGCAAGTCGGGTTTCAACCTGCCCGGCCCCGCCGAAGTTCATCCGGGACCGCGCAGTGTTCCGGTGATCGCGGCTCAGGGGGCGGCTTGAAGCTTCCTCGCCACGCCGAACTCTGGCTGCCGGGCTATCTGGGAAACAGGTTCGCGCGATTGACGCGGCCCGCTAGCGGTCCGAAGCGGGTCTGGCTGGCGATTGCGGATCATTATGAGCCTCTTGGGAGGCAGATGGATGAGGACGCGGCGATCGGGCGGGTGGGGGTTTGGGCGAAGCAGTGGCCTTTAATCGCGGTTCGTCATCAGGATTCGGCGGGGCGCGCACCCAAGTACACGTTCTTCTATCCCCAGGAAGAGTATCGCGCCCGCTTGCTCGATCCGCTGGCGGAGATGACTCACACCGGAATCGGTGATGTGGAAGTTCACATCCATCACGATGGCGAGGGGCAACAGAATTTCTTGGATCGGATGAGCGGTTTTCAGGAAACGTTGTTCCATCAGCACGGACTTTTGCGACGGCACGAAGGCAAGATTGGATTCGGGTTCATTCACGGGAATTGGGCGCTCGACAATTCTCTGCCCGGCGGGAAATTCTGCGGGCTCAACAACGAAATTACGTTATTGCAGGAACTAGGTTGCTACGCGGATTTCACGATGCCTTGCGGCGCATCGCCTGCACAGGCGCATACCGTGAACACGATTTATTGGGCGATCGATGATCCGGCCCGGCCGAAGTCCTACGACTATGGAGTGCCTCTGAAACCCGGCGGAACTTCGAATGGCCTTTTGATGATTCCTGGTCCATTGGGTATGCGGTGGGCGGAGAGGCTGGTGCCTCGTCTTGAAAAAGGCGAGATCGGAGCGCACGATATGCCGAACCGGTATCGGGTTCGCAGGTGGCTCGACCTGTCTCCTCGAGTTGGTAGCGATATTTTTGTAAAGCTGTACACGCACGGATGCCAGGAGCGGCATTCGACGGCTCTCCTCCTGAACGGGGGACTTGACGCGCTGTTCGCGGGGCTGAAAGCGGAATGCGATAGCCGGGGATGGCCGTTTTATTACGCGTCCTGCTGGGATATGTATCAGGCCGTCGACGCTATTCGCCGTGGAGAGGACCCCGTTTCGACGTTGGCGGCGCGGCAGGAATCGGTCGGAATTGAAAAGAATTAAAACCAGAATGAGTATCTCAAACACTAAAACCCTTCGAGTCGGCGTGGTTGGCGCCGGATACGTAAGCAAGCATCATATTCGCGCCATCCAGAGTTTGAAAGATGTTTCCCTGATCGGAGTTTGCGATTCGAATTTTGAACGCGCGAGCAAAGTGGCGAAAGAATCGGGTGTCGCGGCGTTTCGCGACCTCGAGGAGATGGCTTCGCTCAAGCCGGATGTGATTCATATCCTGACGCCACCGGCTTCGCATTGTGCGCTCACTCTGAAAGCGTTGGAAATGGGCTGTAACGTTCTGGTCGAGAAACCAATGGCGCCCTCGGCCGAAGAATGCGACCGGATGATGGCGGCCGCCGCGAAATCCGAGCGAATCCTTTCCGTCAGTCACTCCGCCCGCATGGATCCGGTGGTTCTGGAAGCTTTGGAACTGGTCCAAAGCGGCGCGTGCGGCGATGTTCTGTCGGTCGATTTTCTGCGCAGCTCCGATTACGCTCCTTATGCGGGTGGCGCGATGCCGGCCCACTATCGTGAAGGCGGGTATCCTTTCCTGGACATCGGGGTGCATGGGCTCTCGCTGATCGAGACGTTTCTTGGCGAGATTCGCGGCGTGAATATACGAGCGGCCGCGACGGGGCGCGATCCTTACCTCACTTTCGATGAATGGCATGGATCGGTGGAATGCGAAAAGGGGACAGGCCACCTGTATCTTTCGTGGAACGTGCAGCCGATTCAGAACGAGCTGATTATTCATGGCACCCGCGGCGTGATCCACGTCGATTGCTACCTGCAAATCTGCACGCTCAGAAAGCGCATGTTCGGACCGAAAATGGTTCAGCGAATCATCGGCGCTACGGCGAATTCGGCTTCGACGCTGATGAAAGTTTCCGGGAACGTGGTGCGGTTTGCTACCGGAAAATTGCTGCCTTCGCCGGGAATCGGAGTGTCGGTGGTTAAGTTTTACGAAGCGCTGCAAGCTGGAGTGGCTCCTCCGGTCAGCGCCGAAGAGGGCCGGCGTATCGTGGCCTGGGCTATGGAAGCCACCCGGACCGCGGCCGCGGAGAAGCAGGCGATGTTGGAAAAAGCGGCAATCCCCCCGCCGCCTGCACGGATTCTGGTCACGGGCGCAACGGGATTCCTGGGAAAAGCTTTGGTCGCCCGGCTACTCAAGAGCGGCGAGACGATTCGAGTGCTGACGCGCCGTCCTATGCCGCAGTTCGAGAGCAATCCGAAAGTACAAATCGTTCTAGGGGATTTAGGCGAACCGGAGTCTGTCGATCGCGCAGTGAAGGGCGTCGACATTGTTTATCACGCCGGAGCTGGAATGCGCGGAGGAACCGAAGCATTTGAGAGCGGAACCGTATGGGGGACGAAGAACGTCGTTGCGGCGTGCGTTCGTCACAAAGTAGGGCGATTGGTCCACGTCAGCTCCTTGAGCGTGCTGGATCACGCAGGTCATAAAAAAGGAACGGCGGTAACGGAGTCTTCGGCGACTGAGCCCTATCCGGAGCTTCGTGGTGCGTATTCGCAAACCAAGCTTACCGCGGAGAACATCGTGCTCGATGCGATTCGCACTCAGAATCTGCCGGCTGTCATTCTGCGTCCGGGGCAGATCTTTGGCGCGGGCGCGGAGAAAATGCCCCCGTCGGGTGTGATCGCGCTGGGCGGGCGCTGGGTGGTGATGGGGGATGGCGGGTTGCCGCTCAATTTAGTCTTTATAGAAGACGTGGTCGATGCCATTTTGCTTGCAGGATCGCAGAAAGACATATGCGGCCAGGTTTTCCAGGTGGTGGACGGGGCGACTATTTCGCAGCGGGAGTACATCGATGCGGCCCGTCAGCATAGTCCCGGGGCGTTCGGAGTTTCTTACGTACCGAAGGTAGTGCTGTTCACCGCCGCTTTGGGAGTGGAGATTCTCGGGCGGATGCTTGGCCGCAAGGTTCCTCTCTCGCGATACAAAATTCGATCGCTGGCACCGCTCGCGCCGTTCGACGGGTCTGCGGCCCGAGATAAGCTCGGCTGGACGCCAGCCCTGGGCACTCGCGAAGGAATGCGCAGGACCTTCGGGAAGAACGATCCCTCCGGGCCACTCAAGCCGGCGCTTTCAGAGACTGCCGGGCGCCGCGGCACGCGCGAAGCGGCCGGTGCTTGACACGGAAGTTTTTCCAGATTCAGGTACGTTATGACGCAGAAACTAATAGTCATCGAGATCAATGAAATGCCGTTGAGGGTCTTCCGCCAGTTCGCGAAAATGCGGCCGGATTCTCATGTGGATGAATTGCTCAAATCGTCGCAGGTGATCGAAACGCTGGCCCAGGATGTGGAGCAATCGTTTCTTTACCCTTCCCAGAGCTGGGCGTCGCTCAATACGGGCGCACCTTATTCGTCGCACAAGATTCACTGGTACAACGATCCCAAGCCGGACGAATATCCGCTGTATTGGAAGACACTGGCTCAGCATGACTTTTCGGTGGGAATCGTGGGCTCGCTGCATTCCTCGCCGGCGGAGGCGTTTGCAGGGTCCAACAAAAACTATAAGTTTGTAATTCCAGATTGTTTTGCGCCAGACTCTTACACCAAGCCAGGTTACTTCGAACCGTTCCAAAAGCTGAACCTGAAAGCGGTCTCCTCGAACGCCCGCGTGGCCAGCACCCGGGTGCCGGTGCAGGATGCCGCCATGATGGTAATGAATTCGCCGCGCTATGGGATTCGCATGCGGACGATTGTGGAAGGCGCAAGCCTGGTGTACAAGATTATGCGCAAGAACGCGAATCGCGAGCGATTGAGGAACCTGCAATTCCCGCTGATCGCCGACATGTTCCTGCATCTGTTCCAGAAGCATCAGCCGGATGTGGCGATCACCTTCACCAACCACGTGGCGGGGAACATGCACCGTTACTGGTATGCGCTTTTCCCGGAAGATTATGACACCACGGTTTACGATAACCGCTGGATCTCGAAGTATTCATCTGAGATTACCGCCGCCGTCGATCTTCTTGACAGCTATATGGGCGAGCTTATGCGGCTGGCCAAAGAAACCGACCGGATTCTGGTAGTGGTGAGCAGTATGGGGCAAGAGGCGAATCCCAACCTGACTCCGGACGCGGTCAAAGCGAGGACTCATGGTTATCGCCTCGAGAATGTACGAAAGTTCATCGGGCATTTCACGAAGAACCGATACTCCTTCGAAGTCGACTCGGCCATGGTGCCGCAGTACACGCTCGCTTTCGGCAGTGTCGCGGAATCCGCGAAGTTCGCGGCCGAAGTCCGGGAAGCGATGGAGGGCATGAAGGATATCGATATGGTTGTCGACCAGAACCGGGAGATAGTTACGCTTTCCGTCACACTGAACGGGAGAGTCTCGGAGTACGTGATTCAGGGACGCACGCTGCAGTGTGAGGACTTGGGCTTCGAGCGCTTTGAAATCGACGACCATCACTCGGGCTGCCATTGTCCGGAAGGTAGCCTGATCATTTACAACAGCCGCACCGCTAAAGCTTCGCAGCCTTCGGTCGACTATTTAGAATACGCTCCGGCCATGCTTTCTCATTTTGGGATCGAGCCACCGCCGTACATGCTGAAGCCGAGCTTCTCATTTTGAGTCTTACGAACATGAATTGGCGAGTTAAAGGAGTCATTCAAGCCGCGTTAAGCGTCGCCCCTGGAGGTCGGACGATTAACGATTACCTCCAAAGGACCATGGGAGCCCTCCGTGACTTCGAGCACAGCGTCGACTGCAAGGTTACCGGCGATTGGCTGGTATTCGCGTCCTATTTGCAGGAACTTGGCTTATCGGCATCCGGAATGGACTTTCTCGAAATCGGAACTGGCTGGTATCTTACTTTGCCTGTATGCTTCTACCTGGCGGGCGCTCGGAGCTGCCGAACCTTCGATCTGCACCGGCACTTGAATTGGGGAATGACTTCCCGCATGCTGCGGCGCCTCGAAGTCCACCTTCCCGCCATCGCAGCCGCTAGTGGACAGGACGCCGCGACGGTAGAGGCGACGTACCAGCAGCTCCTCAACTGCCGCAACCTCGACGAGCTGCTCGCTCAAATGAATACGACCTATAGCGCGCCGGCCGATGCGCGGCACACGGGCCTTTCCGAACGCAGCGTCGATATCGCTTTCTCCAACAGCGTCCTCGAGCACGTACCGCCGGAGGTGATTGCCGATCTAATGGGCGAGATCAAACGGGTATTACGGCCCGGGGGTTTCGGTATGCATGGGGCGAACTGTGGGGATCACTATGCGTACTTCGATAAAAGCATCACCATGCTGAATTATCTCCAGTACTCTCACGACGAGTGGAAATTCTGGGACAACGATCTCCTCTATCAAAACCGGTTGCGGCCCCGCGATTTCGTGCGATTGGCGGAGGATGCGGGGTTGAAGACAGTATTCGTGCGCGCTCAACCCGCGCCGGACCTCATGAAGCGCTTGCCCGAATTCAAGCTCTCGCCGGAGTTCCTCGCGTATCCGCCGGAGGAATTGTGCGCCACGTCGGTGGGCCTGGTATCCCAGGCATGCTAAGACTAAGGTTGCAGAGCGGAGCTGTGGATTAATGCAAACAACTGCCGCCGGAGGCAACACGCGCACCATCGCCTCCAACTCCTTTTGGAACGGGCTGGAGTTGGTGGGTAGCGTGGTGGTGGCTTTTGCCACCTCGATCCCCATGGCCCGCGTCATTGGTCCGGAACGGATGGGGTACTTCAACTATGTTCAATGGTTGACCAATTTGAGTGGCATGATCGGGCTGCTGGGTATTCCGGGCGCGACCCGCAAATACATGGCTGAGTATTTGGGCGCTGGTAAACCGGAGGTTGCCCGATCGGTCTTCCGCGCCACGCTGAGATTGCAGATCGTGATTGCTTCCGCAATCGTCGCCGTCGGCCTGCCATTGGTTCTGTGGGGCGCGCCGGCTGAGTACAAGCTGATCTCTTCGTTCCTGATGCTGAGCTTGTGGCCGTCGATGGTCGCTTGCATTCCCTCCCAGGCGAATGTTGCCGGCGAACGAATGGCGTTTAATACCGCCGGCAGCTTGGCGAGTTATGTGATCAATATTGCCACGGTCACGCTGAGCCTCACTCTCGGCTGGAACCTTTTGGGAATTGCGATCGGCGTCCTCGCGTTCCGGGCGGTTGATTGCGGCGTACGTTTGTTTCTGGTACACCGTTGGCTTCGCGACGTTCCGATTATTCCGCTTCCCAATGATGTGAAGCGCAAGATGACCTCATTCTCCGGCTTCAATCTTGTTCTGATGATTTTGAATATGATCGTCTGGGACCGGTCGGATATGATTTTCCTGCGGCACTTGGTGCGCGACACGGCGCAAATATCGTTCTTTTCAGCAGCCGTCAACCTGGTCGAAAGGGTGCAATCCATACCAGCCGCTTTCGGAGCTG
Source organism: Bryobacteraceae bacterium (assembly GCA_035485055.1). Lineage (GTDB taxonomy): Bacteria > Acidobacteriota > Terriglobia > Bryobacterales > Bryobacteraceae > Palsa-187. The sequence continues at coordinate 83,004 of DATHOJ010000072.1, forward strand.
CGGCGTTTGCGACCATACAGGCACAGTATGGACGCGACCGTCGGGAGTTGCCGAAAGTGGCTTCGAACGCTTTGTGGTATAGCTTCGCGTTTAGCGCCCCGATTCTGTTGGGCCTTGCTGCGATGAGCGCCCAGATCGTTCCGTTTCTGTATGGAGCTAAATACGCGCCGGCCATCCCGGTTCTCGCTGTGGCGGCTTTATTGGCCATTCCTAAGTGCCTCGTCGCTCCGGTCTGGTCCGTGATGGAAGCGGAAGCGCGGCAGGGATTCTTGATCGGCTGGTTGATTTTCTGCGCCATTGCCAACATGGGTTTGGATCTGCTGCTCATTCCGAGGATGGGGGCGATGGGCGCGGCGATTGCGAACGGAATAGCCCAGTTGCTCTTGCCATTGGGGCTGGTTTGGCGGGTGCATTCGCTGTTCGGACTCAATTTCCGGTTAGGCGCGGTGGGTAAGCTGCTGCTCAGCTCAGGAGTAATGACCGCGGTGGTGGTGGCACTCGCCTCGAGGTTCGCGGCTTGGTGGGGTATGGGGATCGAAGTGGTCTTGGGAGCCGCGGTGTTTTTTGTGTGCATGCGGCTAGCGTCGGTCCTTCGCGCCGATGACAGGCAGCGTTTGATGCTCCTCGAAACGCTATTGCCCTCGGCAATGCGCGCTTCCTATGCGCGAGTGGTTCTCTTCCTGGCTCCCGTGGGTCGGGCCTGAATGGCTGACGATATGAGGAAAAGATAACGTGGCTTTCGGGCTGACCTTACTTTACGTCGTGTTGACGTTTCTGTCCATCATGGACAGCTTTCCGGAACTGGCCGAATATCGGATTCAGTTGATCGTCGGAATCCTGGCGATGATTGCGACGCTGCCGGCTTTGCTGATCACCCGTGAGGTTCGCCCGGGCAGGCAGGCTGCACTCATGGCCGCATTTACTGCCTGCGTTCTTGGGTCCTGGCTGCCCCACGGGTGGCTCGGAGGCACCATCGTCGCACTGAACGGGTTCATGCAGCTGGGCATCGTTTTCTTCCTGACTGCTTTCAATGTCCGGACGGTCAGGCACCTCAAAATTCTCCGGCTCTGCCTTTTGGCTGTGACACTGTACCTGCTCGGGAACGGACTTCACGACTACTTCAGGAGTCCGGACAATAGCCTTTTCGTCCTCGCCTGGCCCGGAGAAGACGGGATGACCTACCGGCTTCAGGGGATGGGTATCCTGGGCGATCCCAATGCCTTCGCTCAGTTCTTGCTGGCGATGGTGCCGCTTGTGTTTGTCGGTGGAACAAACGCTGGGTGGCTGAAGCGCATTTTTGTTCTGTTGCCGCTCAGCTCCTTGTTGCTTCTTGGCATCTGGTGTACCCACTCGCGCGGAGCCCTGGTCGGTCTGGTGGTGCTGGTCGGCATACTATTCAGAAAACGATTGAGCTTTCTAGGCGGCGGTTTGGCGGCGGCCGCCGTCGCGGTTCTGATGCTGTACTCCGGGTATACGGCCGGCCGCTCGGGAGACAATCGTTTGGACATTTGGTCCGATGGACTCGGGATGTTCAAGAGCTCGCCGATTTGGGGAGTCGGCTTCAAAGGCTTCACCCAAACCTCGGAACAAACAGCCCACAACTCATTTTTGCTCTGTGCTGCGGAGCTTGGAATGATCGGATGTTTCCTCTGGATGGGATTGCTTCTCGTGTCGCTCTGGCAGTTGCGCCGCGTAGCAAACGCTCCTGCGACCGAGGAGTCTGACCCTGAATTGCGTGTTTGGGCCAACGCGGTTCTATTTTCGCTGACGGCATTCCTGATACCGGGATTTTTTCTTTCGGAAACCTATGCACCCATGTTGTACATGCTGCTGGGCCTGGCAGCGGCGATCGCCCGCATGGAGGTGGAGCGCACCGGAATGGAACTGCTACCGGTAGGGAATCATTGGGCGCAAAAAACCATGATGGCGTGTGTCGCGTCCATGACGTTGGTTTACATCATGGTCCGGTTGAGAGCCTTCTGATGGGAAGCGAACCCGTGACGATGAGAATGAAAATATCCGAGGGCGAATCTCGCTCAGCGGAGCGGCTGTTTTATCACTACGAGGTCGAAAAAGAGTTGGGAGACCGTCTTCGTAAAGCGGCCAAGCCCGACCGCGCCCGGATGTATCAGAGCGTCTACGATGAACTTTTCAGCCGCGTTCCGGACCACCCGCAAGTTACCTCAGCGACCAAAGCTCCGAACACGAAGAAGATCGCTAGCCAGCTCCGGCTGATCAGGCCCTTCTTGAATCGCGATACTGCTTTTCTCGAAATCGGCGGCGGAGACTGCGCCCTCTCGTTCCAGGCGGCGCCGTTAGTCAACAGGGCGTATGGACTGGAAATCACGGACCACCTGATCCCGCGTCCCGCGCCTCCGAATTTCGAATTCGTGTTGTCCGACGGCAGTTCGGTTGGCCTTCCTGATAATTCTATCGACTTGGCATTCAGTTTTTCCGTTGTAGAGCATGTTCACCCCGAAGACGTCATTCAGCATTTGGCCGAGGTTCATCGCGTGCTGAAACCCGGCGGAATTTACTACAGCGTGACCCCCAATCGTTTGCTGGGTCCGCATGACATATCGCGCTACTTCGATACGGTCGCCACGGGGCTTCACCTGAAGGAATATACGATTGGGGAACTCGCAAAGCTTTATCGAGATACTGGATTCCAGGAAGTGTGGGTAGAAAAGAGCTTGAAATCGCTTCGTGTTCCCGTGCCGGTGCCGGCGATGCGGTTAGCGGAGGGGATCGTGGGCTCGATGCCCTGGGCCGTGCGATCCCGTCTGGGGAGAAGCCGCCGATTTTTCTGGGCCATGGAAGTATCGGTTGCTGGAAGGAAAAGTCGCTGACGATGGGCAAAGATCCGAAGCCGGCACCGATCCGGGTGAGCGTGGTCATCCCGACCTATAACCGCGCAGCGGATTTGAGGCGCGCATTGGATAGCGTTTCCTTGCAAACCGTTCCGATTGCAGAGATCATCGTGGTTGATGATGGTTCGACGGACAACACCCGGGATGTGGTTTCCCAGTTTGGCCGAGGAATCGTCTATCTCCACCAGGACAACGCGGGCGTCGCGGCGGCGCGGAACAGAGGAATTGGGGCAGCCACGGGCGAGTGGATCGCGTTCCTGGACTCGGACGACTGGTGGATGCCTGAGAAGATTCAATTACAGATAGAAGCCCTGCAACGCAAGAAGGGCGCTGCGCTGGCCTATACCTCTGCTTGGATAATTTCAAACGACGGAACGCGAGAAATCGCCCAGGCGGCTGAGCCGGCGCAACTATGGCCCGCGATGCGCCACTCGAACATGATCACCAGCACCTCCTGTGTCATGGTCCGCCGCGAAGCTCTCGTTGCCGAGGGCTCTTTCAACGAGTCCCTTGCGGTCGGCGAGGATTGGGATTTGTGGATTCGACTAGCGCAGAAATATCCATTTGCGGTTGTTTCCGAGCCGGTCACCGCGTACATGATTACTCCGAATAGCCTGAGCCAGGATCCCGAGCGAACCATTGCGGACACGGAGCGGATGCTAGAGGGCAGGCTGCTCTGCGGGCTACAAGGGTCGGCACGCTTGATCTGGCGCCGTCGAATCCGGGCGGCGCAGATATTCCGTGCGGCTATGAATGCCCGGGGCGTCGATCGGGCATTTGAATTGCGCCTTCTGCTGCGATCTCTGGCGCAATGGCCGTCCCCCTTCTTTTTTTTCAGGCGGTGGAAGGCGCTCGCACACTGTCTGTTGGGCCGTTAACCGGAACTAACTAAATTAAGAACGGGTTACGCTTGAATCCAGAAACGCAAGAGCTGACTCCTAGACTTGAAAGTCTGCGCCCGCAGAGGGAAATGCGTGAACTCCCAAAGGCCGAAGTCTCCCCGAACTTGGATCTGCTTCGCGCAATTGCTGTACTCAGTGTCTTTGTCAGTCACCTGCTCAGCGCTCTCGGTATCTCGGAGATAGGCAGTCTTGGACGCTTCGGTGTTGTCATATTTTTCGTCCATACCAGTTTTGTCCTCATGGCCTCGCTACAGCGCATCGAAGCGCGCGGCGCGGGGAAGTGGCGCATGATTGAGGCGTTTTGGCTACGTCGCGTCTTCCGCATCTATCCGCTTGCGATGTTTTTTGTGGTTCTCGCCGCCGTCTGCCGGATTCCCGCTAATCCCGGCATGACCTACAACTGGATCGGGCTCAAAGCCTTTTTATCCAACCTTGCCCTAGTCGAGAACCTTACCTACACCCCGGACGTCCTTGGTCCTCTCTGGAGCCTTCCCCTAGAGGTGCAGATGTATGTCATACTGCCGTTTGCCTACCTAATTGTCCGGCGTCACTCCCGTCTGCGCTATGCAGCGATTTGGTTCCTTTCTGTCGTGCTGGCCCTTACACTGCCTCGCCTCACATCGCGTTTTGGCGTTTTCATTTGTGCCCCGTGTTTTGCTTCTGGAATCGTCGCTTTTGGCTTTATCCGGACTCGCGCGATTGGCGCTCGACGGCTACATTACTGGGTTTGGCCGGTCGGTATTCTGCTGGCGATTGCGCTCTTCGGCCCTTTGGACAACATCAGCCTCCGAGACAAGATTTACCGTGCATGGATCCTTTCCCTCGGCCTCGGTCTGCTGTACGCTAACGTCGATGAGGCTCCTTTCAGCCCCATGCAACGGATCTTTCACTGGATCGCCGAACACTCTTATGGCATCTACCTCAGCCATATAGTTCTCATTTGGTTCGTTCTCTATCCCATGGCATCCGCACCGGTTTGGGTCCGCACCCTCGTCCTTGTGGTCACTATGATCGCCGCCCCGGCACTTCTTTATCGTTTCATTGAACATCCGCTCATAGGCCTAGGTAACCGCTTATCAACTCGTCTATTCAATCGCCCTAGGCCGCGCGAGGGGATATTCGCGTAGCCGCCTAACCCTGCGAGCCGAAAACCGGCGGTCGGGGTAATCCAGGGCGGATCGCAGAGCCGAGTAGTACTTGAGGAGGTTTAGGTCTAAAGTTCGTCTGCGCGCTTGCCGATTAGATTCTTGTTGGTCGAACCCGGTCTAGATGGAAAGAATTCAAGAGAAGATTGGCCCAACAGACACAATATGTTATCGAGATTGTGTCGGCAATCCGATTCCTCAAATCCGGGATCAAAAGCGATCACATGGAACGTCTTGCTCCCGTCCGCATCTCTCCGGATGGCTGACAACTTTTTTCGCGCGGAATCTTGATCAAAAATGACACGCTTAGTAACAATTTCCCTTTTCTTTGCCACGCTCGCTTCTGCTCAGACGACCGTGTACCTGCGCAACTCTGCCGCTGGAGGGTCTTTCCAAATCACGAATTGCACGGCGTCGACGCCCACGGTTTGCACCACCTCAGGCCCCCATGGTTTCAGCAACGGCCAAGTGGTAGCTGTTTACAACGTGTGGGGCGTATGGGCTGCGAATGGGCTGCGAAAGGTTCAGAACGTTACCAGCACAACTTTTGCGCTAACGGACATCAATGGGGCAAACATCGTTGGCGCGGGAGCCTTCTGCTCTCCGCAGACCCTACAGGGTGTATGCAATCAGTTTCAGGCCGCGGCAACGACCATTCATGGAACGAACGCGACCGTTAGCGCCCTCGGAACATACACTCTGAAGGGTCATCCGCGTGTTTGGCTGGATGGTCCAGGAGGAACGCTCGCGACGGCGATCACCAACACTTCGAGCACCGGCCGAGCTAATGCAAACAACGTCCCATGGAATGCAATAACGTCTGCCGTAGCGAACCTCGAAAGTAATGGAGGCACAAACTACCAGACGGTGCTGATCAGTAACAATCTAATTCAGTCTTTCAACGTCGGCCAATTTCTCTCTGCAGGATTGAACTGGAACGCCCTAAAGGGGGCGAATGAATTGACGGTTGCAAAGTGGGCTATCGATCATGTGGAAGACATTGCGGGTGGCACCTTCGGATGCGATATGACGACCAACTTCTGCAATCGCGTGAACGACGTTTTCACGAATCCGTATTGGATGCCGAACCTGATGCAGCTCTATTCTTTGATCCGCGGTCAGTTGAGTGGAACTGAGATCAGCACCTTCGCGAATAAGATCCTGAATAGCAACAACTACGCGGCGGATGGGTGGAACGGTCAGGGAAGTTCCTGCACCAATCAGGGAATGAACTCCGGGGTGGGCACACTTACGACGAGCGGAACCAGCACTACCGTCACCTTGTCCGGCGGCAGCACTTCGCAATTTGTTCCGAATAGCTACTTGATGCTTCTGAGCGGCGGCAATGCAAACGGGAACATGCTCAAAGTTGCGTCAATCACGAACAGCACGAGTTTCGTGGTCACAATGCCAATCAACCTGTCCGGCGGCACTTCCTTCGAGATCTCGGGGCAATGGGCTGCGGGAACCTGCGGCTTCCTGTGGATGACTCAGAATCATACCCTCGCGCCCTTCACCGATCCCTATAATTATGCGCCTGGGACCGGAGTACAGATGTTCGGCGACGCCAATATCACGCTGCATTTTATTCAGTCGCTGATCCACGTCGGATTGGCTCTGGCCGACGACGATCCCCGCGCCGTGGAGATTCTGGCGATGGCCTATGCCTATTATTACGACAATCAGTTCGGCCCCATCGAAAAGAATATGTGGACCGGCTTCAACCAGAGCCGTGTCGATTATATGGGCGCCACCGAACCAGAGGCGGCACAGATCGCAGCGGCAATCACCAATTCGGTGAACAACCCTCCGGATCTGGTCAGCGGAGTTTACCTGCAGCGTGTGGCAGCACTAGGCTATTACATCAATCTGCCTTTCAATGAGTTGGTCCCCTTGTGGTGGGGAGATCCCGGGCAGGCTTCATGGACGCCCGCTTACATCGATTCCTGGAGTTTCTCGATTGGGCTGTATCCCACGACAACGGAAGCGAAGTACGCGAACTGGTGGATGAGGAATCAGTGGGGATTCTGGTCCCCAAGCAATATAAATTACGGCGGCGGCTGGCACACGGGGCCCGCATTCATCTTTCTTGACCCGGCTTATCAAGCCACGGACATTGCAACCGCGCCACACCAATATCTATTCCGCGCGACCGATCAGGCTTCCTGCGGCAATTACGGATTTACGTGTCCCGCCTACAAGCAATATGGCAACGTGATTTCGCGGACCGGTCTCAAATCAGCCACTGATACACTAGCGTTCTTCGATACCGCGGACTTCTACGCGGACGACCATACCAGGGCAGGTGAGGCGGGGGAAGTCCAGATCGTCAAGAATTCCTATCTTCTGGGGGGCGATTCCCAAGGAAATAATTCCTACGCCGTCTTTCCGGGAACGGCCGAGACACCTGAGTTCGGCGGCAGCAACGCCAGCCTGCGCCAGGAAAATGTGGACTTTTTCGATACTCAGGTCTTGCGCTGGGCGGGTGCCGATCCGACCGGAGACCCTAATAACAATTACACTTACGCGCTCGCCGAACTCGTCTGCACATTTCGGGTGGCGTCGATCAACGGGTGTCCAGCGGCGAGCGATACCAGCCAGCCGATGACCCGCGTCCAGCGCCATTTTCTGCACTTCAAAAAGCCGGGTCTTCAGGACTACATTCTTCAGTACGACGATTGGGCCGCTTCTGCGGGAACCACGATGCGAACGTATCTGCATTACGCGCTCAATGGAGCCAATCCCGGATCGGCGATCTCATTTGCCGGGGGTGCGAGCGGTGCTACGATCACCAATACGCAGCCTTCCTCCCGTCTCCTCAGCACGGTGGTGACACCGGCCGGAGCGAACACAGTTTACACCTACGTCGACAACACGAACGGAAGCTACTCCGGAGGCAACGGCTATACATTCCGTGTTTCTCTTTGCGCAGGGTCCGGAAGCTGCTCGCCCACGGCGACCGCCTTTGAGGCTGTTGTTGTCCACGAGCCGACCGCGAGCACGGGAGCCACGATGCCAGCGGTTACTCAACTTCCATCGACCAATTTCCGTGTGGTCCAGATTGCCGATTCTGCTATGCCCAAAGTAGCGGCGTTCGCCCAGGGAGGGACGACGTACACGGGGGCCAGTTTCCAAACCTCGTTCACGGGAACCGGGCAGTACGTGATCGCGGGACTGAGTCCGGGGACCTACACTGTCACCGTCGGCAACAATTCTCCGACCTCGGGGACGGTTGCCGCGGGGGATAATACCCTGTACTTTGAGGCGGGAAGCGGCTTAGTGGTCATTACTTCGACAGGTGGCGCCCCCCCTCCTCCGCCTCCCACCGGGCCTCCGACTGGGCCGCCCACTACGCCGAGCAGTTGCGACCTCAATGGGGACGGGGTCGTCAACAACCTCGACGTTCAGATCGCGATGAATCAGGCAATGGGCGTCGTGGCTTGCACCAACGCCAACCTCCAGGGGAACGGACAATGCAATGTCATCGACGTGATCCGAGTCTTTGTCGCGGCGAATGGCGGAGCTTGCGTTCTCCATTAACGAGGGTCCGGGTCGATTCAGTAGACTAAGCGCATCCGCTAAGATTGCAACGAATGCCGTTGATAACTCGACCCCGGACAGCAACCTTGTTGCTGGTCTTTGTCGCCTTGCTCAAGATCGGTGTCTTCCTCATCGCCGCCGACCAGGAGGTGGTTGCTCCCTTCGTCGGGGACAACGCCGTCGCCCACTATCTGCCCACGGCGAAGCGGCTCCTCGAACAACGCCGTTTTAACGGGCCGGACAGCCGGCCCGACAGCAAGGTCCCTCCCGGCTATCCCGTCATTCTTGCCGCGACGATGGCCGTCTCTCCGGATAACTATGTAGCGGTAACCGTCGGCCTGCAAATACTGGCGGATTGCATTACCGCCCTGGCGCTCTATGCGCTGGGGCGCCGGCTGATTTCTCCGGCCGTCGGATTGTTCGCGGGCCTGCTATGGTCGGTCTACCCGCCCGCGGTGGTGATTTCGACCTGGATCACCGCCGAAACCTTCTATACCACCATCTTAATCCTCAGCTACGCGATGCTGGTGTTTTCCTATCGAAACAGTTCTACCGTCCTGTCCACCGCTGCCGGGTTCCTGCTTGGACTGGCGACTTTGTTTCGCGGGACCGCGATTTTGCTGCCCCTTCTCTTGCTTCCCCTCTGGTTCCGAAAACGGCAGTATGCGCAAGCTGCGGGCTTCGTGCTGGCGGCCACTTGCGTGGTAGCTCCGTGGACGATCCGAAACGCCATCGTGTTGCAGGACCACATTCTAGTCTCGACCGGATTTGGCAGCGTGCTCATGCAGGGCTCCGACGAAAGCGTTTTCACCAGTGAGGGCAAGCGCAGTGAGTATGCCCACATGTTTGCCGAAGCAGCCGAGCACGGAATTAATAAGCCCACGACACCCCTCGAATCGCAATGGGACAATTGGATGGGCCGCGTCGGACTCTACAATCTGACCGTGCGCCTCAAGACTCGTCCATTGTCTTTCCTGCCGTTTTATCTGAACAAGTTCTTGCGCTTATGGTATGCCACGGAATCGGCGTCGCTGCGTCCCGAACTGCTGCTGGGCTTGTGCTCGCTCCTGGTCGTTCCGGTGGGTATTCTGCAATTGTTTTTATGGCGAAACAGCCATTCCGAATTCGCACAAAGCGCCGGCGTCGTCGTCCTGTATTTTGTGGCGCTGCCATTGGTGACGCTACCCTTGGTCCGGTACACATTACCCATCTATCCGATCCTGATCCTGTCCGCCAGCGGTTGGTGGCTTGCCGTCGCCAATCGCTTGACCTCCCGGCCCGCCGGTGAAGTGGTTCGTGAGGAGGCTGTCGCCGAAGGTCAAGACGTGGGAAGCAGTCCTCAAAGGCAATGAGCTCGCGCAAAACCATACTCTACATCCTGGGATTGAAGCCGGAGAAGATCGGCGGGATGGAACTATTCTGCCGCGCATTCGCGAAGACGTTGCTGGCGATCGGCTGGCGAGTCGTCTTTTGTTGTGAAGGAAATCCAGCACAGCCGGTTCGTGAAGCGATTAACTTTCCTAACGTGGCTTGGGAGGTAGTGCCGGTACAGGCTGGCTTCTCGCCGAAGCGTGCTATGGAATGCGCGACCCTGATTCGAAAATATAAGCCCTCCGTTGTCATTTATGCATTCAATGGAGTTTTGCGGCCATATCCGTGGGTGGCCAGATTGCTTGGCGTCCGCCGGATTTTTTATAACGACCACACTTCGCGCAGCCTCGCCCCTGGGAAGCGCAATCTTCTAAAAGTCGCAGCGGGAAGATTTGTAACGCTGCCTTTGACCGCATCGATTTGCGTTAGCGATTATGTGCGGCGCTGCGAACTAGCGGAGCGTTTCATCGCACCGGATCGCGTCGAGACGGTGTATAACGGCATCGATCTGTGCGGTGTGGCCGCGGCGATGGGTTCGGGCAGACACTTCCGCGAACGGTACGGGATTGCCCCTGACAAGAAGCTTGTCCTCCAGGTCAGTTGGATGGTCCCGGTCAAGGGCGTCGATAAGCTGCTCCAGGCCGCGCGCCTTGTGCTGGACGCCGTTCCCGACGCTCATTTCGTTCTGGCCGGCGAAGGATCACACAGGCCTGCGTACGAAGCCCTCTGCGAGGAACTCGGAATCGCAGATTCCGTCACCTGGACCGGTATGGTAAAAAACCCCCTCAAAGAAGGGCTTTTTGACGCGGCCGACATCTGCTGTCTTTTTTCGCAGTGGCAGGAAGCTTGTCCATTGGCCGTTCTTGAGGCGATGGCGTTTGGCGTGCCGGTCATTTCCTCAAATACGGGGGGCCTTCCCGAGTTGGTGGCCGACAGCCGCACCGGTTACGTAATCGATAAAGACGATATTCCCGCCTTGGCCGAAAAGATCATGAAGTTACTCGCCGATTCCGACCTCCGTACGCAGCTTGGCCTCAATGCGAAGGCATGGATCGCGAAGAATTTCGATCTGACCGGGACGGTCGACGCTTATGTAGAACGCCTCACGAATGTGCCGGCGCAGGCGGCCGTCAGCATCGCGAAAACACATATTTAGGAGATTTGGGTTGAACACCTTCATTACGGGCGCTGCCGGATTTGTGGGCAGCAATCTAGCAGACCGCTTGCTCGCTCTCGGTCATCGCGTAACCGGCTTCGACAATTTCTCGACCGGGCGTGAGGAATTTCTTCAAGGCGCCCTCGCTCATTCCAATTTTCACCTGGTGCGCGGCGACGTTCTGGATCTTGACGCGCTCACCGTGGCGATGAAGGGCGCCGATTTCGTGTTTCATTTGGCCGCTAACGCCGACGTGCGCTTCGGTACGCAACATCCGCGCAAGGATCTGGAGCAGAATACTATCGGCACCTGGAACGTTCTGGAGGCGATGCGCGCCACCAGCATACGCCGCATGGCGTTCGCTTCAACCGGATCTGTTTATGGCGAGCCGAACGTTCATCCCACTCCGGAGGAATGCCCTTTCCCGACCCAGACATCGCTGTACGGAGCCTCAAAATTAGCGGCTGAAGGACTGATCGCCGCCTACGCCGAGGGTTTCGGCATGCAAGCCTATATCTTCCGGTTCGTTTCTCTGCTGGGACCGCGCTATTCCCATGGTCACCTGATCGATTTCTACCGCCAGTTGAGGGAGCACCCCGACGTGCTGAACGTACTGGGTAACGGGCATCAGCGCAAATCCTATCTGCATGTCGGCGACTGCGTCGAGGCGATCATGGTGGCCATCGAAAGGGCCGCGGATAAGGTGAATATCTTCAACCTTGGCACGGACGAAGCATGCGAAGTCAACGATTCCATACGCTGGATGTGTGAGCATCTCGCGGTGAGCCCGCGCATCGTATATTCCGGCGGCGAAAGGGGTTGGATCGGAGACAGCCCTTACATTTTCCTAGGCTGTAATCGGATACGAGCTTTCGGATGGCGCCCTTCGCTTTCAATTCAACAAGCAGTGGTCCGCACGCTTCAGTTTCTCCAAAACAGTCCGTGGCTTGCTTAGTCTCTCTCCTTGAATTCCCTTTAGTCCTTTCCCAAATCTTAGCCCATAGGGAAAATCAACGGAACGTTTTCCAAATAGGCTTCAGTTTTGTCCACGGACATGCCCAGTGTTATCAGCAGCTTAGATCGGCACTCAAATTGCCAAGGTAAGGCTTCCCCGCGAATGCGGTTTCGAGGACAAATAAATGAGTGCCGTCAGCAGCTATTCCGTCTCAAGAGTAATTCGGTTCGATCCGCTCGCAGGCCCCGGTACCGACAACCCTCAGGTCAGTGTCTTGATGCTAACGTGCAACCGGCCACAGTTCTTAAATCGCGCGATCCAAAGTGTAATCGACCAGAATTTTGAGGATTGGGAACTAATCGTGGTCCATGATGGCCCGAATAAACAAACCGTCGCGGTCATGAAGAAATGGGTGGAACGCGATTCCCGCATTCGCTACTACCATCGCGAGCATGGCGGAAATATCGCAAACGCTTGTAACTACGGGCTTTCCCATGCGCGAGGAGAGTACATCGCGATTCTCGACGACGACGATTTCTGGGCTGCGAACGATAAGCTCACCAAGCAGGTAGAGTTCCTCGATGATAACCCCGGCTATGCGGGATGCGGTGCCGGCATGACCCTGATCGACGATCATTCCAACGACTTGATGTCGTACCTCAAGCCGGAGCAGGATGAGGACATCAAGAAACGGGCGCTCTGGGCGAATCCCATGGCCCATTCCACGACCATGTTCCGGCGCGCCGCCGGCAAAGCGATCGGCTTCTACGATGAATCCCTCGCGGGATTCCAGGATTGGGATCTGTGGCTCCGATTGGGCCGCGTCGGGAAGCTCTATAATTTCCCGGAAGTATTCACCCGCTACACATTGTGGAGTGGTGGCGGATCGTTTCAGCAGCAGCGTCGTAATGCGCTCTCCGCGCTCAAGATCGTCCTTCGGCATCGGAATGAATATGCGGGATTCACGGGCGCTTTCGCCTTCGTGATGCTGCACTTTGCTTACGCTCACCTTCCCTCCGTCGTGCGGAAATCTTCTTTCTCGTTCTTGTCGAGATTAAAGAAGACGCTGTTCGCCGGAAGAACCAGGCCAGTGGGTCGAGCCTCGGAACCCGATCCTGCAACCACGGTCGGTTGATTCGCAGGCTTCAATTCGCGAGTTCCAGTCACCCGCATAGTACCCCTAGAACTTTTCCTTCATTTAGTCGCCGTAAACATTCCTGTAGGATTGTCCTTGGCGATACTTCAGACTTCAAATCAATCCATGGAGAATTTTGTGCCGAATACCGAGAATTCCGCGGGAATCTGTGTCGTAGGAACCGGATACTGGGGTAAAAACCTGGTCCGCAACTTCGATCAACTGGGCCGGCTGGGCGGACTATACGATTCCAACCGCGCTGCTGCTGAGGAAGTTGGAAAGCGCCACCCGCATGCCCGCATTTACGAGACCTTCGATGATGTTCTGAACGATCCCGCCATCCGGGCCGTCGCCATCGCCACTCCCGCCGCCCAACATGCACAAACGGCGATCGCGGCAATGCGTGCCGGCAAAGACTGCTTCGTCGAAAAGCCTCTCGCTTTGACCGCAGAAGAGGGACAGGCGATGGTAGACGTAGCCCACCGCAATGGTTCCGTCCTGATGGTCGGCCACCTGTTACGTTATCATCCCGCGATCCGCGCGATTCATCAGTTGGTCCAATCCGGCGACTTAGGACGTCTGGAATACATCTACTCCAACCGGCTCAGCATGGGAAAGATTCGCAAGGAAGAAAACGCTCTCTGGAGTTTCGCGCCCCACGATGTGTCGTTGATCCTGATGCTGACCGGGCAAATGCCTCTCGAAGTCAGCGCGGTCGGCGGAGCGTATCTGCAACCCAATATCGCCGACGTTACGGTTTCCAACCTGCTGTTCGGCCAAGGAACCAGGGCTCATATTTTCGTCAGTTGGCTGCATCCCTATAAGGAACAGCGCCTGGTAGTCATTGGCAGCAAGAAGATGGTGGTTTTCGAAGATTCCCGCGCCACCGACAAGCTGCAAATCTTCGACAAAGAGATCGCTTGGAAGAACGGGAATCTGGAAGCAACCTCGCACTCCGGCGTTCCTCTCGCCTATGAGTTGCTGGAGCCGCTCAAGGAAGAATGCGCGCACTTCATCAAGTGCATCGATACGCGCGAGACGCCGATCACTCCGGGTGAGGAAGGCGTTCAGGTTCTCGAAGTCCTCCAGGCTTGTCAGCGCTCCCTCGAACTTCAAGGGGACCCGGTCCAGCTTCGTCCGATGACGCGGCTCCGGGTGGCGGTCTAGGCGGTTCGATGGAAAATCGCGACTATTTCGTCCACGAATCCTCCTACATCGACGAGCCTTGTCAGATCGGTGCCGGAACGAAGATATGGCATTTTTCCCATATCATGAAAAACAGCTCCATCGGGCAAAATTGCAATATCGGGCAAAACGTCTGTGTTTCGCCGGACGTCACGGTGGGCAACAATGTTAAGATCCAAAACAACGTATCCCTCTACACCGGTTTGATTATCGAGGATGACGTTTTCTGCGGCCCGTCCTGCGTTTTTACGAACGTCACCAATCCGCGATCGCAAATCAATCGGCGCAGCCAATATGAAAAAACCCTGGTCCGCCGCGGCGTGTCGATCGGAGCCAATGCGACAATTGTGTGTGGCACCACCATCGGCCGCTACGCGTTCATCGGTGCCGGCGCTGTGGTGGCGGCCGACGTTCCGGAATACGCGCTGATGCTGGGAGTTCCGGCCAGGCAAAAAGGATGGATGAGCCGCCATGGCCATCGTCTGATTGAGAAGGATAGTGCTGGAAATTGGATTTGTCCAGAAAGTAAATGGAGATACCAGGAAGCTGCCGGAAAGCTCCGGTGTCTCGACTGCGATGAGGATGCGCCCATACCAGCCGTGCGCAACTCTTGATTTTCATTTAGGGGGAGAAATAGTGACTGCACAAACAACCGCAATTGAGAGAAAAGTTCCGCTCTTGGACCTTCGGGCGCTGCATCTGCCGATCCGCGACGAGGTTCTGGCTCAAATAACCCGCGTCGTCGATTCCCAGGCGTTCATCATGGGGGAGGACGTCAAGGCGCTCGAAAAATCGATCGCCGAATACTGCGGAGTTCCCTCGGCCATTGGCTGCGCCTCCGGCTCCGATGCGCTCATGCTCGCGTTGCTCGCGGCCGGTGTGAAACAGGGCGATTTCGTGGCAACCACTCCGTTCACGTTTTTCGCAACCGCGGGAGCTGTGGTACGCGCAGGAGCGACGCCCGTCTTCGTGGACATCCAGCCGGATACCTTCAACATCGATCCTGAAAAATTGCACGACGCTTTACAAAAAAACGGCAAGATCAAGTCCATTATTCCCGTTCATCTATTCGGCGGATGCGCCGACATGGACCCCATCTCCGAGCTTGCCCGCGAACACAATTGCACCGTAATCGAGGACGCAGCGCAGTCGATTGGAGCCGAGTATAAAGGCAAACGCGCCCTGTTCGGCGATATCGGCTGCATCAGCTTTTTCCCCAGTAAAAACCTGGGCGGCTTCGGCGATGGCGGCATGGTGACCGCCAAAGAAGAATCGATCGCGAAGAAACTCGCCGCGCTTCGCGTTCATGGAGCCGCCCGCAAGTATTTCCACGACTACGTTGGCGTCAATTCACGCCTGGATACGATGCAGGCGGCCATTCTGCGCGTGAAGTTGAAATATCTCGACGCGGAAACGGCCGGACGCCAGAAGAATGCCGACCTATACCGCAGCCTGCTTGCGCCCGCCGGCCTGCCCATCACGCTACCGCAACCCGCCGAATATCAGACAAGGCACGTGTACAATCAGTTCGTGATCCGCTCCCCGCGCCGCGATGAGCTGAAAACTTATCTCCAGGAGAACGGCATCGGCTGCGAGATCTACTACCCGCTTTCGCTGCATCAACAGGTCTGCTTCAAAGATCTGGGGTATAGCGAAGGCGATTTCCCTGAAAGCGAGAAGGCTGCGCGAGAAGTCCTGGCGATACCGATCCACTCGGCGCTGTCCAACGAAGATATCGAGTACGTATCCCGAAAGATCGTTAACTTTCATAGCTAGGCGGCTCTCGCGCCCGATACCATCTTGGATGTCAAACGTACTGTTGATCAGCTATCTTTTTCCTCCGGCGGCGGGCATCGGCTCGCCGCGGGCGATCAGCTACGCGCGATATCTACCGGCGCACGGATGCAAAGTCTCGGTACTGACTTCGAAATTCGCGACCACCCCCTATAATGACGTCGGGTTGCTCCGGAAAATCCCTTCCGAAACGGCCATTTATCGGGCCTTCAACCCGGAAGTCCCGTACGCCTTTCGCGATCGGATTTGGAAACGGGTGGCGCCAGCCCGGCTCGCTCCGGAATTACAGCGCGAAGCCGCGGCCAACCATAAGGGAGGGTTGCTGCGCCCTGCGAAGGAGCTGCTTCGCCATGCCATTCAAAGAGTCGCGTGCCCCGATGCGCAAGTCGGTTGGGCGCACTTTGCGACCCGCGCGGCTTTTCACATCGTCGAGCGGCAGGGTATCGATACCATTCTGCTGAACACGCCGCCCTATTCCTCCATGCGGATCGCCGTTGCGTTAAAGCGGCGATTCCCCCATGTAAAGCTCATCGCCGACATCCGCGACGATTGGGTCGGCTACTATCTCCCTCTCTTCGATAGCGCGGCAACGGAACACAAACGGAAGATTGCTGTCCAACTCGAGCGGGAGCTGATCGAGTGCTCCGACCACGTCTCCGCCGTCACGCCGAGTCAGTCGCGCCAGATTCGCGAGCGTTACCCGGATCAGCCGTCGGAGAAATTTCTATATACTCCCAACGGCTACGATCCGGACGCGTTTCGCGGCTTCGAATCGCGCCCGCATTCTGATCCGGGTGTCGTGGTGACCTATTTCGGTAGCGTCTACGGCAATCCCGTTTATTCTCCTAAACCGTATTTGGACGCTGTAGACGCGCTTCCAGCGGAAATCCGTTCGCGGATCGAAACGCGCTTCATCGGCCGCGTGGGCGCGGAGGCCGCGCCTTACCTTGTAGGCCGATCGAGCCGGGTCCGCCAGCTGGGCTATATGCCGCAAGCCGAAGGCATTCGCTACCTGGAGGAATCCGATTATCTCTTACTGATCGCCAGCGATCCCACTACACACGCCGGCAAACTGTTCGATTATCTTGCCACCGGCAAGCCGATTCTCGCTTTGACGCCCCCCGATGGTGAAATTGGACGCGTAATTCGCGACACGAAGACCGGTTGGTGTGTTGATCCCCGTGATCCGCTCGCGATCAAAGCGAGTCTGCTTGAAATGGAAAACCGCCTTCGAAACCCGGCACGCGCGCCACAGCCGGACCGGGAAGCGATCGCTTTCTTTTCCTGGCCCCAGATCGTGGCGCGGCTGGCCCGCTCGACGGGTCTTGGCACCGCTCAGCTTGTATGCGAATCGTACAGTTAGTCGAGACCCTAGAAACCGGAGGCCTCGAGCGCATCGCTGTCGATTTAGCCCTTTCCCAAAAAAAGGCTGGTCATACGCCAATCCTGTATTGCCTGTTTCGCGGAGGAGCCCTCGCCGACGAAGCCAGAGCAGCCGGAATTCCAGTATTCGAGTTTCACAAGCAGCCAGGTTTCTCGGTCGGGATGCTGTTCACCTTGGCGCGCCAGTTGTCTCGCGACAAGCCAGATGTGTTGCACACCCATAACCCGGGCGTTCATCACTATGGAGCGATAGCAGCCTCGATGGTCCGCGTCCGGGCGGTCGTCAACACCCGCCACGGACCGGCAACTTCCTTCGGCCGTGTTTACCAGGAGCGTTACTTTCGCGCCGTAATGCCGCTCACCAATCGCGTCGTCTTCGTTTCTGAGGATTCCCGGCGGTTCCTGGTTGAACAGCGTGGACTTCCGGCAAAGAAAGCCTCGGTCATCATCAACGGGATCGAACTCGACCCCTTTCTCGAACGTCCCGCGGCTCCCGCCAGCGCGTCGCCCAGGATTCGCTTCGGGGCAGTCGGCAGGATGGTTCCCGTAAAGGCTCACGCGACCCTGATCGACGCGTTCGCCCAGGTTGCCAGGAGGTTGCCCGAGGCGGAATTGCGCATCGTCGGCGGCGGGCCGCTGGAAGCCGAACTTCGGGAGCGCGCCTTGAAAACCGGGCTGAACGGCCGCCTGCGAATTGAGGGGATCAACCACCAGATCGCGGATGTACTGCGGGATCTCGATATTTTTGTAATGTCTTCGATCAGCGAAGGCCTCCCGCTGGTGATCCTCGAAGCCATGGCCGCGGGCCTGCCCATCGTTTCCACCCGAATCGGCGGCGTCCCGGAAGTCGCCACCGAAGACACCGTCTCTTTCTTTTGCAACCCTGGCAACGCCGAGGATCTTGCCGAGGCGATGTATCGCGCCGCGACCAACCCTAATCTGGCGTCGATGGGGAAGACGGCCCGCGAAACGGCGGTCGCCCGGTTCAGCCTGGCTCAGATGTGGCGCAGCTATGAGACAGTCTATACTGAGTCGCTTGAGGGGAAATAGCCGTGGTTCGTCTCGCGGTGGTGACCTCGTACTTTCCGATCCGCGCGCAGCCGCACCGCGGCCATTCCGCATATCAGACCCTCCGGGAGCTGAAAAACCGGATGGAGATTCAGGTTTTCTGCCCTCTCGCCACTTATCCCTCCCGCCTGCGTCCGCGTAACTTCCCCTATGCTCGCGCCGACGCCTCCTATTCACCTCCGGATGTCTCCGCGTCGTATATCGAGTATCCAGCGCTCCCCCTGCTAAGCCGGCCTTTTAACGGCCTGGTCGGCGCTCGCTACCTCCTCCCGCATCTCAGACGCTTCCACCCCGACCTGATTCTGAGCTACTACGTTTATCCGGACGGCTGCTCAGCACTCTCCGTAGGACGCCGATTGGGCGTTCCCGTCGTTCTGTGCGCCATCGGCTCCGATATCAACCGGATTCCGGACCCGATCAGCGGAATCCTCACCCGAAAAGCTTTGCGTGACGCCTCCTTCGTCCTTACCGTAAGCGAGCATCTGCGCACTCGGGCGATCCAAATCGGTGCGTCCCCGGAGCATACGCGCGCCGTTCGAAACGGCTGCGATACTTCTATCTTCCGTCTCGCCGATCGTGCCGAAGCGCGCCTCGAACTTGACCTGCGTGTCGACTCCGAAATCATGGTTTTCGTCGGCTGGCTTGCTCCCACGAAGGGGCTAAGGGAGTTGATCGACGCGACGATTCGCCTGGTCCCTACCCGTCCGCGGCTCCAGTTGGTCTGCATCGGGGAAGGCGCTCTGCGGGCGGAGCTTGAGGCTACAGTCGGGCAGGCAGGGATTGCCAGTCGCGTCCGCTTCCTCGGGCACCGCACTCCATCGGAAATAGCCCGGTGGCTCGCCGCCGCGAACCTCTTTTGCTTACCCAGCTACGCTGAAGGATGTCCAAACGCGGTCATCGAGGCCCTGGCCTGCGGGCGGCCCGTGATCGCTACCCATGTCGGCGGAATCCCGGAGCTCGTAGATAGCTCGAGTGGGATTCTAGTCCCGCCCGGGGATGGAGCGGCGCTGGCGCAGGCTCTGGATCAAGGCTTCGACCGCCATTGGGACGAGTCCGGCATCTCGATAGCCTCCCGCCGAGGATGGGATCACGTCGCCGATGACACCTACGAGGTCTGCATGTCCGTGTTGGACTCCCGCAAGTCGTCCTTCGCTTCAACTCGGTAAAGGCCACTTCTCAGCCGTTTCCCGGCTGAGGACGTGATATCCAGCGATCCGGCAGCCAAGGCCAAACCCGGAAGCATCGTTGTCCATCAGAACGCGCATTACTTCGACCTCAGCGTCGAGGTAAAGCTCGTTCCCTTTGGACTCCGATGGAGCGGGCAGCGACAGTAAGGCCCGCAACCGGTCTCCTGGCGCAAAGGGCTCTTTGGTTGTACAATAGAAGCCTTTGCTGCTGATGTTTACGGTCTCGCTTGGAACCGGGTTTTTGGACTCCGCCCAACAAAGTAGAACAGGAATCCTCAGGTTCAGACGGGCATGCTCGCGGCGTTCCATGATCAGGGCGATGTGGTTATCCATTTCGGAACAAGTACCAAAACTTAGGCACTTGAGTACTAGTTTAGGTTCGCAGCAACGGCATTCGGCATTTCAAATCAATAAATTGCATAGCGTCGGCTGTGCCGTAAGCAGTTTTAACTCCAACTTTGGCAGTCCCAACCTTCCGATCATTTTATCGAATTTTTTGAGTCTGGAATGAGCAAAAAATCGATCATCTGTCTGGAGACTGACATAGCCGATTGGCTAAAGCACAAGCTCTCTGATGATCAGGAAAGTCCGTTTGAACATACTTTATCCGAATGCCACGGAACTCCGGCTGAACTCCTGCCTCTCACCGCCAACCAGGAGGCAGTCCTTCTGGTCATCGGTGACGCCGCCGCCCGGGTGCTCCCTCTGCGTGATTTTCGGGAGGTAATGTCGGCTGGCGAACTCCGCGTGCTCGTCATCTCGAAGAACGTGCAAGACCCGGTTTTTCACGAGTTTTTGGCCATTGGATGCGATGGAGTCGTCCCCCGCGACGCCACCCCGCAAATCGTGCGAAAAGCCATAGAATCGATCTTTGAGGGGCAATTGTGGGTGTCCCGAAAGGTCCTTTCCCGCATCGTCCGCACCACGATTCAGAACGGGATTTCACCTAAACTGACCGCCAGGGAATCCGAAATCCTCAGCTTGGTAAGCCAGGGTTTAAAGAACCAGCAAATTGCCGATCGCCTGTTCATCAGTCGCGATACAGTCCGGTGGCACCTCCGCAGTCTCTATTCCAAGATCGGTGTAGCGAACCGCACTGGAGCCATGAGGTATGCCCTTTCTACAGTACTGTCCCATTAGTACTGAACAGGGTGGGTCGGAACCACTCCTGTTTTTTGCCCATTATTTCTGAGAATCTGGAACAGTTCCAATTTTTGGTCATCGGTTGTGCAGAACTGATGATCAAGTGGAGAGGACGTCGGAGGAAATGCAAATTTGTTTGATTTCTCAGGATGAGAAACTGCGCGGAGCATTGTCTCAAATCGCAGGTTCCACCCTTTTGGTTAGCCCACCCGGGAAGCAGCCCCCCGCAGCGGATCTGTATGTTTGGGATGTTCACCCGGATTTTAGCGTCAATTCTCTGACCGGTAGCGCCCGGCATCTGCTCCTCGTGGAGCGGCAACAGCTCGCAGCCCTTGCCCAGCAGTTAGGGAATCAATCCGCCTGCATCGTTCTGAAGCCAGCCAGTCAGAGCACGCTCGAAGCGTTTCTAGGCGACGCCGGCGTGGAAGCGTTACAGTCGGATCGCGACGCTCTCCTCCAGCAGGTCCTCCGCGCCAATCTGCGGCTACAGGAATACGATCAGGACCGGACCAATTTTCTCGCCCGCGCCCTTCACGATCTGCGCGCCCCTCTTACCGCCCTTCACGGCTATTGCGGATTGCTCGCCGATGGGGAAATCGGAGTCGTCAATTCCCATCAGGCGGAACTGCTCCAGCGCATGCGCAGCAGCACCCAGCGCATGGCGCGTTTGGTCAGCAGCATGTTCGAGCTGAGCGTAGCCGGACGGGTGGAGCGCAAACTGAATCTCGAACTGGGCGACATCGAGGCCTGTCTGAACCAGGCCCTTCATGACGTCTCCCCCTTCCTCCAGGAAAAACAGATTTTCGTCGCCACCCAGCTCGATCCCCCTGAAAAGGGCATGTTCATCGAAACCCACCAGATCGAGCAGCTCCTTGTTAATCTCCTCGAGAATGCGTGCAAGTTCACACCAAGGCGCGGCAATATCGAGGTTCGCGGCTACTCTGTTTATTGGGATCCGCATTCCGATCTGGATGACTCCGCCCTCGCATCCAACGCCTATCGCATCGAAATCCGCGATTCCGGACCCGGTATCGATCCTTCGGTCCTCGATTCGATCTTCGAGGAATATACTTCCTGTTCCGGAGCCAGCGATCGCTCCGGAGGCCTAGGCCTGGCGATCTGCAAAATGATCGCGAGCGCGCATGGCGGCAAAATCTGGGCCGAGTCTTCCCGGGATGGCGCCGTATTTTTTGTTCTATTGCCGTTTGAGCCGAAGCGCGGCATCGGCCGTCCGGGCGCGAAAAGCGAAGTCGGATTCGCCGCGTCGGTGCAGGCTAAGTATGGATTATCCGTTTAGAGGGGTTAGCAATTGTTTGAATCAAAGCCAAATACGATTTTAGTCGCGGAGGACGAACCGGAGGTTCGCAGTTACCTGAGCGTCGCGCTCAGTTGCCGCGGATACAACGTCGAATTTGCCCAGAACGGCGAGGAAGCGTTGCAATATCTGCGGCTCGATCATAACCGCCCGTCGCTGGTGCTCATGGATATCCTCATGCCGTACAAAGACGGCCTGGAGGCGCTCCGGGAGATGCACACCCTGCGTCCGGATCTCCCCGTGATCATGCTATCGGGAGCCTCGTCGCCCTCTAACATCGTTACCGCGATGAAGAATGGAGCGGTCGATTTTCTTCCCAAGCCCATCAGCCACGAAGATCTTCGGAAAGCCCTGGACAAGGCCCTCCCTCCGATGGCCATTGAGTCGGATCCGATGGGGGGCAAGGTACAGTCCCGCGTCATCGGCGCCTGGCGTCAGAAGCTCGAATTGCTGCTTCGCAAAATCGGCCCCTCCGACGTGCCCATTCTGTTACAGGGCGAAACCGGCGTCGGAAAGGAAATGGTCGCCCGGGAGCTGCATCTCCGCTCCATGCGCGCGTCCAAGCCCTTCCTGAAATTGAACTGCGCCGCGCTGCCTTCTGAACTCGTCGAAAGCGAGCTCTTCGGCTACGAACGTGGAGCCTTTACTGGAGCCTTCAAAAACACCGCTGGAAAATTCGAGTTAGCCAACGGCGGCACCATTCTCCTGGACGAAATCGGCGACATGGACGTCAAGCTCCAGGCCAAACTGCTGCAAATACTCCAAAACGGAGAATTCCTGCGTCTCGGCTCGAAAGAGGTTTCGAAGGTGGATGTCCGGGTCATGGCCGCGACCCACTGCAACCTCGAGAAAGCGATCACCGAGGGCCGTTTCCGCGAAGATCTTTATTACCGCTTGAACGTCATCGATATTCGCATCCCTCCGCTGCGGGAGCGCAAGGACGAGGTCATTTCGCTCGCCGAATATTTCGTCCAGACGCATTCCACCGCCGCCGAGCCGGTGCTCGAGATTCCCGCTCCTCTTCAATCGGCTCTCATGGAGCACTCCTGGCCTGGCAATATCCGCGAGCTGGAAAATGTCATGCGCAAGTTTCTGGTATTGCGCAACGCCGACGTGATGATCCAGGATCTGCGCCGCCGCCGTTCCGCTCCTTCCGCTACTGTCCAGATGACCGCGGCGATTGAGGCGCCCCCGGCCGAAAACACCATGCGCAATATCGAGGCCTCCTGGACGCCCGCTCCATCTGCCGCAGCCTCCGATGAACCCGCTCCCTCGGTCCTCAGGAAGGTCGATAGCGCGCATAAAGCGGCCGAAGCCGAAGCGATTCTCGCAGCCTTGAACGCCGCGCTCTGGAACCGCAAACAGGCTGCGGCGCTCCTCAACTTCGACTACAAAGCTTTGCTTTACAAAATGAAGAAACTCGGAATCGGCGAGAAGAAAATGACCGGCGCGCACGCCTGACGCCGGTCCTTCGTCACGAACCTGAGTTCTGAATCGCCACCGTAACCGTATTGCTGTTGATCACCGTCCCGTCGCTCAACGTGACCGAGACGTAAACCGGAACGGTGTCTCCGATCGTGATTCCCTGTAGCAATTGCACGTTGATCTGGTACACACCGGTCAGCCCTGGAGCCAATCCGGCGAACGCCGGCGTCAACGGGACGTTTCCGACATAGACCGTCACCTGGTCCGTGGCCGCCACCAGACTATCCACTGGAGCCGGCGTATTCGCGGCGATCGGCGATTGCAACGGACCCAGGCCGTTCGCATAAATCGCCAGGTATTCTCCTATGTTTGCGGGCCGGCTGGGCATGGCATCAGTCGTGTCCATCGCCACCTGGTTCGTTCCCGCGATCAGAATCGCCCCCTGTGTCGTCCCGCCCAGCTCGAATAAGCTCGGCGTAGCCTCGTTCAGGGTGAACTGAATCGGAACGGACGGCAGTGCGTTGGTCGGCTGTACCACCAGCGTCATCGGAGCTCCCGGAAGCCCCATCGGGCACTGGAACTGAATCAGCGAATCCGATGCCGCCAGAATCGGCGCGGGCACGTTGTTCAGCAGGACCTGCACCCCGGCCAGTTGATTGACCCATGGCGCCGGCGGCGATACCTGCAAGGACTGTCCCGTGAATCCGGATCCCACCACAGCCGCCAGAGACCCGGGGCTGCACGTTTGATCCAAAGCATAACTTGCGGCATTGTACAGGCCGAGCACCGTCGCCTTCACGATCGCCACGGTGATCGCCACCGTCTTGTTCGCGGACAATCCGGCGCTGTCGGTCGCGGTCAGCGCAACGGTGAAGGTGCCGGTCTGTCCCGGGGTGGGCGTCCATTGGAAATTCCCGCTGCCGGGGTCGAAGGTCGCGCCCGCGGGCAGGTTCGCCGCGCTCAGCGTGACGGGCAGTCCGTTCGGATCGCTGCCGGTCACCGTGAATTGCACAGGCGTCGCCGGACTGACCGCAAGCTGGCTTGGCGCGATGATCGCCGGTGGATTGCCGGGCATGATCTGAATCGAGGATTGAACCGTGCTCGCGCCGGCCGAAGCGGTGATAGTCACCATTTGCTGCGCTGCGGTAACTCCGGCCACTACCTGGAAACCAACGCTGGTTTGGCCCGCGTTCGCAACCACGCTGCCCGGCGCCGTTACGATCGGATTGCTGGTGCTGATCGTTACCGGCAGAGGCGCAGCCGGAACACCTTGAAATCCGATGCTGCAACCGGCGGTTTGCCCCGGAGTCACCTTGGTGGACGAACAGGTCAGAGTCTTTAGCTGCGCCGCGCTCAAAGACAACGTTGCCGTGGAATTCGCTCCGTTTGCCGACGCCGTCAGAATCGCCGATCCATCCGCGGTCAGAGTGCCTACGGAAGCGGTAAAGCCGGCGCTGGTCGCTCCGCCCACGATCGTGACCGTGCCTGGCGCCGAGACGCTGGGATTGCTGCTCGAAATAGTCACCGCCAAACCCGCGCTTGGTGCTTGGGCTGAAAGGGATATCGTGCAGCTCGTCGAGCCCAGCGCGCTTACGCTCGATGGGGAGCAGGTGAACGTGCTGATCTGCGGCATCGCTCCCAGCATGATTCGCACCGCCTGGGATTGTCCGTTCACGCTCGCCGTGATTACGTCCGTCACCCCGGAGACGTTGGGCGTCAGGTTCGCAGCCGCAAACGTCGCGCTCGTTTGCCCCGCCCCAATGGTGATTTGACCCGGAATGTTTAGGTACCCGCTGCTTTGAGTCAGCGTGACCGTCACCGGATTGTTGGCGGTGTTCGTGATGGAGACCGAGCAGTTGGTGCTCGCATTGCCCGCAAGCGTAGTGGAAGCGCAGGTTAACGCGCTCACCGCCACTCCGTTCGTTAAAGTGATGGTGGCCGTCTGCGTTTGACTGTTCAAAGTCGCGCTGATCGCCGCCGAATCGTTGGCAGCCACAGTAGACGCGGTCGCCTTGAAGGTGGTCGATGCCGATCCCGGCTGGATCGTAACGCTGGACGGTACGGAGATCGATGGTTTGGAACTGCTGATCGCCACGGCCGTCGAACTGCCCGCCGTCTGGCTCAGGGAAACGGTGCAGGTGCTCGTCTCATTGCTGCCCAGCGTAGAAGGCGCGCACGATATTCCCGTCAGTTGCGCCGGAGCGGTCGCCGCGAGGCCGAACGACTGTGAAGTGCCGCTAAACGATGCGGTGATCTGAGCCGTCAGATTGGCTGTTATGCTGCCCACGGTCGCCGTGAAGGTCCCTGTGGTTTGCCCGGCGGGGATCGACAACGTGGAAGGCAGCGTGACACTCCCGTTGCTGCTCAACAGGGCAACGCTCGCTCCACCCGATGGCGCGGGAGCGGACAAAGTGATCGTGCAGGTTGCGGACCCTGGGGCATTGACCGAACTCGGGGAGCAGTTCACAGACGTGAGCGAACCCGTCACCGTCAAGTTGATCGCACTCGATTGCTGCTGGCCATTCAGCGTCGCCGTCACACTGGCGCTTTGCGCCGTGCTGAGGGTTCCCGTGGTGGCCGAAAAAGTCGTGCTCGCCTGGCCCGTGAAGATGACCACGCTGGAGGGAACGGAAAGCGCCGTCGTGCTGCTCGAAATCGCCACCGTCATCGAACTGGCCGCCGCTTGACCCAGCGACACCGTGCAGTTGCTCGACGCATTGCTGCCCAAAGTGGAAGGCGAGCAGGAGATCCCGGTAAGCTGCCCCCCCGCGGACGCAGTCAGGCTGAAGGACTGCGAGCTGCCGCTATAAGTCGCCGTGATCTGGGCGCTCTGAGTAGAGGTGACGCTCGCCACACTGGCCGTGAACCCGCTGGAGGTCTGGCCCGCCGGGATGGTCACGCTACCGGGCACCGTAATGATGGCGCTGCTGCTCGATAAAGTGACGCTCGCCCCACCCGATGGCGCGGGGGCGCTCAACGTCACTGTGCAGTTTGCCGATCCTGGAGCACTCACCGTGCCCGGCGAGCAGCTTACCGTCGATGGCACCACCGCAACCGTCAAGCTGACCGCCGCCGACTGCTGCTGTCCGTTGAGCGTCGCCGTAATGCTGGCATTCTGCGCAGAACTTAGGTTCCCCGTAGTAGCCGAAACCGTCGTGCTCGTTTGGCCCGTGAAAATCGTCACACTCGCAGGCACGGAAAGCGCCGCCGTGTTGCTCGCCAGGGCCACCGATATGGAACTAGTCGCCGCCGCGCTCAGCGAAACCGTACAAGTACTCGACGCATTGCTGCCCAAAGTGGAAGGCGCGCAGGAGATCCCCGTGAGCTGAGCGGACGCAGTCGCAGTAAGTGCAAAAGATTGCGAGCTGCCGTCATAAGAAGCAGCGATCTGGGCCGTCTGAGTGGACGTGATGCCGGCTGCCGTTGCCGTAAAGCTGCCCGACATCTGACCGGCCGAAATCACTACACTGCCGGGCACCGAAACGCTGGAGTTGTTGCTGGTTATCGTGACATTCGCCCCGCCCGATGGCGCAGGCGCAGTTAAAGTAACCGTGCAATTGTCGGATCCCATTGCCGCAATCGAACTCTGTGCGCAAGTCACCGAAGATGGCAGAACCGTCACTGTCAAACTGATCGCCGCCGACTGCTGTTGCCCATTGAGTGTCGCCGTCACACTGGCGTTCTGAGCGGAACTCAGATTCCCAGTTGTGGCCGGGAACGATGTGCTCGACTGACCCGCAAAAATCGTCACGCTCGCCGGCACCGAAAGCGCCGAAGTATTGCTGCTCAACGCAACCGACATCGAACTCCCGGCCGCCGCGCTCAGCGCCACCGTACAAGTGCTCGACGCATTGCTTCCTAAGGTAGGAGGCGCACACGTGATCCCGATAAGCTGCGCCTGCCCGCTCGCCGTAAGACCGAAGGACTGAGCGCTTCCGTTATACGAAGCCGTGATCTGCGCCGTCTGATTCGACGCAGCGCTAGTCACCGTAGCCGTAAAACTCCCCGTCGTCTGCCCCGCCGGAATCGCGATGCTGGTCGGCACCGTCACACTGGCGATATTGCTCGACACAGCGACAATCGCGCCACCCGACGGAGCAGGGGCCGATAATGTAACCGTGCAGCTCGCCGATCCTGGAGCGCTCACCGTCCCCGGCGAGCAACTCACCGACGATGGTACAACCGTGACCGTCAAGCTAATCGTCGCCGATTGATGCTGCCCATTCAACGTCGCCGTCACGCTGGCAGTCTGAGCCGAGCTGAGACTCCCCGTCGTAGCCGAGAACGATGTGCTGGTCTGTCCCGTGAAAATCGTCACGCTGGCTGGAACCGAAAGCGCCGCCGTGTTGCTCGCAAGGCTGACCGACATTGAACTGCCTGCCGCCGCGCTCAACGAAACCGTGCAATTGCTCGACGCGTTGCTCCCCAGCGTCGATGGCGTGCAGGAGATTCCGGTAAGCTGCGCCTGCGCGCCTGCCGTAAGCCCGAAAGATTGCGACGCTCCGTTATAGGAAGCCGTGATCTGCGCCGTCTGGCTCGACGTGACGCTAGCCACGCTGGCCGTGAAGCTCCCTGAGTTCTGCCCCGCCGGAATCGCAATACTTGTCGGCACCGTCACACTAGTGTTGCTGCTCGACACGGTCACATTCGCCCCACCCGAGGGCGCGGGACCAGACAGCGTCACCGTGCAGCTAGCCGACCCCGGAGCGTTCACCGTCCCCGGCGAGCAACTCACTGACGAAGGCACAACCGTAACCGTCAAACTGATCGTCGCCGACTTCTGCTGCCCGCTGAGCGTCGCCGTAACGCTCGCGCTCTGCGCCGAACTGAGGTTCCCCGTCGTCGCCGAAAACGATGTGCTGGACTGACCCGCAAAAATCGTCACACTCGATGGCACCGATAGCGCCGCAGTATTGCTCGATAGTCCCACCGACATGGAACTGCTCGCCGCCGCGCTCAGCGAAACCGTGCACGTACTCGAAGCGTTGCTCCCCAAAGTAGCAGGCGCGCAGGAGATTCCCGTAAGCTGCGCCGGAGCGTCGGCCGTAAGGCTGAAAGACTGCGAACTCCCGTCATAGGAAGCCGTAATCTGCGCCGTCTGATTCGACGTCACGCTGGCCACACTGGCCGTAAAGCTGCCACTGCTTTGACCGCTGGCGATCGTCACGCTCCCAGGCACCGTGACGCTAGCGTTGCTGCTCGACAACGTCACGCTCGCCCCGCCCGATGGCGCGGGAGCCGATAACGTTACCGTGCAACTCGCCGATCCCGGACCGCTCATCGTCCCCGGTGAGCAGGTCACCGCCGAAGGCACCCACGTCACCGTCAAACTAACTCCAGCCGACACTTGCTGGCCATTCAGCGTCGCCGTAACGCTGGCGTTCTGCGCCGAACTCAGATTCCCCGTCGTAGCCGAAAACGAAGTGCCCGTCTGACCCGTAAAGATGGTCACACTCGACGGAACCGAAAGCGCCGCCGTATTACTCGCAATCGCTACCGCCATCGAGCTTCCCGCCGCCGTGCTCAACGACACCGTGCAGGTGCTCGACGCGTTGCTCCCCAACGTCGCCGGCGAACACGAAATCCCCGTCAACTGCATCTGCGTCTGCCCGGTCAGATTCAGCGTCACCGTCTTTGCCGCTGCCCCCGTCCCCGCCGTGATCACCGCGCTTTGATTGGAGCTTACCTGCACCGCGCTCGCCGTAAACACAGCCACCGTCTGCCCCGCCGCCACTGTCACGCTCGAAGGCACTGTCAGCGATCCGTTATTGCTCGATAGCGGAACCGCGAACCCTCCCGTCAGCGCCGCGGAACTCAGAGTCACCGTGCAGGGCGTATTCCCAGGAGTGCTGATTGTCAGGCTCGTGCAATTCACGCTGCTGAGGCTCGGACCCCCCGTAATCGTGCCGGATCCGCCCGTCGCCGCGATCTGTGCGCCAGCCGCGGTTGAAGCCACCGCCCCCGTAAGCTGAACCTGAGTCGGGGTCTGCGTCTGCGTGAGAGCCGACGCGAGCGTGAATGTTGCAGTCGCCACGGTCCCGTTCGCGATCGTGTTGTTGTTATCCCCGAACACGATACAAATCGGTCCGTTGCAAGTTACCGTTTTGCCCGCAGCAGTCGCTGCGCTGCCCGTCACAACACTTAAACCGGTGATGTTAGAGGGTAGGGAAAACGTCCACTGAAGACCCGCCGGGAGTGCCCCACCAGCCGAACTCAATGTCACCGGCAAACTGACCGTACTACCCGGAGTACCTGATCCCGATCCTACTGATATCGATACACTTTGCCCGAAAGAGAACGCTTGAAAAAGAAAGAAGGTTAGGAGGAAGCGATTATACTTTAGGCCCACAGTCCTATACATCGGTAACCCGGAGGGACTAGGATAGTGGGACTTCGACCTACCGAAGTTCTAGGGTCGAACACCAACCCCGCCTTACGACTATCAAAAGAGGAGTCTTATCCCATTCCTGCGTAGATATACGCCTTCCGTTAAGAAGGTAAATTCTGACGGGAGGACTTCAAAAACCGTCGAGGGGAATTTCGTTCGCCAAAATCATGCCTGCTAATACTGAGCGGGGGCTGGATGCTGCAGAGCGGGAAGTTGATGAAAAAACGAGGCCTAATGCAAAACCGGCACCGCCCGTGGAGGGATGCCGGCTTTATACCCAGATTCCTAAAAAACTGGCTTATGCGTTAAACCGCCGCCGCAGCGACAGAGCCACGCCCGCGAATGCAGTTCCAAGCAGTAGTACGGAGCTCGGCTCCGGAACGCCCCCGCCGGGCGTATTGATTACCA
The DNA here is from genome assembly GCA_035485055.1 of Bryobacteraceae bacterium. GTDB lineage: Bacteria > Acidobacteriota > Terriglobia > Bryobacterales > Bryobacteraceae > Palsa-187. The sequence goes on from DATHOJ010000072.1 coordinate 113,374, forward strand.
GATTGTCGACGCCGATCGTTGCCGGCCAGTCGATAAAGTTCAGTTCGGAAACGCCGCCCAACGCCAGGGTGCCCGTCGTTCCGATATACTGCGGAGCCGTCTCGTGGGTCATAGAAGAAGATTTAATGGAAGAGCCGTCGCTCCCGCCCGCCGTAGGCGCTACGCCATAAGTCGTGAAGATTTGCGTCCCGCCGGAAGCAGCGCCAGTCGTGAAATCGAAGTCGGGTGTATCTGGATTATTCGCCAGCGAAGTGCTCGAGTTGTTCCTGGCGCCGCCGCAATTGCCGTTGCCCAAGGCCGAGCAAAGGCCATCCGGGAAAATCTCGTAATCGAAACTCGCGCTGCTGATCGTCATCCCGCTGAACGAAATAGAAATCTCTTGCGAGATCTGACCGCTGCTGTCGTTCGTATTGGCGATGAATGTATCCGTGCTGCCCGGAGTCATATTGTTATTCGTCGCGCCAGTGGTGTCGCCAAGGGTCGTGCCCTCGCCGCCGTTTGGCCCAACTGCATGCCCTTCTCCGTTATAAGTTTGATCCGCCACCGCACCCGTGACCGTAACACAGTTAGAGCAGCCGATCACGCCATCCATATAGGTGGCGATCTGGCCCGAGGTGGCGCCTGATCCTAGAGAATTGAAATTGAATGTGAAGGTTCCTGCACTCGCGCAGACGCTAACGGCGAGGAACGTCATAAGTGTTGATAGTTGCCTGGGTCTCATGGGGCGCTACATAAGCACTTGAGAGACCATTAAATAACTCTATGCAAATCAACTAATTATAGTAGCTGTACGCCTCAGCGGCAACCAAGCTTTGGTCATATGTCCCATTATTCCGTGTAATGAGTTATTGACTGTTGCCCAAAAGCGCCATCGCTTCTTTAGCCTCTGGCAGAGAAGCGTTTGACTTCATCACAGACTGTAAAATCGTGTAAGCCTGATGGTGGTCGCCCAGCTGGTAATACGTCATCGCCAAGTGGCACAGGCGCTGCGGCGAATTCGAGTTGGCTCTCTTCAGATGATCCAGTGCGGGATTGAAAAATCCTTTTTTGTAGTACGCCCATCCAATTGTGTCGTCTACGGTCGGACTATTCGGCAGCAGTTCCTTCGCCTGCTGGGCCAGCGCCAACGCGCGATCGGGATCCTTGCCGGTATCGGCCAATAGGTACGCAAGATTGTTTAAGGCCGGAGGATTGTTGGAATTTTCCTGAATTGCTTTCTCGTAATACGCGATCGCCTCCATCGGCCTTCCTGTCTTGTCCTCGATCTGCGCCATTTGTAGGATCGCCTGAACATTATGCGGCTCGCGTTTCACCAACTGCGTGAGCGTGTTCCGCGCGGAGTCGAACTTGCCTTCGCCATAGTCCAGCGTCGCTAAACTTAAATCGGCCGCGGACTCCCCATTCGGCAACGCCCTTTCTGCCTGAAATGCCGCCCGCGCGCCTGTTGCATCCCCTGTTCTTGCCAGCCATGATCCCAGCAGTTCCTGGCCGCTGGCCGAATCGGGCGCGCGCGCCGTGCGCTCCTTGACGATGCGCGTTGCCTCCGGAATATTCTTCTCCGCCAGATAGCTCAGAGCCAGCGCTTCCACCGCTTTCCACTCCCGCGGCTGCTTCTCCAGCGCTTCGTTCAACGACGCGCGGCTGCCCTTGTAGTCCTTCAACTTCAGCCGCAGCAGCCCATCCTGCAACAGTAGGACCGGATCGCGTGAAATCTTGAGTGATTCATCCAGTCCCGCCCTCAATCCCGCATAATCTCCCAGCGCATACAGCGCGTTGTTCCGCTCCGCCGTCAGGCGCAGATTTTGTCGATCCTTCTCCGGAGCCTGGCCGAGTACCTGAATCGCCGCCCGCGGCGAATTCTTATATGTCAGCACATGAGCCAGTTCCACCCGCGCAGTGATCATTCCAGGAGCCAGGCGTAGCGCCTCAGTCAATTCCTGGATCTGCTGCTCATTCTCACCGCGAGCCTGGTGAAGTTTCGCGAGCGCCAGATGAGCCGCCGGCCAATCTGTTTTGAATCGCAACGCCTCTGTGAGGTCGCCCTCCGCCTGTTGGTATTCGCCGGAAGCCAGCAGCAAGTCTCCCCTCTGGAGCTTCGCTTCCGCATCTTGAGGATTTTGTTTGATCGCCTCATTCAGGACGTTCTTGGCATCGGAGACCCGGTGTAGTTTTATATAAGCCGCGATCAAATGGCCCCGCGCCTCGCGGTCGTCTCGATTGGCTTTGTGGATCCGGTCGAACTCTGCGAGTGCTGCGTCGTTCTTGCCGGTTTCGAGAAGAAACATCGCGTGCAGTGGACGATACTGCGCCCCCGGTAAACGCGCCGCTCGTTCGTAAAGCTGTCCCGCTTCGTCCCGCTTGCCGGTCCGGTACAACAAATTGCCCAGCCCAACCAGCGCCGGGCCGTTCGCCGGATCCAGATCGAGCGCCCTTCGAAACTGCCGGTCCGCTTCCTGCGGCTTGTCGAGCAAAATGTAAAAGCGCGCCAGCACCACGGCATGTTCCGGCGACTTGGGGGCCGCCGCCGAACTCTTCAGCAAAACTTTTTCCGCACCCGCCACGTCGTTGGCGTGCAATTTCTCTATCGCCAGAGTCATCGCCGAGTCCAGATGCCCCGGGACTTTTTCGAGAGCCTCCTCCAGGTGCGCGATGGCCTCCGAAGGGTCTTCGCCCAAACGCAGTTCGGCGATCGCCAGCGCTTGCAGCGCGTCCGGGTTGCCAGGCTCCACCTCCAGAATCGCTTGTGCCCTCTTCTCGCCTTCCCGGACCACGTCTGGGTTCCGGTTCACGCTCATCAGCTCCGCCAGTTTCAACTGCGCTCCCACGTGTTTCGAATCGAGTTGCAGCGCGCGCCGGAACTCATTCGCGGCAATCTGCGGGTTGCCCAAACCTAGTTGCGCCACACCTAATTGGTAGTGTGGCTCGCCGTCCGTCGGCATGATCTGCGAGGCGTTCCTGAAGTCGATAATGGCGCTCTGGAAATCGCGGGTCACCAGATGTCTTCGCCCCGTGTCAAGGAATTTCGCTTCCTTTTGTTGTGGCGATTTCGAACAGGCCGCGAGCACAGCGGCGCATAAAAGAATGGAGGAGCGAAGTTTCATGGGATGGGAATCTCTAGTGGCCGTACAGCACAAGGCGAACGGTCCTGATCAGGATCGCCGCATCGAAAAACAAAGACATATTTTTCAGGTAGAACAAATCGTATTCCAGCTTCCGGTATGCGTCGTCTACGGTCGAACCGTACTTGTATTCCACCTGCGCCCAGCCTGTAACGCCAGGCCGGACCGAATGGCGCTCGTCATAGAACGGAATTTTTCCGCGCAATAAATCCACAAACACCGGCCTCTCAGGCCGCGGACCCACCAGGCTCATTTCGCCGCGGATCACGTTTATAAACTGTGGCAGTTCGTCCAAACGGTACTTCCGCAGGATCCGGCCCACCCGTGTGATTCGTGGATCGGCGTCGTGAGACCACTGCGCGCCCGAATCCGCTTCTGCGCCCGTGAACATGGAGCGGAACTTCAGAATCTCGAACAGCCGGTCGCCCAAGCCCACTCGCGTCTGCCGGTAAAAAATCGGACCCTTCGAATCCAGACGGATTGCAATCGCCACCAGGACCATCAACGGAGCCGATAGCGCCAGCCCCAGAATTCCGCCCGCCAGGTCAATCGCGCGTTTTACCACCACCGTGATGAACGACCGGTGAAATCCCCCGGAAAATAGAAACCAGCTCGGCTGCACCGATCCGAGCCACACCCGGCCCGTCAGCGAAGCCAAGGTCGAGGATGCGTCCTGCACTTCGATCCCCTGCAAACGCAGCCGCATTAAATCGCGCGAAGGCAGCCCGCCCCGCCGGTCCTCCAGCGCCACCACAATGCGCGAAATCCCATGCTCGCGGACCAGCGAAGATAGCTGGCTCATTGAACCTAAATTACGATGGCCAAAAACGTCGCCCGCATGCGCCTCCCCAGGCGCGACAAATCCCGCGACGCGAATATCCAGGTCGTCCCTCTGCGAAAACTCGCGCGCGATCGTCAGCGCCAGATTTCCATCCCCCAGAATCAGGACCTTCTTCTCTTTCGTAGTGAGGGGCCAGATTCGATTCAATCCCGCACGGGTCAATGTCACCGCCGGAAAAATCGTGCAGACCGCAATGAATAGCACTCCCCGGCTCAGTAACAGCCCGGGTATCAGAAAGTAAATGACTGATAGAAGGATGCAGCCGGCGCCTAAAGCCTGGCTGATGCACGCAACCTGCTCGCGATTCGAACGGCCTCCCCGAAGGTCGTACAAATCGTTGTAGTAAAAACACATCACCAGAATAATCAGCACTGTGAGCGTCTGAAACACAAAGCTCGGCGATTCCGTGTATTCTGCGAACAACTCCGGATATTCCCAAAACCGCAATTTGGCCGCAAAGATCAGGGATAAGACTACCAACAGCGCCTCAAGCGCCACCAGAAGGAGCGACTTAGGAGCCGTATATCGATTGAAAACGCGGACCATAGCGGAGCAAGAAGTTGTTGTAATTGCAATTGCTCTGCCATCGGCAATTGTAGTTTTTCCCACTATTTGCTTTCGCTTGCAAATCGGATAATCCAAAACTTTCGCTCACTATCCCGCGGAGTTCCGAAATAAGCTCATTTAAGGATTCTCTGAAAGCGGTTTTGTGTCTTTTATGGTCAATTAAGAGGAGGTATGAGAAGGTTGCCAGCCAGTTCTTCGCGATCGAGGAACGGGTACAAATCCTCCAGAGGAGAGGAAACCATCGTGCCATCCGGCAGAACGCGGGAGCTGAGCCTTGGCTCGAACCCCTGCTCCGGATCCAGCATCACTTCACATAAATAAGGTCCGGGCGTCTCCAGAGCTTCGGCAATAATTCCCCTGCAATCAACAGTATCGATCCTTTTAGAATGAATTCCGTAAGCCTCGGCCAGCCGGACGATATCCGGAAAAGAAACCCCGCTGCGAGGTCCTTCCCCCACGAAATTCCCCCCAAAAAAAGACTGCTGGGTGGTGCGAATGGAGAGATATCCACCGTTGTTCATCACAAAGATCTTGATCGGAAGTTGATGATGCACAATGGTTTGCAGCTCCTGAATGTTGAGCTGCACGCTCCCGTCGCCCGCCATGCAGATTACTCGATGCCCTTCCTTGGCAAAAGCAGCCCCAATCGCCGCGGGAAGATCGTAGCCCATGGAAGCAGATCCGGAATTACTAAATAAACGCTGTCCCTTCTTGAGTTTACCCGCCTGGAAGGTAACCACGCAGGCTGTGGCATCCCCGCAAGCGACTGTATCGTGCTCGTTGAGCTGATCGAATAACAAATCGACAAAGTGATAAGGATTCAATGGCTTATCAGGATTACGGTGATGCGGCTGCACCACCGGATAGCGCCGAACCCGCTCCCGGCACCACTCCAGCCACCAGGAGTGGCGTGGCGAATAACCGGAAAGCTGATTTTCGAGTTCCCGCAAGAACTCATGAAGATCTGCGTGGATGCCCAAATCCGGTTTTACGGTCGGCTTTTGAAACTCGGCGGGATCGATATCCACCTGAATCTTAAAGGCCGCGCGGGCGAAAGCCGGCCAGTTATAGCTAACTTGCCGAATGTTCAACCGGCAACCTAGAATCAGCAGCAAATCCGAGTTTTGAACCGCCAGATTCCCCGGCCTGTCGCCGATCGTTGCCGGGCGGCCGCAGTGCAGAGGATGATCCGAATGCAACAGGTCGTGGGCATTGAAGGCCGTCGTAACAGGGATGCCAAGTTGCTCAATAATCGAGTGAAACAGCTTTTCAGCCTTGGCCGTCCGGACGCCGGTGCCAACCATAATCACCGGACGCGCCGCCGCACGGATGCGGGAGATGACTTCGGATATATTATTGGAACCGAAGGAGATGGCGTCTTCCGACGGATGGTACGCGGTCATGAAAGATTCGTCCACTCGCGCAGATTGCACATCGACCGGAATATCCAGCCAGCATGGACCGGGGCGGCCATGAGTGGCCAGATAAACGGCTCGTTCCAAATGATAACGAATGGATTCCGGCTCCAGCACGACTTGTGCGTACTTGGTAATCGGTGCGGCCATGCGGACGATATCCGCTTCCTGGTCACCAAGTTGGCGCAAATCCGGAGTGGGCATCGCCGCGAGACACGTTTCGCGTTTTACCTGTCCTGACAGGACCAGCATCGGGATGGAATCAGTCCAGGCGCCGAAGACTCCGTTCAAGGCGTTGATGCCTCCGGGGCCGGTGGTGACGTTGATCACTCCGAGATTTCCGGTGATCCTTGCATAAGACTCTGCGGCCATGGCGCAGGCCTGTTCGTGGTGATTGCACACGAACTTGATGCGGGATTCCCGGCCGAGCGAATCGTTGAGATGCATCGCTCCGCCCCCCGTTAACAGGAAGACGTGGCGCACGCCCCAATCGGCGAGAGTGCGGAAGATGTAATCGGAGACTTTTTCCAGACTATGTGAATTATAGCTAGTTGGCTTGCATCGCGCCGGCCAGGGTCGGTTCCGGGTGATCGATTTTTACGCGAGCCAGACGCAGTGCGATTTTGTGGGGTTGGCCGTCGTCGATCAAGTGAATGGGTGAGCCCGTTTCCGAATCGCCTGTGTCGCGGTGAATCGAAAATTCGTAGAGGGTCGATTTATATCGATACGAAATATCGAAACCATCCCAATCGTCAGGGATGGCTGGGGAGATGGTCAGCGTGTCGCCGCGCAGATGGAATCCTAAAACTTCTTCGATCCAGATGCGGTACATCCATCCGGCCGAGCCGGTGTACCAAGTCCAACCGGCGCGGCCTTCTCTGCCGGGAGAAAAGGATACGTCGGCGGGAGAGACATAGGGCTCGCCTTTGAAATGATCGGTTGCTTCGGGAGTGCGGCTGGATTCGATGGGATTCATCAATTTCAGAAGCCTGACTGCTGCGCCGCCGTCGCCGAGGCGCGCCCATGCCGCCGCCAGCCACAACGAGCCGTGCGTATATTGACCTCCATTTTCGCGAACGCCGGGAGGGTAGCCCATGATGTAGCCGGGATGCGGCTGGGAACGATCGAACGCGGGAGTGAACAGAAGGACTACGCGATCTTTTTCCTTGACCAGCATCCGCTCGCAGGATTGCAGAGCCTGGAGCGCATGCGCCGCATCGGCTTCGCCCGATAGCACGGCCCACGATTGGGCGATGGAATCGATTTGCGCTTCGGCATCGACGTGCGATCCGAGTGGAGTGCCGTTATCGAAGAATGCCCGCAAATACCACTCGCCGTCCCAACAGGTTTGTTCGACGGTTTGCGCGAGCTGTCTGGAGTTTTCGCGCAGCTTGGCCGCAGCGCCGGCGTCGCGATTTTCAATGACGCGCGCGAACAGCGACGCCGTGGTGGAGTAAAACCAGGCGAGCCAGACGCTCTCGCCGCGGCCCTCGGAGCCGACGTGGTTCATGCCGTCGTTCCAATCGCCGGTGCCCATCAGAGGCAGGCCGTGAGGGCCGGGCCTCCACATACGATCGAGCGCGAGTTGGCAGTGTTCGAAAAGGGATCCGGAGCGCTGCGAAATGGAGGGAATGAACATTCGCTCCAACTCTCCATCTTTGAGCGGCGGAGCTTCGAGAAATGGAACCTGTTCGTCGAGGATGGCGGAGTCGCCGGTTACCTCTATATAATGCGCGACGACGAACGTGAGCCATCCCATATCGTCCGAGCAGCGGGTGCGGACGCCCAAGCCGGTTTCGGCGTGCCACCAATGCTGGACGTCCCCTTCGAGAAATTGTCGCGCCGCGGCAGCCAGGATATGGGCACGCGTCAGATGCGGCGCGAAATAGAGGAACGCGAGCGAGTCCTGCAACTGATCGCGATAGCCGAACGCGCCGCTCGATTGATGCAGAGCGGTGCGGCCCCAGAAACGGCAGCTCAGGGTCTGATAAGGGAGCCAGCGATTGAGCAGAAAATCGACGGAGAGCAGAGGCGTCCGGACTTGCAGGCCGCCCAGTTGATCGTCCCACCAGCGGCGTGTTTCCGACAGCGACTCGTCAACCAGGCGCGGAGAATTGTAGCGGGCGAGGATGGCGCGCATGGCTTCAACGTTCGAAACCTCGCCCATCAGGAACGTTACTTCAGTCTCCTGCCCGGGCTCGATGGAAACGGAGAGCTGAAGCGCGGCGGCTGGATCGAGTCCGGCTCCGGTGCGATTGTCGAGACGAATCCTTCCGAGCGCGAAAGGATGCGAGATGGAGCCGTTTCGTCCGAGAAACTGCACGCGATCCGAGGAATAGCTGGCGGCCTTGGGGCTGGACGCGGCGAAGGCGATCTGATGAGCGAAACTTCCGTTCCAGGTTTGCGTCGCGAGCAACGCCCCGGACTCTTCATCCCTCGATGTCTGGACGTGGATTTGCTGATCTTCGCGATTCGGTCCGAGGACCCATTCGGCGAAATAGGTTATGGTCAGCTTCTTGACTCGCGCTCCGTCGTTCCGCAAGCGCAGGCGGTAGATCTTCACCGGATCGGAAGCCGGAACAAAAACGGTCAACTGCTGGCCGATGGCGTGGCTATTGTGCTCGAAGCTGGTGTAGCCCTGGCCGTGACGCGTGCGATAGGCGTCATTTTCGCGGACGGGCAAAGGCGTAGGCGTCCAGATGGCGCCGGTTTCATCGTCGCGAATATAAATCGCTTCCGATTGCGGATCGGTGACCGGATCGTTGTGCCAGGGGGTGAGGCGATTCGCCTGGCTGTTGCCGGACCAGGTGCAGCCGAGGCCGCTCTCGCTGACCATGGCTCCGAAGGTGGGATTGGCCATGACGTTGACCCACGCCGACGGAGTGTGGCTGCCGGGCTTCAGGTAGGTGGCGTATTCCTTGCCGTCAGGGGTGAAACCGCCGAGACCGTTGAAGTACGGCAATTCGAGAAACGGGAGCGGGCGGGAGACCTGTTCCTGGATGCTTCCGGAGCGCAGGAAGGCCGCGGAGGGAACAGGTTCGCCAGCCCCGGAAAGCTGCTGCTTCAGTGAACCTCGTCCACCGGCGAGCACCACGGTCGCGGCGGCGAGAAAGAGATTGCGATGATCGTCGGGAAGGGAATTCCAATCGCGCAGGAACACACCGCCCGGTTTATCGATGTTCGATTCATGCGCTTCGATCTGGCGGAGAAGCTGCGTCTTCAGAGGCTGCTCATAGCTGGCGACTTCCTGATTGAAAACGATCAGATCGATGCGTAATCCACGCAGACGCCAGAAATTGTGGGCCAGCAGAAGCTCACGGAGAAGAGGAATTCCGCGAGCATCGGCGATGGTGACGACGAGCATCGGTAAATCGCCGGAGACGCCGTACGCCCAGAGCGCGGATTGGCCGAGCTTGTTGAGGACCAGACGATCGGAAGGCGGCCGCAGGCGCGCGTTGGGGTAGATCAAATGGCTGGCGAGCTCCTGGAAGCGATGCGCGGCGGAAGGATCGATGCCGAGATAGCGGAATTCGAGCTGAGCCCTGGTCCAAGCCATCTGGAACGCGCGGGTGATCGATTCGGGGCGTTTATATTTATCGACCAGCGCCAACAGACTTTCGCGCGTCGGTGCGGTCAGGGTGATGAACGTGATTTCGACGCGATTGCGCGCTTCCATTTCCAAACTACAACGCAGGCTGAAAATCGGATCGAGGACGGGTCCGGTGGAACCAGTGAGGTCCTGACGTAATCGTTCCGGCGAGGAGACGGTGTTGCCGCGTCCGAGAAAGATGGCGCGATCGGTTTCATGCTGAATGCCGCTCGAAGCGCCGATCAGAAAATGCGCGGCCCAGATTTGGGGTTCTTCAGGCGAGCGGGGACGGCGATGAGCGATCAGAGTATCCTCGCTGAAGGCCTCAGTTTCGACGAACATTTTCGCGAACGCGGGATGCGCGACGTCCGCGCGATGCGGCGCGAGCGACAGCTCCACGTAGCTGGTGAGCTCCAACTGGCGCTTGCGGAGAGTGCGGTTGGTGACGGTGAGGCGGCGCAACTCGACGTCGTCTTCGGCGGCGATGGCGACATCCATGACGGATTCGACGCCCAGCACGGTTCGCTGAAATTCGGCGCGATCGGGGGAGAAGGTGGCCGAACTGGTGCCCAGGCTGCCGCCGACCGGCTGATACGTGGCGGACCAAATGGCGGCGGAGCGCAGATCACGAATATAGATGAAGCTGCCCCAGGAATCCCGCGCGGTATCGGAGCGCCAGCGGCTGACGTCGAAGTCGCCGGAGCGGCTGTATCCTCCGCCGGCGCTGGTGATCATAAGGGCGTAGCGGCCGTTGCCTTGCAGATGGACGCGCGGAAACGGAGTGTCTTCTTTCCAGGTGCGCTCCGGCAGCTCCTCGGTGGAGATGGTGCGGCGGCGGATCACGCTGGGTTTGGCTTCTTCTTCGGGCAGAGGAGTGGTCGCCATTCGCTCAAACAAGAGCGATTCGACGGCGCGGATGCGGACGTCGCGATGAAAACGATGACGCATCACATCGTGATGAAGCGCGGCGTCGAGAGCCAGCAGGCTCATGCCCTGATGGTGCGCCATGTAGGTGTAAATCACGATGCCGGGCTTGCCATCCCTGCTGTTTTCGCGGCTGAAGTCGATGGATTCGTAGAAGCCCATGGGCCCATCGAGATCGAAGGTGACGAGACGCCGCAGGTTATCGAGCGCCGCTTCGGAATCGACCAGCAGAGCCAGCATGCTGGAGTAGGGCGAGACGACGAGATCGTCTTCGAGACCGGGTTTCAGGGCGAGGTTGGGCACGCCGAAGGCTTTGTATTGATAAATCTGGTTGGCGTCGAGGGCGCTGTACGCGGCTTCGGAAACTCCCCAGGGAACTTCTTTCTCATGCCCGTAAGCGATTTGCTGCGCGACGGCGTCCCGGCAGGCGTGATCGAGCAGGGAGTTCGAGAAGCTGCGGGTAAACAGCAGCGGCATCAGGTATTCGAACATGGTGCCGGACCAGGAGAGCAGGGTTCGTCCACCGTGCGAAGAAGCGAGGGGACGCGCCATGGCGTACCAATGCTCCGCCGGGACTTCCCCTTTGGCGATGGCGACCAGGCTCGCGAGGCGGCATTCGCTGGCGAGGAGATCGTAATGGCTGTTGAATTCGAGCGGACCGCCGACGGCGTAGCCGACGCCGAACAGACGGCGGCTGGCGTCGTAAAGCAAGCGCATCTTGGTCTCTTCGGCGAAGCGGTTCGCGTCGGCCGCAAGCTGCCGCATGCGCTGAACGGTTTCGACGGCGTTGACTTTGGCCTGGCGATACTCGCCCGCAAGCTGGTCGAGCCAGGCGGCGATATCGGGGCGAATTTCCGGTGTGCCTCGCCAGGCGAGAATCGCTTCGACGGGTCCGGAAGCGCCTTCGGCGAGCGTGAGCAAAGTGGGCGCGGTGCGAAGAGCGCGGCCGCGCAGACGGGAAGCGTCGGGGCGCAGCGAATCGAGAAAGGAATCGGGCGGCGCGGTGAGTGTTTCCATCCAGCGGAGATAACGGTCGACGGTTGCGGTCCAGGCGCCGATTTCGCGAGCCAGATGGGTGACCCAGTAGGAACGCTCCTCGCCTTCTTCCTGCCAGCGGCGGGAATCCTTTAGCTGCTGGAGTGGAGCCTGGAGGAGGCGCAACTGGCCGATCAACTGGTGTCCTTCGCTTTTGCCGTGGATCAAGCGCCGCAAGGCTCGCAAAGGGGTTCGCATAGACGGATCGCCGGCCCAGGCCTCGCGAAGAATGGCGAGCGTATCGGCGATGCCTTTGGTGCAGGCGCGCGGAAGAAGAGGGGCGTTCAGAAGATCCTCGCAGCCGCGCGAGAGGACCCAGAAGCAGGCGAGCAGATTCCCGCTATCGACGGTGGACACGTAACGGGGCAAAAGCGGCTGGCGGGTCCGGGTGTCGTACCAGTTGAGGAAGTGGCCTTCGTAGCGCTCCAACTGATCGAGCGTGCGCATGGTGCGGGTGCAGCGGTCGAGGAAATCGTCCGACGTTAAATAGCCGAGATCGGTGGCGGCGAGCGCGGAGGTCAGCCACAAGCCGATGTTCGTGGGCGAGGTGCGCTGGGCCACTTCGATCCGGAGGGCCAACTGAGTGTTGTCTGGAGGCAGCCAGCTCGATTCATCGTTTACCAGGTCGTCAAAGAATCGCCAGGTGCGGCGGGCGGTGCGGCGCAAGAAAAGAGTGTCGGGCCGTTCGCGGTGATAGAGGGGCGCGGAGCGATTGAGCCACCACATCAGCAAAGGCGAGGAGGTCCAGAGGAGAAGGAAGATGAAGGTAGGCGCCAGGGCTCCGCGGCCGTGAAGGACGATCATCATCAGGATGGAAAAGCCGCTGATGCCGATCATCTGCTGCATGGTGCGGCTGAGGTGGCGATGCGCGTCGAGGCCGGCGGCTTCGGCGGTCTGCCATTCGAGGAGATGGTGATGGCTGATCCCGCGGCGATAGGCTACGCGGACGATCGCGTCGATCGAAACCCACGCCTGGTGGGGGAGAAACGCGATCATGACCAGCGAACGGATCAGCTCATCGGTCGCGCCTTGCCATCCTTGTAAGGAACCGCGAAGGCGGCGGGCGGCGTGATCGAGCAGAGGGGCGAGGGCGAGGAGGGCGATCGCGACGCCGAGGACGAGGCTCCAGACGCCGGGTGCGGGTGACATCAGCCAGCCGAATAAGAGAAGCAGCAGGGAGGCCGGAGCAACCAGGCTGCGCCGCAGGTTGTCGAAGATACGCCAGCGGCTGATTAGGGGAAGGGGATTGGGCTCCTTCGTTCCTTTACCGGTGGGAACGGTGGAAAAGATCCAGGGAGCGATCTGCCAATCGCCGCGGATCCAGCGGTGCTGGCGCTGGGTGTAGCTTACGTAATCGAGCGGGAGATTTTCAAAAAGCTCGATATCGCTGGCGAGGGCGACGCCCACGAAGGAACCTTCGATCAGGTCGTGGCTGAGCAGCGTCTCGGCGGGAAAACGCTGGTTTAGGGTTTCGTGAAATGCGCGAACGTCGTAGATCGCTTTGCCGTGAAAAATTCCTTCGCCGAAAAGATCCTGCTGGGCATCGGAAACGGCCTGGCAGTAGGGATCGGTGCCGGTGGTAGAGGCAAAGATGCGGGTGAAGCGCGTCGCGGTCGCGCCGGGCAGGGCGATGCTGACACGCGGCTGGATGATGCCGAAACCGCGGCGGCGGGTGCGGGTGTCGGCATCGGCTTCGACCTGGTTCAAGGGATGAGCGATGGTTTCGATCAAGCGGCGGGCGGTGCCGGACGGCAACTGGGTATCGGCGTCGAGCGTGATGACGTAGCGAATCGAAGGGACTTTGCCGGCGGCGAGAATTCCGGGCGCGCCGACGCCGTTGAGGAACGCGTTCAGGTCCTCGATTTTCCCGCGCTTACGTTCGCGGCCGATCCATTTGCGCTCGGTCTCCGACCAGACGCGATTTCGATGGAACAGCAGGAAGCGCTGACCGGAATAGCGTTCGTTTAAACGGCGGATTCCGTCGCGAGCCGCTTGCAGCAGGGCCTGGTCGCCGGAGGCGGAGGCGTGAGGAGAGTCGAGGAAATCGGAGAAGAGGCTGAAATAAAGATTTTCTTCGCGGTTGGCGAGGAATCGCACTTCGATCTTCTCAATTTCCTTATGGACTACTTCGGGGCTCGCGAGGAGGATCGGCACGACGACCAGCGTGGTGTCCTCGACGGGAATTCCCGATTTGAAGTCGAGTTTCGGAAGTTGGTCCGGAGGAAGCAGAGAGATTACCAGGGCGTTGATAATCTGCTGCGCGAGTTCGCTGAGGGGGAAAAGGGCGAGGAGGCTCAGCAGGACCAGGACGGTTTTGCGATGCGCTCCGCCTTCCCAGGCGAGCACCAGGGCCAGCGTCAGGAACGATGCGGTGAGCAGCGTGTAGCTGCCGAGATAGAGGGTCGTCGCGTTTTTTCGCAGCCCGCGAATCATCCGGACGCGCAGAGGGACGTGGGATTTGGTCTCCTCCTCCAGTTGCTTCACGGCGGGGGTGAGGAGATACTGCATCACGGTCCGCATGCGCGGGTCCGCGGCTTCGGTGGCGAGCCGAACGGCGGTTCGCGCGACCGCAACTTCGCTCATGCTGCTGTAGCGCGAGATTCGTTCGACCACTTGCCTGCACTGATCGCGGCTTGCGAAATCGCTTTGTCCGTAAATCCCGGCGGGGTCCTCGAGCAGCTCCTTCTCGACCAGACTGACGGCCTCAAAAATCTCGGTAAAATCGATGCGCGAGAGCGCGCGTAGGCTGCCGAAGGCGTTGGCGACCGATACGAGCTGCGCCGCTTCATGGGTGTGTTCGCTGCGGACCAACTCAGTGAGCGGAGTGGTGTAGTGTTCCTGAATCCACGCCCGCATGGGGGCGAGAGCCGTCTCCTCATCCTGCAACTGCTCGGCGAGCGAGGTAACGAAGTAGGGCTGAAGCGCCATCGGCTCGGCTTCCATCAAGCTCAGCAAGCGGCTAAATTCCTGCGGAGCGGAGCGGACGCTGGTCGACAGGCGATTCGCCCACAGGTACGCTGCTTCGCGCAGTTGCTGCGCACGGCTAACGGCGCTCGCAAGGTCGGCAAGCTTTTCGATCAGGGCGATGCGCAGAAAGAGCGGGAAGAACCATAGCTCCGCGGTGCTGAGCGGCGCCGTCTTCTGAAATTCCAGCAGATGGCTGGTGATATTGTTTTCATTGACCGAGTGATCGGTTTCAACGATCAGATCTCTCGCAAATCCGAGGACGGGCTCGAAGCCGTTGGCGGAGGGCGTCTTGGGAAAATTCCGAGGCAGGTGGCGGCGAACTTCCGAAATCTGCGTTCGTACCAGATAGGAATTATCGAGGAGCCACTCCGCGGACGCCGTGAGAGCCCGGTCCATGCGCGCCGCTTCCGCTAAATTGTCGCGGACGTCTTCGAGCCTTAATTCATTCTCCCGCAGGCGGTCAAAAATCGACTCGCGATGCGGGGATGGAGGAGTCGGGTGAGGATCCTCGCGGAAAACGAAGATGGCGGGAGAACCGGTGCCTTCAAGCGCTTTGGCGATGGGTTCAACGTCAGCGCCGCTACCCGACGCAACCACCAGGATCTCCCCATCGAGGCGCAGACCGGCGAACTTACTGAATTTATCGGATCCGGAACCGCTGGCGCCATCAATCAGAACTCCGGAGGCGCCAACTCTACGAGAGGCTTCAAAAGCCTGCTTGGGATCGCCATCGTTGGCCGAATAGAATCCTAGGATTATGTGGCGTGTCTTATTCGACCTCATGCGTTTTCACACCAGGAACGCCTCAGCGAGCCCGGCCGCGAATCGCATAGGTCAGAAGACCAAGAAAAAAAAGCGAAGCAAAAAGCAAGCTGGTTATTTTCATGGATATGGCGGGCGTTGCGCCCGTCATCGCGGACAGGCCTCCCAGAACCGAGATTAGCCCGAAAACGATCATCCAACCCAGCATGGTCTTCTCCTTAGTTCGATTTTCAGCACGTTAAAGAATTGCAATCCCAGTACCAACCCCTATCTGCCCTAGATTCAGTACTAGGGTTTCGGGCGACGTCGGAAGTTGCCGGTTGGAGCTGCAGATTTTGCGTTCATGGGGCGTGAACTTACTTGGTTTTTGTGCGCTTTCGAGCTGCGGACCGGGCTTGCCGGGAAAGTGAAGAATGGCTTACAGATGCCGAGCTTTCCCGCTTTAAAGCCCGGGTCGTCGCCTGGGACCGCTTCCTCGAAGGTTTCTGATGGACGGAGGCAGAGTCCTGTTCCGCTTTTTTCCGGACTTCGGGAGATGCGTTCTTTGGAGGCGGCAATTTTACGCCTGCGCGTCGAGCCTCCGACAGTCCAATCGCGATGGCCTGTTTCGCGGAGCGCGCTCCGTGTTCACCCCTGCGGATCTTATCGATTTCCTCGTGCACGAATTCGCCGGCCTGGGTACTGGGAGACTTTCCTTCCCGTTCATCTTCACGGGCTTTTTCGATGGTGCGCTTCAGGGGCATCGAACCTCCTCCACCGTTGGAGCCTTGTTGAAGTCGCTTGTTTCATGTTCCTCTGCTACGTGAGCCTGTCTGAAAATACTTATACGGTGCCGGTCACGCTACTCGCGGGAGCGTGAAATAAAATATCGCGCCTTCGCCCGGCGTCGAGTCGAGCCAGATGCGGCCGCCGGTGCGCTCGACAATTCGCTGGCAGACCGCGAGCCCGATTCCAGTGCCTTCATACTCGGCTCCATGCAGCCGTTTGAAGACGCCGAAAATCTGTTTGGCGTACTGCGGTCCGATGCCGATGCCGTTGTCTTTGACTGAGAACTTCCAGAATTTCTCATCCGGCTCGGCGTCGATCCAGACTTCCGGCACTTTGCCCCCGCAATATTTCAGCGCATTCCCCAACAGGTTCTGAAACAACAGGACCAGGTGAACCGACGGGGCGGCCACCGAGGGGAGCTCTCCGATATGGAATTGAGCGCCCGATTTTCGCACCGCGGCTTCCAGATTGCCGAGCGCTGCCTCCAACGCGACCTTGGCGTCGGCTGCTTCTATCTGTCCCGGAGGCGCAGCGCTGACGCGCGAATAGGTCATCAGGTCCTGCAACAAGCGCTCCATCCTCTGCGCACCGCTTACCGCGAAATCCACGTAGGAGCGAGCTGTTTCGTCCAGAACACCGGCATATTCCTCCTGTAACAATTGCGTATACAGGGAGATCATACGGAGAGGTTCCTGCAAATCGTGACTGGCGGCGTAGGCGAACTGCTCCAGATCCGCATTGCTGCGTTGCAGCGCCTCGTTGGTAATTCGTAAATCGGCCGCGTAGTTCATCTGGTCGTTAATATCAGTGCACGCACCCAGCCATCGTACGATCCGGTTGTCGCGGCCGCGCACAGCGACGGCGCGGCAAATGAACCAGCGATAGGTGCCATCCGCGGCGCGGCGCAAACGGGCCTGCGATTCGAACATTTTGCCCGACTCCATCGAGTCGCGCCAGCGTTCCATATGGGGATTCGCGTCGTCGGGATGCAACAAGCCCACCCAAATCGGGAGATTGCCCGAAGGGCCGGTATACTCCTTCCACAATGCGTTCGCATATTCCAGGTTCCCGTCAGGCTTCGACGACCAAACCAGTTGCGGAAATGCGGTCGCGAGACCCTTGAACCGTTCATCGCTTTCCCGAACGTCGTCTTCGCCGCGCCGCCGCTCAGTGATATCAGTCATCGCGCCCACCCACTCCCGCAAATTTCCGTCCTCATCGAAGACCGGGACGGCGGTGGTGGACACCAGGCGGTATTGGCCATCATAGCGGCGCACCCTGCACTCGGTGGTAAATTTCTTAGGATCGGCTATGGCGTGGCGCCACGCCTGGAACAGCTCCATATCGTCCGGATGAATCGCCTTGGAGCTGCCGAGACCCTGATACTCCTCGAAGCTCTGGCCGGTAAATGCGGCCCAGCCAGGCTGTTCTCCGAACATTTCGCCGTTGGGGTTGTTGGTCCAGATGACGTCACCCATCGCTTCCGCGGCAGCGCGAAAGCGTTTCTCGGAGAGCCGCAGATCCAGCTCCGCTTGCTTTCGATCGGAAATATCGGCGAAGTACGCCGCCCGAAAGAGCGGCTCGCCGGCCGAGTTCCGAAAGACGGTGGCATCGGTGAGGGCGTGGAAGTACCCGCCATCCTTCCGTTTGTGCACCGATTCGTAGACCGCATGGTCTGCCGACCGCGGACGCGCATCCGCGAAGTCTCCGTCCACCAATTCCGCAAAAGGCCTGTTGCGCAGCTCCTCCGGATCGTAGCCGTGCATGCGCGCGAACGCCGCATTCACCTCCAGGATCGTTTTCCCTTCGTCGACCAGGATCGCGACCCCGAATCCGGCTTGCTGAAAGATCCGGTGCCACTTGTCGATCTGGCTTTCCTGCTCGCGGCGCTTACGGATGTCGCGAAACACCAGCACTACCCCGAGCACCTGGTTGCGCGGATTGCGAATCGGCGCACCGCTATCGTCGATCGCGATTTCCGTTCCTCCTCTGCCTATTAGCACGGTGTGATTCGCGAGGCCCGCGAGGACGCCGGTCCGCAGAACTTTGTTCACCGGGCTTTCCACCAACACCCGCGTTTCCTCATTCACGATGTGAAACACTTTGTCGACCGGTTGCCCTTCCGCCTCCTGCCGGGTCCAGCCGGTGAGAGCCTCCGCCACTGTGTTCATCAGGGTGATCCGGCCGCGCTCATCGGAGGCGATTACTCCGTCGCCGATGCTCATTAGCGTAACCTCGAGCTTCTGTTTGGCCTGCTCGAGGTCGCTTAGCAGCATCTCTCGCGCGCGGATTCCGCGGTCCACCGCGTGTTGCAGAAACACGATGGCGAACAGCAGACACGCCAATCCCGCTACGGTCAGCCAGAAGGTGCGGAACGCATTCTCGACGATGGCGCTCCTGCGTTCGCCCAGGAGCGCGAATTCGCGGTTGGTCATCGCCGCGCCCACGGTTCGGATGGAATCCATCGCGGCCTTTCCCTTATCGGTGCGAACTGTTTCGAGGACCGCTTCGAGTCCTTTCTCGCGGCGGATGGTTACGGTCTCGGCCAGTTCAGTGAGTTTGTCCTGCGAGTAAAGGCGCAGCAGCTTCGCGTCTTTCACCAATTCGGGGTCGGCGCCGGCAGCATCCGTAACCCGATCCAGCAAACCGGGGATCGCGGCGGTCGCTTTTTCATAGGGGATCAGGTAGTCGTCGGCCCCGGTGAGCAGATAGCCTCGCTGGCCGGTTTCGGCATCGGTCAGCCGGGAGATCAGTTCCATGGTCGAAAGCAAACTGTCCCGCGCGTGCCTGCCGCGCTCCAGATCCTCCTGCATCCGGGCCCAGTTCTGGTAGGCGGAAAAACCCATCCCGAGCAAAATCAGTACCACGATAAATAGAAGCGGCCGGTCTAATCGTCCAGGTAACATGATTCTACGGTCTTGTCTCCAATTGTATGCTGCTGAATTACGCTAACCGTGCCTATGCCGCATAATTCTGAGGAAATTCAGATGCTAAACGAAGTTCAGCAGTTCTTACAGTCGGCAGTTCATGATCTGCGCGCCGCTCAGCGCCGGACTGCCGTCGCCTCCGAGCTTCTGCTGCAATGCGCCGACGATCGGGAGCGAGCGGACTTGAGTGCCCAGATGTTGCAGGGCTTGTCCAAGACGGAGGAACTGCTCGCTGGTATCGGCGGCTACGCCAACGCGATCACGCCCCATCGCTACGTCATGACGGTTTTTCCCTCCAGCCGCGCGGTCCGATTCGCGCTAGCTAATTTGGACCTCCAGATTCGTGAGACCGGCGCGACCATCACTGTTTCGGATCTTCCCGATCTTCCCGGAGACCGCGACCGGCTGGCGGAATTATTCGAGCATTTGATCGGGAATTCGCTTAAATTCAAAGGGCCGGATCCACCCGGCATCGTCATCGGAGCGACCCTCCGACCTGAGGGCTGGCTCTTTTCGATTACCGATAATGGAATGGGCATCCCTCCGAAGTACCGGGATCGGCTGTTTATCCCTTTTCGGAGGCTGCAAGGCTCGGACGTGCCGGGGGCTGGACTTGGACTGGCAATTTCGAAGAAGATTGTAGAAGCGCACGGAGGACGAATCTGGATAGAGGCTCGGGAAGGACCCGGGGTTACATTTTGTTTTCTTTTGCCCGCCGGCGATGGAGACTGACGTGCTTACTCCTATGCCGTTCGAGAAACAGTGAAATTAAGTGACGACTCATAAGAACCGAATTCTGTTGGCGGAAGACAATGACGGGGACGTGTTCCTGGTCCGCCGCGCCCTTGAAAAAAGGGGTCTTGCGCATGAATTGGTGCTTGCACACAACGGAGAAGAGGCGCTGGTCTGGCTTGACGGCCACACCGGCACGACGAACGGGGAGTCCGCGCCTGACCTGATTTTGCTTGATCTGAACCTTCCCCGGGTGGATGGCGGGCAACTTTTGTCGCACATCCGTAAAAGTGACTCGTTTTCCCGCACTCCGGTAATCGTCCTTACATCCTCGGATTCCCCGAAAGACCGGCAAATGGCTCTTGAGCTTGGCGCGAACCTGTATTTCCGCAAACCGACCGATCTGGCCTCTTTCATGGACCTGGGGCGGATCATTGAGGAAACCCTCCAGGGAACTCCCCAGTCCGGCTCCCGGTAGGAAGCCGAACCGGAAGTCAGAGCCCTCTAGCCTACGAGTTGCTCTTTCCCGACTTCTAGAGCGATCCCGATGCCTTCCGCGGTCGCTTGCGCGGCGCGTTTGGTCCGATTCAGTGTATCCACCACACTATCCCTCAGCCCGGCACCTTCGCGCATCACGAAATCCTGGCTCTCCCGCGCGGTTTCGACCAGCTTTTTGCGGGTCTTCACTCCCGATCGCGGAGCCATCAGCACTCCAGCGGCAAGACCCATTCCGAGTCCGTAGAAAAAACATCGTGTTTGGCTCATAATTAATCCTCCCTTCGAGACAGAGCAATCGTTCCGCCAAAATTCGATGCGTCAGAGAGTGCAAAATTGACAAATACGCTAAACTATAGCCATGGTGCCTGCTTCCACCTCCTCGCGCGTCCTCGTCGTGGACGACGACCCACAGGATCGGCAAAGATTAGCGGACATCATCGCCGATCTGGGATATTTCTGTGAAACCGCCCCCGACGGCGAGGCGGCTTTAGAAAGACTGACCGCCGCTCCGTTCGACGTCATCATTTCCGATCTGATGATGCCAAAAATGGATGGCTTCGAATTGCTGCGGACCCTATTCGATCGCGGGGACATGACGCCGGCGATCGTTCTGACCGGAGCCGGCAGCATCGATCAAGCAATCTCCATCGTGCATGATTTGCGAGCCTTCTGGTTTCTGGAAAAGCCGGCGCGCCCGGCGGTGCTGGCCACGCTTCTCGAGCGGGCCATGCAACACAAGTCGCTGGTAAAAGAGACGGAGCGCCTGCATCGCCAGTTGAGCCAAAGAGGTTACTTGGCTGATCTGGTCGGAACCTCGCAGCCGATGCGCGAAATTTTTTCGCTGATCCAGCAGATCGCGCCCAGCTCTGCGTCCGTTCTGATCACGGGGGAAAGCGGAACGGGAAAAGAACTAGTGGCGAGCGCGATTCACAAGCTCAGCCCTCGCGCCTCGCGTCCCTTCGTTGCGGTGAATTGCGCTGCGCTGCCTGAATCGCTGATCGAGAGCGAATTATTCGGACACGAAAAGGGCGCGTTTACCGGAGCCGTGGGACGTCGCGCCGGGTGCTTCGAGCAGGCTCATCAAGGGACCCTATTTCTCGATGAGATCGGCGACAT
Organism: Bryobacteraceae bacterium; assembly: GCA_035485055.1. GTDB lineage: Bacteria > Acidobacteriota > Terriglobia > Bryobacterales > Bryobacteraceae > Palsa-187. The sequence goes on from DATHOJ010000072.1 coordinate 134,634, forward strand.
GCCGCTCGCCATGCAGCCTCGCCTCTTGCGCGCGCTTCAGGAAGCGACAATCCGCCGCTTGGGCGCAACCAGCGAAATTGCCGTCGATGTGCGGGTGCTGGCCGCGACCAACAAATCGCTGGCCGAGTTGATTCAGAGCAAGCTGTTCCGCGAAGACCTGTTTTACCGGCTCAACGTTTTCCAAATCGCAATTCCGCCGCTGCGAGACCGCAAGGACGATATTCTGCCGCTCGCCGAAGCCATCATCCGGGATCTGAACACCAAGTACGATTTTCGCGTGACCGATATTCATCCCGCCGCGCTAGAAAGGCTGCATGAGCATTCCTGGCCCGGTAATGTGCGGGAACTGCGAAACGTTCTGGAACGCGCTCTGATCGCCGCGAGAGAGGGCACTCTGCTTCCTGCGCACCTGGCTCGAAACTTCGGGATCGCGACGCCTCTTCCTCTTGCCGCTGAACCCGCGGTAACCAGTGGCAACTCCATTTCCATGGAAGCCGGGCATCCTTTGAGCGAATTGGAAAAGGCATATATCCAATTGACATTGAAGAGCACCGGCAACAACAAAAAGCGAGCCGCACAGATTCTCGGTATCAGTTTGCGCACATTGCACAGCCGGGTCACCGAATTCGCCGCCGAAGAAGAGTTGAAGCGGGAAAGCGCGTCCGGCGCCTGACCAATAAAAAAGGACCGCGCCGATCGAAATCGGCTGCGGTCCAAAGGAAACAGGGATTCGCTAAAAACTATTCCGTCTTCTTAAACGGAGCCCAATGATTCAGTTGGTCGTATAGGTCCGTTGCGGCGCGCGGAGCTTCAACGCGTCCTTCGAGAATTTCGCGCTGGCTCGCCGGATGTCCATAAAGTTTGGTGTTGTCGTCACGATCCGGCCGCAATGTCGCACCTTCGAGCGATACTCCGGCAAAAACGCCGCGAGAACGGGACCACGATAGAATTTCCGCCTTCATCATTGCGTCCGTTTCCGCGGTGGTCGAACGGCCCACGGGGCCGGCCATCGCGCTGGCATCGCCGCCGAAGGTGAATTTGTCGTTCATCAGCTTCTCTTCACCGCCGCGGTTCTTTACGATGAACACGAGATCGGTTTCGCCCGCCCCGATCTGGAGTCCGACGCTGCCACCTTCAATCCGAATCGTATCCGGCGCGCTCCACCCAGCTCCGTCCCGAGTGCGGCACACCAAAATACCCTTGCCATACTTCGCGCCTACGATGAACCCGACGCGCTTGAGGTTCGGAACGATGCCGACGCACTGTGCCCTCTGGAGCAGATCGTCGGGAATCGCTTTATCCCCAGCGCTCATGATTTCGCTCAGTACCAATCCTGATTCGTGAATGCGCTTTTCTACTTCCCGCGGCCCTTCGTCTGCCGCGAAGCCCAGGGACACGAAGCCCGGCGCGGCCAAAAGTACGCCCACTAAAAGTTTTTTCATATGATTTCTCCTTTGTCTCGTGAAATTGATGATCAAGCAGCATCTCTCACTTCGCGGGCCGCCGCATGCCGATCTTGCAGTTGCATCGCTCTCTTCTCCAGCCGCGAGCGGGTGGCCCTCCGCGCTCGCAGCAACCGGATGCGGATCGCTGTCTCCGTGACGCCCTGCTTCTTCGCGATTTCTTCCGTCGTCGCCCCATTCATCTGCTGCTCGAAGAGGACGCGCTCCGACGGGCGGCAATAATTCAAGATGCGGTGTACGTCGATCGCCGCCATATCGATGCCGTGCGGGCTGACGACTTCCGGCAGTTCCTGGCTTGGCGCTTCTCGCCGCATCACGCGCCGGTAGGCGTTTAACGCAATGGTGTTGACCCAAGTCACCACCGTCGCTTCATCGCGCAACTGGTGCAGCCGTTCCCACCCTCGCACCCACGCACCCTGCGCAACTTCCATCGCGTACTCGCGCTGTGCGCCTCGTGAGAGAAGGAATCGAACGGTAAGAGTGAATCCCTTTTGATAGGCGAGTCCATAGCCATCCCGTGTCATGCGTTCCTCCAGTCAATGCCGCAAACTTTCATGCGAATAGCAAGGCAACTCAGGTGCCAGACCCATAGGTACTTATAAATCAAGGTTTCGCGGAATTAATTGAAAAATCTCACGCAGATTTTACGTGGCCGGTGCAAGCTTTGCAGTCGTTACTTTTGCAAAGGCCGACCTGTTATCTGTTTGCAGTTTTTATCGCCATGGCGATTCAAGTGCACGCTCAATTGTCATGAAACTCGACTTCATGGTTTGCCTCGGCACCCTGCTCGCAATACTTTTTGTCGGTATGGTCGGCGCATTTCTTCTTTACGTTCCGGCGCTCACTGTCATCTCTGTCGTCACAGTTTTGCTAGGCTTGGGTCTCATGTTCGCTCTAGGCATCCTCACCGGTAGGGGGTGGCGAAAATCCTCTCCCCTTTCACATCGAGCTATGCCAATTGTCCGGTAAGCGCTATGACAACACTCGCTAATTTTTTCAAGGAATCGGATTCCAAGCTCGGAGTTTTTTACCCGAAGCATTACGTTATTGCTACTTTTCCCAGTTTCGAGAAAACCGAACAAGCGGCGCTGGAGCTCCGAAAGGCCGGCTTTTCCCAAGGAGAGATTCGCGCGATTCGCGGCTCCGAAATCCTGCGGTTCTTCGAAGAGTTTCAGGCCAACGCGGGCGTGGGGTCGGGCGTTATGACCACCCTTTCCCGAGCCTTCGGCACCGAACAGATTTTCGCTGATGACGACGTGGAGAAGGCGCGCACCGGTGCCGGATTTCTCGCGGTTCGTAGCCCCGAAGAAGCTGTAGCCAACCGCATCCGCGCGATTCTCGAACCGTTCGAGCCGTGCGCCATGCACTGGTATGAAGCCGGAGGCGTGCAAAGCCTCATCTGATCGAAACTCGTTTTTTGTGAAGGAATCTAACTGGCGAAGGAGTTTGCTTCACATGAAAACGTTCATTACTACATCTTTCTTCGCACTCTTACTAGCGGGCGGCCTGAGCGCCCAGGAGTTTTCACATTGGGCTTTCGACGTTGGCGGCGGATTCACCCAGTCAGTCGGCAGTACAGGCCGTAATCTGGATAACGGTTGGAATGTCGGTGGCGGCGCAGGTTGGAATTTTTCACCCTATCTCGGCGCCATGGTCCAGACCAACTTCAACTCGATGGGTATCAATTCAACGACGCTGAGCAACCTGGGATACCCCGGCGGCGACGTCCATATCTTCTCGGCGACCATCGATCCCATCGTTCACCTTCATCCGCACGGACACTGGGATGCCTACATCGTTGGCGGCGGCGGCCTCTATCACGTCTATCAGGAATTCACCGCTCCCGGCGTTGCGACCGTAACCGGATTCAATCCTTTCTTCGGTTTCTATACCGCCGGCATACCCACCACTCAGGTTCTCGCTTCAGACTCCGTAAACAAGCCGGGTGCGAATATCGGAGCAGGCATCGCCCTTGGAACCAAATGGCATGCGAAGTTCTACGCCGAAGCGCGTTGGAACCATGTGTTCATGAACAACAACCAGCATGTGGATTACGTTCCCGTAACGTTCGGCGTGCGCTGGTAGTTCGTCGCTTACAACTCGGGATACTGCGGCTTCCAGTGGGTGGCACTCACGTTCTCCCGCAGTGTCTCCGAGGTTGTGAGCGGCGCGAGTCCCGCTTTTTGCGCTTCGAGTCCGACTGCCATCGCGATCTCCACCGCGACCCCGCGTAGATCGTGAAGGGGCGGCAACAGCGCATCATTTCCATTCGCCAGGGCAGGCGAATGTTCCGCCAGCGCGCGTGCCGCCGCCTGCATCATCGCATCCGTCAGCCGCGTCGCGCCGGATGCCACCAAGCCGAGTCCCACGGCCGGAAAAATGTAGACGTTATTACACTGCGCGATCGGAATCTTCCGCCCCCCAAATGCCACCGGATCGAAGGGCGATCCACTCGCCACCAGCGCTTTACCGTTAGTCCAGGAAATCAAATCCTCCGCGGTAGCCTCGCTCCGCTCCGTCGGATTCGACAAGGGAAAGATAATCGGACGCTCCGTTTTGCGCGCCATCTCCCGCACGATCGGTTCCGTAAACGCCCCGCGTGCGGTGGAGAGCCCGATGAGAACCGTAGCGTTGACATTGCCGATGACGTCCGCCAGCGCCCAATTGTGATCTGCGCGGCGGGCATAAACTTTCTGCTCCGGCGTCAGATCGATTCGCTCCTCGCGCAACAATCCGTCCTTATCGACAATCCAAAAACGGTCAACCGCCTCGGCCGGAGAAAGTCCGTCTGCGATCATCGCATCGCGCAAATAATCAGCCACTCCGATGCTGGCCGATCCGGCGCCCAAAAAAACTACTGTCTGATCGCGAAGGCTCTTCCCCGTCACCTTGACCGCCGCCAGAATCGCGCCCAGCGCCACCGCGGCCGTCCCCTGAATATCGTCGTTGAACGTCAGCAACTGGTCGCGATACCGGTCGAGAATCGGCCGCGCATGCGGCGTCGCGAAATCTTCCCATTGCAGACAAGTGTTCGGAAGCTCCTGCTTCACGGCTTGAACGAACAGGTCGACGAACTCGTCGTAGGCCGCTCCCCGAATCCTCTCATGACGCCAGCCAAGATACGCGGGGTCGCGCAGGCAATCCTCATTGTTCGTCCCGACGTCGAGGACAATCGGCAGCGTTCGCGCCGGATGAATTCCGCCAATCAGGCTATACAGCGAAAGCTTGCCGATCGGAATCCCCAGCCCTCCCACGCCTTGATCGCCGATTCCCAATATCCGTTCCCCGTCCGTAACGACAATCACGTCGACATCGTGATTCGGCCGGTTCTGAAGCAGTGTTGGAATAGACTCGCGCAGCGGATAAGAAATAAACAGCCCGCGCGGACGCCGATAGATATGGCTGAAATTCCGGCAAGCCTCGGCGACAACCGGCGTATAAACAATCGGCGTCATCTCCTCGATGTGATCCAGCAGCAGCCGGTAAAACAGCACCTCATTGTTGTCCTGCAACTGCCGCAGGTAGATGTGCCGATTCATGGGCTTCTCGTAAACGAGATAGGCTTTGTAAGCCCGCTCCACCTGCTCGTCGAGCGTCTCTACATAAGGAGGCAGCAGCCCATGCAACCCGAATCGAGCCCGCTCCTCGACCGTGAACGCCGTCCCCTTATTCAGTAACGGCACTCCCAGCAGCCGCGCCCCCCGCAGAGCAGAATCCATAGGCGTTTAGCTGAGCAGGTTCCCGACCTGCCCTTCCTCCATCACCGCAGCAAATCCTCAAGCTGAATCTTCGCATCCGTCTTACTGTCGCGATACTTCACAATCACCGGCGTATACAGCGAAACTCCCCACTCCTTCCCCGGCCCATGCGTAATCGCTCTCGAACCCGCCACCACCACGGCGTCCTCCGGAATCATCAACGGCTCCTCGTCCGTCGCGCTATAAACCAGCCCGCGCACCACATCGTAAACCGGAGTCGACCGCGTCAAAATCGTCCCGCTCCCCAGTACCGCGCGCTTCTTGACCACCGTGCCTTCGTAAACTCCGCAATTCCCGCCCACCAGAACGTCGTCCTCGATAATCACCGGCAGCGCGCCTACAGGTTCCAGCACGCCTCCGATCTGCGCTGCCGCCGAGATGTGGCAGTTCTTCCCGATCTGCGCGCAGCTCCCCACCAGCGCGTGCGAATCGATCATCGTTCCATCCCCGACCCACGTCCCGACGTTGATATACATCGGAGGCATACAAGTCACGCCGCGCCCCACATAACATCCATCGCGAATGCTGGACCCTCCGGGCACGATCCGCACTCCGTCCTGCGGCGTAAATCGCTTCACGGGAAACGTGGCCTTATCGAGAAACGGCTGCCGCGTCTCATTGACCGACATATCGACCACCGCGCCCATTCGAAACCCTAGCAGCACGCCTTTCTTGACCCAGGGATTCACGCGCCATCCGCTGCGTGCCGACGCGTCGGGCTCCGCGGACCGCACCGCGCCCGCGTTCAGCGCCTGCTTGAAGCGCTGAAATAACCCAAAATGCTCTTCCGTATAACTCGCCGGCTTCTGATCGAACAGGGCTTCGATCTCAGTCTGCATGCGTGCTCCGGCTCGATCCAAGCAGCCCGACGCTCTTCAAAACCGCCTCAATCTTGGAGTGATTTGCCGCCGACGGTGGAGTCATCGGCAATCGCCAAACCGGCTCGCACAATCCCATCATCGCCATCGCCGCCTTCACCGGAATCGGATTCGACTCGACAAAATTCACCTCCATCAACGGCAGCCATTGCCTCTGGATCGCCCTCGCCGCCGCGAAATTCCCCTCCATCGCGAACTGCGTGAGCCGGGTCATTTCTCCGGGAATTTCATTCGAGACTACGGAGATAATTCCACGCCCGCCCAGCGCCACCAGGGGAATCGTGATCGAGTCGTCGCCGCTCAATACATTGAAACTGTCCGGAACCTGGTGCACCACCGAAGCCATCTGCGAAATATTCCCCGACGCTTCCTTCACGCCGACAATATTGTCAATCTCCGCCAGCCGTTTCAAAGTGGCAGGCTCGACATTCACGCTCGTGCGCCCTTGCACGCTGTAAACCACCATCGGCAGCGGAACCGCCTTGGCAATCGCCTTGAAGTGCTGATAAAGCCCTTCCTGCGTTGGCTTGTTGTAGTAAGGAGTGACCGATAAGATTCCATCCACGCCCAGGTGACGCAGTTCGCCCGCCAGTTCGATCACCTCAGCCGTGTTATATCCGCCCGCGCCGCCCAGCACCGGCACCTTGCCCTTGGCCTCTTCCACCGTGATCTCGACCACGCGCAAATGTTCGCGCCGGGTCAGCGTCGGACTCTCGCCCGTGGTGCCGCAAGGAACCAGAAAATTAATCCCCGCCTCAATCTGCCGCCGAACCAGCCGCCGCAAAGCCGCTTCATCAACGGCCCCCTCCGCAGAAAACGGAGTAATTAAAGCAGTCCCACATCCAGTAAACATAAAAAATACCTCACGTCACACTTATCTCAATCTTTGTCTTTTGTGGCGCGCGCCTCCAGGCGTGCCGCGTCGACATTCGTGTCGACGTTGTGTTACTCACCAAACAAAACCTCCCCAAACTCAAACACACCCTTCTTTCCCACCACCCACTGCGCCGCCTTCAAAGCCCCCCGCGCAAACCCCTCCCGGCTCCGAGCCGAGTGCCGCAAAGTAATCGTATCCGCCGCCGAATCGAATCCGACCTCATGCGTCCCCGGATGCGCTCCCGCCCGATTCGAACCAACGTCAATCGCCCGCTCAAATCCAGCCTTCTTCATATCGCTAACCAGCTTGATCAGCGTCCCCGAAGGAGCATCCTTCTTCGTGATGTGATGAATCTCCCAGGCCCAAGCCCCATACTGGGGCTCATCCGCCAGCAGTTTCGCCGCCTCCTGAACCAGCCGCGAAAACACATTCACTCCAATCGAAAAGTTAGGACTCCAAACCAGCCCGATGGCGCTCGCCTCCACCGCAGCTCGCACCCGATCCATCTCCGCCAGCCATCCCGTAGTTCCGACCACCACAGGCACACCGAGCGCCGCTAGCTTCTCGATATTCGCAACCGCAGCCTCCGGCATAGAAAACTCGATCGCTACATCCGAGCCCGCCGCGGACTTCAGATCGTCCTGAACATCCACCCGCGCATGAACCGAAAATCCGTACTCCGGCGCCAGCGTCTCAATCATCCGTCCCATCTTCCCGTAGCCGATAATCGCGAGCTTCATTCGAAGAATTCCCGGTGCAGCGATTCTACCGCGCGATGCAGGTCGCTCGCCGCCACCACCAGGCTGATATTCAGCAGCGAAGCTCCCTGCGAAACCATCCGCACGTTAATATCCTTCAGAGCGGCGAAAACCCGCGCCGTAGTCCCGGGAATCTTGCGGATATTCTCGCCCACCAGGCAAACAATCGCGTGCCCATCTTCGACCGATACTTCGGCGAATTCTTCAATCTCCTCCCGAATCGCCGCCAGCGCGCGAGTATTGTCGATGGTCAGCGACACGCTCACCTCCGACGTCGCCAGCATATCCACCGGAGTCGCGAACCGGTCGAAAATCTCGAAAATCCGCCGCAAGAATCCATGGGCCATCAGCATCCGTGTCGACACGATATTCACCAGCGTGATATTTTTCTTGCACGCAATCGACCGTATCGGCGCCGCACTCGCCGGCGCCTCCGCCACAATTAACGTCCCCTCAACCTCCGGCCGTCGAGAATTAAGTATCCGAACCGGAATATTTTTCTCGATCGCCGGCAGCACCGTAGCCGGATGCAGCACCTTCGCTCCGAAATAAGCCAGCTCCGCCGCCTCCGCGAAAGAACAAGTCTCCACGCGATACCCGCCCGGTAAAATCGTCGGATCCGCCGTCAACATCCCGTCGACATCTGTCCAAATCTGAATCTCGTCCGCGCCAATCCCCGCCCCCACGATCGAAGCCGTGTAATCCGACCCTCCGCGCCCCAGCGTAGTCGTGACGCCATCCTGCGTCGATCCAATAAATCCGCCCATCACCACAACTTCCTTCCGCGCCAGCGGAGGAATCGTCGCCTCGAGCTTCGCATTCGACTCTGGAAACAAAGGAGCCGCCTGCATATGCCGCGAATCCGTAACAATCACGCTGCGCGAATCGACATGCACCGCCGGAATCCCGGCTTTGCGAAAAAACGCCGCCACGATAATGCTGGAAATCCGTTCCCCGTAAGAAGAAATGGCATCAGTAGCCCGCGGAGTCAATTCCCCCATCACTGCCAGCCCTTTCACCAACTCCGCCAACTCGTCGAAATGCGCCTCGACCTCCGCGTCCGCTCCCAACCCCGAGGCCTCGCGCAAATGAAACGTCCGCATCTCCTTCAACGATCCCAGCGCGTCTTCCCTCCGCCCCGAAACCGCCATTTCGCCGATCGCCAGCAGCTTATTCGTCGTCCGCCCCATCGCCGAAACAACAACAACCGGCCTCTGCCTGACGCGCGCCCGCACAATCTCCGCAACCCGCGCTATAGCCCCCGCCGACTCGACAGAAGTCCCCCCAAATTTCATCACGATCATCGACTAACCCGCCCGACCCTCACACCAACCCCTCCACCCTCATCAGCTCCGCATTCAACACCGCCGCCCCCGCCGCCCCTCTTACCGTGTTATGCCCCAGCGCGACGAACTTATAATCCAACACCGGACACTTCCTCAACCGCCCGACAAACACCGCCATCCCGTTTTCTCTCTCCACATCCCGCCGCGGCTGCGGACGATCCCCCTGTTCCATATAAATCACCGGCTGCTCCGGCGCGCTAGGCAGCTTCTTAAACTGCGGCACTCCTCGAAACCCGTTCAGGGCCGCAATAATCTCCTGCTCCGAAGGCTTCTTCTCAAACTCCACCGAAACGCAAATCGTATGCCCATCCACCACCGGCACCCGATTGCACGCCGCACTCACCTTCGCCGCCAGCGGCTCAATCTTTCCGCCTTCGAACACCCCCAAAATTTTCTGCGTCTCCGATTCCATCTTCGGCTCCTCGCCTCCAATGAACGGCACCACGTTCCCGAGGATGTCCAGCGAAGCCACGCCCGGGTAACCCGCACCGGATACCGCCTGCATCGTCGTCACGATCACCTTCTTAATCCCGAACTGCTTCATCGGTGCCAGCGCCATCACCAGCGTTATCGTCGAGCAGTTGGGATTCGTCACGATCGTTCCCGCCCATCCGCGCACCTTCCTCTGCTCCGAAATCAATCCCAAGTGCTCCGCGTTCGCTTCCGGCACCAGCAAAGGAACATCCGCGTCCATCCGATGATTCCGCGAATTCGAAACAATCGTATGCCCCGCCTTCGCGAACGCCTGCTCGATCTCCGTCGCCACCGACGCGTCCATCGACGAGAACATCAGTTTCGGCGCGCCCTTCGGCACCGAATCTGAAACGATAATTTCGCGCGCATAAGCAGGAGTCTCTCCGCCCAAGCGCCAAGCAGTCGCCTCGCGATACGTCTTGCCTGCCGACCGATCGCTGGCCGCCAAGAACGTCAATTCGAACCACGGATGATCCCGCAGGAAACTAATAAACTCCTGCCCCACCATCCCCGTCGCACCTAACACACCTACAGGAATACGTTCGCTCATTTGCTCAATCGCCTCACGATGTTTTGATAAATCGATACTGCTTCCACCAACTCGGCCTTCGGGACCCTCTCCGCATCCGTATGCGCGAAGTGAATACTGCCCGGCCCGAATAAAAACGGCTGCCCCCACGCCTTCCCGAACGCCGGAATATCCGTCGTATAGGAAACCACCGAAGTCTCGAATCCATCGAGCGACCCCAGATGCAGCGCCGGAATGCACAAAATCTCTTTCGCCTCGGCAAGTCCCTTCACCGCCTCCGCAATCGCCGCCCGAGTCGAATCCCCGTCATCGACAATGCGAATAAACAACTCCGCCATCGCGTGATCCGGAATCACGTTCGGCGCCCGACCACCGGTAATCGTGCCGATATTCAACGTGCTCTTCCCCAGCACCCGATCCACCGGCAACTCAATCGCCCGAATCCTCCCAAGCGCATCCAATAATTTCAAAATCGCCGACTCCCCCAACTCCGGATACGCCGAATGCGCCATCTTTCCGCTCGCGATTATTTCGTACCGCAGCGCCCCCTTCGATCCCAGCGCCAGCTTATTTTCCGTCGGCTCGCCATTGATGATGTAGCGGCAACCCCGCGGATGTTTCGCCGCGAAATAAGCCCCCGCGCTATTGCGTTCCTCACCCACCACAAACAACAGCGCGAAATTCCGATCCCCCGCCGCAAGCAGCCCCTCCACCGCCTTGATCATCGACGCGATAATCCCCTTCGTATCGCAAGCCCCGCGACCCCAGACAAACTCCTCATCCTCCCGCGACCCATAAAACGGAGGCACCGTGTCCATGTGCGTAGAAAGCGTCACCACCGGCTCGCCCCAATACGCGAACACATTGAACCGATGCGGCTCCACGCCCATCATCTCCACATGGCCCCCGGTCCTCTCCGCCAGTTCCCGCAAATAATCCGCCAGATAAACTCCCACCTCTTCCTCGTTCGGAGTCACGGAATCGATATCCACCAACGCGCGCGTCAGCTCGAATAAATTCATAAATGTTCAGGGATGGAGCGGCTGCGAATGCAGCAAGAGTAACTTCCCTGATAGCGCTCCACCCATTTCCCGATTGAAATAGATGACAGTGGACAGGTATTAACCGTGCCCCCCAACCGCATCGCCCCGAATCCGGCTTCGCGATTTCGGCGAAGTTGCCCCGTTCACCCAAGCGCTCCGGAATTCGCCGGAATCACGCGCCAGGCTACTAATGGCCCCCGCTCCTCTACCAAGACTTTTTCAGAATACCACGACTTTCTTTTTTGCCATGGTGGCGCAAGCTTCAGCTTGCAGCGTCGGCTTCAGCCGGCGTATAACAATCCCCAACAAAAGGACCCCCGTCAACCCACAAACCCATTGAGCAACTCTCATCTCCACCCCTCCGTCATAATTCAAATCGATCGTCAGCGCCCCACTCCGCGCGGGATAAATCGTCATCATCCCCAGCGCATCCCGACGAATCGGAATCTCCTTCCCATCCACCCGCGCATGCCATCCCGGATGCCACGCCATCTGCAACGACACCACCTGACCAGCCCCCAACTCCGCCGAAATCCGACCCGTATGCACATTAGTCCACGTCACCTGGGCCTCCGGCATCGAATCATCCTCCAGCGCCGCAACATAGCGCCGCAGTGGATCCAGATCGAACTCGCTAACGGGCGTCCTCGGCACCAGTTCGCTCCGCGGCACCACTCGCGCCACCGACCGATGCGCCTTTCCCACCCGGTACAACGCATCCCCTCCGTTTCTCCATAGCGGCTCCAGCAACCCCTCGAATTTCGCCGGATCGACAGGGTCCCGATACTCCTCCGTGCTCCCCGGACCCGCCACCCCCACAGCCTGCACCCCCAAAGCCTTCAGCCACAGCACCGACCCCTCGCCCTTTCCGACCTTCAACCAATAACCCGCGCCGCGCAGCATATCGTTCGTCCTGCCCTGATCGAACCCTCCTCCCACCTCCGGCGTATCGCTGAACGCCGTCAGCCAAAATGCGCTCGACCCCGGCAGCATCACCCTCTCGCCCGTCCAGTTTCGATTCAACCAATCCGCCGTCAACCACTCGCTCGTTTTCGTAACTTCAGTCGTCAACATCAACGACGTCCGCGAGTAATGTCGCGAAGCCCGATACGGAATCGCCAGGAATAAAACCAGTCCCGCCATCGCCCAAATCTGGACCCTCTCGGGCCAGCGCCGGCACACCTCGAACAACGCCATCCCCCCGAGCATTGCCAGCCCCATTTCCATTTCCAGGTGATAGCGCACCGCCTGCGGTACCACCGGCGTATGAAACCATCCCTCGCTCAGCGTAATCACAACCGTCAAAAAACTGAAAAACACCGCGAACTGCAAGCCGCTACCTCGCCGCCGCACCAGGTATTTCAATGCTGCCAGCCCGCATCCGATCACCGCCAGCCACCCTGGTATCGCCCCATACACCGACGTGTAGTCCCCACCCACCGTGCGCGCATTAAGCTGCGTCACCGCGATCGTCGACGGAGGCGCCCACGGCATAGCCAACCCATAAGCCGCCATCCCGATCCACGCCACAAACAAAATTTCCCGCCAGGACCGCACCGCCGCCAGCAGGTACGCGCCGATCGCCAGCGCCAGCGCCAATCCCGCCAGCCAGTTCGTCAAAACCACCCCCGCCAACGCCACCGCGGCCGCCGCGATGTAATATCCCTTCCGCTTCCGGACCGCCAGATCCACCAGCAGAATTGCCAGCGGCAGCAGAGTCAGCGCCGCCACATGCGGACCCTCTCCGTAATAAACCAACGCCTGCAACCGCCGAGGCCCAAGCAGGCCGCCCATGTCGTATGCAATATCCCCGATCAACCACGCCGAAGGGGACAGCGCCGTATAAATCAACCCCGCCGCAAATCCCGCGAGTCGCGATCCACTCAACCTCTTCACCAGCAAAAACAAAGTCACCGGACCCAGGCAATAAGCCAGCGCCGTAGTCCAGTGATAAGCATGCGCCGGCGTAATCCCACGCACCCAAGCCACCAGCGCAACCCCCAAATGCAGCAGCGGAGGGTAAGTATTCTGATAAGGCACGCCGCAATACCACAGCGGAAACCACGTCAAGTCCCGCCAATGCGAAATCGCATACCGGCTAATCCCGATATAAGCCCCCTCAATCGACCCCATGTGAACCAAATACTCCACATGAAACAATTCCCGGCACAAATAAAAATTGAGGAGGAATAAAAGAGCCCCTAGAACCCAAGACTCCATTCTGGCTACTGGCTGCTGGCTACTGGCTACTTCTTCTGTCTCTTTAATCAACATAGTGGCAAAAACCACATTGAACCCGCATCGCTTTTCCAGCATACTTCGGCCATGATCAAATCCATCAAATTTACTTCGATCTCCGTCCGCGACCAGGATGCCGCCCTCGACTTCTACACCAAGAAGCTAGGATTCATCATCCTAACCGACCAGCCCTTTTCCGACAAACAGCGTTGGATCGAGCTAGGTATCCCCGGCGCGCAAACCGGCCTCGTGCTCTTCAACCCCGACGGCCAAGAATCCCGCATCGGCGCATTCACCGGCATCTCCTTCATGAGCGACGACGTCCCCCAAACCTACGAGCAGCTAAAATCCCGCGGCGTAGAATTCATCGCCCCTCCCAAAGCAGAATCCTGGGGCACCTCCGCCATCTTCAAAGACCTGGACGGCAACCAATTCGTACTAAGCAGCAAGTAACTTCGTTCTGAAAACGTGATAACTCGCGAGAGAATGGGACTGACCACTCTGTCCCATAGCGCCGCTATCTACAGAAAGCACTCCACATCTCGCGCCGCGTGGACAGAGCGGTCTGTCCCCATTCTCTCGCCCCTTCGTCTTCCAGGCCGTGCCCCACCGGCGTACACGCAAGCCCCGCCAACGTATACTGTCCTTCGTGGCAGAACTAGACGAATATGTCCTCGACGTCCTGATGCGAGATTTGGTCGGCCACGATAAATCCCCCTCCGCCTTCCTGATCTATCTCCACATCTGGAGCCAAACCGAAGGCCGGGGCCAGGAAAGCGCTGCCTTAAGCCATCAGCGCATGGCCGAAATGACGGGCCTCTCTAAAAGCGCAGTCCAAAGCGCAATCAGAATCCTAACCCGCCGCAAACTAATCCGCGCCACCAAACCCACAGTAACCAGCACCCCCGAATACCGAGTCCAAAAGCCTTGGCGCCGCAAATAAATCGCGAAAACATGGGGACTGACCACTCTGTCCCAAGGCGCCGCCACCTCTAGCAAAAGCACTCCACGTCGCCCGCCGCGTGGACAGAGCGGTCTGTCCCCTTGTTTTCGCCCCGTCCGCACAGCCCCTCATTCCAACGACTGGCTACTCAAACCATCAGAGCCACCAACAGCTATCCCAAAGCCCCGGCGCCGCAAATAAATCGCGAAAACATGGGGACTGACCACTCTGTCCCCTTGTTTTCGCCCATCCGCACAGCCCCTCGTTCCAGCGACTGGCTACTCAAACCATCAGAGCCACCAAACCAACAGCTACCCCAAAGCCCCGGCGCCGCAAATAAATCGCGAAAACATGGGGACTGACCACTCTGTCCCAAGGCGCCGCCACCTCTAGCAAAAGCACTCCACGTCGCCCGCCGCGTGGACAGAGCGGTCTGTCCCCTTGTTTTCGCCCCGTCCGCACACCATTCTGACTCCTGAATCCTGTCCCCTGACTCCTCTCTTCCAACTCGCTTTACACTGTTAAGTACGATAGAATCCTCAACAGATGCGAACCATTCAGAAAGTTGCCGTCCTCGGAGCCGGCACCATGGGCGCGAGGATCGCCGCCCACTTCGCCAACGCAGGCATCCCTTCGGTTCTCTTGGACATCGTTCTCCCCAACCAGCCCATCCGCAACGCCGCCGCGCTCAAAGGAATTGACAACGCCGCCAAGCAGCGTCCCGGTGGATTCTTCGTCCCCGAAGCGGCCTCTTTAATCACCCCCGGCAATTTCGAGGATGACCTCGCTAAAGTATCGGATTGCGACTGGATCATCGAAGCCGTAGCCGAAAACCTCACCATCAAACGCGACCTCTGGAAAAAAGTCGAGCTCCTCCGCAAACCCACCGCCATCGTCTCCACCAACACCAGCGGCATCCCTCTTCATCAAATCGCTGAAGGCTTCTCCACCGGATTCCGCTCGCATTTTCTAGGAACGCACTTCTTCAACCCTCCGCGCTACATGCACTTGGTCGAGTTGATCCCGCTCCTCGACACCTCCGGAGAAGTGATGGAGTTCGTCTCCGCCTTCTGCGACCGCCGCCTTGGCAAGGGCGTAGTTCCGTGCAAGGACACTCCGAACTTCATCGCCAACCGCATCGGCAGCTTCTTCGGCGCAACCGTCCAGAAAATCGCCATCGAAGGCGACTACACCGTAGAGGAAGTTGATCTCATCACCGGCCCTCTCATCGGACTCCCCAACAGCGGTAGCTTCCGGCTCTTAGACATCGTCGGCCTGGATGTGTGGGCCAACGTCGGAACAAATCTATATCACGCCGTTCCCGATGACTCCTGGCGGGACCGCTTCCTGATGCCGGAGTTTCACACGAAAATGACCGAGCGCGGTTGGCTGGGAGAAAAATCCGGCCAGGGTTTTTATAAGCGCGTCGGGAAGGACAAAGAGATCCACGCCATCGATCTCCACACCTTCGAATACCACCCCGCGATCAAAGTAAAATTCCCCACCGCTGAAGCCGCCCGCAACATCGAAGATCTTCCGGAGCGCCTCCGAGTCTTAGTAGCCGGCAACGATCGCGTAGGAACATTTCTGTGGAAGCTCTACAGCGATCTCTTTTTATACTCCGCCGAACGAGTCCCCGAAATCGCCGACGAAATTTTCCAGATCGATCGAGCCATGCGTTGGGGCTACGCCAACAAGCTGGGTCCTTTCGAACTTTGGGACGCCCTCGGATTTAAATATGTCTGCGATCGCCTCCAAAGCGACGGCCGCAATTTGCCCGAAAACGTGCAAAATATGGTCTCACAAGGTGCCGCATCGCTGTACTTATGGTCGATTAAGGGCAAACAAGCGCACAAAGAATACTACGATTTCATCAGCGCAGGCTATAAACCGCTCCTTGAACGCCCCTCCCTTTCGGACGTCAAACGCGCCGGCAACGAAATTAAGTCCAATGCCGGAGCCTCGCTCATCGATTTGGGTGAAGGCGTAATCTGCTGCGAATTCCACAGCAAAATGAACTCGCTGGGCGAAGATCAAATCGGCATGATCTATAATGGTCTCAAGGAGTTAGAAGAGAACTTCGACGCCATGGTCATCTCGAACCAAGGCGAAAACTTCAGTGTAGGCGCAAACCTGATGCTGGTTCTTCTAGCTGCCCAAGAAGGCGAATGGGAGGACCTGAACGCCGCGATCCATCGTTTTCAACAAGCTACGATGGCTTTAAAGTACGCCCCCAAGCCGGTAGTAGCCGCTCCGTTTTCCAGGGCACTTGGTGGCGGATGCGAAATCCCTATACATTGCAGCAGGATACAAGCCTCGGCCGAAACTTACATCGGTCTCGTTGAAGTCGGGGTCGGCCTGATCCCCGGCGCCGGTGGCACCAAGGAAATGACCATCCGCCTGCAAGATGCCAGAAAAACCTTTGAACTCATAGCGATGGCGAAGGTCTCTTCTAGCGCCGAAGAAGCCAGGCAGTTAGGCTATCTGAACAAAACCGACCGCATCTCCATGAATCCAAATCGCCTGATCGACGACGCGAAAGAGCTGGCCCTGTCGCTGGTCAAAGACTACCAACCCGGCACGCCCCGAGCCGACGTAAAAGTGGGCGGAGAATCCGCCTTTGCATTGATGAAGTTAGGAGCCTGGACCATGCGCCAAGGCGGCTACATCTCCGATTACGATGTGATCGTAGCCGAAAAACTAGCCCACGTAATCAGCGGAGGCCGCCTGACCGGCGAACAACTCGTAAGTGAGCAATATCTCTTGGACTTAGAACGGGAAGCCTTCCTGAGCCTGTGCGGAAACCCCAAAACCCAGGAACGCATGCAATACATGCTAAAAACCGGCAAACCATTGAGGAATTAGCACAATGCTCACACCATCCCGCACCCTGACTGGTATGCGGACAGACCCGAAACAAGGACTAACATGCAAGAAGCCGTAATCATCGATTGCCTCCGCACCGCCGTTGGAAAAGCCGGCCGCGGAACTCTCAAGAACACCCGTCCCGACGACATGGCCGCTGCCGTCTTCGACGACTTACTGAAGCGCCATCCCCAAGTAAACAAATCGGAAATCGACGACGTTATCCTAGGCTGCGCGACTCCCGAGGCCGAATCCGGCATGAACATGGCCCGGGTAGCTGCCCTCCGCGCCCAATTCCCCGACACGGTCCCCGGCGTAACCATCAACCGCTTTTGTTCCTCAGGTTTACAAGCCATCGCCATGGCCGCCGAAAAGATCCGATCCGGCGGAGCCGACCTCATCATCGCTGGAGGCAGCGAATCCATGAGCCTGCTCCCCATGTCCGGCCACAAATTTGCCCCCAACCCGTGGATGGTCGATCATCAGCCACAAATCTATATGGGCATGGGACTTACCGCGGAGGAAGTGTACCGGAAATACAACGTCAGCCGGGAAGATCAAGACCAGTTTTCCTATCGCAGCCACCAAAACGCGCTGAAAGCCCAAGCCGAAGGCCGCTTCGACGACGAAATCGTCCCGCTCGAAGTCGACAACACCACACCACGAGGAGGAAAAAAGGGTGTTTTCAAAGTGGATGAGGGTCCTCGCGCGGATACATCGCTCGAAGCACTAGCTAAACTCCGTCCTGTCTTTCATGTAGCGGGTACAGTGACCGCTGGAAATTCCTCCCAAACCAGCGACGGCGCAGCGGCGGCGATCGTCATGAGCGAGAAAAAAGCCCGCGAGCTGGGCTTGAAACCGATGGCCAGATTTGTGAGCTTTGCGGTCGGCGGAGTGCCGCCGGAAATCATGGGAATCGGGCCTATCGTAGCGATTCCAAAGGCTCTGAAACTTGCCGGTCTAAACCTCTCCGACATCGGTTTAGTGGAATTGAATGAAGCGTTTGCCGTACAGGCTCTTGCGGTCGCGCGCGAGGTTGGACTCAACCTCGAAACGCTCAACGTCAACGGAGGCGCCATCGCGTTAGGTCACCCGCTAGGCTGCACCGGCGCGAAGCTGACCGCTACTATTTTGCGCGAGATGAAGCGCCGCAACGTAAAATACGGCATGGTAACAATGTGCATCGGCGGCGGCCAGGGCGCCGCGGGGATTTTTGAAAACTTGAACTAGAGGTAAACTATGGCCACCACGACAGTTGCTATTCCCAAAACCAAGGGCGGGGCGTTCCTGATTGAACGCAGCGCCGCCGACGAGATTTTCACCCCCGAAGACTTCACCGACGAACATCGCGCGATCGCCAAAACCACGGACGAGTTCTGGCAGAAAGAAGTGGTCCCGCACATCGATGAAATCCGTCATCAAGACCATGCCCTCTGCGCACGGATCCTCAAGAAATCCGGTGAGTTAGGACTCACAGCCGTAGTGCTGCCCGAAAAATTCGGCGGCATGGAAATGGACCTGACCTCCATGATGGTGGTGGCCGAAGGTCTGGCCCGCGAAGGTTCTTATTCCGCCTGGCACGGCGCCCACACCGGCATCGGCACGCTGCCTTTGCTGCTGTTCGGAACGGAAGCGCAAAAGGAAAAATATCTACCGAAGTTAGCCACCGCTGAAATGATCGCGGCATACTGTTTGAGCGAGCCGCAAGCCGGCTCCGACGCCTTGGCCGCGCGCACCCGCGCCGACTTGAGCGAAGACGGTAAGCACTACATTCTCAACGGCCAAAAGATGTGGATCACCAATGGAGGCTTCGCGGATTTATACACGGTATTCGCGAAAGTCGGTGGTGAGAAATTCACGGCGTTTTTAGTCGAACGGACGTGGCCCGGCGTGAAACCGGGCGCAGAAGAAAAGAAGATGGGCATCAAGGGCAGCTCCACCACAGCGGTCTTTTTCGACAACGTGAAAGTGCCCGTTGAGAACGTCCTCGGCGAAGTTGGCCGCGGGCATATCATCGCGTTCAACATCCTGAATATAGGCCGTTTAAAGCTGGGCCCCTTCGCCCAAGGAGGCTGCCGCGCCGACTTGGCCGACGCCATTCAATACGCTAAAGAGCGGAAAGCCTTCGGCAAATCGATCAGCGAATTCGGCATGATCCAGCACAAAATCGCCGAAATGGCGGTGCGGATGTTTGCAAGCGAAAGCACCACCTATCGAGTGGTCGGCGCCATCGAAGCGGAGCTGGCCGGCGATAATCCCAGCACGATGTTGAAGGCGGTGGAGGAGTTCGCCACCGAATGCTCCTTCATCAAAGTGTTTGCGTCGGAAACGCTTGATTACGTGGTAGATGAGTGTGTTCAAATTCACGGCGGCTACGGCTTCAGCCAGGAATATTCCTGCGAACACGCCTACCGCGATTCGCGCATCAACCGGATTTTCGAAGGCACCAACGAAATCAACCGGCTGCTGGCCACCGGCATGATGTTGAAGCGCGCGCAGAAGGGCACTCTGCCGTTAGTTGACGCAGTCAAGAAACTGCAATCTGAGATTCTGGCCGGGCCGCAATTGGGCGGCGAGATCGATATGGTGGCCAACGCCAAGAAAGTCGGGCTGTTCACGCTGGGGATCGCGTTCCTGAAGTACATGGCCGCGCTCGAAGAGCAACAGGAAGTGGTCGCAAACATCACCGATATCTTGATGAATGCGTACGCGATGGAATCGGCGGCGCTGCGAGCGGAAAAGATTGCGCGCAGCGGTAAGAACGCCGACAATGCTAAAGATTTGGCAGCAGTATTCGCGCGCGAAGCGATGGACACCATCGAATCCGCGGCAAAGACTGTGCTGGCCGCGTGCTCGGAGGGCGACGCACTGCGAACCAATCTCGCGGTGCTGAAGCGGTTTACTAAATATGAGCCGGCCAATACTATCGGGCTGCGCAGAAAGATTGCCGCGCGGATGATTGAAGCCGGGAAGTATACGGTTTAGCCTACACTGACCAGGGGGTCCGGCGCGGACGTGGGCGTCCGCCCCAGTTACAGACTAACTGTGCTGGACCACGCCGGCGATTCCGGCTACGAAGAGAGTGGCCAGCAGCCAGCCTAGTAAAATCTGGAGCCAAACAATCCAGCGGGGACCGGTTTTAAGCGGGCGCCACTTGTCGCCTTGGCCGAGTTTGACCAGCGGGAAAGTATTTTCCAGGGAATAAATAACCGGCTGAAATTTTGGGTAGTGAGGAGGGACTGGGAATCCCGATTTGAAGGCGTTCGCGGCGTCTTTATCGGTAGGAGTCATTTTACTGCGGCGATAAATCACGGCTCCGAGAACGCTGATGGCGACGAGTCCCCAGAGCGCCCTGCCGGGTCTGTATCCGTAGCCGATGGGGCCCAGGAAGAGGCGCTCCGGAACGCGCTTGAAGGGTGGATCGAGTGACGTCAGTTTCTCCTCCATGGCGATGAGGACCTGCCGAGCTTGTTCTTCCTGGCCCGCGTCGCGGAGAACTTTGGCGAGTTGCCGGTACGGCTGCGTTGCCGTTGAGGTGTCGCGTTCGAGCCAGGCGATTCGAGTCGGAGCGTCCCACCCACCGCCGGATACGCTGTCATAGATAAAGCCATCCAGAGACAAGTCTCCTCGCGCGGGCCAGTGATCCTTTTCGTCCGCAAACAACTTGCAGCGAGCATTTTCCAGGTCCACAGCACCCTGCGTAGCAAAATCATGATCTGGCACGGAGCGCAGGTATATGGCCCCGCCGATGACAGCCCGCTCGAGCTCCAGGGCGGTCTTGCCGGGATTAATAAATTCTCCGCCATCACAATCCAGATCGCCGCCAATGACAGCGCCGATCAATCCGGTCGAGCCTTCGGCTCGAAATCCGGCAATGTCACCATTTTCTCCCCCGGCTCTCAGCAGCACGTTACTTCCCACGCGCAGTCCGGAGCCCCGAACTGCTTCGGCGGAGGGATTGACGACTGCAGCTCCACCCAGGTCCAAATCATCCGATATTTCAGTACGGGTTAAGTCAACGATGCCTTCCGCGCGAAAACCATAACGAAGCGTGACCGAGTGCTGGACTTTTGCGCCGGAGAGGTTCAAGTCGCGAATCCAACTACCGCTCAGGTCTAAGGTCTTAATCTCACCATCCTGAAAGACCGCGGTCTCCAATAGGCGGCACTGTCTCCAGACGAGGGGCACCGGAACGGTGACGCCTGAGAATTGCACCACATTGATAATACCTGCGCCACATACAACGATGCCAAACGGGTCCAGCAGCTTCTTGGCATCCTTATTTGTGCAGAGCCAGCGGATCATCTCCGCGCGGATGTTCCGTTTTTTGTCCCAGGGCTGGACGGAATCAGCATCGCTCCCGCTCTCGGAAAACTCCGGAGCGTTTGACACATCAGTCGCAATATTAATTGGCCCGCAGAATGCTTCTTCATTGGCTACCGCAGCACGGAGCATGCGCGATTCGGCCTCTGTGGGTTCGCCGAAAAACTCTCGCGCCAGCGCTTTCAGCTTGGTCTCGGCTTTCTTTTTTGCGGCGTCGAAAGGGGTCATCTTATTTGATAAATATTAGCCGATGGCGTCCGAGCGGTGCGGATGGGCCTGATCCGGTAGGACTCACAGGCTCAGCGACCCAGCATTTCGCGACGCCCCTGGCTGGTGACACTGAGGGCTCTGCTATCCAGATCTTGAATTACCCATTTTCTTTTTAGGGCGATCTTTAAAAATGCTGCGCCTAGCGCTCCGCCGAGGTGGGGGCGGCGCTCGCTCCAATCGAGGCAGGGGGAAGCGAAGCGGCGGCGTAGGGATTTGGCCGTGTCAACATCAATGCCTAGGGATTTGAATTCCTGCTCGCCTTTCGGTGTTAGTTCGTACTCGGCCGTCAGCCAGCGCTGGGCTTGAAAACGGTCGTGGAGGGAGACTCCCAGTGTGCCGGCGATGTGGTCGTAACAGGTTCTTGCGGCGCGGAGGCGGCTCGGGGTATTTGGTACGAATTTCTTACGCGGCCCTGCGAGCACACTTAATCCTTCGAGCACGGCGGCTACATCCGGGCCGTTCAGACTGTAGTAACGATGCTTGCCCTGGACCAGGACCTTGATCAGACGCTCGGTTTTCAGGCGATGCAGGTGAACGCTGGCGGTGGAAGGGCTGACCTCCGCGACGATCGCCAGTTCTGTGCTGGTGCGGGCGCGGCCGTCCATCAGGCAGTAAAGAATGCGGGCGCGGGCGGGTTCGCCGATAGCGGCGGCGATGCTCGCGGCTTCGACATTCATAGTTTGATGGTAAACGAAGTGTCCTTGTGCGGCAAGTGGCATGATGATTCCATGACTCGCCGGGAAGCAATGAGCCTGATGGCCGCGACGCTCGCCGCCGGAGAGGGCCAGACGAAAGGGACCCCCATGAAGATTACCTGCGTGATCCGCTATGAGATTGATCCGTTCCAGAGAGACGCATTTAAGAAATATGCGGAGAATTGGGGACGCATCATTCCCCGGTTGGGAGGGCACCTGGTAGGTTATTTTCTTCCTTACGAAGGCACGAATTATGTAGGGTGGGGTTTAATTGCTTTCGACAGCCTGGCGTCTTATGAAACCTATAAGGCTCGGTTACGGGCTGATCCGGAGGCGCGCGAGAACCTGGCGGTGGCGCAGAGCAAGCGCTTTATCGTGCGGGAAGAGAGAAATTTTGTGGAGGTGGTGGACGGAACGTTCGAACAACCTTCGACCCTTCGCGAGGCGTAAAGTTTACGGTGTGGATGGAAATGCCTGGAATATCCAGGATATTTTAATAAAGCCTCTTGCCTTGCGGTTTAATTTCCCGTATTCTGGCGGGAACCAAGATGAAAACTGTATACAAGGCCACTGCCATTGTTTCCGCGGTGTGTCTCGTTTTGTTTGTAATCCTCAAATTAGCGGGAGTTTCCATTGCGGATTCGGCGAAGGCGGCTTTGACTCCGTTCACGCTGATTACGCTGGTGCAATCCAAGCTGGAAGGTCAAGGTAAGACCGACTCGGAGAAGCTCCAGACCTTCAGTGATTTTTCCTATCCCTTTTGGAAAATTTTTATCCTGGCCAGCATGCTGGCGGTAGCGCTGATGGAACTGGTTTCCGCGCTGATGGGAGTAGTTTCTGCGGTCGCAGCGACGGCGGGCAACTCCGGATTGGATCTGCTTCATCTGCTGGCAATTGCGAGCGCGCCGGCGACGTTTTATATTCTCTACGCGGTGGGCAAGTGGATCGGCATCCGCTCCGCGACGCGTCCTTTCCTGGTGGGCGCCCTGGTGGGTACGGTATGCAGGCTTTTCGATACCGGAGTGGCATTGGCGCTGATGTCTCCCATTTACTTTAAAACGATTTTCGGCACGGAAAAGGATAACTACGCCGGAATTGCGGGGCAGGTGGCGGCTGGAATTGTCTTTTTCGGCGGCTTCTGCGTGCTGGGGGCTTGGGTGGGAAAACGCCGCCGCCAGGCCTGGTATCTGGATCATCTGCTCAAATCCGTGGCGCCCGCGTCGCGGACCATCATTGTCGATCTCACCTACGAGGAAGCGCGGAAAACTCTCCACCCGCAGGACGGACTGGCGCACACGGCGGCCAGTTAAGTTTGTCCTACCCGATATAGTTTGGAAACACTTGCGGGCCGGGTCGGGTCCAAACATCGTAAAATCGCAGCATGACTCGACGCACACTTCTGGGCGCGGCTTTGGTAACTCCTTTCCTGCGCGGCGATAGCCGTTTGCCGATTACGAAGGCGGTGGAGTTCAACATGCTGCCGAAATCGCTGAGCGCGATGGAGGCGTTTCAACTCGCCAAGGATTGCGGATTCGAGCAGATCGAATGTCCTACGACGCCGGAGGAATCGAAGGCGGAAGAGATGCTGGCGGCGTCGAGGAAGACGGGGCTGCGGATACACTCGGTGATGAATCAGGCGCACTGGGGATCGCCGCTGTCGTCGCCCGATCCGGCGGTGGTGGACAAGAGCCTCGAAGGGATGCGCCAGAGTCTCGCGAATGCGAAGTTGTGGGGCGCGGACACGGTGCTGCTGGTTCCCGCGGTGGTGAACGCCGAAGTGAGCTATGCGCAGGCGTGGGAGCGGTCCCAGAGGCAGATCCGCAAGCTGATTCCGATTGCGCAGGAGTCGAAGATCGTTATCGGGATCGAAGAAGTGTGGAATAAATTTTTGCTCAGCCCGCTGGAGTTCGCGCGATACATCGATTCATTCGATAGCCCTTCCGTGAAGGCTTATTTCGACGTAGGCAATGTGGCGATCAGCGGGTATCCGCAGGATTGGATCCGCGTGCTGGGCAAGAGGATCGTGAAGCTGCACATCAAGGATTTCAAGTTTGAGAAAAATGTCGCCTCGTGGATGCCCCTGAAGGAAGGGACGATCGATTGGCACGCGGTGCACGCGGCGCTGGAGGCGATCCATTACAAAGGCACAGCAACGGTGGAGCTGCCGGGCGGCGATGCGGAGTATTTGAAAGAAGTGAATCGCCGATTCGAACAGATCCTGAGCGGAGAATAGGACGCATGAGAAAATTTGCGCTTGGATTCGTAATTGGGCTGGTGTTCGCGGGCCTGGTGGCCTTAATCGTCGGCGCCGCAGCGATGCGGTTCGGCGAACGGGCGCCTTCCGTAGCCGATAGCTCGACTCTGGTGCTGCATTTGGAGGGCGAACTGCCGGAGCAGCCTCCGGTGACGCTGCCGATTCCGTTTCTCGAAGAACAGCAGCCGATGACGATGGTGGAGACGTGGCAAGTGCTGCGCAAGGCCGCGGTGGATTCGCGCATCAAGGCGCTGGTGCTGGAGCCGCGCGGGCTGGAGGTGGGATGGGCGAAGCTGGAGGAACTGCGCGGATCGATTCTCGCGTTCAAGAAGACCGGCAAGCCGGTGTATGCGTTTCTGCGGGGGGCGGGCACCAAGGAATATTACGTCGCGACGGCGGCGGACCGCGTGTTCATGTCTCCGGAAGACGAGCTCGATGTGAAGGGACTGCGCGCGGAGTTGATGTTCGTGAAGGGGACGCTGGACAAGCTGGGCGTGGGGCTGGAGTTCGAGCATGTCGGGAAATATAAAGACGCGCCCGACATGTTTACGAAGACGGCTCCGTCGCCGGAGACGCTGGAGGTGGAGAATCAGATTCTCGATCAGTACTACGGCGACATTATTAATGTCATCGCGGAGGGGCGCAAGAAGCAACCGGATGCGGTGAAGGCGCTGCTCGACGACGGGCCGTTTGTGGGCAAGAGCGCGCTCGACGGCGGGCTGGTGGATGAGCTGATTTTTGAAGATGAGATGTACGGGAAGCTGAAGGACGCGGCGAAGCTCGATTCGATCCGGAAGGTGGGCGAGAGGGATTATTCGAAGGCAGAGGTGGCCGGAGTGGATGGGAAAACGAAGATCGCGTTTATTGTCGGCCAGGGGGAAATTACGCGCGGAGGGCCCAACGATTCTGTGGGCAGCGATGGAATTACGGCCAGCGGAATGGTCAAGCTGCTGCGGCAGGTGGAGAACGACTCGTCGATTAAGGGCGTGATTCTGCGCATTGATTCTCCGGGCGGCGATGGAATTGCGTCGGACGACATTCTGCACCAGGCAAAATCGTTGAGTGCGCGGAAGCCGGTGATTATTTCCATGTCGGATCTAGCCGCGTCGGGAGGATATTTCATCGCTATGACGGGCGATCCGGTGGTGGCGTATCCGAATACGCTGACGGGTTCGATTGGAGTGTTTTTCGGCAAGGTGAATTTGAAGGGCCTGTTCGATAAGGTCGGCTTGGCGACCTATACGCTGAAGCGCGGGCGGTTCGCGGATATCGATACGACGACGGCTCCGCTGAACGACGAGCAGAGGGAAAAGCTGCGCCGGGAGATCGAGACGTTCTACAAAGGATTCGTGGAGCGGGTCGCGGCGGGGCGCAAAAAACCTTACGATACGGTGGAACCTCTGGCGCAGGGGCGCGTGTGGCTGGGCGCGCAGGCGAAACAGAACGGGCTTGTTGATGAGCTAGGCGGCCTGGACCGGGCGATCGAGATGGTGCGGGATCGCGCGAAAATTTCGTCATCGGAAAAAATCGTTCTCGTGACGTATCCGCCGAAGCGGTCGGTGTGGGATGTGCTGTTCAACCGCAGCGACGAAACAACGCAGGTGGAGTCGCTGATGCGTCCGGTGATCGGGAAGCTGCCTTTGCGCGCGCTGGCGCACGGGGGCATCCTGAAGCTGATGCCCTTTGCGATTACTGTGAAATAGCTCCTAGAAATCGAGGCGCAGGCCCATTTCGATCCATCGCCCCGCGTTGGTGCGATTCGGAGGAGTATAGGTCGCGGTGATGACGCCGAAGGTCGCCGGGCTGGTGAAACTGGTGCTGGGGTTGGCGAAATTCTCGTGGTTGAAGATGTTGAAGAAATCCGCCGAGAATCCGAGCTTCACCTTTCCCTCGCCGATCCTGGTGTCCTTGCCGGCTCGCATGTCGAAGTTCCAGAACGACAGGCCGCGCATGGGATCTCCGCTTCCGGTGCGGCCGGTCGAAGAGAGCTGGACGTAGTTGAAATCGCAGTAGGCTGCACCGGGATTGCTGAAGATATCCAGGTTGGTTCCGGATGCGCCTCCGACGTTCGCACCGACAGTCCCAGTGGTGATGCTGTTGGAGCAGGTAGTGGTATTCGACACGTTGTGATTCACGCCGGTCGACGGAAGAGGGCCGGTGGGAACCATGTATTCGGTGGCTCCGATGCTGCTGTTGCCCCCGCCCCAAACCTGGCTGCCTTCGGAAACCTTAAGCGGCAGCCCGGTCCAGGCCGAGACTACGCCCGATGTGTACCACCCGCCGATAATCTTGTCCACGAAGTTTCCGGTGTGGAAGCGGTGCCCCGCGCCGGCCGGCAGATCGTATTGATAGTATGCGTTGACGACGCTGCGCCGGTCATAGGACGAGGGTCCGTATTGCACGCCGGGATTGAAGCTGTTCGAGTAAAATCCGGCGTTATTCTGATTGGACAACCCGTCGTCGAGCGCCTTGGAGAAAGTGTAATTGCCGGTGATGCTGAATCCGTGCGACATTCTCTTCGAAAGCGTGACGATTCCGGCGTTATAGTTGCTGTATCCGATGTAGGTGCGGATAAACTCGACGCCGGCCTGATCGCTGTCGTACGCGGGAAGCCCCAAGGCTCTCCGATAGGTGTCCAGATTGGCGAAGAGAGTGCCGACGCTGCCGCCGGTGATGTTCGCTTTATTCGCGCCGACGATGTATGCGGTCGCGGTGGCGGTGCCTTTCGCGGTCGCGAGACCCGGGAACTGGTTCTCGAAGAATGGCTCGGTGGGGGCGCTCTGTCCGCTGCGAAGCGCGTCGGCGACCAGATCATACGCCTGGGCGAAGGTTTGCCCGGACTGCGGGTCCTTGAACATGTAGGGTGCCGAGTTGACGTTCACCGCCTGCGGCAGGTCCCTGGCTTCGCGGCTGAGAAAAGCGACTTCGAGAATCATGTGCCCGGGCAACTGGCGCTGGACGCTCAAATCGAAGTTGTAGCTGCGGCCGGTTTTCGTATTCGGGTCCACCTGGAACGACAGGACTTCCGCGCCCACGCCAGGAATAATCGGCGAGGTTGCGGCCGATGCGACGGGCAAGGGCAGGGTACCGTCGGTTCCCACACGGAACGCGGCGAGCCCCGGATTCGCTAGGACGGAGCCGGAAGCGTTGCAACCCGGTCCGCCCGCGCCGGTTGCGTTGCAAGCCGGTGCGTTCACCGCGATATTCTGGTCGAAGCCGATGCCGAGCATCGGAATTTCCACGCTCTGCACGGTATTCGAACGATCGTAAACCATCGCGAATCCGCCGCGAATGACGGTCTTCTTCTCGCCTAGAAGTGAGTTCATAAAACCGCTGGCGACACTGGGATTCCAGGCCAGAGCAATGCGCGGCGCAACGTCGCCGTAATCGGTGTTATAAACCGGCCGCTTGGCCGCGCCGACGGTCTCAAAGCCGAACGTCGGGTTGTAGATATTTCCAGCCTGGGCCGCCTGCTCCTTCTGCTGAAGGTACGCGGGACCCGTAATCAATGAGCCGGTGGCAGCATTGATCATGATGGTCTGCAAGTTGTTCTGCTCGGTCGGCGCAGTCTGGAAGCCGTAGGACAACCCGTAATACAAAGTCAAGGACGGCTTGATACGGAAAGAATCCTGCAGGTAGAAATATGTTGCATACTGATTGGTCACGTCACGCAGAAAAGTTCCGAACGGCTGCGGCTGTAAGTTCGAATTGCGGACTGCGAGAATGCCAACGTTATCGACTAGCCCGAGCGCCGAAGCGTAGTAACGGTCCCAATTGGTGAGCTGATTGGAGGGGATACAGTTTCCGGTAATGCTTCCGCTACAGACCGCAGGCTGATTTACCGCCGGAATGCTGAGATTCAACTGATCGCCGTCGATCAGAGCCACCAGCGAAGTGATCGATCCAACCACCTTGTCGGCGCGGGCATGGGTAAAGTCGATCTTATTGATCTGGACACCGAAACGGAGTTCGTGTTTGCCCAATACCTTGGTCAGATCGTCGCCGAGCTGCCCGTTCTGCTGCCACGCGGCCTGGAAGCGGGCGCGCTGCGTGTCCAGGTCGATGGGCGAATCGATAAAGCTGCTGACGCCGCTACCGATAGCCAGAGCCACAGGTCCCGCGGAGGTCTGTGATCCGGGGATGTTCAAAATTCCAGCGGCTTTGGTAGGCGAAGTTGCGTTCGTCTGGCTGGTGTCGCGAACCCAGCCGATACGCGCGACATTAAAGAGCGTGGGCGAAATCTGCCAGGTCGCCGATAGACTCGGGACAATGGCTCGCTGCGGCGTGGTCTCGGCCGAAGCAGGCTTGCCGTTCAGAATCGAGATATCGCCGGACGCTACCTGGTCGCTTCGAAAATAGGTCAGGGCGGCGTTCAACGTCACCTTCGAATTGATCATGTGGTCCAGGCGGAGAACGCCGTAGTCGGTTTGAATCGGTGTGGGGAGATTGGCGAAATAGCTGCCGGTATTCAAGCCGTCCCCACCGGCAAGGTTCGGCAGGGGCATATCGGCCCATTGAGCCGCGACCGATGGATTCAGGCCCAGGCCGCGCGGATCGCAAGGAGTGCTCCCAGTGCCGCCCGCCGGCGCGTTACAAACCGATGCTGTTTTCAGATTGAATTGCTCGACGCCGCCAGGACCCGTGAACTGCACGATGCCCTGCCGCAGCAACGCAGTGGGAACAGTGCGGGTTACTTGCGCCACGCTGTCGAACCGTCGGGCCTCGTAATTGGCGAAGAAGAAGGTTTTGTTCTTCAGGATCGGACCGCCGAGACGCCCTCCGTAGCGATTGTCGTGGATAATCGCCTTGGCCAATCCGGCTCGGTTGTTGTCCCAGGTGTTGGTGTTCAGATCGTTGTTCTGAAGGAATTCGTAAAGCGCGCCGTGGAACGCGTTCGACCCATGGCGGCCGATGAGCGTGACCTGCCCTCCGGAGGCGCGGGTCATGGTCGCGCTGGGGTTGGAGACGTTCTCTGTAAATTCCTCAATGCTGTCGGCCGGCGTGGGCACCGAAGTTCCGGTGGCGACCAGGTTCTGGGTGATGTCGATGCCGTCCAGGGTAACCGTATTCTGATCGTCAATGGCGCCGCTGACTCGCATGACCAGACCAGCGCCGCCCGCGACCACGCCTGGTTGCAGGTTCATCAGCTCCGTCGCATTGCGCTGCAAAGTAGGCAAGCGCAGAATATTCTCTGTGGAAACGGTGTTGCCGATCTGTGCGTCGGTGGTCTGCAACTGGGCGGTCGCAGCCGCGGTCACTTCCACGACGTCGCCCGTGCCGCCGACCTCGAGCTTCACCGGCAAGTTGGCGGTCTTATCCACTTCGACCGCAAAACTGGGGATGGTTGCCGTGCGGAACCCCGCCATGGTCACCGTCAGCTTATAAGGTCCAGGCGGGAGGTTGGTAAACACGTATCCTCCGGAGTCGTCGGTGGTGGCCGTTAACGCGGCGTTGGTATCGGTATTCACCAACTGGACCTGCGCCTTCGGCACCATCGCGCCACTGGCGTCCGAGACGTTTCCGACAACTTTGCCTGTCGTGATCGATTGAGCGGAAACGCTCGCGATGGACAACCAAGCGGCACACATCAGGAGCGCCACTCGAATAAGGAAAAGGCTTCGAGCCATTGATTTACTCCTTCCAGCGATCTCTTTCAGAGCGACCCGGCGACTTGGAAAGGGGGGTGAGTATAAAGTCGAGCGCCCTGAAGTCCCCTTCTTAGGCTCGTCATGGAGCTGCAATCGTTCCGATGATGCTATCAGCCGAATGGCAGTATGTCAACAAAGAAGTGGAACGGCTGGCAGGTGATAGAAGCAGGTTAGCGGGAAATGAGACAGGGTTAACGTGTCGCCGCCCTCAGAAAGTCCTTCTGATTTCTTAATCCCATAGCCCGGACGGCGCCATCGTTCTGGGGGATTCCGTCGGAAGGCTCGCTCCACGTGTAAATCCTGAAAATGAGTAAAAGGAGATCGTCCCGGAACGGTCCGCAGCCAGCGTGCGAGGGTTTTCTTACTCGACGGAACCGCGGCTGGGGCATCTTCGAGCGCGCACCGGACAGGTCGACGTTTTAGGTGCTAAGCTTCCGTGATCATGCCGGTAAAGCTCGTCAGACTCGGTTCACCCAGGCAAGCGAAGGAAGGTCTGCGCATCGGCACTGTACGCAGGCCTCCTCGCGGCGTTCCTAAATCGGAATATGCGAGCCGCGACTTCTACGATGTGTGGCTTCCGAATCTTTCGCCGAGCCCGGAGCTGGTGAAGAATGCGCTTTCCGCGGCGGATGAAAAAGCGTGGGACGCGTTCCGGCGTAAGTTTCGATCGGAGATGAAGGAACCGGGCGCTGCACGTATACTCGATCTTCTCGCCGCGCTTTCCCACACTACTGCGTTCTCCGTGGGCTGCTACTGCGAGGACGAGAATCGATGTCATCGTTCGATCCTGAGGGAACTGCTGGCCACGCGCGGCGCCAATTTCGGAGACGCGGGAACACGCTGAGCCTGCATCGGACTGGCGTCTTTACTAGGTGCAGCGATCAGGACGGCCGGGTTATGATGTGCCGATGGGGAAAGGCCGCGCGCCTCGTGATGCTCTTCGGATCGTTCCTGCGGTACACGTCCATCGGCCTCTTACCGCCGATCCGATTCATGAAATCTCGCTCGCCGTGCACTTTGCATCGCAGTCCCGCGAGGGGCTCATCGAGCTTTACGATCGCTTCCGCGAAGGCTCGAATGGGTTTGATCGCATGATGCGCCGGATCTTGTGGCGCGCGCTGGCGAAGGGCTCCGGCGATGCGATGCACGTGGGCGCGGGAATGCAGTTCCGGCATTTAGAGACCGTCGAGATCGGACACGGAGTTTCGCTCTGCGATCAGGCGTGCCTGTACGGCTGGCCGGAAGGATATTGCCGGATCGGAAATCGGGTGTGGATCGGAGAGCAGGCGCTGCTGGACGCGCGCGCTTTGGTAATCGAAGACGAGGCCGCGATCGGACCGGGTGCGCGCATTCTGGGCTCGGAACAGACTATCGGGGAAACCCTGATCCGCCGTGCGGCAGTGATCGGAGCGAATGCCGTAGTTCTGCCGGGGGTCACGGTGGGGGAAGGCGCGGTGGTCGATGCCGGCGCAGTGGTGCGCCGGGACGTACCGGATTTCTCGGCGGTAACGGGCGACCCGGCGCGCGCGATCCGCAAACACACTGCCTCGTAATCCGGACCGCGCAAACTCACTCGTTCCGCAACGCCGTCATCGGATCGAGCCTTGAAGCTCGCCACGCGGGAACATATCCGGCCGCGACCGCGCAGATCGCCAGGATCACGGTGAGGGCGCCGAAGGTTAAGGCGTCGAGCTGGATGATGCCGTAAAGGACGCTCGACATGGTACGAATCATTGCGAAAGCGATCGGTACGCCGATGCCGAGTCCGATCGCGCCGATCAGGACCGCGTCGCGCAGAGTCATACGCAGCACCGTGCCCCGGTCCGCGCCCAACGCCATCCGCACGCCGATTTCATGGGTCCGCCGAGCGACCGAATAGGAGATGACTCCATAGATGCCGCTGGCCGCGAGGAACAGGCCGATGAACGCGTACATCACCATACTGTTCGACGCCGCACGCACGCCCGAAGTCTCGTCGGCGATGCGCTGCTCCATGGTCTTCACGTCGAAAATCGCCTGTGCGCTGTCGATCCGGTGCACCTCCTCGCGGACCGCGGCCGCCACCTGCGCGGTGTCGCCATGGGTTCTGATGTACACCGTCGCGTCGGCTTCCGGCGATTGAAGAAAGGAGATGTACGCGCGCGGCTCCGGCTGCGTGCTGAACCAGTTTTTCGTATCGCCGCACACGCCCACGACGGTCAGCCAACGCGGATCTTTTTTCGACAGACGAACCTGGCGCCCGATCGGACTTTCAGTTGGCCAGTATTGCTGTGCGAGGCTCTCGCTCAAGACGACTGCGAGAGGATGATCCCGATCGTCCCCCGGCGAGATTGCGCGCCCTGCGATTATCGGCAGCTTCAGAGTCTCAAAATATCGCCCGCTTACGGAGCGCAATGCGGGAACCGGCTCGCCCGGCCCCGGTTCCGGACGGCCTTCAATGAAGAGAGCATCCGCCGCTTCGTCCGCCGTCACGGCTGCGTCACGCCGGTCCAGACCGTCGAGGAGCCGCTGGTAGAACGAGCTGGTGAGCGTCGCCGCGGCATATTTCGGCTGCGGCAGAGCGATCTCCATGGTCAGCAGATCAGCGGCTTCGAACCCTGTTTTCATAGTGAGAAATCGTTGAAACGTGCGGACCATCGCGCCCGCGCCTATCAGCAGAATCAGAGCAATCGTAACCTCAAAGACCGCCAGCGTGGTCCGCAAGCGGCTGCGCGCTCGTCCCCCGGAACCGCTGCGCCCGCTTTCCTTCAGAGACTCGCTCAAGCGAACGGACGCTGCCTCGCGCAATACCAGGCTTAGCGACGGAAGGGCACAAAGGAAACCGGCAATCAAAGATACGCCGATGGTCAGCAGCACGGTGGTGGAATCGACATGAGCCGTCTTGAGCCCGCCGACAAATTTATAAACCTCGGGCGGTATACTCCGGTGCGCCATGATCCAGGCGGCGAAATCCAAACCGATGGCTCCCGAAATCAGAGCGATCACCGCGCTCTCCACCAGAAGCTGCGTGACGATCCTGCCCCGGCTGGCGCCCATCGCCGAACGGATCGCGATCTCGCGCTGCCGGTCCGCCAGTCGCACCAGGAATAGATTCGCGACGTTGGCGCAGGCGAGCAGCAGCACGAATCCAGCGGTGACCTGTAGCGTCAACAGGAACCGTGCGCTATAGCTGTCGACCAGTTCGAGCAGCGGCAAGGTTTGAAACGCGCGATTCTCATTCGTCGCCGGATGATCCGACGCAAGCCGCCGCCCGAGCGTCGCCATTTCCGCCCGCACCTGCGTCACCGGAACACCGGGCTTCAATCGCCCCAGTATCGATACGCTGTGCGTCGCGCGATCGTGCAATTCAGCCGCGGTGAAGGTGAGCGGTACCCACATTTCCGCTTCCAGCGGAAAATTAAACTCTTCCGGCATCACGCCGACGATGGTGTACGCGGCTCCATTCAGCGAGACCGTTTTCCCGATCGCCTCAGGGCTCGAGCCAAGCCGGCTGCTCCAAAACCCGCGGCTAATGACGATCGTTCCCGCTGTCCCCGGCGCCGCATCTTCCGCTTCGAGTGTGCGTCCAAGCGCGGGCTGAATCCCCAGCACCGCGAAAAATTCCGGAGTCACCTGGCAAGCCTGCACTCTCTCCGGATCGCCGATGCCCGACAAGTTTGCGTTCCAAGGGCGAAACGCGGAGAGCGCCGCGAACGAAGGAATCCTTTCCTTGATGTCGATAAAATTTGCGGGAGCAACCGCGCCGCGATCCCCCGGCTGATTCGCGGGCGATTCCCAAACCGTCATGATCTGATCGAGCTGCGGATAAGGAAAAGGATGCAGCAGCAGTCCGCTGATATAGACGAAACACGATGAATTGACCCCGATTCCCAGAGCTAGCGCCAACACGATCACCGCCGTCACCCCCGGAGTCTTCCGGAATCCCCGAATCGCCAGCCGCAGATCGTCGATCAGATGGTTCGTCATCGCCTAAAAGAAGGCAATCAGCATACCTTTCGCACGGTGTTGTTATTAAAGGCCCTTGTATCGATTCCGAGTGTCCGCTTGTGGGATCAAGCGTTCGTGGGCGGCGTCTGCCCCGTCGCCCACGATGTAAGAACCCTCAGAACCGGTACCCGAACCCGATCGAAGGCTCTGCCCGATGCGTGATCCTGTCCGCGCCGTTTAAAACGGATAGATCGTACGTCGGTGAATTGTACACCAAGCCCCGATACTCCGCACGGACAAATACGTGCCGCCCGATATCAAAGTCCGCGCCGCCTCCGTAAACGAACGCCGCGCGCGCCTGGGTGCTGGCCCCCACGAAATTTTTCGGGTCGAAGACCAGCCCGCCCGCCCCAGCTAACACGAACGGCGTGAAATGTTTCAAGGGCATCCGGAACACATACGCGGCCGACGCTTCACTCGAATGCGTGTCGACGCCTAGGCCGCTATAGCTCTGGGTATTGGTGGTGAATGCGTAATTAATTTCGACGCCATTATTCTTGGTGAAGAAATAGCGGTAGCTTGCGAGCACCCCTCCGCTATCGCTGGCCGTCTGCTCGATCCCCTTATCCCATGTGCTCTTAACGAAACTGCCGAGGGCCTGCACCGAAACATCCTGCTTCGAATATTCCTGCTGCGCGAACGCCGTCAGCGCGCCGCCGCAAATCACTGTGATCAGAAATGCTGAACGCATTGTTTTGAAATCTCCTCGCCCTCGAAAAGGCATTTTGCTACCCAAGCGCATACCTCTGAAAACGAAGCATCTACCAAAAACGGAAATTGCCGTGTGCCCGAAATCCTGGCGATCAGCCGATATCCGGGCACACGCCTTATTTCGTCGCATCCTGGACGCTGCGGCGCGCATCATAAGAACAACTATGTTTATGGTCGCCCCCGATTCGGGTGTGATAACGATCAGCGCACGGTATCGCGCCTTGATCCGCATAGCGCAGGCGATTCGAGGGAATCGTAATCCCAAAGAGCTATTCCACCTGCTGACCCGGGAGCTTCGCGAGGTCCTGCCTTTCGACGGCATCGTGCAATTCGACGAAGCCGCGCAGAAGGTTCACTGGCACCATTGCAGCGACCATGCTCATCCCCACCCCGGTTCGTTAGTCATTGCGCCCGAAGACACGGTGGCGTGGTGGGTGTTTCACAATCAACAGGCGGTATTGGTCCGCGACGCCGAGAGCGAAACCAGGTTTCCGGAGAACATGGCGATGTTCCAGCGCTTCGGCGTCCTGTCGGCGTGCGTGGTCCCTCTCACCACCGCGCACCGGCGCCTCGGCAGCCTGGCGATCGCCAGCGAATCGGCGGACACTTATTCGGACGAGGATGTGTTGTTCTTTTCCCTCGTAGCCGACCAGATCGCGCTCGCCACCGACGACGCGCTCAACTTTGAAGCATCGCAGCGCAACGGGGAGCGTCTCCAGCTCCTGCTCGACCTCTCCAATCGCGTGATGTCCAATCTGGAACTACCGGAGTTGCTCAAGGAAATTTCCGCCAGCATCCGCCAGGTGATGCAGTGCGACGGCGTCGGCGTCATCTTGCCTGGAAAAGAGCAGGAAGGCTTTCAGCTCTACGCGCTCGATTTTCCGAAGAGCAAAGGCATTCTCGCGGAAAGAGTGTCGATGCCGGTTGACGAGACAGCGAGCCTGACGCAGGTGATTCGATCCCGGGCGCCGCTGGTCATGAACCAGCGCGAAATCGCCAGCGATTATCACGGCAACTCGGTGGCAATCGAAGAGGGGATTCAGGCCGCGTGCCATCTTCCTCTCATCGGAAAGAATCGCGTGCTCGGCGTGCTCAGCCTGGGGCGGCTGGACGATGTTCCGTTCACTGTGGACGACGTCGAATTCTTGACGCAGGTGTCGAATCAGGTCGCTATCGCCATCCAGAACGCGCTCGCCTACGCGAAGATTGCGGAACTCAAAGACCGGCTCGCGCAGGAAAAGGTGTACCTCGAAAATGAGATCCGCAGCGAGCTGAAGTTCGAAGAGATCATCGGAAAAAGTGCCGTGCTGCGCAGCGTGTTGAGCCAGATTGAAACCGTCGCACCCACTGATTCCACAGTCCTTATATACGGCGACACGGGAACCGGTAAGGAACTGGTGGCCCGGGCGCTCCATAACCTGAGTTCGCGCGGCAAGAACGCCTTCGTCAAGCTTAACTGCGCGGCGATCCCTACCGGCCTCCTCGAAAGCGAGCTTTTCGGCCACGAGAGAGGCGCGTTCACCGGAGCCATCTCGCAGCGGATCGGCAGGTTTGAGCTGGCGCAGAGCGGCACGGTGTTTCTCGATGAAATTGGCGAGATCCCCTTGGAACTTCAGCCCAAACTGCTCCGCGTATTGCAGG
Source organism: Bryobacteraceae bacterium (assembly GCA_035485055.1). Classification (GTDB taxonomy): domain Bacteria; phylum Acidobacteriota; class Terriglobia; order Bryobacterales; family Bryobacteraceae; genus Palsa-187. Next base: position 171,335 of record DATHOJ010000072.1, read on the forward strand.
AGCGGGAGTTCGAAAGGCTCGGCGGCACGCGCACCATTCGCAGCGACGCCCGCTTGATCGCCGCCACCAATCGCGACCTCTCAGCCATGGTCGAAGAGCAGAAGTTCCGCGAGGATCTGTTCTACCGTCTGAATGTGTTTCCCATCCGCGTCCCTCCCCTGCGCGAACGGACCGAGGACATTCCGTTGCTGGTCCGCCACTTCGTGCAGCAATTCAGCCGTCGGATGAACAAACGCATTGATTCCATCGCTTCGGACACCATGAAGGCCCTGGTGCGCTATGAATGGCCCGGAAACATTCGCGAACTCCAGAACGTGATTGAGCGCGCGGTGATTCTGTCGCCGGGACCTGCATTGAAAGTGTCATTGGCGGATCTCAAATCGCGGCCGGAGCCCATCGCCGTTCGATCCGTGAAGACCCCGGAGCCAGGCAGCACGATGCAGAGCGTCCTGCACGAAACCGAACGCGTGCAAATTTTGCGCGCGCTCGACCAGGCCAAAGGAATTGTCTCGGGCCCGGAAGGCGCAGCCGCCCTGCTGGGAATGAAACGATCCACCCTGCAATCGCGCATGCAAAAGCTAGGCATTCGCGTCTCCCGAACATCCTCCGTTTAAAACGCGGTGGTGAAATTATCCGAGCGCTTATTTTGGCAGGGCATGGCCCCGCCCCACATCGCAAATCGACAAGATGCGTACCACGCGGCGCGGGGCCACGCCCTGCGAGCTAGAAAGCCTGCCCACGTGGCGACCCAAAACCAATGGCTTGTATTGTACTTCGACGCTGGCGGTTTACTTCAGCAATCCTTGCCGGAGCAATTGCCAATCGTCCCTGCGGGCGATAACACGATCGGGACCCCAACTGCCGAAAAACTGGCTCCGTGCCGACTGGCGGGCTAGGTGCTTCGGCATTTGACATCAGCCACACCCTCCGGTTTCTAAAATTTCCAATCTTATCTAGCAGTTGCCTCTGACGAACGGGTTTGGCCCGTGGACTGCCCTAGCAGAGGCGAAAGATGTTGCGAATTACTCAGGACGGCCAGAAGCTAATCCTCCACGGGCAACTCGCCGGACCTTGGGTAAATGAGCTCCGCGCCGTGTGGGATAAATCCCTGGCTGTGGTCGATCTGACCAACGTTACGTTCGTGGATGAGGCGGGCGCAGAGGTATTGTGTTCCATGAATAACGCGGGGGTGAAATTCGTCGCCCGCGGCGTGGATACCAGGCAGCTTCTGGAGGACATGAGGCGGAAGGCGGAGCCCGCGCGGCGTTGCTGCTTATCGTGGCTGTCGAGCGACGCGGACCGAAAGGATTGAGAGACGAGCTTATGACGTACGAGTTGATTCAAATCTTTGAGGAGCAATACTCCGAGCTATATTCTCTGGCATACCTCCTCACCGGAAACGCCGATCGCAGCGTGGAGGCGTTCGATCGCGCTCTTGAAATCGAGGAGCCGGAAAATCCGGCATTCGGCGAATTCATGAACTCCTGGGCGCGCAAACTGATCGTCGTTGAGGCGCTCGGAACCATTAAATCGGAATTGCGGGTGTCAAAACAAAGAGTTGCGCGTGCCGCGGAGCCCGAAATGCCGAAAAATGCGAAATGGAACCGCCGCCCCCATATCCCTCGGGAAGAATTCGAAGAAGCCGTAGTGGCGATCGACGCTTTCCCTCGCTGCGCGATGCTGTTGACAGTTTTCGAAGGCATGTCTATAGACGCGGCCTCTCTGCTCCTGAATGAAAACAAAGCGCTGATAAAAAAAGCGCAGCGGATCGGCCTCGTGCAGTTGACTCGCAATCTAGCGGAGGACAGCGGACCCGATCCCTATCGTGAGCCGGGGCGCAACCCCGTTCCCGTCCTGTCCCTGGGGTGAGTATTGATATGTCCGAATTTCTTTTCTACATGCACGACGGCCCGCGGACGTTCCGGTTTGAGCTGTCGGGAACCCTGGCGGGCGCCGAGGTCGGTAAGCTTGACCAGGCGTGGCGTACCGCTTCGTCCACCTTCGACGGAAAAGCTCTCGCCGTCGATTTGACGTTTCTGACCAGCGTGGATGAAAAGGGCCGCGACCTGCTGCTTCGCTGGTGGAGGGCGGGCGCGCACCTGGTGGCGAACACGGAAAATTCCCGGGGCTTGGCTGAATCCGTTACCGGCCGTCCCTATGAGGCTGCCGACGCAGTCGTCGGACCGACTTTCGATCCGCACTTCAACACCTCGGCCTTCCGCGCAGTCGCGGGGACCCTGATCGTCGCTGTGACGCTATTATTCCCACCCACAGCGTCAGCCGACGGCGCAAGCGAGGCCGGCGCAATATTAGAGCGATATAGCGCCAGCCTCGCCGATGGAGGCTTGGACAAATCCACGGTGACGCTGGAAGTCCAGGCCTCCATGCCGAAATTCCGAAAACAGGCCCGTGTCGAGGCCATCCGCCGTTGGACGGATGGTAAGCGCGAGTATCAGTTCGTAGCCATCGAGGGCGACCGCCTGGTTCGGAAAGAAATGATCGCGCGCTACTTTTCGATCGATAGCCAGCAGTCTCCGCTCGCGGCTCCCATCACGCAATCCAATTACAAGTTCAAATTCGTAACCGTCAATAACGGGGCGGTGTCGGTCTTCCAGATCACGCCACGAAAAAAGCGCAAGGGGATGATCGCAGGCGAGTTATGGATCGATAACGAAACCGGCTTGGTGACGCATCTGTCGGGACGGCTCGTCAAGAGTCCGTCCAGGATGTTGCGCGGCATCCAGATTACCCAGGAGATGGAGATTCGTCACGGCGTGACGTTCGCTCGGGATACACACCTCGATATCGAGACGCGATTTACGGGGCGCGCCGAATTGACCATTCACGAAAGAACGCGTCCCGGGGAAACGGAGGTGGCCGAAAATGTCGCGCCGTAGTATTTTCGCCGTATTTGGAATCATCGCGGCGTTCCCGGTCTTGGGAGCAGAGTTGAAGAGGGAAACCCTCGACGCCTGGGAGCAACATCTGGTAGCGGCCAACGCCGCCATGACGAGCCGCGCGCAAGGCACATTTTTATGGTCCGACGAATCGCCGGACCGTCTAAAGCGTGTTCGGGCCGGCGAGGTGATCGTGTCGCCCATGGGCACTACGCCAGAATCAGTGCCCGCCGGCCTGGTTCATCACTGGATCGGCGCGGCCTTCATTCCCGGCGCGCATATCGACGATGTAATCTCCGTGGTTCGCAATTATAACCGTTATACCGAATATTACAGACCGTCCGTGATCGATGCCCGAACCATCAGCCAGAAGACCGCCGAAGATCGATTTTCCGTTGTCATGATCGATAAAGCCATGTTTATGAGCCGCCCGCTCGATAGCGATTACCACGCGCGGTTCGTGCAGGTCGACGGCAGCAAATGGTACAACTTCGCCGAGACCACCCGCGTTCAGGAAGTATCTGAGGAAGGCCGCATCCCCGACGGCGAAGGCAGCGGCTATATCTGGCGCCTGTGTACCATGTCGCGCTTCGAAGAACGCGATCACGGCGTGTACATCGAAACCGAAGCCTTCGCCTTGAGCCGGCCCATTCCTGTGGCGCTCCATTGGGTAGTGGACCGGATCGTGAAGCGCGTCTCGCGGACTTCGCTCTCGAAGTCCCTCGAACAGACCCGCGAGGCGACCGGTGCATTCGTAAAATCCGAAGCGGCTCTGTCGGCATCGCAGCGTATCCGCGTGCAGCACGCATCCTCTATTCGGTGAGTGCTATCTTGATTCCGTGTCCGAATCCATTCTTCAAGAGTTCCGTAACACCGGCGCTTACTTAAAAGGTCATTTCCGGCTGACCAGTGGTCTGCATTCCAATGAGTACATGCAATGCGCGCTGGTTCTCCAGCATCCCTCTATCGCCGAAAGATTCGGCCGCGAGCTGGCCTCGCATTTCTCGAAGGTCGATATCGTGGTCTCCCCCGCCATCGGCGGCCTGATCATCGGCCATGAAGTGGCCAGAGCGTTAGGCGCAAGATTCCTGTTCACCGAACGCGACCCCGCCACCGGCAAAATGATCCTGCGCCGCGGCTTCACCGTAAAGCCCGGCGAAACCGCGGTCGTAATCGAGGACGTCGTCACCACCGGAGGCAGCACCCGCGACGTCATCGAGACATTGCAATCGGCGGGAGTCCAAGTCCAAGGCGCCGCTTCCATCATCGACCGCAGCGGAGGCCGTGCCGACTTGGGCGTCCCGCGCGTGGCATTAGCGACACTCGAAGTGACCGCCTGGCCCGCCGATTTCTGCCCTCTCTGCCAGGAAGGCCTCCCTATAGAAAAACCCGGCTCCCGCCCCCAGTGAGACGCATCCGCATCACCCTCAGCTACGACGGCACCGATTACCATGGCTGGCAAGTCCAACCCAACCTGCCCACCATTCAAGCCGCTCTCGAATCCGTCTTATCCGAGATAGAAAGTGCCGCAGTAAAAGTAGAAGGCTCCGGCCGCACCGACGCCGGCGTTCACGCGCTCGCGCAAGTAGCAGCGTTCTCTCTCCACAATCCCATCCCCACGCCAAACCTCGAAAAAGCGATGAATCGCCAGCTTCCGCGCGATATCCGCATTCTTGCTGCTGAGGAGACCCACGAAAATTTCCATCCCCGCTTCGACGCTACCGCCAAGACCTACGAATATAGAATTCTCCGCGCCGCGATCTGCTCGCCTTTTGAGCGCCGCTACGTTCATCATCATCCTTATCCGCTCAATGAAGAAAAAATCTTTGAGCTGGCGAAATCGCTCGAAGGCGAACACGATTTTACCTCCTTCGCGGCCGCTGACGATGCAGACACTTTAGGCCGATCGAAGGTTCGTCAAATCTTTTGTTCTAAGGCGTTTAGAGAAGGCGACCGTTTGATTTACCGCGTCCGCGGAAGTGGATTTCTGAAGCACATGGTCCGCAATATCGTCGGCGTTTTACTCGAAGCGGGCAAAGGAAATATTGCGAATCTCGACGCGCATTTTAACGGGTCGATCCCGCCCGGACCCACGGCGCCCGCGCGCGGACTCTTTTTGGTTAACGTCGAATACGGCCCACGCAACCCACCGGCTGACCCTTCGTAATCGGCGGCGTTGCAACGACATACAGCACCACCCCCGCAAAAGGAGCCTTCACGTCAGCGATCTTTTTTCCGAAAAAGTCGGTGATATGCGCTAATACCGCGCCTTTCTTCACCATCGCGTTTCGGTCCACGCGTGGATAGAGAATGCCCGTCGCAGGGCTGGTCAGAACTTCCGCGGGATCGAGGTAGACCGGCTTGGTTTTGATGGGTTTACCGTCGATCATTTTCAAATACCGCATCACGCTTTCGACACAGCGCAAAATCGCCAGAACCGATTTTTCATCGGTCGTTCCCAAAAATCCGGCTTCGACAGTCATCGCCGGCTTTCCGCGGGTAATCGCCGTATTCGAGCAATACATGGAAGTTGCTGGATCTTTTGGTCTTGCGCGATCGATCACGATATGGTCGAAGCCGGAATTGGCGACCAGATTTTCGATTCTGTTATCGAACTCCGCATCGCCAGTGACGGTTTGATACACGTAAGGACGCAAGGACTCGTTTCCATCGCCGCAATGTAAGTCGAGTAAATAGTCGCACTTATCGATTACATTCGTGGTAATTGCATAAGCGATTTGCTCCGATGGCGTTCCGTCTTTCCGTCCGGGAAAGACGCGGTTAAGGTTTTTCCCATCAAGAGGGCTGAAATAGACTGTGCGCCCCAGAAAAGACGGCATATTGGCCACATGCACGATGATCAGAGTTCCAGTTAACTTCTTTACTTGCAAGCGTTGCAGAGCCAAGATCGGCGGATATTCATAGCCGTGGATTCCGGCCGTCAACGCCAGAGTCGGACCCGGCTTCGAGCCTTTGATCACGGTTATCGGAATGGTGGTGAAGCCTAAATCAATGGTTTCATCGCTTCGCATAACTGCTCCAAGTCATTGTCATCATTATAGAAATGCGGAGAAATCCGCAGGAAACCGTGCCGGGCGGCTACATTTACGTTCTTTTTCTTTAGCTCCCGCGCCAGGTGCGAGGGATCGCGGCCCGGGAATTTCGCGGCGACGATCTGCGAGCCGCGGCTGACTTCCGCGCCCATTTCGACCATCCGATCTCTCACGGAATCAGCCAGTTGCATGACGCGCTGCTCGATTGCCGCGGGACCCGCTTCGAGCATCAATTCGACCGCCTGTTCCATCGCGTACAGCAGCGGAAAAGGCAGCCCTCCGCCTTCGTATTTTTCCGCCGAGTCTTTGAACATGGGCGCGCCATGATGCAGGTTATCGACGTCGCGCCAGGTTTTGTGGCTTCTCCAACCGACCTTAATCGACCTTAAATTGCTCCGTAAGGGCTCCAGCACAGCCATAAATGCGCTTCCAGGAGGGCTAATCAGCCACTTATAGCCATGGACGGCGTAAATGTCGATATGCAGTTTCTTGAGATCGATGGTCAGCGCGCCGAGGCTTTGCGTGCCGTCCACGAACAGAAGGATGCCGCGCTGGCGGGTGAACTTTGAAATCTCCTCGAGCGGCGGACGAAATCCGGTGGCGTAGTTCACTTCGCTGATCGCGACCATTCTGGTGTTGCCGTCGATCGATTCGTACAAGCGCTCCCACGCCACTTCGCGCATTTGCGGCAGATATAAATAGTTGGGGAATTCATCCTGAAGCGTGACGATGTTGTCAGCGGCTTTTAGATCGAGGGCGGCCAGGACTACGCCGAGCGCGCCCGCGGCGCTGTCTACAAACGCGATGTCATCGGCGGTTGCGCCGATCAGCTTGGCGATGGATCCGCGCAGGCGGTCGGCGTCGTCATACCAGCTCAGGAAATCGGTGCAAGCGAACTCGTCGCGATGCTGCCAGTGTTTTGCGACTGCCTCGGTTGCGCGGCGCGGCAATTGGCCGAACGTCGCCGTGTTTAGATACGCGCGATTTGCGAGGGCAGGGAACTCACTTCGTATTGTCTGCCAGTCGGGTTTTGACAAAGGACGCCGCCTCCGCTACGGCGACATCGGTGGATACTTTCGTGCGCCGATCGACCACTTCCACCAGGCCTTGCGCTACTTTCTTTCCGACGTTGATGCGATACGGAATGCCGATCAGGTCGGCGTCTTTGAATTTGACGCCCGGACGCTCATCGCGATCGTCGAGCAGCACGTCGATTCCCAGCGATCTGGCGGCTGAATAGATTTCCGTCGCGGTTCTGTTCTGCGCGGCATCAGCGAAATTGATCGGCGTCACTACCATCGCGAAGGGAGCGATCGAGGCGGGCATGACGATGCCGTCTTTATCGTGATAGAGTTCGACAGCCGCGCAGAGGATACGCTCGATTCCGATCCCGTAGCTGCCCATGATGGGAGTGACTTCCTTCCCCGATTCATCGAGAACCCGCAGTCCCATCGACTCCGAGTATTTGTAGCCTAGCTTGAAAATGTGGCCGATTTCGACGGTTTTGTGCACGGTGAGCGGCGCTCCATCGACAATCGAAGTATCGCCTTCGACGGCTTGCCGCAGATCGTGAAACTCGGCTTGAAAATGCTTGCCGGGAGTTACGTTGCGCAGGTGATGATCGTTCTTATTGGCGCCGGCGATCATGTTGCGGCGGCCGCGCAGGGCTTCGTCGGCCAGAATGCGGATTTTGACACCGACGGGTCCAAGAGAACCGGCGTCGGCTCCGAAATGTTCGCGAATTTCTTCGGGATGCGCCTGGCGAATATCCGTTGCGCCAGTGACGCCGCCGAATTTTGTTTCGCTCAACTGATGATCGCCGCGGACCATTACGAGCACGACGTTGCCATCGGCGACCATTACCAGGCTTTTCATCTGCGAGGTTTCGGGCAGTCCGGTGAAGCCCGCAACCTCGGCGATGGTTTTCTTGCCGGGAGTTTGAAATTCTTCCGGTTCTAGATCGCCTTCGGGGTCGTCAACAGCGCAGGGTTTGGCGACACTCACCGCTTTTTCCAGATTCGCGGCGTAATTGGGGCCCTTGACGACGAAGTCCTCGCCGGCGTCGGACACTACCATGAATTCGTGCGACTGGCTCCCTCCCATCGCCCCCGAATGCGCTTCGACCACCACGTATTCAAGGCCGCAGCGATCGAAGATGCGGCGATAGGCCTGGTCGTGTTTCTCATAGGCCGCATCCAGGCCGGCGGGCGTCAGATCGAAGGTGTAGGAATCCTTCATGATGAACTGGCGGGTGCGCAGGAGGCCGCTTTTGGGGCGAGGCTCGTCTCGGAATTTGGTCTGAATCTGATACCAGATCTGTGGGAGCTGTTTGTAGCTGCGCAATTCGCCGCGCGCGATATACGTCATGACCTCTTCGTGGGTCATGCCGAGGCAGAGGTCGCGGCCGTTACGGTCTTTCAGGCGAAAGAGGTTATCGCCCATGACATCCCAGCGGCCGGATTCCTGCCAGACCTCGGCGGGATTGAGGCCGGGGAGATAGAATTCCTGCGCTCCGATGGCGTCCATTTCCTCGCGGACGATCTTGGTGATTTTGAGGATGGAGCGCTGGGCGAGGAACAGGTAATTATAGAGGCCGGCGGCGAGCTGGCGGATGTAGCCGGCGCGCAGCAGCAGGCGATGGCTGGCGACTTCGGCTTCGGCGGGGTCCTCACGCAACGTGGGGATAAACAATTTACTCCAGAACATGGGGGGTGAGTTGTGAGTTTAGCAGACCGGAGGGTGGGATGTCCGGGATTTGGCCGTTTCACGAATCCGCCGCGAAGCGCTCGCATCTAACGAGGAGGCTCGGAATTTGACCGCTCCCGGTGGTCGCGGCTGTGTTATGGCGGGTTAGTGGGGTTGTGATATTTGACTTATGTGGCGTAACTTAAAGACGCTTTCGAACTTCGCGTTGCAGGCGGCTCCGATGTTTTGGCGCAAGATTCAGGAGGAGCGAAAGCGGGCGGTCAATCTTTCACCGAAGATTCCGGATCTTAGCGGCTGGTCTGACCAGGGAGTTCATGCGGCGTGGATTGGCCACAGCACAGTACTCCTTCGCGTTGAGGGTTTTACGATCCTCACGGACCCGGTGCTCAGTACCAGGATCGGCATCGGCGTCGGCCCGCTGGTCATCGGCCTGAAGCGTCTGGTTCACCCGGCCATGAGCATCAAAGATCTTCCCGCGCCCGATCTGGTATTGCTCTCCCACGCCCATATGGATCACTTCGATCTCCCCTCGCTCCGGAAGCTCGAAAGTCCGCGAACCATGGTGGTGACTGCCGTGGGCACCAGCGATCTGCTGCGCGCCGGCAAATATCGCGCGGTGCGGGAACTTCGCTGGGATGAAGCATGCCAGGTGGGTCCGGCGCGAATCCAGGCGTTTGAAGTGCGCCACTGGGGCGCACGCATGCAGACGGACACGCATCGCGGGTACAACGGATATCTCATCGAATGTGGACGCTACCGGATCATTTTCGGCGGCGACACGGCGTACACGGATACCTTCCACGCGATCCGCTCGTCCAAGAACGTCGATCTTGCCATCATGCCCATCGGAGCCTACGATCCGTGGATTCGCGCCCACTGCAATCCAGAACAGGCATTGGCGATGGCCAACCAGGCAGGTGCGGACCTAATCCTGCCGGTCCATCATCAGACGTTCAAATTGAGCAATGAGCCGTTGAAGGAACCGATCGAGCGTCTGCTCGCGGCCACACGTTCGGAGGAATATCGCATCCCGATCCGCAACATCGGCGACCAGATGACCCTGGCCTTCGGATCTGTGTGAAAGGTCGATCGACAGGCGAAACCGCCTGTCCCACCGTCGCGCCCAGTACTGGCTCTGCTCTCTTTCCTAGAACTATCTGATTAACGAAATGAACCGATCGGGCGGTGGTGGGTTTAGACGCAGAAGGGCATGCTTAAAGCGTGAGGGACACGTTTTTCGAGGCACTAGCTGCCGTAATTGCAGTTGTGGGGTTGATACACACATGCGCGAGCTTCTACCGCGAAAGGGAGGAGCGGCGGCGCTGGCGCGAAGCCGTGAAACGGCTTAAGTTGGGGGAATCAAACGCGCCGAGTTAATGCGAAATCGCGCTGGGTTAGTCAGCTTGGGTGGCCGGAATATTCAGCTTGGGTGGCCGGAATATGACGGTGCTCTCGCAGGCAGCGCGAGATGGGGTACAAGAAGTCGGAAAAACCATCACGTCGCCCGGTTCCGAAACTCCTTCTGGATGCGATAGAGTTCCATATATTTCTCAATACTGGTTTAGCGGAGTCCTCAACAGAGATTCGCAAAGAGATTTTCGCAAGCTTCGCATCAAGGCGTTAACGCGCGGCGCTAAGCTGAGGG
>DATHOJ010000073.1:0-7298 GCA_035485055.1 Bryobacteraceae bacterium
CCAAGCGCGCCAAACTCGACCCGACAAAGTTTGATCTGAAGACATTTCGTTCGACTTATGCAACGGGAATGCTGCGCAGGGGATTCGACGTACGGACCGTGCAGCACTGGATGGGCCACAAGTCCCTGGAGACCACGATGCACTATCTGGGCCACTGATGTTCACGACGCGTTGGACTTGGTGACAATTCCGTCCGTCGGGAAGGCCGCCCCGGCGCCGCGAAAGGCTCCGGCGCGCGAGACGGGCCAATCTCGAAAAGGACGGACTGCACAGTTGGCTGCCGAGGTGCGCAGAGCTGAGAGAGTTGTGCCTTGAGATAATGAGCTGAAGGGCGTCGCCACGCGGATCACATTGGAACTGCCGGAAGACATCGCACAAGGACTCGGGTCCAGGTGGAAGGACCTGCCTCGTGCCGCGCTGGAAAGCCTCGTACTTGAGGCATACCGGTCCCACGCTCTTACGGCCGCTCAGCTTCGCAGATTGCTCGGTTTCGGAACTCGCTTGCAACTGGACGACTTTTTAAAGGAGCACGAAGTCTACGACTTCGCCGTGGAGGATTTTAAGCAGGATTGCGAAACGCTCCGTCAGCTTCGGACGAGGGAAGCTTAGCCCTGGTCGGCCCGCGTGCGTGGTTCGTGACGAAGGAGAATCCAATACGGTTGATCGGCGATTCTCTGACCGATCATTGGCGGGTAATCGGAGTTTGCCGGGCAAGACAGCTGATATGGGGGTGATTGGTCGGCTATTCCTCCGATTCGCGAGTCCGCAAGCGAGAGGTTCAGGACGCACTGGCCCAACGTATCTATGAATTTGCAGCGTTCGAACTCGATCCTCGCAGCAGCAACTGTATGAGCGGATCGCCTGGTCGACACACAGGTGGTCCCACCGATCGCGGCGTAGATCCAACCCGTATTCGCCGCCATCCAGTGCTCTCTTTAAGTTACTGAAACCGCGACGGCAAGGATTCGCCGTCTTCGCAGGAATCTCGCCGTTTGTACAAAACATGTACACGGATTTGGCCAAAGTTCAGTGTTGCCGAAGGGTCAGGGATGCAGTTGGCAAGACTCGCCAACAACGTCGCCTTTATGGCACGCATATTGGCTCTGACTGCCTGGACCGGTCACTCGGCCTCTCATCTGGGACGGCTTGTTCCACACCGTCACGACGGCAGCCTGCGATCGCTACGCTCCTGGCCTGGTTACCTCTTCGCTGGTATACATCCCCATCTCCTTGTTCATCGCCTCGGCCGCTTTGCGGACCGGGCCCTGAGCGTAAGGGCGTTCTTCCGCCCTCTGGACTTCATCATCTGGCACAGCTTGTTCCACTTCGCCGATTTGAAGCGCGCGGGGTTCACGCTGAGCAAGCATTTAGAGCACTAAATCGCTCTCATAACGGGCTTAGCACTGCCACGAATCGCCGGCCTGGGTTGCGGCTCAGCGACGTGTTTACGACCTGAAGCGCGCCGTAATGCGGTTGTACCGATCGTCGCACGTTGATCACAGTCGTCGCACGTGGATCATAGGATGCGCTTCGCTAGTCAGTTTCCTGCCAGAATGGATATCTGGCTCCATGCAGCCCTGGCGACGAAGACGATCTCAATGGCAGCACTTTCCGAGTACGTGTTGGAGCCAATCCGCGACGGCGCGGAATTTTCGCTTTATCGCGCCCGGCAGCGCGGCAACGACATTCCCCTTCTGGTCGTGGCTCCTACGGCGGAACAACCGTCTCCCCAGAGTCTGCGGCGCCTTGAACACGAATACTCGCTCGCAGCCGAACTCGATACTTCTTGGGCGGCCAAGCCTATCGCGCTCACCCGACACCAAGGACGGACGATCCTTGTAATCGAGGACCCCGGCTGCGAGCCGCTGGACTGCATCCTAGGCCGGGACGTTCTTGAGCAGACCAAAGTGCAGCCCCTCGACGTGGCTCGCTTTCTACGCCTCGCGATTGGCATGGCAACGGCGCTCGGCCACGTCCATCAGCGTGGTCTGATCCATAAAGACGTCAAGCCCGAAAACGTGCTCGTCGCGTTGGAACCAGGCGACGGCGCATGTCATATCTGGCTCACCGGCTTTGGCATCGCGTCCCGGCTACCCCGCGAGCGCCAAGCGCCGTCGCCGCCGGAATTCATTGCCGGCACCCTTGCCTACATGTCCCCGGAACAGACCGGGCGCATGAATCGATCGATGGATACGCGCAGCGATCTCTACTCTTTGGGCGTCACCTTGTACCAGATGCTTACGGGCGTGCTCCCATTTGTTGCAGTGGACCCTTTGGAGTGGGTCCACTGCCACATCGCACGTCAGCCGGCAGCGCCTGCGGATCGCCGCGAGGTTCCCGAGCCGCTGTCCTCCATCATCATGAGGCTCCTTGCCAAGAACGCGGAAGACCGGTACCAGACCGCCGCGGGACTGGCAGCCGATCTTCGGCGGTGCCTGGCGCAGTGGCAGTCGCTCGGTCGGATCGATTCATTCCCTCTGGGTGCAGACGACTTGTCCGACCGGTTGCTGATACCGGAGAAACTGTACGGCCGGGAGCGGGAAGTTGATACTCTGCTTAAGGCGTTCGATCGTGTCGTCGCCGGTGGAAGGCCCGAGCTCGTTCTGGTCTCCGGATATTCTGGCGTCGGCAAATCCGCTGTTGTCAGTGAGCTTCACAAATCTCTGGTTCCGCCCCGTAGCTTATTCGCATCCGGCAAGTTCGATCAGTACAAGCGCGACATTCCGTATGCCACGATAGCTCAGGCCTTTCAGGGCCTTATCCGCCCACTTCTGAGCAGGCCTGAAGCCGAACTGAGCAAATGGCAGGACGATCTTCGTCAGGCGTTAAGTCCGAATGGATCCCTGCTTGTGGATCTCGTTCCGGAATTGAAACTAATCTTAGGAGAACAGCCGCCGGTTGCCCCTTTACCGCCTCAAGAGGCGCAAACTCGCGCGCACCTGGCATTCCGACAATTTCTTAGTGTTTTTGCGCGCCCTGAGCATCCGCTGGCGCTGTTTCTCGACGATCTGCAGTGGCTGGACGCGGCGACACTCGATTTTTTGGAGGCTTTGCTGGTCCAGGAAGATCTGGCGCACCTGCTGGTGGTCGGCGCTTATCGAGACAATGAGGTCGGCCCTGCGCACCCGCTGATGCGCAGGCTGGCGGCAATCAATGAAGCCGGCGCCGCGGTGCACGAGATCCGTCTGACGCCGCTGGGCTCCGGCGACCTGGCGCACCTGGTTGCAGACGTCTTTCACTGCGATTCGCTACCTGCGACATCGCTTGCGCAACTCATACAACAGAAGACCGCCGGCAACCCCTTTTTTACCGTTCAGTTTATCCATGCACTGGTTGAAGAGGGGCTGATTACTTTCGAGCACGGAGTTGCCCGATGGCGCTGGGATCTTGATGCCATTCGCGTTAAGGGTTATACCGACAACGTTGTGGACCTCATGGTCGCCAAGCTGAACCGACTACCGGCCACGACTCAAAAGGCGCTCCAGCAACTTGCCTCCATCGGAAACACCGCCGAAGCCAACACACTTTCGGATGTTCTTGAGATGTCAGAACAAGAGGCCGAAGCGCAACTATGGGAAGCTCTCCACCTGGACCTGATTGTCCGGTCGGAGGACTCCTACCGGTTCGCACACGACCGCGTTCAGGAAGCGGCCTATTCGCTCATTGCGGAAGAAGCGCGCGGCGAGGCTCATCTGCGAATCGGGAGGTTGCTTCACACGCACATTCCCCCTGAAAAGCGCGAGGAGGCCATATTCGAGATCGTCAATCAGTATAACCGTGGAGCCGGTCTCATCACTTCAGAAAATGAGCGCTTCCAGGTGGCTGAGCTCAACCTTGTCGCTGGTAAGCGTGCCAAGGCTTCCACAGCCAATGCCTCAGCTCTGAAATATTTCATCGCCGGCGAAGCGCTTTTGACGGACGCTGCCTGGGAGCGACGCCACGGTCTCATTTTCCAGCTGGAATTGCAGCGGGCCGAATGCGAGTTCCTGACTGGAGATGTGACCACCGCGGCCGAGCGCATGGAAATGCTTCGAGCGCGTGCCTCAAATAATGTCGAACTCGCGATGGCTGCGTGCCTGAGTGTGGATGTCTGCATGACGCTCGGACAGATCGACCGTGCCGTCGGCATCGGCCTCGACTACCTGCGCCATCTCGCTATCGAATGGCTCCTCCATCCTACGGAGGAACAAGTACGAAGCGAATACCAGAGTATCTGGTCCCAGCTCGGAAATCGCGAGATCGAGGATGTCGTTGACTTCCCCCTGATGCGCGACCCAGCGTCTATCGCGACTCTGGATGTTCTAACCAGGCTTGTGCCTCCTGCGATGTTTACGGATGCGAATCTTTATGCCCTGGTCGTCTGCAGGGCGGCTGGTCTCAGCATTGAGCACGGTAACAGCGACGCTTCATGCGCCAGCTATGCCTGGCTCGGCCTTATAATGGGGCCCAGGTTCGGTGATTACAAGAATGCATTTCGATTCGGTCGGCTCGGCTATGATCTGACGGAAAAGCGTGGCCTGAAACGCTTTCAGGCTGCGACCTCTGCCGTGTTCGCAGCCGGCATCATGCCATGGATGAAACATCTCCCGGATTGCTCTAATGTGATGCGCCAGGCCTTTGAGATTGCAAACGAAATCGGCGATCTCACATATGCAGCCTACAGCAGTGCCAACTTGAACACCCTTCTTATCGCGATGGGACGTCCGCTCGTTGAGGTGCAAAATGAAGCCGAGAGTAGTCTTGCCTTTGCGCGCAAGTCGAAGTTCGGTTTCGCCATCGACCTGATCATTCCGCAGATCGGTCTTATCGGAATGCTCAGGGGCCTGACGCCAAAATTCGGCTCCCTTGACCATGCGGAGTTCGAGGAGGAACGGTTCGAGCGTGATCTGAACAGTCGTCCGCCGGTAGTCCACTTCTGGTACTGGACCCGGAAGTTGCAAGCGCGCCTCTACGCCGGCGATTTTACTTCGGCCATCGACGCCTCACTGAAAGCTCGGCCGCTGCTTGTGACCTCGCCAAATTTTGAGTGGGCAGAATATGAATTTTACAGCGCGCTCTCCCGTGCAGCGGTCTGCGAGTCTGCAACGGCGGGCCAAAGCCGAGAGCACTTTGATGCTCTCGAAGCACACTACAAACAGCTCCAAATGTGGGCGGAAAACTGCCCGGAGAATTTCGAAAACCGCGCCGCACTCGTGGGGGCAGAGATTGCGCGCATCGAGGGCCGAGAGCTGGACGCAGAGCGCCTTTACGAACAGGCCATCCGGGCGGCCCGCGCAAATGGCTTTGTCCACAACGAGGCGCTTTCCTGCGAGGTCGCCGCGCAGTTTTACGCGGCTCGCGGCTTCGAGACATTCGCCGACTCCTATCTCCGGAATGCGCGGAACTGTTATAACCGCTGGGGCGCCCACGGAAAAGTAAAGCAACTCGACGAACGGTACCCTCGCCTACGTGAGGGACGAACTCCCGCCCCTTCGGGCACGATTGAACCGCCAGTCGGACAATTGGACGTCGAGACTGTCGTGAAGGCGTCTCAGGCACTTTCGAGTGAGATCGTCCTGCCCGGACTGATCGAGAAGCTCGTCCGAATCGCGGTTGAAAATGCCGGAGCCGAGCGAGGCCTACTGATCCTCCTTCAGGACGGCGAGCCGCGGATCGAAGCAGAGGCTACCGGGACCGAGGTTGCGGTTCGCGAGACAACTGTCGCGCCATCTGATCTGCCCCAATCCGCACTGCATTACGTGATCCGGACGCAGGAGAACCTACTCCTGGATGATGCCTCGATCGATGAGGTGTATTCGAAGGATGAATATATCCGGGAGAAGTGTTCCAGGTCCATCCTCTGCCTGCCAATCGTCAAGCAGGGGAAGCTTGTCGGCGTACTTTATCTGGAGAATAACCTGACTCCGGGCGTCTTCACGCCGGACCGGGTTACCGTGCTGCAGTTGCTGGCTTCGCAAGCGGCGATTTCGCTCGAGAACGCGGGCCTTTATTCTGATCTGCAAAATAGCGAGGCTTTCCTTGCTCAGGGTCAGCGAATCAGCCAAACCGGCAGTTTGGGTTGGAGCGTTGCAAGCGGAAAGATCTACTGGTCGGACGAAACTTACAACATCATGGAACGCGATCGAGGGGCTAAGCCCACGTTCGATCTGGTTTTTCAGCTCATCCATCCCCAGGATCGGCTTTTCGTTCGGCTGGCCCTCGACGATGCCGACAAGGACAAGACGGATTTCGATGTGGAACATCGGCTTTTGATGCCGGATGGCAGAGTCAAATACGTCCACGTCATTGGCCGCGCCGCTAAGACAGGCAAGCTCGACTTTGTGGGGGCCATAACGGACATCACCGCCGCAAAGAAAGCGGAAGAGAAGATCCGCCAAAGCGAGAGGGAAGCCCGCCAACTTCTCGACTTGTCGCCGCTGCATATCGCCGAATTTGGGCCCCACGAAGCTCGCCTCTACTTGAACCTGGCGGCGCTGGATTATCTCGGCATTACTTTGGAGGAATGGCAGGACGCAGGCTTGCAAGAGGTGCTACATCCGCAGGACGCCGACGTGGCAAAGGAACTTCCCGGAAAATTCCAAAGCGGATCGCCGTTTGAGTACGAAGTGCGGCTCAGGAGAAAAGACGGACAGTATCGCTGGTTCCACTATCGCTTCAGTCCGGTGTCAGACCAGGAAGGGCGCATTACCCGGTGGTATGCCGCCGGGACCGATATCGACGATCGCAAGTCGGCCGAGCAACGGCTCCAGGAAGAGAATATAGTCCTGCGCGAAGAAATCGACAAAGCATCGATGTTCGAGGAGATCGTCGGCACTTCGGCTCCTCTGAAAAAGATGCTTTCCCGAATATCCAAGGTCGCGCCAACCGACTCCAGCGTTCTGATCACTGGCGAAACCGGCACTGGCAAAGAATTGGTGGCGCGCGCGATTCACCGGCGCTCACGAAGATCTTCATATCCATTTGTGAGTTTGAATTGTGCGGCGATCCCTCGTGACCTTATCGCATCTGAACTATTTGGCCATGAGTTGGGCGCATTTACCGGAGCCACGCAACGAAGACTGGGACGGTTCGAACTGGCAACGGGCGGCACTCTGTTCCTTGACGAAGTTGGTGAACTGCCCGCTGAGACTCAGATCACCCTTTTGCGCGTTCTGCAAGAACATGAATTTGAACGGATCGGAGGAGCAGGATCCATTCGGGTCGATGTCCGCGTTATCGCGGCGACCAATCGTGACCTGGAAGAAGCGATTCGCGCGGGTACCTTCCGGAGCGACTTATTCTACCGGTTGAATGTCTTT
>DATHOJ010000074.1:0-11776 GCA_035485055.1 Bryobacteraceae bacterium
GTAACCCGCAACGAGCTGGGGCCAGACATTGACTGGCGGCAATCCAACGCACACAGACCCGTATCGAGGAGGTTGCTAGCATTTCCCCTACTGGTCGATCCCGCTCTCCGTTGGAAGAGCGCCTGGACTCCTTTCTGATTCGAAGATAAACGAAGCTTTTCGGAGCCGAGGCGGATGGAAGCGGGATGTTATTCAATTACAATGTAGTTGAGTGGATGTTTATGATGAGATCGTGCGGCTGCGCAAGTTGGGGCAGAGGTGCGCGATCGCGACGATCGTGCAGGTGAACGGGTCGATTCCAAGCTATGAAAGCGCGAAGATGCTGGTGCGCGAAGACGGGTCGATGCTGGGCACGATCGGCGGGGGGTGCGTCGAAGCAGAGGTTTGGAACGCAGCGCGCGAGGTGATCGAGACGGAGAAGCCTCGCCATCTGACGTTCAGCCTGGGGCAGGACGCGGCTTACGACAATGGGCTGATCTGCGGAGGGCAATTGAATATTTTCGTCGAGCCCGTAACGCCGCAGCCGCGTGCCTATATTTTCGGAGGCGGGCACGTGTCGAAAAGCATCTCGAAGATCGCAACCATGGCGGGATTTTCGACGGTAGTGGTGGACGATCGCGAGGCTTTCGCCAACGCGGAGCGGTTTCCGGAGGCCGACGCGACTTACGCGGAACCTTACGAGGATGCCTTTCCGAAATTGCCGGTGACGTCATCGAGCTACCTGATTATCGTGACGCGGGGGCATCGCGACGATATGCGGGTACTGCGCTGGGCGGTGGCGACCGACGCCCGGTACATCGCGATGATCGGGAGCAAGCGGAAAACGATTTCGGTGGTGCGCGAGCTCGAAAAAGAAGGGTTCGCGCGAGAGATGTTCGGCAAGGTTTTCGCACCGATGGGACTGGAGATCGGCGCGGAGACCCCGGAAGAGATCGCGGTTTCGGTGGTCGCCGAAATGATCGCCTTGCGCCGCGCGCCGGATGCGGATTGGCGGGCGCTGTCGAAATCGATTTTCGCCAGCGAAAAATTGCAGGCGCTGTTGAAGTGATTGCCGGTATTATTCTCGCCGCGGGAGCTTCGAGCCGTATGGGAACTCCGAAGGCTCTGCTCTCTTATCGCGGTGAAACCTTCTGCAACCGGCTGATACGGGTGCTGGGGGCGGTCTGCGATCCGGTGATTGTCGCACTGGGCTATCAGGCGGATGAAATTCGTGCGGCAGTGCCCGGGCGGGTCCGATTTGCCGTGAATCCGGACCCTTCGCGAGGGCAGTTAAGCTCGCTGCAAACAGCGCTGGCTGAGGTTCCGGGCGATGCGGAGGGGTTTTTATTCGTGCCCGTGGATTCGCCGGCGGCGGAACCTTCAACTGTCGAGCGGATCGTTGATGCTTTGCGCGGCGCCGACGAACCGCTGCTGGTGATTCCCAGGTTTGAGGGACAGCGAGGGCATCCGGTTTGCGCCCGGCGGGAACTGATTACGGAGTTTCTGGCGCTGCCTGCGGAGGCGCAGGCCAAAGACGTGGTGCGGAGGCACGCGGATCGAACGCTTTATCTCGATACGTTCGACGCGGGGGTGCTGAGCGATATTGACGATCCGGAGGCTTATCGGGTTTTGCAGGAGAGCGTGCGATGAGAAACGCTGCAAAATCGCGGAGGACATTGTTCGCACAGAGACGCAGAGGGCGCAGAGAACACGCGGAGTTCACCACCAGGGGTAACGGATGAAACGGGCGATCATCATCGCACTGCTGCTGGTGCTGGCGATTGGGTTTGCCGCGCCGCATTTTGAGATTGAGTTCGTTCGGCCTAAAATCGCGCGGGCGCTTGAACAGGCGTTGGGAAGACACGTGGTGGTGGGTCCGGTGCATTTCAATTTATTTACCGGACCCGGATTTACGGTGGACGACGTCACCATTGACGAGGACGCTCGCGCGGGGATTGAGCCGTTCGCTTACGTGGAGACGCTGGATGCGCGGGTGCAGTTGCTGAGCCTGTTCCGGCACAAGCTGGAGTTCTCGAGCCTGCGCCTGGATCAGGCGAGCATCAATCTGGTGAAGGCTGACTCCGGTCCGTGGAATTTTCAATTTCTCCTGAGCAGCGCGCAGGCGAGCGCGGGAACGATGCCGGCGATCAAGATGCGCGGAGGGCGGGTCAACTTCAAGTTTGGCGATACCAAGTCGGTGGTGTATTTCAGCAACGCGGATCTCGACGTGGCTCCGTCGATGGATGGGTCCGTGGAACTGCGATTTGCAGGCGCACCTTCCCGTTCGGACCGACCGGCGCAGGATTTCGGCAATTTTTTTGTGCGTGGGCGCTGGAGCGCGCTGAAAGTCGATATGAGAGTCGAACTGGAAAAGAGCGCGCTCGAAGAGGTCGCGCGGCTGATTGACCGGAGAGGGTTCGGGCTGCATGGCGTAGTCGCGCTGGACGCGCAACTTTCTGGGATTCCTTCGCATCTGGAGGTGACGGGAAACATTCAAGTCAACGATGTGCATCGGTGGGATTTACTGCCGCAGAGTGGGGCTGGGCTGCGGGTCGCCTACAAGGGAACGCTCGATCTGCGGGGGGACCGGCTGGAATTAGAGAGTGTATCGGACGTGCCGAATCCGCAGGTGGCGGCGACGTTCCGGGCGTGGGATTTTCTGAGCGCTCCGCATTGGGACGCGAGCGCGGAATTGAAGCAGGTGCCGGCGGCGACAGTGCTGGAGATTGCGCGGCACATGGGCGCTCAGTTTTCAGAGAAGCTGGCGGCGGAGGGATCGTTATCCGGCAAGGTCCGTTATTCCGAGCCGGACGGATTTTCCGGGAAGATCGCATTGCAGGATGCGTCGCTGACGCTGCCGGACGGGCGGCCGCTGCGCGCGGCGTCGGCCGAGGTGGCGATCGATCATCGGGTGATGTCGATGGAGCCAGCCACAGTAAGCGTCGGTGAGAACGATAGCGCGGATGTGGAGGGAAGTTTTTCGCTGGAAGGCGAGAGCCGGCTGGATCTGAAAATTACGACGCGGGCGCTGAGTGTTTCCGATATGCGATCGTTCGGGGTCGCGTCGATTCCTCTGCTGGATCAAACGCCGCAGGGAACCTGGCGCGGATGGGCCCGGTATGAGTGGGCGCGAGACGCAGAGGGACAGTGGTCCGGCGAGTATGAGTTGTTAAATGCTCGGATTCCAGTGGACGGGCTGGCGGAGCCAGTGAGAGTGCAATCGGCCGCGGTGAGCCTGAACGGAAAGCGTGTCACGGTGAATAAGCTGCGGGCGAAGGTTGGTGAGATAGCGTTTACGGGCGAGTATCGATGGGAGCCGGCGGCGGTCCGTCCGCACAAATTTCATCTGGCCGTTCCGGTGGCGGATGCGGCTGAACTGCAGAGAGCGCTGGCCCCGGCGACGGTGCGCGATCGCGGGTTTTTCGCCCGGACGCTGCGGTTGGGGGATGCGCCCGTGCCGGAATGGCTGAAGGCGCGGCGGGCGGACGGCACGGTCTCGATCGGCACTCTGACGTTCGGCGATACGCAGGTGCATGTGGATTCCGCGAGGGTGCTGTGGGACGCGGCGCAGGTACGGCTGGCCGGGATAAGCGCGCACATCGAGCAGGCTTTATTGGCGGGCGATCTGGCGATCGACCTGAGCGGGCGGGTGCCGCATTACCGGTTCGAGGGCAAGTTGGGCGGCGTCGCGTATAAGGAAGGCACGCTCGATTTCGAAGGAAGCGTTGACGCGGATGGCGCGGGTGCGGAGATTCTGGCGAGCGCGCACGCGGAAGGTCGGGTGCACGGGCGGTCGATTGTGTTTTCACCCGAGGCGGAGTTTCGGACCGCGGCGGCATGTTTCGAGGTCAGCGAACAGACCGTGGGCGAGCGCTGGAAATTGTCGTCGGTGGAAGTGACGCAGGGTGCGGATACGTACACGGGATCGGGCGCGACGCAGAGCGACGGTCGGCTGGTGCTGGATTTATTGAGCCGGGGGCGGCAGGTCCGGTACTCGACGCTGTTGGCAGCGGCTGGAACACAATAGAAAGAGGTAGCCATGACTCTCGACGAACGTTTCGCGGAATTTCATTCGATGGTCGACGCAGAGATCGCGCGCGCGCGGCGGGAGGGCATTGCGGACATGTTGCGGGTGGCGGCGCGGATCCGACGAGCGTCGAGCGAAGCCGAGAGGCTGGTGGCGTTCGAAGACGCGCGGCAGACGTTCGACGGAAACGCGACGGTGCTTGAGTTCCTACGGACGATCGCGGCCCCGACGCCGGTTTCGCACGAAGAGGCGCATATGCGGGCGCAGCGCTTTGCGCGCGTGCGCGTGGCGGAGATCCAGCTTTATCACGCTGCGGCTATGAAGAACGGCCGCGTCGCGAGGGATGTCTACGGAGCTCTGAAGGCCCAAATGGACGCGGCCCGAGACGCGTATCGCGAGAATTTCCTAACGCCAGGGAACGGAAGCGCCGATTACCTGCATGCGGAATTCGTTCGAACGTTGGCTAACGATGATGCGGCATTGCTGGGGCCGGGGTATCCGGGACCACTTGTATAACCGGCTGCGCGGCTCTCAGGCTTTAAAGTCTGTGCCACCTTTCCTCATTCTGATGATTGCAGTGACGGGCGGAGGCGCCACCGATCCTCTGGCCGATCTTAAGGCCGGCGCGGCGGCTCTGGACGCGAAAAAATACGCAGCCGCGATTGCGGTGCTGGAGCCCGCGGTGAAGCGGTTGCCAACCATCGCCGACTATGCGGCGTTCTTTCTGGCGTCGGCGAAAGTTGAATCCGGAGATTACGCGGGGGCTGCTAAATCGCTGGAGCCGGTGTTCAAGATGACTCCGGTTTCGCCGCTGGCGCCGAGGGCTGTGCTGCTGCTGTCGCGCGCTTATGGTCAAGCGGGCGACCTCCAGGCCGCGATCGATACGCTGCGCAAGAATTATTCGACGCTTCCACAGCCGGCGGGGGATCTGGCGCTGGCCGGGGCGTTCACGGCAGCGGGAGATTCCGTCAGTGCCGCGGTTTATCATCAGCGCGTTTACTATGGATTTCCCATGTCGGCGGAGGCGGCGCAGTCCGATGCGGCGTTGACGAAGCTGCGAGCGGACATGGGGGAACAATATCCGCCGGCGATGCCCAATGCGATGCTGGGGCGCGCGGTGAAGTTGATGGAGGCGAAGCAGTACGCGAAGGCGCGCTCAGAATTGGAGGCGCTGGCGCCGCAACTGGGTGGCGCGGAGAAAGATTTCGCGCGGGTTCGCGTGGGAGTCGCCGATTACCATCTGAAGGATACTGCGCGGGCGCACAGCGCGTTAGCGTCGACGGAAGTTTCGACCCCGGACGCCGACGCGGAGCGGCTCCACTACCTGTTGCTGTGCGCGCAGAGGTTGAAAAACCAGGACGAAGTGAACAGCGTTCTAGAGAAGCTGGCGCGGCTCTATCCTAATTCGAAATGGCGTCTGGAATCGTTGATCGCGTCGGCCAATCATTCCTTGATCGAAAATCAGATGCAGGCTTACGAGCCGATTTATCGGGCCTGTTACGAGTCGTTTCCGAAGGAGCCGCAGGCGGCGGGGTGCCACTGGAAGGTGACGTGGGGCCACTACATGCGGCGGCAGGCGGATGCCGAAGAAATGATGCGGGCCCATCTGCGGATGTTTCCCGGGTCCGAGTATGCGCCTGCGGCGCTCTATTTTCTGGGGCGGCTGGCGCAGGACGCGAAAGATCCCGGGGGCGCGCGGGCCTATTACGACGAGATTATCCGCGAGTATCCGAATTACTACTACACGGTGGTCGCGCGGGAGCGGTTGAAAGAAACCGGTGGCGCGGCGACGTCCAAGAAGGTAAACGAGTTTCTGCGCGGCGTCGATTTTCCGCGGCGGTCGCGCACGCTCAATTTCGAGGCCAATGCGACGGCGCGAGCCCGGATCGAAAGAGCGCGATTGCTGGCGTCGGCCGGCCTGGACGATTGGGCGGTGAACGAGCTGCGGTATGGCGCGCAGAATGAGGATCAGCCGCAGGTGCTGGCGGTGGAACTGGCGTCGATTACGTCGAAGAGCGTGGGCCCCGATCAAGCGATGCGCTACATCAAGCGGTACGCGGGAAGCTACCTTTATATGCCGATCGAATCGGCGCCGCTGGAGTTTTGGAAGTTTGCGTTTCCGCTGCCCTACCGCGCGGAGTTGGAGCGGTTCGCGAAGCAGAACGGCCTGGATCCGTTCCTGATTGCGGCGCTGATAAGGCAGGAATCGGAGTTTAATCCGAAGGCGATTTCGCCGGCGAACGCCCGGGGATTGACGCAGATCCTTCCGGGAACCGGGCGCGAGTTGAGCCGCAAATTGAAAGTGAAAGCGTATGGCACGGCGAGCTTGTTTGTGCCGGCAGTGAATTTGCAGCTTGGGACATTTTATCTGAAGACCATCGTCGATAATCTGGGAGGCCGGTGGGAAGCGGCGCTGGCGGCGTATAACGCGGGTCCGTCGCGTGCGAGGGCGTGGTCGAGCTGGGGGGAATTTCGGGAGCCGGCGGAATTTATCGAGACGGTTCCGTTCGCGGAGACTCGCAACTATATTCAAACGGTGCTGCGAAATGCGGACACGTACCGGCGGATTTATTCGGGGGAAGTTCGGGCGGGGCTGAGTAAGTGATACGGGCCGGACTCACAGACTAAAGTCTGTGCCACCGAGGACCACTTTGAGCAAGTAAGATATTTAAATGGCCACCACCACCGAAGCGTTATCGCGCTCGCGATTTCGCAGCGACCGCACCCAGCGCGTGAATGAAAGCGTGATCCGCGAGATGACTCGCCTGGCGATGGAGCATAAAGCCGTCAACCTTGCGCAGGGGTTTCCCGATTTTCCCGCGCCCGAGATTTTGAAGGACGCCGCGCGTGAGGCGATCGCGGGGGACATCAATCAATACGCGATCACCTGGGGAGCCAAGCCGTTTCGCGATGCGATCAGTGCGAAGTACCAGCGGACGTATGGGCTCGACATCGATCCAGAGCGGGAAATCACGGTGTGCTGCGGCTCGACCGAAGGCATGATGGCGTCGCTGCTGGCGGTGACAAACCCTGGCGACGAACTGGTGATTTTCGAACCTTACTATGAAAACTACGGGCCCGATTCCCTGCTCTGCGGGGCGAACCGCAAATTCGTGCAGTTGCATGCGCCGGATTGGACGTTCGATCCGGACGAGCTACGCCGCGCGTTTTCGCCGCGGACCAAGGCGATCATTATCAATACACCAAATAATCCGACGGGCTGCGTGTTCGACCGCAAGAGCCTGGAACTGATCGCAGAGCTGTGCCAGGAATTCGACGCCCTGGCGATCACCGACGAAATTTACGAGCACATTCTTTACGACGGCGCGGAGCATGTGCCGATGATGCAGATTCCGGGTATGCGCGACCGCACCATCCTGATCAACAGCATGAGCAAGACCTACGCGGTGACTGGATGGCGGGTCGGATGGGTGCTGGCCAGCCCGGATCTTTCGCACTCGATTCGCAAGGTGCATGATTTTCTGACGGTGGGCGCGGCGGCTCCCTTACAGGCGGCTGGGGCAGTGGCGCTGGCGCTGCCGGACGAGTACTATACGTCGATGGCCCAGGACTATGTGGGGCTTCGCGATACGATGCTCGAAATCCTCGAAGAAGCGGGATTCCGCTGCTTCCACCCCCGCGGCGCGTATTACATTATGACCGACATAGGGGAATTCGGGTACCCTGACGACACGCAATTCGTACATCATCTAATTAAGAACGTTGGTGTTGCCGCGGTGCCCGGATCGAGTTTTTTTGAGAACCCAAGAAACGGGCATAAAATGGTCCGCTTCTGTTTTTGCAAAAAATATGAGACTCTCAAAGAGGCGCAGGTGAGACTGCGCAAGATCTAGGCGACCCCGTAAAGCCGCCGGGTTCTGGAGGTACTATGCCAGAGTTGTTCGTCCCGGAAATTATCGCTCGCGAAGACGGCGCTAGCGATGAAATAGTCTTGGGGAAGACGAGCGGAAAACCTCTTCTGCTCACCCTTGGAATCACACGAATCCTGGAACAGGAAAGCCTCGATGTCTCGATCTGGGGATCGGCAGACAAAGAGCAATGGCGGCAAATCGCCGCGTATCCTCAGAAATTTTATTGCGGAACTTATTTGCTTTTGGTGGACTTGGCGCGGGAAGCGCACGTCCGTTATCTGCGCGTGCAATGGCGCATGGGACGGTGGGGTGAAACAGAGCCCCAGCCCGTTGCGGGTTTCTACGTAGCGGCCGAGGAGTTGAAATATCAGGTGGCGGGGGCGGCCTGAGCAGTTTCACAGGCTAAATCCTGTGCCACCATGTGCTGACTGGTAACTCTGGGTGGTACAGGTTTGAGTCTGTGTTCAAGGCGCGATGCTCACGGTCGCGCTGTTGCTCGTGTGTCCGCCGATGGTGACAATCATCGGGTAGCTTCCGGCCGCAAGGCCTGAGGGAACGGTTACGTTCACTTGGAGCAGCGACACGAATCCTGGTGTCAATGCGGAGCCCAATACTGTCGCGGGCTGGCCGCCGATCGTTACGCTGATGGATGAGGTCGGCTGCACTAATCCGGTGCTGGGCGTGGCCGCACCGTCGGCGAGCGAGGGCGTCACCGGTCCCGATCCGGTTAGGTAAGTGATCAGATAACTGCCTGCGTGAGCGGGATTGCCAGGCGTGTTTAGCGAAAAATCGTGATTCTGCGCAATCGCAGCTCCGGAGCTGTTGAAGAAAATTCCTGGAGCCGCAGCGGTGACAGGCACCGTCACTGAGTTGCTGGTTGCGCCGTCAACCGTTACGCTCACCGTGGCATTTCCAGTCGCGGTTTCCCACGGCACCTGAAAATTGATTTGCGTCGGCGAGGCGTAAAGAATCGGCGCGTTCTTTCCGTTTACGCTGACCGAAGCCTGGCCGAAATTTGTCAGCAGGGGCAGGACGGAGTCGGAGCCGACGGAGGTTGCCAGGTTCGATCCGGCAATGCTGGCGAGAGAGCCGGGCGAAATGCTGGGTTGAAAACTAGCCGAGCTGACGACGCCGTTCGTCACGATTGTCGGACCTGGAAAAGAAAGTTCCCGAATAACGTTATTTTGGGTGTCCGCGATGAAAATGTTTCCGTTGCCGTCCGGCAAAACCGCGTGAGGAAAGTCCAGTAAGGCGTTCAGAGCCGAGCCACCATCGCCCCCATATCCGGATTGGGTAGTCCCGGCGATGGTGGTGATAATCCCGCTGGGCGCAACCATGCGAATCCGGAACTCATTCGCATCGGCAATATAGACATTACCTGCGGCGTCAAGAGCCAGGCCGATAGGATTGTTGAGCACAGCATTCACCGCGAGGCCGTTGTCGCCGACATTTGGGCCGCCGCCGATGTTGCCGGTTCCCGCGAAAGTTGTCAGGGCGCCGTTCGCAAATTTCAAGACGCGATGGCTGGTATCGGAGACGTAAATCGCGAAGGACGGATCGATCACGATGCCGTTCGGATGATTCAAAGAACCACCGGTGGAACCGATACCGATCGGCGTGCTTAAGAAATTTCCGCATACCGGCGTGCCGGTGGTGGGCGTCGTACACTGCTGCACGGCATTGATCTTCCGCACTAAGTTGTTGGCGGAGTCGGTAACGTAGATGTTGCCGGCCGAGTCCGACGCAATGGCGGTAGGAGCGGAAATAACGCCGTCGATCGCCGGGCCTCCGTCGCCGGTGCTGGTCCCTGACGCATGATTTCCGGCGAAGGTGCTGATGATGCCGGTGGGGACCACGATACGCACGACGTTGTTGGAGGTGTCGGCGATCAACACATCGCCGTTGGGATCGACCGCTACTCCGGAGGGGTTGTCGAGATTCGCGAGGGTAGCGGCGGCGCCATCTCCCGCATAGCCGGGCGTCCCGCATACTCCCGCAAAGGTGGTGATGATTCCATTCGAGATCATGCGGATACAGTGATTGGTCTGATCGGCGATATAGAGATTCCCCTTCGCATAAGCGATCCCCGTGGGGAAATACATTTGCGCGCCGGTCGCCGCGCCGTTGTCGCCCGAATATCCGGGCGAGGCGGGAGGGCCTTCGCCTGCTATGGTCGAAATGACATACTGACCCCAAGCCCCCGCTGACGCACACACCAGTCCGCACACGATTCCACTAACGCGAGAAAACATATTCTTCTAGTTTAGACGTGAAGGGAGGCAACTGTGGTTCCGCCAATCCCGGCACGCCTTCGCAGAGTCACAGGATGAATCATAACTTCATGCGCCGGCGTGAGTTGATGCTAAAGACGGTTCATGAGACTGGCAGCGTAGCCCGCACCGAAACCGTTGTCGATGTTCACTACTGTGACGTTACTGGCACAACTGTTCAGCATCCCCAGCAACGCAGCCAAGCCATGGAAGCTGGCGCCATAACCGACGCTGGTAGGGACGGCGATTACCGGAACGGAGACTAGTCCCCCGATCACGCTCGGCAGCGCGCCCTCCATGCCGGCGCAAACGATCACGACGCGCGCTTCGGTCAGGCGCTCTCGATTCTGCATCAGCCGGTGAATTCCGGCAACGCCCACATCATGAATTGCATCCACTTCGTTTCCCATGACTTCGGCGGTGATCTGCGCCTCCTCGGCCACCGGCAGGTCGCTAGTGCCGGCGCACACCACCGCGATCTTTCCTTTGCCTCGCGGCGACCGGTCCCTCCAGAAACGGACTGCGCCCGAGGCGGGAAAGTATTCTAGGTTCTCCTGGTGTTCGCTTCGCAGGCGCGCAGCCGCATGTTCATCGGCGCGGGTAACCAGCACATTCCGGGAACTGGCGAGCAAACTTCTTACGATCGCCGAGACCTGGTCCGGCGTTTTTCCTTTGCCGAATACTACCTCCGGCATACCGTGGCGCAAGGCTCGGTGGTGGTCCACCTTCGCGAATCCCAAATCCTCGTAGGGAAGGTGCCGCAGCCGCTCCAGTGCCGCTTCGATATCCACCGCGCCCGCGCGCACTTGTTCTAGGAGTGTGCGTAGATGATCCTGATCCATAAACCTTTAGTGTAGTTCGTGGACGACGGGCCGCTATTTCGGGTTGGGCGCCAGCAAGCGATTGGGGGTGCTCAGGAACTCCAGGAACTTCTTCGGTTCCTTTGCCGCAGTCTTTTTGTCGATCAGAGATTTCGCGAATTCCGACACCATCTGGCCCATATCGGTATCCGGTTCCATCCACCTGCCCGCCGTCATCGCTTTATTGACGCCGACATAGTCGTTTGGAAACGACTGAACGACGGGAAGACCCAGCAGCTCCTCCACCTGTTCCTTCGTGAACAGAGGTTTTTTGTGGCACCGGTTCAGCACCACCGAGACGCGGCTTTCAAGATCGAAGCCCCGCAGAAAATGCAGCTTTTCGCGAGCCAGGTGGAGCGAAGGAATCTCCGGCGTCACCACCAGCATGACGCGCTTGGATTCCTGCATCAGTTCCATCGAATATTTTTCAAGGTTGCCGGAAAGATCGAAACACAGCGCATCGTAATTGCGGCGCATGAATTCGACCAGATTGCGTATCTGCGTGCCTTCGATGCGCAGATTCGGATTCACCCGGCCGGCGTGCAGCACGTCCATCTGGCCGATGGAAGTGATCATTTGAGGCCACAGGTGCTCGTCGATCCGCAGCGAATGCTCCACCGCGTCAATCACCGAATATTCGTTGCGCAGGTTCAGGAGGAAGCGGACCATTCCGCTGTTGAGATCGAAATCGGAAAGCAGCACGCGCGTGTTCGGACGCCGCGCCAGGGCCGCGCTGACGTTCAGCGCCAGCGTGGAGGTGCCGACGCC
>DATHOJ010000075.1:0-2681 GCA_035485055.1 Bryobacteraceae bacterium
CTGATGGAGCCTGCGTCCGGCAAAGGCTCGAGGAAAAAGTCAGGAAGGATTTATCTCAACGAGATCAACACCATGCCGGGATTCACTGCGATCAGCATGTATCCCAAGCTGTGGGCCGCGTCCGGGCTGGCCTATGCGGACTTGATCGACCGGCTGATCCAACTCGGGATCGAGCGGCACGAGGACAAGAAGAAGAATCAGTACAGCCGGTGAGGTGCAAATTGCTGCTGGTTGATTGCTAATTGAGAAACCGCAGGCGAGCAACCACCTCAGCGTCGCGACAATCCGTCCCCGGTGTCGGGTTATTTCTTCGGAAGCGCGAACGCAACATAAACCCCGCCGGGTTTCGATTTCGGATCTTTTCCCCCGCCCGCGGCGATCACCACGAACTGCCGTCCGTTCACTTCATAGGTGGCCGGAGTCGCGTTCCCGGCGAACGGTAGCATGAACTCCCACAGCAATTCGCCAGTCGCTTTGTCGAATGCCCGGAATTTCTTGTCAAAGTTCGTTGCGCCGATGAACAGCAGGCCGCCCGCCGTCACCACCGGGCCGCCATAATTCTCCGTGCCCGTATTTTTCATCCCGGCCGCCGCCAACTCCGGATACTCGCCCAGCGGAATCTTCCACACATACTCTCCAGTGTTCAGATTGATCGCATTCAACGTGCCCCACGGCGGCGCGATTGCCGGATATCCCTCCGCGTCGAGAAATTTCCGGTATCCCGTGAAGCGGTATTTCATGGCGAGCAGCGTCTCGCCGGAACTCGCCATCTCTTTATTCTCGCCGCTAGACAGGTACCCGATCAGGGCAGACACTTCGTCGTCACTGAGATTCGGAAAGCCCGGCATGCGTCCCTTTCCGTTTTTTATCGTGGCTGCAATCTGCGCGCCAGTCAGCCGCGCTCCCAGTCCGATCAGCGACGGCAGCGCCGGAGGCGAGCCCGCCATGTTCTCGCCGTGGCAAATGCTGCATTGGCTCAGGTAGAGCCCTCGCGGGCTATGCTCGCCAGTGTTGGGCGCGAGCGCGCCGGTCCACGCCACGTCGTTGGCATTGATGTAGATGACGCCAGTCTCGGCGTCAACCGCAGGTCCGCCCCATTCCCCGCCGCCGTCGAAACCAGGGAAGACGACCGTATCCTTTCCCACGCTGAAGGGAACGAACTGGCCTTCGCTGCGAAATTTTCGAAAGGTTTCCACGGCCCATTGATGCGACTCGGGCGTGCGCGTGGTCAACATATCTTCGGTGAGACCTTGACGCGAAAAAGGCGGCGGCTTGGTGGGCAGGGGCTGTTGCGCAGCGGCGATCTCATCCGGCATCGGGCTCGAAGGATAAGCCTGATATGCAATCGGAAACAGCGGCTTGCCATTCGTGCGATCGAAAAGATAGACGAACCCCTGCTTGGTGGTCTGCGCGACCGCGTCAATATTGTTTCCGTCGTGCCTCACCGTGAGCAACGCCGGTGGCGAAGGAAAATCACGATCCCAAAGGTCGTGCCGCACGCCCTGAAAATGCCAGATTCTTTCGCCGGTCTCCGCATTCAGCGCGAGCAGGCAGTCAGCGAAAAGATCGTCGCCGATGCGGTCGGCTCCGTAGAAATCAAACGCCGCCGAACCGGTGGGCACATAAACGATGCCGCGTTTCGCGTCGAGCGCGAATCCCGCCCAGTTGTTGGCGGCTCCGCTGGTTTTCCACGCGTCCTTCGGCCAAGTGTCGTAACCAAATTCGCCGGGACGAGGGATGGTATGGAACGACCAACGCATCTGTCCGGTGCGAACATCGAAAGCGCGAACATCGCCCGGAGGCGCGGGCAGCGTTTCAGGGTTTCGTCCGCCGACGATGATCAGATCTTTGTAGACAATTCCCGGGCTGGTCATGGAAATCGATTGCGCCGCAGCTGGTTCACGGCCCAGGTTTTCGCGGAGATCAATTCTTCCATCGTGTCCGAAGCTCGGGATCGGCAAGCCGGTGGCCGCATCCAGTGCGTAGAGAAAATTCATCACGCCGACCAGAATGCGCCGGTCTTTTTTATTCTTAGTAACCTCGCTCGCGGAATCCTTGCCGTCGGACCAGTAGGCGAGTCCCCGATCTGGCTGCGTGCCGCGAATCCCGGAATCAAACTTCCACAGTAAATTTCCGGTCGCGGCGTCGAGCGCAAAAATTCTCTGTGTGGGCGTGATCCCGTAGAGCACCCCGTCGATGACGATGGGACTCGCCTGCAGAACGCCCTCTTCCTGCGTGTCAAAGCTCCACGCAACCGCGAGCTGCTTCACGTTGCCGCGATTAATTTGCGTGAGCGCCGAATAGTGATTATTTTCGGGCGCGCCTCCATAAGCGGGCCAGTCGTGCTTGGGGTCGTCGTTCTTATCGTTCTTATCCGCGGAGCGGAATCCGACTCCTGCCAGCAGCAGCGGGCACATTGCGAGCAGTGTCAGCATTAAGTGTTGGATCATCTGAGAGCGTGATTTCATCAATTTCCAGTCCCCTGATTACTTGCAGGTCACTACGGCGAATTCGAGGGCAATCACTGAACCCGATCCGTGCCAAGTTTACTCTTGACTCTCTCCCTTGCATTTTGTAGCATTATGGGGACAAGTTTGCTCTTCATCAAGGTGGGGAGCAGACCTGAATTTCATGCAGAGTGGCTGAGGGACGAGCCCTGTGACGCCACGGCAACCGATCCG
>DATHOJ010000076.1:0-2857 GCA_035485055.1 Bryobacteraceae bacterium
GGTGGGAGGTTTTCAACGATCCCGAACTGAACGCCCTCGAGGAACAACTGGACATCAACAACCAGAACATCAAACAATTCTTCGAGAACTTCATGGAAGCCCGGGCCGTGGTGCGCGAAGCCCGCTCGCAATACTTTCCCACCCTGACGGTCGCGCCCGCGTTCACCCGCTCGCGAACCTCCGGAAACCTGAACACGGCCCCCGTAAACACCTCTGGCTCGGGCACCGCCGCCAAGCAACTGCAAAGTACTATCTACTCGCTTCCGCTCGAAGCGTCCTGGGAACCGGACCTTTGGGGCAAGGTCCGTAACACGGTGCATCAAGCCCAGTACGCTGCCCAAGTCAGCGCCGCGGATCTAGAGAACGAGCGTCTGACCGAGCAGGCCAGCCTGGCGGAGTTTTTTTTCGAGATTCGCGGCCAGGACCAACTGCAAAAGATCTTCGACGACACTGTTGCGGCGGACCAGAAAGCGTATGACCTGACCCGTGCGCTCTATGATGCCGGCATCGATGACGAGATTTCGTTGGTCGAAGCCGAAACCACGCTCCACAGCGCGCAGGCGGGGGCAACGAATGTTGGAATCGCGCGGGCGCAGTTTGAGCACGCGATCGCCATACTCATCGGCAAGACCGCCTCCGATTTCTCGATTCCTGTGAAGCCGATGACAGTCGCTCCGCCGCCGATTCCAGTCGGCATGCCCTCGGAACTGCTGGAGCGGCGACCCGACGTCGCCGCCGCCGAGCGGACCATGGCCGAAGCTAACGCCACGATCGGTATCGCTTACGCGGCCTATTATCCGAACCTGACTTTGACCGCGGAGGGCGGCTTCGAAAGTTCCGCTTTCCATACTTGGCTCTCGTGGCCGAGCCGTTTCTGGTCCGTAGGCGCGTCGATCCCGGAAACCATCTTCGACGCGGGATTGCGCCGCGCCACCGTCCAGCAATTCGTCGCGACCTACAATGCGGACCTTGCCGGATACCGTCAGACTGTGCTTACCGCATTTCAACAGGTGGAAGATTCTCTTGCTGAAGTCCGCATCCTTTCCAAGCAGATTAAGGAAGAGCAGCAGGCAGTGGATTCGGCTCAAACCTTCCTCAAACTCGAACAGGCGCGATACGACACGGGCGTCGATCCCTATATCGACGTGCTGATTGCCCAGACCACGGTGCTCTCGGACCAGCAGGTTCTGAATGCTCTTCAGGTGCAACAGATGACCTCTGCCGTGGCATTGGTAGAGGCCTTGGGCGGAGGGTGGGATCGTTCACAATTACCGAGCCCGCAGCAGGTGACCCAGAAGCCGGATAAGTCGGAGACAACCATCGAGCAGTAGCACGCGCGACACCGGCACAACTGCTGTCCTTGCTACAAGCGAAGCGCTGAAAGAATATTTATGCGATAGTCACTATTTTGTTATAGTGCCTATCACATTGCCTGGTAAGGTGGCGATCGCTGCTTCGATCAATCATGGGAGAACCGATGCTTCGAGTGAGGGCGGCGCGGAGAATTGTTGTCGAACGATCTGAAGAGGATATGGTAGTGGGACTTCGGGAGCGAAAAAAAGCCCGACTGCGTCAGCAGATCATCGATACCTCGATCAAACTATTTCGCAAGCGCGGCTTCGAAAACACGCGGATCGACGACATCGTACAAGTTCTCGAGATCAGCCAGCCAACCTTCTTCCGGTATTTTTCCAGCAAGGACGCGGTTCTACGGGAGGTCGGGGAACGCGGATTTGCGTGCATAAGGGACCGGCTGCGTTCGGAGTTATCCACCGACGCGAGCACCGCCGAACGCTTGCGTCGGCTCTATATCAGCATGGCGAAGGAAGTGGAAGCGGACCGCAGCTTGTGGCAGGCGGTTGTCCTTTCGGGGGCGATGGACCCGGTGCGTTGCGCGAATGTGCGGGGACACGAGGAGGCCACCGTTGGGTTGCTGCGAGAGATTCTCGTGCAGGGACAAAAAAGGGGTGAAATTACGCACGATTTTCCAGTCGTCCATCTGGCGGAATTTATGGAAGGCCTCTACAACACTGTCGTACGGCAGTGGGCGGTCGATTTAACCGGGCCGCACAAGCTCACAGATCGAGTGCGCAGCGCAGTAGAGTTTTTCCTCCGAGGGCTGCAGGCCTGAATCCTTCGAACCTCCAGTCGATGCGTTGTTCGAGGACTAATCGTGGTTCCCAGAGAGGAGCAGATGAAAGCCGCCGTACTTCGCGATTTCAAGACGCCGCTTGCAGTTCAAGATGTCTCTATTCCCAAACCGACGGAGAGCGAAGTTCTAATCAAGGTGGAAGTATGCGGCGTGTGTCACTCCGATTTGCACGTTGCGGATGGCGACTGGTCTCAGCTGGCTGGGATCGTCAAGAAGCCGCTGATCCTCGGGCACGAAGTGGTCGGTACCATTGTTGAGGTCGGCTCGGCTGCGCAGGGTGTGAAGGTCGGCGACCGCGTTGGCGTGCCCTGGGTCCATTGGACCTGCGGAAAGTGCGAGTTTTGCCGCGAAGGCAACGAGAACCTTTGTGTTCGGCAGCAAATTACCGGTGTGACCGAGGACGGTGGATATGCAGAATTTGTCAAAGCACCCGCCACCCATGTCGCCAGGATTCCGGATAACCTTGCCCCAGAGCAGGCCGCTCCTCTGCTGTGTGCCGGGGTTACGGTCTATCGCGCCCTAAAGAAATCGCGCATCACTACGGGGCAACGCTTAGCCGTGTTCGGAGTAGGTGGGTTGGGGCACCTCGCCGTCCAGATCGGCCGCGAACTCGGAGCCGACGTCACCGCAATTGACATCAGCGAAGAGAAGCTCGCTCTGGCCAAGTCGCTTGGAGCCTCCCAGACTCTGAATGCGGCATCTGAC
>DATHOJ010000077.1:0-8289 GCA_035485055.1 Bryobacteraceae bacterium
GCGAAAGATCCAGATAGCGCGCGAATTCGGCGTGTCCGCTGATGTAGGAGAGCACCGTCATCGCGCCCGCCGCAATCACCATCAATCCAATGGCGAGCCCGTCCAGACCGTCGGTGAGGTTCACGGCATTCGACGATCCCACCATCACCAGAATCAGAAAGCCGAAGAAAAAGACGAACGCAAACGGATACGTGAACGGATTTCGCAGAAGCGGGTGAATCAACAGATCCGGCTTGAAGTTTTTCATGAACGGGACATTCAGGTTGGTGGAATAATGTCCGTGCTTGCCCATCGCGAGCAGCAGCAGTCCGACCACCAGCGCGGCGGCGATCTGGAGAGCCAGCTTCTGGCGTCCGGATAGTCCCAGGTTGCGCTTGCGCGTGACTTTCGTATAGTCGTCCCAAAATCCGATGGCGCCGAAGCCCGTCAATCCTACCAGCGCCACCCAAATCGCAGGCGTTTGGAGATTCGCCCACAGCAGCGTCGGCAGAACGATCGAGAAGCAAATCAGCAATCCGCCCATGGTCGGTGTGCCGGCTTTCTTCTGGTGATGCGGAACGTCGTCTCGAATGTACTGGCCGATTTGAAATTTGCGGAGGCGCGCGATGAACCAGGGTCCCATCAGGATGGAAAGCAGCAGCGCAGTGAGGCTGGCCATTGCGGTGCGAAACGTAGCGTATTGAAACTCGCGGAACGGCGAATAGAGACGGAATAGCTTTTCGTAAAACAGCCAGTAAAACATTGGTCAGTTCCGGCTCCCTTCGCCCTGGGGTGAGGAAGGGCGTGACGGATCGGCAGGGAGTGGATCGCCGCGCAGAAATTCTTCGAGCGCGCGCTCGACATGAACGCCGCGCGAGCCCTTGAACAGGATGGCGTCGCCCGGCTCGGCCAGAGTGCGCAACATGTGGCCGGCTTCGGCTGGGTCCTCGAAAAAAAACGCGGCGCCGGCCCGAAGGCCTGCACGCGTGGCTGCGTCCAGCGTGCAACAAGCCGCGCCGCGTATTCCAACGAGCACATCTATCCCCTGTTCCGCGACGTAAGTCCCGACGTCGCGATGCAGAGGCTCAGCCCAGCGGCCAAGTTCGAGCATCTCCCCCAGAACCGCGATCCTGCGCCTGGCCGGCGTGTCCCGCAACACGTCGAGCATGACCCGGACCGCATCCGGATTGGAGTTGTAGCAATCGTCATAAACCAGAATCCCGCGATGATCGAAGCGCTCTCCGCGCATCTTTCCGGGCCGAAGATTTCGAACGGCGTCGACAAGCTGTTCGGGCGCGATCCTAAAAACCTGCGCCACGGCGAGCCCGGCGAGAATATTCGAAACGCTGTGGCGTCCATGAAGTGCCGTCGCGAAACGCACGGCGCCAACGCGAAAACTTAGTCCTTCAGCCGACTCTTCAACATCTTCGCCGCGAACATCTGCGTCCGCCGAAAGGCCAAAAAAAATCGTCTTTCCCTGGCGCATCGCCGCCACGCGAGGATCGTCCGCGTTCAGGACCGCCGTTCCGTCCTGCGGCAGCGCGTCGATCAACTCGCGCTTCGCCGCCGCGATTCCTTCGATCGATTCAAACGCTTCCATGTGCGCCGTTCCGACGTTCGTCACCACGCCGACATCCGGCGTGGCCATCGCGGCCAGTTCGCGAATCTCGCCCGCGTGATTCATTCCCATTTCGATCACCGCGACGCGCGCATCCTCCTCCAGACGCAGCAGTGAGAGGGGCACTCCGACGTGATTATTCAGATTGCCCACCGTCTTCGCCGTTTTCATCTGCGTCGCCAGCATTTCCGCGATCACATCCTTGGTCGTCGTCTTGCCCGCGCTACCCGTAACGCCGATCACACTGCCCGCCCACATCTCACGCGCTCTTTTCGCGATCTGTTGCAGTGCGCCGAGTGTGTCTTCGACCTGCAAAACGATCCCGTCCGCGTCGACGTCGCGATCGACCACCACGGCCAGAGCGCCTTTTCTAAACACTTCCTCAATGTGCTCGTGCCCATCATGATTCGGCCCGCGAAGAGCAAAAAACAGGTCGCCGCGTACGATGGTTCGCGAATCGATGCTCCAACCCGTAACGATTCCCCGCCCCTCGATCGATAGACCGAGCACTCGCGCTACTTCCCCTAGCTCGATCTCCACTACACATACCCCAAGTCCCCGAGGATTTCGCGTGCCATTTCACGATCGTCAAAATGAATCGTGCGATCTTTCAACACCTGATACGGCTCATGCCCTTTACCGGCGATCAACACGACATCGCCCTCGCGAGCTTCCTCCAGCGCGCGGCGAATCGCTTTCGCCCGATCCGGGTCCGCGATATGAGGGGTATCGAATCGGCCCAATCCCACCAAAGCGTCATTAATAATGTCGAGAGGATCTTCAGACCGCGGATTGTCCGACGTCAGCACGACAAAATCGCTCAACTCGCCGGCTGCCATTCCCATCAGAGGCCGCTTCGCCCGATCGCGATCTCCTCCGCAGCCGAACAAAGTAATCACGCGTCCCTTGGTCATCTCCCGCGCCACCTGAATTATATTGCGCAGCGCGTCGTCGGTATGCGCATAGTCGACGACGACCAGAAATGGCTGTCCGCAATCGATTCGCTCGAATCGGCCTGGCACTGCTTTCAACCGGGCAACTCCCCGCGCGATCGTCCCGAGATCGATGCCGTAGCTCAACGCCGCCCCGCTCGCCGCGAGAATATTCAACACGTTGATTCGCCCGGCCAATGTCGATTCCACCGGCTGCCTCAGGCCCTGGTAACAAAGATCGAACCGCAGCCCCTCGAAACTGGCTCGAACATTCTCCGCGCACAGTTGCGCGCCGCCCGAAAGGCCGTACCAGATCACGCTCGATTGTCCGTTCTCCATGACCTGGCTCGCGGCGTCGTCCTGGTTCAGTACGGCGAATGGCGGCGCAGGAGCGCCCTCCGGCGAGAACAGCAGGCGCTTGGCCGCAGAATACTCCTCCATCGTGTTATGAAAATCAAGATGATCGCGAGTGAGATTGGTAAAGACAGCGGTATGGAAATGAAATCCGTAAACCCGGCCAAGTTCCAGAGCGTGAGACGAAATCTCCGACACCAGGTGCGACCCGCCCCGCTCCTCCAACTCCGACGCGAACTGCATCATATCCAGCGATTCGGGCGTCGTATTCGCAGCGTCCCGATGCTCCCCGGCCAGCCGATACTCGATGGTTCCGATCAATCCGGTCACGAAACCAGCCTCGCGCAGAATCGCATCGATCAAGAAGGAGGTGGTCGTTTTTCCATTCGTGCCGGTGATTCCAGTGAAGTGAATCCTCTCGTCAGGGCGCCCGTAGAAATTTCGCGCCGCCACCGCCAGCGCGCGCCTGCCATGCTCCACCTCAATCCACGTTCCCGCGAAATCCGCCGGGCGCGGCATCTCGCTCAGTACGGCGCACGCACCCCTCGTCATCGCTTGGGCCGCGAACTTCGTGCCGTCCAGCCGCGATCCTTGAAACGCGAAAAACAGGAAGTCCTTTTCTACTTTGCGGGAATCGTAGGCCAGTCCCGCAATGTCCCGCCGCGCGATCTCCTCTGCCAGGACCCCGCGCAGCGCCACTCCAGCCAACACTTCTTTGAGGATCATCGCGTGAACTGCACTCTTACCCGCGTGCCCGCGGGCAGGATTGACCCCGCCGCGGGCACTTGATTCCGCGCCATGCCATTTCCCGATACCTCGATCTGAACGCCAGTCGCCGCTGATTCCTCCAGCACCGCTCGCAGCGTCATCCCCCGAAAATCCGGCACCTTCGGCCCTGTCAGCTTCGACGTTAAAAAAGGCCGCCGGTCCAGGTTGGATTGCTTGGACTCATCGGTTGCAGCCGAAGAGTCCGCCTGAACCGGCGGCAAGGTTACGGAGGATGCCGAGCTATGGTCCGACCCTAAGTCGGCTATGGATAAATCGTTGACATCGTCGCCCGAAGGCGTTGGTGTTGGAGAAAAACTATCCGGCAAATCCTTGGGCACATCCAGCATCCGCAACGCCGTCATCGCGACTTTACTGAACACCGGACCCGCTACCGGTGCGCCGAATCCCGCGTTGCCCCCCTGCGTTCCGTGCAGCGTGACCGCGACAACGATCTGCGGATTCGTCACCGGCGCGAAGCCAAGGAAACTCGCATTATAACTGTGCGTATAAACGTGCAGCTTCAAATCGTAAATCTGCGCGGACCCCGTTTTCCCTCCGGAAGTATAGCCTTTGATGGTCGCGTAGCGTTTCCCCGTGCCACGCAAGACCACCCCCTCCATCATCTGGCGCATCAGGATCGCCGTCCCCGGAGCAATGGCGCGCTCCGGTTTTTCGTCGGGGAACCGCTCCACCTGCTCACCCTTTTTTTGACGCGCCAGGATCAGCTTCGGCTTCGGCAAAAGGCCTCCGTTCGCCACCGCCGCGCCCACCAGGGCCAGTTGCAGCGAGGTCACGCCCACTTCCTGTCCCATCGCAACGGAGGCGATGGACGTCGGCGTCCAGTTGTCCACTTTGCGCAGGATCCCAGCCGATTCGCCTGGCAACTCGATTCCTGTCCTGCGTCCAAAACCGAACTTCCTCACATACTTGTAAAGCAGCTGATCGCCGACCTTTAATCCGATCTGGATCGCCCCGATGTTGCTCGAATGCGCCAGCACATCCGCCATGCTGAGGACTCCGTAGGAGTGCGTATCGTGAATCACCCGCCCCATTATCTTGATCGATCCGTTACCGCAGTTGATCATCGATTCCGGCCGCAAGCTCGTCGTTTCGAGCGCGGCGGCCAACGTGACCACCTTGAACACGCTGCCGGGCTCGAACGGAGTCGTAATCGCCAGGTTGCTCCGCGCATCCGTCGATTCTCCCGGTGCGGGCGGCTCATTCGGATCGAATGTCGGCCAATTCGCCATCGCCAGAATCTCGCCGTTGTATGGGTTCATCACCACGATCGATCCGCTCTTCGATCCGCTGGCGCGCGCCGCGCGCTCGATCTCTTTCTCCGCTTCGTATTGCAGGTTCTGGTCGATCGTCAGCGTAATATCCGAGCCGGGCTCCGGCTTGCGTCCCACCACCGAATCGTACGGATTCTGCTTCACGTCATTGAAGACGCGCATCTGCCCCGGCGATCCCGCCAGGTCGTCGTCCAGGCTCATCTCCACGCCCGCGGTGCCCCGTTCGATCGTCTCACTGGGATTCGCGATGCCCACCGAACCCAATACGTGCGCGGCAAGTTGTCCGTGCGGATAGAAGCGCCTTGTCTCTTCGCGGAACTCGACCTCGGCCAGCCGGTAGCTGCGAACGCGCTCCGCCTCGCCCGCGCTCACTTTTCGTTTCACCCACAGGAAGCCGCTATCGCGGCGGATCGCCGTGCGGATTTTCTCGGCCAGTTGCTTCCGGTCAAGCCCCAGAATCGGCGCCAGCAGATTAGCCGTCACCACCGCGTCTTTCACGCGCTTCGGATTTACCAGCACCGATTCAGCAGGCAGACTTTTCGCTAGCGGTTGCCCGGAGCGATCCAGGATCGACCCTCGTTGCGCCTGAATCGGCACCACCTTCTGTTG
The DNA here is from genome assembly GCA_035485055.1 of Bryobacteraceae bacterium. GTDB lineage: Bacteria > Acidobacteriota > Terriglobia > Bryobacterales > Bryobacteraceae > Palsa-187. The sequence goes on from DATHOJ010000077.1 coordinate 5,553, forward strand.
TTGCGATTGCGCCTGCCTCAGCAGTTCGTCATGCTGGAGCACCTGCAGCCATATCAAGCGCAGAAAGATCACTGCGACCCATATAATTAGGGCGCGGAGTAGCCAAAGCAGCCGTTTCGTGGATTGAGTTTCCGGCATGATGGCATCGTCAATCCTACTTCTTGTTCATCGCGACCGTGCCCGCCTGCGCGTTCTCCAGGTATACGACTTTCTGCGCCGGAGGGTCGATGAACTGTTGCATGCGCGCCAGCTCTTCCATGCGCGCCGGCGAAAGCAATTTAGCCTCGGCTAGTTCGAGCGAAGCCTGCTCTGTTGCTAGCCGCTCGCCGTCCTGGCGGAGCGTCTGGATTTGGTATCCCGCCAAGAGGCCGTAAGCGCTGGGCAGCAGCACGAAGATCAGCAACACCACTGCCGACACCACGGACCCGATCAGTTTCCAGCAGGTCCCGCGCGCCGTCGGATCGGCTTCGCGCACCACTCGCGTGTTATCGATCCGCTTGACGAAAAAGTAGATGTCCTCATTCGCGAAGGACCGCAGCGCCGCACCGCCGCGCGCATGCCGCACGTTCTCCGTCCGCTCCTTGGCCAGGAAAAATCGACTATATACCGTTGCCAGAGTTGCCACTTTATTCTTCTCCCCTTAAATGAAGGTCAACCCTCAGCCCCGGACACTGGGGGAGGGTAGTGTCCGCGGCTGATGATTGACTGCTATTACTGTTGACGCTCTAGAGAATTTCCACCGCCCTCAACTTCGCCGATCGCGACGGTGGGTTATCTCGAATTTCTTCTTCCGACGGCTTCACCACATGACGCGTAAGGATTCGCACCACTCCATCCCGCGCCATTGCCTGAAAGTTTTGCTTCACTTTCCGGTCTTCGAGCGACATGAATGTCAAGACCACCACGCGCCCGCCCGGCTTTACGATCCTTGGAATCGCTCCGAGTAGCGACTCTAATTCCTCGTTCTCGTCGTTCACCGCGATCCGCAGCGCCATGAACGTCTGCGTGGCCGGATGAATCTTTCCCGTACGGGGCACGGCTTGTTCGATCAGCTTGGCCAACTGACCGGTTGTGTGTATCGGCCGCGCCCGCACGATTGCTCTTGCTATTCTTCTGCTCCTCCTCTCCTCGCCCAATTGATAAATCAGATCGGCGAGCTGTTTTTCTGACTCGTAGTTGACAATGTCGGACGCGGACCGCTCCTGCCCGCGGTCCTGCCTCATGTCCAGTGGGCCGTCCGACATGAGCGAGAACCCCCTCTCGCTCGAAGTCAACTGGTACTTCGAAACCCCTAAGTCCGCGAGCAACCCGTCCACTCGCGTTTCTCCCAGCACTTCTCCCAATTGCGAAAACGAAGCCTTCTGAAACCGGATGCGATTCGCGCAATCCAGCGTATTCTCCTTGGCCAGTTCGAGCGACTCCGCATCCCGGTCGCACGCCAAAACATATCCCGTAGTCAACTGCCGCGCGATCGCCGCTGTATGCCCGCCCAATCCGCAAGTCGCGTCCAGGAAGACGCCGTCTGGCCGTAAGCCCAGATACTCCAGGCACTCCCGCAACATGACCGCTGTATGTAATGGCGCCTGCATGCATGGCTACAATCCCAACTTCCGCGCAACCGCGTTCTTCGCCTCGATGTTCGACTCGGCGTCCTGTAGCAGCCCGTCGTGAATCGATTTCTTCGTAAAGTCGATCCGCCCCTTCAGGTGCTCCAGGCAAACCGGCTCCGACCCCAAAGTCATCTCGTTCCGCAGCTCCACCGGAACCACGATCCGCCCCTGGGAGTCGATCTCCGCGTCGCGGCCATAATACCGGGCAATTCTCAACAGCCCCGCCAAAGCGTCCGCCTGCTCGCTCGGCGCCTCCATGACGATTACGGTGGACTTCCAGACAGGAATGGGGTAAATTCGAACTGTCTTCTTATCGAAAGTAGTGACGAAAACGTTGACCACACTCGACTTCCTGCACCAGTCCAGCGACTCCGACGGCAATTTCAGCCGCCCCTTATCGTCGATCTTCGCCTGGGCGATCGAATGGGGAGGCTCCGCCAAAACCGAAATTTGCTCCCCGCCTTGCTCCATTTCTTTCCACTTCACTCCACTTGACAGAGTGTACTCCAACGCCTGAAGAAATTGCAAGAACTTTCGCGAGCTCTAAGACTTACGCCGTTTCTTCGCTATTCCTGACCTCTGATCAGTGGTCCTTCGACGCCCGATCTTGTAGATGTGCCTTCGAAGGACGGAAACAGCAACCGTGGCTTTTGGCTCTTTGAGAGCTTGGGATCACGACGGCAACATCGAAGCGGCATATATTTCACCCTGGGGTACAGTTTTGGCACCCAGTCCGCTGGCGTCGCGGTTTTGCGCGATAATCGATGTGAAAGGGCGAGGCGCGACTTCGTGAGGAACAAATAATGGCTGACGGGCCGATGATTGACAGGAGCGGCTTGCTCGCCGCCTTTCTTGGTTCCATCCCGGAGCCCGTGAAGAATGTCTACCGAGCCGTTCTCCCTACGGAACTCCGCAAACTTGTGCGGGACTATCATCCGTATGAGCAGGATATGGTCCGATCGTTGCGTTTCTGGGCCAATCCAATCGAGAGGCGGCGGAGAAGAAGCGAACTTCAAGCTTGCCAGACGCTTGAGGATCACTTTGCGTTCGCGACAAGATACCTCGCGCACCAACAATGGAAGCAGGAAATCTTAGGGTTTCTTGAGTTCGCGGCAACGAAGAAGCCC
>DATHOJ010000078.1:0-2370 GCA_035485055.1 Bryobacteraceae bacterium
GATGGTGTTCGCCTGCTGCGCCTGAAATCCGACGACGCTACGAATCGCCTGACGCAGGCATGCGTGCTGACGCTGATCGAGGTATTCGGGAACGTGGCGCCAAAAGCGAAGCCGCTGATAATTGCGGGAAGCGAACGATTCTTCTCGGCTGGGGCAGATCTGAGAGAGATTATGGCTCTGACCGGACCCGATGCACTCGAATTCTCGCGAATGGGTCAGACGCTGATGAATGCGATCGAACGCTTTCCATCGCCAGTGTACGCGGCGATTTCCGGATACTGCATGGGTGGGGGCCTAGATCTCGCTCTGGCTTGTCACCGGCGAATCGCTTCGCCCAATGCCGTTCTCGCACATCGCGGGGCGGCTCTGGGGCTCATCACCGGCTGGGGTGGAACTCAACGGTTACCGCGGCTGGTGGGTAAGGCGAAGGCGCTCGAAATTTTTGTTGCGGCTGATAAGGTCCAGGCTAGCGACGCGATGAGCTACGGACTGGTCGATGCTGTGGCGGAAAATCCGGTCGCTGAGGCCTTGCGGCAGGTTCAGGTGCGCCACACCCCGTCGAGGCACTGAATCTCGGTTTGCGCGCCGCGGCTTTGCTGTTATACCGTAAATGGTTCTTAGTGCTGTTCTCCTCATGGCCGACCGATACGAATCCAGCGCGCCCTCGAGTTCTACCGTCCTCGAAACCCACGTCGACGCAACGTCTCCACGTTTTGAAGCAAATATGCGTTTCCTGGCCGACATGGTTTCACAGGTGCGCAACGAAGAGGAGAAAATCCGCGAGGGTGGTGGGGCAAAAGCAATCGAGAGCCAGCATAATAAGGGGCGGCTGACCGCTCGCGAACGCATTAACCTCTTGGTCGATCCTGGCACTTTTTTTGAGATCGGTTCTTTTGCCGCCCATGGCATGTACGAAGAGTGGGGTGGGGCACCCGCAGCGGGGGTAATCACTGGGTTGGGACGCATCCACACCAGGCTGGTGATGATTATCGCGAACGACGCCACGGTCAAAGCCGGTGCATTTTTCCCCATGACGTCGAAGAAGGTCATTCGGGCCCAGAACATCGCCATCGAAAATCGTGTTCCGACCATGTATTTAGTCGATTCTGCAGGTGTTTTCCTGCCCTTGCAGGAGGACGTGTTTCCTGACACCGATGATTTCGGACGAGTCTTCCGGAATAATGCGGTAATGTCGGCAATGGGAATCCCGCAAATCGCGGCTATTATGGGGATGTGCGTAGCGGGCGGCGGATACCTTCCCGTAATGTGCGATCACGTGCTCATGACCGACGGCAGCGGGCTTTTCCTCGCCGGCCCGGCATTGGTGCAGGCGGCGATTGGACAAAAAGTGTCTGCCGAGGAACTGGGCGGCGCGGCTATGCACTCGGCTATCAGCGGCACAGTGGACTTCCGCGAACCAAACGACGAGGCCTGCCTGGCGCGGATTCGCGCCATCGTCGAGAAGTGGGGTTACCGTCGACAGTCTCCGTGGGACCGCAAGAAACCTGAAGATCCGGTGCTGGCCGCGGAAGAAATTTACGGCATCTACGATCCCTCCCCGGGGCGGCCTTACGACATGAAGGAGATTGTGGCGCGCATCGTGGATGGCAGCCGCTTCGACGAATACAAATCTGAGTACGGGAAAACGCTGCTCTGTGGCTACGCGCGCATCGGGGGCTTTGCCGTAGGGATCGTCGCCAATCAGAAACTTCACGCCCAGGCAACCGACCACGAGGGCCATAAGCGGATGGAGTTCGGCGGCGTTATTTACACGGAATCCGCGGAGAAAGCTGCGCGCTTCATCATGGATTGCAATCAGAACCTGATTCCGCTGGTTTTCTTCCACGACGTCAATGGATTCATGGTGGGGCGCGACGCGGAGTGGAGTGGCATCATCAAAGCCGGCGCGAAGATGGTAAACGCGGTTTCAAATTCTGTAGTGCCTAAGATTACAGTGATCGTTGGAGGATCGTTCGGCGCAGGACATTATGCCATGTGCGGCAAAGCCTATGATCCGCGCTTTCTGTTTGCGTGGCCGGCCGCGCGCTATGCCGTGATGAGCGGCGATTCGGCCGCCGGAACGTTGGTGGAAATCAAGATCAAGCAACTGGAGCGCAGCGGCAAAACCTTGAGCGAAGAGGAAAAAAAAGAGCTGTACGAGGCAACGAAGCGGATCTATGACGAACAGACGGATCCGCGCTATGGCGCGGCCCGGCTGTGGATCGACAAAATCATCGACCCGATCGAAACACGCGATGCGATCACGCTCGCTTTGGAGGCTGCGGCGCTTAATCCGGAAGTGGCCGAGTTCAAGGTAGGAGTGCTGCAAACCTAGAGACAGAATTTTCAAGACCGGCGGAGATACGCATC
>DATHOJ010000079.1:0-2212 GCA_035485055.1 Bryobacteraceae bacterium
GATGCCGCCGATGCAGCGTACCGGAGCGAACTGGTACATGGGGACTGCGGACGCCGTCTATCAGAACCTCTATTCAATCGGCAGCGAGCAGCCGAAGTACGTGATTATTCTCTCCGGCGACCACATCTACAAGATGAACTACAGCCGCATGCTGGCACACCACCAGGAGACGAACGCAGAGGTTACGCTGGCCACGCTGCCGATCGCACCGGAAGAAGTTTCGCGGTTTGGAGTGGTGGAGGTGGGTTCGACGGGCGAGGTGCTCGGTTTCCAGGAGAAGCCGGCGTCAACGAGCTTCCGCTCTCCGTTTAATCCCAATGCCGTGGACGCATCGATGGGGATTTATATCTTCAACACGGAGACGCTTTTGCAGGCGTTGATTGCGGATGCGGACGACGCGGATTCGAAGCACGACTTCGGGCACAACATCCTGCCCAACATGCTGGGAAAAAAGAAGATGGTGGCCTACAGCTTTGTTGACGAGAACAAGCAGCAGGCGCTCTACTGGCGCGACGTGGGAACGCTGGATGCCTACTATGACGCCAACATGGATTTGTGCTCGGTGTCGCCGACGTTCAACCTGTACGACAAAAGCTGGCCAATCCGGACGCGGCAGCGGCAGTATCCGCCGGCAAAGTTCGTCTTCGGCGAGCCGGGGCGGTCGGGCATGGCGGTGAACTCGATTATCACGGCGGGCGTGATTATTTCGGGCGCATCGGTCTATAACTCTGTGCTGTCGCAGGATGTGCGTGTGAATTCCTACTCCGACGTGGATCAGAGCATTATCTTTTCGCACGTCAACATCGGGCGGCACTGCAGGATTCGGCGCGCGATTATCGACCGCGACGTGCGAATACCGGAAGGCACAGTGATCGGCTTCGATCCCGTGGAGGACAAGCGTCGGTATTTCGTGACACCGTCAGGGCTGACGATCGTGACGCGGGATGCATCCATGTTCGAGAACCCGGTGGATCCGGAGTTTGGACAGGGATATTCACCCGGCGAAGCGGATTGACGCGCGTTAACGGCCCGGCAACTGCTCAATGTAAATGAAGCGGTGAAATGGTGGCGTGACTGTCGTGTATTCGACCGGCGGATATTTCGAAGGAACGAGATCCGGGTCCGGCTCCATGACGAGGAAGTACCGCGGTACCACAACTGGAGTAAATGGCAGGTAAGGACGGTCCGACGGAACCCAGGATGGAAGCCAGGGTGGTGGAAGATACGGACGGTAAGTGCCCGGGGGAGCCGTCATGTCTGGACTGTTCATGTAGCCGACTGCATCCAACTGCGTTTCGCCGTCGTATGCAAAGCCGGCTTCAATCTCAGTCCTCGGGACGTTATCGGCGCGCAGGACATTTGCTGCTTTCAGAACTGCCCGGCCCACGGAGTGTAGTCCGCTTGTCTCGGCGAAACCGGCCCAGGCCAGTAGAGCAAGAGCCAGAATAGCGACTGCCGGAATGCTTTGGGCTCGATCCTGAGAGGTCTTGAGCAGGCAAACGATCACAATCGGAAGAAGCTCGAGCAAATACCGGTCCCATACCGGAACTGTCAAGCATATGAGCATCATGAGCGCAAGGTAGCCCAGGGAAAACGGCCCAAGCATCCAAAAAATAGATTGCCACGACTGCGACTGAAACGACGGGGGCGCGGTCGCACGTTTTTCGGCGTGTCTAGCCGATCTCCTCCGCAGGACGAGAAGGAGGAGGAGCAGCGCTAATCCAATCAGCGCAAAAACGTAGGCGAAACCAGCCGAAATCCCGAAGGCGGCGAGCGCAGCGCCGACCTGGCTTTGGGCCAAGTGTCGCAATGCGAGTAGTGCCAGCGCGGAAAAACCCGCAAAGACACCCCAGAATCTGCGGCGAGGCAGATACATCATCGCGGCAAGGTTGCAGGCAATCGCAGGCGACAGGGCCGCTAACAGAACAAAGAAATCGGGAAAATTCTGCTGGTGAAAAAACTCCAGCGCCTGCACTGTGAAGGAAGGAAAAGAGATTGCAGTGGGGAGGGAGTAGGGTTGCGCGTGATACCACTTGAGAAAGAGAAAAATCCATACGCAGCCGATTGCGGTCATGATGGCCGTCGCCGTTAACACGCCGCGCCTTCTGCGCTGCCACCATCCCACCGCCGGAATCATCAGCAGGATTCCAAGAAAGGCGGTTTGTCTGACCGTTCCGCCCACCAGGTTCGTCAGCGCCGCAACAGCGAGCCA
>DATHOJ010000080.1:0-3169 GCA_035485055.1 Bryobacteraceae bacterium
TAGTCGTCGAGCTTTGAGTCGACTTCGTCGCCTTCATCGCCGTAGTCGCGAAAATCTTCCATCTCATCTTCGTCTTTGGGAGCTAGCTTCACGTCGTCGAACATCCAATCAGTCTCCTGTTTCGGGCACGGTCTTCATTAGCATACCCCTTTTTGTTTTGCGCGCAACTATCCTGTGTAAACAAAAGCGCAGGAGCAGTGAGTTGTCTAGCGATTTAAGGAGCGATTGTGATCTTTCAACTGAGCCAGGGTAGCCGTGGCTGGATGAACAGGGCGGACGGCGCGGGGCTTTGCCTTCGTCGTGATGACTTGGGACGACACGGTTCGAGACGACGTGGCCACCGCTTTCGACATGGTGGTCTTCGACGCCGTGCGGGGCGTACGCAAAGCCGGCATCACTTCGTGATACGCGGCCGGAACCACCAGGCGATCGCCCTCGGCGGGGTCGCCACCCTTGAGATGGTTCGCCGCGGCAATTTGCATGGGGGAAGCGCTATAGAGTTTCGCAATCGAAGCCAGGCTCTGGCCCGCTTCGACGCGGTGGATACGCGAAGAGGCGCGCAGTTCGGCCGGCACCAGATCCAGACCGGCTGTGACTTGGGCGCCCGTTCCCTTGGGAACGCGGATCTCAAAATTCCCCGGCGCGACGCTGCGCAGGAGCGCGGGGTTTAACTGCACAAGCTCCGAAATCGGCGCATCGGTGAGATCGCCGATCAGCGAGAGATTGGTGGGCGAGGTGGTGACGACGGTGTCATACTCAATGGCCGCGTCGGGCGTGATGTGATCCAAGCCGTATTCGGGAGCATTCTTCGCCATGATGGTCATCGCCAGGATGATTGGCACGTAGTTGGTGGTTTCGATGGGGAGCATCTTGCGCGCGCGAAGTTCCCAGAAATCGGCATAGCCGGTGCGCTCGACAGCCCGCTCGACGCACCCCGGACCGCAGTTGTAGGCGGCAATCGCGAGATACCAGTCGCCAAACTCGTTATACAAATCGTGCAAATGGTGCGCGGCTGCACGGGTTGCCTTCTCCGGATCCAGCCGCTCATCGGAATAGGGCGTCTGCTTCAAGCCATACTCGTTGCCGCGAAACTTGACGAACTGCCAGAGGCCTTCGGCGGCGGCGCGGGAAACGGCGCGGGGCAGAAAACCGGATTCGGCCTGCGCGAGATGGATCAGTTCCTGGGGGATGCCCTCTTCGGCGAGAATCCGCGAAATCATAGCGCTGTATTTGCCGGAGCGCTCGAGGCCCGCTTCGATCGTCCGGTGTCCCCGGCCGTTGAAGTAGTTAATGTAGCCCAAAACGGTGTCGTTGACGACCAAGGGAAGGGCGGAACTGGTGGTCTTGATCTGGGTCTGAACCTTGTCCTTGATGCGGGGGTCGACGGAAAACGTCATGGTGACGATGTCTTCAAGAGGAGCTTTATCGAAGCCGGGAACGTCTTCGATAGCAGCCGCACCCATACCGGAAAGATCGTCGCGGTGGATCGCATCCACCATCTCTTCCAGCTTGGATTCAAACAGCCGGGGGTCGGTCGGATTCGCGGACGCCGTAAGCATGACATCGATGGCGGCATCGAATTCAGTCCGGGCATGGGCGAAATCGCGGTCCTGAAAGGCCTTCTTGCCGTTTCGGAATCTTTCTTCCGCCTGCTGGATCAAAAGATCTGAAGCGGTAGGCAGGAAGATTTTGGTTTGCGGGGTGGGTTCCTTTGCGGCTTCTTTCGCGGCTTCCTTCGCCACCTCTTTCAAATAGGGGAGGTGTTCCGTATCCGCGATGGTTCCGGCGACGCTGGCGGCCATGCCCGCGTTGACAGTTCGAATGGCGGATGGAACAAGGAAGGAAGTTTGGAGGCCGGATTGCTGTGCAAATAGTGACAGGGAGGCTGGAAATAGAAAGACGGTAAGAAGGATAGTACCAGCTGCGTTAAGATTCCGGGTCATTCATTCTCCTCGAAATACGAAATCCGGGTTTACGAGGTCCCCCGGGCGCTTGGCCCGTAAAGCGACCCTTTCAGCCTAGCACACGTTACAACTGCGTCAACCCGCGTGTGAAACAATACGGCGACTTTCGACACATCGTGTCCGCCGGTCGACACAAAGGACGGACGGCAAGACCGTCGGCGTTACTCATCCTCGAGTTCTTCTTCACCGGAGCGGCCGGCTTTAGCAGCGGCAATTATCTTATCGGCCTGCAGCTGCGGAACGTAGTCGTAGTGGTCGAACTCCATTGTAAATGAAGCCCTGCCTTGAGTTATCGAGGTCAGGTCGTTCTGATAATTGAGCATTTCGCCCATCGGAACCTGCGCCCGAATGATCTGCGTGGCGCCCTGCGTTTCCATGCCGGAGATGCGCCCGCGGCGACCGTTGAGATCGCCCATCAGATCGCCCGCGTACTCGACAGGAGCCTGCACTTCGACGTTCATCACGGGCTCGAGCAAAGTCGGTTTGGCGGTTTGCATGGCGTTGCGGAATGCTTTGCGCGCCGCGAGCTTGAACGCCAACTCGGATGAATCGACGTCGTGATAGGACCCGTCGTAAACCGTGACTCTGAAATCGACCATCGGGAAACCGGCGAGGAACCCTCGTTCGGCGGTTTCGATTATCCCTTTTTCCACGGCCGGGATATAGTTTTTGGGAATCGATCCGCCGAATATGTCATTGACGAACTCGAACTTGGCCCCGCGCGGCAGGGGTTCCATGCGGATCCAGCAATCGCCGAACTGGCCGTGACCGCCGGTTTGTTTCTTGTGACGGCCCTGCACGTCGGCCGTGCCGCGGATGGTTTCGCGATAGGGAATCTTGGGAGCTTTCAATGCTACATCGACGGCGTATCGTTTTTTCAAGCGGCTGACGGCGATTTCGACATGCTGCTGACCGGTCCCGGCGATCAGGAATTCCTTGGTCTGGGGATCGCGGTAGAAGCGGAGCGAGAGGTCCTCTTCGAGTAACTTGTGGAGCGCGTTGCCCATGCGGTCTTCATCGTTGCGGCTCTTGGCCTCGACGGCAAAGGCTATGGAAGGTTCGCTCAGCTTCACGGGAGCGAAGGCGACTTGGGAAGATTTGTCGGTCAGCGTGTCCCCGGTGAGGGTGTCGCGCAGCATGGCGACCGCTCCGATGTCTCCGGCGTGGAGTTCGTTGATGGGCAGGATCGTCTTGCCAAACGGGAC
>DATHOJ010000081.1:0-2132 GCA_035485055.1 Bryobacteraceae bacterium
CTGCGGAGACTGCGCGAACTGCCAGACTTCGGCAAACTTCACTCCACTTTCGGCGGGGCTCGGCGGATGCACCGGAAACGCGCACCCCGGCGCGGGCGGGCAAGCATCGTTGATGGCCCAGTAAACGATCTCGCGTTTGCCGGCATGCTCGCGAATGTCCTCGGCGGTGACGGCATTGCCGTCATCGGTTGCCACGATGCCGGAACAATAAATTCCGGCACGGAATCCGGCTGCGATGACGCCGTCGACCCAGGCATAGATATAAGCCTTCTGCTCGGGCAGCATGCGGCCACCTTGTTCCTGGTCGAGAAAAATAATCGTCGCTTGCGGAAAGCCCTCGCGCCGCGCCGCCGCCGCCGCCGCCCGGGCGTCGGATTGGCCCATGCGAGTCGCGTTCGCGACGGTTTTTAATTCGGCGTAAAGGCGTCCGTTGAACAGCACGAGAAATCCAAATCCTGCGGACTCAACCGCTGCCCGATGCCCGAGCCAGCTGTTTGCCTTCTCGCCCGGCGGAGGGCTGAGCCAGTATCCCGTGTAGGCGAAAGTCTGATGCAGAGCTTTTAGACTCGCGTCGCCGGGGTAGTTGTTGGCGTCGAAGCCGAGATAGGTGATTCTGCCATCAGCCTGCGCTGACGCAGCGAGCGTTGCAACGAGTATCAGTAGAAGATTCATACCGACGTTGATCGACTTCGGTGCTAGCCGCCGTTCACGTTGTGTCATAGCTTGCGAAACCAAAAATGTGACGCGTCTTCAGAGACGCCGCACGAACCGTTCCACCACTGAACGGGATAAGGCCAGTCGTTCTTAGTCCAGGGAACTTCCGGCCGCTCCGAAACAGAAGGAAATCCCTGGATAAATCCAGGCAAAGATGGAACCTGCAGGATGCCACAGTATCCGAGTATTCCAATCAGGTTGCGACGTTCGCTCAGGTTTGAAGGAAAAACGTTTGTGAGCGCCTTCGAGAGGTTTGACAACTTAGCATCTGTTGGCAGGGAACGCGCCGTGTTAAGGATCTCCCTCATGATCGCACGATCAACGGCGGTGGGCTCGGGAGCCTCTTCGCACGAGAACCGCTCCAGGTCGAAGCCGATGTATAGCGGATCTGTGTGCCGCACTCCGCCCCATTTGAATCGCTCAAAACTCAGAATGTTCAGGTCTTTATGGTCAGTACCCTCATAAGCCCCGCAGGTGGGGCACCGAAATCCTGAGCCAGAAGCCTTAGACCAATGGTGGGCAACGAGGTTTACGGATACGGCAAAACTTCCCAGAGCCGAACGCCAATTCAGCCGGCGAGACGAGAGACTCGCGAGAAATGCATCGGCCACCTGCGCTTTGTGGACTCGACCGCGCGAGTGCAGGGCCCAATTCACTGCTTGATCATGGCCGATGCGCCGCGACTCGAACATGACTCCTGCAGCCTTGGCATACTCCAAATCGTCCGGGGGAGTTAGGTAGACCTTTTTCCACCCGGAAGAAGACCAATAGGTGGTGAACAGTATTTCGAGAGCGCGTTCGTCGACGCTGATGTTCATCCGGATCGAGTGCTATCCCCCGATATGCACCATGGTTCGCGAAGCCGGGACGAAGTCCGGCTCGCCGATGTGGTGCCGCTCTTCTTTTTTCTGCACGACGCCCTGAATAAACTCCGCGAGCTCTTCGTCGCTCGCGCCGCGGCGCATCTCGGCGTGCAGGTCGTGATCCCATACGGAGAAAAGACAGGTGCGGATTTTCCCGTCGCTGGTGATGCGGATGCGGCTGCAATGTCCGCAGAAGGGATGCGACACTGGCGCGATGATTCCGATCTCGCCGACTCCATCTTCGAAGCGGTAGCGCCGCGCCGTTTCCGAGCGCGCGTGGGGTATCTCGACCAGCGGGCGGTACTCGGCCATGCGCGCCAGAATTTCGTCGAGCGTGACCACGGTGGAAGGGGCCCAGGTGCGTCCCTCTTCGAGTGGCATGAATTCGATGAAGCGCACGGTCACGCCCTCTTCGCGAGCGAACATGCCGAAGGGAATAATCTGATCTTCGTTGAACCCGCGCATCAGCACGCAGTTCACTTTCAGGGGCCACAGGCCGGCCCGCCGCGCTGCGCGAATGCCGGCGAGCACGTGATCGTATCCGTTGGGCACGCG
>DATHOJ010000082.1:0-108227 GCA_035485055.1 Bryobacteraceae bacterium
GGGATCGCGGGGCCGCCCGGTCGCGGTGTCGATCGTGGATATGGTGTGCGGTGACGGTCGTGCAGCGTGATCGCGGCCGCATGGATCGTCGAGTTGTCGTCGAAGCTGTGCAGCCACGCGACGTCGGCCTGGGTGGCGTGCGCGCCGTCGGCGTGCCGCGTGCTGCCGCCGTCGCGGCACGTGCCCGATACGCATCGCTGCGCGTCAAGGGCGGAGTGATCCAAAGCGGCGTCGGAACCCGTCACGAACCCCGTGACGGCGACGGCTTGCGATCCAGAAAGCAAAACGGCGCCCACTGGGGGCGCCGCATGTTCACTACGTATTCTTTGGTTGCGGGGGCTGGATTTGAACCAACGACCTTTGGGTTATGAGCCCAACGAGCTACCAGACTGCTCCACCCCGCAACATCATGGTAGCGCAGGATTAACAGCCCGTCAAACTCCCCGCGAAAATGCCGGAAAAACTCCCAAAAACTCCCTTTTGCTGAATCAGCCAGCCTTCAGCTGATCCACGGAACTGCTCACTTTCGGCATCAGCATCTGCACCACATTGCTGTTTGCTAGCCGGTTGCCGTCCCCCACAACCGCGCCATAGATGTCCATGGTGGTCGTAATCGAGGAATGCCTCATCAAGTCCTTCTGCACCGCCATAGACGCCCCGACCTGATCCAACCAGCTTCGGTAGGAATGCCGGAACGAATGCCAGCCGATTCTGCCCTTGATCTTTGCCGATTCTGCTGCCTTCTGAATGTGCCGCTTCTGAATTTCTTCCTGATGAAACGGTCTGCCCGTAACTGGATTAGCGAACAACCACCCCTCGGCTGTCGGAAAACAGACCTTCCGATGCTCCGAAAGGACGGCTGCTAGCACCGGATCAATCGGCATGGCCCCCCTACTGGCCTGCGTCTTTACCGGCCCAATCCGCCCGTGTACGATTCCACGCTGCAAAAGCAGTGTGCTCCGCTCAAAATCAAAGTCGGACCACTGCAAGCCGACGATTTCGCTACAACGCAGTCCCAAACATCCCGCGATCAGGAACATGCTGCGAAACGGCTCCTTGGAGCAGGATACAAGCCGATTGAACTCCGCCACTTCCAAAATGCGTGACCGGCCCAATCGAGCTGCCCCTCCCTTCAATCGAACGTGGTCAATCGGATTTCGCTCGATCAGCTGCCACCGCACGGCACAATTGAAAATCACGTGCATAATGCCGCGAATGTGCGCTTTAGTCTTCGGCGCCTTCTCCATCCCGTTCAACCAGTCCTCAACCGCTACCGGCTTGATCGCCGACAGGCCCACAGAATCCCAACGCGGCTTGATGTGCCCTTCCAGATTCGACTTGTAGGCCGCTCTGGTTGAATACCGCTCTGGCATTTCCTGCTTTTCGTATCTTGCGACGACCGCCCCAAATAGCAGATCTGCTCGTCCGGATGGATTATCAGAGTTGATTGACAAAAGTAAAGCCTGCATCTTCCCCGATTTCCTAACGGCAGATTCGGTAGCGTACTCTTTCTTCGTTCCTACCGTTACCGTCTTGCGTTTACCGGCCTCGTAGTAACGAAGTTCCCACACCTGCCCCCCTTTCTCCCTCGCTTTAAGCGATAGGCTTCCGTCTTGGTATCGCGTGCGCGTAAACATCGAATGTCCTTTCGAGTTGCGGCACGAGTGGCGACATGATTATATACCACCCGTGCGCAAAATCGACCCTGAATTAATTAGGCTCTTTGCGGAGCCATGCGTCTAAATCGCTGGCTCTGAATCGCCATAAGTCCCCGATCCTGATGCCGGGTAGCTTCTCATCCCGCGCTAACTTTTGCAAAGTCTTGGGATGCACCGCTAACAACGTCGCGGCCTGCTGCGTAGTAAGCAGCGGTTCAAATACATTCATATCCTTCTCCTGTTCATTTCGAATAGTCGGATGGCCGACTTTCCTATCAATAAAAAAGGCCCTCACTCTGCGGTTCCGGTGAGGGAACACGCGTAGTGAGGACCAGGGGGAAATTCGCGGTACTCTTCTATGTAGTCTCGGCAAGGACTGCCGAAGCTGAAACCGGCTGGAAACGCCCGATCAGGCGATCAAAACCCAATTATCTCAGACGGCCCTAGTGGTCAAACATTGACCGAACCCGCCTTCAACGCGATGGATAGCACAGCCTGCGTTAGCCGTATATGGGCGGAAGTACGAAAGTGGCCTAATTTCCACTCTGGGAGGGCATACAACCCTTACAATCGCTGCCGGGTGGAAGTTGGTGATTCTTCAATCAGTGCATGGCTTGAGCGTTGCTAGGCTGCGCTAATCGTACTACCGGCGTTGAATAGATCGGCTGAGGGCGGAAGTGAGGAGGAAGCTCCGGTTAAAGGCTTGTAAGTTGCTTGTTCTGAGGAAAAACAGGGGAGAAGTCATTGAAAACCGCTCAAACCGGGTTAAAACGGAGGGGCAAGCGTCGAAAAACAGGTTTTGGAGCAACTTTTTCGCGTGGTTACCCTGGCTACCGAGGCTCCACGCCGTCTAAACAAAACCACCCTATCCCCCGACTACTGTACCTTTAGACGATCCCTGGACGGCCTACAGCGAACAGCAGGCCATCGGTGCGGACAAAGTGACCATCACTGCATTGGAATAACGGCTGCCTCGCCATAGATCCATGAGGTCGTAGGTCTAGACACCTGATCTTAATTTATAGGCGGTGATCGGCTTCCGTCTCTTCAAACCACCTCCACAATAAGAGGGACCTCTCACTGGTTGAGGGTTAGTTTGATCCTCCGAGTTGAGTACCTCTCTCGTTACTGGCGCACGCAATAGCTTAGCTAACTGTTCTTTATTATCTGTTTTCTTCATTTAATGTTCTCTCCTTTCCATCCCGGCTGCGCTAACTCAAACCTCCCAAACCTAAGCCAGCGCAGACTGTGCCATTGACGACTATGCCGCCATCGCCATCGAAGCCCAGTTAGTCCTAGGTTGCGGCATAAGCTCGACGACCGCGACATCCCGACCGTAGAAAGTCGCAGTACGCTCTGCCGATTCGTAAGCCTGTATCAGTGCCCTTGTGAATTGGCGCTCCATGTCCGGCTGAACCACGCCGTCCTTTACAACCACCAAACTCTTGCATACTTGCTCGTGAACTCCGCAGTTCTGACTCCGGCTACAGCCATTATTTATGATTCTCATCTTCCTCCCGCTTTTCGATCATCTTGCTGTTCTCCGCTTCGAGAGTTGCCAACAACGCTGCCTGCGCCTTAATTAATGCTGAGCGCTGCACGGCAAACTCCTCAGCCCTTGCAATCTGGCGACGTACTCGCCTTCGTAGCTTTCGAGCGTCGCGCTTCTGCTTACGCCTAGCTAGGGACTCTCCTTTAGGTGCTGCCAGAGGTAGGGGCGATAGGCGCAACTGGTAGAGCACGCCTCGCTGCTCCTTCCTGGGCGGCAGCTGTGAGCTAGGCTGCTGCGGCATATTGGAATATCTCGGGTGCAGGTGAGCGGAGCGGTGGTGTAAGGGGTCCTCTGCTCCTCGCTATCTCAACCACCTTCCTTGGGGAGAACTCTATACGAGACTTAAACTTTCTGCCTCTCCTGTTGAACCAAATATCCACAGGTTCTAATCGTGAGTAGAACGAGACACGCGACTCATTGGCGTATTCATCTCGACCACATTCCCGAGTTATCTGATACAGAAGTTCAGATAGCATTTGAACTGGTGGATAGGTCTTCACCTTATTGGTGGGAATCGGCAGTACTGGCGCCTGCTTAGTGCTAGTGACCTGTGAAGGTTGGGGTGGAACTACTACCCTCAGGAACCTATGAGTCACTAACTGTTGATCTCTCTCTTATCTTTCATAAGTAAATAACCTTTATCCTTTGTCCTTTGTCCTTTGATAACTACGTTGTAGCTCCTATGCTCAAGGGTGGTGAGTGGACACAGCATCTCATAACCGTAGAGATGCTGCGCTTACACCTTAACCACTCAAGGTATGGAGCCACGGAGTAGCATTCGTTTTTAGCTGCTACAGCGTCGGGCCGAATCTGAACGCCCCCACGGTGTATAGCAGGTTCTCTGCTAATGTCCGGATCTTAACGTGTCCTTGCGCTCACCTCTCTGACAGCTATAGCAGAGCCACCGTTCTTCACGGTGTAGCCTGACATCCACATAAGGATGCTGCTGTCACCTAACAGTTTAAGGATCAGACATCCTGTAACTGCTACCCTTTCACCGGGAACGTACATGGTCCCTGAACAATGACTTGCCCAGAGGCTTCTCCGCTAGTGCCCACGAGGTCATAAAATACACGAGGCGATTCCTCGCCCAAAAAAAGGACTGCTGGAGTGGTCCGCTTTCGCTTGCACTTACCAGCAGCCCAAAAGGAGTTCAAATGACTAACTACAACAATGCAACGCGCATCCTCCGCGTCCGAGGTTCCCCATGAGGGACGGAGAAACTTAACTACTTAGGAAGCAAGCCAAGCTTTACGGCTTCAGCCCTCAGGGCGTCGTACAGGGCTTTATCGCTCTTATAGAGCGCTGTAGCCTTATTTGCATCTGAGGTTGGACCAAACAGGGTACTGAGGCCAGCCCGTGTAGCCGCTTTGCGAGCTGCTTGGTTGCGCTCGTGCTCTACATAATGTTCTGCCGTTGAATGACTCTGGAGGCCGACTTGACGTCTTGCTTCCGCTCTAACGTTTTCCAAATCGCTGTTGTGGTTAGCGGCTTGCCGCGCTAAGCGTTCCTGCATCAGTCCCTCGATATATTCTTTTTGCACCGGTGTAAATTCCGGCTCAGCCGGTTGAACCACCACCGGTTGGTTTGTATCTTCTTGCATATAATACCTTTCACTCCGATTGATTTTGACGGCAGACTCGGAGGTTTTCTGCCGCTTGACTTCCCTGTACACCCCGTGCTACCTTAAGGCTGAGCTTAGTGCTCACAACGCCGTAGGTGTGTGCGGATGCCGACATTTTGCCCTATAAGCCAATTGTAGCATGACCCACCTAATTTAAAGCTTCCAAATCTACTATGTGTTTTAGAATCAATAGCATGCTCATGGGCTGGAGCTTATTTCGTTCCGCTGTTGGGTGCGTACGTGATGTCCAAAACCCCGTCGACGGTATACCACTCCCCGTAGGGGATCTTTACGAGTGTTACGGCAGTTGAAGGGAACACCGACCGCAGTTCCTCAACCCTCGGGCGTTTGGGCAGCTCAAGAGAGGGTGATCGGCCCGCTAGTCGGTTTGCCGTACTTGGAGTTACTGAATAAACCTGCGCTCTGCAATGGGGCTCGTATCATTCAAAAATTCGATGAAACGAGTAATACCGGCCTTGGTCATCTCCTTCGGAACGAGCAACCTTCCGTTCCCGTTCGGGGTTTGATAAAACCATCCACTCTTACCCCAAATAAAACTCACGACTAGCGTAATCCCTTTGCATAAGGCACAATCAACAGAAAGCGTACCGATTACATTATCACCGTCTATTATCTGACCCCCTCCGGGTATCTCCACGCCCCACGCTGGTGCGTGGGGCAACGAGTTAAGCTGCATCGCGTGAGGTGCTCCTTTTGAGTGACCTTTGATGTAGCCCATGTTCGTTGTTACGTAGGAGAACACTGCCAGATCTGTCGTTCGAAACATCACGAGTTGCCAACTAATCCCTTCTGCCACACTGTCCGAATTGTTCTCGCCTACTATTGCTGGATCAGAGGGAGAGATGAGGGAGGCAGCAATAAGGAGATCACCTTGCACCTTCGGCGCGGATGCTGGAGAGATTGCGCCAAGATCCGCTTCCGGTTCTCTATTGATGCAAACGACAGAGACTTTGTATAGAGATTTTAGCCTGATGGAGATCGAAGATCTTAGGCTTTCGGGTGGCAAGTTGATAAAAGTCGTCGTGATCGGTGATCCCGTACCGCTCGTACTTAAGCGTAACGTGGAATCCGTCGACTCTGGAAGTTCGTCAAGGCCTGGATCTGTGTACATTCTGAAACTTTTCGACCCCGCCAGCTTCACGGTTACTAGCCGAGAGTAGGGCGGTCCGATACCAAGCGGGGATTGAGTCCAGTTCAATGGTTCGGGACAGGGTGACAATGCTCCAACCTTAGGTTCCTTATTACTTGGAGTGGACGGAATCGGAGTGGGAGTCGGAACGATAGCCGGTCCAGGTGCGGGCAATACATCGGGCTTGGGCATAACGTTCTTTACCTCTTTCTCAGTGTGAGGTTTTGGAGCCCGTGCGTCAAGAGCCCATACTACGAACGACAATACGAGTGCCGCTAAGGTCCGCAAAAGTAGCACACTCCTTTTGCTTCTTCCGAGTGTAAGTATCCAAGCGGCTGCAAATAAGACGATCCAGAAGGAAGCAAGAACGACCCGCGAAACAAGTAGATCCACCCAGCCTCGCAATTGGGTGAACTCCGTAAAGAGTCCCCATGCAGAGCCAAGAAGCGCAACAACCGAGACACCCTTGGCAATTCGGACTCCAGCAGGTCCGAGTCGCACCTTCCAAGGAATACTATCCTCGCTTGGAATGAGGTCTTCGCCTCTTTGTGGTTCTGGCGCTGAAGGAGTACCGCCCGTGCCGTCCATGGCGGTATTCTACCACCGGGGTGAACCAGCCACCGAATCGCATAGTGTGCGCTCAGGTCTGCAAAACGCAAGAAACTTGAGAGCACGCCACGCGTCGCCATAATATGTTTCCGCGCCCCACCGTCATCGATTAACCTAGGATCGCTAACACTTCCCCTACCTTGATGACACAACTAGAATATGTGTGTTGACTTCCGATGAAATAGCCTGCATGATTGCACAACGACACAAAGGAGTGACGCTATCATATGAACCTAGGTAACACTCAGTCTGACTTGAACGCAGCGAGCTACGAACAAACGGCTTGTTGCACGCGTTGCTACGAAATAGCACCGCTAAGCTCACTCAACACGTGGCATGACGCTGCCACAGGTCAGGAGCAGAGACACTGTGACGCGTGTGCTGCGCTCACCACGTGTGGTCTATGTCGAACTGAAGGCAACGCCAAGGACTATCGAACGATCTTAATCGCTGGTGAGTTCGTGATGGATGTTTGCAGGGTGTGCGATTCGGTGGTTTTGACGGCACATGCGTAAACGTTCGATTGTCAAAATACACCCACGTCCGTGCTTGTACGCCAAAAACAATGATTTGTGGAGTGAATATCGATGAAACGGAATAGCGGTTCTTCCACGCTGGCGATTGGGTACATACGGGTATCCACCGTGCAGCAGTCCGATCATGGTGTGTCTCTGGAAGCTCAAGAGGAGCGTTTACGCGCTTACTGTACGGTCGCTGGCCTATCTCTGGTCAATGTACTATGCGAGAGCGCAGTAAGCGGTAGCGTGCCACTGTCCGAGCGTCCTGCCGGTATCCAGTTGCTAGCAGCCGTAAAGCGCGACGTTACCCACGTGGTCACATTGAAGTTGGATCGGCTGTTTCGAGACGCAGAGGATGCGTTACGGCAGACACGCCTTTGGGATAAGGACGGCGTTGCATTGCATCTGATCGATTTCAACGGAGCCGCAATCAGCAGTGGCTCTGCAATGGGCAGGATGATGCTTACGATGCTGGCAGGCTTCGCGGAGTTCGAACGCAACCTGATAGCGGAGCGCACGAGCGCTGCTCTGTCGCATAAGAAGCGTCATTTGCAGGTATTCAACCATGAACCTTTTGGTTTTCGGCGCCAAGGCGTCGCCCTCGTAATGATTCCAGAGGAACAGGCCATCGTATCCCGCGTCAAGCAACTACGGGCAGCCGGTGTTTCATTGGCGGGGATCGCTGGACAGTTGAACGACGCAGGCGTCAACACCAAACGGACGGGCGGAAAGTGGCACCCGAGCACGATCAAGAATGTTCTTGATAGCACGATGCACGCCTAGCTAGGCGCACAGTGTGCCATCGCAGCTACGATAATGGCGTGAGCGTTGATGCAGAAATACGCGACGGACCCATTTTTGACAACTGAATAACGCGCTTAGTCGGCAAAGCGGAGGTAGGACGCTAGAGCGTCTTCTTTCGTCGGACAGGAACTGGTCCACTGCCCATACAGACCTTCCTTGCTAACCCTAAATCGCCAATCGTTGGGATTTAGCTCGCTAATGGTGACCTCAACGTCGGATGTTAAACCATCGACCGTGTACGCTTCATAGCCGTCACCGGTCAAGCGAAAATGCCGTAGGCTTGGTCTGGTTCCACGCTTGCATTTCTCAGCCGATTCTAGAGCTTCGTACTCGGTAGCGAAATGTTGATTGCAGCACACCTCGCCGTTCTTATCCTCGATCCGGTAATACCAGTCTGGCCTGTCAGGCGTGCTGGAATTGTTGATCTGGATTTTTGTTTCCCCGAGGTCAACTTTATAGCCCGTGGCAGGACCCGACATCGCTTCAGCGCTCCCATCTCTGGACCACATGTATGCATACGGCTTGAGATCGCGACTCATATTTCCCTTTCCCTCCGCGAACACAATTTCAATCATACCCGAGAGCGAACAAACAGAAAGCTGCTAGACGGGGATGTCTGAAAAAGTTGGTGTGGAATTTGGTGGGACTCTTCCTGAATTTCAGGGGTATCTCATCTCACGAGGAAACAACAGATAGCAATAGCATCTCATTCAGTGTCAACACTGTACAGCCGTTCATAGCACTTGGTCGCAAGCTGTAATAATGCCATTTTTTGCGACTCTTAATCAGTAGGTTGCAGGTTCGGTTTCCCGCCGCGCTGCGCGTCGTCCCACGGACGGAGTCTCAGGGGTGGCGTGCACGCTTACACCTTCACTCGCGAAAGCAGAAACTTTCAAGTTTCAAGCACTTGCGGACCCAAAACGGGTGCATGAGAGAATTTTTATGCTTTCCGGCCCTCCTGAGCCTTTCCTGCGCGTGTAAAGACCGCATGAAGTTCTCTCGCAACAACATCAGGCATGACGATTTTTTCGCCTGTTAGTTTTTCAATCTCAGCAGCCCGTTTCTCGAATCTAGGACTGTGGTTATCCATATCCTTGTTGTGAGCCTCTTCGGTGTGAAGTTGTTGGGCTATTTCTGAATGAATCATCTCATGAAGGAGCACTGAGTTGATGTCTCCAGGAGGGGTATTTGAATTTACCAATATGCGAAAGTTGTACGATGCGACGACATCTCCTAATGCATTGTCTTCATACGTTGCCGTGAACTCGCCTCTGCTAAGTGGATTGACCATCTCGGATGATTCTACGAACCTAATCTCGACATCCTTGGATGAGCGTAGCCAACTCCCGAAAGCCAGCGCGTTGAAATGGTCGTAGCGTTCACTCAGCGTGACTGTCATAGCTTTCATAGTCGCTGCGCCGCTACCGCTCGACTACAGGGATAGCGTCTATCGTGATGGGCGTATCGGCGTCCCTGCCGCAATGCCTGCAGATTATGATTCGGTTTTCACCCGGATGGTCCAGTTCCTCAGTGAATTGATGACCGCACAGCGGCCTGCCAGCTTGCACCCACTTCTGGAAAATCTGCTGCTGTTTGTGGACCGTCATAGCTTGATTTTACCACCGGAAGTACTTTGCATGGTAAACTGAATATAGCAGAGCCAGGAGGTTAGGATGCCGAATTTCGATATCGCCCATGTCAACGCATCACGGCTGCCAACTTCTCGGAAATCTCAGATGCAAGCCGTAGCCTACGATGCTAGCCTGTAAGCTCTCTTCATGTGACGTTTCGTCATGGTTCATAAAGAGATTTATGCGTTAGGCTACTATATACGGTGGGGCGTTAATCTCAGGAGCTTCCTGTGCTTTCCGCATCTTGATTTCGATCTGGTGTGCCGGAATTTCCTCCATGGCCAAGTGTCGCCGCATTTCTGCGTCGGTAAACGCGCCGGGATGCGATGATATGCCCGGCTGGTTTTCTAAGTCGAACACCCAGATGCCGAATTTCCCCGGCCAGCCCTGCATTCGGTAAACGATGAAAGGTGTCTCCATGCTTCGATTCTATCCTGAGTCCGTGCCATAATGGAGCCGAGGCAAAACACAAATGCAGACTCCTGTTTTAATCCGAATTCCGAGAGAGATACTCGATAGGACTCGGAGACCAGTAAACACGCCGTTTCAGAACGCGGCTGCAGAAGCGATTCGTGAGCACGGCTGGGATATCCTCCGTTGGTTCGGCAAAGAGATCGCCAAAGCCAATTCCAGCAACCCTCGAAGATGCAAGCCCTGCGCGAGACGCAGGACGCGCCGTTGTCGTAGCTAGGCCGATTTTGGTGCCTATTCTTTCGGTCGCTTCAAGATAATCGTTGCAAGCCTGTCCTGAGTTTCGGCTGTAAAACTTGCAAGTTCCCAACCGTGCTCGCCCCAGTCATCCAGTTTCTCCTGCAAACCCGGTTTCTCTCCGCTGTCGTGCGTCTCGACCAAATAGTCCCATTTCTGAATTGGCATCTCTAAAACATACAACAAGCTCACAGGTCCTCTTGACGTTGAAAAATCGTGGGCGGATAATAAAAGCGACTCCGTTGAAAGGAAGGAGTCCGCGCTGCATCCGAGGTCCTTTCACATTCTCTTCATCTGGTGCCCGTTACCGCCGCTTAGAACCGGCACGCCGCGGATGAAGGGTCGGTTTAAAAATGTGAAGCGTTGAGAGGCTTGGCAGCTATTTCCATATGCTCACTTGAATCGCTTAGATCGGAACTTGGCGAGGATTCAGAAGTTTATCCGTCGCCTTCGTGTTGTACTTGAACTGACCGTACCCGACATAGTTCAGATTGCGGGTTTAATCTCCCTCCTTCACATCGTCTACACCGCGCTCGCTTCTGAGTTCCACAAACCCCCATAACGGCTAGCGCTGTGTTCACTCTGGGGTGCTGGTCCTCTTCGCTCGTCTAGCACCCCTGCTCACAATCCAGGTGCTGACCATATCGGGGTGTTACGGTTGGGTGCAGTGCTGGTGTCCAAGTCGTCCGAAGAATCCCCACGGAGCGGCATTCCAAAGGGATCTTCACTCCCAGCAAACCGGTTCATTATGGGTCTTGATAGCGTCCGGACGTGCTCCGATGCCAAGAGGACGTATCTACGGGGTTTTCAGTGGGGGTGCTGGTCAGAGGATGACCAGATAGTTCTTAGCCAGACGCTCCGTGGAGCCAGTGAGGAGGGGGACCAGAAGAACGTAGAAATGGCCCACGTGATGACCAGATTTTACACTCCCTTTAGACTCCCATTAAGCGTTACCGAGGGTTATTTAGGCTAACTTGAGTTGCCACTCGTGCCTTTGGTTTCAACTAGTTGCCAGCATTCGGTACGTTATGAGCCCAACGAGCTACCAGACTGCTCCACCCCGCACACCTATCCTAGCGTAGGGATCGGGATTGGTCAAATCTTCGGGCAAATAAACCAGGCTCCGGCTCCGACTGCGGCCCAAAGCACGAATACTGCGGTCACCCGTAGTGCGAATTCCCGCGTTCCGGACGTGGCCGCTATCAGGATTTTTTGTACGGCGTTTGCCGCCAATGCCAGGAGGACGGCGATTTCCGCGGTCGCTACGGTCATGTTGTTGCTCTTTAATAACTCCGCCGCGGGGGCGATCACTGTGGATACGTCGACCAGGCCGCCCAGCAGACTGGTCCAATAGAATGCGCCCGTGCCGAAGGTTGCGGCGGCCCATTTCGCCAGAAACACGACCCCGGCGAACATCGCTCCGAAGCGCAACGCGGGCACAATGCGGAAGGGGTTTCCGGTCTGCATCGGCACGGGCTCGATGCGTTTATGGGGCATGCGGCGCAGTATTTCCGCGACCAAGATTCCGGTGAGAAGCATCGCGGCCAGCGGCCAGACACATACGCGGGCCAGATCGGGACTCACCGCGATCACAATCAGGAAGGTGCGGGGGAATTGCACGGTGTTCGCGATAACGAAGGCTCGCCATAGGCCGAAGGTGTCCTGCGGATGCTCCTTGCTTTCGCGGGCGAACAAGAGTGTGGCCGCGGTGGTCGACGCCAAACCGCCCAGCACGCTGGTGTAGAAGAGTCCCTTTTCCTCGCCCAGGAATTTTTCCATGAAATAGCCGAGGTAGGAAATCGAGGAGATCAGAATGACGAATTTCCACACTTGGCGGGGATCGAAAAACGCGTAGGGCCCATACGCGCCGACCGGCAGAAGAGGGTAAATCACCACGACGACGCCGACGAACGCCAGCGTGCCATTAAACTCGGTTATCGAGATGGTTTCGCGCAACAACTTCTCGATGTAATGCTTGGTTTCGAGAAACACGACAACGATGAGGGTGATGGCGATCGCGACCGGCTCGGCGAAGGAGGGAGTTGGGGCTGCAGCCAGATAGGACAGCGCGAAGGTAGCCACGCCCGCGAGTTCCGTGGTGATTCCGCGCCGCTCCAGGCGATCTTCATAATGGAATACCGCGAGCAGTGCGGTAATCGAGATAAGTACGGGCGCGGCGAGCCAGGGGATTCCCAGCAGACCGCAAACTCCGCCGGCCAGGGCGATGATCAGGAAATCGCGAAGACCCGGAGGAGTGGCGGCGCCGGTGATCTCATGACCGGTTTCGCGGTGCGCGGCCTCGCGCTGCCCGCCGATCAGTAAAGCGATGAGCAGCGAGCCTGCCAGCGATTCGATGGCACTCGATAATGATACGCTCGCATCCATTCAGCGAACCGGAGAAAAGGGCAGCGGCTGGAGCAGGGAATTACTGATGTTGGAAACAATTTCGGCGTCCGTGTTGCCCGGGATGACGCGAATTTTCTGCCATTCCGGATCTGCTCCAAAGGCCTTCCAGAGCTTTTCCCGCGCAGCGAGATCGTCGTAGCTCAGCATGTAAACCAGATTTGGCATGCGCGCGCCGACAATCGTTTCGGCGAAGAACACGGGCCGCATGCCCAGACGCTGGAAGATCGCGATCTCGCCCGATTCGAACATTTTTATCTTGCTCGCCAGCGTGGTCGCATTGTTCGATTCGTAGCGGCGCAATTCAAAGATGCGGCCGGAGCGGCCCGCGGTATCGGCGGGAACAATCATTTCAGGGAACCCCGCGAAGGCTCGCCCCAACATGCTGTCGATTCTTTCGTAGTTCAATCCGGGCTGGGCGTTGTAGGCGGCGAGCACCTTCTTATACTCGGCGTCCGCCGACAATTTCGCGCGTTGCTGCTCCATCGCGGCGAGTGACGCGTAGGTCGCGATGGTCATCACGAAGGGAGTCTCCTCCGCGATCATGCTGGCAAAATAGGCGCAGGGAGCGATGCCGGCTCGCGCGAAGGCGGGCGCCGCCGCGTGTTGCAGAAAATCAGTGAGACGGGCGCGTTGATTGTCGGCCGTGTTGCGCAGATGAATGGTCCGGATTTCGTAGATGGAAGGCGCCTTGGTCTGGGCGCTCGAAAGGAGCGATCCTCCGGCTGCCAGGGCCGGCACAAACTTGCGACGGGTCATAGGCTATAGCTTAATGCCTTCGGCCTTACACTAGGAACAAGGTGTTTCGCGATCTTGTCTTAACGTTGTTCTGCGCCGCGGCCGTAGTGCGCGCGTCGGGACCCACAGCATCGGAACTGGCGCGCTCGATTCACGAAGCGGGTCTCGATCCCCAAGAGTGCTATCGCGTGCGCGACCTGAGTTTCCGCAAGGACGATATTCGCGTCTACCTGACAGACGGCTATCTGATTTTTTCCAAGCCTGCCGCCGGGCAGAGGATTTCCGCGGTGTTCACCACCGACGTCGAAGGCGGGGATGGCGAAGTGATCCTGTTGCCTCCGACCCGCGGAGAGCGGCAATCGCTGGCGAAGTTTACGCAATCGCCGAATCTGGACGAGCATATCATCGCGGCGATGATGGTCTTCACCGATGGGACTGGCGCGCTGCTGCACGACCGCGTCGAGAAAGAGGGCGGCAGCAAGAAGGTTCCTGAGGTCGGCGCGTTGATGGCTGAGAAATGGTCGCCCGCGCTCGCGAACATCCGTGAAGGATTCGAGCTGCGCATGGTCGACGATCTGTTTTCGCCCGATCCTAAAAAAACTGGATTTGCGTTTCTTGGACTGGCGGGCCGTGAAAAAGGCAATTTCGACGTCTTGTACGATCCCCGCGCCCGCGAGCAGATCGTCGCGGGTCAACTGATGGATCACGGCGGACGGTTGCGCTACAACCTGTGGACCAGCTTTATGGACCGCAATGTCCGCACTGGGGCGGCCAAGCGGATCGAGCCGGGCTTCGCGCTGACCCATTTTTCCATCAGTGCGGGCCTCGACGCCAACCTGCATATGAAGGCTTCGACCACCATCAAGCTGCGCGTCGGAAAGACGGCCCTCCGATGCTTTCCCTTCGAAATCGCAGGCCGGATGAAAGTGACTTCGGTGCGCGTCGACGGAGCCCCCGCCGAGCTATTCGCGGGCGATTCCGTGCGTGAACACGCGCTTCGCGGCAACGACGATACCGCGCTCCTGGTGGTGACGCCCGATCCGCTTCTTCCAGCGAGCGAACACGAAGTTTCGTTCGAGCATGAAGGCGACGTCATTTCCTCGGCTGGCAATGACGTGTATTTCGTCGGCTCAAGGTCCACTTGGTATCCGCGCAGCTCTCCGGAATTTTCGACTTACGATTTGACGTTTCGGTATCCCAAAAAGCTGACGCTGGTAACTACCGGCGAAGTGGTGGACGATCGGACGGACGGGGAGACGCGCATCACCCGCCGCCGCTGCTCCGTGCCCATTCGTTTTGCGGGCTTCAATCTGGGCAACTATGAGCGAATCGTCGGCTCGGTTCCAGGATTCGACGTCGAGATCTATGGGAATCGAGGACTGGAAGTTGCGCTCCAGCCTAAACCCGGCGTCGTACAAGCGGACCCCACGCGTACTCTCACGCCCCAGCGCAGAGACTCGCTCCAGGCGCCGATTCCCCCCTCGCCGCCCGATCCTCTGGCGCGTTTACACGCGGTTTCGAACAACGTTTCGTCGTCGCTCGAATTTTTCTCGAGCCTCTTTGGCCCGCCCGCGCTCAAGACTTTGACGGTCGCGCCGATTCCGGGAACGTTCGGACAAGGTTTTCCGGGCTTGGTGTACTTGTCGACGATCTCGTATCTGGATCCTTCGTCGCGCCCCGCGGCAGTGCGCGGAGAAAATCAGCAGGTCTTTTTTTCCGACTTGATGGTGGCGCATGAAGTGGCGCACCAGTGGTGGGGAAACGTGGTGATTATCTCCGGCTATCAGGATGAGTGGCTCATGGAAGCGCTGGCGAATTACTCGGCGCTCCTGTGGCTGGAAAAAAAGAACGGAGCCAGGGCGGTGGATGCCGTGCTCGACGATTTCCGCGCCCGTCTTCTTTTGAAGGACGAAGACGGCCGGACTCTGGAGTCGGCGGGTCCGATTGTGTGGGGCATCCGCCTGGAATCGTCCGATATGCCGGACGCGTGGCGGGCGATCACGTACGAGAAGGGCGCGTGGATCATGCATATGCTGCGCCGCCGGCTGGGCGACGACCGGTTCCTGAAGATGCTCGCCGAGCTGCGCCGACGCTATGAATTCCGGGTGGTTACCACGGAGCAGTTTCGCGCGCTGGCGGCCTCGTTCCTTCCGCCGCGCACACCAGCCGATACCATGGATGCGTTTTTCGACAACTGGGTGTACGCGACCGGTGTTCCGAAACTGAAGCTGCAAAGCAGTATTAAGGGGTTGCGGGTTTCGGGAACGCTCACCCAAACCGGCGTCGCCAACGATTTTTCGGCGGAGGTGCCGGTCGAAATTCAGTTCGCAAAAGGCGCGCCCCAAACCGTGTGGGTGCGAACGTCAAGCGATCCGGTTTCTTTTTCGGTCGCCGTCAAGCAGGCGCCCGCGAAAGTGATGCTCGGCGCATACAGTGTTTTATCGGCCAAGAAATAGAGCGCCCGCTAACTATTAACGTTTTAATTGACAGGTCCGGCGGAGTCGCGTATAGTTGAACTATTAATTCTTTAAGTGTTAGAGCGAGGCTGGCGTGGCTAGAAAGAAATCTCCGAATTTGACGGACGCGGAGTTGCGGTTGATGGACGTGCTATGGGAGAAGGGCCAAGCGACCGTATCGGACGTTGCCGACGCGCTCCCGCAGAATCCGGCGCTCGCGTATTCCACCGTCCTGACCACGCTCCGCATCCTCGAAACGAAGGGCTTCGTGCGCCACACCAAAGACGGGCGCGCGTTTGTCTATCATCCGCTGGTGGGCCGCGAACAGGCGCGCGAAAGCGCCGTCACGCATCTGGTTCGCCGTTTTTTTGAAAACTCCCCGGAGCTGCTGATGCTCAATCTGCTGGATGGAAAAAAAGTCGATGCAGCAGAGCTGCGCCGGCTGCGGAAGAAGATTGAGGAGGCCGAAGCATGAACACGATCCTGGCCGCGTTGATTAATGGCGGAATCTTAGGAGCAGCGTTAGCGGCAGCGGTATGGATCGCCCTGTCGATCGCCCCTCGCCGCGCGCTCAACGCTGCGACGCGCTACGCCATCTGGTGGACTACTTTGCTGATGGTCGTGGCGCTGCCGGTGTTTTATCTGCCGCGTCCGGCCGGGCTCGTATCTGTTCCAGCTACGCTGGCCGCGCCTGCGCAAACGCAGTTCATCCACGCGGAGGAAATGGAAGTCACGCCCGTTTCCGCAGCGCTTTCTAAGGAAACCCCGCCAGCCTCGCGCCGGCCAACATTCCCCCTGGAGTTTAGTGCGGTTTCCTGGCCTGCATTTGTTTTCGCCGCCTGGGGAATCACGGCCGCGCTCATGCTATGCCGCCTGAGCGCGAGTTACATAGTCCTGGAACGCCGGAAGGGACGCGCCATGGTCGCTGAGAAACTGCGAAGCTGGCCGGTGCGGGCGCTGATCTCCCCCGATATCGCTTCGCCGATGGCCGCGGGCTTGTTCGGACCTGCGATCCTGCTGCCCGAACGCCTTCTCACGGAGCTTGACGACGAAGAACTCGAGCAGATTCGCCTCCATGAGACCGCGCATCTTCTGCGGCGGGACGATATTGCGCTCCTCCTCGAACGGAGTATAGAAGCGTTGTTCGCTCTGCATCCTGTGGTGCGTTGGATCACCCGGCGCATCGATCTGGAGCGCGAAATCGCCTGCGATGACTTTGTTGTCGAGCAAACCGGGCAAGCTCGTCCATACGCTTCCTGTCTCACGCGCGTGGTGGAGATCGCTGGCGGCGTTCGGTCGTCCATCGTCGCGGCGGCAGCTACCGAGGAGCGCTCGCACCTCACCAGGAGAATTGAAATGTTGCTCGATAAAACTCGCCACAAAGGGACGCGGTTGTTGAAAGCCCGGTTACTGATGATCGTGGCCGCGCTGATCGCACTGGCTTGCTTCGCGGTAAGGGCGCCGGGCATCGTTGCGTTTGCGGCCGTAGAGCCGGACTCGTTCTTCGATCAGCCTCCCGCGCCGCCCGAACCTCCTTCAGTGCCCGAAGTTCCAGTTCCAGAAGCCGCTCCGGTTCCCAAAGCTGCTCCGGCTCCGCCCGCGAATCCGATGGGCTCCGAACCTCCTTCGCCTCCCGCAGCTCCAATTCCAGAAGCCGCTCCAGTTCCCGAGGCTGCTCCGGCTCCGCCCGCGCCTCCGGCTCCAGCCGCACCACAGTCATCCTGGTCTGAGCACAGCAACCACACCACCACTTGGCGCACCACCGACGGACTTCATCACCGCGAGATGCGGATTCAGGGCGACGTTCATTTCAACGACGATGAAACCGACGTGAAATCGATGTCCTCCGACGGTTACTTCAGCTACGAAGAATCCTATGGGTTTTCAGGGCGCCGGTATCAAGTTATGCCGGGCGCTTCGGGCCAGGTCGTGCGCCGCTATCTGGTCGATGGCCGCGAAAAGCCATTCGATGCGGACGCGCAGGCTTGGCTGCGGGCCGCGCTTCCAGATCTGCTGCGCGAATCCGGCATCGATGCGCCGGAACGGGTGCGCCGGATCTTGAAGCAGGGCGGAGCCAATGCGGTTCTCGCCGAGATCGCCAAGATTCATAGCGATGGAACGAAGCATGTGTACATCCGCGAGTTGGTGCCGATCGGGAATCTCAACGCGGATCAGTTTCAGTCGGTGATGCGGGTGGTGCGCGGCATGGGCTCGGACGGAGAAAAGGCAGCGGTGCTGGTTTTTCTCGCGTCCTACACGCTAAAAGACAATCTGCGCGACTACACTTTTGAAGCGGTCAGAACCATCCACTCCGATGGCGAAAAGCATCGGGTCCTGAGCCGTTTCATCTTCCAGGATCCTTCCCGCGCGACGCTGACGCTCGCGGCGCGCGCCGCTCAGGATATTAATTCCGACGGTGAAAAAGCCGCGGTGCTGGTCGACCTTGCGCCGCGCCTCCGCGGCAACACCGATCTGCCGCATCCTTTCTTTCGTGCCGCCGAGTCCATTCACTCGGACGGTGAGCGCGCCCGGGTTCTGATGGCTGCAACCGCCTCCGCCGGCGAGCAGCGCGACGCACTCGTCGAGGCCTTGCGGGTTGCCGAATCGATGAGTTCCGATGGTGAGAAGGCGAATGTTCTCATTCATGCCGACGCTTATTGGAAGGATGACGACATTACCCGCCGCGCATATTTTCAGACTGCCCGGACCATCCATTCCGACGGCGAAAAGGCTCGTGTGTTGACCTCTTTGATCGGCCGGAGCGGTCTCAGCAACCGCTCCCTGATCGAAACGGTCCATTGCGCGGCTGAAATCAGTTCCGACGGCGAAAAAGCTCGCGTCCTAGTCGCCGTTGCGGATCACTCCAGCGGAAAATCCGATGTGCGGGACGAGATCAAGACGGCGGCCAAGACCATCCATTCCGATGGCGAATACCGTCGCGTCATGGCGGCCATCGACCTACGCGCGAGCAATCGCCCGTAGCCCCGGCAGCGCATCGCGAAAATCGCCTTCGCCGAATCCGAAGTACAGCTTGCGGAAAATCGCAAAGAGATTTTCGTAAACAGCCGCTTCCCGCGGGTCGGGCTCGTAGGTCTTCCACGCCGGACAAAGCGCCTTTTGGGCGTCCTCGATGCTCTGGAAGGTTCCCGCGGCAAGAAACGCGAAAATCGCCGACCCGAGGCTGGTCACATCGCCCGCAGGCACCAGCACAGGTTTATTCAACACATTCGAGTAGACGCGATTCAGCGTGTCGCCGCGCTGCGGAATGCCCCCTGCGTTGATCACGCGATCGATGCGCACGCCGTATTCCGCCATCCGCTCCAAAATCACGCGCGTATGGAACGCGGTTCCTTCCATCGCCGCAAACAGCTCATCCTGAGCGGTGCTGGTAAGGTTCCAGCCCAGCGTCACGCCGCCCAGTTCCGCGTTTACCAGAACCGTTCGATCGCCGTTATCCCAAGTGAGCCGCATCAAACCGGTCTGGCCTGCGCGATATTTCTCCAACCCTTCGGCTAATGTGGAAACGGTTGTGCCCGCACGCCTCGCGATCGCGTCGAAGATATCGCCGGTCGCGGACAGGCCTGCTTCGATGCCGAAATAATCCGGATGAATCGACCCTTTGACTACGCCGCACAGCCCCGGAATCAGGCCCGTATCTTTCGCCATCGCCATGATGCAGGTTGAGGTGCCGACCACGTTCACCACGTCGCCTTCGCGAATCCCCGAGCCCACCGCGTCCCAATGGGCATCGAAAGCGCCGACGGGAATCGGGATACCCGCGCGTAGTCCTAGTTTCTCCGCCCATTCCGGGCTCAGATGACCGGCCAGCGTATCGGACGTGGCATAACGTCCGCCGATTTTTCCGCGCACGCCGGCGAGTACCGGGTCCACCTGCGCGAGAAAATTTTCCGGAGGCAGCCCGCCCAGCGCATCGTTGAACATCCACTTGTGGCCCATCGCGCATACGCTTCGCGATATCGCCGAGGGATCGGCCACGCCGCACAGCACCGCGGCGATCATGTCGCAATTTTCAAGAGCGGTGGCGAATTGAGGGCGTTTTTCCGGGTTGTGGCGGAGCCAGTGCAGTAGTTTCGACCATCCCCATTCCGACGAATACACCCCGCCGCACCAGTCGATCGCTTCCAGTTTCGCCGTGTGGGCAGTGCGAGTGATCTCTCCAGCTTCTTTCCACGAGCGGTGATCGCACCACAAATAATAGTCGTTCAGCGGAGCCATATTGGCATCCACAGGAATGACGCTCGACCCGGTTGTGTCGAGCGCGATTGCCTCGACGCGATCGCCTGATACACCCGCCATTTCCAGCGCCTTCCGCGTCGCCTCCGTCAAAGCGCGGAGCTGATCCGCGTGACTCTGCGTCGCATAGTCCGGATCGTCGCGCTTGCGGTGCAGCGGATACTCCGCGGTCGCCGATCCCAGGCGCCCCTTCTCGCTATCGACAATCGACACTCGAACGCTGAGCGTCCCGAAATCCACGCCGGCCACAATCGCCATAAGCTCTTAAGATTATCGAATCGGCTCCGGTACCGCCGACCCATCCGCCCGGGGATCGGAGGCGGCGTAGTTTACGCCGGTCTTCGAGTCATGCAGGATCGCTTGCCCGCGCCCCATTTCCTGCGTGTACTCGCGCCGGATTCGGATCTGATGTCCGTGCTCCGACAACACTTGCAGTGTATGCGCCGGTACGCGCATCTCGATCGACACATCGCAGCCGCTAGCATTGAGTTTCGTGAAGCGGGGCGCCTCCAGCGCCGCTTGGAGATTCATCCCATAATCGACGATATTCGAAACGAACTGCGCATGCGCCAAAGGCTGATTGAATCCCCCCATGATGCCGAAACCCACGTGCAGATCGCCTTTTTCCATGAACCCGGGAATGATCGTGTGCAAAGACCGCTTACCCCCGGCGAGCACATTCGGATGCTTGGGATCGAGAACGAAATTCGCTCCGCGGTTTTGCAGAGTGAAGCCCATCCCTTCGACGGTGATCCCCGAACCGAAGGCCGCGGAGACACTCTGAATCCAGCTCACGATGTTGCCGTCTTTATCCACTACCGTCAAATAAGTCGTATCGCTAGCGATCGGCTGCCCTGCCGGAACATCGCAGTTCGCCTTTGCCGGATCGATCAGCGCCGCTCGCTTGCGGGCATACTCTTTCGACAGCAAAATATTCAGCGGCACATCGTAAGTCCGCGGATCGGCGTCATATCGGCGCAGATCGGAATAGGCGAGCTTCATCGCCTCAATCCGCTCATGCATTTCCTGAGGACTCGCAAATCCAAAGGCCGATGCCGGCGTGGTTTCCATGATGTTCAACATTTCGAGCGCCGCCATGCCCTGTCCGTTCGGAGGCAGCTCATAGACTCGCCAGCCGCGGTAATCCGTCGAAATCGGGGTCACGAATTCCGCGGAGAAGGAAGCCAGATCTTCGGCCGTCATTGTTCCGCCTAACTTCTGCGAAGTCTTCAAGATGGCGTTCGCAATCTCACCCTTATAAAAGGCCTCCGGACCCTTTTCCGCAATCAACCGATAAGCCCGCGCCAGATCCGGATTGCGAAAAATATCTCCCTCCACCGGAGGTTTTCCGTTAGGCAGGAACAAGCGCACCGACTCTTCGTGGGCTTTCAACTTCGGGGATTCATGCCATGACTCGGCGATTGCCTCGGTTACCGGGAAACCTTCTTCGGCGTAGGCAATTGCGGGCTGAAACAGGTCTTTCCAAGGCAGCTTACCGAACTTTTGGTGCATCTTCGCCCATCCATCCACTGCGCCCGGTACCGTTACGCTGTGAATCCCCGCAGCGGGCATTGTTTTCATGCCTTTATCAGTCAGGAGCTTGGGCGAGAGAGCCCGCGGCGCGGGGCCGGAGCCATTTAGACCGGTCAGTTTGCCGCTCTTTGCTTCCCAGTAGATAGCGAACATATCGCCGCCCATGCCGTCCATCATCGGCTCGACTAAACCCAGCACCGCGTTCGCCGCGATGGCGGCGTCGACTGCCGATCCGCCGCGTGCCAGAATCTGTGCTGCGGCTTGCGATGCGAGCGTCTGACTGGTGGCGGCGATGCCTTGTTTGGCGATGACCATCGACCGGCCGTAGTTTCTTCCCTGACCATAAACGACGTTAATCAGCGAAATAAGAACGGCGATGAGACCATAAATGCGCATAATCCGACACAGGATAACAGAACCGAGTTGACATCGGCGCGCGATCGTCCTACTCTGACAAAGGTTAGCTGTGTGTTAAGGAATGCTCGGGAAGGCGGTTAGATTCCGCCACTGCCCCGCAACTGTAATCGGCAAGTAGTCCGGCAGGGTCGAGTCACTGCGAAAGCGGGAAGACAGAATCCAGATAGTCGCCAAGCCGTAAGTCAGGAGACCGGTTCCTTGACGATCTTGAACAAATAGACCGTCTCGAGGGAGAGCGTCTCATGTTGCCTTTTCTGTTTCTATTGTTGTCTATTGTGCGCGGTGTGGTGCTCGATCCCACCGGCCGCCCGGTCGAAGGCGCGAAAATCGCCTGCGGCACGGAAACCTCCACCACCGATTCGCGCGGGAATTTTGAGTTCGCGAAACCCTGCGTTGCCACGGTTGAAAAATCCGGGTTCGCATCGAAAACCATCGCATTGACCGATACCAAGGACGCGGAGATCACTCTGGCGCTTGCGCCATTGAGCGATCGCGTGCTGGTGACCTCCGCCGGAGCGCCCATTGCGATGGAAGACGCCGGGGTTGCCTCCACTGTGTTCACTTCGGCCGATTTTACGGCGCGGCAATTTCCTTTCGTGCAGGATCTTCTGCGCGACGTGCCCGGAATGTCGATCGTCCAGACCGGCCGCAATGGAGGGCTCACGAATCTGTATGCGCGCGGAGGCGACAGCGACACAACGATGGTCCTGCTGGACGGTATTCCGATTACCGATCCGGGCGGAAGCCTCGATTTCGTTCATCTCACATCGACGGGCCTGGATCGTCTCGAAGTGGTACGGGGACCGGAAAGCGCGCTCTACGGCGCGGAAGCGTCGAGCGCGGTGATTCAAATGTTCACCCAGCACGGAGACGTGGAAGCGCAGATTCCGCATGGATCGTTGCTTTATGAACGTGGTTCGTTTTCGACCGATCACTGGTCCGGCACGATTGCCGGCGGCCTTGCGAAGCGCATCGACTACGCGTTTACGGCGGATCAGTTTCGCTCGACGGGCGAATTCGAGAACGACGCGTATCGCATCACGAGCGGAACCGCGAACGTCGGCTACCATTTTTCCGACTCGACGATTCTGCGCGCGGTGTTTCGCGAATTCGATTCGTATACCGGTGTTCCGGGGCAGGTGTTTTACGGCCTCACCGATACCGGCGCCTGGGAAACCGTTCGCGATTCGGCGTTGAGCGTGCGCCTTGACGACGCCCGCGGCAAGCGATTCACGCAGAAAGTGATCTTCGGATATCACCGCAACAGCACGCTCGATGTAGATACTTCGGACGGCAATCCATTCACAATCGCGGCTCTGACGCGTACTGTGCCCGGCCCGATTCCCTATATATACTTTGTCGGACTGGTTCCACCGTCGACCACAGTGGCTCCGCCCGGGACATCGCTCAGCACGTACACATATTATCCGTTTGCATACGACAGCCCGACGCTCACCGATCGCACCAACGTCCAGTATCAGGGCACCTGGACCCATAAAGGCGGGGCGCTGGTGTTTGGCTATGAGTATGAACGCCAGGCGGGGGATATTACGGGCTTCAACGTTTCCAGATTCGATAACGGGCTCTTCATCAGCGATCAATATGCTTTAACGCCGCGTATTTATCTGACCGCGAGCGCCCGGTATCAGCAAAGCAGCACGTTCGGCAGCGAGTTCGCTCCGCGCGGAGCGGTCACTTTTCGGCTGCCCACCGAAACATTTCTGCGATTCAGCGCGTCCAGGGGAATCAAAGAGCCGTCGCTGCTCGAAAATTTCGCGCAGGCAGGATATTATGTCGGCAATCCCGCACTGAAGCCGGAAACGACGCAGAGCTACGAGGCGGGATTGTCGCGGGAATGGATGACGCGGCGGCTGCGCACGGAGCTCTCGATCTTCCGCAACTCTTTTCACAACCTGATCGAGTATGATTCAGCGGTGTATCCGGGCACGTGGCAGAACGTCGACCAAAGCTGGGCGCGGGGCGCCGAGGCGTCCGCGACGCTGCGGATTACGAGCTCTCTGGCGGTGCGCGGCGCGTACACGAAGCTCTATACGAAAATTACCAACTCCATCACGCCGAGCGAAATCGGAGAGGAGCTGTTGCGGCGGCCGAAGAATTCCGGATCGGTCTCGCTGGAACTGACTCCCAAGAGGTGGACCTTGATCGCGGGCGGACGGTTTGTCGGCGAACGGCAGGACGAAGATTTCGCGTTCGGCGTGAATCGCAATCCCGGATATCAGTACGTGTTCGTCAACGCTTCGTATCAGGCGACGAAAAACCTGGAGCCGTTCGTGCGGATCCAAAATGCACTGGATCAGCAATATCAGGAGGCGCTGGGATATTCCGCTCTGTCGCGCTCGGCCACGGGAGGCTTGCGAATCACGTGGTGACGACGCGGCGCGGTTTCGGCTACCTTCTGTTGACGGCGGCGCTGGCCGCTGCTCCGCCGCAGAGGATTGTCTCGACCGCGCCCAGCATCACCGAGTTGCTTTACGCGCTGGGCCTGGGGGATCGCGTGGCCGGCGTCACGCGATTCTGCCGCTATCCTCCGGAGGCGCAATCGAAGCCGAAGATCGGCGATTACACGTCGCCGAATCTGGAGGCCATCGCGGCCTTGAAACCCGATCTGGTGATCATCCAGACCAATCCGGTGCATCTTGCCGACCGGCTTCGCGCACTCAGACTGCATGTTCTCGAAGTCGATCAGGAGAACATTGCGGCAATCTATAAGTCGATTCGCCAGGTGGGCGATGCGACCGGTACAGAGCGCGCCGCCACGCAACTCGGCGATTCGATTCGCGAAGGCCTGGCAAGAATTCGCGCTCGCGTGGAAGGCAAGCCGCGCGTACGAATGATGTTTGTGATCGGGCGGTCGCCGGAACGCTTGGACGGCCTGGTGGTGGTGGGGCGCGCGTCCTATCTGAATGAAATGATCGAAATCGCGGGCGGCGCAAATGTGTTTGGCGATGCGCAGGCCGCCTATCCGGAGGTGTCTCTTGAGGAAGTAATGGCGCGCAATCCGGAGGTGATCGTGGACATGGGCGATATGTCGGATACTGTGGGCGTCACGGAACAACACAAGCGCAATGTGATCGCGCTGTGGAACCGGATTCCGACTCTTGCCGCTGTAAAACAGCATCGAGTGTTTGCCGTGGCATCGGACATGTACGTAGTGCCGGGCCCGCGAGTCATCGAGGCGGCAAAGGCGTTTGCCGAGATGCTGCATCCAGGACTCCCATGAGCTTTCAGGCAAAGGCTCTGGGGCTTTCGTACGGATTGCATGAAGCGACGTTCGATCTTCCGGCTTCCGGATTCGTGACCATTGCAGGGCCGAACGGGGCAGGGAAGTCGACGCTGTTGGGCGTTCTTGCGGGCTTGCGCCATCCTTATCGCGGCGCGTGCACTTACCGGGGTGTGGAGATTCGAAAATGGAGGAGGGGCGAGTTTGCACGGCAGATCGCGTTTCTACCGCAATCGATGAGAATGGAATTCCCTTTCACCGCCGAACAAGTTGTGCTGATGGGGCGCGCGCCCTACTCGGACGGTTGGTTTGAATCGCAGCGGGATCACGACGCGGTGGAGCGGGCGATGGAAACCACCGACACAACAGCGTTCGCTGCGCGCGATTTCCGATCGCTTTCGGGAGGAGAAAAACAACGACTGATCCTGGCATCCTCGCTGGCGCAAGAGCCGGAAACATTGCTGCTCGACGAGCCGACAACGTTTCTCGACCTGAAGCATCAACTAGCGATGTACCGATTGCTGTCGACGCTGGCCAAGAGACTGCTGGTGGTCGCCGTGACGCACGATTTAAACCTGGCGCTGCGTTTTTCGGATCGCGTTCTGGTGATGGAGAACGGCAGGATCGCCGCGAACGGCGCACCCCAGGAAGCGCTGGCACCGGCTGTCATCGAGCGAGTTTTCGGCGTACACTCGGAAGTTCGCGACGGCTGGCTGGTGTATGACCTGTAGCGCAAACGGACTAACGTCTGTGCCACTTATCCGACCATGACGCGCAGCGTTTGGATCTCTTTGATCATCTTCCTTATCGTTGCCGTCGCCGCTCCGTTAATTGGAAGCTCGCACATCGAACTCCGCCGGGCGCTTGCCGGCACATCGCCCGATCACGAAATTTTCTTCTACGCCCGGCTGCCTCGAGTCTTACTGGCGCTGCTGGCAGGCGCGGCGCTGTCCTTGACCGGAGTGATTTTCCAATGCCTGCTGCGGGATCCTCTCGCGGAACCATACACGCTGGGAATTTCGAGCGGAGGATCGGTGGGCGCCGTTATCGCGATCTGTTTCGGCCTGCCCGCGATTGGATTGCTGTCGTTGGCGGGCGCGGGCACGGCGCTGTTGATCGTGCTGGGAATCGCCTTTGAGGGCCGGCGCATTTCATCGTTCACGCTGCTGCTGGCAGGGGTCACGATGAACAGCATCTCCCTGGCGATTGTGCTGTTCCTGCATAGTCTGGCGTCGTTTTCTCAATCGTTCGCCATTTCCAGATGGCTGATGGGCGGCCTTGACGCGGTCGCCTATTCGACGCTGGCGTGGCTGGCGGTCGCGGTGATCCCCGTTTGCATGGTGGTCATCGCGTATTCGCGCCAATGGAACTTACTGGCCGTGGGCGAAGAATGGGCCTCCTC
This sequence comes from Bryobacteraceae bacterium, assembly GCA_035485055.1. GTDB lineage: Bacteria > Acidobacteriota > Terriglobia > Bryobacterales > Bryobacteraceae > Palsa-187. Next base: position 26,699 of record DATHOJ010000082.1, read on the forward strand.
GCGAGGGCTTTCGACGACCACATACACGGTGCTAGGCTACATTGCGGGATCGTTCTTGACAGGAATCGTCACATCGCTCACCGGACCTATCGGGTTCGTCGGACTGATTGTCCCGCACGCTCTGCGGCTGAAGCTGGGAGCGGATCACCGGGCACTGATGCCCTGTTCGTTCCTGCTGGGCGCGGCGTTCCTGGCGGTATGCGACGCGCTTTCGCGAACGGTGATTGCGCCGACCGAGATTCCCGTCGGCGTGGTCACCGCGTTAGTAGGCGGACCGTTCTTCATTTGGCTGCTGCGGTCGAAACGGAGGAGCCTGTGGCTGTAATCCTGATCGGCGGCGGCGCGCGCAGCGGTAAGAGTCGCTATGCACTGGAGAAGGCGCGCGCCATCGAAGGGAGCCGCGCATTTGTGGCGACGGCAGAGGCATGGGACGAGGAGATGGCCGCGCGCATCCGCGATCATCGAGAAGAGCGAGGCGAGGAATTCGCCACGATTGAGGAACCGGTCGAACTGGCGCGAGTTGTCGCCGAGGCGGCGTTCGACGTTCTGGTGATCGATTGCCTGACGCTGTGGCTATCGAACTTGATGTTCGCGAATCGCGACGGCGAAATAGAGAAACTGGAAATGGCGGCGCGGAGCGCGCGGAGCACCGTTATCTTCGTCACCAACGAAGTGGGGAGTGGAATCGTGCCGACCGATCATGCTCTCTCGCGCGAATTTCGCGACCGCGCGGGTATCCTGAATCAGCGCATTGCTGCGATCGCGCAGGAAGTGTACTTCATGGTGTTCGGCTTGGCGATGCGCATAAAGTGATGCGGACGTTTCTGGCGGCAGTTTCATTCCTCACCATCGTTCCCGTCGGCGGACGAGATGTGGCACCCGGGCGCGCCGCGATTTTCTTTCCGCTGGTGGGCGCGATGCTGGGCGCCGCGGGCGCGGGATTGTTCATCGCCGCAAGCTTCGTGCTGCCGGTGTCCATTGCGGCCCTGATCACGGTCGCCTTCTGGACCGTCATTTCCGGCGTCTTGCACGAGGACGGCCTGGCCGACGTCGCGGACGCGATGCGCGCCGGCCGCACGCGCGAAAAAATGCTGGCGATCCTCAAAGACAGCCGTATCGGGACCTACGGCGGCGTCGCGATCGTGCTGAGTCTGGTCGCGAGATGGCAGGCGCTGGAGCATGTGCCGGCAACTCGAATCCTGATGGTCGCGATCGTTGCGCAGGCGGTCCCGCGCGCCGCGATAGTGGTTCTCGCGTGGCTATCGCGGCCTTCGGGCGACGGGCTCGGCTACGCTTTTTCGTCTTCTTTAACAACGACCGGGGCCGTGATCGCGTTGGCACAAGGCGTCGTCGCGTCGATGCTGTTGGGGTGGCGCGCGGGTGTGTTGATCGTGGCCGCGGCATATGTGATCGTGCGTGGCGCGCGGTCGTATTTCTACAAGCGTATCGGCGGCGTGAACGGCGATTGCCTGGGCGCGACCGAGCAGTTGCTCGAGATTTTCATCCTGATTCTTTTCGCGAGTCCTCTAATTTATGAACCTTGACTCGATCCGTCCGATCGCGGATGCCGCGCTCGAAACGCGAATCCGAACCCGTCTCGATTCTTTGACCAAGCCGCCGGGGAGCCTCGGACGGCTCGAAGATCTGGTGGTCCAACTCGGGTTGATCCAGGCGACGGAAGCGCCGCAGACCAGCCGTAAAGCGATGATCGTTTTCTGTGCCGATCACGGAGTGGTGGAGGAAGGCGTGAGCCCTTATCCTTCCGAGGTCACGCGCCAGATGGTCGCGAATTTCCGTTCGGGCGGCGCTGCTATTAACGTTCTGTGCCGCCACTTGGGACTGGAACCGGTGATCGTCGACATGGGCGTCGGCCGGCCAACGCGTAATTTCGCGCGGGAGCCGGCGATGACGAGGGCGGAAGCTGAACACGCGCTTGATACCGGATTCGCGTATGCGTCGAAGGGCGAGATTTTGGGCGCGGGAGAGATGGGAATCGGCAACACGACCTCCGCGGCGGCTTTGTTCAGCGCATTTTCAGGGCTCGATCCGACGGAGACTGCCGGCCGGGGAACTGGCCTGGATGACGCGGGCGTGATCCGAAAAATCGAAGTGGTCCGCCGCGCCCTCGCGCTTCACAGGAGCACCGATCCAATCGAAATGCTGGCCGCTTTCGGGGGATTCGAAATTGCGGCGATTACTGGACTGATACTCGGCGCGGCATCAAGGCGGCATCTCGTGATGCTCGACGGGTTCATTACCGGCGCTGCCGCTATCGTCGCGCGGGTGATTGCTCCCGCGGCTCTCGATTACGTAATGTTTTCGCACTGCTCCGCTGAAAAGGGACATAAGAGGATGCTGGAATTCCTCAACGCGAGTCCTTTGCTGAATCTTGAGATGCGGCTTGGCGAGGGAACCGGAGCCGCGCTGGGAATCGGATTACTGGAATCCGCGGTCAACCTTTATCGCGAGATGGCGACGTTTCAAAGCGCCGGGGTTTCTACTTCAGAGCCGCCAACAGAGTTCCCGTCAAGCGAAGGACGTTGAGGCGCGCGCGTTCCACCGTCTGGCGCGACACATAAAAGGCGAGAAACTTTTCATTTTCGAGCGCCCGGAGCGTTTCCACTCTTGCCAGCGGCAGCCGGCCTTCGCCGTATTGGGCCAGGGCTTCGCTCAATTCTTCGCGCGTCAGGTCGAGATCGTCGCGCGCCAACTCCTGGGAACTCTGGGCGCTCTTCACTTCCTGATAGGCGCGGCGGAGATCCGCAGTGATTCGCGAGCGGGTCCGCGCCACCTCGATTCGCAGCTTCGCCACATCTGCTTCCGCCTGCGATGAATAGGCCCGCGCAGTTTTGCCGATAAGCAAAGGAATGGTCACCGAGGCGCCCAGTTCGGGATTGTTGTAGCGGAACTTATAGTTCAGTTGCGCTGTGTAGTTATACTTCGCGAAAACGTCGTCCTGCGCCACCAGGTTCAGTTTCGGAAGGCGAGCCGCATGAAAACTCTTGATCTCCAGGGTCTTCATCTGCATGTTCGATTCCAGCCGACGCAGCTCCGGACTATGCTCCAAGGCTTCCTCGATGGAGGCGTCCTCGGAAACGGGCAATGCGATGGCTGCGCGCTCCTCCTCGGCTGCCCGCACGCGGTCGTCCGGAGCCATCCCGAGTACTTGCGCCAGCGACATCTCCGCATTGATCAGATTTTCGTGCAGAACGTCGGCCGTGTGCTTCGCCCTCGCCAAATTGAGGTTCGCCCGTTTGGATTCCGTCGCGAGTTCCTGCCTTTCCGCCACGCGCGCGTCCATCAGTTCCTTTACCTTGGCCAGATTCTCGATCTGCTTGGACGCCGCATCGAAACTATGCGCAGCCTGTTCCGCATCGAAAAATAGGAGAGCTACCTTATAGGCGGCGTCCTCCTGACGGCTGACGACATCGACTGCCGATCCACGCAGGCCCTCCTTCGCTTCGGCGACCTTATAGCTCTGCTGGCGATCGAACAGAGCCATATCGGTATGCGCCTGAAAAATCGATGGCGGGTTTCCGTCGATCGAAACCGGATAACCGTTGGTCCATGCGTAGCCGCCTCCGCCATAAACCTTCGGATAGAACGGATCCTTCGCGATCAGAATCTGGTCTCGCGCCTTTTGTTGATCGAGCCGCGACAACAGCACGTCGGGATTCTGCTCCATCGCGCGGTCCAGTGCCTGCTTGAGCGTCAAGGTTTTGGTCTCCGCTCGCGCGCAGACCGCAAAAACCACAAAAATAGCCGAAAGTTTCATACTGACCTCAAGTCTAACTGCCGGCTATTCGTAGCGCAGCGCTTCAGTTGGATTCAAGCGCGACGCGCGGCTGGCTGGCAGCAGTCCGAAAATGAGTCCCACACCAAGCGATACCGTGAATGCCACCGCGATCGACAAGGGAGAAATCGGAATCGCGAACTCATCGGTAAAGAAGCGTACGCTCAACGGAATCGCGACTCCGATCAAAATCCCTGCGACCCCGCCGGCCATGCTGATCAGCACCGCCTCCGCGAGAAACTGTTCCAGAATGTCGCGCCGCGCCGCGCCAACCGCCATGCGCAGCCCGATTTCCCGAGTCCGCTCCGTCACCGTTACCAGCATGATGTTCATGATCCCGATGCCGGAAATGACCAGCGCAATCGCGGACACGATAATCAGCACAGCGTTTAGAATTGCCGCAATCTGGCGAGCCGTGTCGAGAATTCCGTTGAGGTTCATCACGCTATAATGCGCGCCCGACCGATGCCGGCTGTCGAGAATCGATTGCACAGCCTGCGTTGCCTGCTCAACCCCCGCCTGATTGCGAACTTCGACATACAAAGGATCGATCCGCTCGATCTGCGTAAAATCCTTCAGCACCGTGATCGGGATCAGAATGTTGTCGCCCGAAAGCTCCGTCGCGCCGAAGGTCGATTGCTTTTCCTTGAACGTCCCAATGATCGTGAATGGAAGGCCATGCAGTTTCACCGTGCGTCCAACGGCCCCGGCTTGGCTTCCGTACAGCCTTCGCGCCAGCTTTTCCGTCGGTAGAGCCACATGCGCCCTCTGAACCACCTCCGTGGCGTCGAAAAAACGCCCAGTCAGCAACTCCAGATTGCGCACCACCGGATAATACTGATCCGCGCCCAGAATGGCAATGTCTTCCTCGTGCCCTTCGACGCGCATCCGGTCGAGATTATTCATCACCCCAGTGGCTGCTACAATTCGTGAACCCAACTGCTGCCGCACGGCCTCCACATCGGCCACTTTCACGTAGTCCGCGGCGGTGGCGGCCGTGGCGCTGTTATTGCCCGCCTCATAGTTGGCGATGATCAAGTTCGATCCGATGCGCTGGATCTGTTCGAGAATATAATCCCTGCTGGTAAGCGAAATCGTGACGACCAGAATCACGCTGGCGTTGCCGATCACCAGGCCAAGCGCGGTGAGGAATGATCGGAACTTATTCGCCCGAAGCGCCGCAACGCTCGAACGGAGCGCTTCCACGTGTGAAAAAACGTGGTGCGAAAAAACCTGCATTAAGACCCGAGCTGCTTCAGCATCGCCATGGCGCGCTGGCGCGGCGGATCTTCGGGTGTCAAAGGCGCTTCCAGATACTGCTCCAGCAGCTTCCGAGCGGTGTCCAGGTCGCGCTTCTCCCTGATATAGGTCGCGGCCCGATCGAACATGACCCTGGGATTATTCGGAGCCATCCGCGCAGCCTGCTCAAACAGCGCATCGCTTTCTTTCACATGGTCGTGATTGGCAAGATACCTGGCCAGAACCAATATGTGACCCACCTGCCGCGGGCCCAGCTCCACCGCTCGCCGGAACTGCTGCTCAGCCGTCGCGTACTCTTTTTGTTTATCGGCCACCAGCCCCTGCGCGTAATGACCCTCCGCCGGATCTTCCTTGAGGATCATCTGCGCCAGCATCTCCGCCTTATGCATTCCTCCGCCTAAAAAACCAGGGGCGTCGAGGTAATAATCGAGCAGGTCCCCCAGCGCGTCTTTGTCGGTTGGGTCCAGCTCCACAGCTTTTTCGAACATCTGGCGCGTTTTCGACGCGAGTCCCGGAGCTGAAAATGGATTTGCCGTTTCCGCGCGCCGCCCGTAAGCACGCCCCATCCAGTGAGTCAGCTTCGCGTTATTTGGATCGAGCGCAGCGGCCTTCTCAAAAGAATCGCTGGCCTTTTTATACTCGCCCAGCATGAAAAAATTCTGCCCCGTTAGCTGAAGTGCGGCCGCATCTTTCTCCGGCGCGGCTTGCAAAATCGCCAGCGATTGTTGATACTCCGTTTGCAAGTAAAGATTATTCGCCCGGGTCCACTCAGGAGTGGCCGCAGGCAAATTTAGGGCGGCTAAAAATGCAAGAATACAGGTTCGCACGAGATTCCCTCTATTTTACATAGGTTTAGATGACGGAGGGCGACCCGGGGTTGCAGCTAAAGTGGCATCGAAAAGGCCTGAGTTTTTCCCCTCGGGTTTTTCGTACCCTCTGGCGATTCCAGACCCGTCTTTACAACATCGTGCGGACGGTCTATCTGGCGTTAATACCCGTGTTATCCGCGCAACCCCGCCCGCCGATTGTTCGCGATACCGGCCGCATCGACATAGAATCGACTCTGCGCGCCGACCCTCCCACTTCCGGGTTGGATCGAAAGTTCAACGTTCTGATTCCCCGTGAGAGCAGCACCCGGAACGGGCCAACGTTTTTCAGTCGAATTTTGCTCGACAATATCAATCACGCCTACTTCGGCTACGAACTGTTCATCGAGCAGCAGCAACCTGGAGCCTATTGGGCGACCTTCGGTAAACTGGGCGTGAGTCCGTTGGATCTGGCCGGGAAAGGAAACCTGAAATTTTCGCTCAATCAGGACGGATCGACCAATCTCGATTGGACCCTGCTGCCGCTTCCCGAAATTCCGAAGCCGCGCCTGATCCATGACGGCGATCCGCTCGCTATCGAACTTTTCGTTGACGCCTCCACTGGCTCGAAACTGATCGACGATATTCACATCATTCCGCCGCTCCGCATCAACAGTTTCCTGCCGGTCCCGATGGCCTCTTCGCGCGCGCCGGTTTCTGCTCCACCAGTGCCCACCGTCTCGGGCCCCGCCCGCGATTTCGCGGCCTCCGACGCCGATTTGCAGATCCTGATCCCGCGCGGCGTTACGTTGAACGGAGTCCGCCAGGGCTCCATCGCGTTGCGCAACGTTCATGGGACTCTGATCTGGCTCTATCTACCCGAACACGGTCGTTATGTTCTGTCGCTCACGCCGCGACCCGGACTCGATTTCAAAAAAGCGGGTGAAGTTCGCGGCGGACTGATTTCCTTTAACTTTGATGGAGACTCAATTCTGCTGGAGTGCTCCAACCTGATCGCAGCGGGAGATGCTCCCTATAATCTCTGGGTCCTGCACGACGACCAATGGGAGCCGATCGCGGAAGCTCAGAAAATCCGTCCCGGCCTGGGCACCGTAAGTGCCGCGGAACTCGCTGCGCTGAAACCGAAGTAGCCTAACCGAGCAGGCTGCGAATCAACGTCGCGGGATGCAGCGCGCCGGCCTGGGCGAGATCGGCGACCTGTCTTCTGCACGATGTTCCCGGCGCCACCAGCACTTCGCCAGGTTTCATCGCTTTCACTGCGGGAATCAGGCGGCCGTTTGCGATCGCAACCGAAACGTCGTAGTGCGTGTACCCGAAAGAACCTGCCATACCGCAGCATCCCGCATCGAGGTCCACCACCTTGGCCGACGGGATCCGCGAGAGCAAAGTTCGAGTCGACTCCTGCATCCCCATCGATTTCTGATGACAATGCGCGTGCAGCAGGATTCGCTCCGGTCCAGCGCGCAACGGCAAGTCCAGCTTCGCTGCGAATTCTTCAAACAACATGCACGCGCCGGCGACCACCCCAGCCTTGCGCGCGAGTTCATCGCGCAGTAGGGACGGCGCGTCTTCCCTGACTGCCGACAAGCAGCTCGGCTCGCAGAACAAAATCTTTTCTCCGCGCTCCGCGATTGGAAATAGCGCCTCGACCAGTACTGTAGCGGTAGTTCTGGCCCGGTCGAGCAGGCCTTGCGAAATCAGGGGACGTCCGCAACATGCAGGGCGCGCGACGTTGACGTCGCATCCGCATCGCTCTAGGATTTCCACTGCGGCGGCGCCGATTTCCGGCTCGTAGTGATTGGTGAACGTGTCGCTGAACAGCGTTACCGCTCGACCGCGCGATCGTTTGTGATTCGCTGCCCATCGCGCGAACGTTTCGCGTTTCCACGGCGGAAGCTTTCGACGTGAATCAATGAACGGAGCCGGCATCCTGTTGGACCATGGCGCGAACCGGCTGCCCCACTTCGATAACCGATCGATGTTGCCCAGCACTCGCGCTTGGAGGGGCGTTCCATGGCGCGAATAATAGTCGGCCAAAAACTCGCTTTTGAATCGCGCCATATCGACACCCACCGGGCACTCCGTTTTGCAGGCGCGGCATTCCAGGCAAAGATCCAGGACCCGGAATACGCCCTGGTCGCCGAGTCCAGCTTCATCGAGGCGTCCCGAAATCGCGAGCCGGAGCACGTTGGCGCGTCCCCGGGTTGAATCCGATTCCTCGCGAGTCGCCATGTAAGAAGGGCACATATTTCCGGCGAGTTTTTTCCTGCAAGCGCCCACGCCGCTGCACATCTCGACGGCACCCGCGAATCCTCCATATTCGGCAAAATCGAAAAATGTCTTCGGGTTCCGGGCGTTATAGTGCGCTCCGAATCGCAGATTCGACGTCATCGGCGGCGCATTCACGATTTTTCCCGGATTGAAGATTCCTTCCGGGTCGAATGTCTGCTTGATCTCGCGAAACGCCTGGTAAATCGCGTCCCCGAACATCTTCTTTAAGAAGGGGCTTCGCACCAGCCCGTCGCCATGCTCGCCCGAGAGCGCTCCGCCGTATTCGAGTACCAGCTCCGCCACTTCATTCGCGATCGCTTCAAACTTGCGAACGCCGGACTCGGTTTTCATGTTGATCACAGGCCGCACGTGCAAGCATCCCACCGAAGCGTGCGCGTAAATCCCTGCCGTGGTTTCATGGGCGCGCAGAATGGCGAGAAACTTCGCGATGTATTCGCTCAGCCGCTCTGGCGCGACCGCTGTGTCCTCGACAAAGGGGATTGATTTCGCGTCTTCCTTCATCGCCATGGAGAGGCCTAGCGCGGCTTCGCGCAAGCTCCAGATGCGGGCTTGCGCAGCCTGATCCGTCTCGTTGCGATACCGGTAGCCGAGCTTGCTCGCTCGCAAATTCTCTTCGAGCGCGCGCAGCCGGGGCGGTAAGTCTTCCTTTCGATCGGCGTAAAACTCCACGCACAACGTCGCGCCGGGATCGCCTTCAATGAACGACTTGCGAATCTGGTCGAGCGCCGCATTCTGCCGCGTATTATCGAGAATCGCTTTGTCCATTACCTCAATCGCGGATGGATTGTGGCGCAGAATCACGGGCGCCGCGGACAGGGCTTCGAGCAAATCCGCGAACTCGATCACCATCACCGCCTTGGCTTTCGGCAGCGGAACCAGCCGTAGCTTTGCTTCCAGCACGACGCCCAGCGTCCCCTCCGATCCGACCATTATTTTCGCGAGATTCACAGGCCTCGATTTGTCCACAAATTCGTCCAGGTTGTATCCGCCGACGCGGCGCAGCACCTTCGGATATCGCCGTTCGATTTCGTCCGCATGCTCCGATGCAAGGCGCAGCACCGTGCGGTAGCACGATGCTTCGAGCGATTCGTCGTCCGGAATCTCATCGCGCTGGATCTCCCGGAAATGCGCGATGCTTCCGTCGGAAAGCATTACCACCTGTTCCAGCACGTGGTCGATGGTTTTCCCGTACAGCACGCTGCGCGCGCCTGATGAATTATTGGCCATCATGCCGCCGATAGTGGCGCGGCTGGCGGTTGAAATGTCGGGCGCAAAGCGCAGCCCGAACGCGGCAAGGTGCGCGTTCAACTCGTCGAGGACGATCCCCGGCTCGACGCGAGCCCAGCGGTCCTCGGCATTCACTTCCAGCAGGCGATGAAAATATTTCGAGGTGTCGACAATGACCCCTTCGCCGATAGCCTGCCCGGCTTGCGACGTTCCCCCGCCGCGCATGGTGATGGGGCAGCGGAAACGCCGGCAGATCTCCAGGGTACGAATCAGATCGTCGCGATGCCGCGGAATTACGATGCCGGTGGGCTCAATCTGGTACACGCTCGCGTCATTGGAGTAAAGGGCGCGGGAAATTTTATCGAATCGGACCTCGCCTTCGATGCTCGCTTTCAACTCGCGCTCAACGGCTTGGTTCAAGTCGCGAGCCCTTGGCGCACAAGTTCCAGCCCGCGCGTGAGATTTTCGCCGCCACTCGCAAAAGAGACGCGTAGAGTGCCTTCGCCGCCCTCCCCATAAGCCGATCCGTGCACTACGACGACTCCCTGTTCATGCAGCAGCCGTTTGCGTACCTCATCGGAAGGAATGCCCGATTCGCGAACGTCCACCATCGCGAAAAATCCGCCCTCCGGCGCGATTACACCCGGCAACTGCTCCATCACTTGCGCGCGGCGAAGCGCATATTCCCGGCGCATCTCGCCGACGCAATCCTGCGAACCGGTCAGCGCTTCGGCCGCTGCGTCTTGAATAAACGTCGCCGGGCCGCGGCTCGATTGCGCCAGCACCAGAAGCATCGCCTGAATCATCGGCGCAGGGCCCGCGCAATATCCCACTCGCCAGCCGGTCATCGAATATGTCTTGGAAAGGCTGTTCACCAGCACGCACCGGTCTCTCAGTCCAGGAGCTGCTTCCAGAGGCGAAACATGCACGGCGCCTTCGAACGTGATCGTTTCGTAGATCTCGTCGCTGATCAGATATAAATTCCGGCGCTCGCAAAATGCCGCGATCATCGCGAGCTCATTCCTTCGCAACACCGTCCCTACGGGATTCCACGGTGTATTCAAGACCACCGCCTTCGCCGCCGGCGACCAGGCTTGTTCCAATGCGTCCTCGGTGATGACGAATCGCGCTTCATGAATCTGCGATGCAACACCTTTGATGCGTCCGCCCGCCATCCTGATCGGCGATTGATACGCGTCGTAGATCGGGTCTGGCAACAGCACTTCATCGCCTTCGTTCAGAATCGCCATCAGCGCCGCGTAGACGCCGAGTGTCGCGCCAGTCGTCGCCAACACTTCGGTCGCTGGATCGAATTTCAAGTGATTATCGCGCTCCAGTTTTTGCGCTACCGCTTCACGAAAGTTCTTCTCTCCGCGATTCTCCGGATACGAAGTGCGTCCGTTTCGCATCGCTCGTATCGCAGCCTCGGCGATATGCTGGGGGGTAGGGAAATCGGGCTCGCCGCGCATCAGCGAGATCAACGATCTTCCTTGTCCTTGTAAAACCCGCGCCTCCGCAAGAATCGAGTTCACCGCGGTGGGTTGCAGGGCGGAAATTCGGTTCGCGGCCACGGGTTCATCATACATAATGGATCGTGCTTACGAAAACGCAGGTCCCGACGCCCGCGCTGCTGCTCGATCTCGATCTTCTCGAATCCAACCTCGCACGCATGGCGCAGCGGGTGAAGCAATCCGGCAAAAAGCTGCGGCCGCACGCCAAGGCGCACAAATGCGTTGAAATTGCGCGGCGTCAAATCGAGCACGGCGCATGCGGAATCTCCGTCGCCACCGTTGCCGAGGCCGAGCTCATGGCCAAGCATGGGATCGGCGGCATCCTGCTCACCTCTCCGATTGCCGATCCATTGAAGATCGCGCGTGTCGCGGCTACCGGCGCGATGGCGATTGTCGATCACATCCGCCAAGTCGAGTGGTACGCGGCTACGGAGCGCCCTATTGACCTCTTGATCGATCTCGACGTGGGCGATCACCGCACCGGCGCGAGTTCGCCCCAGCAAGCTCTCGAAATTGCCCGCGCGATCGATAAGAGTCCGTATCTTCGACTGCGCGGGTTGCAAGCCTACTCCGTCAGCGGATCGCATGGCGCGACTCCAGCCGATCGAAAATATATCTCTCAAACCGCGTTTCAAACAGCCGCCGAGATTCGCGATTTGCTGGCGGGAGAAGGATGGCCAACCGAAATTCTCACCGGAGGCAGCACCGGGTCCTGGGACATCGATCTCGATCTGCCCGACGTGACTGAAATCCAGGCAGGCTCCTACGTCATGATGGACCTGGCCTACCGCCGCATCGGCATCGACTTCGAGAACGCCATGACCGTCCTCGCGACCGTCGTCAGTGCGAATCATGACTCGTTCGTCACCGTTGATGCCGGCTTCAAAGCGTTTGCCACCGATCGCGGCTACGGCCCCGACCCCGCCCATTTCGAAGCAAAATACCGCTGGGGTGGCGACGAGTTCGGCTATCTCGACACCAAACTCAACCTCGGCGACCGAGTCGAGTTCATCGCGCCCCATTGCGACCCGACCGTGAATCTCTACGACCGAATCTACGCCTGCCGAGGCGATTCCGTCGAGGCCATCTGGCCCGTCATGGATCGTTGCTAATGGGTTCGCTCTTAATGCATCAGCGGCCTACGCGAGTGCGCTACGTCGTGCTCGCGTTCACCGTCGCTGTCTACATGATCACCTACATGGATCGCGTGGTGATCTCCAATGCCGCGCCCGTGATCCAGAAAGAGTTCGGATTCTCGCTCATCACTATGGGCTGGATCCTTGCGAGCTTCCGCTGGGCCTATGCGCTCTTCCAGATTCCCGGCGGATGGTTTGGCGATCGTATCGGCCCGCGCCGCGCGCTCGCCGTCATCGTCACCTGGTGGAGCATCTTCACATCGCTGACCGCCTTCGCATGGAGCGCCGCGTCCATGGCCATCGTCCGGTTCCTCTTCGGCATCGGCGAGGCGGGCGCATTCCCCATCGCTACCCGCTCTCTTTCGCGATGGATGCTGCCCGGCGAACGCGGCTTCGCGCAAGGGATCACCCACGCCGGATCGCGTCTGGGCGCGGCCATGACGCCTCCTCTCGTGGTGTGGATCATCACCCGTTACAACTGGCGCGCCGCGTTCCTGACCTTCGGCGTCATGGGCGTTATCTGGGCCGCTGCATGGCTGTTCTACTATCGCGACACACCCGATGAACACGCGGGCGCCAACCCCGCGGAGCGCGACCTGGTCCGCAACGCCACGGGAGGCGCCCAGCGCCACGTAGGATCGTCCGTCCCCTGGCGAAAGATCCTTTCGAACTCCGGCCTCTGGTATCTGGCCGCCATGTATTTCTGCTACAACTACTGCCTCTCAACGTATCTCGATTGGTTTCCCACCTACCTCAATCAGTATCGCCATTACGATTTGAAGCACATGGGATTTTACGCCAGCCTGCCGCTGCTCGCCGGAACCGTCGGCGATCTCGCGGGAGGCTGGCTCTCCGATATTCTCCTGCGCAGAACGTCGAACGTGAAGCGCTCCCGCCGCGTCGTCGCCGTCGGAGGATTCCTCGTCGCCGCCGTCGGAATCATTCCCGCGACTCTCACCATGGACCCCCAAACCTGCGTCGCCTGGTCCTGCATCGCTTTCTTCGGACTCGAAATCACGGTCGGCGTCTCCTGGGCCATCCCTCTCGATATCGGCGGCGATTGCGCCGGTTCCGTGTCGTCCGTCATGAACATGTGCGGTAATATCGGAGGAGCGATATCGCCGGCCGCGCTCGCATATCTGGTGAAAGTCTACGGCTGGAACGTGCCGTTTCTGGTCGCTTCATCGCTGTGCGCGATCGGCGCGCTATTGTACGGCAAGATCGATGCGAGCCGCCGGATCGAGCTCGCTTGAGGCGGTTATGAAGATCAACCCGGAAAAATGCGTCGCCTGCGGCAATTGCACCTACGTTTGCCCGATGGGCGCGATCTACATCGATCAGAAAATCCATCGCGCCACCATTAATCGCGATGAGTGCGTCGAATGCTACGCGTGTTTCAACGGCCTGAGTCAAGAGCATTTAAATCCGACTTTCGTCCGCACCGTCCGAAAAATATTTCAGACCCTGCGCCTCCGCTTCGATCCCGAACCAGACGTCTGTCCCACCGCAGCGTTCGAACCCGACGAACTCGCGTGGCCGCGTATCGTCCGCCGAGCGTTCTCCGACCCGCGTGTTCCGCATGAATCGACAGGCGTGCACGGCCGCGGTACGGAGGAGGTTAAGACCAATGACGTAAGCGGACGCGTCAAAGTTGGCGAAGTCGGCTTCACCATCGAGTTCGGCCGGCCCGGTGTGGGCGCGCGATTCCGCGACATCCAGAAAATGTGCACCGCGCTAGCCCAAGCCGGCGTCGCGTTTGAAAAGAAAAACCCCGTAACCTCGCTCATGTCCGACGTTGCAACCGGCACCATTCGCGAAGACATCTTGGATGAAAAAGTCCTATCGGCAATCGTCGAAATCAAAGTTCCAGTCGAGCGCGCTGAAGAAATCGTGCGCCTGGTTTGGGATGTCGAAAAGCAGATCCAGACCATCGTCGCGATAGGCGTGGGCGTCCGCTGCGACCAGGACGGCGAAGAAAATGCCGTGGCGCCGATCCTCGAAAAGCTTGGTTATAAACTGGAGCGCGCGAAAACCAATATCGGCCTCGGCCGCATCACCAATCCTGCCGCGACGCAACCGTCTCAGGAATCGGTGGGTGTGAAATGACCAACACTCTGCATCGCTTCGGGGACGCGGATAGTTTCCGCGACGATTACGTCGTCTTCGCGATGTGCAGCAAGGGCCGCAACGATCAGGATTCCTTGCCCAAGCTGAAGCGCTTCCTCGAACTCGCCGTCCCCTTCAAGCCCGTCAATCTCGGCGACGCGATCCATGGAGGCGCGTTGCGCCCGTCGCAGAACATGAATCCGGCGTCGCACTGGAATCGCGATACCGCGCCGGATCTGCAAGGCGTGATCAACGGCCTCACCGGCCCCACCACCGTTGCCGCCGTGTTCGATAATCGCGTGGCCGCCGAGGATTTCATCAACGCCGTGAAGGACGCGGACCTCGGCCTCAGCATCAACATCTCCACCTCCATCGATGGAGCCGAGCAATGCTGCTTCGCCGCCGGCATACATCGGCACAGCGTCGGCTATTCGCTCGGATTCGAAGGCGCCACCGAAAAATTGCCCGGTTCGAAAGTAATGATGCTCTCCACCATGTGCGGCCACGGCATGGTGAGCCATTCGCTGGCGAAAAAACTAATCGATTGGGTGCGCGAAGGTCGCCGCACTCCGGAACAAGCCGCCAGCTACATGACCCGTTTCTGCTCCTGCGGCGTCTTCAACCCCACGCGCGCCGCACGAATCCTGGAAGAAGTAGCCCGCGGCGAATCCCAATAGCCTCTTGTACCGCGTTGACACTTGTGTCTTCGCCCGGCAATTCAGCCCTTCCGGCCAGCCCCATTGCGTCAGCGTGAGGGTACGTCCGTGGACGGAACCGCCATGCGTAAGCATGCGGACAGGCGTGACTAATGCGAATGCCGCGGAACGACTTTCCGCAAGTCCCGATACTTCACCGCAAAATCCAAACACCCTCCCGTGTCGAGCTGCCCCGTATGCGCCCGATAAAGCTCCTGCCAAGGCGAGTCATTTTTTAGCTCAACTTTTTCGAGCGCCTCCCGCCGCCGACCGATCTCCTCCTCCGTAAGCAGCACATCGACCCTTCGCCTTCGAAGATCAACCTTAATCCGATCCCCAGTTTCCAAAATCGCGAGGTTCCCGCCAATCGCCGCTTCCGGCGATGCATTCAATATCGACGGACTCTCCGAAGTGCCGCTCTGCCGTCCATCCCCCATGCACGGCAGCATCCTCACACCCGCATTGACCAGATGTCCTGGAGGCGTCATATTCACCACCTCAGCCGATCCCGGATATCCGATCGGGCCCGCGCCGCGAACCACCAGCATGCAAGTTTCATCAATGTTCAGAGCGGGGTCTTCAATGCGCCGCCGATAATCCTCCGGCCCATCGAACACGATTGCGCGCACCGTGAAGCAATCATCGTCCGATAGATAGCGCCGCCTGAAATCGTCGCTGATCACCGACGTCTTGATCAGCGCCGAATCGAACAGATTCCCGGAAACCACCAGTAACCCGGCATTCTTCTTAAGCGGCTCCTCGTAAGTTCTGATAATCTCGCGATCCAAACTCCGCGACTCTCGGCAATTTTCACCAATTGTCTTCCCCGTGACGGTCACCGCGTCCGAACGGATCTTCCCCGCCTGCATCAACTCGCCGATCACCGCCGGCACGCCGCCCGCCCGATGATACCCTTCGCCCAAGTAGTAACCCGCCGGTGCGACATTCACCAGTAAATTCACTTCATGCCCGATCTTTTCCCAATCCTGAAGGCTCACCTCCACACCCGCATGCCGCGCGATCGCCGTGATGTGCGGAGGACAATTGGTCGACCCTCCAATCGCCGAGTTCACCACAATCGCATTCTCAAACGCCGCCCGCGTCAGGATCTTGCTCGGCGTAAGATCCTCGCGCACCATTTCCACGATGCGTTTCCCGGTTTCATAAGCCATCTTGGCCCGCTCCGCGTACGGAGCCGGAATCGTCGCGCACCCCGGCAGCGACATCCCCAGCGCCTCGGCCAGCGAGTTCATAGACGTCGCGGTCCCCATCGTGTTGCAATGCCCCGCGCTGGGAATCGTGCGGACCACGCGGTCCACCAATTCCTCCACCGTAATTTTCCCCGCAGCAACCAACCGCCTGGCCTCCCACAACACCGATCCCGACCCCGCCAGTTTCCCGTCGATGTAGCTATCCAGCATCGGTCCGCCCGAAAGCACGATCGAAGGAAGATTCACCGTCGCCGCCGCCATCAGACAAGCAGGCGTCGTCTTATCGCAGCCCGTCATCAGCACCACGCCATCGAACGGATAGCCGCAAAGAATCTCCACCAACCCCAGATACGCCAGGTTCCGGTCGAGCGCCGCCGTCGGCCTCCGGCAGCTCTCCTGAATGGGATGAACCGGAAATTCAAAAGGGATGCCGCCCGCATCGCGAATGCCGTCTTTCACGCGCGCCGCAAGCTCCACATGAATCCGGTTGCAAGGCGAAAGATCGCTGCCCGTCTGCGCGATCCCGATAATCGGCCGCGCCGATTGCAGCTCCTCCCGCGTGATCCCGTAGTTGGTGAACCTCTCGATATAGATAGCCGATTCGCCCGGCTCTTCCAGATCGTTGAACCAAATTTCACTGCGCAGGCGCTTGGTCATTAATTAAAGATAGACAATAGCGGGATGAAGTTTTTATTAGTCTTGAGCAGTATGACCGTTCTCCTCGCACAAACCCGCGTGATCGCCTTCGGCGCCCATCCCGACGATTGCGACATCCGTGCCGCCGGAACCGCCGCGCTGTTCAAAGCCTCTGGAGCCGCCGTGAAATTCGTATCGGTCACCAACGGCGATGCCGGTCATCAAACCATGAAAGGACCCGAGCTCGCCGCCCGCCGCCTCGCCGAAGCCAAAGAATCCGCCCGCCGTCTGGGCATCGAATATGAGGTGCTCAACAATCACGACGGCGAACTCCTGCCCACCCTCGAAGTGCGCCGTCAGATCATCCGCGAAATCCGCCAGTGGAACGCCGACATCGTCCTCGCGCCGCGCCCCAACGATTATCATCCTGACCATCGCTACACCGGCGTTCTGGTCCAGGACGCTGCCTACATGGTCGTCGTGCCGAACCTGATCCCCGAAGTTCCCGCGCTCCGAAAAAATCCCGTCTTCCTCTACTATGAAGACAATTTTCAGCGCCCCAATCCCTTCCGCCCCGACATCGCCGTGGACCTCGATTCCGTCATCGATAAAAAGGTCGACGCGCTCGATTCCCACGTCTCGCAATTCTACGAATGGCTGCCCTGGGTCGACGGCAAATTAGCCGACGTCCCCGCAGGCGCCGCCGAGCGCAAAGCTTGGCTGAAGCGAGCCCGAACCCGCCCCGTCAAACCCGAAGTCCGCGCCTCGCTTGTTAAATGGTATGGCGACCAAAAAGGAGGCGAAGTCCAATATTATGAAGCATTTGAAATCTGCGAGTACGGTCTTCAGCCCACCGAAACTCGCATTCGCCAACTATTCCCAATGCTCCATTGACACCGCCCCGTCGGAGGGCGTACAGTAGGCGAAGATATGGCGAAATATACCGCCCTCGCACTCCCCCTCGGCTGGCGTCACTCCACCGACCCCGACACTCTCCCGACCGGTATCCAAGGCATCGATTTCCCCCGCGGCCGCATCTCCGAAATCGTCGGTCCCCCCTCCTCCGGCCGCACCAGCCTGCTCGATTCTCTGCTCGCCACCGCAACCATCCGCAGCGAGCATTGCGTTCTCATCGACACCCGCGATTCCTTCGATCCTCCCTCCGCCGCCGCCTACGGAGTCCGCCTAGAAAAGCTCATCTGGATCCGCTGCCGCGGCAATGCCGAGCACGCCCTGCGCGCCGCCGACCTCGTCCTCCATAGTGGAGGCTTCGGCGTCATCGCACTCGATCTGGCCGACGTTTCACCCTCCGCGCTGAACCGCATTCCCCCCACCGCCTGGTTCCGCTTCCGCCGCATCGTCGAACCCACGCCGGCCATCTTCGTGGTCCTCGCCAATCGTCCGGTAACGAAATCCTGCTCCACTTTGCTCATCGAAACCCGCCGCCGCAGCGCCAAATTTCTGCGCGGCGTGGAATACGAAATCGCCTCCCGCAAACCCGCCGGAAAGGAGCCTGTGAAATTCCATGTTCGCCTGCATTCACTGGCCGGCTGATTCCGCAATCTCACACAGCGTGCGAAAACCGGGACTGACCACTCTGTCCCAAGGCACCACAGTGTCTCGCGTAAGCACTCCCACAAATCCACGCCGCGTGGACAGAGCGGTCTGTCCCGATTTTCGCCCTGTCCACAATGCTCCATCCCCACTTCGCGAACTAGCCGACGCCTTCTCCCCCTGGGTCGAACAAGTCGCGCCCGATACCGTGCTCTTTTCGCTCGACGGCCTGCATCGAATTTACGGCGATGCCCACTCCACCGCGAAAGCGCTGGCCGTCCGAGCCCCCGGTGCCTCCATCGCCATCGCCGCTCTGCCCGATACCGCCGTGCTCGCCGCCCGCAATCTCCCCGGCGTCGTGATCATTCCTCCAGGTGAGGAAATGCGCTATCTCGGCTCTCTCCCCCTCGATTGCCTGCCGCTCGATCCCGCCATCTGGAAAATTCTCGACCGCTGGGGCCTGCGCACCTTTGAAGACCTGGCCTGCCTGCCCGAAAACGGCCTCCATGATCGCCTGGGCGAAGCCGGAGTGCGCCTCCAAACCATGGCTCGCGGAGCATTAGGCCGACCCCTAAAACCCTTCATCGCCGAAACCGTCTATGAACAGCGCATCGAACTCGACGATGCTCTGGAACTTCTCGAACCCATTCTTTTTCTGCTGGCCCGCTTCTTAAACGAGCTCTGTGCCAGCCTGAAATCGCAATCGCTAGCCGCGGGCGAACTGCACCTCACCTTGAACCGCGCCCAGCGCATCCTGCGCCTCCCTTTCCCCACCCGCGATGTCAAATTTTTGCTGAAACTGCTCCAGCACAACCTGGAATCGGACCTTCCCGGCGAACCCGTCTCGATCTTAATCCTCCGCGCTGTCCCAACCGCCATGCGGTTTTTGCAGCACGATCTCTTCACCCTACCCGCACCCGAGCCCGAGCGCCTGGAATCGACCCTTCAAAAAATTCGCGCCATGGTCGGCCCCAAAAACGTGAAGATCCCGGAGATCCGGGACACCTATCGTCCCGGATGGGGCGCAGCCGAATCGAATCTGGCTTTCCGTCATTTCCGCCCCCCTCTCGATGCGCGCGTGGAACTCGACCACCTCCGCGCCCCGGGCATTCAAGGAACCATCGGCGATATCTCCGGCCCCTGGCGCACCGCGGGCGATTGGTGGCGAGCCGACGCCTGGGACCGCGACGAGTTCGACCTTATCCTCTCCGACGGCACCCTCTATCGCCTGAATTTCAACCGCCAGTCTCAAAAATGGCAATTGGAAGGCGTCTACGACTGAAATTTCTTTGTTCTTTGCCCCTTCCCCACGCAGAACCAAATCGCGAAAAGCGGGACTGCCTACTCTGTCCCAAGGCGCCCGCACCCTCGCCCAAGCACTCCACCCCTCTGCGCCGCGTGGACAGAGCGGGCTGTCCCCACTTTTCGCCCCGTCCACGAAGCACATCAACCACACCGCTCCGACGTATTTCCGGAACTTTTCCCCCTCAACTTCGTCTCATTGGCAATGAACAGGATACTTGCGTCTCTGCTCTTAGCTGCTGCAACCACCCTCGCCGCCGACGTCTCAGGAGACTGGGAATTCACCGCCAAAACGCTAGGCGACGCCTTCTACGCCCGCGTCACCCTGAAAACCGAAGGCAATAAACTAACAGGCAATCTGAACGAGCTAAAACTAGAAGGCACCCTCGCCGGCGATAAACTCAATTTCGAAGCCAAGCGCCCCAATGGCGACGCCTTCGGCACCTTCGAAGGCGCGATTCATGGCGCTGAAATCTCCGGCACCGCCCTCCTCCACAAAACTGACAAAGTCGAATGGGTAGCCCGCCGTCCCGCCGCTGCGCCCGCCTCTCCCCGCACCCTCGATTTCGAGCCCAAGGAATTTCATCGCCTCTTCTCCGATGCCATTCCTCCCGTGCTCCGCCTTTTCCCGGGCGACACCGTGCGCACCTGGACCGTCGATGCCGGCGGCGTCGATCCCAAAGGCGTCCACCGCTCCCAAGGAGGCAATCCCGAAACCGGACCCTTCTATATCGAAGGCGCCTTCCCCGGCGACACTCTCATAATCAAGCTGAACAAAGTCCGTCTGAATCGCGACTCCGCCGAAAGCGGCGACCGGACCGTCGGCTCCGCCCTCAACCCCGGCTACATCCAGGACACCAAATATAAAGACAATTTCGATAGCAGTTGGATCATCGATCAGGCCAAAGGCGTCGCGCGTCTCAAAAATCCCAGCGAGCATCTCAAAAATTACACCGTCAAGCTTCAGCCCATGATGGGATGCATCGCCGTCGCCCCTCCCGCCCATCAGGCGATGCGCACCGGCTTCCTGGGCTCCTACGGAGGCAATATGGATTACAACCAGATGCGCGAAGGCACCACACTCTATCTCCCCGTCTACGCCCCTGGAGCACTGCTCTTCATCGGCGACGGCCACGCCGCCCAAGGCGACGGCGAACTGACCGGGGACGCGCTAGAAACCTCCATGCAAGTCGAGTTCACCGTCAACCTGATCAAAGGCGAAGCCATGGGCGGACCCCGCGCCGAGAACGACGAATACCTGATGTCCCTAGGAATCGGCAACTCGCTCGACGACGCCCTCCGCGGCGCCACCACGCGCCTGACGAACTGGCTGCAAAAAGACTACAAACTAGAGCCCAACGAAGCCGCCATCGTCCTAGGCACAGCCATGCGCTACGACATCGCCGAAGTAGTCGACCCCTTAGTCCACATAGTAGCCAAAATCCCCAAATCCGCCCTGGCCAACATTAAGTAACTTGGTTGGTCCCTTCTCTGCGCAACGCCAGATCGCGAAAAGCGGGGACTGCCTACTCTGTCCCAGGCGACCGCTCCCTTGTTAAAGCGCTCCATCGCCTCTACGCCGTGTGGACAGAGCGGGCTGTCCCCGCTTTTCGCCCCGTCCACCGATCCGATCGAACGGCACCGATACTCCACGGGCGTCAATTCTCCACCGGCACCTTCTCCGCATGATCCACAATCAACAAATCGATCGGCATCTTCTTCGACTCCAGCTTCAACCCCAATTCCTCCTGCAACCCAAGCAGGATCGTCGAAATCGGATCGAAGGACCCTTCTTTTCCGCTTCCATCCGACAGGTACTTGCTGATGTTCACCTTGGCGTCGTAACGTCCCGAAAGGCCGGTGTTATTGATTACCGGCGCATGCAGAAGGGTCGACAACATATCCACGAACCGGTCCGCCGGAACTCCTTTCACTTCGACGCTCATGCTGGCTTTGTCGGAATTGACGACCGGCTCTCCATCCGCTATATCGGATTCATGAAACTTAAGTCCGCCTTTCGCGGCCACCATCACGAAGCACGGCAGTTCCTTCGTCTCCCGATGCAGAGTGAGCTTGAACCGCTCCGCCAGCAGCGCCTGTAGCATCAACTGGAGCTGCTTGTCAGGCGCACCGTCGGCGGCCTTCGCCGAAATGTCGTAGCGATCGAAATTGATCCAGTCCGGCCCGGAAACCTGATAACTCATCACGTGATATGCCCACTGGATCGCGGATTTGAGCGTGACGTTCCGCATGCTCAGGCTGCCCGGCGACGCCTGAATATTCTCGCGCCGCTTCCCTTCGCCCTTGCCGCTCTGGCTGGCACGAACCGATGCAACGTCGAATACGGGCTGCCCCACGGCCGCGGAAATCAGCAAAACCCCACTCAGAATTCTCAACATGTGGTGCCTTTCTAGAAACATGACGGTTCCAAAGGCAATTAATTACGGGCGTGCTATACTATCTTTGTATAGAAAGTAAATCCGCTACCCTTCTCTCCTGTCTTTGCTCTCCTTGTAAGGCTCGCTGATTCTTTCCCGCGTAAGATTTGAATAAAAAAGACTGAATGAAAACTTTCTCTGAACTACCTGTATCCGCCGTTTTGCAAGCGAACCTCGCCCAAAATAGCTTTGTAACTCCGACGCCCGTGCAATCGGAATCGATTCCGCCGGCGCTTGAAGGGCGAGACGTCGTGGCTACGGCGCAAACTGGAACGGGCAAGACGCTAGCCTTCGTGCTGCCTCTGCTCGAATCGCTGCTGAAGCAGCCCATCGAAACCGGCGTCAGCGCCGTCATCCTCAGCCCCACCCGCGAACTGGCCATCCAGATTCACGAAACGTTCGTGAAACTCGCCAAACATACCGGCATTCGCGACGCAGTTGTCGTCGGAGGCATGAGCGAACACCCGCAGCTTGATTCCATCCGCCGTGGCGCCCGCGTTCTCATCGCCACCCCCGGCCGCCTCTCCGATTTCATCGAACGCCGCCTGGTGAAGCTCTCCGGAGCCCGCATCCTCGTCCTCGACGAGGCCGATCGCATGCTGGATATGGGTTTCTTACCGACCATCAAGAAAATCATGACGCTCCTGCCAACCGAGCGTCAGACCATGTTCTTCTCCGCGACCATCGAATCGAGCGTCGCGCACCTGATCAACAATCACGTGAAGAATCCCGTCCGCATCACCGTCGGTTCGGCCACCAAGCCCGCCGAACACGTCGACCTGCACGTCTATGAAGTCGAGCAGGATCGCAAAGTCGGCCTTCTGCAAAACATGCTGAAGGACCAGAAGGGTTCGTTCCTGGTCTTCGCCCGCACCAAGCACGGCGCGGATCGCCTCGCCAAAAAACTGGCAACCGGCGGCGTCAAATCAACCGCGATCCACGGGAACCGCACCCAGAGCCAGCGCAATCGTGCATTAAAAGGCTTCCAGCAAGGAGAATTCCGCGTCCTGGTCGCCACCGACGTCGCCGCCCGCGGCATTCACGTCGAAGGCATCGCCCACGTCGTGAACTTCGACCTTCCCCAAGTTCCCGAGGACTTCATCCACCGCGTAGGCCGAACCGGACGCGCCGGCGCTCGCGGCACCGCAACCACCTTCGGCACTAAGAGCGAGCGGGGCGATATCAAGAAAATCGAACGAGCCCTCAATATCCGCCTGACCTATCAATACGCCAACGCCGTCCACGCCTGACCAAGTGGGGCAGGTTCCCGACCTGCCCTCCTTCCCAAGTCCGATCTCTTCGAAAAACGAAATTCTATCCCGCCCGCTTTCAAGCACATCGCACTTTCACCCGCCCCGGCCCGAAATACTCTCGACTACTTTATAGGCAAGGAGTTCATGTGCTCTATCACCGGAGAACGGAACCCGCCAGTAGGGGCAATTCTAGAACAAGCTCTGATAGGCGTTTGTGCGGTGGATGTTCGTCGGTACACGACCGATCCCTCGCCGTTGCGGGCTAAATAAACGGACGTCTCGGCTAGGTGACGTTAAATCCTGGCTAAAGGGTGCACCCGATACATTTTTAGGAGTTCAAGCTGATGATCGATTGAAAATTGACCCGATTGGGCAGCGTTCCAAACGCCCGGCCCCAGTCCCCGTCGAGCCTCGACGCCAAAAATCCGTCCGCAACCGCCGCGGGACTGTACCGAACCAACAGGGACGCCTGGAGTGCGATCGCTACTCGCTCCGCAAATCGCCGTGCCTCCGCTTCCTCAACGTCGCCGCGAACCGAGCCCAAAAACCGTTCGATGCGCGGATCGTTCGCCAAGCGGATTTCCCCCAGCACTCGCTCCAAAGCCTCCGGCTCTTTCTTGATCGCCCGCAAAACGTCGAGCGCGATCACATTCCCGGATCCCTCCCAAATCGAATTCAGCGGAGCCTCGCGATAAAGCCTCGGCATCGCCGATTCTTCGACGAATCCGTTTCCACCCAGGCATTCCAAAGCCTCCGCAACATGCGCCGGCGTCCGTTTCGAAACCCAATATTTCCCCGCCGCCACGGCGAGCCGCGCGAATGTCCGGTCTCCCTCATCGACAGCCCGAGCAATCCGCATCATGAATAGAGTGGCCGCCTCAGACTCGATCGCCAAATCCGCCAGCACATTCTGCATCAGCGGCTGATCGATCAGCTTGCGCCCGAACGCCTGCCGGTGCCGTGTGTGATGCAGCGTCTCAATCAACGCGCGCCGCATCAACGCCGCCGCGCCGATCACGCAATCGAGCCGGGTGTGGTGGACCATCTCGATAATCGTCGCCACGCCGCGCCCTTCCTCTCCAATCCGCCGGGCCCACGCTCCGTCAAACTCCACTTCGCTCGACGCATTGGAGCGATTCCCCAGCTTCGCCTTCAGCCTCTGCAAATGAAAAGCGTTCCTCCGTCCATCCGGAGTCCAGCGCGGTAAAAAGAAGCACGAAAGCCCCGCCGGCGCCTGCGCCAGTACCAGAAATGCGTCGGACATCGGAGCCGAACAAAACCACTTGTGCCCATCCAAGACATACTCACCGTTCCCGATCGGCTCCGCCCGCGTTGAGTTCGTGCGCACATCGGACCCGCCCTGTTTCTCGGTCATCGCCATCCCGATCAGCGCTCCGGTCTTCAGCGGCGCCGGCTGAAATGAGGAATCGTAGCGCGTCGAATAAATGCGAGGCTCCCATTCGCGAGCAAGCTCCGGATCTCGCCGCAGCACCGGCGCCGACGAATACGTCATCGAAACAGGACACACGTGCCCGGCTTCACACTCCGAAGCCAGCATCGCCGCCGCCGCCCGAGCCACATGCGCTCCCGGACGAGGATTCGCCCACGGCGAGCTATGCACTCCATTCTCGACGGCAAGCCGCATCATGCGGTGCCAGGCCGGATGAAACTCCACTTCATCCCGGCGATTCCCGTAACGGTCGTGCGTATGCAGAATCGGCGGATGCGCATTGGCAAGCGCTCCGCACTCCAGCGTTTCCGCGCTACCAAGCTCGCGCCCGTAAGCAGCCAGATCGCCCAATGCCCAACCGGCGCACTCTCTCGACACAGCCTCCTTCAGCGCGCGATCGGTGGAGAAAAGGTCGATATCAACCAGCGGCGGAGCCTGATTCTGGACCTCGTGATTCACCTCCGTATTATATTGCGCGGTGTGGCGCGCGCCTCCAGGCGACATTCGTGTTTGGGATGCGCCTCGCCGCACCGATCGCGATGAAACTCCAGTAGGGTGGGTCCCCGACCCGCCCTCCGTGAATGGTGGGGCAGGTTCCCGACCCTCCCTCCGCGGCACCGGCCACGTTTTCGAGAGTGTCGACGCTAGGTCCGTCAGACGTGAGGTACACCGCGCAGATACACGCTCATGCCCTTGTGCTCCGGACGAATCCGAAAATCTCCGTATAGAAGCTTTCGAAGGATCGACGTCGGCCGCAAATACCAACTAGCCCACCCGAGCGGCGAATCGCCATTCATATCTTTCGCATCTATCCTGGCGCCCGCGTCGAGCAAAAGCTGGATCGCTTCTTCGTCGCAGAACGCCGCCGCCCGATGTAACGGAGTCTCCCGCTTCGTGCGGCAATCCCGCATGAAGCCGCCCGTTTCCGCCGATTCCCTGGTAACGCAATTCGGATCTGCACCGTTTGCGAGCAGGACCCTCAAAACCAAGTTCTGTGCCGGATCGCCCTTGCACAGAGTCGAATGAAGCGGCGTTTCCCCCGTCTCGTCATCCGCAAGATTGACGCTCGCGCCCCGTTCGATCAGGAATTGACAGAGCCTCCAGTGTCCGTGAAAACACGCGCCAGCCAGACCAAAGTTATCTCCCAGCGCTTGCAGGGACGCGCCGTTCGCGAGCAAAAACTTAATGGCGCTCACATCGCCGTAATACGCGCACCACTGAATCAATGAGACTCCAGCCTCATCGCTTGCGTCCGCGCTGTGCCCCTCGGCAAGATATTCGAACACCAGATCCGTGCGTCCATCGACAATTTTTTCGAGCATACCGATATTCCACCAAAATCGCCGTCTGTGTTAAAGGCCGTGCAAATTCTGCCGATTGAGCGTATAGTATATGCAACGCCCGCAGGGCGATTTGTTCTAAACGGGGAGTACCGCACGTGCAGAGTGCGCTTCGAAAGTTCGTTGCGCCTGTTGTGTTCACAACGGGTTTGCTAATGTTGAGCGGGCCGGCGAGCTTCGCCCAAGAGGTTAAACCTGACCAGGTGCTCACACCGCAGGAACCAGCCAAAGACGTGGCGCCAGTGCACGATCTTCTGAATCCCAACGAGGAAGCAAGTCAGACTCCCGCGCCTTACACACCCATCACGCTGAAGCAAAAATACGAATACTCCCTGGAGCAAATGTTCAGCGGCCCCCGTCTGCTGGCGATTCTCGCCCACACCGGGATCGACCAGGCGGAAGTCACTCCCCACGCTTGGGGATCCAATGCGCCGGCTTTCGGTATTCGCGCAGCGTCGCTGTTCGGACGGAGTTTCCTTAGAGCGACCATCGGTTCCGGCATCCGCGCTGTGGATCACGAAGATCCCCGGTACTTTTACTCGCACAAGAAGTCCAACGTCGATCGTATTATGTACGCCCTAGCGCACACCTTTGAAGTCCACAACGACAACGGGTCCATGATGCCCGCTTATAGCCGCTTCCTCGGCGATTTCACGATGCCCCTGCTGGCACAAACCTGGCGCCCCGGCGGCGTCAATGTTCCGGACGCTCTCCGCTCCGGCGGAATCAGCATCGGCATGGGCATGGCAATGACGGTCGCGCAGGAATTCTGGCCGGACGTGAAGCACGCGCTCCGCCTGGGTCCCGGCGCCGCTGCCCTGGTTTCACCCGGTACCATACACTAACCGCGGAAACACTCCGCCCGATCGAGTATCTACTCCCCAGGAGACCTGATGCCTTGTTTGCTGCTGCTGTTGACCCTCGCGTTCCCGCGCCTGGCGATCGTCCTGTTGTTCTTCTTCTCGAATTTTCTCGAAAGAGCCTACCATTCGCTGCTGCTCATCATCTTGGGTTTCATTTTTTTGCCCGTGACCACCATCGTGTATGCCTGGATTGTGAATGCGCACCAACCTGTCCAGGGACTCTATCTTGTCGCGGTCATTGTCTCCGTGCTCATTGATCTCGGTCTCATCGGCCACGGGGCGCGCAGTAGCCGGAGAGACTAAATCTGCAACAGGTACCCCCGCGCCGGCATATTCGTAAGCTGCGCGAGGGCGAATCCGTACCACTGCAATTGCCGCTCATATTGACTCCGCCGGACCAAGGTGTCAGCGTCGGTCTTAAAGTCGACAATCACCCACCGGTCATTCTCGACGAACGCGAGATCGATAATTCCTTCCAGCATCCTGTCGTCATCGAGCTTCAATACCAGCGGATATTCGCGATGGCATCTCGCGGCAGTTCGCGCCCGTCCCAGCAGAGGATGCGCAAGGGCCGCGGCGACGGCCTCCACCGCTGCGTCCCGTTCTTCATCGGGCGATCCTAGAAGCCGGGTGTTCCAGTCCACCAGCTTCAAAACCGCCGCCCGGCCGGCATCGAGCGGAACGTCGCGCATCACGTTATGGACCAGCGTGCCAAACCGCCGGCCCTCCGCTTTTCGAGTCGATTTTGCGACCGTCACAATCTCGACCGGAATCACCTCACCCGGCGGTGCTTCGGGCGCCAGGCTCGCGACAAAAACGTCATGTTCCGGCCGCGAGCCCGCTTCGACGGCCTTGGCCCTTGCGCCTTGCCATGCGCGATAGGCCGCCAGACTCGCGCCACCGTCGTCGGCCAGGAGCTTTTCCTGATGAAACCCCAGCCCGCCCTCGACATTCAACGTGAGCTTCGACGGATCCCACCAGACCACCTCGTGTTCACCATGCTGAGGGCGAATCCGCCCGGGGCGAACCGAGAGTTCGTCCTCGCCAAGAAATTCCGCCGGCCGCTCGATCACGCTCGCAGCACTGAAGTCTGGGCAACCCAGCGCAACCTCTGATCTGCGCCAGTCGGCTCGCGAGGGATAGATCGCTTTATTCAGCGGAGACAGCCATCCGCCATCGGGAAACGCCTCATCGCCGACCGCCGGGACCACCAACAGATCCCGCGCCCGCGTCGCCGCGACGTAAGCGACACGGACGCCTTCCGCCTGTTCTCGCGCTTTCTCCGCCGGCTCATGTTCCACTAGTTCGCGCGGAGCGCACCGTAACAGGCGCGTGGCGCAGAGCCTCCGCTCGCCATCGACATATTGATCGGGATCACGCGCGGCGATGTTGGCGGTCAAGTCCGCGAGAATCACCACCGGGAACTCCAGCCCTTTCGCGCCGTGCACCGTCATCAGGCGCACGCCGTCGGAATCTTCTTCGAGCACCGGCGCTTCCGCGGCCTCCTCTTTCTCGGCTTGCGCCGCCAGCTCGTCGACGAATCCGCGGAACGAAATTCCTCCCGACATTTCATAGGAGCGCGCCAGGTCCGCGACCCGCGCGACATTCGCGAGGATCTGATTCCCGCCCGGCCGCAATACAAATCCCGCGTGCGCCCGCGTCGCTTCGAGCAGGGCATTCACGGTGGCACCGAACGGCCGCCGATTGCGCGCGCGATGCAACTCGCCGAGCAGAGTCAACGCCTCTTCCACTTGCCGGAAATCCGGGTCAGCCGACGCCTCGAATTTATGAAACGGATGTAGATGCTTGCGCTCATGCCGGTATCGCAGCAGCACTTCGTCGCGAATCGCGAACAGCGATCCCTTCAACGTCGCGAACACACTCAGCTCATCGTCGGGCCATTCGATCGCCGCGAGCCCGGCCCGCAGCGTCTCCACTTCCTCGCGCCGGTGAAACGATTTCGAGCCGGCCAGCAAGTGCGGAAGTCCGCGCGCCTCCAGCGCCCGCGCATACTCGCGCGTCAGATCCGATCCGCCTTGCGTCCTCCGGCGGAACAGCACGGCGACGTCGCGCGCGCGGAATCCCCAATCGCTTTTCTCTACCAGCCAACTGATAAACGCGGCAATCGCATCGGGCAGGCATTTGTTGACCGCCTCCTTGGCCAGGCGCGATTTATAAGGGCGGGGAACAGGCAGCACGATCACGCTGGGACGCCCTTCCGCGTCCGGGCGATCCTGTTCGAGCGGCGCCCAATCGGCTTGCCCGCTGTCGACATCTCCGGTCATTTCTGTTTCAAACGCGGCGTTGACGAATTGTTGGATGTTTCGCACGGAGCGGAAACTGCGCGTCAACTTGACGAATCCTACACCTCGATCCCGCAGGTCGTCGCGCACCTTGCGATACAGCACGATATCCGCGCGCCGGAACTTGTAGATCGATTGCTTCGGGTCACCCACCAGAAAAAGCTTGCCCGGCGCCGGAACCACGCGCCGCCAGTCGGTTTCATGCCGGTCGCCCGAGGCGAGCAGCAGAAGAATTTCCGCTTGCAGCGGATCGGTATCCTGAAACTCGTCGATAAACAGATGCGTGAAGCGCTGTTGCAGATAGTGCCGGACGTCGCTGTTATCGCGCACCAGATCCCGCACCGCGATCAACAGGTCCACGAAATCGAGCTTGCCTGCGCGCCTCTTCCGGTCGTCATATTCCGTAATCAGGCCGCGCATCTCCTCGCGAAGTTCCACCGCCAGATCGGCGTCCGCGTGCCTTCGGAACTCCTCGATCCAGCGCCGCAACTCATCCGAGCGGAGAACCAGGTCTTCGCGTCCAACGCCGCCGCCGTATTCGCCGGAACCCTTTTTGAAATTACGTCCCAGATCCCGCCCAAGTTTGAGCAACAATCCTTCGAGCGCGTCGTAATCGCGCGCGCCGGCGCTCTCCGCCTTATCGATCCATCCCGCCAGGGCGCGCGCCGGAGCGAGACTGCGATATAAATTGTCGGTCACGCGGCGAGGCTTCGAGCTGAGCTCCGCCAACTCGCGGGCCATGCGCACCAGCGTCTTGATTTCTTCGTCGCGGGAGAAAGGATCACGCAGCCAAGGCTCGGGATAATCCCGCCACTCCACCAGTTTTTTCCCGGCCCATTGCAGTTGTTCGATGGGCGGAGAAGCGTCCCAGGAATCGCGCCAGGCCAGCCGCGCAAAGGCGCGCCGCAAACCCGGTGACGATTGCGCCAAGCCCTTTTCGAGCCACGCGCGAAACGATTTTTGATACAAGCGATGGCTCGCCTGCTCGTTCAATTCCTCGAAAGCCGGGTCGACGCGAGCCTCCACCGGCCGCTCCCGGAGGATCTGCGCGCAGAACGAATGGATGGTTCCGATGGACGCTTCTTCCAGACGCTGAAGCGCCTCTTCGAGTTTCGGATGCTTCAAACGTTCTTTGTCCAGCTCCTCGCGCAGCCGCAATTTCAGTTCGCCGGCCGCCTTGTGCGTGAACGTCACCGCGGCGATTTTGTCGATAGCCGTTTTGCCTTCCCCCAGAACGGCAACAATGCGCTGCACGAGCATTGTGGTTTTGCCGGTGCCCGCCGAGGCCTCGACGATCAGGCTCTCATCGAGCGACGTGCGAATCCGCTCGCGAGCCGACTCATCGGATTCAAGATGCGGACTGGGGTTCACGCCATGCCCCGAATTTCGATCAACGCTTCCAGCCGCTCATCGTGGCGATTCTTTTTGGAAGATCGAAATTCTTCGTAAGGACCGCAAACCGGCCGGTAATCGCAATAGCCGCAGGCTTCTTTCTGCGGCGACGGAGGCAAAAATCCTTGCGCGATCGATCCGTCGATGTTGGCGAGAAGCTTCGCCAGAATCGCGCGAGAACGCTCCGTAATTTGAATCGGCGTATATTTGTATTCGCCGCGCTGCGTGGCGTAAAACAGCCTCCCGCACTCAACGTCTGAGCTGAGCAATTGCCGCGCTGCCAAGCCGTAGAGTAGAGGCTGAAGGAAAAGTCCGCCGCCGACGTACGCGGGAGGACTCTCCGGCGCTTTTCCCGTTTTGTGATCCGTCACGCGCAGCACGCCGCGCGTGGCATGCCTCTCCACCAGATCGATGGAGCCCCGCAAATGCACCCCTTCCTCGAGGATCGCTTGCTCATTGGTACTCGCCGCGTCGCGTCCCGCCTGGGACTTCAGGCCGAATGCAAATTCGAAATGCTCCGGAATCCAGTCGTCGTCATTCACGGCGATATGTTGCAGCCAGCCGCGCAGATCGGTTCGCAGATCCTCGATTTCGGTTCTCCATACGCGATCGATGGCGGGCGCGAGCTCATCGGCGAATTCCTGGGCGACCTGATTCAGGACGCGGTCGGCGATGGCCAGGGACTGCGCCAGCCGCTCCGAATTGACAGGCAGCAATTCAGCCATTTTCAATTCGCCGAGCAGCCGGAATTGCACCGCGTGAAATAACGCTCCGCGCGTCAGTGGATCCATTTGTTCGAGGGGCTCCGGATTTTCGCGCGGACGAAGCCCGTAAATGCCATGCAGCGCGAATTGATAGGGGCACACCGCGAATCGCTGCAACGCCGAAGGCGACCAGGGGCGCACCGCCAAACGATGCTCCGATAACGCCGCCAGCGCCCGCGCGTCGGTCGAGATCAGCCCGTCGGATTCGCGCCAGCCCTTGCTCTCCCATCGATACCAGCGCGCGCGCAGCGACCGAGCCAGACGATCATTCGCTTCCACCAGGTATTGTGCCGAGCCCCTGGCATGGAGCGCCACAAGATCGTATTCTGCATCGTCGATCGCCTGCGCCGCGTCATTCGGCGCGGGCCAATTCAGGCGGGCGGGCGCGGCGTCTCTGGTTTGCTCCTCGAACTTCTTCAACTCCGGCAAGCTTCCTTGAATCGCGCGGGGCAGCTCCAGCGCGTAGAAGGAAGGGACGCGCGGACGCGCCTCAGCCACGTCCATGCGCGGATAGGAAACCACCAGTTTTTCGTTCGCCGCGGCCACGGCGAGATGCAGCCGGACGCGCTCCTGATCCACGCGATGGTGGCGCAGAGGAAGGTTCTGATCAGCGGCTTTTCGAAACGCGTCCAACAATAAAGGATCTTCCAGGGCCTTCTGCGGGAACAACCCCTCCGCCAGGCCGGGAAGAAAAACCACCGCGAATTCCTGCCCTCGCGATTCCTCGATGGAACAAACCAGCACATGTCCGTAGCGGCGGTCCGGCGGATCGCGGCGCAGGAAACCCAGGCGCTCGCCCAAAACTTCCGCAACCTCGTCGAGCGTTGCCGGACCAACTTCGCCCATGGGTTCAAATTCCGCGAGCACGCTGAGCACGCCTTCCGGATTTCGCAATGCGCGCCGGGCGAGAGCGTCCAGCGATTCCAGCCAATCCTTCCATAACGCTTCCGCGGGAAGAGCATCTAATGTTTCAATCAACGGAAGCGCGAATTGCTCGAACTGGCGAAGCTGTTCGAGCTGCCGCGCGAGATGCCGGCGCGAAGCCTCATCGTCCTCGCGTTCCAAAGCCGAGAGCCGCAGCTCAAATTCGCGTTCCAAGCCTTGCAAACGGCGCGCCCAGCGATCCCTGCCACCGATCACCGCGGCATCCACCAGCAGCTTTTCCCAGGCCGACGGCGCGGGCTTTTCGGTTCTGTCTTCGAACTCCGGCGCGGGCGCGGGGGATAGCAATTCGTCTTCCGCGCCAACCCATTCCGGGAATCGTCCAGCGTCTTCCGGGACCTGCCCCAATGAGAGATATTCCGCGAAACGAGAAGCGGGACATTTTTCCGCAGCGCAGGCCAGCAAGGCGAGAAATGCGCGGCCACCGGGGTCGGGACGCGCTGTGCCGCGGCTGAAGTACGCCGGAATGTTCGCGCGCCGCAGGGCATCCTCCATGACCGGTTGATAGCGATCGGGGCTGCGCAGCAGAATCGCCATGCGGTCGAACGGCAGTCCTTCGGCCGCGAACGCCAGGATACGCCGCGCGATTTCGACCGCCTCCAGAGCCTCTCCAGGAGCCGAAAAAACCTCAAAAGCGCGATCGGTATCCGCGTAGGGCGGCGGCGATACTGCAAACAGATAACGGCGCAAATGTTCCAACGACGATTCAGGCTCGCTCTCGTCCAGATCCTGGGCCGCTACGCCAAGGATCTCCTCCAATGCCTCGAGGTCCGTCGATGCCGCGGCGAATACGGAGGGCGCCTGGGCGGCGATGCAGCGGAAAAATTCTCGATGCGCCAAAGAATCGAGCGGGGTGTCTAGAAACAGCAGGGGCAACCCGAGCCAGCGGTGCGACTTCGCGTTGCCGGCGAGGTCGAATATCCGCGCGAGATCCGCGAGCGATCGTTCCGCTAACTCCGACGCATACCGAGTCAAAAGGCGCGCCAGGTCGGAACCGGGAGCGCCGGTCTTTTTGAGCGACTCGGGCGTTACGCGGGCCAGGCGCAACTCGCCGAGCGTCCGCGCCAGAGCCCTGGCAAATCCAGGCATCTCCGCGACAGCTTCGAAATAGGCGAACGGCCGGGTATCGCGCTCGGCGTGAATCACACGGGCGGCGATGGCCTCGACGCCGAGGGCGGTGAGAGGCGCCAGGCCAAGAACGGCCATTTCCGGCTTCGCCAGTTCGGCCGCAAACTGGACCAGGGTGGTCCGATGAAGTCCCGCAGTTCCCCTGGTTTTATGCGCTATTCCTTCCCCTGCCAAATAGGTAGGCGCAACGACAATCATTTCGGAATATGCCGAAATGGAGTCACTCAGAGCTGCTATAAGCCTATGGTTGGACCGCGATTTAACAAGATGTCGCGAATTCCAGGCCATGATTCTAAGTCTAATAGCTTATCCCGAAAAAAATAAAAAAGATTTTCGTAAAACAGTAACCCCCGAGGTGTCGTTTGCGTTTATACAGATAACTTAAATCCCCGTTACGACAGCGGGCGCTCTCACCCCTTTTCACCCATAGAAAGCGCCCGCTATCCTCCTTATAAAATCCTTATATTAGTAATCTCCGCTCCTGGAATTGGCGTCCCTGAAATGACTCCGCTTTGTCTTTGCAGGCAATTCACGCCCAATGCTCAATCGACATTATCGAATAGCACCGAGCTTAGATAGCGTTCGCCGGCATCCGGCAGAATGACCACCATTGTTTTTCCCTTCATCTCCGGCTCCTGCGCGACCCGCACTGCCGCCGCGACGGCCGCACCGCAGGATATCCCGCTAAGGATTCCTTCCTCGCGCGCCAGCCTGCGCGCCATCTCGATCGATTCGTCGTCACCCGCCTGCTCGATCCGGTCGACCATGGTCAGGTCCAGGGTGCCGGGAATAAATCCCGCGCCGATTCCTTGGATGCCGTGCGGGCCGGGATGCAATTCCTCCCCCGCCAGCGCCTGCGCGATAACCGGACTCCCTTCCGGCTCGACGCCGATCGAAATGAGAGGATGCCGTTTTTCCAGCTTGAAATAGCGGGAAATCCCTGTAATCGTGCCGCCCGTTCCAATGCCTGCGACCAGAACGTCCACGTTCCCTTGCGTGTCCTCGAAAATTTCCGGACCCGTGGTCTTGAAATGAATTTCCGGATTGGCCGGGTTCTGAAATTGCTGAAGCAGCACGTAGCGATCCGGATCAGTGGCGACCATTTCTTCTGCGCGTTCGATGGATGCGCCCATTCCGAGTGCGCCGTCTGTAAGGATCAATTTCGCGCCCAGCGCCTTCAGGACCTTGCGCCGTTCGAGCGACATGGTCTCCGGCATCAGCAGCGTAATCTTGTAACCGCGCGCGGCCGCGACGAAGGCCAGTGCGATCCCGGTATTGCCGCTGGTCGGCTCAATCAGCTCCTTGCCGGGCTTCAGAATCCCTCTCCGCTCCGCGTCCCAGATCATGGAGGCTCCGATGCGGCACTTCACCGAATACGCCGGATTGCGCCCCTCGATTTTCGCGAGCATGGTCACCGGCGCGCCGTCGATCACGCGGTTGAGGCGCACCAGCGGAGTGCGGCCGATGCTGAAGGAATTATCCGGATAGACCATTAAATCTCCCAGTTGGGTACATAGCGGCTCTGCATTTCTTTCCAGCGCCGGACCAGCTCGGCGAAGGTGGTGCGATCGAGCACGCCGGAGATGGCCGCGTCGACGCGCTTCCAGATATCGGTGAACGCGTCGGGCGTGGCGCGCTTCGCCTTCTTGCCCTCTTCGACGAATTTCAAAACCTCGCCGATGGTGATCTGGTCGGCGGGGCGCGCCAACCGGTAGCCTCCTTCGGCGCCGCGGCGCGATTCGACGAAGCCACCCTGCTTGAGGCTCGCGAGGATCAGCTCCAGAAACTTCTGCGGGATTTTCTGCCGGGTCGCGATGTCGGCAATCTTCACAGGCTCGCCAACCGGTTGCGTGGCGAGGTCGAAGATCGCTTGCAAGGCATACTCGCCTTTTACGGAAATATTCATCGCCGAGTCAAATAGAGATTGTACTCGACGCCGCAACTATTCGGTATGAAGCGTGTCCACTGGGTTTACGGAAGCTGCGCGCCGCGCCGGAATGTAGCTCGCGAAAAACGCTGAAATTCCCAGCACCAAGGCGACGCCGGCCAATGTTTCCAGATCCCAGGAGCGCACCCCGAACAGCAGCCCCCGCATCGACATTGCCGCGCCGACTGAGCAGGCCAGGCCGATGCCGATTCCGGCCGCGGTCAACCATCCCGCCTCTTTCAAAATGAGCCCGTACACCGAGCCGCGCTGCGCGCCGAGCGCCATGCGAATCCCGATCTCCCGGGTCCTTTGGCTCACCGAATACGCCACCACTCCGTAGAGCCCGACGACGCTGAGCAGCAATGCCAGCGCCGCGAATCCTCCTGCCAGCCACGCCGAAGACCGATGCATATACGCGGACTGCGAGTCGTTGATGAGGCCGGTCAGGATTGCCGCGTCCTTGGTCGCGATGTTCGGGTCGATTTGATGGATGGCCGACGGCAGGGCCGCCAGCAAGGGAGTTGCGTCGCCCGACGTTCGCGCCAGGATGTAGAAATATGTCCCCACGTAATCGACGAAAGGAACGTACAGCACGGGGTAGCTGGGCAAATCCAGTTGGCGCTCCCTCACATCCTCCACGACACCGACGATTTGCATCGGCACTTGCGGGCCTGTGCGTTCATACGCGACTTGTTTGCCGATGGGATCTTCGCCGGGGAAATATTTTTTGGCAAACGATTCGTTGACGATCGCGATCGGCGGCTTCGATACATCTTCCGCTTCCGTAAAATAGCGGCCTCGCGCGAGCTTCGCGCCTAACGTGGTGAAGTATCCGGAGCTCGCTGTTCGCTCACCCACGCTGTTGTGCACATGCGGGGCCGGTTTTCCCGCGACCACCACCCACACGTCGCCGGACCAGTAGAGGCCCGGTAACAGGTCTGAGATCGCGACGGATTTGACGCCCGGCAGATTCTTCATGCGGTTGATGATCCGCCCTTCGAGCGCAATCGCCTTTTCGTTCGATGCCGCGTAGGATTGGGGCGCGGCCATTTCGATGGTCACCACATGATCCGGCCGTAAGCCGAGCTCGACATGGAGCAGCGCGTAAAGACTTTTCCCCAACAGTCCCGCGCCGACCAGCAGCACCACGGCGGTCGAGAGTTCGACGACGACGAGCTTGGAGCCCAGGCGGCGCCACGTTCTGCCGGACGACCCGCGAGTGCCTTCCGCGATCCCCCCGCCCGTCTTCGAAAGGGAAAAATGCAGCGACGGCGTGAGCGAGAACAATACCGACGCCACCAACGCAATCGCGCCGGAAAAACCCAACACGCGGACATTCAATCCGATTCCTTTTAGAAACGGCATCCAGATCATCTTCTCCGCTGGAATGAGAGAGGCGAGAATATGCGTGGCCCAGGACGCCATCGCCAGGCCGAGCGCGGTTCCCGCCGCTGCCAGCACCAAGCCTTCGGCTGCAAACTGTGCCGCGATACGCGCCCGCGATGCGCCCAGTGCGCTGCGCACGGCGATCTCCCGTTTGCGACTTTCGGACCGGACCAGCATCAGGCTGGCGACGTTGACACTCGCAATCAGGAGCAGCAGTCCGGCGCCGGCGAGCAGCAGGAATAGTACCGGCCGAATGTCTCCCACCATGGATTTGCTGAGAGTCAAGAGCATCGCGCCATAGCCGCGGTTGCTGTCGGGATATTGTTTTTCCAGTTGCCCGGCAATCAGCTTCACATTTGCGAGAGCGGTTTCGATGGACACGCCGTCTTTGAGCCGCCCGATTACGTACGCGGCGCGGCAATTGCGGCGCGAGTTACACCCCCCGCCGGGATAAAACGGCGTCCAGAACTCCGCGGCGGTGGAGGCGAAATGAAATTCCGGAGCCAGCACGCCGATGATGATCCTGGGATCGCCGTCCAGCGTCACGGTCTTTCCCAGCACGTCCGGTTTTCCGCCGTAGCGCTGCTTCCACGCCGAATAGCTGAGCATCACAGTGTGCGGCGCGGCCAGGGAATCCTCGCCATCGTAGAAATCGCGCCCCAACAGCGGCGCAACGCCGAGCGTGCGAAAGAATCCCGAGGTTACGCGGAAGCTCTCCGCTGATTCCGCGCCTTCGGGAACGCTCACCGTGATGTTGGCATACCTGAATGCGTCCATCGACTGGAAGCCGGTGTTGAGTTTTTTCCAGTCCAGAAAATCGAGATACGAGAGCGGACATTGCAGACACGGCTGCGCGGTTTCATAGACGACGATCAGGCGCGCGGGATCCCGATAGGGCAGGGGCTTGATCAGCGCCGCGTCGACGAAGACGAAGATCGCAACGCTGGCCGACATGCCCAGCGCCAACATGAAGACCGCCGTCGCCGTGAATCCGGGATTCTTGCGCAACTGGCGCACCGCGAAGCGGACGTCCTGCATCAGGTTTTCGAGGAAAGGGACGGTCCGGCGTTCGCGATAGAGCTGCTTGGTGGGCTCGATTCCGCCGAGCGTCAACACGGCGTCGCGCCGGGCGTCTTCTACGCTCATGCCTCGGCGCAGGTTGTCGTCGATGTGCATGGCGAGGTGAGCGTTCAGTTCATCGGCCAATTCCTGTTCGCGCCGCGCGTTCGGCAGCAGCCCCGCGGCACGCCGCATCCATCCACGAAGGAGTCTCATACAGCGAGGAACCTCGCCAGAATCGCCGCCGTCTGCTCCCAGTTCCGCGTTTCCTTCTCTAATAGTTTTCGCCCCGCGCGCGTCAACTTATAAAATTTCGCCTTGCGATTATTCTCCGATACGCCCCATTCAGAAGAGATCGCACCTTCCTGTTCCAGCTTCAGCAGGGCCGGATATAACGTGCCGTAGTTGAGCGACAGAAGATCGCCGCTGGTTTGCTCGATGCGGCGTGCGATCCCATATCCATGAAGCGAGCCCATCGCCTCTAAAGTCTTTAACACCATCAGCGCAAGAGTGCCCTGCAAAACATCCGCTTTGTCGCTCATATTGTCTAACCATAGGAATCATCACACAAGATCTATGGGAAAGCAATAGGTGCGTGCGGACGGAGACTAAATTTCGGAGGCTAACCGTACCGCGCCGGCACCGTCTAAACGGCATGTTCCTCAGGATGTCGACACTGGGCGGACTCGCTTTGATCGGGCTCCACGCCCAATCCGCTGCAACCACAAGGCTTGAATTCGAGGTCGCTTCGATCAAGCCGCACCCGCCTTCCGACGGCCCTGTGCGCGTTTCGATGGCCGGCGAGCACGGGCAAATCCGTTACGTCAACGTGACGCTTCGCGCCTGCATCAGAAAAGCGTATGGCCTCCGCGTTTATCCGCTCGCGCAACCAGGGGACCCGCTTTCGACCGACAGGTACGACATCATGGCCAAGGCGTCCGGAGATGCCTCCGAAGAACAGACCAGGCGCATGCTTCAGGCTCTGCTAGAGGACCGGTTCAAAGTGGTGGCCCATCGCGAGACGAGAGAACTGCCGCTGTTTGCCTTGGTTGTGGGAAAGAAAGGACCGAAGTTTCGCGAAGTCGAGGATGATGGAAGCGACGCCGAAATTGGAGGCGGGGAAGGGCATCAGATCAAGGCCCACCACATCTCCATGAAACAGCTGGCCGGTGCCTTAAGAGGTTATATCGGCGATCCGGTGTTGGATGAGACCGGTCTGACCGGACGGTACGATCTCAATCTGGACTTTACGATCGACGAAAGCCTGTCCGCCGAAGGCCCGAGGATTTTCGAGGCGGTCCAGGACCAGTTGGGACTCAAACTGGAGGCGCGTAAGGGCCCGGTCGAAGTCGTGGTCATCGATCACGCTGAGAAACCGTCCGGGAACGATTAGGTCTACTCGCTATGCAACGGCAGCTCGATCGACACCAGCAACCCCGGTCCCGCATTCTTGGCCGTCATCGTGCCATGATGCACTGTCACTGCACGATGCGCGATCGCCAGGCCCAAGCCCACTCCGCCGGTCGACGAGTCTCTCGATTGATCTACCCGGAAAAATGGTTTGAAAATTTTCGGCAGCTCCGTTTCCGGCACGCCTGGACCGTAATCGCGCACTGAGATTTCCGCGTCGTCGTGATCGGAGGCCAGTTTCACCTCGATCGGCGTTCCTTCCGGCGCATAGCGGATCGCGTTGCGGACGATATTTTCAATTGCCCGGCGCAGCAGTTCGCGATCGCCTCGGAAGTGCAGCGATTCTGAAGTTTCAAGCGAAACACGGCAGCCTCTCGCCTCGGCCTCCACGCCGCAATCGTCCACCACTTCACGCAGAAAATCATTGAGCGGCAGGTCCGTCAAATTCCGGGACGATGGATCGCCTTCGGCGCGCGTCACTTGCAACAGCGCTCCTACCAGGTCTGTCAGCCGGCTGATTTCTTTTTTCAAACGCGCCGTCGCCGCGTTCCGATCCTCGGCGGTTCGCGATAATTCCGCCGCAAAGCTCAGCCGCGCGAGCGGCGTGCGCAGCTCGTGGGAAATGTCCTGGAGCAGGCGTCGCTCCGCGGTCAGGAGCGTTTCCATGCGCTCCGCCATGTCGTCGAAGGCGCGCGCCAGGTTGCCGATTTCATCGCGGCGGCGAGAGTGCACGCGAGCCGAAAGATCGCCGCGCCCAAAACGATCGACGGTCCGCGCCAGCGAGCGCAGAGGCGTCGCCAGGTTCACCGCCAGCAGCCAGCACAACAATGCCAGCGCAACGAACACCAGCAGATAGTACGGCAAGAAAGTCCACGGATCGTAATTTCCGGGCCGCAGCACGACGGTCCAATGGTAGGGCACGGAAGCCGAAGCGGGCGACACCGCAACATGCACTTCGCCGCGATGCCCGAGATCGCGGAACATTCCAAAGGGCCATGGCAAAGGCCTGGGCTGCTTCTGGGTCAGCCACGCGGATCGGTCTTCGCCGGTCACCAGATCTTTTCCCGCGATGTCGGTTAAATGATGCTCCGCCCCAAAATGTTGATCGACCCGTTCCAGGTAGTCTTGCAACTTCGGCGCGCCTCCGGATTCGTAGGCCTCGCGAGCTTCCCGTAACTGCCAGGTGGACGTCTTTTCGAACGGTCCACCGTGACCGAACGCACGTACCGCGCCCGCCGCGCCGATCACCGCGAACGCCAGCAAGGAAAACACCAGCGTGCCGAAGCACCACAGCAGCACTTTTGCGTAGACGGATCTCATTCGGCCTTCCCTGTCGTAAACATATACCCTACACCGCGCACCGTGCGGATCGGCGTCATCTCGCCGCGCTCCAGCTTCTTTCGCAGATGACTGATATGCACGTCGAGCGACCGCTCATACGGATTCGATTCTCTCTGATGCAGCACCGCCGTCAATTCATCGCGTGACACGATTCTGCCCGCCGATCGCGCGAGCAGGTCTAAGATATCGAACTCGATCGAAGTCACGTCCAGCCGTTCGGTCCCCGCCCAAACTTCGCGCGAACGCTCATCGAGCGTGAGTCCGTCGATTTCGAAAGTATGTGTTTTTCCTTGCTCGGTCGCACCTGCGCGCCGCAGCACCGCGCGAATACGTGCTAACAGTTCGTCGGGACCGAACGGCTTCGGAAGATAATCGTCTGCGCCCGCGTTGAGCCCCGCGATGCGATCGCGTTCTTCGGTGCGCGCTGTCAGCATGATCACGGGCACCGCGCTCCTGCGCCGTAATTGTTTCAACACTTCAAATCCGTCGAGCACCGGCAGCATGCCGTCCAGAATCACCAGATCGAAGTTTCCTTCGAGCGCTCGCGACAAGCCTCTACGCCCGTCATGCGCCGCTTCGAGAGCGAACTCGTGCTGCGAAAAAAAGTCGGTCATCAGAGCGCAAAGCTCTGTGTCGTCCTCCACTAGAAGGATCGATTTTTCTGCCATCTCTATTTCTTTGTAACCCATCGCGGCTCCCATGCGTAGCCGTTTTACAAAACTTAACGGTCTGAAACGCCGATCCTGTCGTCTGATAGAAGTAATGAACAGGTTACTTGCATTGTTGTTTCTGTGCACCGCAGCGTTTGCCCAGACCTTGCCGAAAGCGATTCTAGGCTCGATCACTGCGTTCCAGGCAGAGGACGCAGTGGTCGTGGTGAAACCGGATAACACCGAGGCCGTAAACGTGAAGCTGACGCCGGAGACGATTTTCAAACGCGTCGCCCCCGGCCAGAACGATTTGAAAAACGCCGCCGATATGAAGATGACCGACATGGCTTTAGGCGATCGCGTGCTGGTGTCGTTCAAGGCCGGAACCGCCGAAGCCATGCGCATCCTGGTCATGTCGGCAACCGATATCACTAAGCGCAACGAAACCGATCGCCTGGATTGGACCAAGCGCGGCATCTCCGGCGTAGTCACCGCGAAAACCCCCACCATGGTGACCCTTAAGATGCGGGGACTGACCGGCGAAACGATCGCGACCGTGACAGTGACCGACAAAACCTCCTATCGACGATATAACAGCGATTCGGTGAAATTCGCCGACGCCGGAATCAGCAAACTGGACGAAGTGAGTATCGGCGATCAACTGCGCGCCCGCGGTGTGAAAAGCGAAGACGGATCCAAGGTAACGGCCGACGAAGTGGTGTTCGGGACGTTCGTTACCAAGGCCGGCACGATTACCGCCGTCAGCCCCGACACGATTACCGTAGCCGAGTTAGGAACGAACAAGCCTTTCGTCATAAAACTCACCGCCGATTCGCAAATCAAAAAAATGCCAAACATGGCCGGAATGATGATGGGCCGCGGCGGTGCGCCAGGTGGTGCAGCTCCTGGAGGCCCTCCAGCGGGCGCGCCGCGCATGCCGGATATGTCGCAAATGCTGGAGCGGATGCCGGCGGCGAAGCTCGAGGAATTGAAGGCGGGGGAGAAAATCGTGGTTTCGAGCACGAAAGGCGCGAAACCCGATGAAATTACGGCAATTATGCTGCTGGGGAACGCGGACATGCTGATTCAGATGGCAACCGTTCCCAGCGGCCGGGGGGCGGGCGGCGGAGCGCCCGGTGGCGGCGGGATGGGCATGGGCGGACTCCAGACTTTGGACCTTCCGTCCATGATCATGAACTGATAAACGACCTTAAAACATGAAAACTACATCGATTTGTGCGCTCTTAGTGTCTTATTTCGCCTTAATCGCGCAGGGGCAAACGGCCAGCCTTCACGGTACCGTTACCGACCCGTCCGGAGCATTGGTTCCAGGCGCTTTAGTGCAGCTCCGCGGACCCGGTCCGGAGGTGCGCGCGACCTCCGACGACAAAGGACAATACGCGTTTGCGACTCTGTTGCCGGGTAAATATACTCTTCGCGTGATCGCCAAGGGATTCAGCGTCGGGACCAAGCAAGGGTTCGATATTACGTCGCCCCAGACTTTCGACATTCAGCTCACCATCGAGGCGGAATCGCAGGTGGTGAATGTGGAGGAAACGGCGGGGCAGGTGACCACCGATCCGGGGTCGAACGGCGACGCGCTGGTGCTCCACGCCAAAGAATTGGAAGCGCTTTCGGACGATCCCGACGAGCTCGCACAACAGTTGCAGGCGATGGCGGGGCCGGCTTCAGGGCCGAGCGGTGGGCAGATTTACATCGATGGATTTACCGGGGGGCAACTGCCTCCAAAATCGTCGATTCGCGAAATCCGGATCAATTCGAATCCTTACGCGCCGGAGTTTGACCGGCCGGGATTTGGGCGCATTGAAATTCTGACCAAGCCTGGAACCGATTCCATTCGCGGACAGGTGTTCTTCCAGTTCAACAATGAAGATTTCAACTCGCGGAGCGCGCTTTTTCTGCAACCGTCGCTGCCTCCTTATAAGCAGATTTTCGAGGGCTTCAATATCAGCGGGCCGATCAAGAAAAATAAGGCTTCGTTCTCGCTCGATTTCGACCGTCGCGATATTACGGAAAATGCGTTCATCCTGGCCACGACTCTGGGAAGCGATTTGAATCCTTTGACCATCAATCAAGGCATCCTGACGCCGCAGACGCGCATGACCATCGCGCCCCGCCTGGATTACACGATCAACGATAAGAACACCTTGGTCGCGCGGTATCAGAACACGCGCATCGGGCAGGACGATAACGGCGTCGGCAGCTACAGCCTGGTTTCGCAGGCGTACAACACGACCAATCAGGAAAATACGGTGCAGCTTACCGAGACGATGGTGATCAATCCGAAAGCCATCAATGAAACGCGATTTCAATATCAGCACGTCACGTCGAACAATATTGCGGCCAATGACACTCCGCAGATTAACGTGCCGGGATCGTTCGTCAGCGGTGGATCGGCGCTGGGCAACTTCGGCAGCACGCAAAATAATTACGAGCTGACCAACAACACTACCTATATTGCGGGTGTTCACTCCTTCAAATTTGGAACGCGAGTTCGCGAGAGTTTGCTGGGTAATACTTCGGAGACCGATTTCAACGGGTCTTATACGTTCCTGGGCGGAACCGGTCCGATGCTGGATGGGAACAATCAGCCGATCGTGGGATCGACCGAAGATCTGACGGCGCTCCAGGTTTATCAGCGGACGCTGATCGGCCAGCAGGAAGGGTTGAGCGATGCGCAGATCCGGCTGATCGGCGGAGGCGCGACCCAGTTTCAGCTCGGCGCAGGGACGCCCACGCTGCGCGTGAAGCAGTTCGATATCGGTGTTTACGCGAACGACGATTGGCGGATGAAGCCGAACCTGACTTTGAGCCTGGGTCTGCGCTATGAAAATCAGACCAATATAAAGGATGGTTTGAATTTTGCACCGCGTTTTGGCCTCGCGTGGGGCATCGACGCGCACGGCAACACACCCGCGAAAACAGTGCTGCGCACCGGCTTCGGCATCTTTTACGACCGGATTCCGCTGAGTTCGACGCTGAACGCGGAGCTTTATAACGGCATCACGCAGGAATCGTACTTCATCATGAATCCGGCGTTTTTCCCAGCGATTCCGACCATCGCTTCATTGACCAAATCGCCGCAGCAGTTGCAGGAGCTGTATGCGGGAATCGTGGCGCCGCGGTCCTACCAGGGAAGCATCAGTGTGGACCGGACTATCAACAAATACGCCCGCATCAGCGCGCAATACCTGACCAATCGCGGCGCGCATCTGACCCGGTCGTTGAACATCAACGCGCCGCTGAACGGGGTCTATCCGTTTGGAAGTTCGGAGCTGCTGCAACTGACGGAGGCGAACGGACTGAGCCGCACGAATCAGTTCATCATGTCGCCGAACGTGAATTACAAGAAGTTTTTCCTGTTCGGGTTTTACTCGTATTCGCACGGCAGCGACGATAACGAAGGCGCTCCGGCGAGCGTCTACAATTTGAAAGCGGAGTGGGGACCTTCGACTTTCGCCGACGTGCGTCACCGCGCGGTGATCGGGACCAACATTCCGGTTCCGTGGGGGATCAGCATCAGTCCATTTCTGATCATGAACAGCGGGACTCCGTACAACATCACGACCGGGATCGATTCGAACGGCGACGGAGTGGCGGCGGAAC
Organism: Bryobacteraceae bacterium; assembly: GCA_035485055.1. Classification (GTDB taxonomy): domain Bacteria; phylum Acidobacteriota; class Terriglobia; order Bryobacterales; family Bryobacteraceae; genus Palsa-187. The sequence goes on from DATHOJ010000082.1 coordinate 71,522, forward strand.
GTCCATCGCTGGCGACCAATGTATCGGCGGCGAGCTGCGGAGGGACTGGCTTCAAGTATGAGGCGGGTTATGGATGCTTCAATTTGAATCCAGCGCCGGGAACGGCGATCGAGCGAAATTACGGCCGCGGTCCAGCGAATGAGACGTTGATGCTGCGCATCGCGCGGACGTGGGCGTTCGTGAATAAAGAAGGAACCACGCAGATGCAAGGCCCGGGTGGTCCCGGTGGTCCCGGCGGCGGAGGCCCTCCTCCGGGAGGTGGCGGCGGCGGTCCGCGAGGCGGCGGTGGTCCACCTCCAGGCGGTGGAGGCGGCGGCCCAATGATGTTCGGCGGCGGAGGGACGGCGGGGAAGAAATACTCGCTGACGGCGAGCGTGCAGGCGTCGAACGTGCTGAATCACGCAAATTTCGGGCCTCCGGTAGGGAATCTGTCGTCGCCCTATTTCGGCGAGTCGATCAGTTTGGCACAGGGATTTGGGCCTCCGGGAGGGGGGAGTGGCGGGTCGCCGACGTATAACCGGAAGATCACGCTGCAGTTGCGGTTTACGTTCTGAGGGTGCGATAAACTGAGGTCGGAGGTGCGGGATGAACGAGAAGGATCGAGAACCCGGTTCGAAGCCCGTCGTCGCGCATCCGGCGCCACATTCTATCGAGGAGATCTTGCGGCACGTGGATCCTGGACCGGAGGATGAAACTGAGCGTTTCGTCGCGGCCATTTATGAGGATCGACGCAAGTCTGCCGCGGTTCCGCTGCCGGAATGAGCCCGGTTGTTGTCGATACCGACGTGGCCTCCTACATCTTCAAATGGCACCCTTCGGGGCAGCGCTACGTGGACGCGATGCGTGGTTCGGAATTGATTCTCTCCTTTATGTCAGTCGCGGAGATGCGGATGGGCGCGATTTCGGCGGGTTGGGGGACTCAGCGGCGCACTCTTCTCGAACGGTTCATCATGAGTTTTCGCGTGACGTACGCCGACGATGCGCTATGCACAGCATGGGCCGCGCTTCGGGCCGACGCTCGCGCGGCAGGCCGATCGCTGAGTCCCCAGGACGCTTGGATCGCGGCGACAGCGCTGGGGCTCGAAGCGCTGCTAGCCACGAATAATCGAAGCGATTTTGAGCGTATTCCTAACCTTAGGCTGCTCTTGGCGTGAGCTACCTCGAACGTAGGCCCTCGTCGGTGACCTCAAATTCGACCTGCACCGACAGTTTGGGACGCTTAGGGGGTTTGGCGCCGCAATAGCCTTCAGGAAGCAGTTCCCAGTTCGGTGTTCGAACGATGAAGGAAAAACTTCGCCGTTCCGGCCCCCACCGGACTGCTTCCAGTGCCTGTTGTTGCATTGTGCAGAAATCGCTATCAAACGAATCGGCCAATGCGAGTGGCGGTGTGTTAGTGGATGGATGCCGCAGATCGATGGCGTTGAGCGCGTGATATCTGTGCCCCATTCCTCCGTCTTCGTACTCACATATCAGGAGTTCTCGCCCGTCAGGCCGCTCCGCTTTTTCGCAGGATCGGGTAATTAGCCCGCTCATATACCAGACCGGTCTCCACTTGCCGTCCCGTAATGTCAATAAGAGCGTACCTCCCCAATGATATGGGTGCGTTTCGAAGCTCCAGCCGTTGACTGCGGCCTCTTCACTTCCGGAGTTAAGGAAATGACCGAATACGACGCCCTGAGGATGAAATTGGCTTTCTGAGATGTCGGCGAATGATATTCCAAGGGGACGACTTTCGCAGGTGAGGCCAAACTCGTTCGTGTCGGTGATGTTCTTGCAAAAGGCGCTCAACAGCGATTCGGCTTTGGCCCGCGCTAGGCGCACTACCTGCGATCTTAAGCTCGGCTTATAGGTCAGCCACTCCTGGCACTTCGCAGATTCCGAGAGAACAAGGAGAGCGCCGAAGAACGCGAATTCATGGAGGAATCGACGGCATCGAATCACAGGTTTATTTTCTCATTCGTTTGGGCAGGACGGGTGAAAACGGCAATCGCTCCAGTCTCGCAATACAATGTGTATATACGACCTGCGCCGGGCGAAAATTGAGGCAGTCGTTTTTCGGCCGGCCGGCAGTTCGTGCGCAGGGGGAGGATTGTTATGGCCAAGAAATCATCAGTATCATCTCAGCCCGCGCGGCTGAAGCCCATGACATCCGAAGATATCAAGAACAGGCGATGGACTGGCGCGGAGCGACGGGCTGTGCGGCGCTTCTCCAAGCTGCAGGCGGCGGGGAAAGGTTGCGGGTGAATGTGGATGACATCCCGCGTCTGACCGATGGAGCAATTGTCGAACATGGTGCGGCTGCGGATGTCAGGGAGCCGAAGATCGCGGTCAGTATGCGGCTCGATCTGCCCGGCACCTGACACTTGCTGAAAAGTTCCGGCAAACCGCTCCTTGTAGTCGCGGCTCGTAATCGAGGCTACCTGCTATCAGCAGCCTAACGAGCCGCGACCGCAGGAACCGGTTTCTTCCTCAATCGTTATTTTGTGGCTGGTGCCTGGAGATCGGCGAGGGCCTTTTTAATCTGCGTGATCAATTCTTCGTTTGCGGGACTGGAGGGACCCAGCGCCGCTAGCGCCCGGTGGTATAACGCCTTCGCTTGCTCCTGATGGTTTTGGGAAATCTCGTCGGCGGCCTGATGCGACAGACCTACGGCGAGGAAGCGCGATCGAATGGCTACGGACCGCGCCAGGGCTTCGCGCGCTCTTTCTATCTCGCCTTCTTTGGCGTAAAAGACGACTAGCTTATCCAGCACCACGGCTACCATGGGGTGGTCTTTGCCGCCGACGCTCTCCCACAGCGACACTAAGCGCAGGTAAAGAGGTTCGGCAGCGGCGTACATTTGCTCCTTGGAATAGGTGTTGGCGAGGCCGTCGATAGTGGAAATCAGCTCCGGGCTGTCCACTCCGTAGAGGGTCTCGCGAATGGCCAGCGCCTGCCGGTACATGGATGCGTTCCCGCCTCCCATGGCTTCGAAGGCGTCGTTGATGCGGTCCAGAACGGGGAGCAGTCCTGGATCGAGCGAGCCCAGCAGCTTGGTCCGAATTCCGTGGGCGGCGATAAATGGCCGCACGGCCAGCTTCGGCTGCTTTTGCAGCATGTAGATTTGACCGATCCGCAGCAGATCGTCCGCCACCGGGATGCTGTCCGCGGTGTAGGCTGTGGCGTGCATGGCCTGGACGCGCGTAGCGGTCGCGAGCGCACGGTCGAATTCCTTCGTTCGCACTTCCAGGTTCACCGCCAGGACCAGATCGTCGGCAATTTTTGGATCCTTTGGGCCCAGGGTGGACTCGCGCCACTGGATCGCCTGGTCAAGATAACTGTGGGCGTCGGCAAATTGTCCACCTGCCGCGCTGGCGGAGGTAAGGCGCTTCAGAACCTCGTATCGGAGGGGAGCCTCCGCTGCCAACTGCTGGGCGATCTTGAGGGCCTTCTCAAAAGATTGTCGCGCGGCGGCGTAGTCGCCGTCCCTAAATGCGGAGTCGCCTTCCCTCAACAATGGCTGAATAGGACCGGGGGGTGCGCCCTTCTGCGCGCTGGCGGTCCAAGCGGAGGCGGCGAACAACAATACGGCTAAGCGGGCCGAAAAAAATCGGACGCTGGGCATAGCGTCCTCATTATAAACGCAGGACTTGCCGGCCGCGCAGAAAGTTAGAGCAATTTGTCCCTTTGGCACGTCCAATAAGCTGAAGCCGTGGCTTCTGGTATCCTATAAACGAGGGCTTTCGCCTATGAATCGACGTTTTCAGTTCTCCGTGGTCGCTGGTTCTACCTGCGTAGTTGCGCTCCTGTTATTTGGGGCGGTGCGCGGGCGCAGCGCTTCGACCGACAATCCTTATAACAACCTCGGCGTGTATAGCGAGGTGCTATCGAAGATCAAGTTGGAATACGTCGAAGAGCCGGATATGAAGGCGGTTACGCTCGGCGCGATCAACGGGATGCTGGAGTCGATCGATCCCTATGCCAGCTATCTGAACGCCGATCAGTACAAACAATACGTCAAAACCAAGGACACCAAGAAGGGCGATATCGGCCTGGTAGTGTCGAAGCGGTTCGGTTATATGGGCGTGGTGGACGCGCTGCCCGGGTCTCCGGCGGCGAAGGCGGGACTGGCTACGGGCGACGTGATCGAGTCGATCACCGGGGTCTCGACGCGCGATATGCCGCTCGCGTTTGCCGAGCTGCTGTTCCAGGGCGATCCTGGAACCACTATCGAAATGAGCGTGCTGCGGGCGCGCAAATCGGAAGCACAGAAGGTGGAATTGACCCGCGCGGTGCTGGTTTATCCCGCTTTGACTGCGAAGCTGGTGACGGATCAGGGCGCGCAGCCGATCGGACTGATTCAGACGGTTACGCTGGTCCCCGGCCGGGTTAAAGAGATTGCTGCAAAGATCGAGGAACTGGAAAAGCAGGGAGCCAAGAAACTGGTGCTCGATCTGCGGCATTGTGCGACGGGTGCGGATGAGGACGGCATCGCGCTGGCGAATCTGTTCATCGATAAGGGCTTGATTACGTACACACAGGGACAGAAAACGGCTCGGCAGGATTTCCAGGCGTCTGCGTCGAAGGCTATCACGAAGCTGCCTTTGGCGGTGATGGTGAACCGCGGGACTGCGGGTGCGGCGGAGATCGCGGCGGCGGCTCTGCTCGATACCAAGCGCGCGGAGTTGGTGGGCGAAAAGACTTACGGCGACGCGTCGATTCGTAAGGCCATTCAGATGGACGATGGCAGCGCGGTGATTCTGTCGGTGGCGAAGTATTATTCGCCGGACGGCTCGTCGATCCAGGATAAAGGCGTCACGCCGAATCATCAGCAGGCGGATCTCGACACGTCGGCGACAACGGATGACGACGACGATACCGACACCCCTCCGTCTACTCCGCGCTCGGATAATAAGAAGGATCCATTGACGGGCGGCGACCCGATTCTGATGAAGACTTACGAGATCATCAAGAAGTAATGCCAATTTACGAATACCGGTGTGAGAAGTGTGGAAAAGTCTTCGAGGTGCTTCAGAGATTTTCAGACGCTCCGCTGAAAACTCATGAAGCGTGTGGCGGCGAGGTGGAGAAGCTGATCTCTCACTCGGCGTTCCAGTTAAAGGGCAGCGGCTGGTATCAGACCGATTACGCGAAGGGCTCCTCTACCGCCCCGGTTGCGAAGGGCGAGGGGAAGCACGAAAGCGCGTCGTCGGAATCCTCGGATGGTAAGAAGACGGAAGGCTCGTCTGATTCCAAGAGCGACTCGTCGAAGAGCGAAACAAAGACTGAGTCGAAGCCTGCGGTCAGCACGACTACAAAGACCGACTAGAGATCTGGCGAATCCCCGGGCTCACCGCCCCAGCTCCGTGTGTCAGGGCAGGAATCCGAACATCACGCTACACTGATGCGAGTGCGCGCATTCAGGCTGCTGGACCAATTCATAAGTATGAAGGGCCAGTTCGGGCCCCCAGCGGCGGACCGGACGGCAGCGCTCCTCGAACAGCTAAAGGTCGCGCGATTGCGCAATAACGCGGACTTGATCCGTGCGCATGAGACGGTCCTCTTTCTCCGCGCGTATCCGCAAAGCCCACAAGTATTGCGCCTGGCCGACCAGATTTTGTTTTCTTTCGCAGACCGCTTGCCTGCCAATCACGATGCCTTCGCGGACCCGGACATTTCGGGGATCGCGGGCACGGTCGTATCGACGAACTTTAGCCATGAATTCGTGCGGAGCTTACTGGATCGTCACCAGCGCGCGGTTGTCATCGATTGGGACGCGTTCGAACATCCCGAACGGCTAGCGGCCGCCCTGCGAAAGCTGATACCGCTTTCGCGCGACGATTGGGCCGTAGAGGCTTATCCGAATTGGCGCGGCTGGTTCGAAAAAGGGCAGGGCACCCTGCAATGGTTGCTCGACAATCTGTCGCCGGAGATGTACGACCTCTTCGAAGTACCCGTTCGGTGGGATCCAGGGATGGCATCGCGATCCCATCTGCGCATACCGCGCAGCGATATTTTTTATCACGACGGTCCGCTGTTGAAGCGGGAGCCGAACCTGATCGCGAAGAAGCTAGCCTTGCCCCCGATTCCTAGAAAAATTCTCAATGCGGCCGCGGCGCGGAAAATCGCCGGAACGATTGTAGACGCATCGGCAGTGCGGTATCGGGAGCTGTACGGATTCCTCTATCCAAATCTTGCGCGGATCGAACATGCGGACCTGGGGCGGGGAACGGACGTGTTTCTCTTCGCCCCGGACCCCCTTCACCGGCTCCCTGTGCGCGACTATCTCTGCGGAATGTTTTTCAAGAACGGCGTCCCGGCCGGATACGTCGAAGGCTTGATCAGGGATGGAAACATGGAGGTTGGCTTCAACCTGTATTACACTTTCCGCGACGGAGAAACCGCGTGGCTCTACGCGATGCTGCTAAAGCTGCTGCAAGAGCGCAGCGGCGTGAAGAGTTTTTCCGTCGATCCCTATCAGATCGGGCACGATAACGAAGAAGCAATCGAATCCGGAGCATTCTGGTTCTATCGCAAACTAGGGTTCGCACCGGAGTTGCGTGGCCTGTGGCAGCCGCTATCGAAGGAAGAGGAGAGGATCGAAGCGCAACCAGGCTATCGGACCCCGCCCGCGACCCTGCGTAAGCTCGCGGCTGGGCGCTTGGTATACCGCGCCGTCTGATGTTCTTGGCGAGCTCAGCGCCTTTGCTTGAAAATGTTTTCTCCGCATCCCCTGCGTCTCTGCGTGACCCGTCTCGAATCCGAAAATTGGCAGGTGGCGGTCGTCGAAATTACGCTATTCGACAGTGCGGATGCTAGAGATCACGCGCAAGGAGCGCTAAGGCGCCCTTGAATCCGCCATATCGCCGACAGAGCCGCGACCACCGGGAGCGGTCCGCTCCGAGGTTGCCTTCTTAGCGAGCTCAGCGCCTTTGCGTGAAAAATGCATTTCTCCGCGTCCTCCGCGTCTCAGCGTGAACCGTCTTCGATCCGATTGTGGTTTCAGCCGCGACGAGGTGCCGAAGCAGTGTGATCATTGCGAATACGGCTCGAAGCGCAGACTCGTGACAAATGCCCGGCCCATCGTGAAGCGGTAAGTCACCGTGATTCGCCCGCGCTCCGTCACCGAAACCGGAGGAAGACTGAGATCGTCCCGATAGGTAGGCAAGAGGATGTGGAGGAGGTGAGTCCTTGTAGCTACCTTTTCCGTTGCCGTCCAAGTACCGCGGCCATTCCGCGGCGGCCGTAGCCACGATCAGCGCGATAGAGGCGGCTAAGCGAACTACCCTATCGCTGCGAGTTTATCATCGAACGTTTGTGATACGCTCGAAAATTCTATGCCCGCCTCCGATTCCCCTAACTTTCACATCTCCAACGCCGTCAAATGGACGATCTGCGCGGCCGCCGCGATTGGGTTTCTGGTCGATATTTACGCGATCCTGGTGGGTCCTCTGATCCTGCAACCGGCGATGTTGGAGTTGAGCGGGTTGAAGCCCGGCACGCCCGCGTATCGCGACTGGGCCGCGAATCTGTTCTGGATTCCGCCCCTGTGCGGAGGCTTTTTCGGGCTCATTGGCGGCTATTTGACCGATCTGTTCGGACGGCGCCGCATCCTGGTCTGGACCATCGTGCTGTACACCGTCTCGGCGTTTGCGGCCGGCTATGCGGCGTCGCTGCCGTCCTTGTTGTTCTGGCGCACGATGAGTTTCATCGGCGTGTGCGTGGAGTTTGTCGCGGCGGTGGCGTGGCTGGCGGAATTATTCCCTGAGCCAAAGGCGAAGGAAGCCGTGCTCGGCTGGACGCAGGCATTTTCGTCTCTCGGCGGCATTGCGGTTTCGGGCATGAATTATCTGGCGAATCACTACGCGTTGTCGCTGCCTGCCATTTACGGCGGTCATTCGGCGTGGCGTTACACGCTGCTTTCTGCCATGCTTCCGGCGATTCCTCTCGGCATCGTTCGTTTTTTCCTGCCGGAGTCGCCGGTGTGGGCCAGGAAGCACGCGGAAGGCACCCTGAAGCGCCCCAGCTTCGCGGAGTTGTTCGCGCCTGCCTACCGCAAGACAACCATCGTCACATCGCTGCTATTTGCCTGCGCCTATGGAGCAGCATTCGGCGCGATTCAGCAGGCCCCGCAAATCACTCCGGGCTTGTCGGAGGTGCAGGCAGCAGCGGCTAAGGTTCCGCCAAAAGAACGGCCCAGCGTAGTAGGCAAAATCGTCGCGAGCGTGCAAGGGGCCCAGGAATTCGGCGGACTGGCCGGCAGAATCGTGCTTGCCGGTCTCGCGGTGGTCATCGTCAGCCGCCGCGCCCTGCTGCGCGTGTTCCTGATCCCAGGGTTGTTCATCGTGCCCTACGTGTTCTACGGACCCGCCACCCAGAGCGTCGAATTGTTCAAATATGGCATGTTTTTCGCCGGATTCTGCACAGTTTCCCAATTGAGTTTCTGGGGAAATTATCTGCCTCGCGTCTATCCGGTACACTTGCGGGGGACAGGCGAAGGCTTCGCGGCGAACGTGGGAGGCCGCATGCTAGGGACTTCAGCGGCCTACGTGACCACGCATTTGCAGGGCTCGATGCCGGGCGGCGCGCCGGCCGCGAAGCTCGCCTACGCGGCGGCGGCAGTAGCTTTGGGGATTTATTTATTGGGTAACGTCCTGACGTTTTTCCTGCCGGAACCACCGGCTAGACTTGAGGATTAAATGACTGTCGAAGACACGATCTCGCATCTGAACAGCTTGATCGAAACCTGCCGCAACGGCGAACTAGGTTACGCCGAGGCGGCTCGCCTGGTGGAAGATACCAGGGTGCAAACCGTGTTGCAGGGTTATGCCAAGGAGCGCGCAGGGTTCGTGAGGGCGCTGCAAGCCGAAGTGAAAAAGCTCGGCGGTACGCCGGCGGAATCGGGCACGATCGGCGCGGCCCTGCATCGCGGATGGATGGAATTGAAATCCATGGCGACCTTGGGGAGCGGAGGAGCGATCCTCTCGGCGTGCGAAACCGGCGAAGACTCCGCCTGGACCCACTATAAGCACGTGATCGATTCGGACATTTCAGGAGAGAGCCGCGCGATCGTCGACAAGCAATGGGAGAAGGTGAAAGAGGCGATCGCGCACTTGCAGCACTTGCAGGGTGAGCTGTCGGAGGAGAAGCCGGATTGATGAAGAGGATTCGCTGGGGCATTCTCGGCGTGGCCAAAATCGCGACCGTGAAAGTGATTCCCGCCATGCAGCGCGCTTCCAATCTGGAAGTCGCTGCGATTGCGTCTCGCGATCTGAGCAAAGCACGTGCGGCAGCGGAGCAACTCGGCATCCCGCAGGCTTACGGCTCCTACGAAGAACTGCTGGCCGACCCGTCCATCGACGCGATCTACAATCCTTTGCCCAATCATCTCCACGTCCCCTGGTCGATCCGCGCCGCCGAGGCCGGCAAGCACGTGCTGTGCGAGAAACCTGTTGGCCTCTCGGTCGCCGAAACTCGGGACCTGATCGCGGCGCGCGATAAGGCCGGCGTCAAGATCGGCGAGGCCTTCATGGCGCGCACGCATCCGCAATGGCTCCGCGCGGCGGAGATTGTCCGCAGCGGAGGCATCGGCGAACCGCGCGTCGTTTCCGGCTATTTCAGCTACTTCAATCGCGACCCGAACAACGTCCGCAACATCGCCGCAATCGGCGGCGGAGGCATCATGGACATCGGCTGCTACCCGATCACTCTCTCTCGAATGCTCTTCGCGGCCGAGCCTCTACGCGTCCACGCCTTCCTCGATCGCGACCCGGACTTTAAGACCGACCGCCTCGCTTCGGTGATCCTCGAATATCCGCAGGGGCATGCGAGCTTCACTTGCTCCACTCAATTGGTGCCGTACCAGAAGATGCACATTTTCGGAACGACCGGCCGTATCGAGATTGAGATCCCGTTCAACGCGCCGCCGGACAAGCCGACGCGGATTTTTGTCAATGACGCAGTGGAAGAATTCCCGGTCTGCGATCAGTACACCATTCAAGGCGAATTGTTCTCACGAGCCATCCTCGAAGACACGGAGGTCCCCGTGCCTCTCGAAGATGCGCTCAAGAATATGGCTGTGATCGAAAAAATCCTAGCCAGTGACGCTCGTACTTGATCCGCCGATGCGCGGCACGACGAACGGTTTCCGGTAGTCGCGGGTGAACAGCTTGTTGGCCTCGTGATCGTTGACGACGGTCATGGTCTTCTCATCGAAGTGCAAGGTCCTTCCCACGCGATAAGAAAGGTTCGCCAGGTGCATGCAAATAGTCGACGCGGCGCCTTCTTCGATTTCCGCGTTCAGATCGCTGCGTTTGCGGCTGCGCACGGCTTCGATGAAATTCAGGAAATGGTCGCCGCCCTTCGACGCGGCGGGTCCCTTCTCCTGCTTTGGACCCATCCAGGTTTGATACTTCGTGTAGCCGTCGATGGCGAGATAGCCCTTCGATCCGAAGAACGTGTTGCCGATCGTGTCGGGGGCGCGGCCGGATTTTGAATCGGGCTTGCCTTCGCCGATGCCCGCTTCGTGGTTGCTTTCCCAGTGGCGGACATCGAACGCCATCAGCTTTTTCTTGCCGTTGACGTCGAACTCCAGCAGGGCGTTGATGGTGTTCGGCGTTTCCTGATCGTCGTCGAACATATATTTGCCGCCCATTGCGGTGACTTTGGTCGGGAACTTCACGCCCAGACCCCAGCGCGCGATATCGACCTCGTGAATCCCCTGATTGCCAAGATCGCCATTGCCGGTGTCCCAGAACCAGTGCCAGTTATAGTGGAAACGATTCTTGGTGAACTGCCGCTTCGGCGCGGGACCGGTCCACAGATCGTAATCGACGCCGGCCGGCACATCCGAAACCGGCGTCTTGCCGATGGTGTCGCGCCACTTGAAGCACAGCGCGCGCGCCATGTAGACTTCGCCTAATTCGCCTTCATTCATTTTCTGAACGGCTTCCTTCAAGGCGACCGACGACCGGCTCTGGCTGCCCATCTGCACGATCTTGTCGTATTTGCGCGCGGCATGCACCATCTGCTGCGCTTCGAAAATATTATGAGAACAGGGCTTCTCGACGTAGACATCCTTCCCGGCCTGCGTGCCCCAAATGGTCATGAGCGCGTGCCAGTGATTCGGCGAGGCGATTGAGATCGCGTCGATATTCTTGTCTTCGAGCAGCTTGCGAACATCAGAGTACGTCTCGGGCTTCTTCTTGCCCTTGCCCTCAATCGCTTTCACGTAGCGGTCGAGATGGGATTGATCGGGGTCGCACAAGGCGACCAGTTCAACGTCCGGGAGCGACGTCCAGGCGTTGACGTGGCTCATGCCGCGTCCGCCGCAGCCTACGACGGCTATTCGGACTGTATTATTGGCGCTGGCGAGCATGGAAGTGGTAGTAGTGGCGACTGCCGCGGTCGTCATCAGAAAGTTTCGTCGGTTCATGGGGCCTCCTGGCCAGTTTCTGCGTAACAGCATATCACCGAGGGAGATGCGGCGCGTGCGCCGAATGGCAGGTGGCTTTAGCGGCAGATCTCCGCCCGCGGTCCCACACGCGCGGATGCCGCTGGGGCGGAAAAGCACAAGATGCTGTTTCAGTGATAGTATCCAACGTATGAAGCACTGCCGACTCCTTGCCCTATTTGTATTCGCCGCCGCGGTCTCCTCGGCCGACACGGCGCAGCGACCGATCCAGTTGAACGACATCCTCGCCTGGAAGCGGATCGTGTCGCAGTCGGTCTCGCCGGACGGAATCTGGTTCGCCTACCGCGTCTCGCCCGCCGAAGGCAACAGCGAAGTGGTCATCCGCAATCTGAAGGACGGCAAAGAGCAGCATTTCCCCATCGGCGAAATTCCTCGCGTCGATCCACCCGCGGGGGGTCCTCCTGCGCCGATGGCGGCCGCGCGCGATCTCGCACTCTCCGATGACGGCAAGTGGGCCGCGTTCCTGGCCTATCCCACGGCGAAGGAAGCCAAGGTTCTCAAGAAAGCCAAGAAGCCGATCCAGAGCCGCGTGATTGTGGTCGAACTGGCGACCGGCAAAAAAACCGAGTTCGAAAAGGTCCGCCGCTTCGCGTTTTCGGGCGAGCGCTCCACCATGCTGGCAATGCACCGCTATGCACCCACGCCCGCAGGTCCTCCCGCCGCGCCGCCGGCTCCAGGCGCGCCCGCCGACGACAAACCCACCGGCTCTGACCTCATCCTCTATGAGATGGCCACCGGCAATGAGATGAACGTCGGCAATGTGTCCGACTTCTCTTTCGACAAGAAAGGCAACTATCTCGCCTGGCTCATCGATGCGCAGGACAAAATCGGTAACGGCGTCGAAGTTCGCGACATGGCGGCCGGTACAGTGATGCCTCTCGACAACGCGAAGGCCTCTTATAAAGGTTTGAGCTGGACCGAAAACGGCGACGGCCTGGCGACCATGCGCGGCGTCGAGGATAAGGGGTGGGAAGACAAACTCTACACAGTCGTCGCGTTTAGCAAGGCCTCCAACGGAGGCTTCCAAAAAGTCGTGTTCGATCCATCCAAAGAAACATCGTTCCCCAAAGGCATGTCGGTGAGTCCGAATCGCAATGCGATGTGGATGGCCGATCTCTCTGAAGTGACCTTCGGTATTCACGAACTGCGTCCGAAGAAAAAAGGCGCCGACGCGAAGACCGAGGAAGCGGACGCCAAACCCAAAACCGATGACACTCCCGATTTGCCCGACATGGTCATCTGGCACTATAAAGACTCTCGCCTCCAGCCCATGCAGCAGGTGCAGGAGAGTATGGATAAGAACTTCAGCTTCCTCTGCGCGTATCGTCCATCCGAACAGAAGTTCCTGCGCCTGGGCGATGACGATGTGCGTGTAGTAACGCTCACACCGGAATCCAAGTACGCCTATGGCACTGACATTCGTAACTATGAGCTGGATTCGCACCTAAGCGGCCAAGCCTATGAGGATGTTTACGCCATCGATCTGAAAACCGGCGCGCGCAAGCTGGCCGTGAAGAAAGCCCGCTACGTGATGGGAGCCTCGCCCGATGGATCGCATATCCTTTATTACGGCGAAGGCGTTTACTACACCTACGAAGCCGCCACCGGCCAGACCTATAACATCACCAAGCAGATCCCCGCGACTTTCTGGGATACCGAAGACGATCACAACGTGGTGAAGCCTCCGCATCGTCCCATCGGCTGGGCGAAGGATTCGAGCGCCGTGCTGCTGACCGATGGATGGGACATATGGAAAGCTCCGGCCCATGGCGGCGCAGGTTTGAATCTGACAGTCAACGGAAAGAAGGATAAAATCCGCTACCGGTCCCGTTATCGCCTGGATCCTGATGAGAAAGGGATCGACTTAGCGCAGCCTATTTACGTCAACAGCTACGGCGAATGGACCAAAAAAGCGGGCGTCGCCGTGATCGCTCCGGGCGCGACCGCGCAATCGTTGGTCTTCGACGATGCGTCCTACGGGACGTTAATGAAAGCCAAGCGTGCCAATGTATTCCTGTACACTCGCGAAACTGTGAGCGAGTATCCCGACTATCACGTCGCCGTGAACGGAGGCCCCGGCCCAAAGATCACTGACGCGAATCCGCAGCAGAAGGATTTCCTGTGGAGCAAAGGCTCGCGCCTGATCGAGTACACCAGTGACAAGGGCGACAAACTCCAAGGCACTCTCTATCTGCCGGCGAACTACGAGCAAGGCAAGAGCTATCCGACCATTACCTACATCTATGAGAAGCTCTCGCAAAGCACCAACATGTATCCGCATCCTACTTACAACGGCTTCAACATCGCCGCGTATACCAGCAACGGATATGCAGTTCTAACTCCGGATATCGTCTATAAAGTGAACGATCCCGGAATGTCGGCAGTGTGGTGCGTCCTGCCCGCCGTAAAAGCGGCCATCGCCACGGGTGTGGTCGATGCGAAAAGAGTGGGTATCCACGGACACTCCTGGGGAGGCTATCAGACAGCGTTCTTAGTAACCCAAACCAACATGTTCGCCGCCGCGATAGCGGGCGCGCCATTGACCGACATGATCGCCATGTATAACGCGATTTACTGGAACACCGGCACGGCCAATCAACCGATTTTCGAAAGCAGCCAGGGCCGCTTCACCGGCAGCCCGACCGAGAACATGGAAGCCTACGTCCGCAACAGTCCGGTGTATCACGCGAAGAATGTAACGACGCCGCTGATCATCCTGCATAACGACAAAGACGGCGCGGTCGATTGGACGCAAGGTATCGAATACTTCAACACTCTGCGCCGCATGGGCAAACCGGTAGTGATGCTCCAATATAAAGGAGAAAATCACGGCCTGCGCAAACCGGAAAACATGAAAGACTACACGGTAAGAATGAAAGAATTCTTCGACTACCGCCTAAGCGACAAAGAGCCGCCAAAGTGGCTGATCGAAGGCGTGCCGCTGCTGAAAATGAAAGATCACATCGAGGAGCGAACGAAGGAAATCACAAAAGCTCCAGTAGCGGTCGGGGCGGGAGCGGGGTCGCCGGAGAAGTAAGGGTTCATGTATTTCGAGGTTTTACTCGTGGCCTTGGTGGTCGCCTCGACGGCGGTCGCTGGGGATCAGGCTAAGTCGTTTGTAAACTCAAAATTTGGTTATAAAATGATGGTGCCCGCGAAATGGGAAATGGACCTGTCGGGTTCTGGTGTTCCTGTCTTGTTCAATTACAAGCGGAGCGAAGGCGGACCGCAGGGACTTTTCCCGGAACACGGAGCCCACCTGTTCATAGTTCCACTCACCGTCGTACAGCCCATGGCAAATGCGAAAAGGATCGACGAATGGATCCAATTCAATTTGAGACATAGCCACGAAGACCCATTGATCAGGCAGGTGCCTGACCTGGATCCTGGTGAGGGAGGCCCCAGAAACATTGTTGAAGTGCAGGCAGATTTTATAAGGGATGAGCAGGACGGCGAGCGTCAGCGCGAGTTTAACTATTATTTCACTCTAAGAAACACGGCGTTTCGACTTATGCTTCTGTATTGGAAGAGCAACCCCCAAGGTAGGAGTTTCCAGTCGACCGCCGAGGACGTGCTCCGGAGTATCAAGGCAACATCGACTGCGCCGTGACCGACAGCGATTCAAGACCAAGTGCCGTCCCTGATTAATTCACGCAAAGGCGCAAAGCTCGCCAAGACTTTTGTGTTTCTTTGCGAGCTCTGCGCCTCTGCGTGATTATCTTTATGAGCCCCACGCGTCAACAAAGCGGATTAAGCCATCGATGTCTTATCAGCGTTCATCTGCGTTCATCAGCGGCCGATAGGTTTTTTATCGAGCGTTCCACTTCGACAAATAAGTTTCCTCCGCCTGCTGATCGATCTCTTTCGACATCTCTTTTTCCCATTTCTCGAACCGTTGTTCTTTCAACTTTTCGAGCAGCTTGACTTCGCGCCGCTTCACCGTTACCACTGCCAGTTGCGCCTCGATTCGCTTGCGGCATTCCGCTCGGACTTTGTCGATTCGCTTTTGCTCGTCTTTCCTTGCCAATTGGTACGAACTGAACAGCTCTAAATCATGCCCGGTCACCGAAGCCTGGGATTTCAACGCTTTTTCCGCTAGCGACGCCTGCTGGGTCACCGCGGCTTCGCGGCTATCGATGGCGCGCAGGCCGGCGTACAAGCCTTCGAGCTTGATTTCTTCTACGCGCGCTTGCATCCGCCGGAACTCCATCACCCGGCCAAGCGGGAACGTGAACTTTTTCATGTGTTCGACGCCAGCGCATAGAGCTGTTTCAACGTATCATCCATCGGCGCTGCAGTGTCGGGAGGTTGCCTCAGGAACTGCATCAAATTCGGCCGCAGCCGGATCGCTGAATCGAGACGCGCGTTCGAACCGGAAGCGTAGGCGCCCAGGTTAATCAGATCTTCCGATTGATGATAAGACGCCAGCGCCTCGCGGATTTTTCGCGCGGCTTCGCGCTGAGCGGGTGTCGTGACTTTACTCGCCAAACGGCTGACCGAGTTCAGAATATCGATCGCCGGATAATGCCCCATGGCGCCTAATTCGCGCGATAGAATAATATGCCCGTCGAGAATCGCGCGCACCGCGTCGCAGATCGGCTCGTTGAAATCGTCGCCTTCGACCAGTACCGTGAAGAACCCCGTGATGGAGCCCTTCGGAAAGTTGCCGGCGCGCTCGAATATCTTCGGTAACAAATTGAAAACGCTCGGCGTGTAACCTTTCTGGCTAGGCGGCTCGCCCGCTGCGAGACCGATCTCGCGCTGCGCCATGGCCAGGCGCGTGACGGAATCCATGACTAATAAGACGCTTTTTCCGCAATCGCGAAAATACTCGGCCACCGCGAGAGCCACAAAACTTGCGCGAATCCGCAACGGCGCGGGCATATCGGAGGTCGCGCAGATCACTACGCTGCGCTTCATGCCTTCCGCGCCTAGTTCGTTCTCGATAAAATCGCGGACTTCGCGATTGCGCTCGCCGATAAGCGCTATGACGCTGACGTCGGCGGAGTTATGCTTCGCCATCGCGCCCAGAAGCGTGCTTTTTCCCACACCGGAGCCGCCGAAAATTCCGATGCGCTGGCCTTTTCCGAACGGCAGCAAACTGTCGATGGCGCGGACGCCGGTGACCAAGGGCTCGGTGATATGCTCCCGCTCCAGTGGCCCGGGAGGCGTAGCGTACAGATTATAAAGAGCTTCGGGATCGATCGCGGGGCCGCCGTCCATGGGTTTGCCGAAGCCGTCTAATACCCGGCCCAGGAGTTGCGGGCCGACCTCGACGCGCGCCGCTTCTGGTCTCGCGATCACTCGATCGCCTAGTTGCAATCCGCCGGTTTCTTCCAGTGGCATCAAAAGCACTTTTCCGTCTCTGAAACCAACGACTTGCGCGCGTACCGCTCGGCCTTGGGCGCTGCGGATTTCGCAGAAATCGCCGACCGCCGTGGCTGGGCCTTGAGAGGCGATCAGCAGGCCTACGATCTCAGAAACGTGGCCTGTCCATTGCAGCGTTTCCATGCCGGAAAGGGTCGAAATAAGGTCGTTTAAGAGCATGTGGGGGTCGTTATTTGCGTTATTTTCGTCGTTTAAGAGCGTCCGTTAAGCCGCGATCGATTTCGGCGAGCTGCGTTTCGATGGATGCATCGAGATCGCCGCGCGAAGTCTCGAAAATTACACTGCCCTGCGTCAGGGATCCGTCCGGGGTTATCTCGAGTCCGGGAGGGATTTGCAGTTTCGCGCGATGTTCCTGAACAATGACGGCGTCGGCGGGGCAGACACGCAGGCGGTGTGTTTCGCGGGCGTTCAATTTGCCGAAGGCGGCCTTAACCAAACCGAGAATCGCGTCGGGATCGGTGAAGAGTTCGCGATAGAGCACGCGGCGCGCAATGGCGATCGCCAGTTTGACGGCGTCGTCCTCGGCTTCGGCGCGAACGCGCTTGCGCATGGACGCCAGCTCCGCAATCATGGTGTTGAGGCCGTTTAAGACCGGATCGATTTTCTGCTGCGCGCGCTGTTGCGCGGCTGCTTCTCCGGCAGCCTGACCCTGACCGTAAGCGGCGCGGACGCGAGCCTCGGACTCCTGCTGAATTTCCGTGACCCGCGATTCGGGCACCACGGCCAGGCCCGGGTCGCGGGTCTGCGTGGCGGAAGATCCGGCCGGGCGCCACGAGATGGGGGACGCTTGCACGCCTTCTTCCGGACGGAGGACCCTAGAGGACATACTGCTCCCCGGCCGTGCCCTTCAGGCTGATGACGCCTTCGGTTTCGAGCTGGCGCACCACGGCGATGATCTGCTGCTGGGAGCCTTCCACTTCCTTGATCTTGATCGGGCCCAGGGCGTCCATATCTTCGCGCAGCATTTCGGCGCCGCGCTGGCTCATGGCTTGCAGCATGTGATTTTTCATCTGCTCACTGGTGCCTTTCAGAGCGATGGTAAGAATCTTGCGGTCCACCTTGGCCAGCACTTCCTTAACGGCGTTGACGTCCAGCAGGAGCAGGTCTTCGAATACGAACATCAGATGGCGGATGGTTTCCACCAGGTTCGGATTCACCTGCTCGATGTTTTCGAGGATTTCCTTGGCGCTGGTGGAATCCAGGCGATTGAACATTTCCGCTACCGCGTGGACACCTCCTGTCGATTCGCGGTTCAATGATCCCAGGGATTTCAGCTTGGATCCGATTACGCCCGCAATTTTCGAAATAATCTCCGGAGAAATCTGATCCAGGCTGGCCATACGCAGCGCGATATCGGACCGCATTTCGGCGGGCAAAGAAAACAGCAGGCCCGCTGCCTGCGAGGGGTTGAGGTGCGAAAGAATCAGGGCGATGGTCTGCGGATGCTCGCTATGGATAAATTTGGCGAGCTGCCCGGGGTCGGTTTTTTGCAGCGCGTCGAAGCTCAGCGTCTCATTGCCCAGCGTCTTCATCAGACGGTCGAGCATCTTTTTCGCTGTTTCCGGCCCGAACGCGCCCACCAGGATCTTCTTCGCGTAATCGATGCCGCCCTTGACCACGTAATCGTGAGCGACGGCCATCTGGTAAAACTCTTCGAGAACGCTCTCCGCTTCCTCTGAGGTGAGGGAGCCCACCCGCGCGACCTCCCGGCTGATCTCCTGCACTTCATCTTCGTCGAGCTGGCGAAGAATAATGCTGGAAGCTTCCTCGCCGATCATGACCATCAGGATGGCGGTTTTGCGAAGACCGGGTATTTTCTCCGGTTCGTTAGCGCTGGTATTCACCATTGAGCCATGTCCTCACTACCTGGGCCATCGCGGTGGGGTCCTTTTTGGCCTCGGCCGCAATGTGTTTCTTGATCACTTCGGTCTTCTTAGTCGTGACTTCGGGCAGTTTGAGCTGGAGCATGGCTTCCGCATCCTTGCGAGCCTGTTCGCCTACCTGGCCGGCCATGCGTTCTTCGAGGTTCCTTTGCGCATCCGCAACCGAAACTCTCTCCGGCGACTTGGCTGTTTCGATCGCTAGAGCCGCAGCTTCGGAGGCGACGCGTTTCTTGCCGCGCATCTTCGCAACCAACAGGAAGAATCCAACGGCGAGAACCAGTATGGCTCCCGCGCCGGCGCCGGCGATGATCGCGAAGTTTTTCTGGGCCATCAATTTCTGGAGCCACTGCGGAAGGGGATTCGCGACCACCGTTGTGGTTCCCGGCGCGGGCGTAGAAGGCTCCGCGGTGAGCGTCGATTCGAAAGGAAATGCATTTACCACCAATTGATCGCCGCGCACCGGGTCGAGCCCTGTGGCCGCGGCGACCAGGTCGTGAATCACTCTCAACTTTTCGGCCGAGGGCGGCTCGACGATGCGCCTGGCGCCGTCCCAGCGCAGCGAATGATCGACCAGAATGGAGAGCGACAATTTTTTCACAGCGCCCTGCGGCAGGCGCGTGTGCTTCACGATGCGGCTGGTCTGATAACTGATGTTTTCCGTGTGGCGCGCATAGTTACTCACACCAGTGGAGGGTTTCGAGGCGGGATGGGGAAGATTCGAGGCGACTCCGGGTACGCCTGATGAGGTGGTCAGCGCGGGTCCATCTTCGGTGCGCTGCGACGTGGTCATCACGGATTTGGAGGGGTCGAAAACTTCCTCGCTTTGTTCGCCGCTGGTGAGATCGACGTCGGCGGACACGCCGATGCGGAAATGATCGGGGCCCAACAGAGGCTCGAGGGTGGACGCGATCTTATTTTGAATACCCTGTTCAATCGATTTGCGATAATCGAGCGCTGCTTCGGAACCCTCCGCGCCTTCGACGGCGTTGGCGCGAGGACGGTTGAGCAGATTGCCGGCGGTATCGACCAGCGAGACCTGATCGGCGGAGAGCCCGGGAACGGCGCTGGCAGTTAGTTGGCATATGGCGGCAATATTCTGCGGTGAAAGCGCGGCTGCGTGGCGAAGCTTCACCAGCACGCTGGCTTTCGCGGGCTGGCGGGCTTCGGAATAAAGCGAATCCTTGGCGAGGGTAAGATGAACCCGCGCGGTCTCGACCTCGCGGATCGAGACGACGGAGCGTTCCAGCTCCCCCTCAATCGCGCGATGATAATTCACTTGTTCGGTAAATTCGCTCGCCCCGAAGTTGGCTTTATCGAACAGCTCAAAACCGATGCGGCCGGATTTCGGGAGTCCGGCGGAGGCCATCTGCAAGCGCGCTTCGGCGACCTTATCGGAGGGCACCAGAATGGTGGACCCGCCGTTTGCCAGGCGATATTCCACGCCGCCTTCATGGAGCTTAGCCACCAGGGCGCCGGCGTCCTCATCGGCGAGTCCGGTGAACAGAGGCTTGAAGTCCCGCTCGTCGTTCCAGTGGTTGACCCAGGTGAGGCCTCCGACCACCGCCGCTACAGCGATGAGGATGCAGATACGCTGGGGCCAGGACAGACGGTCGTAGATTTGTTTGAGCTGGTTCATTGGTTAGAACTTGTGCGATTAGAGGCTGACCGTGTTGTGGAGCGTCTCATGAAATTCATACTTGCATTTGCATGACCTGATTGTAGGCGGTCACGACTTTATTTCTTACCTGCATGAAAAGCTGCATCGAAAGGTCCGCCTGCTGCGTTGCGAGGGCCACTTTGTGCAATTCTTCTCCTTCGCCGGAGAGG
Organism: Bryobacteraceae bacterium; assembly: GCA_035485055.1. Lineage (GTDB taxonomy): Bacteria > Acidobacteriota > Terriglobia > Bryobacterales > Bryobacteraceae > Palsa-187. The sequence goes on from DATHOJ010000082.1 coordinate 92,072, forward strand.
AACTTGTTCACTGAGTCAGTCGCGTCATTTTGGAACTTTTCCACTTTGGAGATGGCGTCTCCCAAAACGGACTGGAATGCCGAGCCGCCCGGGGATCCGGCCGTCGGCGAGACGTTCGTGAGCGCCGGCATCGCTAGAGTTACTGGAACAATGGGTGCCATACATTACCTCAGAAGATCGATCGAGTGAGTAATCATGTCTTTGACCGCGGTCATGGCGGCGATATTGGCCTGGTAGGAGCGGGTGGTATTGAGAAGATCCGCCATATCCTCGGCCGGGTTCATTTTTGGAAACGCGACGTAGCCCTCGCTGTTGGCATCGGGGTGGTTGGGTAAATAGCGCATTTCGGGAGGGCTATTGTCCTCGATGGTGTCGGACACGGTGACGCCGGTTGCGAGTTCGTTCTGGAACACGGCGGAGAAGGGCGATTCCTGCAATTCGCTTGAAAAAACCACGTCTTTTCGCTTGTAAGGGCCTCCTTCAGGAGTGCGGGTGGTTTCGGAATTGGCCATGTTCGAAACCAGGGCCTCGGCGCGGGTGCGCTCGGCCTGCATGCCGGAGGAGCTGACCTGGAGAGCGGCAAATAAACTCATTGGCTGCCCCCCGTAATGGCTGCCTTGATCGAATTGATCGCGCCGCGTGTCAAAGCGGAAGCCACATTGAAACGCATCGCGTTTTCGGCAAGCATCCGAGCCTCGCGGTCGACGTTGACATTGTTGCCATCGGCTTTATCCGACAGGCCCTGGGCGTTAATGGTCTGGGGCTGCTCGCCGTTGACCATGCTCATGAATTCCTGTTGAAAATCAATATCTTTGGTCCGATAGCCGGGAGTGTCGGCATTGGCGATGTTCGAAGCGACAAGTTTTTGGCGCGCGCTCAGAAGATCCATGTACTTTTCGAGATTTGCTGTGACTGCTTCCAGCATGATGCCCTAAGAGGAGCAGGTGAGTGGCCAGCGAAGAGGGGCAAAAGGGTAGGATTATTAGCTAAGGGTCAGAAAAGAGATCGACTCCCTGTGGTCGCGGCTCGGAACGGGCGATGAGTATCTACCGAGCCGCGACCGCAGGAAGCGATCATGTGAGAGGTTTTTCGGCAACTATGTGGTGCGGAATTGCGATTCTCGGCGCGGTTCTGATCGCTCAGGACGCTTCGGTGATTCGCGTGCCGGTTCACATGGTTGCGGTTCCTACGCTGGTTTTCTCCAAGGACAACCGGCTGATTCCGGGACTAAAGAAGGCGGATTTTCGGGTCCTCGACAACGGTGTTCCGCAGACGATCCATCTGAATAACGATTATGAGCCGGTTTCTGTCGTCATCGTTATCCAGACGAATCAGGATGGGCGCGGGTCAGTCCCTTATATATCCAAGGTGGGAAGCGTTATGGAGGCGCACCTGGTGGGCGCGACCGGCCGGGCCGCGGTGGTCGCTTATAACCGGGATATCAAGGTCCTGAAACCGTTCGGATCGGGCGACGTGCGGCAGGCGTTTCGAAGCATTGCGGCAAAGGGTAGTGGCGCGCATATGGTGGATGCGGGGATGTTTGCGATCGAGATGTTGAAGGAACGCAAGCGGACGGAGGCCAGGGTGCTGCTGTTTCTAGGTCCCGTGACGGACCGCGGAAGCCGGGCGACGTGGGCTCGTTTGCAAGAGGAGGCGGAGCGGGAAAACGTTTCGATTTATGCGCTTAACACTTCTGGAGGCTCAGACGGAGCCGGTTCGCCGGGGAATCCTGATTTCGGGTGGTTGACGTCGATGCTGGCGCATCAGGACGCAAAGGGCGATCCTTTATCTCCGGTGATTGCGGCGACGGGTGGAACCGAGCTTCATTTTCATGGGCAAAGGGAACTGGAGGAAGCGATCGGGACGCTGGGCGTCGAGCTGCGGAGCGCGTATCAGTTGAGCTACTATCCCAGCTCCGAGGACCCCGGTCGGCATACGATTTCGGTGGAAGTGTCGGTTCCGGGGGCTAAAACGTACGCGCGTCCGGGATATATTTTGAGCCCGAATTGAGAGTTTGCGCGCGGAATAGACTGAAGATAGAGGTAATTATGAAAGCACTGGTTGCAATCGCGGCGTTTTCTGGATTGGCGTGCGCCCAGGATTCCGGGCTGAAGGCCAGGGAACTTTTCTATACGCCTCCGCCGGCGGAGACGGCGCCTGCCAAGAAATCGCCCGCGAAGCCTCCGGTGGCAAAACAGACTGCGCCGCCGAGCCCGAAGCAGAATAGCGTGCCGGTGGTGAACGCGGCCAACGTTCCTCTGGGGCTGCGCTACAGCGTGATGAAGCGCGATGCGTCGGGCAAATTTATCGAGGTCGATCAGGATTCAACGTTCCGGTCGGGCGACCGAATCCGGCTCAGCGTGGATACCAATACGCCGGGATATTTGTATGTCGTGATGCAGGGGTCCAGCGGAAACTGGAGGCTGTTGTTCCCTTCGGCCGATGTGGAGGGTGGAAACAACCGGATCGATAAGGGCGTGTCGCAGCAGATTCCTGCGGGCGATAAGGGACAGTTCGTGTTCGACGATCAGTCCGGGACAGAGAAGCTGTTCCTGGTGCTTTCGCGCAGGCCGGAGGCGGATCTGGACAAGCTGATTTACTCGATTACCGGAACGTCGGCGGAGGGGGACCGGAAGCTGATGGCCTCGGCGAGTATCGGCGGCGATGTGGTGAGCCGGCTGCGGGATGAAGTAAAGTCGCGCGACCTGGTGTTCGAAAAGGTCGACGAGATGAGCCTGAAGTACGACGGCACCAACGACGTGAAGACCGAGAAGGCGACCTACGTGGTGAATCCGAGCAAGGGCGAAGACGCTCGGCTGGTGGTAGACGTCGCGCTGAAGCACGGCAAATAGCATGCGAATCTTCTTAATCTGCCTGACGGCGGTTCTGCTGCGGGCCGACCCATATCCAGATGATGTTCAGAGGATCAAGCTGTCGGTAGACCGCCAGGAAGGCTCCGCGTGGAAACCCGTCGATTCGGCGCTGGTCTTCGCGGCGGGCGATAAGTTGCGGTTCCGGGTATCGTCGACGTTCGCGGGCTATTTATACGTGATGAATCATGGGACGTCGGGCGCGTATGAGTTGTTGTTCCCTCGTGCCGATACGGGCGCGGACAATAGCATCGAGGCGGGGAAAGAATACATCGTGCCGGCGGTGCAAGGATGGTTCAAGGTAACGGGTCCAGCGGGTCACGACATAGTGTATTGGGTGATCAGTCCGATCAAGCTGGGCAATGAAGTGCGTCCGCTGCCGCCTCCTCCGCCGACCGCGAGTTTACCGTTGAGCTTCCGGCCGCGTTGCGATGATGCGATTTTCAAATCGCGAGGCGATTGCGTGGATACGTCGGCGGGCGTGAAGCCGTTGAAAGAGGGCGAGGCGATTCCCAAGAACCTTAGCGGTCTGGCCGAGCCGACGCCGCGCGAGTTACTCTTTATTCAGGAAAAAGGCGCGACGGTGGTGTCGTCGCCCGCGCCGTTGACGGGACCCGTCGTCTATGAACTTCGCCTGGCTCATCGTTAATATGTCGGCGCTGCTGCTTGCGCAGCAGCCGCCTGGCCAGCAGAAGTCGCGCGATCTGAAATATGAAGAGGACCGGCCTGCGCAGCCTCCCGTGACGATCCCGCGCGGATATGCGCTGGTGGTCGGCATCGCGAAATACAAAAATCTTCCCGCCAAAGCGCAGCTCGATTACGCGGAGCGCGACGCGGAGTCCATCTATTCGGTGCTGATCAATCCCGAAGGAGGCAATTTTCGCGCCGAAAACGTGCATCGGCTGATCGGCGCGAAGGCGACGCTCGCGAATTTGAAACAGGAGCTGGAGGTGTGGCTTCCCTCGGTTGCCAAGGAGCCGGATCGCGTGGTGATTTATTTCGCCGGCCACGGATTTATCAGCGGCGCGCGCGCGTACCTGGCTCCGTACGACATCGATCCTTCGAACGTCGGCGGCACCGGATATCCGATGGATACGTTGGGCGCGGTCGCCGGGTCGAAGATCAAAGCGAAGTCGAAAGTGCTGCTCACCGATTCGTGCCACTCCGGCGCGATCTCGCCCGATGCGGACTTGGCGCAGGTGAACAAGAGCCTGCTCGATCTATCTCGCTCCATGTTTTCGCTCACCGCGAGCCGCGATCGCGAACGCTCGTTCGAAAGCAAGAACTGGGGCGACGGCCACGGCATCTTCACTTACTACGTCGTGAAAGGACTCGAAGGCGAGGCCGATGAATCGGGCGACGGCATCGTGACCGCGGACGAGCTTGCCGAATACGTGCGCCGCAACGTCCGCGAGGTGACCAAGGGCCAGCAGAACCCGACCTCGGACCGGGGCAGCTTCGATCCGAACATGATTCTTGCATACATTCCCGGAGGGTTGCGCGCGGGCAAGGCTCCTGCGCCCAAGGACGGGACGCTGATTTTCGAAACCAACATGGACGGCGTCGAAGTGTTCCTCGACGGCGTGTCGCAAGGCTTGATTAACAAGGACTCGCCGAAGCACCTGCCCGGTCTCAAGCCGGGAAATCACACCGTGCAGGGCGTGAAAATGGGCTACGAGCCCGACGGGCCGCGTGAAGAAATCGTGTATCCAGGCCGCGAATCGACGGTGTCGATCAAAATCCTGATCGCGAGGCGCAGACCAAAAGCAGCGCTCGATGAGCTGAATCATGGCATCGAGTTTTATAACAAGGGATTCGCCGACAACTACAAAAAAGCCATCGTTCATTTTGAGAAGGCCCTCTCGATCGATCCGAAATTCAGCCAGGCCGACCTCTATTTGGGCCGCGCGTACAATTCTCTATTCGACGAAGAAAAGTCGCAGGCGGCGTTTCGTAAGGCCATCGAGCTGGACCCGGATTATCTCGAAGCGCGCGTCAGCCTGGCCGGATCGCTGCTCGATACCGGAGCGGTAGATGAGGCTATCCGCCAGTTGAACACCGTCACGCAGCGCGATTCCTCGAATGCGATGGCGTTCTATCTGGAAGCCGAAGCGTATCGATTAAAGGAAGCATATCCGCAAGCGATTGAGGCCGCGCGGACGGCGATCAAGCTCACGCCGGCGAATGCGGAGGCGCATCTCTGGTTGGCCGACAGCCTGCGCATGAGCAATTCGTTGCAGGAATCAACCGGCGAGTACGTGTCGTACCTGAAGCTCAGCGACTTCGACAGCAAGCTCGCCGGCCGGCTGAATTATTACGTGCTCGGCTATATCGCAGGCATCGGCAAAAAGAAACGAGCCGCGCAAACCGACACCTGGCGCGATCTGCGCAGCCTCGCCTATTTTGGCCTGTGCGACGCGGAGCGCAAGGAGTCGCACTGGGACACAGCAATCGCGTACTGCCAAAAATCGCTGGCGTACGACCCGAAAGATCCCTATACCCACTACGCTCTCGCGCTCTGTTACATGCACCAGGCGCAGCAGGCGAATAGCTTAGAAATTCTCGCAAGCGCCGGAATTCACTTTCGAACGATGCTCGATATCAATCCGGATTTGGAGGAAGCGAAGTACGCCAGGCAGAATTTGAAGGCGATCGACGGTGCGCTGGGATCGCGAAACTGATGCGGTTGACATCACCGTATCAGCGTATCAAAATAGAGTCATGCGTACGACGCTTACACTGGACGACGATGTCTATCAAGCCGTTGTAGAATTTTCTCAATCGTCCGGGGAAGGGCTGGGAAAGGTAGCTTCCAAATTGATCCGCCGCGGCTTGCAGCCGCCGGCTGCCCCAAAGAAAAGCAAAGCGCGAAGATTCCCGGTGTTCGACGTCAAGCCGGGTACCCCCATGATGTCTGTGTCGCGCATCCAACGGTTTATCGATGAAGAAGGACTCTTCTAATCTCCTTCTGCTCGATATCAACGTATTGCTTGCCTTGTCGTGGATCATTCATCCATTCCACACCGCCGCTACTAGGCGTATGAACGGAAGCCGGGAGCGTTGGGCTACCTGCGCGCTTACGCAGCTCGGCTTCATCCGACTCTCCTCGACGGCGTCTGCGAACCCGAGTCCGAAGACGCCCGCCGAGGCGGCTGCTCTCCTTGCGGTGATGACCAGCGACTCCTTGCACATTTACCTTGAATCTCTGGCGGCACCAACCGAGGCATGGATGCAGCGTGCGCACGGCCCCAATCAAGTCACGGACGCATACTTGTTAGCGCTGGCCGAGCGGCACGACGCTACGTTTCTTACGTTCGATAGAAAACTGGTTGCTCTTGCGGGATCGAGAACAAAGACCGAAGTTCTTGTGGGGTAGCTAATCCCCAGGCTTTTTCCCCGCCCCCAACGCCCGCAGCGTATTCCCCGCATGCTTCACCGGCGCCGTCGGATTGCACGAGCCGTTCACCGTCAAAAACTCCTGACCCTTCTGCAATAAATCGAGCCACCCGTACCAGAATGCGTTTACCGTTCGATAATCGTCGGCCCTGTCCGTTTTGGCGAACACCACGTATTCCGTGCGCGGCTCGAAGTGCGCTCCGATGCAGTCCGGGCCGGGGTCGATTACATACAAAGTGATGTGGCGCCCCAAATTGGCTTTCCAGTATTCCGATACTCCGAAAGTCACCGCGAAACGCGCGCGCTGCATATCGACTCGCGACGAGAGTTGGGTGACATTTTTGACGACGCCTCGGAAGATGACGGTCGACGCAGCGAACTCCTGCCCGATTTCACCCTGAATGCAAGAACAGGCGGACGCCGCTGACGAGGCGAGGCACAACGCGAGAAACAGACGCATCTACATCCTTCAGCATATCGCGGATCAGCCGTTTTGCGCATCAGGTTAGAATGAGAATCGCACTTCCAAGGAGAAACGAATGAACCGGACATTGCTTGTCGTAGCCCTCGCCGCCGCCTTACACGCGCAGCCCGCCAACCCGCTCAGCACCGAGTTGAAGACCGCCTATACCCGCGTCAAGACCAACTTCATCAAGGCCGCCGAAAAGATGCCGGAGGATCAGTACGATTTCAAGCCCACCCCGGAGATGCAGACCTTCAAGGAGCGGGTTGCGCACATCGCCGTGTCGAACATGGGGGGATGCTCCGTGGTAAGCGGCACTCCAAAATCGATTGACGCGAAGACTCTCAAGACCAAGGCCGATGTGGTTTCCGCGTTGAAGGATTCCTTCGCCGCCTGCGACGCGGTGATCGATAACATGACCGACGCCGATGCGGTGACCATGGTCTCGGGCCGCGGCGCGGCGCGGTCGAAGCTCGCGATGGGCTATGGACTCGTCGGGCACACCAACGAACTATACGGTTACATTTGTGTGTATATGCGCCTCAAAGGAATCGTGCCTCCTTCGAGTGAAGGACGATAGTATTGAGGGATGCCCCTCGATCCCGACGAACTTCGCAAGATTGACGCATACTGGCGCGCGGCGAATTATTTATCGATCGGCCAGATTTATCTGTTCGATAATCCGTTACTCACGGAGCCGCTAAAAGTCGAGCACATCAAGCCGCGTCTGCTCGGGCATTGGGGCACTACACCCGGTCTCAATTTTGTCTACGTTCATCTGAATCGCGTCATCAAACGCGACGAGCTGAACATGATCTACATCTGCGGCCCCGGCCACGGTGGCCCCGGCATGGTTGCCAACACCTATCTCGAAGGCACCTACACGGAGATGTTTCCGAACATCACGCGCGACGCCGAGGGGATGAAGCGCCTGTTCACGCAGTTCTCGTTTCCCGGCGGAATTCCTAGTCACGCTGCCTCGCAAACTCCAGGCTCCATCAATGAGGGCGGGGAACTCGGCTACTCCCTGCTGCACGCTTACGGCGCCGTGTTCGACAATCCCGATTTGATTGCCGCGTGCGTAATCGGCGACGGCGAGGCGGAGACCGGAGCGCTCGCCACCAGCTGGCATTCGAACAAATTTCTGAACCCCGTTCGCGATGGAGCCGTGCTGCCCATTCTTCATCTGAACGGCTACAAAATCGCCGGACCAACGGTGCTCGCGCGCATCCCCCGCGAAGAGTTGACGGAGCTGCTTCAGGGCTACGGCTATCGCCCCTATTTCGTCGAGGGCCATGAGCCGGAGCCGATGCATCAGGCGATGGCGGAAACCATCGACACCTGTCTCGCTGAAATTAAGAGCATTCAAAAGGACGCCCGCGAGAATGGATTTAAACAGCGTCCCACCTGGCCGATGATCGTGCTCATTTCGCCGAAGGGTTGGACCGGTCCGAAGGTGGTAGATGGTATTCAGATCGAAGGAACGTTCCGCGCCCACCAGGTTCCTTTGGACCAGGTGCGGACTAACCCGGAGCATTTGAAAATCCTCGAAGCATGGCTGAAAAGCTATCGGCCGGAAGAACTCTTTGACGATTGCGGGACCTTTATTGCCGAGCTCGCGGCGCTCGCGCCCACTGGATACCGGAGGATGGGCGCGAATCCCCACGCCAACGGAGGCTTGCTGTTGAGGGATCTCCGCATGCCGGATTTTCGACAGTATGCCGTCGAGGTCACCAAGCCCGGCGTGAGTTTCGGGGAAGCCACGCGTGTGCTCGGCGAATTTCTCCGCGACGTCATGAAGCAAAACCTCGAATCCAAGAACTTCCGGGTTTTCGGTCCCGACGAAACGTCGTCAAACCGTTTGCAAGCGCTGTTCGAGGTCACGGATCGCGAATCAGTCGCGCAGGTTTTTCCCTTCGATGATCATGTTTCCCCCACCGGCCGCGTGCTCGAAGTGCTCAGCGAGCATATGTGCGAAGGTTGGCTCGAAGGCTATCTGTTAACGGGTCGCCACGGGTTTTTCAGTTGCTACGAAGCCTTCATCCACATTATCGATTCGATGTTCAACCAGCATGCGAAATGGTTGAAGGAAGCATCGACAGTGCCGTGGCGCAGGCCGATCGCGTCCTTGAATTATCTGCTCACGTCGCACGTGTGGCGGCAGGATCACAATGGATTCAGCCATCAGGATCCGGGCTTCGTCGATGTCGTGGTCAATAAGAAAGCCAGCATCGTGCGCGTCTATTTTCCGCCCGATGCGAATTGTCTGCTTTCGGTTGCGAACCATTGCTTGTGCAGCCGCAACTACGTTAATGTGATCGTCGCCGGGAAGCAGCCCGCTCTCCAGTATCTGGATATGGATGCAGCGGTCAAACATTGCACAGCCGGTGTCGGCATTTGGGAATGGGCCTCGAGTGATAACGGAGGCGAACCCGAGGTAGTCATGGCGTGCTGCGGCGACATTCCGACTCTCGAAACGCTGGCCGCGGTCGACCTTCTGCGCCAGCATATTCCGGATCTCAAAATTCGCGTGGTCAACGTGGTGGACCTGATGACTCTGCAACCGCAAAGCGAGCATCCCCACGGCCTGAGCGACGCCGATTTCAATGCGATTTTCACCACCGACAAGCCGGTTGTATTTGCGTTCCACGCGTATCCGTATCTGATTCACCGGCTCACATACCGCAGAAAAAATCACGACAACCTGCACGTCCGCGGATATAAAGAGGAAGGGACGACGACCACGCCGTTCGATATGACGGTAATGAACGAGATCGACCGCTTCCATCTGGCCGGCGACGTAATCGACCGCGTGCCGCGCTTGCAGCATCTCGCTGGACACATGAAGCAGATGGTGCGCGACAAGCTGATCGACCACAAAATCTACATCTCGCAATACGGCGACGACATGCCGGAAATCAAAAACTGGAAGTGGCCAGCCTAGAAAGACACAGACTAAAGTCTATGCCACCTATGAGAGTTGTTGCAGCAGTGCCACACCCTCAACCCTGTGAAACTATAAGATGAAAATGCAGCTAGGGGGCACAGGCTTTAGCCTGTGAATTCCTTCCATGAAAATCCTCGCAATCAACGGTGGCTCCAGCAGTGTGAAATGCCGCCTTGACGATCTTTCCCACGCTCCCTCGGAGCCCATGACGCCGCTGTGGCAGGCCGATATCGAAGGGCATGAAAAGCTCGAATCCACACTCCGCTCCGTCCCCGGACCCATCGATGCCGTCGCGCACCGGATCGTTCACGGAGGAAAGCTGCGCCAGACCACGCGCATAACTCCTCAAGTCCGCGAGGCGATCGCGCAGGAAGCGGAAATCGCGCCCGCGCATAACAAGTTTGAACTTCACGCAATCGACACCTCGCAGAGCGTTTTCGGCGCGGACGTTCCTCAGGTCGCCGTATTTGACACCTCGTTCCACGCGACGCTGGAGCGGCCCGCCTACGTTTATCCCGGACCCTACGAATGGCTCGATCTTGGCATCCGCCGCTACGGATTTCACGGTCTCAGCCATCAATACTCCTCGCGCCGCGCAGCGGAGCTGTTGCACAGCGATTCGCTCCGCCTCATCGTCTGCCATCTCGGCAATGGAGCGTCCCTTTGTGCCATACGCGATGGGAAAAGCATCGACACCACGATGGGCTTCACGCCCCTCGAAGGTCTGATGATGGGGACGCGCTCCGGTTCCATCGATCCGGCGATTCTCATTTACTTAATTCGCCATCGCGGCTATAGCGCGGATCAGTTGGACAAAATACTGAATCAGAAGTCGGGATTGCTCGGCGTATCGGGCATTTCGGGCGATATGCGCGACATTCTCAACTCCAGCGACCCGCGCGCGAAACTGGCCTTCGATATTTACGCCCATCGCCTGTGCCGGGAAATCGGCGCTATGGCCGGAGTGCTTGGCGGCGCGGACGCAATTGTGTTCACCGGCGGCATCGGCGAAAATTGTCCGCCGTTGCGGGACATTGTGGCCAAACGTTTTGCGTTTCTCAACGTCAAGATCCTCGTTGTCCATGCTGAAGAAGAATGGGAGATGGTTCGGGAATGTTATCTATTGCTAAAAGGAGAATCTCTATGAAGACTTTACTCGTATTGGCCTCGGTGTGCGCGCTTCAGGCGCAGAATCCGATGAGCAAGGAAACGAAAGGGCTCTATACGATTGTAAAAACCGACATTCTCAAATCGGCGGAGAAGATGCCGGAATCGAACTATGCCTTCAAACCATCGCCCGATGTGCGGAACTATGGCGCAATACTAGGTCATCTCGTAGACGATCAGTATTTTTTCTGTGGTGCGGCTAAAGGCGAGGACAAGCCGTCGAAAGCTGAAAAAGAAATCACCACCAAGGCTGGGTTAGTCGAGGCGCTGAAGACGGCGTTCGCCTATTGCGACTCGGCATATGACTCGCTTACCGACGCCAACGGCGCCATGATGATGAAATTCGGCAAGGGTGAACGCTCCATGAGCGGCATCCTGAACTTCAACGTCGCCCACGATTTCGAACATTACGGAAACCTGGTGACCTATCTGCGTATCAAACGCCTAGTCCCGCCGTCGAGCGAAAAGCAATAAGCGCTATAATGTGGGCATGGCGCGCGGTTGGGAAAGCAAGTCAGTAGAATCCCAGGTTGAGGCGCGACAAAATTCCAGAGAGGTCCGAATGCCCCACCGTACCGCTGAACAGATGGAAATCGAGCGCAAAAGCGACAGTTTACTGCTGCAACGCGTAAGAGTCCTCCGTGAAATCGAATCTTCGAGCAATGCGCGGCACCGGAAGACGCTCGAAGAGGGGCTGAAGTACCTCGAAGATTCGCTCAGTGCTCTGGGCTGGAAAAAGTAGACCTTACTCCCACTCGATCGTGCCGGGTGGCTTATTCGTTAAGTCATAGAAAACACCGGAGATACTTGCGATTGAGCGCAGCCCCATCACGATTCTCTCCAGGAGATTCTCCGGCATCCTGACCGCGCTGGCCGTCATTCCATCCAAGGAATCGATGGGCCGTAGAACCACGGAATTATGCTCGTCTAAGGCTCCCACCGGGATCAAAATGACCGGATTTTGCCAGATTAAGGCATCGAATCCCGACTCTTTCGTCAGTTTCCGCACGATTCCGTCGGCCCGGCGAAGCAAATTGAGGCGATCCTCAGTAAGCGCCGCGGCTTCGACACGCATTGTCCCAAGGGGCGTCGCAGTCCAGACAGCTACTACCACCCGATTCACCTGGTCTAGTTTATTAATCAGGTGGGATACCTCTTCGGCGGTCTCGGGGAACTCTTCAATTGCCAGCACCGACCGGTACGTCCGCGAATCGCCCTGAACGCCGACGGACCTTACGGGGATCATATATCCGTCGGCGGTTTTTTCCAAACCCGCGCTGGTATCGGAGCAGAGGCATCGGATGGCCAGGCCGGGGCCTGGGAACGGATGGCGGTTGAGCAGGTCCGGCGCGATCCCAAGCTGGCGGCCGATGGCGCGAACTTCATCCTTATAAAAGGACGAGAGCGGCTCGATGATGCGGCCTTCGGCGATCAGACGCTGAATTCCGGCGACGCGGTTGTGATGCGTCTTGATCAGCTCGGCTTTGGCGGTGCCTCCGGATTCGATGGTGTCCGGGTAAATCGTGCCCTGGCCGAGAATCCAGTTGGTGTCCAGAAAATGATCGCCGGCAAGAATATGCTGCTGGACATCGACGAACTTTTCACCGATGATGTGGCGCTTTTGCTCGGGATCGGTGACGGTGGCGAGCGGCTTGAGAAATTCTGTCTTTGCGTCCGCCACTTCAAAAGAGCGTGCGCCGATGGCTTCGAAATTCTTGCGAACGAACTCCGTTTCTCCTTCGCGCATCAGGCCGGTGTCGACGTAGGTTCCGTGAACGCGGTCCGGTCCCAACGCCTGAAGGCATAAGGTGTAGGCCACGGTGGAATCGACGCCTCCGCTGACGAAGAAAAACACCTTTCGGTCGCCGACCTCGGCGCGGATCTTTTCTTCGAGCGACTGAATCTGGCCGACCGGGTCCCAATCCCGAACGCAATGGCAGACGTCGAACAGGAAATTCTTGAGGATGGTCATGCCGCAGGGCGTATGAGCGACTTCCGGATGAAACTGGACGGCGAACAGGCGCCGGGCGGGAGCCGACATGGCCGCAATCGCGCAGGTTTCCGTGCTGGCCAGCACCTCAAAATCCTCGGGTACGGAAGTGACCAGATCGCGATGGCTCATCCACACTTGCTGACGCCCCTCGATGCCCTTGAGGATGGTATCGGCATGGGTAATATCGAGTTGCGCAAGGCCGTACTCGCCTCGATCCCCCTTCTCGACGTGGCCCCCCAGAACGTGCGCCATCAATTGCTGGCCGTAGCAGATGCCGAGAACCGGCAGGCCGGACGTTAGCAGAGCCGGATCGATAGTGGGGCTTGACGGATCGTAGACGCTGGCCGGTCCGCCCGAAATAATGATCGCTTTCCGGCCCCGCAGCTCCGAGACCGGAGTTTCGCTAGGCGCGACCTCCGCGTAAATTCCCAGATCGCGGACTTTACGTGCGATCAGATGACAATATTGCCCGCCTGCGTCGAGGACGGTTACTTGTGCATTCAAAATGTCTTAGTCCCACGCTACAGCCAACACAGACTAAAGTCCGTGCCACCTGCCAAACACATGGCGTCAGCCCGTGAATCTATTTATGGGCCTGAGCCGCATGCTCCGCGGCGACGGCCTGTTCCTGACCGTTCATTCGCTGCACCATCTGTTTTTTCGCGCTATCGAGCAGAGCCTTGGCCTTCGGCAGGGCTTCGATGCCTTTCTGCACGGTCGGATCCTGCTCGATCGCTACTCGCTGCGATTCCTCATAGCTGAACGCGGTGATGTACATCTCGCGCTTCAACTGATCCTTGATCCATTGGCGATTCTCGGTGAACTCCGCTTCGGTGAACTGCACGTTATTCTTCTGAAGAAAATCGTGGAATTCGTTAATCAGCTTGTCGTCGGGAGACCAGCCCGAAGGCAGCTTGGTGTCGTGAGTACTGAACCACTTCGACGAGAAGTTGAAGACCGCGTACTTACGGAACAACACGTCGATCTGGAACTTATTCAGCTTGGGCGGCTGGTATTTTTCGTCGGGCGTGATGCCTCCGCCGCCATAGACCGTGCGGCCGCTATCGGTCATCTTCACGTCGGCCGTATTCTTCTGGTCCAGGTTGTTGTGATAGTAGTAATCCAGGAACGAAATGTTCGCGTACGGACGCTGAATGAAGCGGCCGCTCGGCGTATAGTATTGCATCGTGGTCAGCGCGAGGCCGGTGTTATCGCTCAACTGGAACACGGTCTGGACCAGTCCCTTGCCGAACGTGTTTTCGCCCACGATCCACGCGCGGTCATGATCCTGAAGGGCTCCGCTCACGATCTCAGCCGCGGATGCCGAATAGCGGTTCACCAGAACCACCACCGGATAATCGACCCCCTTGCCTTCGTGGCGGACGGTCAGATTCTTGTTAGGAGACATGCGGCCGTGATGGCTAACCACCACTTCACCGCGCTTCAGGAAGTGGCCTGCCACATCGACGGCTTCGGGCAGCAATCCGCCCGGATTCTGCCGCAGGTCGAGAATCAGTCCCTTAACCTCTTTTTCCGGCAGCTTGGCCAACTTCTCTTCCATTTCCTTGCTGGTGGTTTCGCCGAACTGAGTAATATCCATATAGGCGATACCAGGGCGGATGAAGAAGCAATCCGGCACAGTGGAGCGCTCAATGTCGGCGCGGACAATATTAAAAGTGATGGGCAGATCGCTGCCTTCGCGCTGGACCTTGATCTGGACCTTGGTGCCCTTCATGCCTTTGAGGCGCTCCGCGATCTCGGTGGTCGTCAAACCGTCGGTCTTCTTATCGTCGATTTCCAGCAGGATATCGCCCGCCCGAAGACCAGCTTTATAAGCGGGATAGCCGGCGAAAGGAGCCAGCACGATCGTTTTATCGTTGCGCGGACCCACCATCATTCCGACGCCGGAATAGTGGCCGCTCATGTCCGTCCTCTGGTCCTTATAATCCTTGGGATCGAAGAAGTTGGAGTGCGGATCGAGGGTGCGGAGCATCCCCGGAATGGCGCCCTTATAGATGGCCTTCTCCGGCTTCACGCTGTCGGCGAAATTCGCTTCCACCACGTCGTAAACCTTGGTGAAGGCGCGGAGGCTCTGTTTGAGCTGATCCTCGTCGGTCGTGGTGGCGGCACTAACATGCCCTCCGCCGACAAACAATCCGGCAGAGAGCGAACAAAGAGCTATAAAGGCAGGTACGGCAAGAAGACTACGGCGGCTAGATGGCATCCTCAAGATGGCCTCCGATTTCAGTATATCGCGCGAAAGGCGCCTACGGGTTTGACGCTGGCCGGGACCTTTCGGTCACTTATAAAACAGACGGGTCGGGAACCCGTCCTACCCCACCCGCGCGGCTCGGCGGGTCGCGGAGCCCGGTTCCATGCGCGCTGGTTTGCGCTCCGTTTCAGTCAACCGGCGTGCCTGATCGCTCACCGAAACCAGAAACATCGGCTGGCGGGCGTTCTTTAATATGTCGATGATCCGGTCGTGCTGATCTTCTAAATAGATCGATTTGCCGTCCGTGACCAGGTGCAGGTCGGAGTTCGCAGCCAGCACCTCCGCCAGGCGCTTGCCCATTTCCTTTTGCAGGAAACGCAGTACGCGGCGGATCTTCTGGAGCGAAAACCCTTTGCGGCGCAGCTCGGCAATCACCGTAATTTCGATCACCTCCGCGGCGTAGTACACGCGCCGATGCCCCTCATGCCGCGGCGAAACCACCTTCCGCTCGTCCCACCATTGCAGTTGCCGGAGGCTGACCTGCGCCACCTCTGCAACCTCGATGGACGAATACGTCCGTTCTTCAATCTGAGCCTTGTCAGTCTGGGCCTTAACGACAGACGCGGCGGCGGCGGGGCGGGGCTTGCGGGCTTTAAACATAACGGGGGTTTTCCGTTTCGGTCGAAATCGGGCTGCCTAACGATTGTACTCGATGGGAGGGGTGTGTCAATAGGGTGTCGATCGCTCGCCGCATTTTCCGGTCGGCGTGTAACATGGAAGCTTCTGGGCGGTACTCTTTTCCATGAGATGGATCGGCATCGCGGCGTTGTTGACGTTCCACGCAATGGGACAGGAACCCGTTTTTGAGGTAGCCTCCATTAAACCGGCCAGCCTGGACCGGCCAGGCTATAGCATCCGCAATGAGTTAGGCCGCATGGAGACTCGGAACACAACCCTACGCCAACTGATCGAGTACGCACTCGGCGTGCGGCCTTTTCAGGTGATCGGCGGTCCCACCTGGATTAACGACGCCCGCTTCGACATCACAGCGAAAAACGAGGGTTCAGAGGAGACCGTCACCATTGCCACCCGCCAAGCGCGCATTCGG
>DATHOJ010000083.1:0-127343 GCA_035485055.1 Bryobacteraceae bacterium
GAGTGGGGTCACCGAATACGGACCGCGCTATATATCGAATCCCCACGAGCGCAAGCGCGATGAACGAAAGCTTGACATAGAACACCGGATTAGTGAGTGCCTTGGTTGGATATGCGATTAGCAGCAAGACTCCCGACACTGGGTCCCGCAGGACGTTCAGTTGATCGTCGCCGATCTGCTGCGAGGACACGGCCATGAGGTGGTCGTTTCAGGCGATGGCCGCGAGGCGCTGCGGGTTGCAACGGAGCAACGGTTCGACCTGATGATTCTGGACGTCATGCTTCCCGGATTAAGTGGCTTTGAATTTTGCCGGGCCGTTCGGGAGCGCGGGTTTGATGGAGGCATCCTGATGCTGACTGCTCGCGCCGACGTAGACGACCGGGTTGAGGGTTTAGGCACAGGCGCAGACGATTACCTCGTCAAACCTTTCGACTCCAAGGAACTCCTGGCTCGCGTCAGCGCCCTGCTCCGGCGGCTTGGAAAGGCGCCCCTGACGCCCGTCTTGCAATTCCAGTTTGCCGACGTGACCGTAGATTTTGAGCGCCGCGAAGTGACGCGCGCGGGAACCCTATTGAGCCTTGCGGCGAAAGAGCTGCAATTGCTCCGGCAGTTGATCGATCATCGCGGTCAGGTGCTCTCCCGCGAACGCCTTTTGTCCCGCGTATGGCACGACCAGCCATTCATTGGACCACGCACCGTGGATGTCCATATTGCGTGGTTACGGCAGAAGCTTGAGGCGAATCCACAATTACCTCGCCACATTGTAACTGTGCGGGGTGAAGGCTACTGTTTCGAGCTATAGCATTGCGGACATAATAATCCTTAACTTTACGCGCGGGGAATCGGGACCTACTATTAAAGTGGTGAATCTGAGAATGAACTGCACAGCCGGAATCAGGAGGCAGTTGGCCACGTACCATGTTTCAGTCTGATGTGAAGCCAGACGGATAAATCTATGATTTCGGCATTCAAATCCCGTCTGAAAGTTCTACTGGTCGATGAAGACAAGGAAATCGCCGGATTCGTTCGAGAGGGCCTGGAAGACGAGCACTGTACTGTGAAGATGTGCTTTGACGGCGGCTCCGGGCTTCGTGAGGCGGAAGTGCATTCGTTCGACGTCATCCTCCTCAGGGCCGCGCTCCCCATCCTGGACGGGTTCGAGGTGACCAGGCGCCTCCGCATGCAGAATATCAGAACTCCCATTCTCCTTCTGTCTGCCCGCGATACTCCCCAAGACATCGTCCGTGGTCTCGATGCCGGGGCCGATGACTATCTGACAACGCCTTTTAAGTTCGAAGTTCTTCTCGCTCGTATCCGTGCCCGCACACGTTCTGCCTACGGAAGCAATGCGGCTCAGATGCGCTTCGCGGATCTTTTTTTAGACACTGAAAAGCGGCAGGTGTCCCGGGCCGGTCAGCAGCTGGATCTGACACGCACTGAATTCTCCATTCTCGGATGCCTGATCCTAGCGGCCGGACGTGTCGTAACCCGTGGACAGATAATTGATTTAGTCTGGGGAAGCCGTGACATCAGTCAAAATAACCTGGAGGTTTTCATCCGGTCGCTTCGCGCCAAGATCGATCGACCAGGCTGGCCGCGCCTTGTGCATACAGAGCGCGGCGTAGGCTACAGTCTCAAGGAAGAATTCAATTGAAAAAGTGCGGCCGTTCAGCTTGAACTCCTGAAGAGGGCCTCGCTTCACGCGCCGGCTGTTTCCGGAGTCATGATCCATAACAGTTCTTAACGCAACCCCAAACGTGTCGTGTGACGTTCTTCTTCATGAGGACTCCGGATCGTCCACCGCAAAATGACGAGGAATATGATCAAAATTAAGCCGATCGTCTGCGTTTCAGCTTTAGCCGTTGTGGGTTTCTGTATGTACTTTGCTGCGAAAGCCGCGCCGCAGACCGCGACCGACGGCCAGACGAAGGTCATTGTTACCGCTACTACGGCTTTCCTCAATTCGCTAAGCGCTGCTCAGCGGGAAAAGGTGCAGTTCCCTTTCGTGCCCGAAGAGACGGCGAAGAACGTTACCTTTGGCAGGAGCGATAAGGGCGCAGGGGCGAGAGGAGGTGGAGGGCTGGGCGGACCTGAAGGACGAGGTCTTGGTTCCCCTAGCGGAGCCGGACGCCCGGGTGGCAGAGCGGGCATGGGCCCCGGCGGCGGATTTGTGGGTGAGCAGTATGGTCAGGCGGTCTGGTCCAACTTCCCGGTTAGCGACGTACCACGTCCTGGTCTCGCTCTGGGCAGCTTGAGCACTGCACAGCGGGACGCAGTCACACGCTTGCTGCAGGTCCTCCTCAGCCCCAAAGGCTATCAAAAGGTTCTCGAAATCATGGGTTCCGATCAGGCCCTGTCGGACAGTGGCACCCCCTTCTCATCCGGCGTCGCATCCTACACGCTCTGCATCTTTGGTCAACCGAACCTTACATCGCCCTGGATGTTGCAGTACGGGGGCCATCATCTCGCTCTCAATATCGTTGTCACGGGAACACGCGGGGTGATCACGCCGACGCTCACCGGCGCTCAGCCTTCCGTGTATATTTCAAACGGAAAAACGGTGCGCGCGCTCGCCCAGGAGAACGATAAGGCCTTCATGTTGTTGGACACCCTCGACGAGGCCCAGCGCAAACAAGCGACGCTGAACTATCGGATTGGCGATCTAGTGTTGGGGCCGGGCCACGCGGGGGAACGAATCCAACCCGAAGGCCTGAAAGCGACTGCGCTAAATGGGAAGCAACGAGCGATGCTGCTCGATTTAATTTCCGAATGGGCGGGGATCATCAACGACTCCTATGCGGGACCGCGCATGGAAGAGATCAAGGCGAGTCTGGATGATACATATTTTGCCTGGAGCGGCCCAGGCACGCATGAGGCCGGCAAGAACGGCAGCGCCTATTACCGTATTCAGGGACCGAAGCTCGTCATCGAGTTTTCGCCCCAAGGTGTGGGCGGAGATCCGACCAATCACGTTCATACGATGTATCGTGATCCCACCAATGACTACGGCATAAAGCTTACAGGAGCCCAATGAGAAAACTACTTCCCGTCATCGCAGTAATGATCCCTTTTCTCCCGCTAACGGCGCGGGCGCAGCAGAGCACGACAACGTCGCGCGTCGTGAATGCGGCTGATGCTTTCCTTGCATCGCTCGACGCCGATCAGAGACAGCACGTCCTTTACCCCTTCACCGACAACGAGCAGCGTGCGCGGTGGTCCAATTTCCCGACAGGGGTGGTGCCACGCGGCGGAATCAGCTTCAAACAAATGAGCGAGCCGCAGCGTGATGCGGCGATGAAGCTGCTGGCCGTTGTCCTCAGCCCCATGGGGCTGGAGAAAGTGAATCAGATCCGGCAAGCCGATGACGATTTCAAGGCGAACGGATCGAAGCGCGGACGAGGTGGTCGTGGTCCAGGCGGACCGCCTCCGGGAGGTCAGAACGGTCCGCCACCCGGAGGACGAAATGGCCGTGGTCCTCGGAGCCCGTCGGGTGGCGATATGTTCGGAAGCGATCTTTATTACTTCTCGTTCCTCGGAAAGCCGTCAATCACCGACCCCTGGATGTTTCAGTTCGGCGGCCATCACCTCGCCTTGAATATTACGATTGCCGGCAGCAAAGGCGTGCTGACGCCAACGCTCACCGGTGCGCAGCCCGCCTCTTTCAAGTTAAACGGAAAAACCATCCGGCCACTGGGACGGGAGAGTGACAAGGCGCTCGCGTTGCTGCAATCCCTGGATGAGAAGCAGCGCCAGCAGGCCGTCCTTAACTATCAGGTTTCCGACCTTGTATTGGGCCCCGGCCAGGACGGCAAAAAGATTGCAGCCGAAGGGCTGAAGGCTTCCTCAATGAATGAAAAGCAGCAGGCCATGCTGCTGGATATTATTGCCGAATGGGCAGGAATCCTGAACGACACATCCGCTACCGCCCGCATGGCCGAGATGAAGGCGGACCTCAACCAGACATGGTTTGCGTGGAGTGGTCCCGCCTCGGCTGAACCGGGAACCAATATCACCGCCTACTATCGTGTTCAGGGCCCACACCTCGTGATCGAATACGCGCCGCAGCGCGATGAGCCCACCGATCACGTTCACACAATGTATCGCGATCCAGCTAACGACTACGGAAGCGCTCTGCAGAAACAATGAGAAGAAACATCACAGCTCTCATTTTCGCTGCCTGTGTCAGTCTCTTGGCGAACACGGCGACCGAGACCGGCGCTTCGTCGATGAGCAGGTCTACTGTTATTGTGCCGAGCCCGCGCATTGTAATTCGTGCTGTCGCGCCGGCTAGTCCGCTGATATATTCGGCTTCCGGAATATTGGGGACGGGGAGCCGGGTTGTTTGCTGCGCAACGGCCGTTCCCAAGCGAGTGGTGAGGATCCGCGCTGCCAGGGCAGCAATAGCGGGATCGCGATCATGCAGCGCTTCGCGCAACAGGGTATCGGTGCTCCGGTCGTCGATTTCGCCGATTCGCGTCAGCACGGCCACGCGTGGATCGCGTACGGTCATGGCGCCGGTGGCGGTTAGCCTGTTGAAGGCCGCGACGAGCTGAGGCAAACTGCCCTTAAGACCGGGCACGTCCTTTAGCCGTTCGGCGCCGGCGCGGATCAGCCCGGAGTGTTTGCTCCCGAGCGCTCGCGTTGCGTCGTCAGGGGTCGTCATCGCCGCGATGGCGACATTCGGGTTTTCGTCGCGCACAAGTGCGGCGAACGCCGAGTAATCGTTCACAATGCGCGCCGCTTTTGCTACGTAGGTGCGTACTTGCCATGTGGGGTCCGATACCATGGTTGTGATCCGGTCGCGGGCTTGCACGGGATCGACAGCGGCCAACGCAACAAGCGCGTGCGCACGAATGCGCCACGAGCGTTCGCTCAAGACCTGTGGCGTTAGCAGTGCAGCGTCGCATTTGAGGCTACCGAGGAGATCCACCCCTGCTAGGGCGACCTGCTCGCTGGCATCGCCCACCGCAACCGCTGCGCGTTCACACGACGGCGCGACGCGAAGGGCTTCGTAGCGAACAATGGGCGACGAATCCTGCACCCATGTCCGATTGTCGATTACCGCCAACCGACGGACCTGCGGGCTAAGGTCAGCGAGCGCGCTCGTCAGCGTGACGGAGTCGTGATCGCGCGCAGCGCGCATAGTCAGCAGGATCAGTTCACGGAGTTCCTCGCCTTCTGCCGTGCGATTGGCCTTGAAGGCCTCGTGGAGCGCGGCCAGCGTCGTGGCTGTCGGCTGGTGTGGCGGCTTGGCATTCAGTCGGAACAGCAACTCGAGTCCGCGGGCTGCGGCCGCGCGCGCATTCGCACCGGTATCCTTCAGTCCTGCGGTCAAAAGTGATTCGGCGTCGTCCCTTGCCGGGTTTCCGCGGCCGACCCTTCGAAAATCGCTGCGCGGACGGACGCGTCGCGTTCTACCTTGAGGACTGTGGCCCAGGCAAACGGTGCTCGCATTTGCGCGAGGGCGCCGGCGGCGGCGCGCCGCACTTGCGGATCAGCGGACTCGAGAAGCGGAGTGAGGGCATCGCGATAGGAAGGACTATCGAGACGGCCTATGGCGCGGGCCGCAAGCATCTGGGAACGTGCATTGCCGTTCGCAACCGCAGCGAGCAGGGTGGGTACACCCGCTGCGCGCGCTTGTTCGGCCTCGATGACCGCGCGATCAGCTCGGTCCTGGGCAACAGCCGGGAAGAAAGCAAGCAGGATTCCGACGATGAACATGGCTGCGCAAGGGGGATTCATAGGCGGTGCTTGATTTTATCCACTTTTTGGTTGCCTGTGGCGCCCAATCTGTTGGGATGGATTGGTGGCGGTCGCCATGCTGCGCCAATCCTTTCTCGCAGTCTCCCATTGGCCACTGTTCTTAGCGCCCCATCTTTCGACCTGAGTACTGGAACAGCCGATCACGGGAAGCCACACTGGGAATTCAACGCCATTCGGTCAGCTTGAGTTGAAATCACTAGGGCGGCGCCTCCCACCACCCGCATCGGATCCAAAAAAATCATGCTAGATTCGTTTTCGTTTTCCGCTAAATAGATTGAGCGGGGCGCGCCGATCTGTTGCTTAGTGGAAGACAATTTATGCCAAGAAGGCTTCATGATTGGCGATGTGCGCCAGATGTAATCGTGTGGTCCATTGAAAAGGAGGCTCGGTCATGGCCAAAGCAGTTGCTGTCGTCTATGGCGTCGTGTGTTACGCCATATTCTTCGTTACATTTCTCTATGCGGTAGGATTCGTGAATAATATCGGCGTTCCTAAGTCGATTGATTCCGGTCAACCCCAACCTGTCGTCCAGGCGGTTCTGATCGATGCTGTGCTGCTGGGACTGTTTGCGATTCAGCATAGCGTTATGGCACGTCAGGGTTTCAAGCGCGGCTGGACCAAGATCGTTCCCAAGGCGATCGAGCGTAGCACCTATGTATTGATCGCCAGCCTGCTGCTGGACCTGTTGTTCTGGCAATGGGTACCGATCCCGGACGTGGTGTGGCAAGTCCAAAGCCCGGAAGCCATTTGGCTTCTCCGCGGGGCAGGCTTCCTGGGCTGGCTCATTGTTCTGCTGAGCACGTTCCTGATAGGCCATTTCGAGCTGTTCGGATTGAAGCAGGTTTACGCCAATCTGACCGGTCGGCCCTACGCGGATCCGGGGTTTCGCGCACCCCTGTTCTACAAGCTGGTCCGCCATCCCATTTACTTGGGCTTCCTGATCGCGTTCTGGTTCACCCCCTCGATGAGCGCCGGGCACCTGCTTTTCGCTTTCGCCACCACGGGATACATATTCGTGGGCATCGCATTGGAAGAACGGGATCTGGTGTCGTTCCACGGAGAAGAGTACCGGCGATACCAGACGCAGGTTCCGATGATAGTCCCGGGATTAAAGGGTACTTCGAAGGGTACTTCCTCCGACGCCGCTGCCAAAGCGGCCGGGCAGGTCTAGCGCTGTCGGCGAATCATATCAGGTCGTGAAACGCCATCTGCGGAGGAGCGAGGTATGGTAGCCTCCGAGTCAAGATTCTCTGCAAATAGGGTCGATGCATGATGGACGAGGTGCAAAAGCTGTTTCGCGACGTAGCCGATCTCGACGCGGAGGCGCGATCCCAATACTTCGCGGACAACGGGATCGACGGTAATCTTCGGCGTGAAGTCGAGTCGCTTTTGCGTTTCGATCGAGGAAGTTCGGATCACCTGAAGAATGTAGTCGGCGCGACGGTGGATCAGTTCCTCGATTCCGCGCCAGACCGGCTCTGCGGTCCTTATGAACTGGTGAAACTGCTGGGGGAGGGTGGAATGGGGTCCGTCCACCTGGCGCAGCGTAAGGACGGCGAAGTCGATCTGCAAGTCGCCATAAAAGTGATTCGCGGCTCGGCCTCGCATTTGCTCTTTCGCGACCGGTTTTTGAAGGAGCGGCAAATCCTTGCGTCCCTCAATCACCCCGGGATCACTCGCCTGTTGGACGCCGGGCACACCACGTCGGGCCAGCCCTATCTGGTCATGGAGTTCGTCGACGGAACACCGATCGACGTCTATTGCCGCGCTCTTCCGCTCCACGCGAAACTGAAACTTTTCCTGCTGGTCTGCGAGGCGGTCGCCTATCTGCACCGCCATCTGGTTGTTCATCGCGATCTCAAGCCTTCGAATATTCTGGTGGAATCCGGCGGCGCTCCGAAGGTTCTGGATTTCGGAATCGCGACCTTTCTCGACGAGAGCGGCGACGGGAAGGTCACCAAAGAGCGCATGCTGACGCCGGACTTCGCCAGTCCCGAACAGGTGAAGGGTACAGCCAGGACGACCGCCACCGATGTTTACTCGCTCGGCGCAGTCTTGTACGCCATGTTAACCGGGCGATCGCCCCATGCGATGGCGCCCGGACGAAACTCAATGGAGGAAGTGATTTGTACGGTGGATCCCGTGTCCGTCACCAGAATGAACCCGGCCCTTCCGCGGGACCTGAATCACGTCGTGCGAAAGGCGCTGCGGAAGGAGCCTTCGGAACGGTACGCGACGGTAGACGCATTCGCCGAAGATCTGCGCGCCATTCTTGAGTCGAAGCCGGTGAAAGTCCGGTCCGGCGACGCTTGGTATCGCACGCGCAAATTCCTGCGGCGGCACTGGATTCCGGTAGCCGCGGCCGCGCTGGTGATGGTCAGTCTCGCGGTCAGCTCCTATGTCGCCAATCGGCAGCGCGTTATTGCGGAGCGCCGCTTTCGGCAATTGCATGCGCTTTCGAGGGGCCTCCTCGATCTGGAAGCGGGGCTCGACAGTTCCGATCTCAAGCTCCGGAATAAACTCACCTCCCTTTCGATCCAGTACCTGGAAGGTTTGGGCAGCGAAACCTTCCACGATAAAGCATTGGCTCTGGACATCGGCCACGCGTATCTGCGCGTCGCCCGCATTCAGGGAGTTCCCGAATGGAACCAACAGGGCCAGTATGAAGAGGCGGAAAAGAGCCTGAGCAAAGCAAAGGCATTCGCCGATTCGGTTCTCGGAGAAGATCCCAACAATCGCGAAGCGCTGTGGCTATCGGGTAATATTGCCCACGATCGCGCAGTCACTGCCTATGCCGAGCGCAGCTCTCCCCGGGTACTCGCCTACTCTCCCAAGGCTGTAAATGCCTTCGACCGCCTGGCGCGGCTCGGGAATCTGACCAGACGCGAAATCAACGACGCAACCTATATCTATGGAGACCTGGCTGAGGTTCACTTGGGTCTCCATCGATTTTCAGACGCCGTACGCTATGCCCGGCTGGGTATAGCCATCTCCCAGGACAATGCAACGGTGCCGGGGCCGCGCGGCCAAGCGTTCAATATGTTGGCGGGCGCGCTTATGTACTCGGGCGATTTCGACGGGGCGCTCGACGCGATCCACGAATCGCAGAACCAACTGGAGCAACTACGTCGCGAGAATGCGAATCGCTGGTATAACGCGCTGATGTTCTCCCAAACCCGCGGCCGGGAAGGACTCATTCTGGGAGAGGATGGCGGCGTGAATCTCAACCGCCCGCTCGAAGCCGCGGTTCCGCTTCAGGAGGCGTTCGACGCTCTCGAGCCATTCGCTCAAATGAACGCCAACGATTATGAGGTCCGCTCCGCGATGGCCACGGCCGGGCATGATTTGGGAGATGTCCTGCGGCACATCAATCCGATGCGGGCGCTCGAAGTCTATGACCGCTCCTTAATGAGGATCCGCGAAGTCCCGAACGACGTGGCTGCACGCCGCGCGGAAGCGCTCCTGCTCGCCGGCTCCTCTTACCCCGCGCGCTGGCTTCATCGGGAAAAAGACGCGAAGGACAGAATCGAGGTCGCGTTCCGGCTCCTGAACGAAATGAAGGATTACCCGGCCGGGAACATCGGTGCAGGCAGCGAGGCCGACACTGCCATTCGAGCGCTGGCCGATCACTACGCCGAGACCGGCCAGCCCGAGCGGGCCTTGGCAACTTACCAGGAGCTATACCGAAAAATCATGGCTTCGAATCCCGATCCGCAAAACGACCTCCTTAACTCCGTGTATGTTTCTCGGCTCCACATTTCGCTCGCCGCGCTGCTCCGCCGTTTAGGCAGGAAAGACCAGGCTGAGCCACTGGAGGCCGGCCGCCTGGAGCTTTGGGAGTGCTGGAATCGCAAGCTCCCGAATAACCCCTTCGTCCGCCGCCAACTGGAAGCAGCGCGTTTGCGCTAACGACGCGCCGATATCTTCCGCCTGCCTAAGGGCACTCGCCGTCGAGCGCTCGCCGTAACCACGCTTGCGCGAAGCGGAGGTCGTGGCGGACGGTGTGGACTGAGCGCCCGCTGACCTCGGCCGCTTCCTCCGCCGTCAAGCCTCCGAAATAGCGCATTTCAATGGCTCGGGCGAGCACCGGATTCTCGGCGGCCAGTTGATCGAGAGCGCGATCTAGTTCAAGCAGCGGCAGAAGATCGCGGTGATCGGTTCCCAGTTCCAATCCGGCAGCCTCGACGCGATGGAAGTCGCCGCCTCTTTTCCCCGAAGCCTTGGCGCGGGCGTAATCGACCAGGATCCGCCTCATCATCCGGGATGCAATCGCGAGAAAATGGGCCTTGTCGGCGACATTTGGTGTGCCCGCCCCAAACAATCGAAGGTAAACCTCATTGACCAGCGCGGTGGGCTGTAGCGTGTGGTCTTTCCGCTCTTTTCGCAGATATCTCCCGGCGATGGTGCGAAGCTCTGCGTACACCAGCGGCATAAGTTCCTGGGACGCTTCGGAATCGCCTTCTCTCACCCGCCGAAGCAACTCCGTGATTTGGGTATCCACGATCAGACCTTCCCATCGGTAGTATCCCATGGCTTTGCAGAGGCCACGCGCGGTGAGGAAATCCCCGACGTAAAGGGTGGTGACTTCTTAAGGATTCGGGCACCGTAGGACAGATCTTGAAAGATAGTCTTGACTCTGCGGAACCTCCTCTCGGACACTCGACGGCGCACGTGGCGACGGGTTGCGTATCCCGCACAGAGTTCACGACAACGCTTATGTTAATCTCGACGGATCAAGCCCCGATCTGTTCGCCTCCACTTCCGATAACCCGATAGCGTTATGTAAAACTTGACGGTGAGTGTCACCCCGCTGCCACTCGGACGAACGTCGCGGCGGCAGCCGGTGGCCGCGACGACTTCGAGGAATGTTCGCAAGCACCACGGTGTGGTCGCCGCTTCGATCACCATGCGTTGTTGCGCCGCTGTGAATGCGATGCCGCGGTGTTTTTTCACCTTTGGCGGCTCCGAGTTCGCGACCGGATTGGTGGAGTTCAATAGACGCGCCCGTTCCCGGTTTAAGTATAGCGGGGTAATCTCACTGAGCGGCCTCGCGAGCAGTTCGGGTGCGATATACGTCGCCTGCCCCCGTCTTCGGGATCGGAGCATCCCCGCCAGCTCCAGCTCTCGCCAATTCAAGCTTCTGCTGCTCCTCGCTTCAGCCTCGATCGCCGCCTGACGGGTTTCACGGATGATGCGACGGCTACTGCGCGTCGCACTGCCCGCGTTTACGCTTGTGAATTGCCATTAGCCTATCTATTCGATCGGTATTTCCGCCAGTTACTCCCTCAAAGAGTGCGATTAGCGCTAACCATTGAGTAGGGCGGGGAAATTGGAACTGTCTCACACTTCCCACCCGCGCTTAACTCATCAGACATTAACTCAAGCGCGAGATTCGAAAAGCGAAGTGGCGAGGCAAGGAACGAGAGTAGCCCATAGACCGGTTCCTGCACCCACCAAACGCTTCTCGCAAGCGAGAGCTTGAGGCGGTAAGATCCTCCCTCGATCGACCGACACAGCAAAGTCAGCCAGGTAGAAGACAGGCGAGAACTTCGGTGGGCCCTCCCCGCCTTCTTCTACCCCAAATTCAGACGCGACTTGGCCGTTCTGATCAAATCCCGGCCGGTCACTCCAAGGGCCTTCGCGACCATAGGCATTGGCCGTCATGCAGACGAAGCCTCGCCGACTCTGAGCGGCCGGTTCGATCGGCGTGAGGCCAAACCGCTGGTTTACTGACGAGCGGCGGGTGGACGCGAACAGATCTGCGTCCGCCGCCAGGTGGTGGATTGTGCCGTTCTCCCCGGAGTTCCGAAGGTCCAAATAGGTGCATCGTTTGCCAACATCGACTCCCAGGTGTTGCGCGAGTGTGGTTTCACCGGTGGTTCAGTCTGCCCGAGAAGAATCGCGTCTGGAACCACCAAAGAACGCGAAGTCCCAGGCGGTGGCCTTATGGCACGCCATTCGCGGCCTCCCGTCCAAACGCGGCCTGTTCAGCAGCCGCCAGCCCTTGTCCCCCCGGCTCGCATGATTGTGTCGCCTTGAACTTCGTGTTCAATAGACACAGCAACCCGCCACCCGCGAGTGAGAACAGACCGAGCAGTCCTACGAGTGGAAAGGAACTGGCCCTGGTTGGCAGCCTTTCCGGGAGAGAAGGCGGGGGAGCCGCTTGGGCGACGAACACTTGCGCGATTTCCACTTCTTCTTCCGTTGGCTGCTGAGCTTTCAGCGGGGCCTGCTTTAGTTTTATTACGTGCGGTTCCCGCATTGTTGTCGCCGGCTTGGTTGTATTGGCCGCAAGCTCATTCGGCATCGATGGAACCGGTGTGTTGTACGCTTTGGAGAGATGCGCGGCTTTGGTTTTGGGATACACAAATTCGCGGCCGTAATTCTCACCAGGATAGAACCACACACAGACCGCTTCCGGGGATCCGGCAGCTCGCTCATCAAAGCAAATGATCGATTTCCCCGCCGCTTTAAGGGCGATAGTCGGGTATCGTCAGGAATGTTCTGTAATAGTGGTTTTGGTCCTTGTCGAATACTTGGTTGCGGTCGGAAGCGAGTCAGCCAGCTTGAATACATATGTGCCGGCACTCAAGACCTGACCGGGGATTCGACCGGTCTGCCAAAAGTAAATGTTGTTTTATGATCCCGGTCGTCGGCCTCGGTTCGCGGCAACGTTGAGGCAAGCAGACAGGCGCAGGCGACGATGGAAGTATTCAAGTTCCGCATTTCACGTTCTCTTTTCGTGTAGCCATCTATTCGTAACATTCGAGCCATTCTGATTCGAATATCAGGTCGATACCACTTCGGTGATGCTCAATCCGTCCCGCTTGGAGGAAAGTGGCCGAACATCTTGTTAACGCTCTTGCCTATGTTCTTGATGTTCGTGCTGGAGCTGTTCGAGAGGGCATCACTTGCCGAACCACGCCAGGTCAGCTTTTTCCTATTAGCGTCGAAAATGTCGACCACGAGTGTGCCGAACTTGTAGGTTTCTGCGGTCATCGTGGCGTCGCCAAAACCGCCCCAACTACCCCCGAAACCATCGTAGAAAGTGTCCAGCGTTTGCTCATTGTGCGTTGTTTCGATTGCTACGACAGCAGCGTCAGCGCCGGATGGCACCTCTGCCCACCCTTTGGAGGCTAAAGCGGCATTTACGGCCGACTTGATTCCGTCGACCATGAGCGGATCGCGCGTGCTTACTCTTTCCCATGAATATGTCCCAGATGGGCCGAAGTGGGCGCTTCGGTCCCAATCGGTCTTCACTTGCTCGGCGAAACACGCACCCGCAAAGGCCAACGCCAAAGCCGCGGTGCTCGTCGCACATAGGGCGATTCGAGCATCCGATTGCGACTGGTGCTGGCCGCGGGTGGTGATCGGGTTAGCGGGGTGTTTCGGTCGGGAAGGTGAGGGAATTCGATTGCGTTTCGACTTCAGACCCATCGGATGCGCAGCATTATGCCGAGCACGTCGGAGGATTCAGTTCGACAGTGTGCTGTTCGGCGATCACAGGCAGTGCAGGGAACTTCATCCGCTTCGAGGGCAGACAGAGCGGAACTAAGAATGTGCTGTACGAAGCGTCATTTGCCACCCGGATCGTGCAACTTCTGCGATTCCTCCAGCATCCTGCGGCCCTCCTCAGACTTGCCCGCCTCGATCAGAAGTTGGCCGAGCATATAATGAGCCTGGTAGTTGGCCGGATCCAGTTTGATCGCGCGCCGCAGCATGCCTTCGGCCGACCCCAGGTCCTTCTTCTTGAAGTAGGCCTTGCCGAGCAGAATGTAAGGTCCGCTGTAGTCCGGATTCAGCCAGACGGCACGCTGCAAAGGGGGGATCGCGGCATCCCAATCCTCGCGGCGTGTATAGGCATCGCCAAGTTTATAATGCGCCATCGCGAAACCGGGGTTGATCGATATCTCCCGCCGCATTTCTTCAATTCCCTTGTCCAGTTCGTTGCGGAAGATGGCCATCATCCCAAGCAGATAGTGAGCCTGCGGAATTTTGGGGTCGAGTTCCACTGCGCTCGCCAGTTCTTTTTGGGCGAACTCCTCGAACTCCTGCCGGATCATGAACTGCGCGGTGAGCATGTGCGCGGCCGCCGAATCGAACGGCACGCTGAACATGGCGGCAAAAGCGGCCCGAGACTTTGCCGACTCCCTGCGCTGGATGTAGCAGTTGCCCAACATATAGAAAACTTCGTTACTGCGGACCCCGTCATCGACCGCCTTCTGAAGCCAGACGGCGGCTTCCTGCGTACGCGCGGAGAGATAGTAGCTCTGGCCCAGTATGACAGCCGACTCGCGATACTCCGGCGTGCCCGGTTTCTCGGTCGCCACGGCGCGTTCCAGCACTTCGATGGTTTTCGAAAACTGTCGCTGCTTGTAAAGTTCCACTCCGGTGGAGTGGTCGTCGGCGAGCATCAACAGCAAAAACATGCCACCTAACATAATCCTAAGTATAATTACGACAGCTCGATGTTTCGCCGAATTCTTTTCTTCGCTACCGTACTTTCGGTTGCCGCGAATGCACAAACGGCGTCGGAATTAAAGCAGCAGGCAGACGAACGGAAGGCGCAAGGAGATGCTGCCGGAGCGCTCGAGCTAATGAAAAAGGCGGGGGACGCCGACCCGACCTCGGCCGGCATCGAGGATGACATTGGCTTTCTCCTGGCAGTGCTCAAGCGCAACCCGGAGGCGAAACCGCATTTCGAACGAGCGATTCAGCTTGACCCCATATACGCCGCTGCGCCCTTCCACTTGGGCGTTCTTTATTGGCTGGAGAAGGATCCGAACCACGCCATTCCCCTTCTGCAAACGGCGGTCAGACTTGCGCCTGGAGTCTTCGATTACCACCTCAAACTGGGCCTCTCCTTCTTCGCGGTCTCCCACTACGACGAGTCGGTGAGCGAACTGAGGATCGCCACCCAACTTCAGCCGGGCAACGCTTCCGCTTGGAACTCTCTGGGCCTCTCTCTCCAACAGACCGGCGCTTTCGGTGAAGCTCGCGACGCTTATGCGAAAGCTATCGAATTGAATCCGGTCGACCTTAGCGCACTGAACCGCTACGGGCTTATGTTGATTCAATCGCGCGAGCCGCAAAAAGCGATGGAGCAGTTCCGGAAGGTTCTTGAAGTGGACGGATCCAATACCGAAGCGATGATCAATATCGGCCTCACCTACCTGAAAACGGGAGAATACGGCAAAGCGGAGGAGCAGTTCCGTTCCGTTATCAAGGCGGACCCCGCCTCCGCAGTCGGGCACTACAATCTGGGGCTCTCCCTGAAGCAGCAGGACGATTTGGAATCTGCGGAGAAAGAACTTCTCGAGGCGCTTCGAATCGATAACGATTTACCCGAAGCCCATTACACGCTCGGCATGACTGTCTGGCAGCTTGGCGATTTCGAGGAGACCGCGAAGCAGATGCAAGCCGCCATCGCCCAGCGTCCCGATTACGGAGAGGCTCACTATCTGCTGGGTACGGTATTGAAGCAAAAAGGCGACCTGAAGGGAGCGCTGAAAGAACTGCGCGAGGGAGTTCGCCTGCTGCCGGATGATCCAGGACCTTTCAATATGATCGGTCAAATACTTCGGATCCAGGGCGATCTGGAAGGCAGCAAACAAGCGTTCGCAGCGGGTGCGCGTATCAAGCAAAAGAAGGAAGCCGAGCAAACCGAAACGTTGCGCCAAAAGAAATAGACTAAGGCGTGCGCGTGTGCACGCCGAGCAGTTGGCTCGACACGGGCACACCGCGGCTGACGCTTACGCGGATTACTGCCTCAAACGGCAAGAGCTCTGCGCCCGAGCGCCGTACCTTTTCTAATAACTGCTTCACGCTCGTGCTGCTGCACACAAATTCGACGGCGGCCTGCGTCCCTATGGTGGTGATCCCGGCGAGCGTCATAACCCAGTGCTGGCGCGTCGGTCCCGGCATCAAACCGATAACGGCATAGTCTTCCGTGAGAGGAAGGCCCTTGGTTGCAATGTAACCAGCCTGTTCGCCGGGCTCCGGATGCAGATTGGCGATCCCCAGGTCCCCTTTGCGCGAGCCTGAATCGAGCCTGTGAAATTGAAACTCCTGCAGGCCGGGCAGATCCCGTAATGTCAGGTTTTCGGAGGGCGAACCGATGAAGATCAGATCGTTGTTCTTCACATCGTCCATGGCGAGAAGGCGGCCGCGTTTGACCACCACGCCATGCCGGAACTGCGTGAACAATTGATCCAGTTCGTGGATCGCCATCACCTCGCCGATTCCCGTGTAGTGGTCGAAGATCGCGTTGCCTTTATCTTTGGCCGGATCGAGATACCGTAGACCGGTTTCCGGGCGGCCGACGAACTCGGCATTACTGAATACGACCCAGGTCCGTTCGGGAGCGTCCGTAAAGACGTGCCAGAGCGCCTTCAGGGACGCTGGGACTTCCGGGCGCACTTCGGCAACCTGAGCCGGGCGGTTGCGAGATACGTAAACCATCCATAGCAGCAAGCCGCAACAGATCGCGAGCAGCCAGGTAGCGATTTTGTAGGGACTGCGCCGCAATGCCGGCGCCTCTTCGACGGGACGGACTCCAGTCTGCGGAACTCCGGCTCGAACGGCTGGGGCGGGAACGGAGCGGGAATGGACCGTGACCGAATAGGCGCCTTTCGGGATCTCGACGATAACTTCGTCCTGGGCTCCCGGCCCGGCATAATATTCCGCCAGTTTCGCCCTCAGACGGCTGGTCTGAACCCGGACCGTGGAATCGAGGCGTGAATCGAAATCGGCGGGGCGGCCGAAGACTTCGGTGGCGATCTGGTGTTCTTTGACCGAACCCTGCTCGCTCACCGAATGGCTCGCCAAGTAGCTGAGCAAATGACACAACGACTCCGACCCGCGGAGTACATCGCTGTGAACGATTTTATCGACTTCCGAAAAGAGCGGTTCCCGCAACGCGGAGGAAACCCCTGTTACCGCCATGAAACGTACTGTAACATCTCCGCGAACCAATTACAATGAGACGGCTTAGGCTTCGTAACGGCGTCATACGCCGATCCAACTTGAAACCGCGGTTCCCCGGAGGCACACTCTCAGGAGCTTAACTAGTTGCTTTCCACTAGGATCGGCCTCGTGGGGTTAGAATCTAGCGTCAAAGGGGAAAACGTCATGCTCAGGCTATGTAGCCGCATCCTCCTGACCGGTGTAGCGCTCGCGGTGAGTTTTCACGCCTCGATCGGCTATGCGCAGCAGGTTTTCGGCAGTATTTTTGGTACCGTAACGGATCCGGGTGGAGCGGCGGTTGCCGGCGCAAAGGTCACCATCGCCGACTTGGACAAGGGAACGAAGTTCGAGGTGGCTACCGACGCCGCCGGAAACTACAACAAAGGTCAACTGGTTCCCGACGCCTACACAGTGACTATCGAGGCCAGAGGCTTCTCCAAGGTCGTTTCCAGCAGACTGGAAGTTCGTGTGGACGAAGCGGCCCGTTTCGACGCGACCATGAAGGTCGGCGAAGTGACCACGGAGATTGAAGTCACTGCGGTGTCGCCACTGTTGCAATCCGATCGCGCCGATGTTGCGCAGACATTTACCTCCAAGGAGATTAACGATTTCCCGAACATCGGGCGCAACCTTCAATCGATGGAATTGTTGCAGCCCGGTACTGCGAAGCTCGGCTGGCAGCATGCCTCCGACGAGAACCCACAGGGAAGCGTGCAGATGATCGTCAACGGCCAGTTGTTCTCCGCCATGGGCTACGAGCTGGACGGTACGACCAATCAGGACCCGATTCTGGGAATTATTGTCGTTAACCCGACGTTCGACTCGGTTTCGGAAGCCAAGATGTCGCTTCAGAACTTTGATGCCGAGTTTTCCTACGTAGGCGGAGGCACCACATCTTACTCCACCAAGTCTGGAACCAACTCCTACCACGGCGACGCGTTTGAATATCTCCAGCTCAATACGCCGGGATTCACGACCTTCGCGGCGAACCCGTTCGTCGGCCTTCCGGCGGCTACTTACCGCCAGAATCAGTTTGGAGGGTCGGTCGGCGGCAAGATCATTAAGGACAAATTGTTCTTCTTCGGCGATATGCAGTTGAACCGGCAGTCGCAAGGGGGTTCGCTGGTCACCAGCGTGCCCGATGCGGCCAACCGCACCGGCAATTTCAGCGACTGGTTGAAATATAACAGTGTGTACCAGATTTACGATCCCACCACGGGCAATCCGTCCACCGGGGTGGGCCGCACGCCTTACCCTAACAACACCATTCCGACCAGCCAGATCTCTTCCCAGGCCGCGGCGATCATGGCGTATTTCCCGTCTCCGAACTACAACCAGGTTCCGGGTGCGCCGTTCGTCAACAACTACGCGGTAAACGGCGCGGTGGCCATCACCGGCAACGACTTCGATACTCGCGAGGACTACTATGTGAACCAGAAGAACGCGGTCTTCGGTCGCTACAGCTCGCAAGCGTACACTGAGCAGGCGCCGGGCGCCTTCGGCAGCACAGCTGGCGGACCGAACTTCGGCAACTACGCCGGAAATTCGAACTCCCACCAGCAAAGCGTCGCCCTCGGCTGGACTTCTACGATCAGCCCCACGATGGTGAATGAATTCCGCTTCGGCTATATGCGGTATCACGTGTTCGATGTCCCCAACGGGTACGGCACGGAACCGGCGTTGGCTGCCGGGATCCCCGGGTTGAACCTGGATAAGACGTACACTTCCGGTTTGCCCTACTTCAACATTCCCACTCCGAACGATTCGATGCAGTTGGGCTATGCGCTGGGCGTCAACCAGTGCAACTGCCCGCTGACCCAGACCGAGAGTCAGTATCAGTTCGTGGACAACTGGAGCAGGACTATGGGCAAGCATACCCTGAAGCTCGGCGTGGATCTGCGCTATGCGACCAACCTCCGGGTGCCCAGCGATAGCCATCGCGCAGGCGAGTTGACCTTTAACGGCGGACTCACTGGCAATGTTCCCCAGGCTGGCCAAAGTCAGACCCAGGGTATCGGTTTCGCCACGTTCCTTCTGGGCGATGTGACCAATTTCCAACGTTACGTCAGCAGCAGCACCAATGCCATGGAGCATCAGCCGCGGCTGTTCTTCTACGGCCAGGACGAGTGGCGGCCGACTGCGAAGTTCACCGTTAACGTCGGCCTGCGCTGGGAACTGGTCAAGCCGGAGAGCGTGAACGCGCCCGGAAATGGCGCGACGCTCGACTTGGCCAACGGTTTGATGTACGTCTTCGGCGTGGGCGGCGTTTCGTCCCACGGTATTCAGTCGACGAATTACAAGGACTTCGCGCCTCGCGTCGGAGTCGCTTATCAGCTTGATTCGAAGACCGTCATCCGGTCCGGGTTCGGCGTTGGTTACGACCTTGGCACGTTCGGATCAAACTTCGGTCACAACGTCACGCAGAACCCTCCCGTTCTGACCAACCAGAGTCTTCAGCCCGCCAACGGGTTCACCGACGTGTTCACGCTGTCGAACGGCCCGCCGGCTCCACAGACGGTCTCCGTCAGTTCGAGCGGCACCTTCCCGCTCCCCCCAGGCATCAATCCGAAGTTTCGTCCGTCGGTGTTCACGCCACTGGCGACTTACCAGTACAACGCGACCATCCAGCGGCAGCTCACTAGCAAGATCGCGCTGACGGCCGGCTACGTAGGCAACCAGAACCGGCACGGTTTCATCGGAACCGGCCAAAGCATCAACCCCAACGAAGCAGTCTTTGTGCCCGGAGTCAGCAATACCAACCTCGACCGTCCGTATTACAACACATTCGGCTGGACAAACGACCTTTCCTATTACTGCAACTGCTCCAACGAAAGTTACAATTCGTTCCAGAGCTCAGTGAAGATCAATACCTGGCAGGGCTGGACGCTGCAGGGCAGTTACACCTATCAACGGCAGTGGGGCGATGGCTGGGGTTATGACTCCAATTACTACTTCATGTATGATCGCCCGGCCGGTAAGGGCTACACCAACTTGCTCCCACGACAGCAGTGGACCTTCGCGCAGATTTATCAGGTCCCGTTCGGACGCGGCCTGAAGTACGGCGCGAATATCAACAAGATTGCCGATTACGCTGTTGGCGGCTGGCAGATCAGCGGCGTGATGACGTATTACAGCGGCTTCCCGTTCTCGCCTACGCTCGAGAACTACGGCTCCGGGATTCAGCCCAACCAGGGTCCCACCAACCGGCCTAACATTGGAACCGGCAGCCCTTATGCGGGAGCCCTAGGGAACCGGGCCCAATGGTTCAAAGGCGGCGTTGGAGGAGCCTTCCTGTTCCCGGCCTCGAATACATTCGGGAACTATCCGATCGACACGCTGTTCGGACCGCAGTTCATTCAGCAGGACTTGTCGATATTTAAGTCGTTCAGGTTCACGGAGAGAGTTTCCTTCATTCTCCGCACCGACGCCAGAAACGCCTTCAACCATACCAACCTCGGCACTCCGAACGGCGATGTTCAGAGCCCGAACGCCGGCCAGATTACGGGACTTGCCGCCGGTGGGTTTATGCGCTCGTTGCAGTTCTCGGGTACGGTCAAGTTCTGAGGAAGAGTCTCAGGAACCTTTAAGCAAAAGCCGGTGGGACGCGAGTCCCGCCGGCTTCGCTCATTATGAAGACAATCGCGGCAGCCTTGTTTTGCGTAGCAGTGTCATCGGCACAGGTGAGGATCTTCAACTCCGTCGACGCCTTCGGCGCGGCGCGCGATGGCATCGAAATCCGTAGTGGTGCTGGAATCGTCAGAATCTCCGCCTTGCGCGACGATGTGCTGCGCATCCGTCTCGGCCCGAACGGAACTTTGCCGGAAGATGCCTCGTGGGCAGTCCTGCCTGCGGCCCGCACCGCGCGGGTTTCAGTAACACCCTCAAGCGACGGCTTTTCCACGCCGAAGCTCCGCGTCCGCATCGATAAGAGTTTGCGAATGACCATCACCGACCTGGCGGGCAACGTCATCTCGTCGGATGCGCCAGCCTGGCCCGTCGAATACCACGGCGACAGTTTCCGAGTCTATAAAGAGATGCCGCAGGACGAACACTATTTCGGCTTGGGCGACAAGACTGGCCCCTTCGATCGCCGCGGCATGGCCTTCACGCTTTGGAACACCGACACGGGATTTCAGGAGAGCACGGACCCCATCTACAAGAGCGTTCCTTTTTTTATCGGTTTTCGCGCCGGCAAAAGCTACGGTCTGCTGTTCGACAATACCTGGCGTTCCAGTTTCGACTTCGGCAAGGAGATCCGGGACTGCTACTCGTTCGGCGCAGAGGGCGGACCCATCGACTACTACTTTATCGGTGGGCCGGAACCAAAGCACGTCGTTGAGACTTACGCGTGGCTGACGGGTACCCCACCGCTGCCTCCGCTTTGGGCTCTGGGATTTCAGCAATCGAGATACAGCTACGAATCCGACGGCAAGCTGCGGCAGATCGCTGCCCATCTGCGGGCAGACCGCATTCCCGCGGACGTACTCTACCTTGACATCGATTATCAAAAGAAAAATCGTCCTTTTACCGTGGATACCGAAGCGTTTCCCGATCTCGCGAAACTCCTCGCGGATGTAAAGGCCCAGCAGTTTCATACCATCCTCATCACCGACCTTCATATCGCCAAGCTACCCAACGCCGACTACGCCCCCTACGACGAAGGCATCAAAGGCGACTATTTTCTAAAGAATCCAGACGGCACTGTTTACTCGGGCATCGTCTGGCCGGGCCCCGCCGTGTTTCCGGACTTCACTCGAGAATCCTCCCGGGCCTGGTGGGGATCGCTGTATAAGAATTTTTATTCCATGGGGGTAGCAGGCTTCTGGAACGATATGAATGAGCCGGCCGTTTTTCAGACGCCCACCAAAACGATCCCCCTTGATGTCCGGGGTCGAATCGAAGAGCCGGGATTTGAGCCGCGCATGGTGACGCAGCGTGAGGCTCATAACGTCTTTGGGATGGAGAACTCGCGCGCCACTTTCGAAGGGCTCCTGAAACTGAATCCGAATGAGAGGCCTTTCGTGCTGACCCGTGCGACCTACGCCGGTGGCCAGCGCTACGCGTCCACCTGGACCGGAGACAACCGAAGCACCTGGAACCATCTCCGTTTGAGTATCCCAATGCTGCTGAATCTCGGCCTGAGCGGATTCGCCATCTCCGGCGACGATATCGGCGGTTTCAGCGGTTCACCGCCCATGGACCTGCTCACAAAATGGTTTGAAGTCGGCGCGTTCAATCCGATCTTTCGCGATCACACGGAAAAGGGAACCAACCCGCAGGAGCCTTGGGTCGGCGGACCGGAGCACGAAGCCATCCGCAGGAGATTCATTGAGGAACGCTACCGCCTGCTGCCTTACATTTACACACTGGCGGAGGAAAACTCACGCGACGGAATGCCCCTGATGCGGCCGCTGTTCCTTGAGTTCCCGAATGTCGACCTCGACCCTGGCAACGAGTTTATGTGGGGACCGGCTATCTTGGTCGCGCCCGCGATGTTCGGGGAGGATCCGCAGAACTACTCGGCCAGGCTGCCCTCTGGCGACTGGTTCGACTACTGGACCGGAAAGAAGGTCGCAGGCATTGCTCCCGGCGGTGATCCGGTGATTACAGGGGCGGCGAAAGGCCCTCCTGCGGTCATGGAAATCAATATTAAACCGGCACTCGCAGAACTTCCCGTATTCGCGCGCGGCGGCTCGATCATCCCGTTGCAGCCATTAGTCCAGAGCACCAGCGAGAGGCCAAATGGCCCTCTCGAACTGCGAGTCTACCCGGGCCCGAATTGCCACGGGTCGATTTACCAGGACGACGGGATCAGCTTCGCCTATAAACAGGGCAAGTTCCTGAGGCAGATGTTTTCCTGCGAAGCGTCCGCGGGTGACGTCCAGTTGAAATTCAGCGCACAGGAGGGAAGTTGGGCGCCATGGTGGAAGGAGACCGAAGTGGTGCTCTTCGGCTGGCAGAACGCGACCACCAATGTGACCCTCAATGGTCAACCTGTTTCCGGTTCGAGCTATGATGCGGCTCGTGGCGTGCTGCGCATAAAAATCCCCTCGCCGGTTCGTGGCGGCGACCTCCGCATAAAATCGAAGTAGACGATGTCCATTCGCGGAAGACTGTCGCTTGCTTTGGCTTTCACGCCGATTCCGCTCGCCGCGCAGGCTGTGACATTCTCGAAGGATATCGCTCCGATAATTTTCAGCCACTGCGCGCCCTGCCATCGCCCCGGGGAAGCAGCGCCGTTTTCTCTACTTGCCTACAGCGACGTGCGTAAACGTGGCGCGCAGATCGTGCAGGTCACCGGGAAACGTTACATGCCGCCGTGGATGCCGGAGCCGGGCCACGGCGATTTCGCGGGGTCGCTGCGCTTGAGCAACCAGCAGATCGATACCCTGGCCCGCTGGGTTGGCCAGGGTATGCCCGAAGGCGATCCGGCCGACTTGCCCCCAACGCCGCGATTCACCGAGGGATGGCAGTTGGGAACGCCCGATCTGATCGTGCATATGAGCCAGGTTTATCATTTGACTGCCATCCCTGGAAACGTCTTTCGAAACTTCGTCATGCCGGTCAACCTGAAAGAAACCAAGTACGTCCGCGCTTTCGAGCTGCGCCCGAGTAATAAGAAGGTGGTGCATCACGCCAACGTAATCATCGATCGTTCGCGCCTGCTGCGCCGCCGCGACGGGGAAGATGGGCAACCGGGATTCAGCGGCATGGACGTCATCACGGAGGTGACCGGCGAATTCGATCCAGACTCGCATTTTCTCTTTTGGAAGCCCGGCTCTCCAGCGCAGCAGGAGCCCGTGCACATGCCCTGGAAGCTCGATCCCGGCTCGGACCTGATCGTAAATCTGCACCTTCAGCCCTCCGGCAAACCCGAAATCGTAGATGCTGAAGTGGGGCTGTATTTCACCAACGAACCTCCGGCACTGCACCCGATGCTACTGCAACTGGAACATGACGGCGCGATCGATATCCCGCCGGGAAGCAGCACGTTTGCCGTCACCGATCATCTGAAACTCCCCGTTGCCGTCAGCCTGCTTGCCGTTTATCCCCACGCCCATTTCCTCGGTAAACAGGTGGACGCATGGGCCGAGCTTCCCGACGGCAAGCGCCTCTCGCTCCTGAAGATCGTCCATTGGGATATTAACTGGCAGGCCTCCTACACTTACCGCCAACCCATTTCCCTGCCTGCGGGAACGACCGTCGCCATGCGAATCGCCTATGACAATACGGCGGAGAATCCGCGCAATCCCAACCATCCGCCGAAGCGAGTCAGGGCGGGGAATCGCAGCGAAGACGAGATGGGACACGTCTGGCTGCAAGTGTTGTCCCTGGTCCCCAACAACGACGAAGATCCACGGCTGGTTTTACAGCAGGCCCTGATGCGGCGAAGGATTGAAAAATACCCCGCCGACTTTGTGGCCCACTTCAATCTGGGCGCCGTGATGCAACAGCTCGGCCGGCCCGAACAAGCTCTGCCGTATCTCACCGAAGCCGTGCGCATCCAGCCGTCGAGCGTCACCGCCAGGAACAATCTCGCCGTGGCTTTGTTTGCGATGGAACGGTTCGAAGATGCGGCCAAGGAGTTTCGCCAGGCGCTGCTGCTCGATCCCGGCTATCGAAACGCCCGGTACAATCTCGCCCGCACTCTTTCAGCAGAGGGCGACAACGCGAATGCTCTGACCGAATTGCGGGTCTATCTGGAGACGAACCAGGACGACGCGAGTGCCCACGAGCTTGCCGGACGCCTGCTGGCATTAGCCGGGAAGTTGGAGGAGGCGCTTCCTCATTTCCGTCGAGCCACCGAACTCGAACCGGACAACGCCGATTTACTCACCAATCTCGGCGCGGCGCTTGCATCGGCAGGCGACCTTGCCGGTGCCGTCCCGGTGTTTGAAAGAGCTCTAAAAGTGGACCCGTCCAATGCCGTGGCCCGAGACAACCTGGCGCGCGCGCGCCGTAGTCTCGAAGGAAAGCCGTGAAGCTCAGCCGCCGCCAGCTAATCCGCTCCTTGTGCGCATCGATGCCGGTCTTCACGCTCGACCAGTTGCTTGCCGGCACTCCAGTGAGCCCGCAGTTCGTCAATATCGCGCGCGAAGCCGGACTCCGCTCGAAGACGATCTTCGGCGCTGAACACAACAACAGGTTTCTGCTAGAAACAACCGGCTGTGGCGTAGCCTTCTATGACTATGATCACGACGGCTGGCTCGATGTTTTTCTGGTCAACGGTACGCGCTTTGAAGCGGATTGGCCGCAGGCCGACGCGCCGGTGAGCCGTCTGTACAAAAACAACCGCGATGGAACATTCCTCGACGTCACCCTAAAATCGGGCCTGGCGCGCACCGGCTGGGGACAAGGCTGCTGCGTCGGCGACTACGATAACGATGGGCTTGACGATCTTCTCGTCACCTATTGGGGAGATTGCGTTCTCTACCGCAACAACGGCGACGGGACTTTCACAGACGTCTCCGAAAAGACCGGCGTCGCGAAAACCACCCGCGTCACCTCCGCTGGCCTCAACCGCTGGAACACCGGCTGCGCCTTCGTCGACTACGACCGCGACGGCTGGCTCGACATCTTCATCGGCAATTACATCGATTTCGATCCCAAGACCGTCGCCGGGCCGGAAGATGGGCACTGTCTGTACAAAAACCTGAAGGTCGCCTGCGGACCTCCCGGGCTCGATGGCGGAAAAAACATCCTCCTACACAACGACGGCAAAGGCCATTTCACCGATGTCAGCGAGAAGGCCGGTATTCTGAAAACGCCCGGCACTTACGCCCTTGGAGTACTGATCGCCGATTTCGACAATGACGGCTGGCCCGACATCTACGTCGCCAACGACTCCACGTCATCGGCGCTGTACCGCAACAATCGCGACGGCACCTTCACCGACATCGGCATCGAAGCGGGAGTCGCTTTTTCGGCCGACGGCAAATCGCAGGCCGGCATGGGAGTCGCCGCGGCAGACTACGACGGAGACGGCTTTCTCGACATCGTCAAAACCAATTTCGCCGGCGATACCTCCAGCCTCTATCACAACACCGCGAAGGGTTTTTTCGACGACGCGACCTTTCAGGCCGGACTCGGCCGCAACACTCGCTTCCTCGGCTGGGGCGCGATGTTTCTCGACTACGATAACGATACCTGGCCCGATATCATGCTCACCAACGGCCATGTCTACCCCGAGGTATCGGACACCGCCATTGAATATGGCTACTGGCAGAGAAAAGTGCTCTACCGCAATCTCGGCAACGGTCGTTTTCTCGACGTTTCCGAAAGCTCCGGTCCCGGAATTCTGGAGAAGGTGGCCGGTCGCGGCTGCGCTTGCGGCGATTTCGATAACGACGGAGACCTCGATGTAGTAGTGAACTGCGTCAACCAGGCGCCGCAACTGCTGCGCTGCGATTCCACCAACGGAAATACCTGGATCAAGATCAAGTGCATCGGCACAAAATCAAATCGCTCCGGCATCGGCGCGCGCCTGTACTGCATCACCGGCAAGCGAAAACAAATGGACGAAGTACGCAGCGGAGGCAGCTATATTTCACAGAACGATCTGCGGGTACACTTCGGGCTGGCTAAAGCCGATACCGCGGATATAGAAATTCATTGGCCCAGCGGATTAGTGGACAAACTCCCCGGGCTGGCGGCGAATCACATATACACCGCGGTCGAAGGAAAAGGCGTCAAGTGAGGCGGCGCGATTTTTTTGCCCTCCCATTGCTCGCCTTTGGATCCTCCTCCGAAGCGCCGTTCGTATTCACGGACGTCGCCGCGAAAGCAGGACTCACCGCTCCTGTCGTGTACGGCAATCCCGACAAGAAGAAATACATCCTGGAAACCAACGGCTGTGGGATCGCCTTCTTCGACTACGATCATGACGGCTGGCTCGATATCTTTGTCCCCGGTGGTTCGCAAATTTCCGGCGCCCCTCCCGGAGTCACTAATCGCCTATATAAAAACAACCGCGACGGCACCTTCACCGATGTCACGAAAAAAGCCGGCCTGGAGCGCGCGGTATGGGCCTCCGGCGTCTGTATCGGCGACTACAACAACGACGGTTTCGACGATCTGTTCCTCAGTTGCTGGGGACAGAACATTCTTTATCGCAACAACGGCAACGGCACATTTACCGATGTCACCAAAGAAGCCGGCCTGCTGCATTCGAAACCCGAGTGGGGCGCGGGCTGCACCTTCACCGATT
The DNA here is from genome assembly GCA_035485055.1 of Bryobacteraceae bacterium. Classification (GTDB taxonomy): domain Bacteria; phylum Acidobacteriota; class Terriglobia; order Bryobacterales; family Bryobacteraceae; genus Palsa-187. Next base: position 26,936 of record DATHOJ010000083.1, read on the forward strand.
ACAATCGCGACGGCTTCCTGGACCTGTTCGTCAGTACCTACCTGAACTTCGATCTGAAAACGGTTCCTCTGCCTGGCGCCACCGAAAACTGCACCTGGAAAGGCATCGCCGTCAATTGCGGACCCAGAGGCTTGCCCACCGGTCGCAACTTTCTTTATCGCAACAACGGCGACGGCACCTTCACCGACGTTTCCGAAAGTTCCGGCATCTCGAAAGTGGATCACCGCTATGCCATGACCGCCGTAGCGGCCGACTTCGACGACGATGGCTGGCCGGACATCTATGTCGCCTGTGACTCGACGCCCAGCATCTTATATAGGAACAATCGCGATGGCACGTTCACCGACATTGCGCTCGAAGCCGGGGTTGCCTATAACGAAGACGGACGCGAACAAGCCGGGATGGGCGTTGCCATCGGCGATGCTCTCAACTCCGGCCGCCTCGATATATTCAAGACTCACTTCGCGGACGACACGCCGATTCTATACGGCAACAAAGGGAACGGCCGCTTTGAAGACAGGACGGCGAAGGCCGGCTTCGCAGCCTTCACGCGCTACGTAGGCTGGGGCGCGGGCTTCGCGGACTTTGACAACGATGGTCTTCTCGATCTGCTCTTCGTCAACGGCAACGTGTACCCCGAGATCGAACAGTTCTTCTCCGAGTACAAGTACAAGAACCCGCGCATCCTGCTAAGGAGTCTTGGAACCGGTGTGTTCGAGAACGTGAGCGATCGCTGCGGCGCGGCTATTACCGACCGCCACTCCAGCCGCGGATGTGCCTTTGGGGATTTCGACAACGACGGCAAAGTGGATGTCGTCATCATGAATATGGGCGAGCCTCCATCGCTGCTCCATAACGAAACCAGCAATAACAATCGCTGGCTCAAGCTAAAGTTGATCGGCACGAAATCGAACCGCAGCGCCATCGGCGCGCGAGCTTTCGTTTCAGCCGGTGGACGCCGCCAACGGCAGGAAGTCGTGAGTCAATCGAGCTTTTATTCGCAAAGCGACCTCCGTTTGCATTTCGGCCTCGGGTCCGCCACTTCAGCCGACGTTGAAGTTCACTGGCCCTCCGGCCTCACCGAAGTCTATCGCGACGTGAAGTCAAACCAAATTCTGACCATTCAAGAAGGCCGCTCATGAGTCTCTCGAACCTGCTCGTCTTCTTCCTGCTATGGTCATCGCTCTCCGCGGCGCAGACCTGCCCTCCCCTCTCGGAAATCCGCAACTACATTCATGAAAGCTGGAAGACGCTCACCCGCTCCAACGCCTCCCTCGCCGACTCCGCCATCGATTCGAAGGTTGCCCAAAAAGGCCCCATGACTCTCTGGGTAGCCGCCGACGAAGACGCCGCCCGCATCGAGCGCGCCCTCAAAGTGAACGTCCGCAAACTCCCCACCCAGGAATCCGGCTTGCTCTACCTGCCCAACCCCTACGTCGTCCCTGGCGGTCGCTTCAACGAGATGTATGGCTGGGATAGTTACTTCATTCAACTCGGCCTCCTGCGCGACGGCCAACCCGCTCTGGCAAAGTCGATGACCGATAACTTCCTGTACGAAGTCCGCCACTACGGCAAGGTACTCAATGCCAACCGTACTTACTATCTGACCCGCTCCCAGCCTCCGTTTCTAAGCCGTATGGTGCTGGATGTCTACCTGAACACCGGTGACTCGGCATGGCTGAAAGACAGCCTCCCCGCGCTCGAAAGTTACTACGAATACTGGACTCGCGAGCCTCATCTCACGCCCCAGACCGGCCTTTCCCGCTACGACGGCGGATCTGATCAGCCCGCCCCCGAAGTAGTATTTGGTGAACGCGATGAAGCAGGGAAAAATCATTACGACCGGGTCCGTGAATACTACCGGACGCATGAAGTCAAAGAGTATAACCTCGCCGATTTTTACGACGCCAAAACAGATCAGCTGACCCCTCTGTTCTATCGCGGCGACCGCGCCATGCGCGAATCCGGCTTCGACCCCTCTGCCCGCTTCGGTCCCTTCAGCGTCGGTATCGTGAACTACAACAGCGTGGACCTCAACTCCCTGCTCTATCGCATGGAGATGGACTTGGCCTCAATCCACACGTTGCTCGATCAACCGCGCCAAGCCGAGATCTGGTCCGATCGCGCCGCCACGCGCGCATCCACCATCCGCCGCCTGATGTGGGACGCAAAAACGGGTCTCTTCGCGGACTACAACTTCGTCACCTCCCAGCGCCTCGATTATCCCTTCCTCAGCACTTTCTATCCGCTCTGGGCCGGCCTGGCCACGCCGGAGGAGGCCGCGGCCGTAGCGGCCAACCTTCCCCTGTTTGAAAAGGAGGGAGGCCTCGAAACCAGCACCCATAATTCCGGCAATCAATGGGACGCGCCCTTTGGTTGGGCGCCGCTCCACATCATCGCCATCGAAGGCCTGCGCCGCTACGGCTTCAACGCCGAAGCGGAGCGCCTGAGCCTGAAATTCCTTTCAATGATTCTCCGCGACTTCGACCAGCACCGGACCATTAAGGAAAAGTACAACGTCGTCGAAGGCAAAAGCGATCTGGGCGCCGGCATCCGCTTCGGCTACACCTCCAACGAAATCGGTTTCGGCTGGACCAACGCCGCCTTCGTGCTCCTCTGGCAGGAACTGTCGGACGCCGGCAAACGAACCCTGGAATCAAAATGTCTCACCCACTAACGCCTTCGTCCGTTGTAGCGTACGCATCCCCTAAAACAGCAGAGCCCGCGAAAAAGTGGGGACTGCCTACTCTGTCCCAAGGCGTAGTCAATGCTCCCGGAAAACCCGCCCGCTTTCGTCGCCGCGTGGACAGAGCGGGCTGTCCCCAATTTTTCGCCCCGTCCACTCAGCCCGGCGCTTTCATTCCCATCATTGCCCGATCGGCGGGCAGAGCAACACCCGTGCGAGCCGCGTCGCCACTAGCCGCCCGCATCTGCATCACTCTGCTGTCTCTCACCACCCACCTGCCCGCCCAAACTTTACACTCAACCCCCAGCTTCCCACTCCCATCCAGCCCCCTAGCCATCTCCAGACCAGCCCAACCTCGCATGCCCTTCACCGTAGCAGGCGCTACTGGCGCGATCTTCGGCCAAGGCGACGGCTCCTTCGAAGCCTGGATCTTCCCCGTCAAAATCGCCAGCCACTTTCGCATCACCGCCGACCTCGCCGACTATCCCATTCCCATCGAACTCTCCGACTACGCCGCAACCATCGATGTGAATCCGGATCACACCACCCTCACCTATTCACACGCCGCGTTCACCGTGAAGCAGCACATGTTCTCAGGAGCCGCAGGCCCAGTAATATTTTTCGAGATCGCCTCCTTCCGCCCCCTAACGCTTACCTTCCGCTTCACGCCTGAAATGTCGCGCATGTGGCCTGCCCCCAACTTCGGCCTTCCCAGCGCCGAATGGGTGAAGGACGGATACTACATCCTCCACACCGACAACCCCGAATTTTCAGGCTGTATAGGAATCCCCGGCGCCGTTCCCGGAATCATGGCGCCCTATCAGGAGCGTCCTCGCACCTGGCCTTTGGAACTCAAACTTCCCTTCGATCCCAAAACCCAGTCACACCAATTCTTCCCCCTGCTGATGGCCCGCACGCCCGCGCAGTTGCAGGACCTCAACAAAACCTGGCCCGCGCAATATCAAAAGACCGCCGAATACTACGCCCATTTCTTCGACCATAAACTAACCGCTGAAACCCCTGACGCGTCATTCAACCTGGCTCTGCGCTGGGCCGAACTCGCCATCGATCAGGCGCAGGTTCATTTTCATAACGAAACGGGCCTCGTCGCCGGCTATTATTCATCCGCCGACTCCGCCCGCCCCGGCTTCGGATGGTTTTTCGGACGCGATACCCTGTTCACGCTCTACGCCGTCCACAGCTACGGCGATTTCGCCCTCAGCCGCCGCGCTCTGGAATTCCTGTTGCATCGTCAGCACGCCGATGGAAAAATCATGCACGAGTTCTCCCAGACCGCAGATCTGGTCGACTGGCCCGCAACGCCCTATTTCTACGCCTCAGCCGACTCGACTCCCCTGCTGGTCATGACCATGTGGGATTACGTTCGCTCGAGCGGCGACGTCGATTTTCTCCGCGCCCACTGGAACGAAATCAAGCTGGCCTGGGCCTTCACTCGCGCACACGATTCCGATGGAGACGGCATCTATGAAAACACCGAGGGTACCGGCTGGGTAGAAAGCTGGCCCTCCGGAATGCCCCATCAGGAAATCTATCTGGCCGCGCTCGATCAGCAGTCCTGCGCCGCCATGGCGAAGCTTTCGTCGGCGATGAACGAGCCGGAGCTCGCCGCCCGAGCGAACAAACAAGCCGCGTCGATCGCCTCGAAAATCGCTTCCGAGTATTTCGATGCCGGATTCTACGCGTTCAGCCGCAACGCCGACGGCACTCTCGACCGCACCGCAACGGCTTTTCCCAGCGTCGCGTGGTGGGACGGCACTTTCGCATTGCCTCATGCGGAAAAAATGTTCGAACGCTGGGCCTCGCCCGAATTCTCCACCGACTGGGGCATCCGCGACCTCAGCCGGGCGGAATCGATCTATGACCCGATCAGTTACCATCAGGGTTCAGTCTGGCCTTTGTATACCGGCTGGACCGCGTTGGCCGAATACCGCGAGGGGCGCCCCGCCTCAGGTTATGCGCACCTGATGCAAAACGCCGCCATGACATTCACGCAGGACCCTGGCGCCGTGACCGAGCTACTATCCGGCGAATTCTTCCAACCCTTCGGCCGCAGCAGCTCGCACCAGTTGTGGTCCTCGGCTATGGTGCTGACGCCGGCAATCCGCGGTCTGTTCGGGCTCGAAGCGGACGCATTACATCACATTCTCCGGGTGCATCCGCAGCTCCCCGCGAGTTGGGAAACCGCCGCGTTAAAGAATGTTCCGGTCGGCTCAACCAGTTTCGATCTTCGCTTCCGCAAAGACCACGGAAAATTGCTGATCGAAGCATCGTCCGCCGACCCGCAGCCTCTCTGCCTGACCCAGAGCGCAGATTGCGTCCCTACAACGGCGCGCACGCACCACCTCGAATTAAATCTGCCCGCGTTCGAAGTAAACGTGACAGAGGTCTTGCCGCCTCAAGGCTCGCCGACAGTCTTCACGAAGGTCCTCTCGCAGTCGGAAAACAGTTTCGAAATCGAAGGGTTGGCTGGTTCGGTCGCGGAGTTAGACGTTCGGTTTGTCCGCGCCCCCTCTCAAATCCAGGGAGCTGTTTTGGACCACGGAAAACTGCTCGTCCGGTTCCCGCCAGGCGAAGGCTACCACCGAACGACGGTCCGATTTACGTACAATTAAGGTCGAATAAGGCTCTGCTCGTGCATGAAAACGGTCAATTATGGTCGATTAAGGCTCTCTATTTCTGCCTTTCGCTCTCTTTGTCCGCCCAAACCGTCGAGCAACTGGAGTCCACGGCCCGGGAACGCCTCGCCGCGAAGGACGCCAACGGAGCGCTGGCGGCTTACGAAAAACTGGCCGCATTAGTCCCCAAATCCGCCGGGTATCAGGATCAAATCGGCTTTTTGCTTGCGGCCACCAACCGCTCCTCGGAAGCGATCCCGCATTTTCAACGAGCTACAGAGCTGGATCCCAAGATGGCGCAAGCCTGGTACCACCTGGGCGTAGCGTTAGCATTAACAAAACAAGTCAGTTCCGCAGTTGGAGCCCTACAGAAAGCCGTCACGCTCGAACCCGGCCACGCCGATTATCGCGACCGCTTAGCTTTGGCCTGGGCAACCCTGGGCGACGCCCATCTCCAGCAACATAGATATAAGGATGCGCGGGATGCTTACCGCCGAGCCCTTAAATTGAATCCGAACAATGACTTGGCTCGGAACAGTTATGGTAATGCCTTAGTCCGGTCCGGCGATCCTGCCGCCGGCCTCAAGGAGTTCCGCAGCATCCTGGCGCACGACCCAAAAAATCTCCAAGTGCAGGTAAATGTTGGCTTTGCTTACATAGCATCGGGAGATTTCAAAACCGCCATCCAGCATCTTTCGGCGCTTGCCCATGACCACCCAAACGACGCCGGAGCCCACTACGATCTCGGAATCGCCTACAAGCAAACCGACGACCTCCCGCGTGCCGCCACAGAGTTGGAACGTGCCGTAGCGCTCGATCCCTCGCTGGCCGAGGCGCATTACTCCCTTGCGCTCACATACATAGATGCGGGGGAGCCGGACCAAGCCATTATTCAATTGCGCGCCGCAGTAGTGCAGCGCCCCGACTATAACGAAGCTTGGTACATGTTGGGAAACGCGCTGAAGGACCAAGGCGACGTAAAAGGAGCGATCGCCGCCCTTCGCAAATCTGTCGCTCTCGACGGTCTTAACGCCGCCGCCTGGAATAACTTAGGACTTCTTTTGCGTAAGGACGGCGACCAAGCCGGTTCAGCGCAAGCGTTCGCCAAAGCCGCGGAAATCAGGAAAGCAGAAGACCTGGAAAAGCAGAAAAAGCTAAAACAAGGACCCGGCAACTAATTCCGCGACTCTGCGGGCTTTTTCGCGGTCCTTAATCCGGACCGCGAACATTTGTTCCCGCACCCGGAACACCACCCCGTCGCTGCACGTAAACGCTTCTGTTCCAATAGCTTTCAGTGGTGCGGCCGAGGCGCACGATTTGAAATCTTTGATGGGTTCGATGCGTAGTTCTACCCCTTTGCGTACAAAAACGCAGCCCTTCGCCGTGACGGGACCGCCCATGATTCCTTCTACTGTTGCCTGGTTGATAAGTACACAGGTGGCTAGAAACGGCATGTCAGTTCAAAATCTTGCCGCCTTCCTGAATGATGTATAAACGATTGACGGCTAAATCCTTTAGCTGGTCGACTTGACCGCTCAGCCAGCGGATCTCGACCATATCGACCTTACTGGCCTGGTCCAAACCGAAATGCATGCGCAAATCGTTTTGTGAAAAATAGCTGCCGCCGCTGCGGAGTTCATCCATTTGCTTTAGTGTTTTCGTGGTTACGATGACACGGGTGCCGATGCCGGTGCGGTTCGATTTCACGCCCACCAGTTTCACCTTGATCCAGTTCCGTTTCAGCGTGGAATCGCAGCGCAGGAGCTGCGGTATCGCGTTGACGCAGTTCACGATAATGTCGAGATCACCGTCGTTGTCGAAGTCGCCGAAAGCGCAGCCGCGCGCGGGCGCGTTTTCCATAATGCCGGGGCCACCCTTTTCGGTGACCTCTTCAAAACGGCCGTTCTGCAAGTTGCGATACAGATATTTGTGCTCGGCGTATTTCAAATCCGCGTTGGACTTATCTACCTCCGGATAAACGTGGCCGTTGGACATCAGGATGTCGAGCCAACCGTCGTTATCCATATCGAAGAATCCGACGCCCCAACCGAGCAGACGCGTATTGACTCCTAGTCCGCTGGGATAGGTGCGGTCTTCGAAGGTCGCGTCTCCGAGGTTGGTGTAGAGCGAATCGGTGTCGCCCGCGAAATTTGTTTTCACGACGTCGAGGTTGCCGTCGCGGTTGTAGTCGCCGATCGAGACGCCCATGCCGGCTTGGGGCTTTCCTTCGGGAGACAGAGCGGCGCCGGATTCGATCGCAATATCTTTGAACGTGCCGTCTTTTTGATTCTGGTACAGAGTGGCCGTGCTGGAGTCGTTGGCGACGTAGATGTCGGGCCAGCCGTCGTTATCGAGATCCGATGCGGCTACGCTCAGGCCATACGTGCCGGGAGTCTTCCACATGCCGGCCTTTTCTGAAACATCGGTAAAGGTACCGTTGCCATTGTTGTGATAGAGAATGTTCTTGCCGCCGCGAAGGCCCGGAGGCCCGCAGGCTACCAGCATTCCTTTATAAGTGCACGGACCCGCCTCTGGCGGCGGCGCCGTCTTCAAATCGAAGTCGACATAGTTGGCGACAAACAGGTCGAGGTGTCCGTCACGATCGTAATCGACGAACGTACAGCCGGTGTTCCAGCGGATTTTAGGGCCAGGCTGAGCGAGGCCCGCCTCCTTGGTGACATCAGTGAACGTGCCGTCGCCGTGATTTCGGTATAACGCGTTCTGCCCGTAATAGGTGACGAAGAGGTCGTCGTGGCCATCGTTGTTGTAATCGCCGACGCAGCAGGCTTGTCCCCATCCGGTGCGATGTTCGAGGCCCGAGCCTTTGGTGACGTCGGTGAACGTGCCGTCGCGATTGTTCTTGAAAAGCCGGCAGTGCGGCTCGCTGCCCGCGGGGAAGCCTTCGAGGCGCCAGCCGTTGACCAGGAACACATCCAACCAGCCGTCATTGTCGTAGTCGTAAAAAGCCAGGCCGCAGCCGGTGGTCTCGAGAAGATACTTGTTCTTACCCTCGCCTCCGTAGATGGTCTTGACGGCCAAGCCCGACTCTTTCACCACGTCGACGAAGCTGACGCCGAGAGGAGTGCCTTCAATCGGGGACTTCGGTCCCTTGGCCGCGGGCATGGCTTTCGCGTTGTAGTTGCGCTCGGTCGGGCCGGGATTTTGAGCCAGCGCGACGAGATCCGCGAAAGGAAGGACCAGCGCGGAGCGGCTGAGGGAGCGGATGAAGCGGCGGCGGGAGGTGCTCATCTATTGTCGCCCTGGGTTGGCAAGAGGAAAGACTTTGCTAAAAAACTCCTGGAGACCTCACCAAGGCAGGCGGAACCGCCTGCCCCACCACGCCAAGACACGCGGAACCCTTCTGCTCCACCGAGAAAAATCAGGAGCTTGGATTTGCAAGACATGGTCATGGCTGGCCTCCTCCGCCGGATGCCGCTGGGAGATCTGTGTGCATGTGCCAGGGTACGCTTTCGGTTGAAATTTCGGGATGTTTCCGCAGGAACTCCAGCGAATAGGTGGGAGCGCCCGGATCCACCTGCTTGGTGGCGAATAAGGCCGCCTGCGCAGCGGCTTTGTCTTTCATTCCCAGGCGGCGATAGATCACTGCCAGGTTGTAATGAGCGGCCAGATCGTCGGGATCGATCTTTTGGAGAGCTTCGAACTGCTCCATGGCTTCGGGGTAACTGTGCCGCTGATAGTAAGCGATACCCAACTCCCGCCGCGGGTCGCGGGCTTGTGGGAACTGGATGACTACTCTTTGCAGATCGGCCAACTCCTCATCAAAATGTCCTTCGCGCCGCTCGACCAATGCCAGATAGTAAAGCGCGCGCGCGTTGTTCGGACTTAGCTCCAGTGCCTTTTCGAGATCGGCACGCGCCTCTGAATATTTTTCCCACTCGATATAGGTGAGGCCGATGTTGATATGGCCGTCGGCATAATCTGGCCGCAGTTTTACCACCTGCTCGAAGGCATGCATGGAATCGGCGTATTGGAGCTGGTCGAGATACGCGATGCCGAGATTGTTCCAACGCATCCAGTCCGGGTTATCCAGCTTGTCCGGAGGCGTGGGCGGATTATCTCCGATATTCAGAGTACGGCTGCGCGAGGCGAGCTCCACTACCGGATACAGGGGATGTTCCTTGCCCAGAACGTTATTCAAATAGCTCTGCCGCAGGTGCCGATAGTTCAGGCGCGCCGTGACGGTGAGCGGACCACGGGCACCCGCGGGAATCCGAAATTCGTAACGCACCAGAGCGGAACGGCCGGATTGAATGGTGTTGTCATAAGCCACTGACTGGATGGTCCAGACCTTATGGTTGTCTACAAATTCTCCATCGACATTGACGGGCCGGTTGGTGAAGCTGTGGGCGCGCTCGTCGAGCGAACCGTCGGGCTTCAAGAAGCCGCTATGGTAGATATCCTTGCCCGCGGCGTCCTGGACCAGGAATTCGACCCATGGCTCGTAGAGGTCGCGGACTTCCGGGACTAAAGAGTGGCCGATGTTCTTGTTCTGGATAACCACCATCATCTGGACTGTGTCATTGGCGGCCAACTGGAAGGATTGGGAGCCGAGTGGGGCGGTCATCTCACTTCCCGCCTTCTTGAGGGCGAACAAATCGACGTTGAGATAATTTCCGGACTTCAGGAACTCGACGGTTTTTTGCATCTGTTCGTCGAAGCCGTAGTAAAAAGGAACGGCTGTGTTGCCGGCGGGCCAGTGATGCGACGCAAGTGTCCCATGCTTGGCGCCAGGCTCCTCCAGCTTTATGGGCGCGCGGGACATATGGCAGTCCTGGCAGGTCTGGAAGGCCGTGGTATAGAACGTCAGGGGATTGCGCTGCGAAAACTTCGAATTCTGCCACTCGTCGTAGACGGTGAAGGCGCGGATGAACTTGTAGTCGTTCAGCGTGTCGGGCAGATTGGCTTTGTGGCAGGCCGCACAGAACTCCGGCGTGCGATAGAAATCCCTCATCACTGCTCGGGAATGGCGGTCCGGGTGATTCCTGATTTCGTCGTCGGACACCATCCCGGGAATCCGGTTCCCATTTTCATCGACCATCGCGGAGGGGATAGCCATGACGAGACTCGCATTCCCGTTGGTGGATACCAATTGTTGAACGGAGTGGCAGGTGGTACAAGTCAGGCCGTCCTCGTCGAAGGCACGGTCTACCTGGGAGTCCTGGGTTAGCGCACCGGAGAGCACACCGATGGGGTTATGGCAGCTATCGCAATGGCGCGTAAACTCGATGCCCTTGGTGCGCAGCAGAATGTTGACGCTGGTCCGGTAGAAGGGGGTTCGAAAGGAGTTGGAGTGCAGCGCCTGGCGCCACTGGCTGTAGGCTTCCTGGTGACAGCGTCCGCAGTAGGCGGCCGACAGGAAGGCCTGCGGTTGAACGAAATCGTTGCCTTCGACACCTAGGTTACCAGGGGTGGAGATTTTGCCGGGTCCGAAGCGGAAGTTATAGGTCGGACGGACCTTTTCGGCATAGCTTTTGCGATCGTTGCCGTCATCCTGCTGTGCCCAGGATGTCATTCGGAAAAGACTCGCTACCCCAACGAAAACAACGGATGCCACCAGGCCGCGTCTGGATGCGAAGCGCATAGGTAACCCGCCACGAATGGCTCCTCGCGCGTAAGTATATCAAACGCGGCTCGCCGCTTTGAACGTTGGCTTTCAAGACTCCGGCAAGGGGCCGTTCGAAGGGCTTTTCTTAGAGTCTGCACTGGGGACTCGGCGGATTTAGAAGAGCTGGCCATTGAGGTTCTGAAGGAGGGGCAGCGTCCCCGAAGGTGGCTTCACGTATCTCGAGCGGCGTTCGGCTTCGCATACAATCGAGCGCGCTAAGCCGCGGTGGAACCCAAGAAAGGCTGTCAAAGCGCAAATTGCTGTTGAGTAACGGGCAGAGAGCGTTCGAACCACGACAAGTGGCTCCCCAAGCGCAACCTTTCTTCATCGCCAAAAAGAGAAAATTTATGACAGATTGTACAAAGGCCGGCGAGGCAGGATTTGAGTTCTTGGAGCGCTCGTGGAGTTGCAGTAGAATGCCACCTGCTGGCAGTTGATACAGCCTGAAGGTTGCGTGCGAGACGCAGCGCCAAGCCGGCCGCCACGCTGGGTTACGCTGTCACAGCGGAAGCCCTGGAGCTAGTCCCAAAATCCACTGCTATCGATCACAGCTAGTGCTCCGCCCACAGCAAGGATGATCCCGAGCACGCGGAACCAGCGCAATCGAGAGACTCGCTCTTGAGGAGCCAACTTTTCAAAACGTTGCGATGCCCAGATTCCGGCCGCTCGCGCGGGTGCGGCAGCGATAAAAACTCCCAGCACGATAGCCACGACGCTCACAAACACGTTGATTGCTTTTATCATCGGTTGACCGGTCTGGAGAACAGGAGTAACGCGCGCGAAGCACCGCAATCTGACCGCGAACGGGGCGTTGGTCTCGACAGTAGCCCCAAAATGTTGAAGATGCCAGTAATCCTATGTCCAAGCTGCGGATCTTTCGATTTATCTTTTGGCTAGTCCGCTGTGAATAAACCGCACGGTAACTGCGTTACCATCGTTTAAAATGAAAAGACTTCAGAGTGCGTCGGAGCGTCTAAGCAGGCCGGGTATCGTCGAGTTCGGGATCATCGATGATTAACGCGCTCGTCGATTTTGCCCTTAACAACCGCATACTCATCCTTGCGATGGCGGTGCTGCTGTTCATTTGGGGGATTATTTCGTTTAAGAACCTGCCGGTGGAAGCGTATCCGGACGTCGCCAACAACTACGTGCAAGTCATCACGCAGTGGCCCGGACGCGCGGCGGAGGAAGTCGAGCAGCAGGTTACCGTACCGCTCGAAATCGCCATGAACGGGATTCCACACCTGGCCTCACTACGGTCCACTTCGCTGTTCGGGCTATCCAGCGTCACCATGGTCTTCGACGACGAATCGGAGAACGACTGGAATCGCGCCAAGGTGCTGGAGCGCCTCTCCCAAGTTACCTTACCTACCGGCGTGCAGCCGCAGATGGGAACAGACTGGAGCCCGGTGGGCCAGATATATTTCTACACCCTACACAGCACCAATCCGCGATATGACGTAATGGACCTGAAGTCCTTAGAGGATTGGACCATTGAAAAGAAGTTCAAATCTGTCCCCAACGTAGTGGACGTATCGAGCCTCGGCGGCATCACCAAGGAGTATCAGGTAGTTCTCGATGCCAACAAACTGATCGCGTACGGATTGACTCTCGCGCAGGTGGAACAATCGCTCACCAACAATAACGTCAACGCCGGCGGCAGTTTTATCGAATCAGGATTGCAGCAGGTCAACGTCCGCGCAGTCGGCTTGGTAAAAAACGTGAGCGACATAGAGGATACGGTAGTTACGACGAAGAACGGCACGCCAATCAGCATCAAAGACATCGCGACTGTGGCGCAAGGCCCAAAAATTCGTTTGGGTAGGAATGGCAAGGCGATTCACAAATTGGACGGTCATATCCTCGATAACGACGACGTAATCGAAGGAATCGTTCTGCTGAAAAAAGGGGCCGAAGGCGATTCCACTCTGGAAGCGATTCATGAAAAAGTAAAGCAACTCAATGGATCCGACGGGCATCCCGGCCTCCTGCCGCCAGGCACAACGATCGTACCGTTCCTCGATCGCAGCGATCTGGTGCATTTGACGACGCATACCGTGATGCACAATCTGACCGAGGGAATTATCCTGGTCGCCATCGTATTGTTCGTCTTTCTGGGCAATGTGCGCGGAGCTTTCATCGTCTCCCTCACCATTCCCTTTGCGTTGCTGTTTGCCGCAACTTGTCTCAAGCTGAAGGGTATCCCCGCTAACCTGTTGTCTCTCGGCGCGCTTGATTTCGGCATGGTGGTCGAAGGAGCCGTCGTCATGGTGGAGAATATCATCCGTCATCTCGGGAACCGCGAAGGAGCGGGAAAACCTCCGCGGCAGCAGATCTCCGAGGCCGCGCACGAAGTGCAGCGCCCGGTCTTTTACTCGATCGGGATCATCATCACGGCCTACATTCCCATCTTCACGCTACAGCGCGTTGAAGGACGCTTGTTTAAGCCCATGGCGTGGACCGTGGCCTTCGCGCTGGCCGGCGGTCTTATCTTTTCGATGTTCTTGGCACCCGTATTGGCCAGCTTCCTATTTCCGAAGGGCACCCGGGAGTGGCACAACCCTCTGATGGAACTAATTACCCGCGTTTACACCTATACCCTCGGCCTGGCGATTCGCTGGCGTTACGTAACCGTCGCGGTAGGGCTGCTCTGCTTGGCCGGTACTCTTTGGCTCGCAAGCCATGTCGGCAGCGAGTTTCTTCCGCACCTGGATGAAGGGGCGGTGTGGGTCCGCGGGACGCTCGCGCCCAGTACCGGGCCGAGTGAGGGAATGCGTCTCGCTAACCAGGTCCGCGTTATCCTCGCCTCGTTTCCTGAAGTGAAGGTCTCTACGAGCCAGGTAGGGCGGCCTGATGATGGAACCGATACTACGGGCTTCTCCAACACGGAATACTTCGTCGACCTGAAGGCTCGGGAGGAATGGCGCCCGGTGTTTCATCAGGACAAGGAGGCTCTGATCAGCGCGATGAGCCGCGAGCTCGATAAGATTCCCGGCGTGATTTGGAATTTCTCGCAGCCCATCGCGGACAATATGGAGGAAGCCGTAAGCGGCGTAAAGGGGGAACTCGCCATCAAGGTCTACGGCGATGATTTGAAGGTTCTGGAGGAAAGGGGCGATAAGATCGTCCAAGTCATGCGCACCATACCAGGCGTGCAGGATGTCGGAATGTTCCGGGTGCTCGGACAGCCGAACTTGAACTTGGTTGTCAACCGAAAAAAGGCCGCGCGCTATCAGATTAGCGTTGCCGATGTGCAGGACGCCATTCAGACTGCTGTGGGTGGGAATGCTGTAAGCCAGGTCCTTCAGGGCGATCAACGTTACGATCTGGTGCTTCGCTATCAGTTTCACTATAGGGATACAAAAGAGGCCATTGAGAACATCCGAATGGTTGCCCCGTCGGGCGAACGTGTGTCGCTGGCGCAGCTTTGCAATGTGGAAGTCTCCGACGGCGCATCTCAGATTTATCGCGAGGACAGTTCGCGTTACGTTGCGATCAAGTACCGGGTGCGGGGACGCGATTTAGGCGGAGCTGTCGAGCAAGCGATCAAGACGGTGGAGCGGGAAGTGAAGCTGCCGGTCGGCTACAGTCTGACCTGGGCGGGCGAATATGAGAGCGCCCAGAGGGCCCAGCGTCGCCTCTCGATCATTATTCCCCTGACGCTGTTATTGATCTTTTTCATCCTGTATTTGATGTTTTCGTCGATGAAATGGTCGTTGCTCGTGCTTGCCAACGTCGCGATGGCCCCGGTTGGCGGGGTGACAGCTCTCTATCTGTCGGGAGTGAATTTCAGCGTATCCTCGGGCGTCGGATTCCTGGCGCTGTTTGGAGTCTCCGTCCAGACCGGCGTTATCATGGTCGAGTATATTAACCAATTGCGCGCGCGCGGATTCGCCCCACTGGCTGCGGCCCAAAAGGGCGCGATCGAGCGGTTGCGGCCCATCCTGATGACCATGCTGGTGGCATCGCTCGGGCTGCTGCCCGCGGCGACGTCGCACGGTATTGGCTCCGATTCGCAGCGCCCGTTCGCCATCGTGATTGTCGGCGGGTTGATGGGCGCGTTGGTAATGAGCGTCTATTTGCTTCCGTCGCTCTACGTATGGATTGCCGGCGATCACGACAAGCTCCCATTGCCCGAAGCCGCCTTCGTAGAATCCGACTAGTTCGTGGTTTGCAAGCGATTATGACGGCATGCGATTCGTGGCCGGGCCATGGCGGGCAGGGGTCCTGCGCTAGTGTCGTGTCCCGGAAGTGAGGCTGCATCCGGATGTGAACTACGGGCTGTTTGCGGGGCTCGCACCGCGGCTCGCGGGCTTATATCAAGTCAATGTTCAAGTTCCGGCGAGGGGATTGACGCCAGGAGATGCTGTGGAGATCGAAATTCAGATCGACGACGAACGGATTGCAGCCTACGGATGTCAAGCGGGTGTACATCCGTACGGACCACGCGTTGAAGCTACACCTTGGCGGGGACCAGCACTGGGGCGGTTGCCAGGGGCTGGTCCTCAAAGGTGTATAGGCGGGGTAACCCTAGCGATTTGTCCTCGTGAATGTTAGTTGCTGATGCTGACTGTGACAATCTGTCCCGCGCCCGCTGGGAAACCGAACCCCTGGTGCGAAACATACAGCAGCCCGTCTGGACCGAACGTCATCGCGGTCGGGAAAATCAATCCAGTCGCGATCGTTGTAAGCGTGCCGTTATACTCATAGCGAAGGATCTGCCCTTGCCCCGGCGTGGGACCGCCCGTTGCGGCGCTCATTTCAAGAATGTACATCCGCTCCCGATGGTCGAATGCGATTCCTACGACGGTGGTGAGCTGCGGAACTACCACGTGGATATGCTTACTCCGATCCAGCGTAAAAACGTTCGAAGAAGCCTGAAGGGTTGGAAACAAGAACAAGTTCCCGAAATACCAGCCGTTGTTGTAAGCAAGCGCGGTGGGCACGATGTGTCCATGGCTGTCGGAGATATCGACCACGCGCGATACGCTGCCGTTCGAATCGATCTCGTCGATCTCGCCATGGTTTGGCTCGACGGTGTATAACTTGTTCCCCAAGGCGACGAGGCTATAAAACGTTCCGTCCGGCTCGAAATCGTCAGAGCTGGGGTTCGCGACCGGGTTGCTCTGGATGAAGGTGCTGAGGTCGGCGAACTGCGTCGCCGTTCCAGATGTGGCGTCCACCTTCATGATGCCGTTCACGGTTCCGGCCAGCCCATGCGAGCAGCCCGCCCCGGAGATCAGCGCGTACAGGTCTGATCCAATGAACGCGATATCGGCCACTCCTTGACTGGCTCCGCCTCCGGTAGACGAAGGAAGGCTGTCCACAACCGTCTGCCGCCTACCCCCGGCGTCGATCACGGATATGCGGGCAGTAAAACCACCAGTGTATGGACCAATGGGCGCTACCACCTGGGTGCACATCCCCACCGTCGTCGCGGTGCCTCCGGTGCCGCCTTCCGCCACATACAGCAGGCCATCCGGGCCGAATTTCAGACCGCGAGGACTATTGAGGCCAGTGACCTTCACCGTAACGTTGGACGATAGCTGAGCGTAGCCGATTTGAGACGCAACCATTCCAAGGGCTACCGCTATCGACGTTAAAGAACTTCTCGGATTCATTTGTTTTCTCCTGTTTGCCATCCGTGTCGGACGACTCGTTAGATACTTGCCCCGGACTGCCCCTCGCGCACCTGAGTTTCGCATGAGGATTCCCTCAGTTGACATGAGGATCCGCCTATCTCCTTGAAAACTCGAAAAGTAGTATCGTGAACTGATGCAGTCTCCTGAAGGCGGAAAGCTCGAATTCGGGGATTTTACGATCGACATTTCGCTAGCGACGATGTGGCGGGATGGGACGCAAGTCAAGATTCAGCCCCAACCGCTAATGGTCCTCCGCGCCCTTGCCGCCAAGAGGGGCGAGATCGTAACCCGCGAGGAGCTGCGGGCACTGCTGTGGGGCGACGCGACCCACGTGGATTTCGAACAAGGGCTCAACTTCTGTATCCGCCACATTCGGATCGCATTGAATGACAATGCCCGCGAACCGAAATATATCGAAACGCTCCCGAAGCAAGGCTATCGCCTGATCACGCCAGTATCTGCCGGCGAACATCCCGTCGAGCGGGTGCCGGACGCAGTACCCCCGCCGCGACGGGAGTTTCCATGGAAATGGGTGGCGGCCGGTGCGATCGCGGTTACTTTGGCCGCCGGCGCTGCCCTAAGGATGCGCTCGATCTACCAGGGTCAAGAAACGCCGCCGTCAATCGCGGTGGTGCCGTTGGTCAACAGGACGGGAGACCCGCACCTGGAATACCTGGCGGACGGCATCACATCGGATATCATCCGTCGCTTGGCTTTAGTTCCCAGCCTGAAAGTGATCTCGCGAACTTCGGCGATGTCGGTAAAGACGAAGAACCTGGACGTCCGCTCCGCTGCAACGTTATTCGGCGTTAGCAGGATCATCACCGGTTCGATTCAGGGGAGCGCGAAGGACCTGGCAGTGGACATCGAGGTCGCCGACGGGCGCGACGGGAGTGTCGTTTTGAGCCGTGCTTACGCTCCGGGCACAACCGATCTCGCGGTGCTCGGCTCGACCGTCGCCGAAGATATCGCCCGCGGCGTGAAACTGAGGCTAAGCCCCGAGGACCGGGCCACCTTGCGCAAGCAGATCACGACTAGCCCAGAGGCTCTCGATCTGTTCATGAGGGCCGAGGTGCTGCTGGATTCCGACGATCCCCCAAAGATACAACAGTCCGCCGAGATGTCCGCGCTGGCCGTCGAAAAGGATCCGAAGTTCGCCCTCGCCATGAACCAGGAGGCGGCCGCGGAGACGGTCCTTGGCCTGTACTACGATGATCCCCGAAAGCACCTGCCAAAGGCGAAGGAACTCGCGCTGCGCGCTCTGTCCCTGGACGACACTGTGGCTGAAACCCACGGAATTTTGGGCGTGATCGCGTTAACCTACGACTGGGATTTCCGGGAGGCCGAGCGCCAGTTGATTCTCGCCAGCGGGCGAATGAATCATGAGGCGCTCGAAAAATTGGCCTGTGTCACTCACCTGATGGCTTCCACGGGCCGCGCCATCAAAGGCGAGGATGAAGTTCGCGCAGCCTTGGTAGAGAATCCTTTGGCGACCGCCCTGTTACAGGAACTGGGATGCAATGCGTACTATGCCGGGCAATACGAACGCGCACTGATCGGCTATCGGCGCGCGCTTGAGGCCGGACCTGGAAGCATTACAGCGCTGTGGGGGTTGGGCAAGACGTATGCGCAAATGGGAAAGTACGAAGAGGCGCTCGGCGCTCTCCAACATGCATCCGTTCATGGATTCACGCCGCCGGTGATTCTGAGCGAAGTAGGGTATGTATACGGGCGAATGGGCAATGCGAAGGCGGCCCGCGACACGCTCCGCCAGTTGAATGAAATGAGCGGGAAAATCTTTGTCGATCCGTTCTTTCCGGCCGAAATCCAACTCGGACTGGGCGACCAGGACGCGACCTTCCTCGGATTGAACGAAGCGTATAATGTTCGCTCGACGATTTTGGTTTCGATTCACAGTGACCCGAAATGGTTTGGACTGCGCGAAGATCCGCGCTTCCAGCAATTAGAGAAGCAGATCGGTTTTGGAAGGGACTAACTGATCCATCAAGTAACCCGCCTCGGGCTACCGCTGAATAGAGTACTTCGCGAATGCCGCCGGAAAGCGAATCGGCGCCTGAGTTACTCGGCAGCAGACTCGACGGACGCGGCGGCAACGCTTGATGGGCGACGAGTAACTCCATACTCGTGGAGTTTCGACTCGTGCCCCAAGCCTTTCCTCGTCCGGCGTCGAATGCATGGGTAACAGCTATCGCCTGCTCGACTGAGCGGTTTGAGGATTCGCTGGCCGCAACCGCGCAAAGGCACGGGCACAATGCGTGCCGATGGACGTCCATAGCCCAGTACGACCCGGGAACAGGCACGCGCTGAAAACTATGCCAAGGCGAGCGGGACCGCCTCTTCCCATCGCCCTTGCGCCTTCAAAATGAGTTCTATGACTTCGCGCGCCGCACCGCGGCCAGCCAGCCGACGCGTTATGTAGTGGCAGACCGCCTTTAACTCATCCGCCCCGTCGGCCACGGAGATTGCCAGACCCGCGCGCTGCGCCAGCGGTATATCCGGCAGATCGTCACCCATGTAGGCCACTTCTTCCTGGGTGACGCCGGCCTTCTCGACGCATTCCTCGAACGCCTGCGACTTTTTCGCTTGCCCCAGATAAACAAAAGTAACCTTAAGCTCCTCGGCACGCTTTGCGACCGCCGGTGAGCGCCGGCCCGTAATGAAACCCGTCTGGATGCCCATGGTATTTGCCAGCGAAAGACCCTGCCCATCCTTGGCGTTGAAAACTTTCATCTCGGAGACTATAGCGGCACCGGACCCGTCGGCGGCGGTACTGGAGATCAGGCAGACGCCGCCATCCGTAAGGGTGCCATCCACATCCATCAGGAACAATTTGATTTTTCGCGCGCGGGCAAGAACCTGGGGCGAAGCGACGTCGGCGAGTGAGCTGTCGGGCATAAGCTAATGTTAGCTGGCCCAGAGGGCTGATTGACGTCTCGCAGGTTCAGGGTGCGGGCTGCGTCAATGCATCGTAGATGGTCCCGGTGTCCCATCGGACCAAGTGCGGGCCACCACCATGAAGACGGTCACCCGTTCTTCCGGATCCTCCCCCGCTATTATCGGCGAACCAGGCAGATTGGCGCCCCAGCTTTTCACAGCATTACCCGAAACGAAAAACATGAGATGGGGATGCCAACTTTTGTCATCGTCGCTCAGGTACTGCTGCTTGGCCATCATGTAACACATCGCTCCCGGAGCAAGCGCCGGTAGCTCTCCCTTGTCCAATGCAGACGTAGTAGCCGCGAGGACCTGTGCTCTCGATTTTCCTGCCAGCACAAGTTTGGTTTTCTGCAGGAAGATGGGCAGAAACGTCCTCGAGGCTGCCGGGTTGAAGCAATGCGGGGCGCGCATCTTAGGGTTCCAGAATTCCGGGTCATCGGTCGCTTTCCCCCAGGATCGCTCGACGATGCAGACGAAGCTATTCGAGCCCTTCGTGGCAGTTGCGTAGCCATCCCGCCGCAGCACCATCACCTCCGCGGCATCCGAAATCGATGGCGGAGCGGCACTCCGGGCCAGCGCTATCTCAGCCTTTTCGTCCGAAATCAAATACTGGTCGAGAGGAGCCATGGCCGGATAGAGAGCCTTCGCAGCTTGCGCTCGAGCAGGGGACGGCCAAAGGACAAGAATCGGAATAACGAATGCTAACGCTGCGATCTTCATATTGTTCTTCCGCATTTGATTCTCCTAGAGAGCATTTCTTTGGTTTTACCCCAAACCGGCAGGCGGCACAACGCACCACTGATGATGGTATCCGATTCGTCATGACAAAGGCGCTTCGGTACAGCGATGCACGTGCCGATCCCATTTGTACCCTCGGTTTGCTCCGACCACATGCCCCCGAGCCAAATCCCCCGTTCCTTGAACTCTTCATTCTTAGTTTCGTCGCCACGGTGGTGAATTGCGACGCCTTCAGTGTTGCATAGCAGAACAACGTGCCCTTCCTGATGAACCCAAACAGTCGATCAATCTCTTCCTGAGCTGAAATGATTGCCCTTGTAAGCGGCTCGCGGAAGATCCTGAGCTCGCTCTGCGTTGCGACGTGGGGGCATGCCTGGCTGTCGGGATTGATAAGGCGCTTGCTTGCGCATCTTTGCCAAGACGACGATACTTCCTCGATATCCTCTGTTGGAACTCGTCCCTGCGTAACGGACTCGATTAGCGCAAGATGTCGCGACTTGGCGGTGTGATGGACGATATCACCCTTGGCTGCCGCTGCCTTTACTTCAGTACAATGTTTTCACGTCACTTCTCCCCAGAGGACAACGCTTCCACTATTGAGCTCTTCACCCCGAACCTGTGAGACCTCAATTCATAGGAGCTGAATTCAAAAACCTTCACCACCGTTGAGTGGGAGGCGGATAACAAAACGCGCGCCGGCCGCGGGCTCAATCCATATGTCTCCGCCGTGGTCGAGAACAGCCTGGCGGGAGAGCGTGAGCCCGAGTCCCAACCCATTCCCTTTGCCGGCGGTTACGAACGGTTCGAATATCTTATCGCGAATCTCGCGCGAAATCCCGGGCCCCGTATCTTCTATTGCAACCAGCACGTAATCGCGGTTTCTCGTGGCCCCAATGCGAACCTCTCCGCCGTCCGGCATCGCTTCAAGAGCGTTCGCAATCAGGTTAAAGAACATCAGCTTCATACGAGAGCGCGCCAAGGGCAACTTTATCTGCCTTGGAACATCGAGAATGATCTGAACTCTCTGATTATCCATTGCTGCCGCTGCGGCCTCCGATGCTGCTGCAATGATTTCGCGGATATTGCAGATCTCAGGTGTTGATCTGTTTCCATAGGTGGCTTTGGCGAGGTCTGTCAACAATTCCCGCATGCGGCCGGCCGCGCGGTGCATATTAGCGGCGAGGCGTTTCACCTGATTTGGCGCAGTGTCGAGCGTCATTAACATTTCGGCACCTGCATAGATAGTTCCCACAGGACTCCGGAGGTCATGGAGGATTGAGGCGGAAAGCCAGGTCGCCTCCGAGCGGCTCTCAGATCGCGTCGGCATCTTCCCTCCTTCAAGGCTTTTACGGCTGCCGCAGCGGCGGTCACACGTATCGTGTGACGGCAGTCGCGGTTCCAATCATAAGATGCTGAAAACACGTTTCTTAATAGCCGCCCGTATTACGAAAGTTCGTGAGATTACGGAAGCTCGTAATTTCTGGCACAATGGGTATTTTGGGGCCGTGCAACCGTGGCAACGAGGATGCCCTCCGTGACAGAGCTTTCTGCATACGTGCTGGAGGCGATCCGAGAAGGCTCTGACCTCACCCTTTATCGCGGCCGGCAGCACGGCAATCCATCGCGGGTCCTGGCAGTGGCACTCGCTGCGGAACATCCATCGCCCCAGGGTCTCCGGCGGCTTGAGCACGAATACTCGCTCGCAGCCGAACTCGATTCCGCCTGGGCAGCCAAGCCCCTGGCGCTCATTCGTCATGAAGGGCGGACGATCCTCATACTCACGGACCCTGGCGGTGAGCCCCTTGATCTGGTTCTTCAGCGGGGCCAACTGCCCGATCTGACTTGCGTCCTGCATATCGCCATTGGCTTGGCGACGGCACTCGGCCAAGTCCACCGGCGTGGTCTCGTACATAAGGACCTCAAGCCTGGGAACGTACTCGTCGACGACGCCGGCAAGGTATGGCTCACGGGCTTTGCGATAGCCTCCCGACTGCCGCACGAGCGCCAGCCGCCTGCACCGCCCGAGATCATTGCCGGCACTCTTGCTTACATGGCACCTGAACAGACCGGGCGCATGAATCGCTCAATTGATACCCGCTCTGATCTCTACTCGTTAGGCGTCACCTTGTACCAGATGCTTACGGGTGCGTTGCCATTCACCGCTGCTGACCCACTGGAGTGGATCCATTGCCACATTGCTCGTGGGCCGGAGCCGCCAGACGATCTCGTCGCGCTTCCCGAGGCCGTGTCTTCTCTAATCATGAAGCTGCTCGCTAAGAATGCCGAAGAGCGCTACCAAACCGCGGAAGGCCTGGAGGCCGACCTTCGGCGCTGCCTGGCGGAATGGGATTCGCTCCATCGGATCGATCCGTTTCCGCTGGGTGCAAACGATTTGTCAGACAGGCTGCTCATACCGGAAAAACTCTATGGGCGGGAGTCCGAGATCGAAACCCTGCTTACGGCCTTCGACCGGGTTGTGGCGCGCGGTGCGCCGGAAGTCGTACTCATATCAGGTTACTCCGGCGTCGGCAAATCCTCTGTGGTGAACGAACTGCACAAGGCGCTTGTGCCTCCGCGTGGACTTTTCGGGGCGGGCAAGTTCGACCAGTACAAGCGCGACATCCCCTACGCGACACTGGCACAGGCTTTCCAGACCCTCGTGCGTCAGGTCCTCGCTAAAAGTGAATGGGAATTGGACCAATGGCGGAGGGCGCTCAGGGAGGCGGTCGAACCGAATGGCCAGTTGATCGTCAACCTCATTCCTGAATTGGAATTCATCATCGGGAAGCAGCCGCCCCTTCCGGACCTCCCGGCGCAAGATGCGCAGAACCGCTTCCAAATGGTGTTCCGCCGTTTCCTCGGAGTGTTTTCGAGACCGGAACATCCGCTTGCACTGTTCCTTGATGATCTGCAGTGGCTGGATACAGCAACGCTCGACTTCCTCGAACACCTGGTCACGCACTCGGACGTGCAACATCTGCTGCTAATCGGCGCCTACCGGGACAACGAGGTCAGTCCTTCTCACCCGCTTCTGCGAACGCTGGAGGCAATCCACAAAGCCAGAGTCCGGGTGCAGGACATCTTACTGGCGCCCCTCGGGATCAACGATGTCGGCCGCCTTCTCGCCGATGCCCTGCGCTGCGCGCCGGAGCGCACCCGGCCCTTGGCCCAACTGGTCCACGAGAAGACAGGTGGGAATCCGTTCTTCACCATCCAGTTTTTCACGGCGCTGGTAGATGAGCGGTTGGTCGCGTTCGATCCGATCGCGCGCTTCTGGCGATGGGACATGGATCGCATTCACGCCAGAAGCTATACCGACAATGTCGTGGATCTGGTGGCTGCGAAGCTGAAGCGGTTCTCCGCCGTCACCCAAGAAGCCCTGAAACAGCTCGCCTGCCTGGGCAACGTCGCTGGGATCTCCACTCTGGCGCTGGTTCACGGCGAAACAGAGGAGGAGGTAGACGCAGCCCTCTGGGAAGCCGTCCGCGCCGGGCTTGTTTTCCGCCAGGATGACACTTGCAAATTTCTGCACGACCGCATTCACCAGGCGGCCTACTCTTTGATTCCCGAGAAGCACCGAGCCGGCATCCACCTTCGCATCGGCCGTTCTCTCCTGGACAGCATGACGCCGGAGCAACTGGACGAGCAGTTGTTCGATGTCGCGAACCAGCTTAATCGCGGCGCCACGCTGCTGACCGATCACGACGAGAAAGCGCAAGTAGCGGCAATCGATCTGCGTGCCGGACGAAAGGCCAAAGCGTCTGCAGCCTATGCGTCAGCACGAGCGTATTTTTCCGCGGGCATGGTGCTGTTAGATGAAAACGACTGGGGCGGCCAGTACGAATTGGCGTTCGGCTTATGGCTGGAACGCGTCGAGGCCGAGTTTCTGACCGGCAATTTCGAAAGAGCTGAACATCTGATTCGAGAGTTGTTGCCCCACGCGGTGTCGAAGGTCGACCGAGCTGCCGTCTACAACCTGAAGGTTTCGCTTCATATCTTAAAGTCGGAGAACCAGCAAGCAGTCGATAGTGCGCTCGCATGTTTGCGCCTGTTCGGCATCGATATGCCGGCGCACCCTAGCTGGGACCAGGTCCAGTTGGAATACGAGATGGTGTGGCGAGCGCTCGCTGGGCGCCCAATTGAAGGATTGATCGATCTGCCGCTAATGACCGATCGGGAACTTCAAGCTGCCATGCAGGTGTTGGCAGTCCTTATCTCCCCGTCTTACTTTACTGACTTCCATTTGTATTGTCTGCATATCTGCCGCATGGTGAATGTCAGCATGCAGCACGGGACAGGTGGCGCTTCAGCGCACGCCTATGGCTATTTCGGATTTATCCTCGGACCTGTCTTTCACCGTTATCGCGATGCCCATCGCTTTGCGAGACTCGCCTGCGACCTTGTCGAGAAGCAGGGGTTTATCGCGTGTCAGGCTAAGGTCTATTACGCGGTCGGAACAGTTGCCTTCTGGACGCAGCCGATCGCTGCCGCGATCGATTTCATGCGCACGGGCGTTCGCACCGCAACCGAGATGGGTGATCTGGCCTTCGCATGCTACTGCATGTTCCAAACTGTTACCGGACTCCTCCTGCGGACCGAGCCCCTCGACGAGATCTGGCGCCAGTCGGAGATTGCGCTGGCCTTTACCCGGGAAGCCAAGTACCGCGACTGGGTGGACATCATGGTAAGTCAGCAACGCTTCATCGCGGCGATGCAGGGCCGCACCGCAACCATTTCCACATTCAGCGACGCGCAATTCGACGAAACGGCGTTCGAGGACGGGCTGACGGAGGACCGGGTGAAGTTGCTCGCCTCCTGGTACTGGATACTCAAATTGAAGGCCCGGTTCGTGTCAGGCGACTACTCCGCGGCTCTCGCGGCAGCCGACAAAGTCAAGCCGCTGCTTTCGGCAGCGGTCGGCCAGATCCAGTTGCTCGACTATTATTGCTACACGGCGCTGGCCGTGGCGGCCAGCTATGAAAACGCGTCGGCTGACGAGCAGCAAGAGTGGCGCCAACTTCTGTCGGCGCACCAGGAACAATTGCGCGAATGGGCCGAAAATTATCCACCGACTTTCGCCGACAAGTACATGCTGGTGTCGGCGGAAATCGCCCGACTTGAACGACGAGACTCCGACGCTATGCGTCTTTATGAACAGGCTATCCACCATGCGGGCGAGAGCGGCTTCATCCAGATTGAGGCACTGGCTCACGAACTGGCCGCTCGGTTCTACGCGGCACACAGCTCTGAGACGAGCGCTCACGCCTATCTCCACCGCGCGCGGAACTGTTACGACCGTTGGGGTGCCTTCGGGAAAGTGAAGCAGCTCGACGCGCTGTACCCGCGTTTATACGATGAACATTCTTCCGCCTCAGCCGCCGTCACAATCGGCACTCCGCTCCGGCAGTTGGACGTCGCGACTGTCGTCAAGGCCTCGCAGGCGCTCTCGAGCGAGATCCTCCTTCCCAAGCTGATTGAAAGGCTCATGCGAATTGTGGTGGAGCATGCCGGAGCTCAGCGAGGGCTGCTCATTCTTCTCCGCGAAGACGAAGTGTGGATCGAGGCTGAGGCTACCACCGGCGAGGGCGGAGCCCAGGTTCAGGTTCGACAGAAGGGCATCACTCTATCCGATGTTCCCCAATCCGCGCTGCACTACGCAATTCGCACGCGGGAGCGCGTACTGCTCGACGATGCTTCGGCCGGAAGCTTGTATTCGGAGGACGCGTATGTGCGCCAGCGGCGCCCAAGGTCTCTCCTATGCCTGCCCATCGTCAAACAAACGAAGCTTGTCGGTGTTTTCTACCTCGAGAATAATTTGACTCCCGGCGCCTTCACCCTGGACCGGATCGCGGTGCTGGAGGTGCTGGCCTCGCAAGCCGCCATTTCACTTGAGAATGCCAGCCTCTATTCTGATCTGCAACACAGCGAAGCTTTCCTTGCCCAGGGACAGACCCTCAGCCACACGGGCACCTTCGGCTGGGGTGTTCTCAGCGGAGAAATCTACTGGTCAGAGGAAACCTACAAAATTTTCGGGCACGATCGAGTAACCAAGCCCACGCTGGAATGGATCATCCAGCGAATTCATCCCGACGACCGGGATCGCGTACAACAGACCCTCGATCATGCGTCCAAGGCGGGAGTGGATCTTGACCTTGAGAATCGTTTGCTGATGGCGGATGGTTCGGTGAAGCACGTTCACGTCTTAGGTCGCGCGTCGAAGACTTCGGCTGAGAATCTCGAATTTGTCGGCGCCGTAACCGACGTGACCGCGGCAAAGCGAGCAGAAGCGGAGCTGCGTTACCGCGAAGAAGAGTTGCTTGAAGCGCAGCGATTGAGCCATACAGGCAGCTGGAAACATGACATTGCTTCGGGAGGAGTCATCGTCTCGCCGGAAGTGTATCGAATATTCGGCGTGAGACCCGACGAGGGTAAGTCAAATACGGACTTTTGGCTTAATAGAAATCATCCTGAGGATGCAAAACGCATTCAGGAGCTCTTCGAGACTTCCGAAGTCCAGAAAACAGACTACGAAGCGGACTACCGCATTGTTCTTCCCGATGGAGCTGTCAAGCACCTCCATGCAATCGGACATCCTGTCGTCAATGAGAAGGGCGACCTCATAAAATTTATCGGAACGGTGATGGACGTCACCGCTGCAAAGCAAGCGGAGGAGAAGATCCGCCAAAGCGAAAGCGAGCTTCGGCAGATCCTGGAGTTGGCGCCCCAGCACGTCTACGTGTTAGGCCCTGATCCCGACCGCACCAATCTTTATGCCAATCAAGCCGCGCTCGATTACCTCGGTCTTACCTTTGAGGAGTGGCGGACCCTTCGTCGCAGACTGTCTCATCCAGATGATTGGGCACGCGTGATGAGCGAAGCGCAACGTAACTTCTCGAGCGGCCTCCCGCACGAAACCGAACTACGTCTTCCGAGAAATGACGGACAGTATCGCTGGTTTCTCTTTCGCTGGAACCCGATACGCGATAACCAGGGACGCATCACACGTTGGTATGTCGCGGGAACCGATATAGAGGAACGCAAGCAGACTGAGCAGAGACTCCAGAATGAGAACGTAGCGTTACGCGAGGAAATCGATAAGGCATCGATGTTCGAGCAGATCGTGGGAACTTCGGCGCCGCTGCAAATGGTGCTTGCGAGAATATCTAAGGTTGCTCCCACCGACTCCGGCGTTTTAATCACCGGCGAGACCGGGACCGGCAAGGAACTTGTTGCGCGCGCCATTCACAGGCGCTCCCAGCGCTCCTCACGAGCCTTTGTTAGCGTGAACTGCGCGGCAATCCCGCGCGAGTTGATCGCTTCAGAATTGTTCGGCCATGAAAAGGGTGCCTTTACAGGGGCAATTCAGCGGCGGTTGGGGCGCTTTGAACTGGCCGAGGGAGGTACGATCTTCCTCGACGAAATCGGAGAGCTTCCCGCTGAAACCCAGATCGCGTTGTTGCGTGTTCTGCAGGAGCACGAATTTGAACGTGTTGGTGGAGCGGGATCGATGCGGACCAATGTTCGCGTGATTGCCGCTACCAACCGCGATTTGGAAGCCGGCATCGCAGCGGGCGTGTTTAGGAGCGACCTGTTTTACCGGCTCAATGTTTTTCCAATTGAAGTGCCTCCTCTGCGGGAGCGAAAACAAGACATTGCCGTACTGGTCGAGTATTTCATTGATCGTTACGCAAGGAAAGCAGGAAAGAGCTTTCAGGCTGTGAACAAAAAGAGTCTCGACCTGCTTCAGTCGTATTCCTGGCCGGGTAATATTCGCGAATTGCAGAACGTGATTGAGCGCTCTGTTATTGTATGTGAAACAAAGACTTTCTCAGTCGATGAGAGTTGGCTCTCTCGACGACCTGAGCCAAAAGTGCAATTTGACTTCTCTGAAAGGCTTGTTGCCCAAGAGAAGGAGATGATTGAGGCCGCACTCCGCGAAACCAAAGGACGGGTATTCGGACCCTCGGGAGCGGCTGCCAAGCTGGGGATGCCTGGAACTACGCTGGATTCGAAGATCAAGGCGCTAAAGATAAACAAGAATCGCTTTAAGACTGCGTAACGTAACAAATTACGAGCTTTCGTAACCTCACGAACTTTCGTAGTTCATGCGACTGTTTACTCCCTTTTCTCTCAGTAACTTAGGATTGGAACCGTGCCTGCTCTGTGTAACAAACGAGTGACGTCGCAAATGCTCCAGCAGCAGTGAGAATCCTCGAAGGAGGGAAAGATTCCGACGGAACTGAGAAACAGTGCTCAAGATTCAAAGATCCTCGAACGGGCAAGTGACCTACATGCTGAGCGGCCAAATCGAGGAAGAAGATATAGCCGAGCTGGAAGCTCTCATTAGATCAGAGGTGAAAGGGCGCCGTATGGTTTTGGACTTAAAGAACCTGACGCTTGTAGGTCAAGATGCGATAGCCTTTCTCGATCGCTGTGAAGCGAACGGCATACCACTGAAGAACTGCCCCGCATACATCCGCGAGTGGATCAAGGGACGGCGAAGCGAGAGTTAGCGCTTGAGCCGGCCCTGACGTGTGCATATATCGAAAATATAGCAACGAGAGGAGTAAAGAAATGGCCGCACCGGCGAGCTGCGCACCTAAACTGCCCGCAGTCAACGAAAGCGCATCCTTTGAAATCGCGCACGGAATTTCGGCGCAAGTTGCGCTCGAAAGCGATGAACTCTTCGGCGGTGGGTCACCGCGCATTATTGGTAACAGTGCTGCTTTACGGCGTGTGCTTGGCATGGTGCGAATCGTGGCGCCGACCGACTCAACGGTGTTGATTAACGGTGAAACAGGAACCGGCAAGGAGCTGATTGCGGAAGCCATTCACAAGTGGAGCGGCCGATCGGATGGTCCATTTGTGAAGGTGAATTGTGCCGCCATACCAGCGGGTTTGTTCGAAAGCGAACTGTTCGGTCACGAGCGTGGCGCCTACACCGGAGCGGTCACGCGCGGTATCGGACGGTTCGAGCGGGCTAACCGTGGCACGTTGCTTTTGGATGAGGTCGGCGACGTTCCGCTCGAGTTGCAGCCCAAGCTTCTTCGCGTCATGCAGGACAGACAGTTCGAGCGCCTGGGCGGTGGTGCAACGAGTCGAACCGATGTGCGAGTGATCTGTGCCACTCATCGGAATCTCGTGGAGATGGTCGCAAACCGTGAATTCCGCGCTGACCTCTTTTATCGGCTCAGCGTATTCCCCATTGAATTACTACCTCTTCGTGAGCGCCGTGAAGACATCCGTTTGTTGGTCCACCATTTTGCGATGGATTGCGCTGCTCGCATGAACAAAAGAATCACGTCCATATCAGAAGAATTCATGACCGCTCTTGTAGGTCATTCATGGCTGGGCAACGTGCGGGAATTGCAAAACTTCATCGAGCGCTCGGTGATTCTTTCGACGGACGACGTACTGAATGGTTCGCGGCCCGAAATCACTGGCACATTGCAGTTATCCGCGCCAGTGACGCTGGAAGAGGCGGAGCGCTCGCACATCCTTCATACTCTCCAGCAGACCAAAGGTAGGGTCGGCGGTCGGGATGGCGCCGCGGCGCGGCTGGGCCTGCCACGGACGACGTTGATCTATAAGATGCAGCGGCTGGGTATTAATCGCGGGCGAGGAATTGGTGCGTTTGCGAAAATCGGCCGCAGCTCAGATTGAGGGGAGCATAGAGGCGGAAGTGCGTGAAAAGGAGAATTCGATGCAACAAGGAACTGGTTCACAGAACAAGCGGGTGGTTATCTTGGGTGGTTCCTCAGGCATCGGTTTGGCCGTCGTCGAGCAGGAGGCATCACAGGGCGCAAGGACATTATCGCCTCAAGCAACGTGGTACGACTTCAGAAGGCGGTTGCGCCGTTTGGCGGAAACGCGACAAGACAACCGTTGAGCTCTCGGACAAACAGGCCGTCGAAACTCACTTTACCAAGCTTGGTGCTTTCGATCACTTGATATACACCGCAGGAGGTAGCCTCCATTTTGCAGGACCTTGCCACTGGGTTCGAATCTGGTCTCCCGCTCCATCTTTTCAATCCTTACAGAGAACTGTCGATTCGAGCGGCCGGCGGATCTATGCAACCGTCGCGGAAGCATCCGCTGGGGTTCAAAGCAGTGCCTCGGTTTAGAGATAAGCATCAAACGAATAGAGAAACGCATCAATCAGGAGTGAGGTAGCGATGAGGGTTGAAGTCAAGGCAATCGAGTCTGGCACGGAGGCACGCTTGTCGGTGCTACATCAGCCGGCTCTTATGATGGCGTTGCGGACTGGTTCGATTGAACTCGGCTTGCGCCGTTCTGAGATGATGAGATCTACTTTTGGCGCGGGCGAAATGTGCCTGGTCCCTCGTCATGTCGAGACATGGCTTCGAACCGATGACTTGCATTATTTGTATTTGTCCGTTGACGTCTCGGACGCCGCCCTCGCGGCAGCCTCTGATGGAACAACGGGCGACGTGGAATTGCGCAGAGTGGGAAGCCTGGTTGATGCACGAGTCGGCGCGCTGGCCGCGGCCGTGAATGCGGAGAGAGTTGCCGGCTTTCCGAGTGGTCGGCTGTTTCTGGATTCCGTTGAGCAGGCGCTTGCCGTCGCGCTGGTCAACGGTTATGCCGTGCGGCGCCGGTCTGTGCAGACCCACCGAGGCGGGCTAGGTTCCGCTCGCTTGCGCAGGATCAAAGAGCTTGTAGACGCCAAGATCGAAGACGAGTTGACCCTTTGCGAGATGGCGCAAGCGGTCGAGTTGAGCCCAGCGCACTTCTCGCGGATGTTTCGCAAGTCAACCGGCGAGACCCCGCACCGATTTCTCCTGCGTCAGAGGCTAGAGCGTGCAAAGATGATGTTGCGCTCCGCCGATGGGCGAGTAATGGATGTAGCCGTGGCCTGTGGCTTTAGGAGCCAACAGCATTTTGCGCAGGCCTTCCGTCAGGTGTGCGGAGCTAGCCCGACCGAGTATCGCCAGGAATTTCTGGACCACGAAACGACGTACTCTCGGGAGCGCTAAAATTCGTAGTCGCCCTGCATCAGCCCGGCATTTGTAACTCCATAAATGGTCATTTTTCGGCGGCAATCCTAACGGACTCGCACGCATCTCAATCGGACTCTCGTCGTTGTCCCCTTCAATAATCGGAAAAAATTCAGCAGGATTTCTACCAGAGGAGCAGATACTCTAACAAGGCATTATCCAACATGCCGTTTACTGGAGTTGTGAGATCACCAGGGCGGAACAAGCCATGGCATGCCTCACATCAGAAAGGGGTAATAGAGATGGGTTTGAATCAAGAAAAACAATCAACAGTAGATTTCGTGGAGCGTGTTCGTGGGAACCAGCGGAAGCTCAGGGACGGTCTAAGGTCGCAGTACGACTTCATCGTCTGTGGATCAGGTTCATCTGGATCAGTAGTTGCGCGCCGCCTGGCCGAAAATCCCGACGTCAGCGTGCTCTTGCTCGAAGCAGGCGGCAGCGACGAGGTGCCAAGCGTGATGGAAGCGGCTCGCTGGCATGAAAACCTCGGGAGCGAGCGCGATTGGAAGTTTGTGGATCAACCCAATCCACACCTCAAAGGACGTTCCATACCGCTGGAGATGGGCAAGGTGCTCGGAGGGGGATCGAGCATCAATGTGATGGGTTGGGCACGCGGACACAAAAACGATTGGGATTTCTTCGCATCCGAGTCCGGCGAGACGGCATGGAACTATGAGTCCGTACTCAACATTTACCGTCGGATAGAAGACTGGCAGGGAGCACCAGACCCCACGCGTCGCGGAACCGGTGGGCCGGTTTTCGTGCAGTCCGCGCCTGACCCGAATCCAATCGCTCCGGCTATGGTGGAAGGTGCGCGTTCCATTGGAATGCCAACTTTCGATAGCAATAATGGACGAATGATGGAAGGCACAGGCGGGGCCTCGATTATCGATGTGCGGGTACGCAATGGAAAGCGCCTATCCGTCTTTCGAACTTATGTCTTCCCCTACATGAACCAGCCCAACCTAACTGTGCTCACCCACGCATTGGTTACCAAGATTACCTTGGAGGGAAAGCGAGCCACTGGTGTGGAGATCGCTTTAGACGAAAAAATCCAACGCATCAGGGCCAAGTGCGAGGTTGTCCTGTCGTTGGGCGCCATGCACACGCCAAAAGTGCTGATGCTTTCTGGCATTGGCGATCAGACGGAGCTACAACGTCTGGGCATACCGGCCGTGCAGCACCTTCCAGGTGTAGGACAGAATTTGCAGGATCATTTTGGTATCGGCTGCGTCTGGGAATATCAGCAGCCCCTCGCTCCTCGCAACAATGGAGCTGAGGCAACGTTCTTCTGGAAGAGCAATCCTGGTCTTGACACTCCGGATTTGCAGACCTGCCAGATAGAAGTACCGGTCTGCAGTCCCGAGACAGGCGCTAGCTTTAATCCACCACCAACCTCTTGGACCATGTATGGAGGTGTCGTGCGGCCGAAGAGTCGCGGTCAGATTCGCTTGACGGGACCCCACCCTGACGACCCTATACAGATCGAGTCCAATACGCTGTCCCACCCGGACGACCTGAAGGCCGCGGTAGCGTGCGTGGAGCTTTGTCGCGAGATTGGCAATTCAGCTGCGCTTCGGCCCTTCACAAAATGCGAGGTCATGCCGGGCTACCTGAGAGGACCTGCGCTGGAAGACTTCATTCGCGATGCAGCCAACACTTACCACCATCAGACGTGTACCGCGAAAATGGGGCGCGATTCGATGTCAGTGGTAGACGGTCAACTGAAGGTCTATGGGATCGAAAACCTTCGCATTGCAGACGGATCGATCATGCCGCGCGTGCCCACCGGCAACGCCATGGCTACCTGCATCATCATCGGCGAGCGTGCCGCGGAAGCGTTGCTGGACGAGCACAGGTTGAAGACGTCGGCGGTGTCATGTTCTCCTCTCACTGGAGCAGCGGCTGATCTCTGAAGAAATCCCGAATCCATGATGGAAATCGCTACGCGGAATAGACGTGGTGCGATCGCAAATGCAACTCCCCTTGCCCCATCCCAATCGCGAGTAAGCCCTAAAAACGGCTCGTCTACGGTCCTCGACGCGTCGCAGATTGAACTCACGCCGCTCGCTAGCGGACTCGGTGGCAGTTTCGATTTCGGTGAAGATTATTCCGTACCAGTGGGAGACACTGTAACGTACGACATCGATTACTTTCTCCTGTTCGATCCGGCCCCGGTTTTGCTCGGCGGAGGTTTGGCTTTGGATCCCTGGGGAATGGATGGTCAGGAATCCGGCGGTGGTCGGTGAGCCGAATCTTGTCGAATCCGCGCTCCATATACGACGCAGCTCCCGAGATACGGCGATGTGGGACACAATCGCCCACATCCGGATTGAATTGCGGCCGACATCCAGATGGCGATTCGCTGATCCAGACTAAACTTAATCTTGCATGAAAAAAATCGGTTTTCTATCCTTCGGCCATTGGTCACCTTCACTTCACTCGGAAACGCGAACTGCGTCGGACGCGCTGCTGCAGTCGATTGACCTTGCCGTCGACGCCGAACGACTGGGCGTTGACGGAGCGTATTTTCGTGTTCATCACTTCGCGCGGCAATTGGCTTCCCCATTTCCATTGCTCGCCGCGATCGGCGCTAAGACGCGCCGTATTGAAATCGGCACAGCAGTGATTGACATGCGATATGAGAACCTGCATTACATGTCCGAGGATGCCGGCGCCGCGGATCTCATCGCCGGCGGGCGCCTGCAATTGGGAATCAGTCGCGGGTCTCCCGAACAGGTCATTGACGGGTGGCAATACTTTGGCCACCACCCGCGTGATGGTGAGGATGATGCAGCCATGGCTCGGAGACACACCGACGAGTTTCTCGAATTGCTGAACGGCAAGGGTTTTGCTCAGCCGAATCCTCGACCTATGTTTCCCAATCCACCAGGATTATTGCGTCTTGAACCGCATTCTGAAGGATTGCGCAGCCGTGTCTGGTGGGGAGCGGCTACGAATGCGACGGCCGTTTGGGCCGCCAAGCTCGGAATGAACCTGCAGTCCTCAACGCTTAAATTCGACGAGACCGGCGAACCCTTTCACATCCAACAGGCCGCGCAGATTCGCGCGTTTCGCGACGCCTGGAAAGAGGCCGGTCATACCCGCACTCCGCGAGTCTCCGTCAGCCGCAGTATCTTTCCCTTGATGGACGATCGTGATCGCTCGTTTTTCGGGCGAGGACAGCAGGAAGACGACCAGATTGGCATCATCGACAACGTACGGGCGATTTTCGGCCGTGGCTACGCGGCAGAGCCGGATGTTTTGATCGAACAGCTGAGGAAAGACGAGGCGATTGCCGCGGCAGACACGCTGCTGCTGACCGTGCCGAACCAACTAGGGGTTGCTTACAATGTTCATGTTTTGGAAGCAATTCTGACCAGGATCGCTCCGGCTTTGAGTTGGCGCTAAACAGGCCACAGAAAGAGCCATCGATCTTCCTCAAATGGAGTCAAGCGACGATTACTCTGAGACCCTGTTGCGAGAAAATCTTTCGACGACCTCCTACAACCGGACCTCTGGCTCGCGTGGCCTCCCCCGAGCTTTGTACGAGTACCGCGTGATCCGCCCAAAGCCACGCGAGTGAGCGGTCACAAACCGACTTTTGGTTACCTATCGGATCTCGGTGAGTGCCTTGGCGGTCATGCACTCGCCGCGATTCGGCGCGAATTCTGATGGCCGAGAGGCCGCCGTCGACGGACAGCTCCACCCCGTTCACGAAGCTCGAATCGTCTGAAGCAAGAAACACCGCGACCACCGCAATTTCCTCAGGGCGACCCATCTTTCCCCGCGGGATCCCGGATTCGAACATCCGCTTCGCCTCCTCGGTGAGAACTTGGTCCTGCATCGGTGTGGCAATCGGCGCCGGGCTCAGCAGGTTCACCCGGATATTCCTGCCCTTCAGTTCGTTGAGCCATGTGCGTGCGAAGGAGCGCAATGCTGCCTTGCTCGCCGCATACACGCCAAAACCAGGAAAACCCTTAACCGAAGCAACTGAGCCGGTCATGAAGATCGATCCGCCATCGATGAACAGCTTTCGGCCTGGACAGGCTCGAGGCCACAGCCCCGTGGGGCGTAATACAGGAGAAGCAGACCGAAGAAAAAGCCACGCCTTCCGACAAAAAGATGTCACCCACAGATTTGGCGCACTTCGTCATGCTTTCGCGCGGCAACTGCAGGCTGAGTGTGGAAGGGCTGAGCCGATTCCCCTCACCGGTGGTAACTGCATTTTGCTGGCCCGGGGGACTTCGATTGTTTTGCGCGACAGCCCGCGAACACGTCCCAGGTGGAGTTTCAGCGAGATCGCGGCCAAGGCCAACAGCAATGTCGCTCATTATGGAGGTGGTGGCGCACCGACGACAATCGTCTGCGGGTCCTTGAGTTTCGATCGCGCCGGCCTCAAGCCGGTCACTCAGCTATTGCCGAGCTTCATTCTGATTAAGGCCGAGGAGGCCCGTGCGCGTGCTCTTCACAACACAATGCAAGCGCTGGCATCAGAGATGGCAGAACAGGCGCCGGAGTCTGCAGTAGTCGCGAATCGGCTAGCTGAGGTTCTGTTTATCCAAGTACTCCGGGCGCATATCGCGTCGGGACCGGAACGCAAGAAAGGATGGCTTCGAGCGATTTTTGATCCTCAAATAGGCACTGCCCTGAGTGCCATTCACGACAGAGTGAATACACCCTGGACGGTCGAATCCCTGGCCGGAGCGGCGGCCATGTCTCGCTCCGCATTCGCAGCACGTTTTAAAGAGTTACTCGGACAAACACCACTGGAATATGTAACCGAATGGCGGATGCAGAAGGCGATGCAGTTACTACAAGAGCGTGACAAAAAGCTAATAGACATCGCTCGGTCGGTTGGTTACGAGTCCGACGCAGCGTTCAGTAAGGCGTTCAAGCGAGTTGTCGGGGCTAACCCTGGTGAATACCTCAAACGTGGTTTTGAAGGCCACAGTAGTGCCGGAATGGCGGAAGAACTGAGTCGCAGTCTCGCGCCAGGATCGCTACGCGGTTCCAGGAACTTTTGCCTAGCCAGACTGCGATAGCAAAGGTCATGAAGGGCACCCGCCGGGAATGCTTGCTGCTCTGCCTTGAGCTCCTGGAGGCAGACGACGTCGGGCTGCGCCTTGGCGAGCCACGCCACGAGGTTGTGTAGGCGCTTATTGATGTTGAAGGTGGCGATCTTCAATCAGCCCAGCCTCATAATGACCATTCTGTCCTGATCCGAGTGTCTCACCGCAAGTACCGCGTCGCAGGACCGTTTTCTGGAGGCACGTTTTCACGTGGTTCGGTGGAAGAGACTGTTGGCGACGGCAAATCGCCGCAACCATGCCCAAATGTCGATATTGTCGCGTCAGGAGGCCCACCCTAGGTTGTGCAGATCGGAGCACGAGAAGCGTACGGCGTTTACCAGGGTCGATTCACGAAGCTTCCCCCAACCGGACTTCTGGCCAGCACCGTCCGATCCGAGTTTTCTACGCGTGGTGCGTATTTCGCCCGCAACCAAAACATCGGTAACCTCGCGACTGCCGGTGAGTGACGCACCGTCGAGGCATGCTGGCATGTCCTTTTGTCCGACTGAGAGTCAGAATCGGCGCCGATGGAATAAAATTATAGCGTTCGCCACAAGAAACATGAGTTGCTCCCAAAAATCTATCCCTGGAACCGAAGTGAAGATTTTTGACCCACGCGATTGCTCCACAGGGTCGCCGGAGGCGGAACTGCTTGATTCAACTGTCGTCCAAAGAAACCGGCAGTGGTGGATGTACCTCGCTGGCCAACCAAGAGGATTTGGGGCCACCGATATCTTCAGCGCTTCGCTCGCCGCGGAGGCACCGCTATCAGTGACTGGGTGGAAGCCGACTCGCGATGCTACGGGTGAGTTAGTGCCAGTGGCAGGGCAGCAGCGGAGCAGGATATGGGATGGAAACGGGGGACGGCATTGTCCGTCTTACGTGAAGGGATGGGACCCGTGCAGACGGGCGTGGGTCGAACGGATTTACAATGCCGGTGCAGCCGACAACCTTTGGGGCCCCTACACAATCGGATTCCTGGAGTGGAATGGTAAGGCCTGGATGGATCAATCTGAGGCCGCCTTTATCGCAAACGAGGACTGGGAACGCGGAAGCGTCTACGAGCCAAACCTGA
The DNA here is from genome assembly GCA_035485055.1 of Bryobacteraceae bacterium. GTDB lineage: Bacteria > Acidobacteriota > Terriglobia > Bryobacterales > Bryobacteraceae > Palsa-187. The sequence goes on from DATHOJ010000083.1 coordinate 64,387, forward strand.
TCTATCACGACGGTAAATGGAAAATGTGGTACGTGGCTGGATCGAACCACGAAGATTACCTGATCCACGGTTGTGCAGAGAGCGGCGATGGCGCTACCGGCTGGAGCAAACATGCTGTTTTTGCTGGGCCGGAAATGAAAATGTTCGATTTCTGCGTACGCCAAAGGGGAACGCGATTCGATGCTATCTTCGCGCGCGTTTGGGTAGGACACGGTGCGCCTTCGCCTGAGACGGGTTTGTGGTGGTGCAGTGCCGAGCACCCCGCAAGGATTTTGTCAGAATAGAGTTCCCCGACTCAGATCATGACGGCCGAGGATCGAGGGTGGCACTCGGGGACGTGGAGGCCTTCTTTTCAGATTGACGAGAAGATTCCGAACCGCGCGATTGTGTTTTTCGACGGGTCATATTCCACCGGCGAAGCGAGCCCATTCCCATTCGTCTTCACGCTGGGATGCTTCACTTTGGACCTGGCGTAATGAACTACTTCGGTCAGCAACTTTTAGCAACTTCTCCAAGCGTGTGGTCGACCAATCGGAGGACGGCGAGCTTTCTTTGATGGGCGGGCTGCTTAAAGCTCAGAGAACGTTTCGGATTCAAGCCAACGGTTGTACTAACGTCTCGCTAGTGGGCAGTGCGTTTTGTCTCCGGGTCCTTAGATTTATTTTGTCCGGTCCTGCGGGAGCTTTCCCCTGAAAAACTCTTCTAGATGCGGATCATCGAATACTACGACGGTCCCGTCGCATGTCAGCGCGAAGTAATGGGCTCCCGGATTAACGAGGTATGCCTTTCCACAAACCAGGGCGGGCGGCGTCAGCTTGTTGATCCAGTCTTTGGGCGCCACCCCGTAGGTGACGACGCCGCTTATATTGTCAGCGGTAATCGGATTTTTCGGCTCTGCGTCCCATACGAGCTCGTTGTCGTGCATGTTGTCCCAGCGATAAACGGCAATCGAACTGGGAGATACGCCGCCGGCCTGTGGGCATGCGTCTCCGTTCGACAGGCAAAGCTCGACGGTACCGGCCTTTTTGCTGGCCGCCAGATGCAAGGAGGAATTCTGGCAACTCGCCAAAGAGAGGGCCAGGCAGCACGTCAGCAATGATGAAAAGGCGATGGAAGTGCTTTTGGCCTGCATAGGGTCCTCCTGTCCCTTGCGAGAACGCTGACATGAATACTGCGGGCCGAATCTCCTGAATATCTCGAGGTGAAATCGGCACCCGCAGGTGACCTCGTACGGCAGTGAAAGGCTCTCGGATCATTTTAACACCGTGCGCGGTGCGGTTACCACTTCGACTCGGCACGACCGCGGGTTGTCTGTATCGTCGGCAGCTCGGCATTGGCCAGAAACGGTAGCACTCTATCGGAAGTGCCGGACGGGGAAAACCGGGCGGATGCGACCCAGCGGCGTGCTCCGGGCACTTTCGATAGAGCCGTTTGAAGTGAGCCGTTGGCGGTTGCGGCGGACGCGGCACTTATGGGATTTGATGTTGTCGGGAACTTCGCGCCTGTCGATTTCTGATTTCCGCCATGCGATCCCACACAGGATACCGACTCCAGAAACATCTGATGGGCTCGAACGAGGTCCGTTTCAGCCTGGGTCCGCTCTCGATCGTGGGAATCGGCGAGGTTCAGGCACACGTTTCCTGAGTGTTCGGATAGGCGCGGGTTGTCGGCCGTGAGCTTCCTACGACGTATCAAACTGAACACCTTTTCCTTGCAGAATGGCGTCAAGTTGTGCTGCTGAGAGGTGTTCGACGAACTCCATCGGAGTTCTGCAATGTGGGCATCGCCTGGATCACCATACGTTGGCTGTAAATGTCATTCCACCTTCAACGAGCCACTTCGGAACGACGCAGGCCCGTGGAGTAGAGCGTCATCAGCATCGCGCGATGCGCCAGATTGCTGGCGGCGTCCAATCAGCTTCGCCACTTCGTCCTGAATGAGCACGACGGGCAATCGCCGCGGCACTTTCGGGTACGGAAAATCCTGCCACAGGTACGGCCGCTTCAGCGTCTGCGCGAAGAAGAACTGCACGGCGGCCATGCGCTGCTTGACTGTTGTCGGAGCAAGCCTCCGGTCACGGAGCAGATCGAGTTGAAACTCGCGGATGTGCTCGGGGCCAAGCTGATCGGGCGGCCGGCGGAAATACTCGGCGAACTGCCGTAGAGCCAATGTATAGGCTGCTGCGGTAGTCTGGGCATAATTACGACGCTGGAGTTCCTCCAGCATCATTTTGCGTAAACGGGTCACAGGGAACCTCCTTGCGACCCGACACTATCCTGGCTATGCGCGCTTCCGCCGAACCGTCCTCACGCGTACCGTCCGCCGCGCCAGCGGCTTAGTTCAAACGGCGTTGTGGGAGCTTACTCCCGTGATGTCGCCGCCACGTCAACGAATTTACATGGCCGCGCTTGGAGGCTAGACTTTCCGAATCGCTAGATGTTCGAAAACCGCTTTTCCACGGCGGGCCACTACTTTTCCGCTTGCTTTTTCTATCGACGCGAGTGATGAATTGTCATGCGCGAAGCAAGCGCAGAAAAAGATAGTCAAACACATGACGACCGCAGCAGAAACCAACACTGCCGACAAACCCGCCGCCGTTGCGGCACAGGGCGCGCACGTCGCGCCGGAGAAGGCTCCCGGCACGAAAGCCGCCACCCGGAAGAAGAGCCCGCCAAGGCCAAGAAAACTGCCAGCGGGGCCAAGCCGGGAGCCAAAGCCAAGGCCGCGCACAAAAGGCTGACAAGGGCCGTCCGGAAGGCCACCCCAGAGTGAGCGACTTTGGATTCTAGCTCACTTCACCGAAAGAAGACACCCTGTGTTAAAAGCATGGCGGCGTGAGCGTCTGAGACTGCAAGTGAAAGCTCGAATATCCGTTCGGTTGCCTGTTAACTAGCAAGTGGCGGGGATTTTTGGGTCGCCAAGCGAACCTTGAATTTTGCAACCTTGGCTTGCTCATCGTCCCGTCAGGGCGCCTCTTGCACTGCACTGTTTGGAACCAATAGTCGTGCAATCAGCGGCGCGGCTGCGAGCTAGCCACGGATGGGATAGGGTTCGCTGATTCGTTTGGGGACCCAGTAAACCGGGGCCACCCTGACGTAAACGCGATTTTGCGAAACTGGACGCCACGCAAATGATGCCGGCGCGAGCATTGGCTTTCTCCAGGCTCCCTATCGTTGGTTCCTGGAACGCGTGTTTCGGCGTCGCCTCCACGTACAGTATCTTCGTTTTTGAGCATTCCGCCGGGATTTCAGCAAAGGGGCGACCACCGATAACAAGGACTGATGCGCAAAACGCCCCTCTCAAACGAACCAGCGCGCCGATCCACCAGACCGTATTCAAACGGTTATAGAACCCAGGAATTTCGAAGCCCACCTGGACTTCGAGTTGAACATGAAAATCGACTCCGAGACCACCCTCTACCGCGCTCCATGGGGCCGGGTCTGCGGCTCCGGGCTAAGCCGGGCAAGGGCCGTCAGGAAAGGAGCCATTGAAGTGGCGTCCAGGCCGCGCCCTGGGGATGACTGTTCTCCGCAACGCTCGTCCGAGCGTGTCCGATGGTTTGATAGAATGTCCCGCATGCGAGCCGTACTTGCGATAATATGCATGGCTTCGCCCATTTGGGGCCAAAAGCCGTTTATCTTTTACCGTGGAGTGGCTAACGCGGCGAGCGGCATGGCTCCCGGCCTCCCTGGCGGCGCCGTTGCCCAGGGTTCGACCATCTCGATTTACGGAGCCAATCTCGGCCCGACCGCAAGCCCAGCGCTGGCCTTTCCCTTGTCGTCGACACTGGGCGGCGTCTCAATCACGTTGAAACAGGGCACAACCAGCGTCAGCGCGTACCCTGTGTTCGTAAGCGCGGCGCAGGTGAACGCGATTGTGCCGTCGAATACCCCACTGGGCCAAGTTTCTCTTCAGTTGGCCTACAACAATTCGCTAAGCAACCCTGCGCCGGTGATGATTGTGAAGTCGAACGTCGGCATCTTCACCGTGACCGGAGGCGCGGGGCCAGGAATATTCCAGAACTACGTCTCAGCAACCTCAGCACCGACCAATTCACTAACAGTTGCTGCGGCGCCGAACCAATCCGTAACGGTGTGGGGCACAGGTCTTGGACCCGTCAGTTTCCCCGACAACGTCGCCCCTACTGTGACTTCGCTGCCGATCCAGACTCAGGTATTCGTTGGCGGCATTTCTGCGACCATCGCCTACAGTGGCCGGAGTCCCTGCTGCGCCGGGATCGATGAGATTGTTTTCCAAGTCCCATCGAACGCGCCTCTGGGTTGTTGGGTTCCCGTCTATGTAAAGACCGGAGGCGCCGCCGTCAGCAACACGGTGACAATGGCCATCTCCTCGAACGCCAGTTCCTGTTCGGAGCCCTCCAACGTGCTTCCGGGCGCATTGATCCAGGGCAACAACACGGCGCGAATTCTTGCGGCGCGCATAGCGCTACATCATGACGTTGGGGTCGCGAATACCAACGACACAACCACGGATGTTTTGGGTGCCTATGTCGCTCAGGAGAATGGTGATCAGTTCAATTTCGATCCCAGCGTCTCCCTGCCACCAGGGGGAACCTGTACTTCTTACACGTACTTTGGCGATGCGACGCAAAACGCCGGATTGCCCCCTGCGTTTCCAGCCCCAGTTCCGACGGGACGCGCCTTGAACGCGGGCACTATCTCGCTGGGATCGGCAAAGGCGTCCGGTTTCTCAACGCTTGTCGGCGGCGCGATTCCCACAATAACCGGCGCGCAGAACTCGCTGGTGCTGAACCCCGGAAGCGTGAGTGTTTCGGCATCCGGAGGAGCCGACGTAAGTTCGTTCCAAGCAACCGCCACCATTCCGCAGCCGCTTGTATGGACCAACCGCGATCAGCTTCAAACGGTTACCCGCAGCCAGGGCTTCACCGTGAATTGGAGCGGTGTGGCATCCGGAAACACTGTCTTCATTTCCGGATTCGGTGTCGATCTTCCGACCAATGCGTCCGCCGCGTTTATTTGTACTGCACCTGCCGGCTCTTCGAGCTTCACTGTTCCCGCCGACGTCCTTGCGAACATCCCCGCAGCGCGTGCGCGGCTGACTCAATCGCGGGGCACGATCTACGTGGGCCAATGGCCGATTGCCAGTCCGCCCTCGTTCTCAGCGACGGGATTGAACTCGGGTTTCTTCGTACCTCTCGAACTCACGGGAAGGACGGTGGCGTTCCAATGAGAAGTATCTTCTTTGCCGTGGTCACCGCCTCCGCTGCGACCTGCTTCGCCGGACAAAGTTACATCACCGTTTGGTGCAATAACCAAACTGGGCAAGTACAGGTCTATCAGACCAGCGAGTTGAGTGTGCTCGGAATCGGTCTCGGCGTGACAAATGACGACTATACGCCCCGCGGCAGCCCACTCAACGGCAAGACATGTAAGTACGTTGAAGGCACGGGTGTCCAACTCGGACATCCGTATACGTTCAGTGATGCCACCCAAATCGGAGTCGTCCCTGGCCCCCCTTCTTCTTCCGGCCAAGTCAGACCCGCCCAGATGTCTTCGACCGAGCCGTCAACGTCTCTCGTGAACACCTTCCCCTGGATGGTTCCGCTGCCGTTTCCTCCACCCGTTGTAGTTCCCGCGGCTACAACGAGCGCCGCATGCGATGGAAGCATTCATGCGTTTCTAGTCGAGAACAGCACCGATACGGTCTCCGACATTAGCCTCTGCCCGTTATCGAACGTCAAAACGATTCCGGTTTGCTCTAGCCCACTCGAACAGGCTCTGACGCCAGACGGCTCGATGCTGCTCGTGACTTGTTACAACAACGCCATCGATTGGATCAGCACCGCTACGGATCAAGTCGTCTATACCCTTTCGGTTCCGAACGCCTATCCTGCTGGCATTGCCATGTCACCTGACGGAACACGCGCCTACGTGACCAACTATTACGACCAAAATCCCTCGCCGTCTCTGTTGGTCATCGATGTCGTCAAGCGCGTCGTGCTGAATACGATCCCGCTCACGACTTCATTTCCCGGCGTCGTTGCGATTACCCCGGATGGTTCACAAGCCTGGATCGATTACTACAACTCCGATAACGTGGACATTGTTGATTTGCTCAGCGGCACCGTTAGCGGGGGGATCCGATTCTCAAACGTCACACAGAACGGCATTGCCTTCAATCCCACCGGCACGAAGGCCTTCATCGCAACTGGCAATCAGGTTGCAATTGTGAATACGCAAACCCTCCAGATCATTACGACTATCAATGTCGGAAATTCGCCTCTCGACGTAGTCATGAATCCAGATGGAAGCGACGTGCTGGTCGGCAGCTATATTTCGGGTTCCATCGCTCGCATCGATGCAATTCAAAATACATTGGTTCAGACCTACACGCCTAACGGCGGAGGTGAAGGACTGATCTATTGGTTGGGCAATTTTCCATTTCAGTAGACGCCGCACGCGAGTCCAAACTACGATCAGCGCGTTGGGGAAGTGTTTGTCCAGCAAAGTGCGATAGTTCGTCGCCAGGTCGACGCACACCACGCGCACGCGGTGATTTTCAGATCGAAGAAGGTTGTCGTATAGCCGTGGCGCCGCGAAAAGGAATGTTCATCGATGCCCAACATCGCCGCGCACAGAGCGAGGCCAGTCGTTGGAGCACGTGCTGGAACCAACGCTCCACCGTCGCGCTCCCGATCCCTTCGCTCTGGCCGAGGCGCCGCCGGCTGATCCGGTCCGGGGGTCGTAAAAAGATCATGCGCCATCTTGCGGCCACAGCGCGCGCAGCCATCGGCAATAACCGCGCATTTCCTTAGTAATAGGCCTCGAGGATTCTTACTCCGTGCTTGCAATCCGGTTCACTACGTCTTGATTTGCATCGCTCATCACCGCGAACAAGGATCGACCATTCGGATGCCGTTACGGTAGTTACCGCTTCCACACCTTCTTCCTTTTTTCTTCCTTCCGATGACTAGCTGAACTTAAAATAGCCACAGCTACGGATGCTGCTCTTGTAAACTTGTCGGAAACAACTCACGCTTTGCTTGTAGTCCGCGTGGACCGGATTCAAAGCTCGGCTATAGGCTGCCTGCCCCGGCCTATAGCCCTCTGTTTCTGCCCAATTGGCAGTTTTCCTCAATCATTCTCTGCAAAACGTGCTTGCAGAGAGGCCACGAATACCTCAGCGTCAATGATGCGAAGCTAATTCTGGCTTTCGTTCATTCTGACTGAGACCGAGCAGGTGCTCTGCGTTGAGGTGCGCGATCTTCGCCTTGTCATTCAAGTTGATCGGCATCTGATCAAAGAATTGGCGAGCGGCTTTCATGTCCCCGTATGGATAGTCCGTGGTGAATACGACGCGGTCAATGCCGACCGTGTTCGCCATGCCCAGATAGGCCTGGTACGCCAAACTCCAGCCGCTGTCCATCGCGCCAGGTTCTTGGCCCACGTACTCACCAGCGAGGATTCCACCATAGAAGTTCTCCCGAATGTATTCCTTGATGGTCCGCTTCAGCCCACCGTTCTTGCCTAACGGAAAAGAGTAGTCCATTCGCCACGCCGACCAACTCAATATTTCGAAATTGTGGCCCACGATAATCTGCAGGGCAGGAAACCGGTCGAACACGCCGCCGAGGATTAAGCGGAGGCAGTGTACCCCGGTGTCGATGTGCCAGCCGACTCCTGCAATTGACAGAAACGCAGATATTTCGGGAGAGAAGCCGCTGTAGTAGGCATCGACCACCGGCTTGGGCGGAATCTGGGGGTGTAGGTAGATGGGCACGCCGAGTGCCTCGGCGCATTCAAACACTGGCCAGAAGAATTTGTCGTCAAAGTAACGCCCGTTGATGTTGCTGTTTATCAATGCGCCAACGAAGCGCAGGTCGCGAACGGCGCGCTCGAGTTCGTGGACTGCAGCCACGGGGTCGAGCATCGGTAGTGTGGCAAATCCGAGAAGCCGGTCTGGGTAATTAGAGACCGTAGCCGCCAGGGCGTCGTTCGCCTGTCTAGTTAGCTCCTTCGCAAGCGACGGTTCGAGGCCCTCTGCGTTCGGCGTAGGGTACGAGAGGATCGATACATCGATACCGGCGTCGTCCATAGCAGCGATCCGCCCCTCACCTAGATCATAGATGCCCGCTGGAAACCCGGTTTTTGAATCCTTGAACTTTCCCGTTTTTTTTAGTACATCGTACGCCAGCGCGACCCTATCGTTCGCCTTATGAGCGGCTTCGTATATAACCGGAAGCCCGTAGTGTTCCTCTAACGCGATAATCTTCTTTGGATCCTTCATCACTTGATTCTCCTCAGTAAGGTCAGGATGTCTGAACGTTCCACCGTATCCAAGAACGTCCGCGCTCGTTAGCGACGCACGCCGAGTGCCAGGAGGCAGTCCCACAGTATCGCCTGAATTCAAAGGAGTTGTGAAATAGCGACCCGTGCCGGCATTCGTTGCGTGACGAATCTCTGACGTCAAGACGGAAAGCAGATTGACGCGGACCGCAGCCGCAATTCCGTAACGCATTCAACGGAGACTGTGAGACAAACCGGGAAGGCTCTGGCTCTGAAGGCCTCAGGCTGATCCAAGCGGCGACAGCGCTTTCCGTACTGTGTGCGATCAAGCAGGGAATCTGCGCGCTCCATTCGCGCAGAATGCGGACGGCCTCATCTTTCGCTCACGGCACTCTTCGAAGCGGTAGGACGGTTCGGACTAGGAGCAACGCTTCGGTTTTATGCTGCCCAGTGGGGGACATGCTCGCATGACCTCCGAGGGATGGCGTCCCAGTGCTCATTGGTACCCTTCTTAGTGGTCTGGTTCAACCGAGAGTACTGAGAGCAACTGGTCGCCGTCAACCGCTATAATTCCCAGCGGGAGCGGCAGAGTGTGCCATAGCCATGGATCAATTCGCCAGATAAATCGTTAATGTGGCTCTCAAACAAAATGGAGCTTGCGAATTAATACTGTCACGGATGACGATATCGCGGCAAACGCTTCAAAAGCTAAATCGGGATTATGAGTTTGTAAGGAATTTTTGGGGACTACGGGGAGAGAGTGTCGCTACGGCCTAACTGATGACTCTGGCGGCACGAAATCGGATACGGGAATGCTTACTCCGCGGCTTTGAGTCGGTCGAGGATGCCAAGCTTTTTCATTTTATAAAGCAGAGTGGTGCGCGCGAGTCCTAGTCTGACTGCTGCACCTTCCGGTCCGCCGACCGTCCAACCCGACGCTTCCAATGTCTGCAAGATTAAACCCCGGTCGATTTCCTTCAGTGTCGTTGACTTCGATATCACAGCTACCGTTTCCAGATGATCCGACGGCCTCAGGCCGACCTGATCTTCGGCTGTCTTAACGAGTGGGAGGCGCAGCAGCACATCGACGAATTCTCTCCGGGCACACAGGACATTCCAGACCGGCTGGTGATTCCCGAAAGGTTGTATGGTCGCGACCGCGAAATTGAGGTATTGCTTGCAGCTTTCGACCGCGTCGTGGCAGGTGGGCGGCCGGAGTTGGTGCTCGTTTCCGGAAACTCCGGAATCGGCAAGTCGTCGATCGTAAACGAACTCCACAAACCGCTTGTTCGTAACTCGCGGTCTGTTTCGCAGCAGATAAGTCCGACCAATATGAGAGACGTCCCCTATGCGACCTTGGCACAGGCCTTTCAGAGCCTCCTGCATCGGATTCTGACCAAGAGCGAGTCAGAACTGAGCAAATGGCGCGACGCGCTTCGCGAAGCCTTAGGTCCGCACGGGCAGATCATTGTGGATCTGGTTCCCAAGCTGAAGTTCATCGTTGGAGAACAGCCCCTTGTTCCTGAAATTTCGCCACATGACGCGCAAGTTCGCTTTCAACAAGTCTGATTCGATTTATTGGCGTATTCGTGCGCCAAGAACATCCCCTCGCCTTATTCGTCGACGATTTGCAATGGCTCGCGCTCGAGGCCTACTGCTGTTTGGTACGGCTCCTCAGCGGTCTTGGCGAGGAGCTTGATGATGATGGCCGAAAGCATCCCCGGAATGCCCTTCGCCTGCCCGTCCGGCGGCGCGGGCTGCCGAGCGATATGGTAGTGCACGCAGTCCATCGGATCAGAAGCGATGAAGGGGAGACTCCCAGTCAGCATCTCGTACATCGTGACGCCCAAAGCATAGAGGTCGCTACGCAAATCGATGGAACGATTCATCCGTCCGGTCTGTTCCGGCGCCATGTAGGGAAGGTTCCAGCGATGAACTCGGGTGGCCCGGGGGCTGTCGTTCGCGCGAAGACGCGAGGCGATTCCGAAACCCGTGAGCCAGGCATGGCCGGTCGCGGTGTCGACAAGGACATTCGAGGGTTTCAAATCTTTGTGGATCACCGAACGATTGTGTAACTGGTCAAGTGCGGTTGAAAGGCCAATGGCGAGACGCAAACATTGCTCTATTTCCATCGGGCCTCGAATGAGACGATGGAGAAACTCACCACCCGGATCCTCGAGCACTAGGACTTTCTGTCCGTTGCACTGCGAAAGAGCAAGGGGTCGAACTGCCCATGTTGGATCGAAATCGTGGCGGAGCGGATATTCGTGCTCCATCTTCTTGAGGCTTTCCAGTCGGAGGCGTGTCGAGGTAAGGGTCAGCAGAAGAACAGAAGGCGCTTCCGCTGTCTTTGTACGTGCTCGGTTCCTCATCCTCACGGAGGCATTCCCGCATATATTCTGACATTTCCACAATGGGTGGCCTCTCCACCATCGGGACACTTCATTGACTTTCGTATGGGCGCCTACGCGAATCGACTTCAACAGACGCCGCATTGATGCACGCATACGGACACTATCACCGGTTATAAATAAACCAGCGACATGATGTCATCCGGTAATGCGTGCGCAGTCTTCCGTTGGGGCAGCGTAAGCCGAAAAGTGCCCTGGTTCGGAGCGCCCGGCCTTGAGCTCAACCCGACGCTCACCGCCGGAAGAGCGCGGTGAGCGAAATGAGAGCCGTCCGTTTTCTGCGCGAGTGCTGCGCGCGGTTTCTCGATCTCATCGCCTTCAACGGGGAGAGAACTGTCGCCGCTTGGTTTAGCATCGGCCGGGTACTTTTAGAGAAGTCTTCCTGGTTTGTCTCACCTCAGTTCAATTCGTGACGGAATTGCTCTTGCGCGTCGCGTCAGTACAGATCTTGGGCCTTTGACGTCAGAGGCTTGACACGCAACGAATACTGGCGAGATTCACCATTTCAAAACCCTTTTGAATTCAGGCGATCCTACGACGCTGCTTCCCGGCACTCGAAATGCATCGATTGGTGGCGGTTGGGAGGACTTCCAACCGGCGCTGGGACGCCTTCCGGAAGCGACTGCTGCATCTGGCGAGGTGGGCATTTTGATGGTTTGGAGAGGTGAGCTGTGAGCTATCGAGCAACCCAGACAAGAACACGAAGAAGCTCTATAAGGAAGTTCAGAAGATGTTCAAGAACTTTCCGCCGAGGGCATCGTAATACTGCTGCGTACTTTCACTCAAGCTTCGTGTCACGGCTGATCGGATTTGGCTCAGCAGAAGCAGAGCATCTGTAAATGGACAAACAGGAGCGAACTCATGACCAGCGTTCATGACCTAACCTATGACCTGTTGCGCCGGCACTGTGTCACCACGGTCTTCGGCAATCCCGGATCAAACGAGTTGCCGTTCTTGAAGGACTTTCCGTCGGATTTCCGCTATTTTCTCTGTCTGCATGAGGGCGTTGCAGTGGGCATGGCCGATGGATACGCCCAGGCGACGGAGAAACCGGCCCTCATCAACCTCCACTCCGCCGCCGGCACCGGTAATGGTATGGGTGCGCTCGCCAATGCCTGGAACTCTCATTGACCAATCTGGATTCGACCCAACTGCCGCGCCCGCTGGTGAAGTGGAGTTATGAGCCGTCCGTTGCCCAGGATGTGCCGCTGGCGATGAGTCGTGCGCTGCACATGGCGGCGTTGCCGCCGTCCGGCCCGGTCTATATCTCGGTGCCCTATGATGACTGGGGGGCTAAGGCAGATCCGCAATCCTCTGCTCTGCTCGGCCGCCAGGTTCATGCGGTCGGCTCGTTCGAAAGTTCATTTGCCGTTGCAGGTCGTCGACCGTCTGAACGCCTCCAAGAGTCCCGCGTTGGTCCTCGGACCAGAAGTCGACGCGTGTCGCGCTAATCCACTTGCGGTTCGCCTGGCTGAGAAACTCCGCACGCCGGTTTGGGCAGCGCCGTCGGCGCCCCGATGTCCGTTCCCAACCACACATCCCTATTTCCGGGGTCTGCTACCGGCCTCGATCAAGGGGACTTCGGCAGCGCTGAGCGGGCACGACCTGTTCTCATCATCGGCGCGCCCGTCTTCCGGTACCACCAATACGAACCGGGAGCGTATCTCCCCGAGGGGGCTGAACTGATTGCCGTGACCTCTGATCCGCAGGAGGCGGCCCGCGCCCCGGTGGGTGATGCGATCGTCGGGAACATCCATGCGGCGCTTCAAGCTTTAGCCGACAATGTGCGCCAATCGGACCGCCCCTCGCCCGCTCGCCGGCACGACCCGCGCCTGCGGAGATCGGCCGACGGTTTACGATTTCGCTGTTTCTCTGTTGGGGCGGGATGCTGCTCGCGCAGCTGGTGACGCAACAAATCGTGTTGCGTGCCGCACGCCTACTCGATGTGCAGACCGGTCGCATGCTCGCACCCGGGGAGCTTCTGGTGGTGGGCGAACGGATCTCCGAAGTCGGCACATCGGTGACACATCCCGCCGGCGCGGAGATTATCGACTTAGGCGAACTTACGTTGCTGCCCGGGTTGATCGATGCCCACATCCATTTGTTCCTCCATCCCGGCGCGGAGGATTTGCAGACCGTGCAGGAGTCCGTTCCGCAGCGCACACTGACAGCGGTATTGGCCGCGCGTGAGGACTTGATGGCAGGCTTCACCGCCGAGCGTGATATGGGTACGGAGGGCGCTGGTTCGGCCGACACGGCCATTCGCAATGCCATCGATCAGGGACTGTTTCCGGGACCGCGGCCGCGCGTCAGCGGCAATGCGATCGACATTCTGGGCGGGCACGAGGACGCTATCGGCTACAATCCGGAGCAGCGCGTCTTGCCCTATGCCACACAAACCAATAGCGCGGTTGAACCAGTGGCTGCGATCCGCCAACAACTGAAGGAGGGCGCCGATTTCATCAAGATTTATGAAACCGGTAGGGACTCGATAGTTGATGGCCGCTTCTCTACCCCGTTCCAGTTCACCGCGGGGGAGATGGAGGCGGCTGTGCGGGAGGCGCCGCGCGTCGGAAAGCACGTGGCCGTACACGCCACGGGCGAACCGGGCACGCTTTATGCTGCCCTGGCCGCTGTGGCTTCGATCGATCACGTGTTTCAGCTCAGCGACGCCACAATGAAGCTCATGCGCGAGAAACAGATTTTCGCGGTACCAACATTCACGATCTTCGAGTATTTCGCAGACCATGCCGCGACATCAGCTGAGGGTACGCTGAATCGTCAAATGCTGAACTACCACGCGCAGGAGTTCCGGAAACAGATTGCCGCTGGTATACCAATCGCCATGGGCTCCGATGTCGGTCCGTTCCCTCACGGCACTCAGGCGCGAGAGTTCGTGCTAATGGTGCAATACGGGATGACGCCGCTCGCAGCTATCCAGGCGGGCACAGTAAGTGGTGCGAAACTCTTGGGTTGGGAAGGGCAGATCGGCGTACTCAAAGCCGGCTATCTGGCAGACATCGTGGCCGTGTCCGGGAACCCGATCGAGGACGTCGCGAGCCTACAGAAAGTGTCGTTTGTCATGAAGGGGGAGCGATATACCGCCGGCCCTAACCTTATTCTTACGGCGCGCCGAAGCATCGCGCCCCGATTAGCTCTGCTAGTACGCGGTAGGTGCCCGCAACCTTCGGGTTCGCTATAGGTCGTCCAAATCGGCGTGAGTTAGGCCGTGGAGTTTGCGGGCTATCCGCTGCACTTGGGGCCTTCTTGCCAGCCTTTGCACCTCCCTGGCCTTGGCGCCCTAGACTCAGGTAGCACGACAGAAGCTTTTCGACCTAACGTTGACGCACTCCGATCTCCCCCGGGACACAGACGAACCGCATGGCATAATTAGCACCGAAAAGGAACGCCTTCTCTAACCGAGACACCCTCGCCGCAACAATGGAGGCCCTTCAAGGTCAGAATGACAGCCGGGAGAAAACGCCGGGTCCCACAGATTTACACAGGAGTAATAACCATCTCCTGCTTGGGGATACTATCGAGCATCGACATTCCCACTCCCAGATGCTGATCCATCAACAGGTGCGGCGTATGCGCCATCCACTCCGCTAACGAGATGTCCTGGTATTCCCCGGTCCTGAACATCTCAAGAAAGACCAGGTCAGTATCGCCCGTATTCTCGATGTAATGGGGGTTGGAAATCGGGATGTAGCCGACATCTCCCTCTTCAAAATCCATCGTTCGGGCAGTCGACCCAGCGGCGAAAACGGTCATGCGTCCCTTACCCGTAATGTAGTACTGCCATTCATCCGCATTGGGATGCCAGTGTAGTTCGCGCAGCCCACCGGGTTTCAGCGTGACGATCGCCGCCGAAATCGGGGTCACTGGAAAGATCTTGGAATCGATGATCTTCACCTCGCCGCCGCGCGTGACTTTTGTCGGCTTCATGGTGCTCGTTCTGAAGTCAAAACGCTTGGGCACGCTCCCGGTGCCCTGGGCCCCCTGCGCCTGTTCCGCTTTCAAATCCCCCGGCAGGCCCGTTTGAAAGATAAACAGCTCCTTCTTGGGAACCTTGTCAAAGGTCGATGGAGGTACATTGAGGTTTTTCGCAAGAACCTCCTTCGGTGTATGGGCGAGCCAGTCCGTAATCAGGAACGTATGAAACTCGTCAAAGTTCCCGTCGTCGAAAACCAGGAGGAACTTACAACCATCCGGACCCAGACCCTGAATCGAATGAGGCACACCCGGGGGGAACAACCACAAGTCGTCCTTACCAACATCGCTGACAAAGCTTCTGCCTTCCTGATCCACTGCGGTAATGCGGGCATTGCCGTAGAGCATGATGGCCCACTCGGCCTCTACGTGCCAGTGGAGTTCACGGACGCCGCCCGCCGTGAGTCGCATTTCCACGCCCGCGATGGTTGTCGAAACCGGCAAATCGCGCACCGTGACTTGGCGCGTCCACCCACCGGTTTCCAGACGCTTGCGCGATAGAGAAAAGGAATACTTAAACGGCTTTACATTGCCGTTGTCGGTGGGCGGACACCATTCCGAATCCGGATTCTCCGCCGCCAGCGGACCGTTCACCTGACCCGGATTGGTCTCATTCGGCGCAGTATGTTTTGTAGACTGCTGCGCCTCCGCCATTCTCTCGCCGACCAGCGTCAGCGTAGTGGCTGCGACGGCCGCCGAGCCTAGACCAAATATGTCTCGTCTACTCATCTTCGTTTCGTCATTCTCAATATCAGCCATAAGTTCTCCTCTCCCTTGATCTTCAAAAAACATAAGTTACGTATGAAAACGGGTAGTTGTAGTCTTTGCCGTGCGTTGCTTGATTCAAATACTCGCCCGTAAACAAGTGACAGAAGCCAAAGCCATAGTTTACGTGCCGATTTTGCTTATACTCCGCGATCAAGTCGAGTTCCGCTCCGAGATGGCCGCTGCCTGCTCCGGGGTGCGCCGCTATGGCGATCGCACCACTGGAGCCATAGACTGCGTCATTTTTCGTCGCCAGCCAGAAATCGTCGACTAGCTCCGTCAGCGTCCACTTGCTTCCAACTCTTTCGTCAACACCCACGCGGATGTCCTTGATGTTCCTCCAGCCGAATTGATCGGCGAAGTCCATCTTGTCGTGAGCGGAAGGATAGATCTGGTCATGCGTGCCCCAGGTGTTACCGTTTGGGTTCTTATCACCGGACGCGTAGTTGTACTCCGCAAAGACCCTCGGACGGATTCTTGTGTCCCGAAGCGTATAGCCAGCGTTCCAGTGCCCGGCCCAGGCGTCGATGGTATCGAGTCCCAGCGACCCGGTTTGCTTGTTCATTTCGACGTCGTAGTCGAATTTACCTAATACCGTGCCGGCCACTCGAGCTCCTCCCGTCACCTCGCTCAGATTTCCGCGGCCCTCGGTTTCGGGCAGGGAAGTCAGGCTGGGAGCAACTCGCCATAACAGATACGGCTCGATCGTTGTGTGCGGGAGAAGATGCGTGAAGCTGCTGTAGATTCCATAGATATTGTTGCCTTCAATGTGGTGGTCAATCTGACCGTCGATGGCGTTAATCACCGACGCGGCGAAGATGCTGACCTGAACGCCCGGGTGATGCAGATCGACTCGGACCGTATCGAACGTCCGTCCCATGTTCAACCAGTCGGAAGGTCCGATCACGCGCTCGTCGCCAAAGCTGAACATCTGGCGTCCTGCCACTAAGTCGATCCACCCTTCCGTCGAACTGCCAAGCCGAACGTAAGCCTCGCGAATATCCCAAATGTTCTGATAGGGAGGCGCAGTGCCTACGTGGTGATTGAAAAAGACTCGCGAATCTTGCGTCACCCCAACGATTTCCAGCCAACTGGCCGGTTGAATGTACACGCCGAGGCGGAGCTGAGTCAGATCGTAAGCGTCGTTTACAGGAGCGAAATTGAGCCCATCCTGGCTCTCCGCGCGGTCGCGAAACTGTCCACCAAACTGAATCCAGTCGGGGAGCAACTGGTCCAATCTGGTAATCGGGAATAGCCAGCTACCCTCTTGATTGGGCTCGGATACCCGAAGATCCGTGGCCGCGTGGGATGCACCGGGACTGTCGGGCGGAAACGGCTCCGTGACAGCATGCGTGAGTGGCTGAGCCAAGGCGCTGGCGGGAACCACGGCGCATAAGATAACGATGCTTAGGTATGGTTTGTCCTTCGGGCTGCCCATTGTCGGAGGTCTCCTTCTATCGGCAGAAGATATGCTGCGAGAATTCTTGTCGCAGCAATATTCACAACGACGCTCTAGTGCAATTCGAGAGCCATTATGGGGGGTTTTATTTCAACGGGGTTTTCTGAGAGTTCTAAGCCCTCACTTCGCAACCAGACACGAGGTGTCGATCTTTCGACACGCCGCCATCGTCTTAATTCGATAAGCCGACAAGCAGGCTGGTTGAGACCCGCGGTCAACTGACATCCCATCGACCCGCCGCTCTCGAACTGTGAACGCACTGCGGTAAACCGGCGTCTTGCCGGGCTAACGACGGGATCCTCGTTCGGATTGAACGTTTCCCGTGATTCGAGAAAAGTGTATAAAGTGAGCGACGCCCAGACGAAGAAGCCAGGCGATTTGGAAAGGGCTTCCTATCCAAGTTGGAGGGACGGCCATGAAGGCTCCCTAGGTATGAAGCCTTCCTTTTACTCAGTCCGCAGAGCTTCCACCGGATCGGTACGCATCGCGCGCCGGCAAGGTAAGTAGCAGGCTACGGCCGCGGTCATCAGCAGGAGCATTATCACCGCGACATACGTCAGGGTATCGAACGGTTTGACGCCGAACAGCAGCGTAGCGACGTAGCGCGATAACCGCCATGCTCCGATCGCACCCAGTACGATCCCCTTTTTTAGGACACATTACGGGAAAAGGTTGGCCGGCCTCCTCTCGGGATCAGCCCACGCACTCTCATCTAGATCTGCACCTAATTGTGCCGGGGTGCGCATTCGTATCGCTGGGCCAAAGGTGGCGGGTTTGAGAAGGCCCCTCTGAACTATGCGAGTGGGGGGGCCACCAGCCTGTTCATCGCGCCGGGCGCAATCAGCAGGATCGCCTGACCGCGGTCGTGGTGGGCGGGGGGCGCGTGACGGCATCCGGTTCGAGCGGAAACAGACGCCTTGAGCTCCCCTGGGAGCCAAACTCGGCCTTCATCAAGGCGTTCGGGCTCAGCCTAAAACAGTTCGTCGGAGCGTCGGAGAAGACGATCGGTATGAGTCCGAATCGCCGAATATGCCGGCCGTCATCCATGACGAAGCGCTACGACTGGATCGACACGCATGGCACGGAACGCCGGAATTAGGCAGCCCAAAACTGCCGCGCCTGTGAGCACGAGGGAAACGAATACCAGCGTGGCGGGATCTCCTGGCGAGACCTGCACCAGCAGGGAACCGAGCGCTCGCGTAAGCCCGATTGCCGCACCCAATCCGATCCCAAGTCCAATAGCCACTTGCGCCATTCCCTGCGAGAAGATGAGCTGGAGGATCGTCGGGCCGGATGCGCCTAACGCCATGCGTAAGCCGATTTCCTGCGTTCGCTCGCTGACCGAGTGAGCGATTACCGCATACAGACCTACCGAAGCGAGCATCAGAGCAATCAGCGCGAAAATCCCAAATAAGCTCCCAAAGACCTTCTGCGCCCAGTTGTTGATATCAAGGCGTTCCTCCAACGACCGCAGGTTGTAGAGCGGCATGTCCTGGTCCAGCGCCGCTACTTCCTTGCGGAACGCGGTTCCCAGGTTGTTAGGAGGAACCAGAGTTCGCGCCATAAGTGACATATCCCGCATCGGCTTCTGGCGGTATGGAACATAAATCAATGGATCGTGATCGCGCATGTTCGCATTTTCCAAATTTTGAATTATATTTGGCACTACCCCGACTACCGTTAGCCAGGACTGAGCCACATTCTTTTCGAAGAGCCGTAAACGCTTCCCAAGGGGATCTTCACCCGGCCAGAATTTCTCGGCAAAGCGTTGGTTCACGATCGTAACCAGGGGACCCGAGGCACCGTCGGTCGCACTGAAAGATCGGCCGCGCAGCGGCTTCAAATCCATCGCACGGAAATAATCCGGGCTGATCACCAGCAAGTTCAACCTGGGGCGTTGCTTCTCATCGACCGGTGGCCTGCCTTCGAGTTCGTAGGGAAAATCGATCGCTCCGCCAGTCGGCATGGTGATGGAAATTGAGGAAACTTGAACACCGGGTAGGGTATCGAGCCGGGCCTTCAACCGATCGTGAAAAGAGATCTGATCCTCATCGCGCGGATACTTGGCTTCTGGAAGGAAGACACGCATTACGAGAACGTTCTTTTGGTTGACACCGGTTTCGAGCCGATAAATATTCAGGAAGCTGCGGATCATCAGGCCGGCGCCCGCTAAAAGTACAACTGCGAGCGACATCTCCGCCACGACAAGGGCTCCCGAGAGATATTTGCCGCGCTTCCCTCCGCTCGATCCGCGGCTTCCATCCTTCAGCGACGAGTTTACATCGAGCCTCGAAAGCCGGAGGGCGGGAACCAGCCCAAACAAAACGCCGCTTCCGATCGAGACCGCAGCGAGGTAGGCAAATCCGCGGTAATCCATCGTAAAGCTCATCCATGCCGGAATTTGATCTCTCACCGTGCGGTCGAACGCGCGAATCCCCCAGACCGAGATTAACGAGCCGAAGGCGCCGCCCGCCACCGACAGCATGACGCTTTCAATCAGTAGTTGCCCGATAATGCGCCAGCGTCCGGCACCCAACGCGATTCGAATGGAAATCTCCCGCGATCGTTCGACTGCACGTGCCAGGAGTAAGTTTGCAACATTGGCGCAGGCAATTAGTAAGACGAAAAGAACCGCGCCCATCAGCGCGGCGAGAAGGAGGTTGATCTCGGGACCGTTGAACTCCTCGCTAAAGGTGTGCGTTATGGCGCTGATGCCTTTGTTCGTCTCCGGATAGGCAACTTCGAGATTGTGCCCCACGAAGAGCATTTCCGCCTTCGCCTGCTTCTCCGTAGCGCCAGCAGTTATGTGTCCAAAGGCGCCGAAATTGCGTGCTGCACGCTTCTCGGCATCAGCGCCAGGATGCAGCGCGGTCCATATCTCAGTGTCGATCGGAAAGCGCAGGCCATTCTGCATGACGCCGACGATGGTGGTGGGTACCGAGTTAATTCGGATGATCCGGCCGAGGATAGCTGGATCCTTGCCGTACCGGTCCTCCCACATCCGGTAGCCGAGAATGGCGACAGGATTCGAGCCGGACGCCTCGTCTTCTGGAGTAAAATCGCGACCGATCACCGGCTTCTGGCCAATCATGGAAAACGTATTGGCGGTAACTTGAGAAATGTTGTTTCTCGCCGGCACGCCGCTTTTGTCGGTTACGTTGCCTTGGTCAAAACTGTAAGCTCCCAGGCCGTCAAAAGACTTCACCTGGGACCGCCAGTCTCGAAAATCCGGCCATGAAACTCCGGAGTTACGGTCTCCGCGGTCGACGTTCCTCGTCGTTAGATAGAGGATGCGATCGTCGACGAAAGGCATGTTCTTAAACAGAACACCGTTTGTAATCGCAAATACGGTCGCGTTCGCACCTATACCCAAAGCCAGAGCGGCCACCGCGGTCAACGTGAAGACCGGATCTTTTGCCGGCTTTCTAAGTCCGAATCGAAGATCCTCGAATAAGACCATGTGGCCTTAGACGTTAGATCTCAGGATAAAGTTCATTTCCTTTTTATTGCCAGAGCGGGTGGCTACAGCGCTCACCGGCTAAATAAGCACGGCATCCGCAGGCTAAGAGTTGGACGAAGTATACAAACCTGGTATGTTAGCCTCACATTCATGGCAACTGACCACCTCCTCGCTCTGCTCATAAAGGAACGAGACAAGCTAACGGCAGCAATCGAGGCCCTTCAAGGTCCGACGACGACAGAAAAAACGCCGGGTCCTGGTCGAAAGGCGGTACTGCCGTCTGTCGAACAGAACTCGAAACCGGAGGGCAACGTAGCTCTTAGGCCGGCGGCGAAACGAAAGATGAGTGCGGCCGGCAGACGGGCGATCATCGCGGGGACAAACAAACGCTGGGCCGCGATCAACGTGGCGAAGGCTGCTCTCGGGGCACGGGATCCCGTTACCGCGGCGCCCAAAGCCGCGCCAGCGAAGGTTCCGGTGGCACTCAGGAAAGGCGGCCTTACGACGGCAGGACGAAAGGCGCTATCCATCGCAATGAAGAAAGGGTGGGCCGCGAAAAAGAAGGCGGCGGCAAAGGGGAAAGCGTCTTAACAGGACCGCTATCAGGCCCCGGCAAGCGCCGTCAGCCAGCGGCACCCCGCTACGCCCCAATCCTCGAAGCCCTTCGCCGGCGGCTCGATGAGGCTTCTGATGAAACGTTCCTCGGGCGTCAATGCACCATAGAGTATGCGGTGCCCAATGGAGATCTCTGAAGATCCGAGACTTAGTTCCCTGGCCAGTTCTACGGACCGGTGTCTGAAACTGCGCGCACCGGAACACCGGACGCCGTGGAGCCGCGACACCGGTGCGGGGGGCCTAAAGTCTCAGTTGCTGACGTCAGCTTCCCCGTTATTTCTCGCTGCGCAAATGCAAATTTGTTCGACCGATTACGCATTAGATTTTAGAGGGATTTTCGACTCCTAATATCATGCAGGTAATAGCACATGTGCGTCGAGGGAGGGGGGCTGGCCTGTGGGTGCGGGGGCTGGATGCGACCAAATTGACCCTTTCTGCATAGCAGGCGGCGCAGCAAAAGAGTCCGGAGCGGTTCATATGGATGAGTTAGAACACAATGCGGTCCTGATGCAGTTCAATCGGCTAATTGAAGAGCTGATAAGGGGGAGTCTGAATCGCAGCAGCTTCCAACCATGGGAGGTTGAAATACTCGTGGATATGGTTCGCTGCAAGTTGCCGAGGGCATCGCGCCGAGTCACTACACTGCGCGAGTACCAAAACGCAGTTCAGCAACGGATGCGGGAAGGGGCGCAAGTCCCGCCCAAGTTCTCTGAATATTTGCAGTTGAAAGGAAAGAGTTCGAACCTTGCCCGGCGAGCCCAAACTTAGTGTCAGGTTTCTCAGGCTCTCAGTCGTGGGCTGCAGGCCGGTTCCGGCCGCCGCTAACTTTACCGCGCAGAGCTGATCACTAATCGCCTCTTCAGAAATCGCGTCTTTGCTCCTCGGACTGATGGCTATAGCGTCCAGCAACGCACGCAGGAAATCGGTATTCGCCTGGCGCTGGGCGCGACAAGCGGCCAGGTAAGAGGAATAGTGATGAGCCAGGGCCTGCAACTCGCATTAGCAGGCGCGTTCGTCGGGTTGGGCTCGGCCTTCGCGCTGACGCGGTTTCTCGAAAGCTTCCTGTTCCGCGTGAAGGGTCACGATCCTGTGGTGTTCGCCCTGGTGCCGGTGGCGCTGAGTCTGATCGCATTTCTGGCAGTCTGGTTCCCGGCGCGGCGCGCATCGAACCGGTGGAGGCACTACGTTACCAGTGATCGCGCACGGTGCCAAGATTGAGTACCGGGCGGCCCCCACTCATCGACATCGGGCCAAGCACCGCATGGGGTGGCGAAACGTCGCCAGAACTCTGCATGGCCGTGATCATTGACGCCGTTTGGAAATCCCTCCCGAAGGCTGCCACCGACGCTGGCGCAACACAACCCTTTAGCTGACAAGCGTTTTAGAAAAGGCTCAGACAGAGAGGAAAAGGCGGCAGAATCACTTCGCGTCGTCCGGCGGCTCAAGTGTGAACTTGGCGGCAACTCTGACCAACGTGGCGAAGGAGTCCGCTTCCATCTTTCGCATAATGTGTGCGCGATGGACTTGAACAGTGTACTCTGTGATCCCTAACTCAAATGCAGCTTGCTTGTTTTGCAAACCGCGAACCAAGAGCGCCAGCACCTGCCGCTCTCGGGGCGTCAAACCCTTATATCTAGCGGCGAAGCTCTCGTATTCGATTGCCTCCTGTCGATTCTCGCGGTATCGCTGGAATGCCCTTTCCACCGAGTTAAGCAGGGCAGTATCGTCGACTGGCTTGGTCAGGAAATCGATCGCTCCTTCCCTCATTGCACGTACCGCCATCGGAATGTCGCCCAGACCGGTGATGAAGATGATCGGTAACGGCCACCTCTCGATGTTGAGTGTCGCCTGCAGTTCGAGGCCGGATATACCCGGCATTCGAATGTCTGCAATCAGGCACGAGGCTTCTCGTCCGGCCCTCGAATCCAGGAATTCCTCTGCCGTGCGGAAGCACAGTGCGGGTATCTTCTCCGACTCGACCAAGTCCAGGAGCGCATCGCGTATCGATTCGTCGTCGTCGAGAATTGCCACAAGACTTGAGTTCTGTTCTATGGGCACTCAAGAAGCGTAACGTCATCCGCACGGCAACACAATCGAGCCCGCGTCGAACAAACTACGCCCTTGGTGTTATGCGGCTACTACCCTGTGGTTTGAACAAGAGTCCCACCGGAATTAATGACTATCTGGGCGGGAGGCTGAATTTGTCGGCCATGCGGACTAATTCAATCAACGAGCCAGCTCGCATCTTCGTCATGACGTGACCCCGGTGGATCTTTACGGTTGCTTCGCTGGCGCCGATCTTCGCCGCGATGTGCTTATTAAGCATGCCTGAAATCACAAGGGTCATCACCTCGCGTTCACGCGCGGTTAGTGTATCGTAACGTTCACGCAACTCGTTGATTTCAGTCAATTGCTCGCGTGCTGCCCGGTCACGTTGAAGCGCCTGCTGAATCGCGTCCAAAAGATCCTGATCCCGAAAAGGTTTGGTCAAAAACTCGACAGCACCCGATTTCAGGGCTCTGACCGACATCGGAATGTCTCCATGCGCCGTGATAAAGATAATAGGGATACGCAGACCCATTTCCGCCAACTTTCGCTGGAAATCGAGCCCACTCATCTGAGGTAGCCTGATGTCAAGAACCAGGCAACTCGGGTCGGAGGTGCGTGGCTTTTTGAGAAACTCCTCACCAGTTGAAAACGTCTCGGCACGAAGTCCAACTGACTCGACGAGATCCTGAATCGCCTGACGCATGCCCCGGTCATCATCGATGACGAACACAATAGATGCAGCAGCGCTTTTCATGCATGTGCCTCAGCTCCACAGGGGAGAGTGAAATGAAAAGTCGCGCCGGGCCCTTGATTCGCGGTGAACCACACTTTTCCGCCATATGACTCGACAATCGAACGCGTAATGGTTAGTCCCATTCCCGTGCCGTGTGGTTTCGTCGTATGAAAAGGATCAAAAATCAGTTCCGCACTTTCCCCCGGTAATCCTACACCAGTGTCGCCGATGGAGACTGCCAGTTGACCTTCGGAATTGACCTCTGACCTGACCGTCAACGCCCCGCCGCAGTCTCTCATGGCTTCAATCCCGTTTAGCATCAAGTTCATGAGGACCTGTTGCAACTGCACTCGGTCCGCCAGAATGTTGGGAATATCCGATTCCAGTTCGGTGTGGATTGTTACACCATGGCGAGCGGCCTCCGTCTGTAGTAGGACCCGCATTTCTTCGATGGTTCCCTTAACGTCAACCACTTGGCGCTCACCCGGAGTTCCTGTTTTGTAGAAGGCTCGCAGACTGTTGATAATATCAGCCGCCCGGTTTCCCTCCCGATCAATCCTGGCGGCCGCTGCGCGTGCTCTTTCCAGATCCGGTGGATCATGAGCGAGCCATCGCAAACAAGCATTGGCACTTGTAATCGAGGCGGCAATCGGCTGTTTGATCTCATGCGCCAGCGCGGCGGCCAGTTCTCCCATCATGTTGACCCGGTTGATGTGCGCGAGATCAGCCTCTAACCGGCGCAACCGTTCGCGCTCCTCCTCCCCGCGCTTTCGATCCGTTATGTCCGCTGTGATGCCGATGTAATAGCCAATTTCTTCAGACGGATTGCGATGTCCTATCGCGCGCAGAAATCGAATCGTGCCATCGGAACGACAAATCCGATACTCTCGAAGGTCGAAATCCGCACCTGTTCTGATTGCGTCTTCGATGGCAGCTGTCACACCCGGCCTGTCTTCCGGATGAATCGTGTCGTAAAAACGCTCCAGTGGAATTGGGCCTTCTCGAGGATCGAAACCATGCAGGCGAAAAGTCTCATCCGAAATGTGATGTATCTGCCCTGTCCTGTAATTGGTTGCCCAACTGCCGATGTGAGCCAAGCCCTGCGCTTCTGCAAAGTAAGCTTGCTCTCGTCGCAACTCCTGCGTCAATAGCTCATGCGCTGTGACGTCTATTGTGGTGCCATGGAATCCCTGAAAAACTCCATCTTCGAACACAGGGACACCGACGCAACGAACGTACCGCAACTCTCCGTCGGGCCGAATAATTCGATGGGTCGCATCGCAGCTACAGCGCTGCTCATGCATCCTCTTCATCGTTTCCGCCATTGACGCTCGGTCCTGTGGATGGATCTCGGCCAGAAACTGCTGAAGGTTCGGAGTCCCGCTTTTCGGGTCAAGCCCAAAGATCTTGTAGACCTCGTCAGACCAATAGATATCTAAATCGTCCGACCAACGGATACCTAGATCTCTTGACGCCCAGCTCCCCATATGAGCAAGACGCTCGCCTTCACTTAGGTAGAACTGGCTCCTCCTTAGGGCTTGTTCTGCGAGTTTGCGCTCAGTGATGTCCTGACATGTACCGAACAGTTCGTACGCGGTTCCCGAGGCATCTCTTTTCACAGTTCCCAGGACTTGAACAAATCGCACTTCGCCGTCCGGACGAATGATGCGATGTTCCGCCTTCAAGCGGGTTCCATTACGAATGGTTTCCTCCACTACTCGGGCGGCATATTCCCGATCCTCTGGGTGAATCTTTTCGAAAACGACCGTCATGTCAATGGGGCCTTTTGCCGGCGGTAGCCCCCAGATACGACAAAGTTCGGCGGACCAAGTGACGTGATTCTCGACAGGGTTAAATTCGTAATGTCCTATGTGAGCCACTCGTTGAGCTTCTTCGAGCCTGGCGTTGCTTTGGTGTAACGCGCTTGATAGGGTCTGGCGTTCTTCCTCGACGTGTTTCCGGTCGGTGATGTCCTGGGTTGTACCGAACATTTGGGTTCGCCCCTCTGAAGTTTTCTTCAAGTCACCCAAGCTATGTACGACGCGCATTTCCCCGTCGGGACGAATTAGCCGATGTTCCGAGTCAGCGCGCGTCCCAGTACGAATAGCCTCTTCTGCTGTCCGAAATACGCTCTCTCGATCACTAGGGTGGATCATTTCACTTACTTTCCCTATGTCAAAGGAGCCAGCCCGTGGCGCCAGACCAAAAATGCGATAGGTTTCTTCGGACCAGATGACCTGATTCGTCTCCAGGTCCCATACCCAGTAGCCAAGATGAGCAACGCGTTGTGCTTCTTCGAGCCACGCTTTGCTTTCTTGCAAGTCCTGAGACAAGGCATGGCGAGCTTCCTCTGCCCGCTTCAATTCCGTAATGTCTTGAACGGTACCGAACAGTTTGCGGGCTCTTAGGGATTCTCCATCGTCTGGATCGCCCGGCAGGGCGCTCCAAAGCTTAGAGGTGATGGCGTGTACCGTGCGCACTTCTCCGTTTGGAGTGACGATCCGAAACTCCGCAATGGGGTGCACGCCGGCATCAATCTCCACGTCCACTCCGCTGTAGAGAGCCTCTCGGTCCTCCGGGTGGACCATTCCGCGGACCGTCGCGAAGTCCATTGGCCGTTCTTCCGGTTTGAGCCCAAAGATACGATAGGTCTCGGCCGACCAAACCACCACATTTGTCTCAAGGTCCCACTCCCAGTACCCCACATGTGCGACGCGCTGTGCTTCTTCAAGCCTAGCCTTGTTCTCTTGTAGCTCGCGAGACAACAACAGGCTCGTAAGCAGCGTTGCGATTCGCTGCCCGATCGCTTTGAATAATCTTTGTTCCTGCTGGGTCCAGTTCCGCGCACAAGTGCATTGCTCCAGACCCAACATGTACGGCTTGTCCATCTTCGGATGGATAGCCACACAGATTTGGGACCGGACGCCGGGACGGGCTGATATCGCTTCGCTATTTTCCGTCCCGAAACAAACGGGACCTTCTGAAGCGCTAACGAGGCGATGCATATCAGCCATAGCCGCGTCTACCGTCACATCAAGGCTGACCGGCACAGAATGGGCAAGCGTCGGGCGTGCGCAGTCCGCCACCGTTCGCCATGTCTTGCTCTCCGGATCACAGGGATAGGTTATCCACGCTCGATCGCAGTCGAAAATGGACAACATGGCATCGAGTACGTGGGCCGTCTGTTGGAGATCGTCGGTGTCCTGAATAGCTTGGTTGACCCGGTCCATACCCTCGAGAAACCAGAGCCGATCCTGCGACAATTCGTCGGTTTCCCCGCCTTCCGCCATACCTCTGTTTTTCGGTTCCATGAACGCCCTATTCGACGACAGACATCTCACACATTCTAGGCGGAAGGGTCGCCCGCATGGGAGCCTTCGCAACTCGACTGCGCTGCTCGCAGGGGCTTTCCATCCGCCACTCCTCCCGAAGACGCAAGCGGCAACATGTCTGCCACCCCGTCATTACGTTTGGAATTCCCTCATAGATCGGAGTTCCCTTCCATATCTTGCACGGTCTTCCGCTGAACGATCCCGAGTTTTTGCATGCGTGACGCCAAAGTAGTTCGCGGCAACCCGAGGCGCGACGCTGCGCCGTTCGGGCCCGATACGACGCCGTTGGTTTCCTTGAGGACGTGAAGAATGTGGCTCCGCTCCGTTTCCGCCAGCATTCGTCTCATCGCGCCGGTTGGAGGTGATGCAGCCCTCAGCTCCTCGGTCGAAATCTCCACCGTAGTACCGGATGAGCGGATAACCGCGCGCTCGATGACATTTTGTAGTTCCCGAACATTGCCGGGCCACGTGTGGCGCCGGAGACATTTGAGTGCCTCGTCCGCAATCTGACTCACGTCCTTATTCATTTGCGATGAGAGTATGCGGATAAAGTGCTTGGTAATGAGCGGGATGTCATCCAGTCGGTCCCTCAGGGGTGGGATCAGGATGGGAAACACGTTCAACCGGTAGAAAAGATCCGCCCGGAATCGCCGCTGCGAGACCATTTGCTCCAAGTCAGAATTCGTGGCAGCGATCACGCGCACATCGACGCGGATCGTGCATCCGCCGCCAACACGCTCGCACTCCCGTTCCTGCAGCACCCGCAGGAGCTTCGGCTGCAACTCTAGCGGCAATTCTCCGATTTCATCAAGAAAAAGCGTCCCGCCATGCGCTTGCTGAAAACGGCCGTCGGTCCGCGACAATGCCCCCGTGAATGCCCCGCGCTCATGGCCAAACAACTCATTTTCGATCAGCCCGGCAGGCATTGCGGCGCAGTTCACCTTCACATAACGGCCGTGTTTGCGGGGACTTTCGTCGTGAACGGCCCTCGCGACCAGTTCCTTGCCGGTGCCGGTTTCTCCTAAAATCAGAACCACTGAATTGGTCGGGGCGACCACCTCCAGCGCGCGCCAAACAGACCGGAGGCCCGGATTGGAGCGGATGAGAGCAGAGGTAGACAACTCTGGTACAGGCCCCATTGAGCTTGTTGCGATGAGGTCCTTCAAATCATCGTGCATAATCATTTTTTTCGGCTCTCATGCAGTCACGTGTCATGCTAAACGGGCGCGGAAGCCCCAAGTCGCTTTTGCTGTCGGGCGCCTCACCCTCCACTGCAGGCGGCCGACTTGAGCTTCAACAGCGTCACGTCTGCCATCATTTCCTCATCGGATATCTCCTTCTGTTGTCGCGAACCGGTACAGACGGTCCCGGCGCGGTCCATGGTCCGCTCGCTTTCCACGTCAGCGCCAGCAGTGACTAGAAACAAGCTCATGCTAACGCAGGATGGGGTCGAAACGATATTACATATTGTGGGTAGTTCCGCCCGTTTAGCGGTTTTGCCACCTTACGCACGCACTTTGTCTCTTTTCGTATTTTTTCGAACGACGACTCAAAATATGTAATGGACGAACCGTCCGTCGCTGCCATCAAGGAGAAGAATGCATGAACATAATCACGAAGCACTATATCGACGGAGCGTTCGTCGAATCCCACGGCATCAAAATTATTGGAGGTCACGAGACGCGCCTATGCTTGCAAAGGCTCGGCTAGAAAACTGAACGGATAACCCAAGTAAACAGGCTCTTTCATCCCTTATGCACTGTGGCGCCGGTCCTGCTCCGGCGTAAGAGTGGAACTGCCGTCAACGCGCTTTGACGGCCTACGCAAACGAGACGGATGTCAGGCTTCAAGAGCTGAGCGCATTTCTGGCCATTCGATAACCGCGGCGAGCGGCTGCGGAGTTGTTGGAATCACCCCATCGAGCGCCTTGCGCAACTTGAGGAAGCAGGATCGCGTGAAGTCATAGGTACCTGCCGAAGGAAGTTCCTGCGCCAGGGTACTGCCGCGCTGCCATGCGCCGAATGCCTCTTTCTGCTCTCCCTTCAGCCATAAAAGAGCGGTCTTCGCCCGCCAATAATTGGCGTCAGTGTCGATCCTGTCTAACGTTTCGATCCGTTGCCACCACAGATCGGCCGCGGCGAGGTCCCGTTTAAAAAACGCATTTACGAACGCGAATTCGGCACAAATATCCTGCGGTTTTTCGAACTTACATTCTGCGAAAAGCGCCTCCGCCTCACCCATGTACGCGAGCGCCTCGGGGATCCGGTTCTTATCGATATAGTGTTTGCATGCCACCAGCCGGAGCAGCAATCCGCGCTCGCCGTGTCGAACAAAATCGATGGCTTGGTTGATAACGTTCATGTCGAAGTCGCGCGGCCTTATTGGCGCTACTGCGCTGGTAGTCACCATCGCGAAGGCAAGATGGACTCGCGCCCATGGTCCATTCGTGAGGATCTGATAGATCTGCGCGCCATCCGAGTACTGGCTTTGCGGCTGGAGTGGAATCATATTGACAACGAAGCCGGCGATGGAGAGCGTCGCCAGCGTGCTGAGTAGGCTCCAATATGGCTGCCAGAAATGGCCGGCCGCGGTGAGGGTTATCATCGCGAAGATCGAGCCTGCTACTAGAGACGCAGCAGGACCGCCCATAAGCAACAAAGCTTGGCGCCTGCGCATATTGTGCAGGTCGGGGGCAACCATCGCCACGCCCCCTCCATAGAACTTTCGCAATTGAAACTCGAATTTCCACTTCCCGTTGCGGACAGCCCATCGAAATGGCCCGACCTGCAACACGCGCAGTATTTTGCCGCAGGCCCATCCCGCGGCGACATGTCCCAGTTCGTGAAACAGCGTGGTGAGCAATACGGCGACGTTGAGCTGCGCCAGATAAGAAATTAGCCGTGGACGGGCAAGCCCATGGGCCACCCCCCACTGGTTCCATAGCTGGAAGGCCAGCCAGATTATGCCCATCGAGATGGCTTGAGCGAAGTAATCGTGAAACTTACTGGTGCCGTCGCCGGCCATCCGCACTTTCTTCGGTGCGCTCGCGTCGTCTACTCCGATCGCCGAATCGCCGGCCAAATAGGCCACCAACCCGGCCAAGCCGAGGAACCCTCCCGTAAAGACGGTAAAAGGATATTGGCCCGGGTGCAGAAGCAAGTACAGACTGGAAGGCACCAGTGCTGCCGTGCTGGCGATAATCGCCCAGGTCCGCGCGGACCGCTTGCCCTTCTTCAGCATCCACCAGGCGATTCCTGCGGACACGTCCAGCGCGAGGGCGCCCATGATCGTGGCGATCAGGTGCACGCGGTTGAATTCGGTCCGCCCCTGCGATATCAGGAATAAGACACCGATAATGCTAGCTAGAAGACCCAGGGCTTTGAGACCCAGCCAGAAACGAATAAGTTTACGAAACAATAGCATCTATTTCCACGATCGTTGATCGTGCGATCCGTCGAGTAGCGGGTTTTTACCAAGTTTGGAATCGGAACGCCCTTACGACGCCGCCTTCCCACGCTGAGTTTACGAATCTGCCTCTTACTCTTGCCGCATTCCCGTGCCGGCGCGGATGGGAGTGGCTCTACGGTAACAACACCGCTCGCCGTGCCCAGTATGCCGCCGAGGTGTTCTAGCCGCCGGGGAAACCACGAACAACCACAAGCTGAAGCAAGCCAGTCATCTTATCGGACTCCGCCCTCCGTTCGCGGCCGGCGGGCCAGCCGGGTTACGAATCGGATCTGGTCGCCTCGGTAATAGAGTTTTTCGTAATCGACCGGCTGATACCCCGCCGTATACGAAGTGCGCTCAATCAGGAATATCGGGCTGCCGGCGGCAATACCGAGCGCCCGCGCTACTGTCGTATCAGCAGATACCGCTTCCAGGCGGTACACCGCTTCCACCAAAGGCGTGTCGTACTTCTGCTCGAGCAATGAGAAGATCGGTTCCGTTTCCAGATCGTTCTCCAGGATTCTCTCGCCGATCTCCCGTGGTAAATAGGTTTCATCAAAGGACAGCGGAGAATTGTCCGCCGATCGGACGCGTTGAATGCGGACCACTGGAGTTCCCGCGATGATCCCGAGTTGACGGGCTACAGAGTCACTCGCTGGCACTATCTGTTTATCTAGCAGGCGGGCGGACGCCTGGCGGCCGAGAGACTGCATGTCTTCCACGAATCCGCTTAATTCGGTCAGCTCCTGCGTAATCTTGGGTTCTAAGACGAAAGTGCCCTTGCCACGCCGGATCTCGATCAGTCCGCGCCGTATAAGGTTCTGAATTGTCTGCCGAACGGTGGTGCGGCTGACCGCATATCGTTTGACGAGGTCCTCCTCGTTCGGCAGGCGACTCGCCGGAGGAAGAGCGCCGGCCGCGATTTCAGCGGCAAGCAGCGATTCGAGCTGAGCATAAAGCGGCACTGGGCTCTGAGGATCAATCGTCAATATTGACATAGTGACATAGTGATGTCATGATGTCAATAGAGTTCGGCGATCGATTCTTACCTTGAAGTGACACCATGAAGACATTGATCGATTTCGTTCTTAGATTATCGACCCGGTTGCCAATGGTTCGCTGGTCCCCTATTCCACTGCGGCTGATCATTGGATTTGGGTTTATGCAACATGGGTTTGCCAAGCTGTCCAGAGGGCCCGGCATGTTTGCCGCGGTTCTCCAGGGGATGGGCGTCCCCGCCCCGCACCTGATGGCGTGGTTGACGATCCTTACCGAAGTGCTCGGCGGCTTGGCCGTACTGCTAGGCGCATTTGTGACGATTGTCAGCGTGCCACTGACGGCTGTCTTATTGGTGGCCATGTTCAAAGTGCACTTGCGGTATGGATTCAGCTCCATCAAGCTCCTCGCCGTGACCGCGACCGGCGCGAAGTTCGGACCGGTGGGTTATGAGATAATCCTGCTCTATATCGCTTGCCTGGCAGCCCTAGTCATCGGTGGTTCCGGCCCATTCGCGATCGATGGACTTCTCTGCAAGCGCTTCGAAGCACGAACAAGCACCGGCGGGATCCATGCAGCTACCGTGCGGTGACGACGTTACTACCCGGGAAGCGTTGGAATCCTTAGGGTTGGAGTCAACTCCGTCGTGTACGTAAATTCTGACGTTCCCGGGTATTGGCAGGCGCTCCGGACCACGATAACCTGCCTGAAGTGAGCGGAATAGATCAATTCAAGCCTTCTTGGCTGCGCAAGTCATCTATAATACGGAAATACAATTGCATTCGAATCCGCCAGCCTCCTTTCGAATGCGGACTGCGAGCCTGTCCGAAATGAAAGCGTTCGGTCCGTTCCGGCTTGACATTGTGAATCATTGTCTGTGGCGAGGTAAGGAGCGTGTGGCCCTTGTTCCGAAGGCGTTTGACGTGCTCCGTTATCTGGTTGAACACGCGGACCGCCTTGTATCACAAGATGAGCTTCTGGAGGCGTTGTGGGCGGAGACGCATGTCAATCGGGAAGGCATCCGAAAATACGTCCTCGAAATCCGCAGGGTGCTGGGAGATCGGTCCGACGAACCGGCATTCATCGAAACGTTCCCGAAGCGAGGCTACCGGTTCGTAGCTCCCGTATCAGTCGAGCCCGCCGCGACGTTAACGGTCTCCGTCAACGAACCCGCCCACAGGATGGTGGGACGACATACAGGTCTCGCCCGGCTTGAAGATTGTTTGCAACTGACATTGGGCAGCCAGCGACAGGTAGCCTTCGTAACAGGTGAAGCGGGAATCGGCAAGACCACGCTTGTGGACGCGTTCCAGAAGCGAAGTGGTCGCGACTCGAATCTGCGAATCGCACGTGGACAATGCATTGAGGATTTCGGCGGGATCGAAGCTTATTATCCAATTCTGGAGGCGATCGGCTCACTGATCCGGCGCGATGAGGACGGTTCTTTGATCCAGGCGTTCAGCCAGCGAGCGCCCACTTGGCTGATTCAATTTTCCGGACTCGTAAGGCCCGAGCAGCGGGAAACCCTGCAACGGGAGATTCTAGGGAGCACTCGAGAACGCATGATGCGCGAGCTCTGCGAGACTCTCGAAAGCATTTCGCTGCAACGGCCGTTGCTTTTGATTTTGGAAGATCTCCACTGGGTCGATCCTTCAACCGTGGACCTGATCTCGGCGTTCGCCCGCCGCAGAGAACCGGCGAAGGTGCTCCTGCTCGGCACGTACCGCCCCGTCGATGTCCTGCTTTCCCAAAATCCGTTGAAGACGCTGAAACAGGATTTGCTGGTCCGCGGACTGTGCCACGAAGTTGTTTTGGAACACCTTGAGGAGTCGGATGTCGCGGACTATCTCACGAAGAACTTTTCCGTGGAGTGTCTTCCCGCCGGTCTTGCGAGCCTGATTCACCACAACTCAGGAGGAAACCCGCTTTTCATGGTCGCTATCGTGCAGGACATGGCCAAGAAAGGTTTGATCGCAGCGGAGCACGGCAGGTTGATTCTGGCCGCGCCCCTCGGAGAAGTCTATCCGGGTATCCCCGAGACGCTGCAACAGATGCTCGAGATCCAATTGGAGAACCTTCCTTCGGAAGATTTGCGCATCCTGCAGACTGGCTGCGTCGCCGGCGAACGTTTTTCAGTTTGGGCCGTTGCGGCGATGCTGGATGTGTCCCCCGCTGCGATCGAGGAAGCGTGCGACAAGCTCGCCAATCGTCAGCAATTCATCCGATCAGTCGGGATTCAAAAAGCCGCCGACGGATCCCTTTCCGCTTATTACGAATTTGGACATTCCCTCTACCGGCAAGCTCTTTATCGTAGCCTCTCTGGTCTTCATCGGGCTACGCTGCACCGGACTTTGGGAGAGCAGCTGCTGCCAATCTGCAGCGCTGGAAAACCTGAACTGGCCTCAGAACTTGCGCTGCATTTCAAGGAAGGACGTGACTACGAGCGCGCCGCGCGTTGCCTTATGCTTGCGGCGGAAAACGCGGCAAACCGGTTCTCCCACCGGGACTGCATTCGAATCCTCCGGCGCGCTCTTGAACTGGTTTCCGGCTCTCAGCCCGAGTTGGAAGTCGAAATCTTTCAGCGCGTCGGGGATATGCACTACGTCCTTGGGGAGATGTCCGACTCGGCTGCGTCCTATCAATCTGCGGTGGATCTGGCGAATGAAGCAGGCCTCAAGGCCGCCCATGCCCGTGCCCTGATCCATCTTGGTTTTCCTGCCTGGTATTTGGACGCCGCGCGCGGCAGTGAGGTCGGCCGAAAGGCGATCGAGGTGAGTGAAAGCCTTGACGATCCGCTCCTCGCGGCACAGATGCGTTTAGCCGTAGCTGGGTTCCGCTTTGTATACGACGCGGGGCGCGAAGAAGACGCAGAGGCCTGTTCTGCCGCCCTCCAGATCATTCGCCGTTTGGGCGGTTCGAGCACGGTTCACGATGGCTACATCTACGTGCTGGCGCTGCAGGGCGGCTACTTGGAAGCTCAAAGCCAGGCCGACGCCTTGATCAAAGAGACCTCCAATCGTCTGGGGCGGGTTCCGAAGTTTTTGGTCCTCGTCGCCCGCGGCCGGTTCGGGGAACTGCTCCGCATGGTTCGAACGGGAAGGGAGTTGGAAAATAAGAATGGGCAAGATCCGTGGATTTCTATCTTCGGAGAGTTGTGGTTACGCACGCTTTGCTACGACTTCGAAGGAGTGAGCCGCCTCAGCAAGGCCGCCATGGCAAGCGAAGCTGGCCAGCATGCCTCCTGGATCAGGACCGTTTCCAGAATCACCTCCGGCCAAGCGGAGCTCTATCAGGGCAATCTCGATAGAGCCCTGCAATGTTTTTCCCAAGTGCATGATCCTCAGATTACGCCTAAGTTTATTCTGCACTGGCGCTGGCGATTGCAGGCTCAGCTCGGAATGACGGAAGTGCTGCTGCAGGCAGGCGACGTCGCTGGTGCTCGCCGCGAAGTGGATGAGTTATTGTCGTCCGCTTTTTCTGCCGTTGACCCTAACATGCACGCGCTCGCCTGGGAAATGAGTTCTCGGGTAGCCAGGGCGGAGAAGGATTTAACTGGCGCCGACAGATGCATCGATCATGCCGTCGCCATACTCGACAGGTTCGGCATCCCTGTGGCGGCATGGCAGGTCCACAGCAGTGCCTGGAGTTTGTACGAAGAACGGGATCGTGAAAAGGCCTGCAGACATCGTGCGCGCGCGAAAGAGCTGATCATGGAAATCGCAGGTTCATTTGAACGCGATGAGCCGCTCAGGGAATCACTGCTGACAGCTCCTCCGGTTCGGCGTGTTTTGGCCGAATCCTGGGAAGGCTCGGCATACGGGTCCCAGCACTGATCGTGTCGTGGGCCGCGGCGTGTTTCGGCAAATAGAGGGCAAAGCAGGCACCCTGGCCGCCCGCTTCCACCCACATTTGTCCGCCGTGATCGAGCACGGCCTGCCGCGAGAAAGCAAGTCCCAGGCCGAGGCCGCCCGACTTCCCGGCCGTCGCGAAGGGCTGGAAGAGCCGGTCGCGAATCCCAGGATCGATTCCTGGTCCGGTATCCCGAACCTTGATCAAAACGGAGCTGTGTTGGGGAATTGCCGAGACTCGAATCTTTCCTCCGCTTGGCATGACGTCAAGCGCATTTACGAACAAGTTGACGAGAACTCGTTGGATGCGCTGGCGATCCAGAGCAATAACGAGGTTTTCGGAGACATTCTCAATTAGTTGCACCGACTGAGCCTCCGCGACAAGAGCTACTCTGTCCATCGCGGCGATAACCAACTCCCGCACATCGCATGACTCCAGGTCCCGGTTTGTCCCGCTGTGGCGGATTAAGACCTCGTCGAGCAGTTCCTTCATGCGGATCGAGGCGCCATACAGATTGCGTGCAATTCGGTGGACTTGTCGTTCAGACATTCTTGAGCTGAGTAGCACTTCCGCGCTCGCGTGGATCGTCGATAAAGGGTTGCGGAGGTCATGGACGATTGATGTAATTTCAGGTATGGCATCCGCCGGTTCGACGACAGTTGTTCGTCCGGTCATTCGTTCCCTTCTTTGTTTTGAGGCTGTTGCATTGTCTCAGTGAAGCGTTCCCGGAGAAATTCAATCAATTCGTGGTCAGAAAGGAATTTGGCCTGCTTCCCGGTGTCTACTTCTTCCACGACGCCCTCCAGTTGGCTGTCCGGCGCGATCTTCCGAAGCTGCACTACAAATCCTCCTCGCATGACAACCTCAGAATACGGGTTCCAGGGCCTCACGGGCGTGGAGATTTCGTAGAGTTAATGTAGCGAGCCGTGGCTTCGGGTTCGCATATCGCATTCTGGCCTCTCGAGCAGATGCGGAGGACGCCGTCCAGGGCTGCTTCCTCAAAGCGGCGTGAGGCGGATCGCACCCTAAGGACCCTACACTGCGTCAATCGCTTTCCGGGGGGAGCACCATCGTTGCCAACCGGATTGTTCGCATAAGCCGGGATGCGACGGTCAGGCCCGGTTATACGAGTCTTGAATTGCGGAGTGAACCTCTTGGGGTCGAAAATGAAAAGGGGGTTAATCCCAAACGCGAAATGAGCTCAGAGATCTCTATTGGGACGCCACACAAAGGGCAACGCTATCAGGCCTTGCTACGAATTAGCGAAGCACTTTCCGGATGCAGCGAGCCTGAGGAGCTGACGAGAATCCTCTCGGAACAACTGGGCGAGTTCCTCGACTTCTTCCAGTTCTACATCATTGTTTATAAGGAAAATTCCAGCGAAGTCGAATGGGCGGTGGTGGGGTCCGAGAAGAGCTTGATCAGTGCGTACGCCGATGTGCCGGTACATGAGCGGCCGTCCTGGCGTGCTTACGCTACCCAGGAACCCTTTCACATCGCAGATTGGGACGCAGACGAAAGAGTGCCGGCCCGGCTTAAGCAAGGCATTACGGGGCAAGGTCTTGAAATTGGGCCGCTGGTTTTTGTGCCCCTCACAACACCGCATCGACGCCTGGGTGCCCTGGGAATGTCCGGACCCCCTGGAGCCGCCTACAGTAGCGAAGACATTGGCTTCCTACGCCTGATCGGGCGAGTGGTTGCGTTCGCGATAGACGATAATTTCAATCTTAGGCAGGCCGAGGCCGCCCAACTAGAATTACAACGCCAGAACTGGCGGCTGCAAAACAGCGAACGAGAGCTCCGGGACGTCATTGAAACCATTCCGGTCATGGCCTGGTCGGCAGCAGCAGACGGCGCGGCTGAATTCTTCAACAGGCGGTGGTTGGACTACGCTGGCCTTTCCGCGGATCAGGTGCGTGGTTGGGGCTGGATCAGCGCTGTCCATCCGGATGATCTGAACAGGCTCGCGGACTACTGGCGCGGAAGGCTGGCTTCCGGGCAGTCAGGTGAGATCGAAGCGCGACTGCGCCGTTTCGACGGGGTGTACCGCTGGTTTCTATTTCGTGCGACTCCGTCACTGGACCACGGAAGGGTCGTGAGATGGTACGGAACGAATACCGACATCGAAGCGCGCAAGACTGCGGAGCAAGCGATTATTACTCAGAATAGCAGGCTCCAGCTTCTTCTAAAGCTAACGAAGGAGATCACTTCAAACCTGGAGCGTCGCGAATTGCTGCGGGCAATCTCAGCGAGTATTCGTGAAGTCATGGATTGGGACGCGGTCCATATTTCGCTCGCCGACCCGGCTACGGGTAAATTCCGCCTGTATGCCTTGGATTTTCCAGAGGGCAAGGGCTTTGTCAAGGAGGAAATGCTCATCGAGTCGGTCGGCGCCTGTAAGCGAGCTCTGGAGACGCTGCAACCGACAACCAGGAATACTGCCAATCCCCAGGAATTCCCACCCGATCTATACAAGTTGATGGTGGCGGAGGGGCTTAAGACGCAATGTGTGATACCGCTTGTCAGCCGCGGCCAAGTTGTCGGAGCTCTGACCATTAACCGCAGCACCGATGAAGCCTTCCTGCCGGATGAGATCGATTTTCTCAAAGAAGCATCCGGTCAAATAGCCATCGCTATCGAAAATTGCGTGGCCTTCAGCGAGATTTCCGAGCTGAAAGAGAAGCTTGCGCAAGAGAAGCTATATCTCGAAGAAGAAATCCGGGGCGACCTGAATTTCGAGGAGATTGTGGGGAATAGTCCGGCGCTCAAGCAAGTACTCCAGCTCGTCGAAACCGTCGCGTCCAGCGATTCAACCGTTCTACTACTCGGCGAAACGGGAACCGGCAAGGAGTTGATCGCCCGTGCGATTCACGACCGTAGCCGTCGAAAAAACCGCACCTTCGTAAAGGTGAACTGTGCGGCAATACCGACTGGCCTCCTCGAGAGCGAATTATTTGGTCACGAAAAGGGCGCTTTCACCGGGGCTATTTCCCGGAAGATTGGCCGGCTCGAATTAGCCGATCAAGGCACGCTGTTTCTAGACGAAGTTGGTGACATCCCGATTGAAATTCAACCGAAACTGTTGCGGGCACTTCAAGAGCAGGAGTTCGAACGGCTGGGAAGCACGCAAACGCGTAAGGTGAATGTTCGCCTCGTAGCCGCCACCAACCGCGATCTCGAAGATATGATCGCGGCGCGTGAATTTCGGAGCGATCTGTATTACCGGCTGAACGTGTTTCCGATTCGAATACCACCGTTGCGGGAGCGCAAGCAAGATATTCCGCTGCTGGTGAGTTATTTCGTTCAGAAGTTTGCGAAACAAATGCAGAAGGAGATAAAGGGCATTCCCGGGGCTGTCATGAAAGCGCTAACCGCCTGGGAATGGCCCGGAAACGTTCGCGAACTGGCAAATTTCGTCGAACGGGCTGTGATCCTTACTCGGGGCCAGTCGCTGGCGGCTCCCCTAGCCGAACTGCGAAAAGCGACGGTCGACGAATCCAAGGGCACCGTAAAAAATGCCGCGACAAATAACGATAATATTGCCCGTATCGTGAGGGAGACGATCAACGCACTACATGGAAATAGCAGTACCGCAGGCGATCGTGTCCGAAAACAACGCGACGAGATCGTGCGCGCGATCACCGAGACAAAGGGGCGAGTGGGAGGTGCGGAAGGCGCCGCCGCGCGCATGCGGATGAACCGGACAACTCTCCTGGCCCGCATGAAGAAACTTGGCATCAATCCCCGCGATTATTCCTGACACTCGACTCGACCGAGTACTGTCAAAGCCCCTTTGACACTCCCTCCCCTCCCAGAGTAATTCCCACTTTTCGCATTGAAAACAGGGCGGTTCCAGCCGCAGATCCATGGTACGTGGGTTGCGCTTTCCCAAGTCAAGGATACGTGTGGCATGTTGAAGATCACGGTTATTGAGGACCAACGCCAGCGACGAGTAATCGTTGAAGGCAAGCTCATCGCGCCTTGGGCCGCTGAACTCACGAGTGCTTACCAAATTGCCGGAACAGATCTTCAAAATCGCGAACTGATTATCGATCTGAGGAGCGTAACGGCCATCAGTACGGAGGGCGAAACGGTACTGCTGCAGTTGATACGCGGCAAAGCGAAATTCCTCTGCGGTGTGTATATGAAGGAAGTCGTGGCCCATCTCGCCCGAAAGACCGGTGAAAACCGTGGTGACCGCTAAATGTCACGGTGCGTTGACAGTTTGACACTGCGCAATCATCCGGGATCCGCCGCCAGCGTAAAGGTCAAGAATGTCAAGCGTTTATCGCAATGGCAGAGTTTGGTCCGCGCTTTGCCTCCTTACTTACTGCGCGGCTTTCCCGCATAGCCAGGGATCTGACGGTACACATAGAAAGGACGCAACATGGACTGACCGATTCATCAGCTTGCGAAAAAGCGACTCCTCTTTTTCTTCGGGTACGGGAGAAGTGCGGAAGGTAGATCCGGACGCAAAGGAGGCGCTGGAGGCTGGCATTTGAATCGTGAACCATTGCACCCAACCTGGCACCAAGGCCTGGTTGGCTTCTGCTCATCTGCGATCACGTTGAGAAGCGGTTCAAATTTGAAGCCTCTTCTACACGCAGGACCTTCTAAAAGCCCGAAAGCCGGTCTACAGGGAAAATAAGAGCAAATCGAAAACGCATGCGATCGAATCTGTCTCCTACGATTCCAACCCCACGCAGAATACCCTCCAAGACAGACCCTCCCGAGTTCGTTTTGGAGGCGATCCGTGAAGGCGCGGAATTCACCCTTTACCGCGCTCGTCAGCACGGTAACCTATCGCCTGTCCTGATAATGGTTCCCACCGCAGAACCACCGTTGCCGCAGAGCCTGCGATGCCTTGAGCACGAATGCTCGCTCGCAGGCGAACTTGAGCCCGCGTGGACGGCGAAGCCCATGACGTTAACGTGTTACGAAGGACGGACAAACCTTGTTCTCGCCGACCCTGGCGGCGAGCCCCTGGACCTCATGCTTGAGCAGGACAAAGAGCAGCCACTCGATCCAGCTCGTTTTCTACGCAGCGCAATTAGCCTGGTGAACGCGCCAGGGCACGTGCATCAGCGTGGTCTGATCCATAAAGACATCGAGCCCGAGAACGTGTTCGTCGACGGCGCCGGCCACTTATGGCTTACCGGCTTTAGCATCGCATCCTGGCTGCCACGCGAGCGCCAGACACCCGCGCCGCCCGAAATCAGTGCCGGCGCCCTTGCCTACATGTCCCCTGAACAGACAGGGCGCATGAATCGATCGATCGATTCCCGCAGCGATCTCTATTCTCTAGGCGTCACTTTATACGAAATGCTTACGGGCGTGCTGCCGTTCGCCGCCGCGGACCCCCTTGGAGTGGGCCGTTCACGACGGGCCGGCGGAAACTGCGTCTTTGATCAGCAGAAGCGCAGGAACAAAATGGTCTGAGAGATTAAATACACAAAGGAGAAAATCATGCAAACACTTCGAGACAACTATTTGGCTGCCTACCGCAACCTGAAGCTCACCCGAGACGCCGAAGGCGTGTTGGTGGTCGAATTCCATAGCAACGGAGGACCGCTTACATTCACGGCAGAGGCCCATACCGAGGTTGTCGACGCCTTCTACAGGATTTCACAAGATCGAGCGAATAAGATCGTAATCCTCACGGGCGCGGGAGGGGACTTCATGATTGGTGTCGACTGGTCGTCTTTCAAAAACGTATCGGATCCCGGCGTCTGGAGCCAGACCCATGACGAAGGCGTTCAGGTTCTGGAAAACCTAGCCAACATTCGCGTGCCGGTCATCGCAGCCATCGAGGGACGCGCGCATATCCATTCCGAGTACGCGCTAATGGCCAATGTCATTGTGGCCGCCGAGGGTGCGACCTTCCAGGACGTGGGCCACTTCGCCGCCGGGGTTGTGCCTGGTGATGGCATTTTTACCGCGTGGAGCTATCGCGCCGGTGCGGGGCGGGCGGAAGCTTTCCTGCTCAACCCACGGCCAGTTCCGGCGCGTACCGCTTATGAATGGGGGGTAGTTGCCGAGGTCGTTCCGAACGGTCAGGCCCTTAGCCGGGCGCGTGAGTTGGCGGCGCTCTACCTGAAGGCTCCGGAGGTGACGCGCCGCGACACGCGTGTGCATTTCATTCAACCCCTGAAAGAGCGCCTTGTGCGGGAAGTTGGTTATGGACTTTCGCTGGAAGGAGCCTCGGCCGCCGACCTCGTGAAATCAATGCAGGCGAAGAGTGACCCGGTTGCCCCTCAAAGGAAGTCTACATAGAAAGCCCGAAGAATGCTTTATGAACCAATCGATCGTCATCATCGGCGCATCGAGGGGAACCAGGGCTGTTGGCTATCGCCCCTGAAGCCAGCATCGGCGTTATGTTGAAATTCACCAGAGTCACAATACGGCTTCCTTCATTTATTTCGATGAGCTCCTGGATTCATCGCAGCGACGCGGTATAGTGATTGGAACCTTCAGGCCAGGTCGACGCGAAGATGGAAGGCTATGCGGGGCCGGAATGCATGCGTTTGACTATTTCGATTGCTATAAAACAACCAGATTTCCATTAGATTGCCTTCGGGCAAAGATTCAAGCAGGCTCGTGAACGGCGTGATGCCTATTCCGTCTGCGATACGGCGCAGTGAGTTCAAATCAAATCGCCCTCTGTAAGCTGACGGAAGATGTAGCTAGACATCTTTCCCACGAATGTCCTGCCGTCAGGCCCTCGTTCTTCCCGGCGAACAGCGATGCTGTACTGCTTCCTTTTGCTTACACGTGCTGCACCGGTTAGTGAGTATGACTGGACGACATCTCCGCCGATTGGGGCCTTAGTCTCGAAGCTCGCACTCGTCTTGAGGCTCGAACGTCACCCCCGAACACCGTCCGCCTCCGTCGTGATTTCACTTACCCCGAATTGCCGGTAGCCCTTCCATGGACGCTTTTGATACGATCTCATCCCCCACAATTGTTAATTTAATTCAACTTTCTGGTACTTTGGTCCACAAACCTTCGTACGGGTGCCATTGAAGTCCTATGCCTATATCTATTTTTATCAAGTACTTCGCCGGCTCAGCGGAGTGCTTGGGTGGTGGAACGCTGCTTGCTAAGCACTGCCCCCCGCGACGAGTTACTAAGGGTTGTTGTTATCAGCTAGAGGAGAGGAGAGTTGCTCGTGAAAACTACACCAATGTCCGGGTATATGAGAGTCTCGTTTGGTCTGCTGAGCGTCGCGCTCGCGGTCCACGCTCAACCAACTGGCCGTCCCACTCGCGTGATCCGCGAGGCGATCAATGAAGCCCGCGTTGTAGCGTTGAAGGGCAATACCCGGCCGGAAGCTACGGCCCAGAATGATCGCGGTATCGCTTCCGATTCGTTCCCGCTTCATCATATGCTCCTCCAGTTGAAGCGATCTCCTGAGCGTGAGGCGGCTTTGAAGCAATACATTGATGATTTGCACAATGCGAAATCTCCGAATTATCACAAATGGCTGACCGCGGAGCAATTCG
The DNA here is from genome assembly GCA_035485055.1 of Bryobacteraceae bacterium. Lineage (GTDB taxonomy): Bacteria > Acidobacteriota > Terriglobia > Bryobacterales > Bryobacteraceae > Palsa-187. The sequence goes on from DATHOJ010000083.1 coordinate 107,265, forward strand.
CCGAGCACTATGGCGTTGCCCAGGAAGATGTTGCGGCCGTTAGTAGCTGGCTGACCTCGAACGGGTTCACGGTACATGGCGCTCCGGCGAGCGGACTGACGATTGACTTCAGCGGTACCGCAGGACAGGTGCGCAACGCCTACCACACTGAGATTCACAATCTGGAAGTAGGCGGCAAGCAACACTTCGCCAATATGACCGATCCTCAGATTCCGGCGGCACTAGAACCGGCCGTTGCGGGCATCGTCTCGCTGCACAACTTCCATCCGAAGCCTCAACTGGTGCCCAAAGGGAATTACACAACTTCGAGCGGCAGTCATGCGCTAGTTGCGGGGGACATTGCCACCATTTACAATCTGAACCCGCTATTCGCAGCCGGCCTCACGGGGAAGGGCCAGTCGATTATGGTAGTGGAAGATACCTACCTTTATTCGACCGGTGATTGGACCGTATTTCGAAAGACCTTCGGCTTGGCAAGACCGTATCCTTCGGGAACTCTCAGCCAGGTGAGCCCGTCGGGCGCGATCACCTGTACGAATCCGGGATTCCAGGGCTCTTCTACCGATCCCGGTTACGGCGACGATGGGGAAGCCATCATCGACGTGGAATGGGCCACGGCAGCGGCGCCGAATGCCGCCATCATCCTGGCGGCGTGCACCGACACATCGACGGTATTCGGAGGTTTGATCGCACTCTTAAACACACTGAACGGCCCTGCGGCAAGCCTGCCTTCCGTGGTCAGCATCAGCTACGGAGAAGCAGAGGCAGCGAATGGAGCTGTCGCGAATTTATCTTATAACAACGCTTACCAACAGGCGGTCGCGGAGGGCGTGTCGATTTTCGTGTCTTCCGGCGACGAAGGCGCGGCGAGCGCGGATAACGGGAATCCGTCGACACACGGCATTGGCATCAGCGGATTCACCTCCACGCCCTACAACGTATCCGTGGGCGGCACGGATTTCGGGTACACCGCGGACAGCGTCGCGCCCTCGACGTACTGGAGTTCGACCAACACTCCGACTTACAATTCGGCGTTGTCATACATCCAGGAGATTCCGTGGAACGACTCCTGCGCCGGCAGCCTGGTAGCGGCCTTTTTGGGAACCACTCCGTTGGGCCTCTGCAATAATTCGGCGGTTACCAGTAGCAGCGGATCGCTGCATTTTCTGCTGAACGCGATTGGCGGCAGCGGCGGCCCTAGCGGATGCGCGACAGGCACTCCGTCGAGTAATAGGGTGGTGAGTGGGACTTGTGCGGGCTACGCCAAGCCGTCATTTCAGAACGGGCTCTTTGGGAATCCCAGCGATGGCGTGCGCGACATTCCCGACGTATCGCTGTTCGCGTCGAACGGATTCTGGGACGCATACTATGTGACATGCTGGTCTAATCCCGACACGGTGGTCGGCGGTGGATTTACTTGCACCGGTGCTCCCAGTACCTGGGCGGGTTTCGGCGGAACTTCGGTTTCGTCGCCCATTATGGCGGCGATCCAAGCCTTGGTCAACGAAAAGACTGGCAGCCGGTGGGGCAACCCGAATACGGTTTACTATACATTGGCGAACACGGAATTCGGTGCCGGCGGTGCTGGCGCAGCCTCCTGTAATTCCAACACCGTAAACAAAACTTCCACTCCGTGCATTTTCTACGACATCACGCAAGGTGACAACGATGTGGTGTGCAAAGCGAGCGGTTCTACGTTGCGCAATTGCTATCGCCCGTCCGGCACGTATGGAGTCCTCTCCACTTCAAATTCGGCTGACCAACCGGCGTATCCGGCAGCCGTGGGCTGGGATTTCGCGACCGGAATCGGATCGGTGAACGCGTACAATCTCGTGATGAACTGGCCATAGAGTCATCATGAAACCAATTATATTTCGCAACCCTAATGGAGGAATAAAATGAAGATTACGTGTGGACTTCTTTGCGCTGTGTTCTGTCTTTTCCTGGGCGCACCCTTAAGCAAGGCGGATGTCTGCGGTTCGGTCGTGGGCAATCTCGTGGCGAATTGCGGCTTCGAGTCGGGTGACTTTGCGGGTTGGACCCTCGCGGGAAACGACGTGCCCGGGGAACAGGGAAACCTTTATGGCGTCGAGGGAGTCGACCCCTTCGACGGCATCGCCCCACACAGCGGGTCGTTTCAGGCGTACTTCGCCGATCTCGATGCCAACGCCACTACGCTATCGCAATCGATCGCCACGACTTCGGGCACCTCGTACACGGTGACGTTCTATTTGGCGCAGGATACTGCGACGATACCCCCGTATTCCAACGAATTCTCCGCTTCCTTCGGAGGAACGTCGCTGGTGAGCATGACGGGGGCGCCCGTCGAGGGGTACACGAAGTATTCGTACACCGCCATGGCAACTTCGTCCTCGACTTTACTGAGCCTGACGCTGGGAAACGATTTAGGCGAGTACCTGCTGGACGACGTGAGCGTTACAGCCGCGTCCAGGACCAGCACGCCTGAACCTGCGGCGTTGGGATTGCTGCTGATCCCCGTCATCCTGGTCCTCGTGAAGCTCAAGAGAGCGACGGCAAGCTAAAGGGATTTGATTCGGGAACGATGTCCCGTTGGTTCGGGCGGCGCGGTTAACCGGTCGCGCGCTCGCGCCCATGTTTCTCTACTTTGGGACACAATGAAATTTTTGAGGAAGCGAACCATTGGTTTCATTTGCGACCTCCCGAAAAGCCAAGAGATTTTGGCTTTGGCGGAGTGGCATGCGGCGTGCCGTGCAAGTGGGGATATCCGATGACTCGCGAATGTGCAATCTCTATATCCCCCGGGATGCGTAAACTTGGCGCCTCAGCAATGCTGGTGGTCTTCGGAATTTTCGTTGGATGCGCCATTTCTCCGCAATCTAAGGAAACCAAGTTCCTGCGCAGAGGGGAGGCACTTCGCGAAAAGAAAGATTACGCTCGAGCTCTTCTGGAATTCAAGAATGCGGCGGAAGCCATGCCGCGCGATGCCGAACCGCAATACCAGATGGGAATTACATATCTGGCATCCGGAAGCCTTGGAAGCGGAATCGCCTCCCTCCGCAAGGCGACGGAGTTAAATCCCCGCCACGAACAGGCTCAGTTGAAGTTGGCCGAGGTGTTGACCGCGAGCAGCAACAAAGAGCTGGTGCAGCAGGCCGCGAGCCGCCTGGAGGCTGTGCTTTCGGCATCGCCGGGCAATTCCGAAGCGAATGACGCACTGGCATTGGCGGAATGGAAACTTGGTAAAACCGAGGAAGCAATCGGCAGGTTGGAGGATACTCTACAAAAGTTCCCGTCCCGGCTGCAAACGTCTGTGGAACTGGCGCAACTGCAACTGAGACAGAAGGATTTGGCGTCCGCGGAAAGAGTTTTGAAACAGGCTGTGGCGAGCGCGCCGCAAGCTTCGGACGCAGAGTTGGCGCTCGGGCAACTGTACATGCTCGCCAATGAACCGAAGAAGGCGGAAACGGAGTTGGGAAAGGCCATCCAGCTCGATCCGAAGAACGGTGCGGCGCTGATGGGGCTCGCCGCGATCCAGGCAACCGGTAACCGTAAGGAGGAAGCGGAGCAAACGTACCGCAAGCTGTCGTCGCTTCCCGACCCTCAATTCAAGCCCCTGCACGCGTTGTTTCTGTTTAAGATTGGAAAACGGGATGACGCATTGGTTGAGTTTGAAAAACTTGCCCGTCAAGATCCAAACGATCGCGCCGCCCGAAGCCGTCTCGTCGCAGCCTATTTAGCATTGGGCAAGGACAAGGCTGCGCAGAACCTATTGAATTCGGCCCTGAAAGAGAATCCGAAGGACACGAATGCGCTATTTGAGAGAGCCGACCTAGCGTTTCGCGCTGGGAACGTCGCCGAGGCCACGACGGACCTTTATGCGGTTCTGCACTACAATCCGGACTTCGCCGAGGCGCACCTCATGATGGCGGCGATATTCAAATTGCAAGGGAAGAAACAGAGTGAACAGCAGGAATTGGGTGAAGCACTTCGGATAAATCCCGCGCTGCTACCGGCACGTCTTCAGTTAGCCCACAGCTTAACCGGCGCGAAGCAGCCTAAAGCCGCTCTGGAGCTTCTGAACCGTACCCCCGAAGGTCAAAAGCGTAAGGTGGGCGTCATGGCAGAGCGCAATTGGGCGCTGTTGGCAACCGGCGAAACCAAAGAGTTGCGAGCGAGTCTGGACGAGGTTTTGCCTATCCGGCACTTTTCAGAGTTTCTCCTTCAGGACGCACTTCTCCGAATGCAGCAGCGCGACTACGGCGGTGCCCGAACGGCCCTAGAAGAAGTAATCGCAGAAAACCCGGAGGACGTGCGCGCGGTGCGTTTGCTCGCGGACGCGTATCTTTCGGAAAAACAGCCGGCGAAGGCGGAGGAACGCCTTAAAGCGATTGTCGGCGCGCATCCCCAATCAGCGCCATTGGAGAATCTATTGGGGCAATGGTACCTGAGCGCTAGAAATCCGGCGGCGGCGCGAAAGGCCTTCGAAGCGGCGTGTGCGGCCGATCCCCATTTCGTGACCGCGCAGCTAGCCATGGCGAACATCGATTACCGGGAGAGACGCTTCGATGCTGCTCGCCAGCGGCTGCTCGGGCTATTGACCGCCGATCCGAAAGACCCCTCCTTATTGGTAATGCTGGGCACGGTGGCCGGAGGAATGGGCGATCAGGAGGAAGCCGTCCGCCGCTATCGCGCCGCGGTTGCCGTCGATGGCGCGAACGTTGCCGCCTTGAACGACTTGGCCTACACACTTGCCACTTCGGATCCGGATGCGGCTTTGAAATACGCCCAGACGGCGGCGGAACTCGCTCCCGACGATCCTTCGGTGAATGATACCCTCGGCTCTATCTACTACCAAAAAGCGATCTATCCCAAGGCGATTCGCTATTTGGAGACCGCGGTAGCGAAGGATCCGACCCCGCGGCGCGAATATCATCTCGGCATGTCCTATTTAAGGTCAGGCCAGAACGATCAGGGCGCAAAAATATTAGAATTGGCGCTTCAGCAGGACCCGAAATTGCCAACTACGGAGAAGGGCTGGTAGCTCCGCTCAATGGCCCATCTTACAGGCTGAGCAGCGAGCAGCCCTGGTGGGAAGGCTGAAATGTTCCAGAGAAAATACACCGCCTCAGTCTCTCTTCGCCTCGTCTCGCGGGAAGGTTATCCGTTCGCTATCAGCGGGCGGCTTGCAGGGGCGCACCCTGAGGCTGCGTCTACGCCAAGCCTCCCTTCGGCGGACCTCAGCGCGTAGTGAAGTATCCGGCCCGATAGAATCCTCTTCACCATCGATAGCGTTTCCCATTGTACTGAAGAAAACATGATGCACCATTTGTTGAACAACGAACAGGGCCATTCGAGTTTAAGACCTCGAAGAGGCAAGCTACCTTCGTTCAACCCAGTTGGCGGACAGCGACACCAGCTTCCCGTTTGCCCAATCTTGGATTGTAGGGCGGGAGCACTGGTGTCGCAGGGGTAGTCTGTTATTCGAGTCCGTGTTGGCCGAGTCTGACGTTACTTCGAGTACAATGCAGCCGCCAGAATGACTGCTCTCGGCGATGCCGCTTGCGCAATCAACTCCTTTTCAACCTTCGACGGGCGCAATCGCCAGCCTTGGCTGTCGTTGGATACCTGAGAAAGGAAGTAGCGGTTTCCGTACCGGTTGAAGGTGATCACGGGGACACCGGCCTTGTTGCTCTCCCCAGGCAGGACCATGGTCATCACGCCCGTGCCGTGCTTCATGTTCTGGATGAGGAGGACGCCCTGATTCAAACGCTGGACGCTATAGTCCCCCGCGCTGAAAGTCTTGGCGCCGACGGTGAAGTCGAACGGAATTGTGGCGGTAATTTTGTCTTGCGCGAGCAGAGCCACGGGGCTCAGGATGGCGCTGATGCTGAGAGTGAGTAGTGTGCGAACGATCGAGGTTTTCATTGGGTCTCCTTTTTTTCATGTGTTACCGTGTGTTCACGGGTTGACATGAAGGTAAGCGCGATTCCTGGAAAAGTCCGCCAATTTGAAAAAATACGGAACGAACCCAAGAGGGCAGGTCGGGAACCTGCCCCACTGGTCACACTACGGCTGTACGAAATATCGTGAGCGGCCGACCGAGGCCGGCCGCTAGTGGATTGGAAGGTCTCTCACATGGGTCCTGGCCACAACGGTGAACCGTATATTCCATGCTTCGATGCACAATCCTCTGAAAACCAGAGTCGAAACCCCGTTATAGGATCGATCCTAAAGTCTCCCGTCGAAGCCATACATATAGTTGGCCGCGCTAGCCGTTTCACGGGCTCCGGGAGCTCAGCACCACCGTAATACGACATTTGCCGGCCGGCAAAAAACTGTCAAAGAAGCTCCGGTGGGGAACTCCTTCTGGATTGAGGGTACGCGAGGGGAAAGACGAGCGCGGTTTACTGAAAGTCGCAAGGCTGGCAAAGGAAAGGGGATAAAAGTTCACATTTTCCGGGAAACGATCCGGCATTGCGGGAAAAAGGCAACTAAAAATGGCTGAGGGAGGGCCAAATTGGCCGATGCTTACGTTTTGCTCCGTTCGATGCCAGCGGCGTGTTCGCGGTTCGCGCAGGTATTTTCTGCCCAGCGACAATCTCTCTATTTGTTCGCCTTTTTCAGAATTGTTATTTTAATCGACTTTGATAAGTTTTGGATTTAAGATCACGACGGAGGTAATTACAGAGTATGGATTTTCTTTTGACGATTATTTTGCTCGTCGTTAGCCACCATGTGCGCAACGCGGGGCCGAGCCGCCCGGCTCCCAAGCCGATGGACTGCGTTCTGTTCCAAGTCATTCCCTGCCCAGACTGATCGGCCTGCGCCGTTCACTAAGGCTCCAAGGTATAGCGGCGAATCCGGCGGATGAAAATTGCACGCGCAGAAACGTGTGTATGGATCTGGCAAACGCGAGGACAGACGCTCTTGAGGTAGAGCCGTCTGTCCTCCACCCTTTCGCTGAGGGGCTGTTGTTGAGTTCCTTACTTCTTTACCACTTTATCCCTAGGAGGGATCGGCCTTTTGAGCGTCCAACAATCCGACCTCCCCTCGACGTCCCCCTGAATGCTCGGGCAGGGAATGGTTTGGAAGATCTCGGTATTAAGCGGCGTTTCAGAGTGTGCCGATTTCTCAAGCATGATTGTGTCGCCCTTTTGAAACTCCATGACCTCCTCGACGTGTAAGCGTCCGTCTTTCAAACTGCATTTGATTACCGCCATTGCTTGTCTCCTTTTTCATTGCGAACGTGGTTGGAATCTACTAACTTCATATAGCGAGGTTCGTGCCGTAACCCCGCCAATTCCGGGTACCGCTCTGCCTGAACCATGATCGAGCGAAACAGGGTCGAAGAGGATCCCTCCAAAAGATCCAAGCTCCGTCCCCTGAGCCCAATGACTTCATAGGTCAAGAGCGCCACCAGCGACAATTCATCGTCATCTCGCGGAGTTTGCAACGCTTGCGCGATCTCGGATATCGCTTGTTGCGAGTCGCCCAGCCGGGCCTCGAAATAGGCCAGCCTGGCACGTTCCAGGAAGGTGCGAGGATCACCAGCCAGGTAATTCCTTGTAAACGCCCGTCCGCGGAAGAACGCAGTTTTCGCATCGCTAGGACGATGGTCGCGTTCATAAGCCAGGCCTAAGTCCAACCACAGCCCGCCGTTTTCGGGCCCGATAGAGTTGGCACGCTCTAAACAGGCGATCGCTTCCCGGCTCTTTCCGGCGTCGAGGAGAACGGAGCCCAATGTAAGCTCCGTGTCAAAGTTATCTTCCAGACTTATCGCTTTCCGGAGCTCCTGCTCGGCCTCCTCGTATCGCCCCAACTTCCCGAGGCCAGCTCCAAGAGCGCGATGGGGAGCCGACGACTGCGGCGCCAGTTCTACCATCTTCCGATAGGGCGGAAGCGCGTGTTCGAGGTCACCTCGCACAAAATAAAAATTACCGAGGGTTTTCTGATTTGCTAAGCTCCCGGGTTCAATGTCAACCGCCTTTTGCGCTACCGCCAAGGCTTCATTCAGATGCCCGTTTCTCTCATAAACTCCGGTGAGACGCCGGTAGGCTTCGCTGTTTTTGGGTTGAAGCGCGATGGCTCGCTGGTAGTCGACCTTGGCCTGTTCGTTCAAGCCCGAAACGAAGTTTATCCATCCTGAAATTAGGTGAACTTCGGCAAGGTCCGGATTACGGATTTGGGCTTCTCTCAGCGACTCTCGCGCCTGTTCCCGCAAAGCCTTGTCGCCCGTGCCTCGAGAGCGGGCCCATTGCGCTTCAGCCAAGCCCGCGTAGGTGAGAGGCGAATCGGGATCGGCGGCAACGGCGTGCTCCATCAACGTGACGGCCTCATCGAGGCGGATATTATCGCGGACATAGGACAGGCCGGTCAGATAATCCTGGCGAGCGGCCGCGTTTACGGTTGCGTTCATGAGCAGGGGAGGCAACTCAAGCGTGCCGGTCACAAAACCGGCCAGTGCGATGGGGGCGTAACGTAACTCCGCCGGTCGGTAGCGTACCTTCCAGTCCCTTTTGTCTACGCCGGAAAGTGTGTCCGTCAGGTGAACATTGAGGATGACATTTTCGTTATCCTGGTCCACTGTCCCGCGCAAAACGTGTGTGGCGCCGAGCAATGACCGGGCATCCTGAATCGTGTTCACTTTCTTTCTCAGAGTGTCGCGCAAGGGAATGAACTTGAGCGCCGTAGCGGAATTTCCTTTGAGTCGAGCCAGTTGCTCAGCCGTATTGCGAGACAAATCCGCCGGCCCAAACGGCAGAACTGCCAGACGTACGGTTTGCGGGGCAACGGTGGCGCCTTCATAAGTCAACGCGACTGAGCCAATCGTGAGGACGGCGGCCCCGGCCGCAACGAACCACCAGCGCCGGGAGCGGGGAGCGAGGGCTTTGGCTACTTCATCCGCGTTCGGGAATCTGCGTGCGGGGTCGGGATCGAGGCACCTCCCGACGATGCGATCCCATGTTCGTTCGATGGGCGGAGGATGCCGGGTAAGGCGATCCTCCCACGGTATTTCGGGCCCGAACGGCCGGCGCCCGGCTGCGACCTCGTATAAAATCACTCCCAAGGCATAGACGTCGGAGGCGGCAGACGGTTTTTTGTTGGTCCACAATTCCGGCGCCATGTAATCCGGCGTTCCACCCGCCTGACTGGCATCCGCCGCTCCGAACGGAATGTCCTCGGCCGGGCCCAGCGTCGTGTTCGCCAGCCCGAAGTCGGTGATCACCGCACGCACGCCTCCGCCGGGGTCCTTGGCGAGAATTACATTGTTGCTCTTGAGATCGCCATGCACCACGCGGTTGCGATGGGCTTCGGCCAAACCGGCGCAGATCTGCTCCGCGATGGCGCGTGCGTCGGTTTCATGCAATCGCCCGCGGCTGAGGCGCGCGGCCAGTGTCTCACCTTCCAGAAACTCCATGGTGAGAAAATCGACTTCCCCATTCGCGGTCGAAGCGGTGTGGATCTCGAAGATTTTGCACACGTTCGGATGGCTGATTTCGCTCGCATGGCGCACTTCGGGCGGCAGACGCTTTCGAAATCCGCTTTTGGCGCATTTGAGGGCAATGCGGCGATCCAGCTTTTCGTCGAAGGCCTCATAGACGATGCCCATTCCACCGCGAGCTACCTCGCGCTCAATCCGGAACCGGCCTTCGAGGAGCTGACTTGGCGCGAACGGATTCTCATCTTCGGCTGCTTGAAACAGGGGGTCGAGCAGGAAGCCGCGCATACGGGCTTCGGATTGGACGTAATCCCACGCCTGGGTGAACAACTCCGCATTACCGGAACACGCACTTTCGAGGTAGGATTCGCGCTGATTCTCGGGCTGAGCCAAGGCCCCCTCGACGAGGCTCATTACCAGCTCATCCTCCTGCTGCGGTTTGCTGTCCATGATCTTCACCCATCTGTTCAAACAGCCACTTGCGCGCATCGAGCCACATTCGTTGCATCGTGCGAAGCTTTACGCCAAGGACCTCTGATGCTTCCTCGTCTGTAAGACCGAGAAAATATTTCAATTCCACCAGGCTGCACCACTCCGGTTTTGTTTCCGCGAGCTTATCAAGGAGCCGGCCGACGGTAATCGCCAGATCGACCTTGGCGCTATCCGCGGGAAGAAAATCCCTCATCCCATCGAGGGCGACGATCTCCGCGCCGGGCTGTCCGCGGGCATAGTCGATCAGGTATCGGCGCATGGCTCTACCAGCAATAGCGAAAAAATGTGCGCGGTTCCGCCAATCCCGATCTTTGGCGCCAACCAGCCGGAAGTAGATCTGGTCAACCAGTTCGGTGGCCTGCATCGTATGGCCCTTACGCTCACCCTTCATGAGGTAGTGGGCCAGACGGCGGAGGTTGGGAGTTACTCGGGTGAAGAGCTCGTTTTCGGCCTCGCGGCTCCCGTCACGCCATTCCTGCAGGAGCTGAGTGATGTCGCCCATATATGCCGTATGGAGTAGGAGAAGGACGGCTAATTATACACTGATTGTCAAGCGGCTGGACGAATGGATGTCACCGCGGTGTGCAACACGCGAAAGAGATCGCCGGCGACGTCCCACTAGCTGCCGCCAGCACGCGTGGTCCACACGATTCGGCCCGTGCGAGCCTGGATCTTTCAACCACCGCATCCATCTTGCAGGGTAGAGACCACGCGCGCTGAGGAGTCCGATCACCGCGGAGCCGAGCAGTATTCGAGGGCCAAAAAACACGTGTCCTCTGATGCCAGCGCCGAACGGTGCGTACCACCCGACCGATGATCATGCTGAGCTATATTCGCGAGATCGAGATCCGCTTACGTCCATAAGCAATAGCGTCTATGGACCAGGATCCGGGTCCAAGAAGCATCAAGCTCAAGCCCATAGCCGCGCACAACAGGGATGGCCAAGCTTCTTCCGGTCTTGAGAATGCCATCCAGAGTTCGATTCCAACTGCCGTCGCGCCGGCGATCGGTGTCCACAAACCGATCAGCAAGAAGGCTGCCGAGCCACCTGCCACCGCCCCCAACACACCGGAGCTTCCGTCGCCCGGATCACGTACAAAGAATCCATGAATGAGAAATGCGGAAATCGCCAGCCTCAGGATTGTTAGTCCCAACCCAGGCCAACCCCTTGCAAACGTAGAGAATAGGCGGTGCAGTGTGTCCCCGCTTCGAGACTACGCGAATCAGCTCCGGTGAGGAAACCTCAATCGAGTCGCCGCCTTCACCCTTTCGAGTGAAATTACAGACTGATGATTCCGCGCTTGAGTCCGATCATTGCGGCGTGAGTTCGGTCGTTGGCATGTAACTTTGAGAGGATGCTCTTCACCCGGCTCTTTACGGCTTCCTCTGTAACTTGAAGGCGGGCTCCAATCTCCTTGTTCGCGAGCCCCCCGGCAATCAGTCGAAGCACTTCAATTTCGTTGGGCGTCAAAGTATCTTCTCCCTGGTGCTCTGCGAGTTCCGCTGCGACGGAAGGCGACATCATCTTGCGTCCCGCATGCACCGCCCGGATCGTCTCCAGCAATTCCTTATGAACAGCGTTCTTCAGCAGATATCCGCGAGCCCCCGCCTGGAGCGCCCGGACCACCTCCGCATCACCGGAATACGTAGTCAGAACTACGATTCGAGCGTCCGGCACTTTCTTCCGAATGGTCACAATCGCTTCGGTGCCCCCCATATCCGCCATTCGAAGATCCATTAGCGTAACATCCGGCAAATACTTAAGGAACTGCTCAACACTCTCACGTCCATCCGCCGCTTCGGCGACAACTTCCATGTCGGGCTGACCGGCAATCAGAAACGCGAGGCCGTCCCGGATGAGCGCATGATCGTCAACAACCAAGACACGAATCGATCGCCGCTTCGGTGCGGAGCCGGCAGGACTCTGGTTTGCTTCGAAACCCATGGCTCTCTGGTCACATTCTTACACGTAACACGGCGGGTGGAAACGCGAAGCGCAATTCGACTGCTTCGTGAGCTTCATTCCAGGTCGGAATCACTTGGCGATTTGAAGGCGATCGTACCAGGAACGGTTACTTCCACTTCAGTGCCCTGATGGATTCGGCTCCAGAATTCGAATTTTCCACCGATATTTCTCGCGCGCTCCCGCATACCCGGCAACCCGTAATGTCCAGGGCGGCGCCCCTCGGTGAGGATCTTTGAATCGAGCCCAACTCCGTCGTCGCGTACCCGGAGCAGTAGTATTCGCGGGCCATAATCAATATCCAATTCGACGATTTTGGCTCGCGCATGACGAAACGCATTCAGCAGCGCCTCTCGTGCGATGCTCAGCAGATTAGACTGGACCGTTGGATGCACTTTGCGCGGTGTGCCTTCAACAGTAATACGAACCTGAGTTGGGGATCCGTCAAGGGTCGTGCTGGCGTGATCGGCCTCGAGCTCCCGGGTCATTGCGGTAAGAACCTCTACCAGGCTCGTACCGCTAGACCGCCTGTTTCGGAGCTCCTGAACGGCGTCACGGCCTTCAGTAATGGCTTTGGCAGCACGATCGATGGCAGTCTCCAGTGCGCTAACCGCTTCCTCGGGCTTCTCCGGAAGCATATTGCGAACAGCCTGAAATCGGAAAATCAGTCCCTGAAAACTTTGCAGCAGTGTGTCATGTAACTCTCGCGCAATGCGAGTGCGTTCGGCAAGCCGTTCTTCGTACCGTACTTGAAGTTGGCGCCCTAAGCTTTGCAGTCTAAGTTTATAGGCGCCGCTCAAGAGCAGCAATATCAAAACGCCGGCCAGAAATCTGAACCAATTTCTCTGATAGTAGGCGGGGGCGACGCTGAACTCGCAGGCGCTTCCCGCCAGGTTCCAAACATCGTCGTTGTTGCAAGCGACGACACGGAATCGATAATTTCCCGGCGGTAACTGAGGATAGAACGCTTCGCGCCGTGTACCTGCTTCCTGCCAGTCCTTATCGTAGTTTTCCAGCATATACCGGAACCGGACACGCTCCGGCATCGCCAAGCTCAAAGCAGTATAGCGAATCGCAAGATTCTGCAATCGGTTCGGAAACGATAATTGCTTCGGCTCGCGATAAGTCCTATCATCTGCTGTCACCGATTGAATCAGAACGGTCGGAACGGATCGGTTCAAAGGTATGTCGTCCGGATCGATCCAGACAAGTCCGGACGAAGTAGAAAACCACAAGCTTCCATCTGGGCTCTCGACGGCGGAAGGCAGACGACTCGATGGATAAGGGGCGCCCGGCATTCCGTCCATGGTAGTGAACGTGTCCATTCGAACCGGGTGCTGGAAATTCGTTTTAAACCTCTCGATTTCCGCATGACTAATTCTGACAACTCCCGAGTTCTGATTCAGCCACAGATCGCCGTTCGATCGTTCGACAATGCCGCTCACACCCTCGAATGCTCCCGAGGCCGCGGTGACAGTTTGGAATCGCCCTTCAGCGAATCGCTGCAACCCGGATGAGCCACCGACCCAGATTTCGCCGTCCTTCTCGCAAACCGCCGTGATATTTCCGGCTTTCACGCCCTGCTCCGCCGCGAACGATCGTACATGCTCGCCCTCCAGCACCACGATCTTGTTTTGCTCATAGCCGAACCAAACGCGGCGAAGGGAGTCCGTGTAAGCCACAAGCGGAGTGGCATGCGGCAATCCGTCGAGACCTCCAAACCTTTTCCATTCCCCGCCGCCGAACCGGTAGAGATCGCCCAACGTTGCCGCGATCCAGAGATCACCCCGCGACCCCTCGGTGATCACCTGCATCTCGCGGAATGGCGGCATTTTCGAGGGCAAAGGTACACGAGTAAATCGCCCCTTCGCATACTTCCAGAGCGCATTCATACCGCCGAACCAGAGTGTTCCATCGCGGCTTCGGTACGCACAGGAGAGGAAGGCCGGAGCGCCCCGGATCGGCTCCATCTTGTCGCGATCGACATGCAGAATCCCAGGAGCGACTGCGCCGGTGCTCACGAAAACCCCGCTTTGTTCCGTGGCGCTGATTACGACTCCGCGCGCCCCGGGAGGGAGAGTGACGCTCTTCATTTTGGCCGGACGAAATCGGTCCAAACCACTGCTTGTGGCGATCCAGACGTTGTTCTCCGAATCCTCGAGAACCTGGATGCTCTCGTTCGCTGTGAGCCCATCACTGTGCGCAAAGCGATCGCCGGCGAATATGGTTGTTGCGCGCGAGGGCACGGTGAGTGGGGGCGGCTGGAATCGCCAGACCCCATCCGACGTGGTAGGAACCCACAACATACCCGTGTGATCGATCGCGATGGCAATAGACCTCAGGGTGATTGGTGACCCCCTTCGCACAGAATCGGGGGACTCGAACCGGAGCGGAAACACTGTGCCATTGATTCCGCTCGTCCACAAGGCCCCATCCCGGGCTCGCGCCATGGCGACTAAGTCGTGAAACTGAAGGCCGCTCGAGTGAAATCGCCTTTCTCCTTTTGGCAGGAAGACTATCGTCGAACCAGTGGAGACCCACAGTGTGCCGTTGCGGTCGACGTACGCTCGTTCCGCGTAGGACCCTGGAAAGTTCCAGTCCGATCCTATGTGATCCCAATGAGAGCCTTCGAAGCGCTTGAGGCCGAGAGCTGTGGCCGCCCAAATCGCCCCTGTCGGATCCCTGGCAAGCATGGACACTACCCGCGGTGCTAGCCCGTCGCTCTCACCGAAGTGTCTTAGCCTGCCATCCTTCAGAAGAGTTGCGCCGCCTTGCAAATAGCCAACCCACAATCCGCCATCGGGTTGGGCCAGAAGAGCAGTGATCACTTCCGAAAGCAGACCTTGTCCTTTCAAAGGCTGGAAGCGTTCGAACCGCACGCCGTCGAACCGGTACAAGCCGCCCGCGGTTCCGATCCACAGATAACCATCGGCAGTCTGCGCCAGATCGGTGATGTTCGGGGGAACACCATCGCTGACGCCCCAACCTGTGTGATGCAGACCGCTGAACGAGGATATCGGCGTGGATGGCGCCGCGGGCGCGCAGAGGAACAAATATAGGAGGCCGACAACGACAGAGTTAAGCACCCCGCGAGAAATCGCGAAATCTCTTGAGCAGCAGATCGTTCTCGCAATCACAGAAACAAACCCGGGCGCAGGAACCGAAAAGATTATCACATCCGCGCCATCGCGACAACGACCGGAGCTTCTTGGATAGGGCGGGCGCGGAAATTGCCCATTGCCAGGCCCGGACGCCAGGCCTACTGGTTCGGTAAACCATTGATGCCACGTTGACACGCTTCCCTGCCTGTCTTCCGCCGATGCAGGTGCTTTTCTGCAACCTGTTAAACCCTAACTCACTTCGCCGAGTGTCAACGCCCCTTTTGAGTCAATCGCAGAACTCCATCCAGGGTTCAATCTGACAGGGACGCGAAACACAATGAAGTTGCGAGGCAATGCTGATTCTGACAGCGACAAGTGAAACGGAAGCTATTTTGCACCTTCGAGTGGAGTGGCATGAATCGGAGTAACGACATTGTAGCCACATAGCAGAGTCGGTGAATGAGAGACAGGAAAATATATGACATGCGAGAGCGAACTGTTTAAGGCCCTCCACTACGCGTTTTGGATGGCCATTCTGCTCACTGGCTGCGTCGAGGCCGCGGAGGGGGCGGTATCCGCATGGCCACCGGCGCGATAACCATCATCCCGTTAGACTCACCGGAGCCCCAGGGTGAACTCGTCGGCTCCAACCAGGGCCTTCGAAGAGTCCGGGCGTCAATGCACATGGTCGCTCGCACGGATTCGGCTGTCCTTATTCACGGCGAGACTGGAACGGGCAAGGAACTCGTAGCCAAGGCGATTCATGAAGAGAGCCTTCGAAAATCCGGCCCATACGTTAAGCTAAACTGCGCGGCCGTGCCAAGCGGCCTTCTGGAAAGTGAACTCTTCGGCCACGAGCGTGGAGCCTTTACTGGAGCGTTGGCTCAAACAAGCGGCCGCTTCCAGCACGCCCACACAGGAACCCTGTTTCTCGATGAAATTGGCGATTTGCCGCTCGAATTGCAGCCCAAGCTCTTACGGGTTCTTCAAGAACAGGAATTTGAGAGGCTTGGCAGCAACCGAACAATACGAGTTGACGTTCGCATCGTGGCAGCCACGAATCAGGATCTACACCAGATGGTACGAGAACAGCGATTCCGCGCTGATTTATTTTACCGGCTCAATGTATTTCCGATCACACTTCCCCCTTTGCGAGAGCGTCCTGAAGACATCCCTCTCCTAGTGCGGCACTTTGTTCGCCAGTTTGCGTCCCGGATGAACAAGGGGGTTAGCTATATTTCGGAGAATGTCATGAAAGCCTTGCGCTGTCATGATTGGCCGGGCAACATACGAGAATTACAGAACGTCGTCGAGCGCGCCGTAATCATATCCACCGGTCCGAACCTGGAAATCCCGCTCGGAGAGCTCAAACGCACGGTCGCAGGTGATCCGCTTACGTGGACCCGCACCCTTGATGAAGTAGAGCGGGATCACATCCTCGAAGCACTGCGGCAGAGCGGCGGGGTAGTGGCAGGGTGCAATGGCGCCGCCGTTCGGCTGGGCTTGCCCCGCACGACTTTGCTGTATCGGATGCGCAAGCTTGGTATCGCGCAAGAAAGGGGCGTTCGAAGACGCAACACTGAAGGATTGGCAGTCCAATGAATCGAGCTTCGCGTGTACACGGATCATCGACGAATGTGTTTCGAGTGCGTGCAAGCCTAATCGACGGCGAATCGGAGACTCATTGTTCCTAAGACTGCGAGAAGTACGATCAAATTACACAAAAAGGAGATCATATGTCGACACTAACCGAAAAAGTCGCACTCGTTACCGGTGGTTCGCGCGGCATTGGCGCAGCGATCGCTAGAAGGCTTGCTAATGATGGAGCCAGTGTGGTCATCACGTACGCAAAGGACGCTGGCGCGGCGTCCGCTGTGGTTAAAGCGATTGAACGCGATGGGGGAAAGGCTCTTGCGATCCAAGCCGACGCCGCCGACGTCGAAGCTGTCAGGCGCGCGGTTGAAAAGACGGTAGCGACGTTCGGCCGGCTGGATGTACTCGTCAACAACGCTGGCACGGCCATTCCAAAAACGTTCGAGGAGACCACGCTCGATGAGATGAATCGTGTGATCGACATCAACGTCCGTGGCATACTGGCGACAACTCAGGCGGCGTTGAAGCACATGAAGAGAGGCGGCCGGATCATCTCGATCGGATCGGCCGTGGGCGACCGTGTCCAAACACCGGGGCTCGTTGCCTACTCGGCCACGAAGGGAGCCGTAAAGATCTTCACTCAGGCGTTGTCCAGAGAGCTGGGGAGCCGGGGTATTACGGTTAACAACGTCCAGCCAGGTCCGATCGACACGGATTTGAATCCCGCATCGGGTGATTGGGCCGTGCCTCAGAAGGCCGCGACTGCACTCGATCGCTACGGGCATGTCGACGAGATCGCCGCCGCGGTTGCGTTCATCGCCGGTCCGGAGTCCTCGTACATGACCGGCTCGAACATTACCGTTGATGGTGGAATGAACGCCTGACCGCAAGTCTAATCGACGGAGAATGGGGGACCCATCACCCGTAAGAACGCATGCGACGGTGATGGTCGTTTCAGATTGAGGAGATCGTGCATTGCGTTCATGAGTTGTTTTGATTGCCGAAGCGCTGACTGCCCCATGGCGGAAGATCTGCCATGAGCGAATTGGTCCTTTCGAGGAGTGTTGGCTTTCCTATGAACTTAGTCAGATCATCGACGAATTCACATCGAGTGCGTATGGCATAAACCCCGGGCTGGTGGGAAGCCGGCAAATCGTTGCCTGAAAGATTCGGAATTAAGCAGAGAACGTTTCAAGGAGAAACTCAATGAATACCCAAGTTGTTTTAGTTACAGGTGCACTAACGGGAATCGGACGGGCGACGGCACTTTCGTTTGCCAAAGAGGGTGCTCAGGTTGTTGTTTCCGGCCGGCGCGAGGAAGAAGGTCAAAAGCTCGTCACTGAAATTCGTAAGGAAGGTGCGGAAGCCGAGTTCATCCGCGCCGATGTGCGCCGCGAAGAAGACGTACGAAACCTGATCGACAAGACCGTAGAGCGATTTGGTCGTCTGGATATCGCTGTAAACGCTGCCGGTACCGAAGGCGCGCCCGGCCCTATAACGGAGCAAACTTCGGACAGCTACGCGGCAACTTTCGATACTAACGTGCTCGGCACGTTATTGAGCATGAAGCACGAATTACGTGTGATGCTGCCACAAAATAACGGCAGCATCGTGAACATATCCTCCACATACGGGCACACAGGCGCGGCGGGCGCTTCTGTCTATGCCGCCAGCAAACATGCCGTCGAGGGACTCACGAAATCAGCGGCGCTGGAAGCGGCAGGGACGGGCGTCCGCGTGAATGCCATCGCTCCCGGCCCCATCGAGACGCCTATGCTGAGTCGCTTCACTAGGACTGCCGAAAGAAAGGCCGGATTAGCCTCGACGGTACCACTTAAACGGGTTGGGAAACCAGAAGAGGTCGCGCAGGCCGTCGCCTTTCTCTCTTCCGACAAGGCATCATTCATCACAGGCGCGTCCTACCTCGTTGACGGCGGCAAAACGGCCCAATAGCCTTCACTCTACGAGCCTGGCGCACCATGAGGGACGAAGGAAACAATAACTCAGACGATTCAAGAGAAGAACAAAGGGCTTTTCCTTGGGGCCTTCGGCGAATACGAAAGAGAGAGAAACAGAGATGAACGGCACATACAAAGCAGTGGAAGTGGCAACACCGGGCGTACTCCGTGCTTAATAGCAGCGTGCTCGACATGAAGGTCCTGATTCCAGGGGCAACGGGGTTGGTGGGGCGGAATGCGTTGGCCCAGGCTCTTGCACACCCGGGAAAAGATCTGTCCAGCCTCGTTGACGCATCACTACCAGGGCCGTACGCACCGTTGTTGAGGAACCCAGCGTTGGGCCCGCGAGCGGTTCTCTTCGTTCAGACGGACCACGCGGTCACCGCCATTAGGGCCAGGAGCGCCAGCAGACCGCTCCAAGCCATGCGGAAGGAAGGAAAGGATCGTGCTAGGCGGCGATCATGGAAAATAGCAGTTGCTGCTTCGTATAACTTAATCTAGCTGCACCATAGAAAGGATGTCTTTAGAGAATATTCACGGCGCGCGCGGCCAGCAGTGCAACAGTGGCGAGCGAGATGGTTGCTTGAACCATCATCAGAACCTTGGCCCAGCGCGAGAGCACCGGTACATCTGTGGGCGAAAAGGCGGTGCTGGTGTTGTATGCGAGAAACAGATAATCAACGAAGCCGGGGCGCCACTGCTCCTCGCCCATTTCACGGCGCAACTGCGGATCCAGCGCCATCTGAGGGAAAAGAAACGCTCCGTCCGCGTGGGAGTCTTGAAGGTCTCGCCGGTGGGGTCCACCGGCATCCAACGTCCAGTACCAGCAGGCAAAGACTAGAATATTGCAGATCCACAACGCTCCGGCGGAAATCAGCAACTCAGGCGGCGATTCCTTATGCTTCGGCAAACGTGAAATCAGCAGGAAAAGAGATGCAATAGTCGAGACAGTCACAACAGCGTTTGCCGCATAACCAAAGATCAGTCTCATCCGCCGGCTCCCCAGACCATTGAACACAACCGCGGGTGCCGCTAACACGGCAACAAGGATCAACACCAGCCAATTCGGGCCAACTGTCAACGGGCACGGCAACGCATAATAGAGGCCGCCATGGCCAGGAGAGCCAAAAGAGCAGGCCAGCGGGGCTCTTCGGGTCGAAGACCTATTTCTCTCGGCACAGCGCCTCTGGTGTCCTCAAGAACGGACGGCAGCGCGTGGTGAGACTTGATTATCTTCCAGTCCAAGTAGCACTCTCTAAACGGCGCTAGCGGGCTTGCTACGCGGCCGACTTTGCTAATCCGCCCTGGTCGATGATGAACCGGGCAATCTCCTCGACGCCTATGCCGTTCTTCAACTCGGTGAAAATGAACTGCCGTCCCGCTCGCATTCGGATAGTGTCTGCTTCCATTACGTCGAGATTGGCGCCCACTAGTGGAGCTAAATCCGTTTTATTGATCACCAGTAGATCCGAGCGTGTAATCCCTGGGCCACCTTTGCGAGGAATTTTTTCACCTGCGGCAACGTCGATCACATAAATCGTCAAGTCCGCC